>NZ_MCBP01000016.1:0-140963 GCF_001705305.1 Paenibacillus kribbensis
CTAAATAATCCCGCTCGACTTGCATGTATTAGGCACGCCGCCAGCGTTCGTCCTGAGCCAGGATCAAACTCTCCATTAAAGACCAACCGAGGTTGGTTATAGAAAGAGCGATTAGCTCATTTTGAATCTGACGAGATAAAATATCTCATTGTTGATTTTGCGAACAAAATCATTACTCACTCGTTGTTCAGTTTTCAAAGATCAAACACTTCATGTTCGCCTCAGGCTTTATCCCCTCAGCAACTTTTATAGTGTATCATATTCTTCAGAGTTATGTCAACACTTTTTTTCAAAAAGTGTTTTCGCTCTTTTTCGACAACACTTGAAGCGACAAGAAATAATATACCATACCTCTATTATAATTTGCAACTCTTTTTTTAAAAAAGTTAAGTCTCAATACATTCAATATAAAGCTCTCTGTGAAGCATCAAGTTAACGATTTCCCCATTTACTTGAACCAACGGACGAGTCGGATGATCTCGATCAGCAAATATAATTTCCCCTATGCGATTATCATTAAGGCGTACTTTGGTCCCGTTGTTAAATTGGGTGAGCTTGTGAATGAAAACCTGTACCACACTTGGGTCCAGCTTGCCAAACGATTCTGATTTGATTTGCTCCAGAACCAGGTATGGTGATTGGGCAGGTCGATATGTCTTCTGCAGCGTCATGGCATGAAATACATCAGCCACTCCGACAATTTTAGCGTAAATGTGGATCTGTTCCCCCTTGAGACGCAATGGGTATCCGGTACCATCCACTTTCTCATGATGCTGAAGAGCAGCCAGACGCACGCCCTCGTTAATGGCCTTCACATTTTTGAGCAACTGATATCCCAGTGAAGTATGACGACGAACCTCTTCTTGCTCCTCCCCTGTTAATGCGGAAGGCTTGTAGAGGATGACCGGGTCCATTTTGGCATTGCCGATATCATGAAGCAATCCGGCAAAGGCAACCTGCATCCAGTCCTTTTGAGGCAAACCAATCCACTGCGCAATGGAATACGAAGTAAGTGAGGTCAATACAGCATTGTGAAAAATATAATCAACTTCGATCATGGATCGCGGAATGAATGTCATTACGTTATAGCGCTGTATGTGCACCAGTAAGGACTCCAGCTGACTTCGCAGCTCAAATATAGATAAATTAGAGACAAGTACTGATTGGAATGCATTCTTAACAAGCATCACCATTTTATCATACTCATCCTGGAATTGTGCAAACTCATCTCGCTCATCTAATGAGGGGGCTTGTGATTCAGCTGCTCCGGATCGAACAGTAGCATGATCGCCGCCGGAAGTTGCATCATCCTCCATTCCTACCTCTACTTGCTGGATCAGGAACGCCTGTAGAATCTCCAAGTCACGGGGCAGTAGAATGCGGCCTTTCGGCAGCAGCAAGCTGCCCATTTCAGTAAATACATCGCTTTGCAATTTAAGCCCTGCTTTTAATTCGGATACGGGTACAGTTGTCATGGTCAACCTCTCTGTTCTCACAACAGCTGCTCCAGCTGCCAGTTTATGATGTCATTATATTACTTGAAAATGATCCTGTACATTTATTTTATACCATTTAAAGCTTGGCCTTCTGAATTCATTAGCCAGAATAAGAAAAAGACTCCCTGACCACAATAGTCAAGGAGTCTTTCCATCACTTAAGAAATCCAGTAACTACTTGTGTAGTATGGATGGCTTCTTATTCGTTCTCAGAAGACTCTGAATCGCTGCCTTCTGCGCCTGGGTTATCCATATCAAGAGAAGATTCAGCACCTGATGGAGATGTATCTCGGCTAGCTTCTCCGTCCTCTAATAGCTCTTCAAGCAGTTCTTCCTGCTCCTCATTCTTGTTCGCACGACATACAGTAGCAACCGAATCATCCTCGCGGATGTTAATCAGCCTTACCCCTTGTGTATTACGGCCCATTGTAGAGATTTCGTCCATACTGGTCCGAATTACGGTACCACTGGCCGTAATGATCATCAAATCCTCTTCAGTTTTTACAACCTTGAGGCCGACAACCGGACCATTCTTATCCGTAACATTAATTGTCTTAATTCCCTTACCTCCGCGGCTTTGGATACGATAATCCGCTACAGGGGTACGTTTGCCATAGCCTTTGGCCGTTACAATCAGGATATCCAGGTCGGTATCAACGATATCCATACCTATTACAGCATCACTCTCATCGAGACTGATCCCTTTAACCCCCGTAGCGCTACGGCCCATAGACCGTACATCGCTCTCATGGAAACGAATAGACATGCCTTCTGCCGTACCAATGACCATTTCCTGCTGTCCGTCCGTCAGTTTTACTTCGATCAGGGCATCATCTTCACGCAAGTTAATGGCGATCAGGCCACCTTTGCGAATATTAGCATAGTCGTCGAGCGGCGTCTTCTTGATAATCCCTTGTTGGGTCGCAAAGAACAGATAGCTATCCTCAACAAACTCCTCAATTGGAATAACCGCGTTAATCGACTCGCCCTGCTCAATCTGAATTAGATTAATAATCGGTGTTCCCCGGGCTGTCCGACTGAGATCTGGAATCTCATAAGCCTTAATCCGATATACCTTGCCCTTGTCGGTGAAGAATAACAAGTGATGATGTGAATTCGTAATAAACAGATGCTCTACGAAATCTTCATCCTTGGTATCCATACCCACTACACCACGACCACCACGTTTTTGACTGCGATAGGTAGTAACGGGAAGGCGTTTAATATATCCGGTATGGGTTACCGTAATAATAACATCTTCACGAGGAATAAGATCCTCATCCAAAATGCTCTCTTCACCTACTGTAATTTCAGTACGACGCTGATCAGCAAAACGTTCTTTAAGCTCATTCAGCTCTTCGCTAATAATGTTAAGCACCAAATGCTCGTTGGCCAAAATTTCGCGGTATTCGGCAATCTTTTGTAGTAACTCGTTATATTCATTCTCGATCTTCTCACGTTCCAAACCGGTTAAGCGTTGCAGACGCATATCGAGAATAGCCTGAGCCTGCTCAAGAGTAAGTGAGAACCGCTCAATCAGTCCTTCACGAGCTGCTTCTGCAGTTTGAGAGGAACGAATCAAGGCAATAACTTCGTCCAGATGGTCAAGAGCAATACGCAAGCCTTCCAAAATGTGTGCTCTAGCTTCGGCTTTTTTCAGGTCGAATTCTGTCCGACGACGAATAACTTCAACCTGATGTTTGAGATAATGATACAAGACATCTTTCAGGTTCAAAATCTTCGGCTCATTGTTCACAATGGCAAGCATATTGATACCGAAATTAGACTGCATGGCCGTATGTTTAAACAAATTATTCAGAACGACGTTCGGGTTCACATCCCTGCGCAACTCGATAACGACACGCATACCTGTACGGTCCGATTCATCCCGCAAATCCGTAATGCCCTCAATGCGTTTGTCACGCACCAATTCAGCAATCTTCTCGACCAGACGAGCCTTATTCACTTGGTAAGGCAGCTCATGCACGATGATCCGTGCTTTATTGCCAATTTCCTCTATGGTGGTCTTTGCACGCATGGTCACAGAACCGCGGCCTGTTTGGTACGCCTGACGAATGCCAGAACGACCTAAGATATAGCCTGCTGTCGGGAAATCCGGCCCTTGGATATAATCCATAAGTTCCATTGGTGTAATGTCAGGGTTTTCGATCAGTGCTTGTACACCGTCGATAACCTCTCCCAAGTTATGCGGAGGAATATTGGTAGCCATTCCGACTGCAATTCCGCCGACGCCATTGACCAGCAAGTTAGGATAACGTGCAGGCAACACGACAGGTTCATTCTCTTCACCGTCGTAGTTCGGCATGAAATCAACGGTCTCTTTATTCAAATCACGCAGCATTTCCATTGCAATCTTAGACAATCGTGCTTCGGTGTAACGCATCGCAGCCGCCATATCTCCATCAACGGAGCCAAAGTTGCCGTGTCCGTCCACCAGCATATAACGCAAGGAAAAATCCTGCGCCATCCGCACCATCGTATCATATACAGCCGTATCACCATGAGGGTGATATTTACCGATAACTTCGCCGACGATTCTTGCCGATTTCTTGTAAGGTTTGTCTGGCGACATGCCTAGCTCGGACATCGCGTACAAAATACGACGGTGTACCGGCTTTAGTCCGTCCCGCACATCAGGCAAGGCACGGCTAACAATAATACTCATGGCATAATCCATAAAGGATTCGCGCATTTCCACTCCGATATCCCTGTTAATGATCTGCGGGTTATTTTGATCGGCCATGCTGGTCCTCCTTCTCGTCCTTCAATACATTGCTCTCTATGTGAAAAGCCTAACAAGACATTGCCTATATACTCCGCTCTCTGCGCAGGATTTTGGCTAAAAACCCATCTGTATAATTATATTACTTTCACAAAAAGAGCACAATTAAACGCCTCTGTCCCCTTTACAGCGTAAATCTTCTCGTCTTACCCCTTCTGGCAGAAGCAGATAGCTATACCCTTACACCACTAACAAGCCCTGATTATAACAAATTCCCCTGAGTTGGGGATTAGCCCCCACCCTAAGGGCCTTTTCCACATACAATACGTATACGGTCAGGGCTAATGTAGCAAGATTCCGAAAAACGCCGTATTTCTCTATTATATCATTGTTTTCCGCGCTTGTCCTTTAGTTTCCCTTGTTTTGTTAAAGTGTTGTGAATTCCATGTGCGCGACTCATATTTCGAAAAGAAAGGGATGAGAATACTTGTCTATTCAGCGAGTAGCCAGTAAGTGGACCAAAACAAATGCCATTCTCCCCAATCCGGCGTTGGCCCCTTATATACCAGAGACACGTTTGTACACATTCGAGCACTTGAACGAAATGCTAGCGGTGTATGGAACCGTCTATATTAAGCCGGATATTGGTACTTATGGAAAAGGGGTTATGCGTGCAGAAAGGCTCACAGAGCCGCTTCCTCCAACAGAAGAAGGAATCATCGGAGAGAGAATCTGGTACGTCCTTCGTTATGAAGTAGATACCCTTACTTTTGACAGTCTGGAAGAACTGAACAAGGTGGTTTCTAACCGCATACGGAAGCGTCCATATCTGATCCAACGCGGGATTGACCTTCTTCAACATGAAACGCGTCCCTTTGACCTGCGGGTATTAACCCAGATGAACCTGAGAAAACATTGGGAAACGACGCTTATAATAGGACGCATAGCTGCTCCTGACAAAGTCGTCACCAATCACCATAGCGGTGGTACAGTACGCTTTTTCAATGAACTTGTAGCACCCTATCTAGATGAAAAGGAAACAGTACACCTAGAGCAAAAACTATCAAAATTAGGCGAGCGAGTAGCCTGGCAGCTGCAAAAAAGATACCCTCGGCTAAAGGAAATTGGATTGGATGTGGGATTGGATCAGCAGATCTATCCGTGGATTTTGGAGGTTAATACGAGACCAGCTATTAAAGTCTTCTCTTTCCTTCCCAACAAAAGCCTTTATCATAAAATATTCAGGTATGCTGTAGGCTATGGCCGTTATTCAGCGTCCACGGGCAAGCCTGCACACTCTAAGAGAAAGGCCTAGGGCATTGATGTTAACTATTCAAATTCACCCTAGCTGGTTAATAAACAAGAAAAGGGACGCCGTCTGGGCGCCCCTTGGTGTTGAACTCAAATCATAACGAGCAAATCGTACATTAGCTAAGATGAAAATATCACACATTAAAAATCGAGATTTTTCACATACTTAGCATGTTCCTGAATAAAGTCGCGGCGAGGTTCTACATTATCCCCCATTAGAGTGTTGAACAGTGTATCTGCCAGCATCGCGTCATTAATGGTTACCTGAAGCATAGTACGGCTTTCAGGGTCCATTGTCGTTTCCCATAGCTGTGCCGCGTTCATCTCACCCAAACCTTTATAGCGCTGTACATTGTACTTTGCATTTTCTCCAAATTCCCTGATGATCTCATCACGTTCTGCTTCTGAATTTGCATAACGTATGACCTTGTTGCGCTCTACCTTGAACAGCGGTGGCTGAGCAATGTAAACATAGCCTGCATCTAAAATTTTACGCATATACCGATAGAAGAACGTCAGCAGCAGCGTGCGAATGTGAGCACCGTCGACATCTGCATCCGTCATGATAATGACCTTGTGGTAACGTGCTTTGGAGATGTCAAAATCGTCTCCGATCCCTGTACCCATTGCAGTTACCATCGAGCGGATTTCATCACTGGACAAAATGCGATCCAGGCGTGCCTTCTCCACATTCAGGATTTTACCACGAATCGGCAAAATAGCTTGGAAGTGACGATCACGGCCCTGTTTGGCCGATCCCCCCGCTGAATCACCTTCGACGATGTACAGCTCACTAATCGAAGCATCCTTGGAGGAGCAGTCCGCCAGCTTGCCGGGAAGAGAGCTGATTTCCAGTGCACTTTTACGGCGCGTCAGCTCCCGTGCTTTGCGGGCCGCTTCACGGGCACGTGCTGCTTGTAAGGATTTATCAACTACGCGGCGAGAGACAGATGGATTTTCCTCCAGAAATTCCTGAAGTTTCTCAGCGAACAGGGATTCGACAATCCCTCGCACCTCGCTGTTACCGAGCTTTGTTTTGGTCTGACCCTCAAATTGCGGTTCCGGAATTTTGACGGAGATAATCGCCGTCAGCCCTTCGCGCACATCATCGCCAGTCAGGTTAGCGTTGCTATCCTTAATCATGCCGTTTTTACGTGCATAATCGTTAATAATCCGGGTTAATGCACTCTTGAAGCCAGATTCGTGCGTTCCGCCCTCATGCGTATTGATATTGTTGGCGAAAGAATAAATATTCTCGGTATAGCTGTCGTTATATTGCAGCGCAACTTCGACTTGAATCATATCGCGTGAGCCTTCGACATAAATCGGCTGCTCATGAAGTACTTCTCTTTGTTGATTCAGAAATTGCACGTATTCACTGATTCCACCCTCGTAGTGGAATGTATCGCTGGCCCCCGTCCGCTCATCAGTCAGGCTGATCGCGATTCCTTTGTTCAGAAAGGCCAACTCACGAATCCGCGTTTGCAGCGTATCATAGTCATATACGGTTGTTTCTGTGAAAATTTGCTCATCCGGGTAAAATGTTGTTTGAGTCCCCGTCTCGTCTGTGTCACCGATAACTCTCACATCATACTGCGGCACACCACGATGATATTCCTGTTCATACACATGTCCGTCCCGTTTGACATGAACGATCACTTTGCTGGATAGAGCATTCACTACGGATACACCAACCCCGTGCAGACCGCCGGAGACCTTGTACCCTCCGCCTCCGAATTTACCACCTGCATGAAGTACCGTCATAACGACTTCCAGTGCTGATTTTTTCATTTTGGCGTGTTCACTTACTGGAATACCGCGACCATTGTCTGTAACGGTAATGCTATTATCCGTGTGAACGACAACCTGAATGCTGTTACAATAACCTGCCAGCGCTTCGTCAATACTGTTGTCCACAACTTCCCAGACCAAATGATGGAGACCTTTGACACTCGTGGAGCCAATATACATCCCGGGACGTTTCCGAACCGCTTCCAGGCCCTCCAGGACCTGAATCTCGCCCGCATCATAAGACGGTTGATTCATAGACATGCCTTTCACCTACTTCTATAGATTTCTATGGTTAAGCATTGGCAACAAACTGGTTTGCCCGCTTTTTGAGTGTTGTTGAGGAGATGGGGGAATAATACACCGTATTCTGAGTCACTACGATGGACTTGGCTTCCTCTTCGCCAATCATCTCGACATGCTTTTGCTGCTGGGCATGGTTTACGTATTGCTTGGAGATTTTAGAGGATTTTTCAATCGAGATATCGAAAATAGCCACAAGCTCCGACGAGCGGATGATTTTTTCGCCACCCAGATGAATATACATATCGGTTACTCACTCCTTAGTGTTCCACATGCCCGTCATGGACGTGATAAATATTCGCATCCTTGAGTCGCTCCGCGTTCAGACTCTCAATCCCGGTTGCGGTGATAAAGGTCTGTACCTTGCTCTGGAAAGTTTCGATCAGTTGGGTCTGACGATAAGGATCCAGCTCTGACAAAACATCATCCAGGAGCAGGACAGGATATTCACCGATTTCCTCATGAATTAATTCAATTTCGGCCAGCTTCAAGGACAGGGCCGTCGTCCGCTGCTGCCCCTGAGAGCCATACGTATGCACTTCTCTGCCATTAATGGCAAAGGCCAAATCATCACGATGGGGTCCCGCCAAAGTCATGCCACGGCGGATTTCCTGTTCCCTCATTTGGGATAACTTTATCATAAATCGCTCCAATAAGACAGCTTCATCTTCTTCCTCTGGCTCACTGAAGGAGGGAACATAGGTTAATTTCAGCTCTTCAGTCCCCCCCGCGATCCCTTCATGAATGGCCTGAGCCCACTTTTGCAGCTTTGTTATAAATTGTTTCCGCTTTTTAACAATTTTAACACCATGCTCAACAAGTTGCTCGTTCCATACCTCCAGCATCAGCTGCACCGAGGCCATATCTTTCCCCCAAGCTTGCTTGAGCAGGTTGTTCCGCTGAACCAGCACCTTTTGATATTGCTGCAAATGATACAGATAGCCTGGGGCTACCTGTCCAATTTCCATGTCAAGGAACCGGCGGCGAACCCCCGGTGTTCCTTTGACAATTTCCAGATCCTCGGGGGCGAACATAACCACGTTTAACGAACCGATAAAATCACTCAGCTTTCGCTGCTCCAATCCGTTGATTTTCGCTTTTTTGCCTTGTGTGGATAACGACAGATCAAGCCTGATCTTCCCGTATTTTTTATCCACATCCGCAGCCAGATGAGTAGAAGCAGCTCCGAAAGAGATTAACTCCTTATCGCGCGACGTTCGGTGACTTTTGGTCAAAGCCAGTACAAAAATCGCCTCTACGAGGTTTGTTTTGCCCTGGGCATTTTGTCCAATCAGCAAATTAACGGGCCCAAATTCATTCAGCTCCAGCTGTTCATAGTTCCGGTACTGCTGCAAAGCAATGTTGTTCACAAACACATAGGGTCCCCCTTGCTACTCCGTACCTAAAAGGAGTCCTTGCCGACTAGGCGATTATGCTCCTGCCGTAACTTCGAAACTTCCGTTGTCCTCTACTTCTACAGTATCGCCAGGGTATAGCTTTCTTCCCCGTCTTTCTTCCGGCTCGCCGTTGACGCGGACTTGTCCCTCCTGTAGTAGGGCCTTGGCCATTCCACCTGTTGATACACAGTCAGCCAGTTTTAAAAATTGATCGAGCTTGATGTACTCGGTTTGTATCGATATCCGTTTCAAGGCTTGTTCATCCTTTCGCTTGTTCTCAGGCGGGTAACGCTACATGTTAGTTGGTTGTACGATACGGCAGGATGATGTACAGCGCATTGCTGGAATCTGCCGGTTTTAAAATAATCGGACTCATGATGCCGGTGAAAGCGATCGTCAGCTGCTCACTGTCAATCACCTTCAGCACGTCGAGCATATATTTGGAGTTGAATGAGATTTTGAGGGGCTCTCCCTCAAATTTGGACACATTCACTTCCTCACGCACCTTACCAAGCTCAGAGGAACTGGAGGAGATCTCCAGACCGCCATTTTCCAACGATTGCATTCTTACAATATTCGTTTTTTCCTCGCGGGACAGCAAATAAGCACGGTCGATAGACTCGCTCAAACTTTTTGTATCCACAATCAGTTCTGTTTTGTAGGAAGTCGGAATAATTCTAGAAGTATCAGGATAGGTTCCATCCAGGATGCGGGAATAAAATAGTACCCGGTCAACCTTGAAAAGCACCTGATTGTCCGCTACGACGATATCCACAAGCATATTTTGATCTGGAATAATTCTGCTTAGTTCATTCAACGTTTTGCCTGCAATGACAACATTGCTAAAACGCAAGTCTTCAGACGATTCCAAACGAGCGCTGCGGGTGGCCAGGCGGTGGCGGTCTGTTGCTACAAACTTTAATTCTCCCTCAGCCAGATTCCATAATACCCCGGTTAAAATCGGTGTTGTTTCGTGGGTGGAAATGGAGAAAACCGTCTGTTTGATCATATTTTTGAGCAAATCACCTGGCACAGAGATAACCTGATTTTCTTCAATGCTGGGGAGCACAGGGAATTCCTCAGGGTCCAAACCAACGATTTGAATTTCAGTAGCACCGGACGAGATAAAGGTTTGGAACTGATCCTTTACCTCCATGCGGATCTCCTGAGACGGCAGTTTTTTGATAATTTCGACAAAGAATTTGGCTGGCAGCACAACACTTCCGGGTTGTTCAACCTGAACGACAGTTTGGTCTCCATCCTCCATTGGAATAAAGGATTGAATAGAGATGTCTGTATCGCTGGCAGTTAGCGTTACACCCTGATGATTCACATCCAGCTTAATACCACTCAGAATTGGAATCGTAGTACGACTCGATATCGCTTTGGATACATGCTGTATAGCCTCGTTCAAAACGTTTTTCAGAATGCTGATCTTCATAAGTTCCTCCTACGGGTTTTAGTCCTTCAAGCACGCGTTGACGCGGGCCCTATTTAGGTGATGAATTTCTTTAAAATATAGTAGTAATAGTAATAGGCGCACTGAATATGTGGATAAGTAGGTATAAACCTAATAAAATCAAGCCTATCCACATGTGTATAAATTGTGTATAGGCTCTGAACTTGTTCAGGTTGGATTTTTGATTTTCTCTATTAGGTTGTTGATAACTTTGAACAGATCCTGATCCACTTGAATGGATTTGGAGATTTTTTCGTGCGCATGAATGACCGTCGTATGATCACGCCCACCGAAGGCCTCACCGATTTTAGGCAGAGAATAGTCGGTTAACTCACGCGACAGGTACATGGCAATTTGTCGTGGGAAGGCCACAGCCTTTGTCCGCTTGCGCGCTTTAAAATCCTCCAGACGCAGATTGTAAAATTCCCCGACTTGATGCTGTATATCCTGAATGGTGATCATTTTGGGGCGGCTGGACGGGATAATATCCTTCAACGCCTCAGCAGCAAGATGACTTGATACATCCTGATTGGTTAAGGAAGAATAGGCGACAACGCGAATCAGCGCCCCCTCCAGCTCACGGATGTTTGTATCAATCTGGTTGGCGATATACATCATGGCCTCATTGGGAATGTCCAGGTTTTCTGCACGGGCCTTTTTCCGAAGAATAGCGATTCTGGTCTCCAGATCTGGCGGCTGAATGTCCGTAATGAGTCCCCACTCGAAGCGGGAGCGCAGCCGTTCTTCCAGCGTCGGAATTTCTTTGGGAGGCCGGTCACTGGAGATGATAATCTGCTTGCGTTCCTCATGAAGCGCGTTAAACGTATGGAAAAATTCCTCCTGCGTCGATTCTTTGCCGGCAATGAATTGAATATCGTCAATGAGCAAAATATCAATGTTGCGATATTTGTTCCGGAAGCTCTCCCCGCGGTTGTCCCGGATGGCATTAATGAATTCGTTCGTAAACTTCTCCGACGATAAATATACGACCTTGCTGGTCGGATTGTGCTCCAAAATATAGTGCCCGATAGCATGCATCAGATGCGTTTTGCCCAGACCTACGCCGCCGTAAAGAAACAGCGGATTGTACGCTTTGGCCGGCGCCTCGGCGACGGCCAGCGACGCTGCATGAGCAAAACGGTTCCCCGATCCGATGACGAATGTATCGAATGTATATTTGGGATTTAGCATATGGGACACGGCTTCTTCATGTACGACCGGCTGCTGCTGAGGTTGCTGCTGAAGATCGACCTCGGGGGGCTTGTTCTCCTCGATGACGAACTTGACCTCCAGTTGCTTACCCAAAATTTCATAAACCGTTGCTCCGACTAGCTTGGTATAGCGGCTTTCAAGCCATTCCACGGCAAAGGTTGTCGGGGCAGAAATCACAATGGAGTGGTCATTCAGTTTCGCTGCCTTGGTAGCTTTAAACCAAGTGTCGTAACTCGGCTTACTCAGCTTGGTTTGTATAATGGATAAAATTTGCTGCCATAGTTCAGAGATATGGCTGTCCACAGACGTCACTCCTTTTAAATCCTGACATTTTGCCGATGAACTGAGAGCTGCTCCCGGCGCTTCAGCAAAACGCCTAAAATCCCAAAAATATTTGTTGAAGGCCATAAAAAGACATACCGCCGCCTAAATCATGCGGCAGTGTGATGAGAGAACGCAGCACAAAATGACCCTGAGAAATAACTGATGGAAAATTCCACTGCCGCTGGGCAGAAGAAAGGCGATATTTCTCAGGAGGGAATGCGCGGCACGATCCGTTCTCTTTATCCCGCAGGCCAAAACGAGACTGCAATATGTCGAAATCAAATGAAAAATGTAGAATATATCCCCAGAATCCCGAATCCGCACAAAAATAAAAAGATGGATAAATTGAACTTGTTCACAACTTTATCCACAGGGTGTTGATAATATGGAGGGTAAAACAACATATTCACATTCAAAAGTAATATCATCATAGCAAAAGAAGCCTTGTATTTCAATGACTCGTGGTTATTTATCCACAAATTCAATCTGTTGTGTACAATTTTTATTCACAACACAAGATATTGTTTATAATTTGTTCAGTTTTCGACAATAACTCTTTTTTGCTCTAAAATGTTATGCACAGGTTATGACCATTTAAATCACAATACCGTTCTTTTTGTGAATCTGTGTATAACAGCCGTTGCCTTTTGGTCACAGCGGCTTATTTTTCTGTTGAAAATTTCCGGTAACGTTTCCGACATTATTTGTGAATGGATTGGCGACGACGATCTGAGAAAGAGCGGATTGAAGTGGCAGAATGGATAGAAGGTAGACACGAGCGGTTTTGGCTGGGAGAAAATGCAGCTGGATTGCTGAATAAGAGGAAGGAGAAACAAGAAAATTGTCGTTAAATCAGGGTAAACGAGAATGAAGTGTGAGTGAATGAATGAGAAGGGGGGAATTCCTGAATACGAAAAAGAGGGAGAGGATTCACAAGCACATTGACTTTGACAGCTATTTGTGGTTAGATGTATAAAGGTGTTTTTTGTGGAGATTGCTATGTTAGGTATATTCCATATAAAACGTATTCCTTGTAAGGAGGTGCAGCACAATGAGACCGACTTTCAGACCGAATGTCAGCAAACGTAAAAAAGTTCACGGCTTCCGTAAAAGAATGAGCACAAAGAATGGCCGTAAAGTTTTGGCGGCTCGTCGCCAAAAAGGTAGAAAAGTATTGAGTGCGTAATGCGTGCATAAAGACCACTACGGTGGTCTTTTTTTCATAATTGAGGTATTAACGGATCGGATCGCTACCTCTACTCTGTAGAAATGTAGTGAAAAAGAGGGGGAAGTGCCGATTCCTGTCCTATATTAGATGAAGCTTTTTGAAAATGGATGTAAAATAAGCGAGATTACCATGACGGAATGTTGTCCATACTTCTTACTATATAAGAGCTAAGGATTGGCTTGCCGAAGTGTGTAAAAGAGATGAGCAAGGAGAAGCGCCGTGCGAAAAAAATTGCGTCTTCGAAACCGGGCGGACTTTGGGCGCGTATACCGCCATGGCAAATCTTTTGCCAACCATCAGTTTGTGGTGTACTGGTTCCGCCGTAGAGAGGTAGAGCAGTTCCGTGTCGGAATTTCGGCCAGCAAGAAGATCGGCAACGCAGTTGTGCGTAACCGGATGCGCAGAATCGTCAAGGAAATTGTGCGTCATCATGAGCATGAATTGGTGGGGCAAATTGATCTGATTTTTATCGTCCGTAAGGATGCGGTTGCGATGTCGTATCAAGAGCTGGAGAAAAGCGTGCTGCACGTTCTGCGCAAAGCCTCGCTGCTCAAGTCTTCGCGCCGATAGTCAGTATCTTTGTCCTACAGGATATGGTATGATTTACGTTGGAATGGATTGGTTAAGAAAGGGGTTATGAAGTGTCGCGTTTGAAGACTCAACGAGGGAAATGGTTCCTTCTAATTGCTTTATTGGCGCTTGTTGCCATGCTGTCCGGGTGTGCCCCGACGGCCCACAATTCTTACACGACGGCAGATTTGGCCAACGGATCAGTTTGGCAGAGATATGTCGTTTACTGGTTTTCGTATGCGCTGGATACATTTGCCCAATGGTTCTCTGGAGAGTATGGCCTGGCCGTATTGATTCTGGTGATCATCGTGCGGACGATTATTTTGCCGCTTACACTTAAGCAAGTACGCAGTTCCAAAGCTATGCAGGCTATTCAGCCACAATTAAAAGAAATTCAAGCGAAATACAAGGATACACCTGAGAGAGTTCAGCAAGAGACGATGAAATTGTTTCAGGAAAACAAGGTCAACCCGATGGCGGGCTGTCTGCCTTTGGTCGTACAAATGCCGATTTTTATCGCGCTTTATAATGCCATTTACTATAACTCGGCATTACGGGATCATGACTTTTTGTGGCTCCAGTTGGGTAAACCGGATCACTTGTTTATCCTGCCGATTCTGGCAGCAATTACGACATTTGTCCAAACCTGGATGATGATGAAATTGAATCCGACGCCGCAGCAGGGACCGATGCAGTTTTTGCTGTACGTGTATCCGGTGCTGATTCTGTTCATGTCGTATAACTTCCCATCCGCTTTGCCGTTATACTGGTTCTACAGTAATATTTACACGATTATCCAAAACTATTTCCTTTATCGCAATAATGATAAAGAAGCTGCCCTGGCGAATGTGAAAACAGCCAGTCATACGAAGACGGGTTCACCCAATAACAAGAAAAAAAGTAACAGAAATACGAAGGGGGCTAAAAAGTCGAGATGACCAAGGTCGTGACATCAGGAAAAACCGTTGAAGATGCTGTAAAACAAGGACTCTCCCAACTGGGAGTAAGCCGTGAACGGGTAACCGTAAACGTGTTGGAACAGCCGTCAAAAGGATTCCTGGGATGGCTAGGGGTCAAGAAGGCGAAGGTGGAGCTTACGCTGCTGTCTGAGCCATCTCCCGAAACCATACACACGGCTGAACCTCATGTATCGGCTCAAGCGCCTTTTAGTGCGGGACAGGCTGTTCCGGAAGCTGAATCTGTCACGCGGGAAGCACACATCAACCCGACCTCTACGGGACAAGCTGATCCCTATGAGGAGGCGGTGCGTTTTATCCGCGAAACAGCAGCAGGAATGGGATTGGACGTTGAGGTTGATGTCCACCACCGCAAGGATGAAAGTATACTGGATATCTCCGGTCCGTCGCTCGGGATGCTGATCGGTCGTCGGGGACAGACCTTGGATGCATTGCAGTATCTGACGAATATTGTTGCCAACCGTCATTCTGACAAATTCATCCGAATTGTTCTGGATGCCGAGCAATTTCGCGCACGTCGGCAAAAAACGCTGGAGGATTTGGCAGATCGGTTGGCCAACCAGGCTATTCGTTATGGTAAGGAAGTTGTGTTGGAGCCAATGCCGTCACAGGAGCGAAAGCTGATTCATGCCAAGCTTCAACAGCATGCGCAGGTTAGAACATACAGTAAGGGGGACGAGCCGAATCGGCGCGTCGTCATTGCCAAAAAATAATCCGACGCAATGGCTCTCTGCATGGTGCAGAAGCCATTGCTTTTTTTCTTATATTTCTGACTGAAACGGGTGCCGTCCTTAATCAAGGACGGCAAAGCCGTTTCTACTTGATAGGAGGTAGAAACGATATGCTGAGCGATACCATAGCTGCCATTGCAACGGCAGTCGGCGAAGGCGGCATTGCGGTCATACGGGTCAGCGGCCCGGAAGCTGTCACGGAAGTGGAGGCTTTGTTCCGCAGCAAAACGCCTCTAAGCAAGGCTCCATCTCACACAGTACACTATGGACACATTATAGATCCTCACAACCAGGAAAAGGTGGAGGAGGTTTTAGTTACGGTGATGCGGGCGCCACGCTCTTTTACAACAGAAGATGTAGTAGAGATCAGCACTCATGGCGGGGTGGTAGCCGTCAAACGGGTTATGGATTTATTACTGCTGCAAAATATACGCTTGGCCGAGCCGGGCGAATTCACGAAGCGTGCTTTTTTGAATGGTCGTATTGACCTGAGTCAGGCGGAGGGGGTCATTGACCTCATTCGCTCGAAGTCGGATAAAGCTTTTTCGGTAGCTCTAAAGCAGGTGGATGGACAGCTGTCACAGAATATTCGTCGCTTGCGTAATGTTTTGGTAGAGACGCTTGCCCATATTGAAGTAAACATTGACTATCCTGAACATGACGTGGAATCCTTTACGTCTGAGTTAATTAAGGATAAGAGCAGTCAGGTTATGGCGGAAATTGATCGGCTGCTGCATACGGCGGAGCAGGGGAAAATTTTGCGGGAGGGTCTGACCACGGCGATTGTCGGCAGGCCGAATGTGGGCAAATCCTCGCTGTTGAATACACTGGCCCAGGGTGAACGGGCGATTGTGACCGATATTCCGGGCACCACCCGTGATGTGATTGAGGAATATGTGACAGTGAATAACATCCCGCTCAAGCTGCTGGACACGGCCGGCATTCGCGAAACGATGGATGTGGTGGAACGAATCGGAGTAGAGCGTTCGAGAACGGCTGTCAGTGAAGCGGATCTGTTGCTTGTCGTGATTAACGCCAACGAACCGCTACATGAGGATGAAATGGCATTACTGGAACAAATCCGCGGTAGACAAGCGATTGTCATTATGAATAAAATGGACTTACCGGCCCAAGTGGACCGGGATTTGCTGCTGCGCTATGTACCTGAAGAGCTCATCGTACCGATGTCTGTCAAGGAGCATGAGGGAGCAGACCGACTGGAGCAGGCGATATCGAATTTATTCTTCAGCGGCAAGCTGGAATCAGCAGATATGACATATGTCAGCAATGTACGGCATATTGCTTTGTTGAAGAAGGCTCGCCAATCCCTGGTGGATGCCTATGAAGCGGCTGATCAATTTGTACCGATCGACATGATTCAGATTGATGTAAGGCTGGCGTGGGAGCATTTGGGCGAGATCGTGGGCGATACTGCGCATGATGCGTTAATAGATCAAATATTTTCACAATTTTGTCTGGGCAAATAGGACATTCAAGCATGGCTGGTATAAGCCCTGCTATCGTTATAGATATACAAGACATATTCGGCGGAAGACCGGAGTGTATAAGGAGGTAAGAGAGGTATGGGATATCAAGGAGGCGACTATGACGTCATTGTCGTAGGCGCAGGCCATGCGGGTGTAGAATCCGCTTTGGCAGCAGCCCGGATGGGCTGTCGTACGTTGATGATTACAATTAACCTGGATATGGTCGCGTTTATGCCCTGCAACCCGTCTATTGGCGGCCCTGCAAAAGGTCATGTGGTGCGGGAAATCGATGCTTTGGGCGGTGAAATGGGTCGCAACATCGACAAGACCTTTATCCAAATGCGTATGCTGAATACGGGTAAAGGACCTGCGGTTCACGCATTGCGTGCACAGGCTGACAAGTTCTCTTATCAGCATACAATGAAGGAAACGATGGAGAAGGAATCCAATCTGACCTTGCGCCAAGGTATGGTAGAAGAACTGATTATAGAAGACGGCCATTGCGTGGGTGTGATTACGAAGACGGGCACAGAGTATCGGAGTAAAGCAGTTGTGCTGACGACCGGCACCTATTTGCGTGGAAAAATCATTATGGGTGAGCTGATGTATGAGAGTGGTCCAAACAATCAGCAGCCTTCAGTGAGATTGGCTGAGCATTTGAAAGAGCTGGGCTTCGATCTCGTTCGATTCAAAACAGGAACACCACCGCGGGTGCATAAGGATACGATTGATTTTAGCAAAACGGAAATTCAGCCGGGAGATGACCAACCGAAGTTTTTTTCCTACGAGACGAAGTCTTCGGATAATGAGCAGCTTCCTTGCTGGCTGACGTATACTTCTGTAGAAACACACCAAATTATTAATGATAATTTGCATCGTGCGCCGATGTTCTCCGGTCTGATTGAAGGAACAGGGCCACGCTACTGTCCATCTATTGAGGATAAAGTGGTGCGTTTCAGTGATAAGCCGAAGCACCAAATCTTCTTGGAGCCTGAAGGTAAAAACACATCTGAATACTATGTTCAAGGCTTGTCGACCAGCCTGCCAGAGGATGTGCAATTGGCTATACTGCGCACCATTCCGGGGATGGAAAAGGTAGAAATGATGCGTAACGGTTACGCTATCGAGTATGATGCGATGGTGCCTACGCAGTTGTGGCCTACTTTGGAAACGAAAAAGGTTCCCGGCTTGTTCACAGCAGGTCAAATTAACGGTACCTCCGGTTACGAGGAAGCTGCGGGCCAAGGCATTATGGCAGGGATTAACGCAGCTCGCAAGGTGCAGGGTAAAGAGCCGGTTGTATTGGATCGCTCTCAAGGCTACATTGGGGTTCTGATCGACGATC
Organism: Paenibacillus kribbensis; assembly: GCF_001705305.1. Classification (GTDB taxonomy): domain Bacteria; phylum Bacillota; class Bacilli; order Paenibacillales; family Paenibacillaceae; genus Paenibacillus; species Paenibacillus kribbensis_B. The sequence goes on from NZ_MCBP01000016.1 coordinate 18,372, forward strand.
TGGTGACTAAAGGTACGAATGAGCCTTACCGTCTGCTGACGTCCCGTGCAGAATATCGTTTGTTGCTGCGTCATGATAATGCAGATCTGCGGTTGACGCCGATTGGGCATGAGATTGGCCTGATTACGGATGAGCGGTACGAGCGCTTTTTGGATAAAAAGCAAAAGGTAGAGCAGGAGATTGAGCGTCTTCGCTTGGCGAAGGTTCGTCCAGTTGATGTAAATGAAATGCTGGAGCAAGGTGGTTCCGCACCAATACAAGATGGCAGTAATTTGTTAACAGTGCTGCGTCGACCAGAGATCAGCTATGCACAAGTGGCGCAGATTTCACCTTCACCTGTCGCTCTTACTGAGGAAGAGCAGGAGCAGGTCGAAATTCAAATTAAGTATGCGGGCTACATTGAAAAGCAATTGATGCATGTAGAACGTCTGCAAAAGATGGAGAAAAAGAAGCTTCCAGAAGATATTGCATACAATGAGGTTCAAGGTTTGGCTATTGAAGCGAAGCAGAAGCTCGAAAAAATCCGTCCGATGTCCATTGGTCAGGCATCCCGTATCTCGGGTGTGACTCCTGCGGATATTTCCATTTTGTTGGTTTATCTGGAGCACTATAACCGCGTAACGGCAGCAAGGGGATCATAATGGACGACATACAACAGCAATTTAAGCAGCGGCTGGCCGAGCATAGCATTGTGATTAATGACGATCAGCTAGAGCAGTTTGAAACGTATTATCGTGTGTTGGTGGAGTGGAATGAAAAAATGAATCTTACGGGGATTACAGAGCGTGATGCGGTGTACACCAAGCATTTTTACGATTCTCTTTCACTCGCCTTCTATGTTCCGTTAAAGGATGTGGGAAGCCTGGCTGACATTGGTTCAGGCGCAGGCTTTCCTGGAATTCCTTTGAAAATATGTTTTCCACATATTCAGTTGACTATTGTGGACTCGTTGAACAAACGCATACAATTCTTAGCACATGTAGTAGAGCAGTTGGGGTTAGAAAATGTTGAACTGATTCACAGCAGGGCAGAGGAATTAGGACGTAAAACAGGCTATCGCGATAGCTACGATCTGGTTACAGCCAGAGCTGTTGCCCGTCTTGCAGTACTGAATGAATTCTGTTTGCCTTTTGTCCGTGAAGGAGGTCACTTTGCTGCGATGAAGGGCAGTGATCCAGCGGAAGAAATCAAGGAGGCTTCCTTCAGCTTGAAAGAGCTAAAAGGGAAAATCAAGCATGTCCAAGCCTTTCAACTACCTGTTGAAGATGCAGCCAGACATATGATTATTATTGAAAAAAGGGCAGCTACCCCACGGAAATATCCGCGTAAGCCGGGTACGCCTTTGAAATCACCGTTAGTGTAAATGTTTGAAAGAAAGTGAGTGTTTCACGTGAAACATTCACTTTTTTTATGGCTAAGTAGGCTCTTTCTATCGAAAATTTGTAGATACGGGGGAATTACTTTGTAACGAAAAGGAAAATGACTGAATAGGTAGCGGGATAGGAGGACAATTTATTATCTGATCCTTCCGAAAAGCTGGTAGAGGCGATAGGATTATGGCTGAAAAAGTGATAGAATAGAGATAATCGTTTTAATATCAGTTGACTACTTCCCGTACTCATTTATCCGGGGATTTTGCAAAATCCTCTTCCAGCATACATATAGGGAAGTGGGGCAACAAGGTCGGGAGAGCACGCGAAGTGTATCCACTTACGGGGCTTTCTCATATAAAAGGGGTCTATGATCCGCGTAAGGAACTGTTTTTCACGAAGCGCTGTAAGTATGGTGCTATTATGAAATTAGGTGGTATTATACGGAATGAAAGAACAATTTTCCAGGCTATTTGGTTTGACGGAGCGATCTACTGGGGACGAAATAAAGCAACTTCCTGTTCGGGATATTGTCAGCAGTCCTTATCAGCCCCGCACCATATTTGACGACGAGAAGATTGATGAGCTATGCCAGACCATTAAGACGCATGGTGTAATTCAACCGATTGTCGTTCGTTTCCGTAATGGACAATATGAAATTATAGCAGGGGAACGCCGTTGGAGAGCTGTTACCAAGCTGGGAATGGACACAATTCCAGCCATTGTTCGTGAGTTTAATGATTCGCAAGCTGCATCCATCGCGTTGATTGAGAATCTTCAACGGGAAGGGCTGACTGCGATTGAAGAAGCAGTGGCTTATCAGAAGTTGATTGATCTCCATCAGCTTACTCAGGAAAGCCTTGCTCAGCGACTGGGTAAAAGCCAATCCACCATTGCCAACAAGATAAGACTGCTTCATCTGCCAGAGAGAGTGAAAGAAGCTTTAATGGAACGGAAGGTGTCCGAGCGTCATGCTCGTGCGTTATTGTCATTAGAGACCGAAGAGCTACAGTATAAGGTTTTAGATGAAGTCATTTCTAAGGAACTCAATGTAAAGCAGACAGAGGCACGAGTTGCCTTTTATAAACAAGTGTCAACGAATAAGAAATCCAAGCGGATTTCCTTTACCAAGGATGTCCGGCTTGCGCTGAATACGATTCGTCAATCCATTGATATGGTGTCTGGCTCAGGCCTGGATATCAAAACCAAGGAATCCGATCACGAGGATCACTATGAGATTGTCATTCAAATTCCCAAACGTAAGTAAGGGATGCAGCGTACAGGCGGCAGCAATTGCCGCTTTTTCTGTCTAACGCCCAATAAAACCGCAGCATACTCGTATTCTATTTTATAAAATTGCCGTTATCCGTAAGCTAAGGATTAAGTAACGTCTCCATAGAGCATTTTGCATCATGGAATGTAGCAGAATTCCGATTAAATTATGAGGTGAATGAAGTGTCAAAAATAATAGCCGTAGCCAATCAAAAGGGCGGAGTGGGCAAAACAACTACTTCCGTGAATTTGGGCGCCGGACTTGCTTCCCTCGGCAAAAGGGTATTGCTCGTGGATATCGACCCGCAAGGTAATACAACCAGCGGTGTGGGTATCAATAAGGCGGATGTGGCAAATTGTATTTATGATGTACTCATTAATGAGGTTGATCCTAGTGAGGCGATTGTCAACACACAGGTTGAGGGACTGGATATTATTCCAGCAACCATTCAGCTAGCCGGTGCGGAGATCGAGCTGGTACCGACCATATCTCGTGAGCTGAGATTAAAGAGATCGCTCCAGCTCGTGAAGCATAATTATGACTATATATTAATTGATTGCCCTCCATCGTTGGGTATTTTGACGCTCAATTCATTGACAGCCTCTGATTCGGTCATTATTCCGATTCAGTGTGAATATTACGCATTGGAAGGATTAAGCCAGCTATTAAATACCGTAAGATTAGTACAAAAGCATCTGAACACCTCATTGCAAATTGAAGGTGTGTTGTTGACGATGTTTGATGCTCGTACGAATTTGGGTATTCAGGTGATTGAAGAAGTGAAAAAGTATTTTCAAAGTAAGGTCTATCAGACAATTATTCCACGCAATGTAAGACTTAGCGAAGCCCCATCGCATGGCCAGTCCATTATTACGTATGATCCCCGCTCTCGTGGGGCAGAGGTATATATTGAGTTGGCAAAGGAAGTGGTATCTTATGAGTAAACGGTTGGGAAAAGGACTGGATGCACTCATTCCCTCCCTTACAGTCAATGAAGAGGACAAGGTTGTTGACATTCCGCTTAGCCAGTTGCGTGCGAACCCGTACCAGCCTCGGAAAACATTTGATGATGAATCCATTAAAGAGTTAGCGGAATCCATTCGTCAACACGGTGTTATCCAGCCTATTATCGCGCGTAGTGTATTAAGAGGATACGAAATTATAGCAGGGGAAAGACGTTTTCGGGCGTCCCAATTTTGTGGGAATCCAACCATACCTGTGGTCGTTCGCAATTTTACGGATCAGCAGGTGATGGAAATTGCCTTGATTGAAAACTTACAACGTGAAAATTTGAATGCGATGGAAGTGGCAGTAGCTTATCAGGGATTAATGGATCAATTTTCCTTAACGCAGGAAGAATTGTCCATGAAGGTTGGGAAATCACGTTCTCATATTGCCAATTTTCTTCGCTTGCTTGCATTACCGGAGGAAGTTAAAGATCATGTTTCACGTGGAACATTGTCGATGGGACATGCCAGAGCCATTGTTGGACTCAAAGATCCAAGTATAGTGAAGCAGCTAGCACTGCAATGTATTGAGCAGCAGTGGAGTGTTCGCGAACTGGAGGAAGCTGTACAACAGCTGGATCATAAACCTGGGGAAACGAAGGCCAAAGCCAAGGTGCGAAAAAAGGACCCCTATATTGACCATATGGAAGAGTCCCTGCGTGAGCGTTTTAAAACGACTGTAAAAATTAAGCACAATAAGGATAAAGGCAAAATCGAATTAAATTATTACAGCCAGCAGGATTTGGAAAGATTACTGGAGCTATTGCAGTAGTCTGTAACAATATGGACATGTCTCCTTGAGCAAAACGGAAAGTGAGATATGTCTTTGCTTTGTCTGAATCTGTAAGAATCAGAATGGTATTGATGGGTAAACTAATAGCCTTCTGTTATTTGTTTCGCTGTTCTCAAACGTATAAAATATAAGATATACAGGTACATGATTTTCGAGGTAGAGGGGTAGAAACAAGCATATGGCTGAATTGAATGGACTAATCATGGAACAGCTTGCTGGAATCGTTGCAGGGATCGTGTTCATTTTGCTCTTACTGTTGATTGTTATTATTGTACAGGGTGCAAAATTGAAGAAAATGCGGCGCAAGTATGAGACCATGATGGCAGGCAGTGGTGTCGAGAATTTGGAAACGCTGCTGATTGATTTGAAAGTACAGATGGATACGATTGAGGATGAGCAGGCGACCCATCGTGCAAGTATGAAATCTCTACGTAGCAAATTGACTGGATTGAAGGGGAATGTAGGCATCAAGCGTTATAATGCTTTTGGCGAAAGAGGAAGTGATTTGAGCTTCTCTTTGGCTATTGTAGATAACAATCAGGATGGCATTGTGTTAACCGGTATCTATAACCGGGATGGCTCTTATGTGTATGCCAAGCCTCTGGAAGCTGGACAATCATCCTATTCCTTATCACCTGAAGAAAAGGAAGCCATTACTCTTGCGCAGCAAGCAGGACAGAACGGTAATGCCACTCCTTAATCGCGGAGTATAAGCTGCTAGCAATGATATCTGATAATTTCATTACCAGATTTAGCCTTGTATTTTGCAATACGAAGTACTCCATGAAGCCGCCGACGTTAACGATACCTGTCAAATGGATATCGCCAACCGGCGGTAATTCTTTATTTACGCCTGCTCCAGGCTTTAGCGGACCCTCTGCGACCTGGATGCACCCAACACTGGAGGTTTGTCCAAGGCATGCATCGATGCCGATGATGTAAGGCTGTTCATACCGCGCATATATGTCATTAAGCGTCGTTTGCAGATTCATAGCATGCACAGGCTCGTCTAATGTACCATATAGGTTAAATAGGGGGCTTTTATAGCGTAATAAATGGGTACCTACGAGCGGTCCGAGGCAATCTCCAGTAGAACGGTCGGTGCCAATGCAAATGATGACGATATTCTGTAGACTCGGTGCCTGATGCAGATGGAACAGCAAACGATGGATGATGGCTGATTGGATCCCGGGGTCGGTATGTGATATTTTTAGGCTAAGGGGTTCTTGCCCCGGAATGAAGTCAGATGGATGAGACATGATATCTTCCTTTCGCTCTGTAATGGAGTGTGCCGGTTGCGCTCGTTTTATATAGTAGCTAGTATATGGATAAGTTTGTGTTTTTATACTTGGGAAAGTAGATTATTCATAGGCGTATGAATCATCAGTTGATGAGTTTATATTGTAGGAAATAGAATGTGGGAAGCTGGAAGAGAAGTTCCCTTGTTTAAGGAGGAATACAGCATGACCTTTATGCATTGGCTGGAGGGCGACACAGGCACAGAAGAGGTAGTGAAGGGTGCAATTCACTTGAAGGATGTTGTGTGGAAGTTTATTACAGATGGTGAGATGTGGTCGGCCTTTTTGTTTGTCATTTTGAAAATTGCTATTATTTTCATCATTACACGTATCTTTATTCGGGTTATTAATAAAATTATAGATAAGTCGATGCAGCAAAAGGGAAATAACGGCAGGTTCCGATTAAATACGCGACGGTTAACGACTGTTGGGGAGCTTCTAAAGAATGTAACCAATATTGTCTTCAATTTCATTTTGATTATGCTGGTATTGTCGCAAATGGGGATTAATCTCGGACCTCTGATTGCCGGAGCCGGAGTTCTTGGATTAGCTGTCGGTTTTGGGGCACAGAGCCTGGTTAAGGATGTAATCACCGGATTTTTTATAATTTTTGAGGATCAGTTTGCCGTAGGAGACGTCATTCAGACAGGAACCTTCAAAGGAACGGTAGAAATGATTGGGCTGCGTACAACCAGACTGGTGAGCTGGAAAGGAGAGGTTTACATTTTACCGAACGGCTCCATTACGACAGTTACGAACTTCTCCATGTCCAACGCATTGGCGGTAGTCGACGTACCGATGAAGGCGGAGCGTAGTCTGGAAGAAGCGGTTGGTCTGGTCAAGCAGGCAATCCGGGGAATTGAGGAGTCCAATGCACAGGTGCTGAATATACCGGATGTGCTGGGGGTCCAGTCCATGACTACAGCAGAGTATATTGTGCGTGTAGTGGCGGAATGTATGCCGAATACAGCGGCTGTGGTCGAGCGGGATATCCACAATAACATCAAGAAGGCTCTGGAGGATGAGGAGTATCGGCAGGCCGTGCTGGAGACGTCGGTAACCCTTGAGAAAGAAGATTACGAGGAAGGAAAAGGGGGAGAAAAGGGTGGAGCGTAAGTCGTTTGAGCTAGGGGACATTGTGCAGATGAAGAAGCCTCATCCCTGCGGAACAAATGAAATGGAAATTATCCGTATGGGGATGGACATTCGAATCAAGTGTGTCGGTTGCCAGCATAGTGTGCTGATCCCGCGTGCCAAATTCGAAAAGAATATGAAGAAGGTGCTGCGCTCGAAGTCCAATGCTGACGAGCAGAATTCGGAAACCATTTGAGCCGAGAAAATGAATCATGATGGACAAGAATCAGCTTGCGTCATGGCTGCAATGATGATATAATAAACCTTGCTGCGGAAAGGTACCCAAGAGGTCCAAGGGGGCTGACTCGAAATCAGTTAGGCGTCGCGAGGCGTGCGTGGGTTCGAATCCCACTCTTTCCGCCACTATACGTAAACAAGCGCTACTGGCGTTTTCAGTACGATATGTGGATTGAAAGCCGTACGATTTTACACGAAATTGAGCTAGATGATTCCGATATACCTAAATGAGAGTCCGTTAACCTCTTACGCTAACCATGCGTAGGGGGTTTTTTAGTATGGATAAACGTACAGGACGCAAGACAATCAGCGCACGCAAGCCGGTAGTCATGACGCTGATACTAGATAGTGGAATGCGTCTCGGGGAAGTTTGAGCGCTAGAAAAGTCCAAAATGGACTATGTGAAAAAACAAATTGTGCGGTCAATGCGTTGCATGTATTGAGGCATAAATTTTCTACTATGGCGGCGGCTAAAAATGGAATGTCGATACTCCATTTACAAAAGTTGATGGGTACGTGGATATTTCAATAATGCGGGAGTATACACAGGTTATCGAAGGGAATTTAGCGGATGAGCACAAAAGTACTCTCCGCTGTCTAGAATAACAAAAAGAAAATAGGAGACATGCTAGATAATCTTATTTAATTGTCGAATCTGTTTGTTTTTTCTTAAGTCGTTTTTCAACTTTTTTTATACTCTCGTACGTGGGCAAGTCCTCCGGCATAGTCCCTCCCAAATCAGCTATTGTTTGGCGGACTTTCTTGCCCACTTCAAAGTGGGTCTGGTTTGCTGCTGTACGTCCCGATATACCGTCTCTGCGGAGCTTGTCTTCTGTTTGTGTTGCCCGAAAGAGATTCGCGGCAAGCTCCGTCGTGCCCATATGGTCTAAAATTTTTTGTGATTTCTTAAGCTCTTTTCTTTCGTGTATCCCAGTTTTGTCTAGCCCGCCGTAAAGTCCTTTATAACCATGATTTTGGAATACTGCAAACTCTAATGGAGTAACAACACCGGACTCGTAGGCCGCATCAGCCAGAGCGGTGTTATGATTTTTTAATTCTTCACGAAGCATATATCTCTTTTCATCTTCTGAGGCATGTTCAAATAGTTCTTGTTTACGTGTTTGGACAGCGAAGTATGTTTGTCCTAATGCCACAACTTCTTTTGAGGGATCAGCATTCTGAATAATGAGGTAACATGCATAACGTGAAAGCTTAAAAGATTCAACTTCACGTTTTCCACCTTTACCGAGTTCTACAAAGTCAGTCATTGGGATGAAGTGTTCCTCAGTGATTTGTCCACTATTTTCACATGATCTCTTAGCGCGTTCAATTACAGGGATAAAATAACGGTATTCAGTATACTCAAGTATTTTTGCAATATCCCTGGCTGACCAAAACTCGATTCCGTCTGCATCTTGACGTCTGGTCTCTTCAAAAATAGAATGGTGATCAGCTTGATCCGACGTTGTTAGTTTCAATATGAACCCTCCCATATCACACAAACTAGTTCTTAACTGCATTATTATATTAGCATATCTCTATAGAAAAATAAGCTTTATCATTCCGTTCACTTGCACGGAATGATATTGGTATGGAATAAACGTATCAAGTCTTCGAAAGGTACGGAGTCGCACCGGATTTTGGCACGTGGTCAATCGGAGTCGATATCAATTCGTACGCGTTGATCGGGACTAGCATGTATAGTACTAATTTGTTTCAATCTTCATCTATAAGTGTGATTATTTCACGGATGTCCGTAATGTCTAACGCATCTGCGATTTCTTCAATATGTTTGAAGTTTATGTTTTCTCTCTTCTCGTTTGCAAGTTCAGATAGTGCCGCCCTACGGACACCAGTCTTGTGAGACAATTCGTTTAGAGAAATCCCCCTCGCTTTGATCAACTCGCCAAGCATTACTTTTACCTTCATCCCACACACTCCTATTTATATTTTAAAAACCGTTGACTGTACTTATAAGCGTACAATGTAATTGAGATACATGTTGTACGCATAAGCGTACGAATTTAAAAAAACATTAAGGAAGATGAGTCTCTAATTGGTTTAATAACTAAAATGGATAAAGGGAGAAGGAGGGGAACCAATGTATGAGTAAATCGTTGGGATTGGAATGGGCTTCGATGGGATACGGGCCGTATGATTTGCCGCATATGTATGAGATATTCGAAGGGGTGCTATATAAAGGATGCTACTTCTTCTATCTGGACAATGGTGTGCTGTGTCTGCGTCAGGTACGCAGGTTGGATGAGCCGGAGCACACACATTTGTTCATCGAGGGTGATAGTGCAGGGTTACAACTGACAGAGGGGATTCGGCGTGATTTGATGGAGGTAGTAACGGACATCATCAGAGATTGGAGGGACAAAAGTGGTCTTACTTTCCTGTTCGATGAATTGCTGTGTCTGCGGGGAAGGGGAGACCTACAGCTCGATCTTGTAAAAAATAAGGGTTAAGTTGTTCCTTCTGAGAGGTATATCCGTTACAGCAAAAAAATACTCCCGACAGCAGAAGAAATCAGTACCGTCAGGAGTATTTGGGGTGGTTATAGTTGGTTTGGCGGAAAATGATAGCGTTTTGTTTTTTTCGAGCCGGAGATCATCAGAAGGATGGCTGCAATCAAATGGAGGACCCAGCCGATGATGGGAATCCAGGCAAGCAAGGAAGTGAGTATACCCCATACAGAGCCGTAGATACCCTCCTGATTGCGTAAGGACAGGATGAGTGTCACTGCATGCAGGATTAGCATGAAGCCCAGAGCCGAATAACCCGTCCCTATGACAATGGCTCCTCCCACGATCGGTACAGCAAGCACCAATTCGAATATACCTGATATCCATTTTAGTATTCGAGAATAGCTCATCTTAAAACCTCCGTAATAGTAGGTCTTGTACTTGGATATATTCTAGCAGAAGGAGCTGAATTAATCTGCATTTTACCAGTATATGCAAAAAGTACGATAATGCAACAAAGGAGGACCCCAAAGGTCCTCCATCGTAGGCGGTACATTTTTAACAGGATACGATCTGTCCAATCACATATGAAACTTGGTGTACTGACAAGCAATACCAGTGTTGAAAAGACAGTGTCCTTTTACACAAACCTAACGCTTCTAATGCCTTGAATGGATCTCCTAACAGTTTGTCCGGCTACGTTGTCCAACGGAACCACACCTCTCTGTTGTACCGCCTAATCATAATATGGCCCGGATTCCGAAGAAATATACATTAGTGAACGCGGGCTTTCGTTTTTTTCTTCCACTTGCGGTTATGGTTGGTGGTTTCCGGAAAAAAATCGCCTCTTTCCAGCGTTACCTGCTGCGGGTTTTGAATTTCGGTGTGAAAGCTTTTCTCGCCCACTTCCATATATACGCCATCATTTGGGACCTTGTCACCTGGCTCAAATTCGGTTTTTTCACCCATGAATTGTACCTCCCTTAGATAAATGAATTTGAACTGCAACGGTTATTGTGCGCTGTCCTGAACAGAAACATGCGGAAGCGATATCTATGCGTAATTTTTGTTCCAGCAGGTTGCATTCAGTCGCTCAATTTGGTAAACTGTTTTAGTGCGAGTTTAGGCTCGTTCCTTGCTCTCAACCAAGATTGAGGGCCTTATGTCCATAAGGAGGTGTAAAGAATGCGCAAATATGAAGTGATGTACATTATTCGTCCTGACATTGAACAAGAAGCTGTTCAAGCGACAGTCGACAAATTCCAAGGTATCATCTCTAACGGCGGTGGCGAAATTACGAATCATGATGTAACTAAACGCCGTCTTGCGTATGAGATCAAGAAATTCCGTGATGGTTCTTTCGTTCTGGTTAACTTCACAGCAGAACCTGCTGTTGTTACTGAGCTTGAGCGTATCATGAAAATTTCTGACGAAGTAATTCGTTATCTCATTACGAACGACGTAGCTTAATTATTGTACGTGATTATGTAATGAACAACGCTCAAAGGAGGGGATTGGATTGTTGAACCGTGTCATTCTGATCGGTCGGTTGACCAAAGATCCGGAGCTGCGCTATACACCGTCGGGTGTAGCAGTAACCCAGTTCACCCTGGCTGTAGACCGTCCGTTTACAAGTCAAGGCGGCGAACGGGAAGCGGATTTCTTGCCGATCGTAACCTGGCGTCAGCTTGCTGAAACGTGCGCTAACTATCTTCGTAAAGGTCGTCTGACGGCTGTTGAAGGCCGTGTTCAAGTGCGTAACTATGAGAACAATGAAGGAAAACGTGTATACGTGACTGAAATTGTAGCTGATAATGTGCGTTTCTTGGAATCTAACCGCGATAGCGGCAACGGTGGCGGCAATAGCGGTGGAGGTATGCGTGAGGAGTCTCCTTTCGGAGGCGGTAACAGCAATAGTGGACGCGGGAATAATAACTCGCGAAACAATCAGGATCCTTTTTCCGATGACGGAAAACCGATCGATATTTCGGATGATGATTTACCATTTTAATTGGGAAAGGACTGACAAAGAATGGGCTTCAGACAAAGAGAAGGCGGAGACGATAACAAAAGACCAGCTCGTCGTGGTGGTCGCAACAAACGTCGTAAAGTATGTTTCTTCACTGTGAACAAAATTACTCACATTGACTATAAAGATACAGACCTGCTTAAAAAATTCATCAGCGAGCGTGGAAAAATTCTTCCTCGTCGTGTAACTGGAACAAGCGCAAAATATCAACGTATGTTGACAATCGCGATCAAACGTTCCCGTCAAATCGCATTGCTTCCTTACACTACTGAATAGTAGTGAATGGAGAGAAAAAAGAGATGTTCCCGATTCCGGGAGTGTCTCTTTTTTTGTGACTTTTTATATTGACATCAAGTCCCATCTATTGTAACTTACTAATAATACAATCCATGTTTAACCATAGCACGTAAGTTTATCTTTTATTCACTTGTAAGATTACAAGTTCCTCAACTCGCCAGAGCAAACATTCCGGTTCTCCATAATGTTATTTTATATTACACCAAGTGCTATATTCCTTCATTTTATACAAATTTAATTCATGAATTTTACATAAATAGATATTTAAAACTTTTATATTACATAAAAAAAGATATTGACGTGATGTTATTTTACACTTAAGATAAACCTTAATAAAAATGTAATGGTTACCAGTTCACAAAATTGACCAAAGGTCTAAAACACGTGTTTACGCTATCATGTGTGACAGTAAGGAGGATGTACAGACTTACATTTTTAAACCTAAAGCTTTAATGAATTACCGCAGGAATAAGTCAAGCTGTTAAATAAAGAACCGACTAAGGGGGATTAACAGGATGGTAATGACTAAGAAATGGCTTTCTTTGCTTATGGTGCTTACGATGGTTGGTGTTCTGTTTGCAGGATGCAGTGGAGGTGCTAATGAGGCACAGCAACAGCAGGGCAATGCGGATAATAAAACAGAGGGTAATGAAGCCAGTACACAAGTGACGGAGGGTGTCATTAAAGCGACGGATCTGGCACAAAATCCACCGGGAGCAACTAATCGAAAAGATAATATAGTGGTAGGTATGACGTCACCTAAAGGGGTATTTAATCCGTTTTTCTGGCAAACGACTTACGATCTGTATGTAGTCAGAACCGTATTTGATTCCTTTTTGCAGGTAAAAGCAGATGGTACATATGAAAATAGTCTCGCCGATAAAGTTGATGTATCGCAGGACGGTCTAAAATATACATTCCATCTGAAACCAGGTGTGAAGTATAGCGACGGCACGCCGGTAACGGTGAAGGATTATGCCTTTGTTCTCAAGGTGCTGCATGATCCGAATTACGATGGTGAAACTGACATTTTGTCGTTCAAGATTAAAGGCGGTAAAGAATATCACGATGGTAAAGCCAATGATATTTCCGGTATCAAGGTCATTGATGATAACACGGTAGAAGTAACAGTTACAGAAGCAACAGCCTATACTAAGGATTTTTTGGGTGAACAATACTTCATGCCAGAAGCTTATTACGGAAAAGGCTACAAAAAGGGCAGCCTGGACAGCATTAAGGCGCTTAATAATAAGCCAATCGGCTCCGGACAGTATATGCTGAAGAGCTTTTCTCCGGGACAACAGGTCGTATTTGAAGCGAATCCAAACTATTTCAAAGGTGCACCAAAAGTGAAATCGGTTATTTTCAAAACAACGACGGAAGAGACTAACCTGTCCATGCTGCAAACAGGTGAAACAGATATGGATAACGTTACGGTTACTGAGGATAATGTAGAGGAATTGAAGGCTCTGGGCTTTCTGGATGTGCATATTATGCCGACGAACGGCTATGGATATATCGCGTTTAACCACAAAGAAAAGAAATTTCAGGACCCTAAGGTACGCCAGGCTCTGACTATTGGTTTGAATCGCAAGGAGATTGTGCAGGGTGTATATGGCCCATATGCGAACGTGATTAACATTCCACAGTCTACAGAATCCTGGTCTTACACGGATGAAGGCATTAACAAGTATGAATTTGATATGGCTAAAGCGAAGGCTTTGCTGGATGAGGCAGGATGGAAGGCTGGCGCGGACGGTATCCGTGAGAAGGACGGAGAGAAACTGACCATTAACTTCTCTGCGACCGCCGATAATCCCGTTGTAGAAGCGTTGCTGCCGATTATGACGAACAACTACAAGGAACTGGGCATTAAGCTGACGTCCGAAACGCTGGATTTTAACGCAATTATGGATAAAAAGGATACAGGCAAGTACGATATGTTCTTTGCAGCTTGGGGCTTGACACCTGATCCGGATTCGACGACTTATATTACAAATGGTGCACAAAATGATATCGGCTACTCGAACAAAAAGGTCGATGAGTTGTCGTTTGCCGGCAAGCATGAATTGAATCAAGAGAAGCGCAAGGAGATTTACAAACAGCTCTATCAAGAATTGAACAAGGATTTGCCGGTTATCTTTATGTACCAACGCAGAGATATGTGGCCGATTAATGGCCGTTTGACCGGCTTTGATATCTCACCATACAAGGATTTTGAATTCACTTTGCATAACGCTCAGATCGCTCAATAAGGGTTGCCAATCATATGCTCAGCTCTCACGGGCTGGGCATATCACTTTATTCGTCTGGAGGAATGATTATGAAGCAGTACATTATTCGCCGACTGCTGCAGCTCATCCCCACACTTATTGGCATATCCATTATCGTATTTGCGATTTCAGCCATGGTGCCGGGTGATTATATTACAGCCAAGCAGAACCCGAATATGACCGCCGAAAAGGCGCAGCAGCTACGACATATCTACGGGCTGGATAAGCCGGAGTACCAACGCTATTTTATATGGGCCGGTAATATGCTGAAGGGAAATATGGGAGATTCATTGCAGCATAAGCAGCCGGTAACGAAGGTCATTGGCAATTATGTATGGAATTCTTTTATTATTGCTTTTTTTAGTCTTATTTTTAGCTGGCTGATTGCGGTCATTGCAGGAGTGTTTTCAGCCAAGTTTCAATACTCGTTGTTCGATAAGTTTGTCACGCTATTCATTTTCTTGTGTATGTCACTGCCATCATTCTTTATAGGCCTTTTGGTGATCAAAATATTTGCACTCGAATGGGGGATTCTTCCGGTTGGCGGCATGACTACAGCAGGGATGGAGCCGGGCTCGTGGGCTTATATGGTGGATATTCTCAAGCATATGTTCCTGCCGACACTCGTACTTACGATGTTGAGTACAGGCAGCCTAACCCGGTATTTCCGTACAGGCATGCTGGAGGTTATCCGTCAGGACTACATTCGTACTGCACGTGCCAAAGGGTTGAAGGAACGGACGGTTATTTTCAAGCACGCTCTGCGCAACGCACTAATTCCGGCAATCACATTGCTCGGCTTCGAGCTGCCGGCCTTATTTGGCGGGGCCATGATTCTGGAGAAGGTATTCGTGTGGCCGGGTGTGGGGCAGGTTTATCTGGAGTCAATCAGCATGCGGGACTACCCGTTTATGCTGGGCTTTACCATTTTCCTGGCGGTCCTTACGCTCATTGGCAATCTACTTTCTGACGTATTGTATGGCATGGCAGATCCAAGAATTCGCTTGAAATAGGAGGGATACTATTGTCCGCAAAAACCGTCACGATTGAACCTAATCAAAAGGCGGCGATCCGTCCTGAAGCGTCTCCATGGAGAATCGCCGTTCGCCGTTTTAACCGAAACCGCCTGGCTTTAGCCGGACTCGTTATTTTGATTCTGATGGTGATCATCTGTATATTTGGGCCGATGATTTCACCTTATCATTTAGATGATTACAAGCTATCTGACAAAAATTTATCGCCTAATGCTCAGTACTGGCTCGGTACGGATAAGTTTGGTAGAGATATTTTGTTGCGTACAATGCTGGCTGGTCGTATTTCATTGACGGTAGGACTGGTTGCCACGTTTATTTCGGTTGCCATCGGTGCGACGTTAGGGGCACTGGCAGGGTTTTACCGTAAAAGCGTGGATACGATTATTATGCGGATTGCTGATATTTTTATGGCATTGCCTACGTTGCCGCTGCTTATTATTTTAGGTGCGGTTTTATCCGATTTGAAGGTCGATCCGTCGAACCGGATTTATTTTCTGATGCTCATTATCGGGGTCTTGAGCTGGACGAGTTTGTCCCGTCTGGTCAGAGGGCAAATTCTTACACTGCGTGAACAGGAGTTCATGCAGGCCACAGAAGCGCTGGGCTTGAGGGATCGCCGAAAAATATTCCGTCATTTGCTGCCGAACACCATTCCTACCATTATTGTTACGGCTACGCTCGGGGTGGCGGGTGCGATTATTACAGAGTCTGCGCTCAGTTATCTGGGAATTGGCGTGGTGCCACCTACACCTTCGTGGGGGAATATGATTTCGGCTGCGAATAACCTGATTGACTTCCGCAAACGGCCTTGGATATGGATTCCACCAGGAATGTGTATACTCATTACAGTTGTAGCCATCAACCTGATTGGCGATGGTTTGCGCGATGCACTGGACCCTAAAATGAAGAAGTAGGAGACGAACGTTTATGGAAAATGCTTTGATTGAATTTCGTAACCTGAAAACTCACTTTCATACCTCTAGCGGAACTGTCAAAGCGGTCAATGACGTCAGTTTTAAAATTCGTGAGGGTGAAACGCTCTGTGTGGTAGGGGAATCCGGCTGTGGTAAAAGTGTAACGGCGATGACAATGATGCAGCTGATTGATTCTCCTCACACCTCAGACGGTGAAATCTGGTTTGAGGGCAAAAACCTCTTAACGCTGGGGAAAGGTCAAATGCAGCAAATTCGCGGCAATGACATTTCGATTATTTTTCAGGAGCCGATGTCTTCTCTGAATCCGGTGCTAACGATTGGAGAACAGATTACGGAACCGCTGCTCATGCATACATTAATGAGTAAAAAGGAAGCGCGTGCGCGAGCGATTGAACTGATTAGCCTGGTAGGCATTTCGCGGTCGGAGGAAATATTCCATTCCTATCCCCACGAACTGAGTGGCGGCATGCGCCAGCGGATCATGATTGCCATCGCATTAAGCTGTAATCCGAAGCTGTTGATTGCAGATGAACCGACAACGGCTCTGGATGTTACGATTCAGGCACAAATTCTCGATTTGATGCGGGATTTGAAGGATAAGCTGAAAACATCCATTATGCTGATTACGCACGATTTGGGTGTTGTGGCAGAGATGGCTGATTATGTGGTCGTCATGTATGCCGGCAACGTCATTGAAGAGGCTCCTGTCATTGAGCTGTTCAAAAACCCGCAGCATCCGTATACTCAAGGGCTATTAAAGGCGAAACCTGTCATTAATCAGAAAATGGATCGACTGTACTCCATCCCCGGTCAGGTTCCCAATCCGATTGAGCTGGAGGAAAATTGTCATTTTCATGATCGGTGTGCGCATTGTATGCAAATTTGCAAGGATCAGGCTCCTCCCTTGAACGAAAAGGAGAATGGTCATAAGGTTGCCTGCTGGCTATATGAGAAAGAAGGAGGGCAACGGATATGAGCGAGCCTTTAATTCAGGTGGAAGGGCTGAAAAAATATTTTCCGATCACAGGCGGAGTTTTTCAGCGTACGGTCGGACATGTGAAAGCGGTCGATGATGTATCGTTTGACATTCATAAGGGAGAATCCTTCGGTCTGGTAGGGGAATCGGGCTGTGGAAAAAGCACGATTGGGCGGACTATTCTCAGGCTGATGGATAAGACGGATGGATCGGTGCGATACAAAGGAGAAGACCTGCACGCGTTAAGCAAGGAGCGAATCCGAGCGCTTCGTCCCAAGCTGCAAATCGTCTTTCAGGACCCTTTTAGCTCCTTGAACCCGAGAATTAAGGTCGGTGAAGCCATCGGAGAGGCGTTGCTGGATCACGGACTGATTGACCGTAGCGAGCTGCGGAAGAAGGTTAACGAAACGCTGAACATTTGCGGCCTGTCTTTGTATCACTATGATCGGTATCCGCATGAGTTCTCCGGCGGTCAGCGCCAGCGGATCGGGATTGCACGGGCTTTGATCCTAAATCCTGATTTTATTGTGGCAGATGAACCTGTATCTGCGCTGGATGTGTCCATTCAGGCCCAGATTATTAACTTGTTAAGCGATTTGCAGCAGGAACGTCAATTGACGTATCTGTTTATCTCGCATGATCTGAGTGTGGTTGAGCATCTGTGCAGCCGCATTGGCGTAATGTATTTGGGCTCGATGGTAGAGCTGGCTTCCAAGGAGGAGCTGTTCCGCAATCCGCTTCATCCGTATACGAAGGCGCTGCTATCGGCGGTTCCGATTCCCGATCCGACGATCAAGAGACAGCGAATTGTCCTGAAAGGGGACATTCCTTCTCCGGCCAATCCGCCGTCCGGCTGCAAGTTTCATACGCGCTGTCCTATGGCGGAAGCACGCTGTAAAACAGAGGCTCCGGTATATCGGGATGCGGGCGACCAGCATTTTGTAGCCTGTCATTTTGCTGTAGAATAAAAAAAGGTGAAAAAATTGTATCTTTTTTTCGAAAAATTGCAGACAAAATGAATTTTTCATCGTCTAATAAGTATGGGGGTTATTACGATGATGAAAAAACACTGGTTACGTTGGGCTACTATTGTCCCGGTACTTATCATATTGATTTTTATTACACTTGGACCCCGCCTGTTGGTGGGGAAGCCGGATGTGGATGCAGAGGCTGCGGTACTGATGGACATGCATACCGGGGAATTGCTGATGGATGTGAACGGCAATACGCCTATGCCCTCCGCCAATATGTCCAAACTCATGACCGAGCTGTTGGTGCTGGAGGATATTCGGACTGGACGGCTAGGCTGGAATGATGAGGTGCGAATTAGCCGTTACGCGAGTACGGTGGGGGGTATAAATCTATCTCTACGGTATGGCGAAAGGATGACGGTATCCGAACTGTTCCAGAGTATGGTTGTGTATTCAGCCAATGACGCAGCTGTGGCACTGGCAGAGCGCTCGGCAGGCAATGAAGCGGCTTTTGTGAAGCGTATGAATGAGAAAGCTGTCCAAATTGGATTGTCATCCGACAGCCGCTTTAGCAATGCATCTGGAGCAGGGCAGAGTGAATTGGGACCGAATCATCCCGAGGATATTCGCGGAGAAACGAAAATGACAGCAAGCGACACGGCAAAGCTGGCTTCTTACCTGATTGCGTCACATCCGGAGATTCTAAGAACGTCCAGTCGTACGCAAATGGAGTTAAAGGATAAGGGGCTCTACATTAGTAATACGAACTGGATGCTGCCTTCCCTGGCTGGACCGTACTCTTACGCCGGAACGGATGGCCTGAAAGCCGGATATACGAGCGATGCCGGATATTGCTTCACGGGTACCGCCGAACAGCATGGCAGACGGTTAATTGCTGTGGTACTCGGCGCGCCGAGCAAGGAAAAGCGATTTGAGCAGACACGGAAGCTGTTCGATTATGGTTTTTCGCTGTCGACTTCTTTCCCGGTACGGCTGCAAAATTTGGTGAAGCTGGCTCCACGCTAAGGCAGGAGACTTGATTTTAAAAGCTAGGCTACATAGGGGTGTGGAACCTCAGAGTGATGATGAGGAATTGCATATTCAATGACCCCAAAAATGAAAACCAGAGTAGAAGACCCTTTTGCAGATTCAGTGCAGGAGGGTCTTTTGTTGTTTTTGGGAATGAGGGTTTGGTATAGTGTGGGGAAAAAGCGTATGTCGCAGAGGAGGAAGAATCATACGATTGGGCACTGGAAGTAGAATCGGAGAAGGAGGGAATGGGTATGGAAGACCGGGATTGGCATCTATTACAGGCTTTATATACACATAAAAATATTACGAAAACAGCCCAGAGCATGTTTATGTCACAGCCTGCTTTAACCAGTCGACTCCAGCATATTGAAAAGGAGTTCGGCATTACGATTGTACAGCGGGGAAGGCGGGGGGTTAATTTCACTCCCCAAGGGGAATATATGGCACTGACTGCTGAAGAAATGCTGAAAAAATATCAAAAGATAAAAGATGATCTGCTAAATATGGAAGATAAGGTTACCGGGACGTTAAGGCTGGGAGCGGGCTTCTTTTTCACTAAAAATAAGCTGCCCAAGGTTCTGAAAATGTTCAAGGAGCGTTATCCTGATGTCGAATTCAAAGTCATAGCGGGGCAGAGTAAAAGAATCCATCAATTGATTTTTAATCAAGATATTCATATTGGCTTTATCCGGGGTCATTATTCATGGAAAGATGAGAAGCATTTTTTATTTCAGGACACCCTGTGCATTGTTTCCAAAAGTGAAATCGATCTGAGCGATCTGCCCAATCGACCCCGAATTGACTATGGTACGGATTATGTACTGAAAGCATCCATAGACAACTGGTGGGCTGAGAATTATTCGGTGCCTCCCTTGGTAGGCATGGAAGTGGATCAGGTGGACAGCTGTCGGGAGATGGTCATGAATGGTCTGGGCTATGCGATTATGCCGAGTATGTATTTTGATGAAGAGGATATTACGAAGGTGGAAATTAAGAATCAGGAAGGGAAGCCTGTTCACCGTAATACGTGGATGTTTTACCATGGGGAGTCGTTGCAATTGAACGTGGTGAAGGCTTTTGTGAGCTTTGTCAAAGATCTGGATTTTCAGAACATACGGTGATGGATAAGAACTGTCATAGCTATTTGATATGGCGGGGCATCAGAAAATTCGATTTTATCGGATATGGTTTCTATATTACAGTAGTATTAAGCATAACGGAGGCAGCACTATCTTGTCCGTCTATACAGTCGGCTGGAATAGGGCATTATTTTTAATCTAAAAACTCATTAAACCTATGAGTAAAGTTTATTTAATATTTTTATATCTGATGGAGGCGAATAAGATATGAGTTCATTAAATGAATATTTGGTCTAAAAAGAGAGGCGGCGATTGCGCTGCATGCCGCTGTTAAGTGTGTATGTCCAATCTATAATCTGCTGCTGAAATCTCAGGATATTCAGGGAGAAGTGATTCATACTCGAACGGGTGTTGTGAAGGAAGCCCGGAATTAGTTGATAGAGGATGTGAATCGGTGAGTAAGTATATTGGAAAAACGATGCTGCAAGTGGTACCGGTGCTTTTTATTATCACACTGATTGTATTCATTCTTGTTCAAGTAACGGGTGATCCTGTGGCGATGATGCTACCGGATACGGCAACAGCTGAGGACCGGAGAATTTTGACTGAGGCGCTTGGTCTGGATCAGCCGCTATATGTGCAGTATTATATTTTTCTCTCTAATTTGGTACAAGGTGATTTTGGCACTTCCTTCCGTTACAGTGAACCCGCGTTGCCCATCGTTCTGGAGAGATTGCCTGCCAGCTTTGAGTTAGCGGCTGCATCGATGATTATTGCTTGCTGTCTCGCTATTCCTCTGGGGATATGGTCTGCGGTGAAGCGTAATTCATTCATTGATATCTTCATTTCGGGTGTATCTGTACTAGGTAAAGCCATGCCGAATTTCTGGGTAGGCATCATGCTGATTCTGGTCGTAGCTGTTCATTGGGGCTGGACTCCGGTATCTGGAAGAGGAGGCTTGTCTCATTTGATCTTACCGGCGATTACATTGGGAACAGGGATAGCGGCGGAAATGACCCGATTAATCCGTTCCAGTATGCTGGAAATCATCGGACAGGACTACATTCGAACCGCCCGCAGCAAGGGAATTAGGGAAATGATCGTGATCAACAAGCATGCCTTGCGCAATGCGTTAATTCCGGTAGTGACGATAACCGGGCTGCAATTCACCAATTTGGTAGGCGGATCACTGGTGACAGAGACTGTATTTTCTTGGCCCGGTATGGGGCAACTGATTGTGCAGGCTATTAATACTCATGATATGGCGATCATTCAGGCTTCGGTATTCGTGGTATCTATTATGGTCATTCTGATCACAGTGATTACGGATATTGCTTATAAAGTTTTTGATCCTCGTATTAAGTACAATGAATAACAGCGAAGTCTCTATTTTTTTAAATTTTAAACCAACTAAACAAGTGGAAAAAATAAGTTTTAGAGAAATCGAAGAAAAATAGAAGAGGCAGGTAGAAGAGGATGCGGAAAATAGCTTGGGTATGGCTAATGATTGTTTTGGCGGTGACGGGATGCGCGAGCACGAACGGATCAGGACAGGAGAAGACGCTGACCATCGGTAACACGATTGATAACGTAACGTTCGATATCCACGATCATGGAAACACGCAGACAGAATCGATTCATGTCAATATGTTTGAATATTTGGTTAAGAAGGACGGCAATGATCCGCAAAAAAAACTACCGGGCCTCGCTACATCCTGGAAGCGAACGAATGACAAGACATGGAGATTTGAGTTGAGAAAGGGGGTCAAATTCCATAATGGAGATCCATTCACCGCCGCAGATGTGAAATTTACACTGGAGCGCGTAGCCAAAGATAAATCGCTGGTGGATTATTCGGCATATTCCGGTATTCAGCAGGTGAACGTTATTGATGATTATACCGTGGACATCATTACGAAAGGACCTGACCCAATCATGTTGGCCCGCTTAAGCAGAATTAGCTCGGGAATCCTGCCTGCAGCCTATTTTCAGAAACAGGGTGTAGAAGGATTCATTCGGAATCCGGTGGGCACAGGCCCGTATAAGTTTGATAAATGGATTAAGGACGACCGTGTGGAGCTGGTTAAAAATACAGACTATTACGGAGATAAGCCCCAATGGGATCGTCTGGTGTTCCGTACGATTCCTGAATCCACGACCCGCATATCCGAACTGTTGACAGGCGCTATTGATATTGCCGTCATCATTCCGCCCGGGGATATCCAGCGTGTACAGGATAGCGGATCAACTTACTATACCGATAAGGATAGCGCGCGGGTCCAAAGCTTGCTGGTGCGTCAGACACCCGGAGTCGTAACCGCTAATCCCAAAGTGCGGGAAGCTATTGAGCTGGCTATTGATAAGAAGGCACTCGTAGACAATGTACTTGGTGGGGCAGGGGTTCCCACACAGGAGGCGATTGGTCCAGGTATTCTGGGACATGACCCCAAGCTGTTCAATACGAATGTCTATAATCCTGAACGTGCCAAGCAATTATTGGTGGAAGCAGGGTATCCGAATGGAGTGGAGCTGACGTTGAGCAGTCCGGCCAGTACGAAGGAGGTCGCGGAGACGATCGCTGCATATTTGACAGAGGTCAACTTCAAGGTGAAGCTTGAAATTCTGGAACAGACGCAATATAAACAACGGGATAACTCCAACACCTTTAAAGAACTGGCACTTCAGGGTAAAGGCAATTCCATGTTTGAGTCACCGCTTCCGCTGGAAGTATTTACAACGGAAAATGCCAAAGGCCAGACCGATTATAGCAATTCGAAGGTCGATAAGCTTCTGAAAGACGCTTCTACCAATCTGGATGACCAGAAGAGAGCAGAGCAGTATCAAAAAGCACAGGAGATTCTGGCGGTGGATCGCCCTCGAATTTTCTTGTACCAGAACAAATTCAATTATGGTGTCAATAACCGGGTGGAGTTTACTCCACGTGTGGACGAGATGTTCTATGCAGATGATATCAAGCTGAAAGAATAGTCGGATAAAAAGGAAATGGGGGTGGTATGAGCATGTCTGAATCTGTTCAATCCAAGGCTGCTCTTGCTTTGCCCGTACAAAGCGTGGGTACACAAGGATTGCTGAGGAGGGGTATGAGCTATCTGTTTCAGAGCAAGACGGGTATTCTGGGCTTGATTGTTCTTGTCATTATTGTATCTATTTCTGTGGCTGCACCCCTGATCGCTCCTCATGATCCGGCTCAGACCAATATCGCGCGGAAGCTATTGCCACCGGCATGGACAGCAGGAGGAATGACTGAATTTCCACTGGGGACAGATAGTTTGGGCAGAGATATTTGGAGCCGAATCGTGTACGGGTCCCGTGTCTCGCTAATCGTGGGTTTCTGTTCCGTAGGTATTTCGGGTGCTATTGGCATTATTCTAGGACTGATCTCGGGATATTACGGCCGCTGGGTGGATGCGTTCATTATGCGGATTGTAGATGCCTTTCTGGCTATACCCACGATCCTGTTTATGATGCTGTTCATGCTGGTGCTCGGGCAGGGATTGGGAACGTTGATTTTTGTAATTGGGATAACCGGCTGGGTGGGCTATACAAGAATGGTACGGAGTGAGGTTCTGAGTGTACGTGAGCGTGATTATGTACGCGCGGCAAGAGTGGTCGGTGCTGAAGATTTCCGAATCATACGAGTACATGTGCTGCCTAATGTGATTTCTTCTTTTATTATCATTTCTACGCTTAGCATAGGTCGGGTGATCATTTCTGAGGCGGCTTTGAGCTTCCTTGGATTGGGTATTCAGTCGCCTGCCGTATCGTGGGGAGGAATGTTGAGTGACGGTCGCCAGTATTTAGCTACAAGCTGGTGGGTGGCTACTTTTCCGGGTATTGCTATTACGATTACCGTGCTCGCCATTATATTTGTCGGAGATTGGCTAAGAGATTGGCTTGATCCCAAGCTGGATGTATAGCAGTGCAGCTGATGGTTCGGCATAGGCAGGAAAGGAGGGATAGAATGCCAGAAATGTTGCTGGAGGTCAAAGATTTGCAGACCTCGTTCATGACGAAGTCTGGTGTGGTCCCGGCAGTCAATCGGGTATCGTTCCATGTAGCCAAGGGAGAAACGCTGTGTATTGTCGGTGAATCAGGCAGCGGCAAAAGCGTGACCTCGTTGTCCATTATTGGATTGGTAAATCAGCCGGGGAAGGTCGTAGGCGGCGAAATTGTACTGGAAGGCTGCAATTTGTTAGAGCTGAAGCCCAAAGAAATGCGCAAAATTCGTGGTAACGAAATCTCGATGATTTTTCAGGAGCCTATGACCTCGCTGAATCCCGTGTTTACGATAGGCAGCCAAATTTCGGAATCACTACGAACTCATACAAGATTGAGCAAACAGGAGGCCAAGGCCAGAAGCATCGAGATGCTGAAGCTGGTTGGCATTTCTCATCCGGAAAAGGTCATTCATTATTTTCCTCATCAATTATCGGGCGGTATGAGACAACGAGTCATGATTGCGAGCGCCTTGTCCTGCCACCCCAAGCTGCTCATTGCAGATGAGCCTACAACAGCACTGGATGTAACCATTCAGGCCCAAATCATGGACCTTATCGGGCAACTGAGCGGCACGCTGGAGATGGGCGTCATCTGGATTACCCATGATCTGGGCGTGGTGGCTGAAATGGCAGACCGGGTTGCGGTGATGTATGCCGGTGAAATTGTGGAGGAAGCGTATGCAGTTGATTTGTTTGACCGTCCGCTTCATCCGTATACGATAGGCCTGATGCATTCACTACCCCGAATGGATGGATATCAGGAGGAATTATATTCGATCCCCGGGACAGTACCTCATATGTCGCAACTTCCGAAAGGGTGTGCCTTTCAATCACGTTGTCCTGTGGCGACAACCAGATGTATGTTGGACAAGCCAGAGCTGGAACAGGTGGAGGCAGGCCATGTCGTACGTTGTTTTTATCCCGGCACTAAAGGGGAGGTGCTATGAGCTTGGCCATTTCGGAAGAGAAGCCTTTGCTTGAGGTCAAGGACTTGAAAAAGCATTACCCTGTGAAAACAGGATGGTTATCACGCAAAACCGGTTATGTTCGAGCAGTGGACGGTCTTAGCTTTTCGGTTAACCGGGGGGAGACGCTGGGTATTGTCGGTGAATCGGGTAGCGGGAAAACGACTCTGGGACAGATGATTTTACAATTGCAGGAGCCGACAGGCGGTGAAGTCTGGTTCGACCAGCGTAAATTGACAGGGATGAGCGGTAAGACATTACGTCATGTTCGTGCCGATTTGCAGCTCATTTTTCAGGACCCTTACGCTTCTCTGAATCCACGAATGAAAATTAAGGATATTATCGCAGAGCCACTGATCATTCGCGGGGAAACAGAAGGATTGCAGTTAAGAAAGCGAATTAGCGAATTGATGGAAATTGTCGGCTTGAGAGAGCATCATCTGAATCGGTATCCGCACGAATTCAGTGGTGGACAGCGGCAGCGGATCGGAATTGCCCGGGCATTATCGCTAAACCCAAAGCTGATTGTTTGCGACGAGGCGGTTTCGGCGCTCGATGTTTCGATTCAGGCTCAGATATTAAATCTATTGAAAAGGCTGCAAAAGGAATATCAGCTAACGTATATTTTTATTGCTCATGGTCTCGCTTCCGTCAAATTCGTCAGTGAACATATAGCTGTCATGTATTTGGGCAGGATTGTTGAAATGGGGCAGAGGGATGAGTTGTTTGCCCGCCCCAAACACCCGTATACGAAGTCATTACTGTCGTCCATTCCTGTATCTCATCCCCGGGAAACCAAGGAGAGAATTTTGTTGAAGGGCGACATTCCAAGTCCGATCAACCCGCCAAGCGGTTGTAGCTTTCATACTCGTTGTCCGATGGCTCAGGATATTTGCAAAAGTCAGATTCCGGTCTTCGAGCAGCATACAGACAAGCATGGCGTAGCCTGCCATTTTCCAATGTGAGTGACGATGTAAGCAACACCTACAGGAACAATGTGGAAACTCAAATGAACCAGAACATGAGGTGAGGGAAAGTGAGTTATCAACGTCAAATGATTTTGAATTTTTTTATGAATAGTACAGGCTTTCATGAAACCGCGTGGAGGCATCCTCTGGCAGAACCGGCGGGGATTACGGATTTTTCCTTATATAAGAAGATGGCGCTTATTGCAGAACAAGCCAAATTTCATACGATATTTTTGGCGGATTCCTACGAACTGGGCGAGAAAGTCAAGCATCAGGCATTAAACCGTCTGGAGCCGTATACGCTGCTGGCGGCTCTAGCTGCGGTAACGGAGCGTATAGGGTTGGTGGCTACGGTATCTACTTCTTATACAGAACCTTTTCACACAGCCCGTCTGTTTGCTTCGCTGGATCATTTGAGTCAGGGGCGTGCAGGCTGGAACATTGTGACGACAGGCATCGGCAACACGCATCTGAATTTTAGCAGAGAGCAGAATTTTGAACACACGGAGCGCTATGAACGGGCCCTGGAATTTGTACAGTTGACAACCAAGCTGTGGGATAGCTGGGAAGACGATGCGCTGCTGTTTAACAAAGGCGAGGGACTATATGCCGATACGGACAAAATCCATGCGATTCGCCATAAAAGCGAGCGCTTCTCGGTCGAAGGCCCGCTGAATCTTCCGCGTCCTCCGCAGGGCTATCCGGTGCTGGCACAGGCGGGTTCGTCGGAGGATGGGAAGGAACTGGCCGCCCGGACAGGAGAAATGATCTACACGGCCCAGCAGACGTTACAGGATGCACAGGCGTTCTATGCTGACGTGAAATCGAGAGTGGAGAAATACGGACGCAATCCAGAGGATGTCAAAATCGTACCGGGTTTTAGCTTGATCATCGGAGCTACTGAATCTGAGGCGAGAGAGAAGGAGGCTGAGCTGCGCGAGTCGGTTATTCCCGAGCTTGGTCTACAGCGGTTGTCTAAGCGACTGAAGGTGGATTTGTCCGCCTATCCGCTGGATGGTCCGGTTCCGCAGTTGCCTGATCCTGCCACCATTAATGAGAACCGGAGTCGGTTTGAATTGATGAAAAATATGATCGAAACCGAAAAGCTGACGATCCGCCAATTGATCGAGAGAGCTTCCGGGGGCAATGGCCACCGTACCTTTGCCGGGACGGCTGTCCAGATTGCCGACGAGATGGAGGAATGGTTCAGTCAGGGAGCCTGTGACGGCTTTGTAATTCGGCCGCAGCAATTGCCGACCGGGCTAGAGGATTTTGCCCGCCTTGTCGTGCCTGAGCTGCAACGCAGAGGATTATTCCATACGGAGTATGAGGGAAGAACCCTGCGTGAGAATCTCGGTCTATCCCGGCCGACGAATCAATTTGCTGCCAATCTACAGGAGGGGAAAGGAGTTCTTCATACATGAGCGAAGGAAGAAAGCTGAAATTCGGATTATTCATTCAGGCTGCAGGTCACCATACATCGGGCTGGCGGCATAAAGATGCCCAATCGGGAAGTGAAAATTTTGAATTAATCAAGCAACTGGCTCAAACAGCCGAGCGGGCCAAGCTGGATATGGTTTTTCTCGCTGACGGTCTGATCACGTCTCCCGATGCTTCGGCATCCGTCGTTGCCCGTTTCGAGCCGATTACATTGCTGGCTGCCTTATCTACGGTCACCAGCCGGATCGGTCTTGCTGTTACAGCCTCAACGACATATTACGATCCTTTTAATATCGCCCGCTTGTTGGCATCTGTGGACCAACTGAGTCAGGGACGAGCAGCATGGAATGTCGTCACAACCTCATCACCTGAAGCGGCCAAAAACTTTTCGCGGGAAGATCACCCGGATCATCATTTGCGTTATGAACGCGCTGCGGAGTTTGTCGAGGTCGTCAAAGGGCTGTGGGATAGTTGGGAACAGCAGCCCTACATTGTGAATAAAGAAACGGGAGAGTACATCGACAAGAGCAAGCTGCATGAGCTGAATCATGAAGGCACATTTTTCTCCGTAAAAGGGCCGCTTAATGTCACGCAAAGTCCTCAAGGGCATCCAGTCATTATTCAGGCAGGATCATCTGGTCCGGGTCAGAATCTCGCTGCACGGATTGGTGAAGTGGTGTTTACGGCACAGCAATCCTTGGAGGATG
Source organism: Paenibacillus kribbensis (assembly GCF_001705305.1). GTDB lineage: Bacteria > Bacillota > Bacilli > Paenibacillales > Paenibacillaceae > Paenibacillus > Paenibacillus kribbensis_B. The sequence goes on from NZ_MCBP01000016.1 coordinate 46,677, forward strand.
CACAGCAGTTCTACAGTCATCTGAAAGCGCAACTGCCCAAATACGGTCGTGCCGCTGAGCATCTACATATCATGCCAGGACTGCTTCCGGTTATCGGTGCCACAGAGAAGGAAGCTCATGAAAAATATGAATATTTGCAAAGCTTTATTGATGACTCCTTCGCGTACGACTCCTTGTCAGAGAGATTTCATTATGATATGAGGGCTTATTCTTTGGATGAGCCGGTTCCGGATATTCCGGAAGCGGACGGGCGAAAGAGTCGTCCTCAGCTGCTGCTCAAGCTTGCACGCGATAAGGGGTACACGTTGCGCCAACTGTACAAGGAGGTTGCCGGAGCGCGTGGGCACCGCATTGTGACGGGCACGCCTCTGCAAATTGCGGATCACATTCAGCAATGGTTCGTGGGATATGCCGCCGATGGGTTTAATATTATGCCGCCTTATGTACCGGGTGGATTGGATGAATTTGTGGACGGTGTAATCCCTGAACTTCAAAATCGCGGGTTGTTCAGGACAGAATACGAGGGCAGCACGTTGCGGGAGCATCTAGGCTTACCTGTCCCGGTAAACCGCCATACGCGCGTGGCTTCACAATAAGTAACCAAAAGCAATCAAGAGGAGAGAACGATATGTCGAGCATAGACCAACCATTTAAGGAGCTTCCGACAACCAGTATTTCAGATGTTCTTGGCGGATTAACCAATCTGGATTATGATATTAAGCCGATACACGGGCATTGTAAGATTGCGGGCAGAGCATTTACCGTTACTATACCTGCGGGAGATAATTTGGCCGTGCTTCGGGCCATTCGGGAAGCTAACCCCGACGATGTGTTGGTTATTGACGCCAAGGGAGATACCAGCCGTGCGGTTGCGGGTGATTTTGTAGCAGGATTGGCGCAGACACTGGGATTGCAGGGGATTGTAGTGGACGGCGTGATTCGCGATATTGAAGGAGTCCGCACGCTGAACTTCCCCATTTTTTCCAGAGGAACTACGATTGCCTCGGGCAGCAAATATGGTGGAGGCAAAACGAATGTACCCGTATCGGTTGGCGGAGTCAGTATTCAACCCGGAGACTGGATTATCGGGGATGTCGACGGCGTCGTGGTTGTTCCGCAGGGGATGGAGCAGCAGGTGGCTGAAGAAGCGAGGCTGAAGTATGTTCAGGACCAGCGGCGGGAGACAGAAGTGTCCGGTAATAAAGAAGCAGCACTGCGTTATCTGGACAAAGTACTCGGATTAGGCGCAGGCTCCATTTAATTATACGCATACAGAAAAACCATCTATCCCTTTAGAGGACCGATAGATGGTTTTTCTGTATGCGTACTTTACAGCACGTTACACTTTTTGACAACAAGGCAGCAGACCTTTTATGCTTTGAGGGGAAGTTTCAGCTTCATGAGGAATCTATTCGGTTTAATGAAGAGATGATGAGACTTGTGAAGGAAAGAAGGAAGGAATCTGTTATGGAGAGAAGACATAGGAGAAGGGCCCGAATAAAAATTCGCTGCATATCAAGTTTCGCATTGAGGCGGGCAAGCTGCTTTATAATGGTGAAGAAGCGATGTATTATGTTAGTCAGTGAGTAATCATTTGATTTACATTTGATTTTGAGGGGGATTCGGTTCTCATGAATATCGCTTTTTTCTTGCTTCCCAAACAGGAAGTCGCTTGTGTAACGGCGGATGCTACTTTGCGGCAAACGTTGGAGCGGATGGAATATCACCGTTTCACAGCGGTTCCCATTTTGGATAAGGAAGGTAGATATACGGGTACGGTTACAGAAGGTGATCTGTTGTGGCATATGAAAGAGTCTGAGGGGAAAATCACCTTCGAAAACGCTTCTAAGTTTATGCTCAGGGACGTTCCGCTGCGGGTTTCGATGAAGCCGGTGTCTATTGATGCGAATATGGAGGATTTAATTAATTTGGCTAAAGTACAGAACTTTGTACCCGTTGTGGATGACATGGAACGGTTTATCGGTATCGTGCGCCGCAGCCAAATTATTGAGTATTGTGAAAAGTTTGTGTCCAGAGAATCATTTAATGCTTCATCTTAAAATAAGCGCATAGCTGCTTTTGAAAATAACGATTTCTCCTATGGGGCAACAGTTATTTTCAAAATAGGATATGCTATAATGGAGAATAAAGCTTTTTCAGAGGAGTGTGACTCTTCATCATATGCCTAAAGAAATGGATGTTGTGAAAAGGGCCAAGGTTATTGAATGGCTCAAAACAGAAGTTCTTGACCAAGTTTCCCGTCTGTTTAAAGCGATGTGGGAAGGCAGTACAGCCCGTATTGGCGATTGTCTGGCGAGCTTAATGATGAGCAGTTATATTTTGGGAAGGCGTCTTGGAGTGTCTTACCGTGAATTGGATGATCTACTCATCGACAAGCTAAGAAGACACAGAAAAGAAGGACACCAGTTGGAGGATTGGTATCAGGATATTTCTGCACTGGAAGAACATATGCGTAAGAGGTGAAAATGTTGAAATTCCGCTTGGCAACTGTAGCATGGAGCGTTATTTATTTGCTTCTGCTGCTGACTTTATTGACACCACTGAAAATCATTACCGTATTTTTGCTAATTGTGCCTGGCGCTGTACTGTTTTCATCGCTGCATTTCAAAGGATTTTTGATTCACGTCATGCCGGCGTTGTTGATTTTGGCGCTACTAGATGTGTATTCATTGCTCCTTGCGATTTATTTTCTGATTCCTTCCATGTTGATGGGACGGATATATAAAAAGGGAGGATCTTCTTTTCAGGCTTTGATGACAGGAATGGGCGTTATTTTAGGCGAGTTGTTGGCTGTACTGTTTATCGCTACGTATTCATTCGGATTCGATCTTTCGCAGTTTCTTCGCGATCAGGCGGCGATAACGGAAAATGTTGTACAGCAGATTTTAAGCGCCAACCCGATGCTTTCGGGCACAAATTGGACTGCGGAGGATACACAGCAGCTCGGTACGATGCTTATCGGTAGAGTGCCGTATGTGCTGATCGTAACCTCCTTCTTATTGGCTGTAATCACACACGCTTTGGTACGTCCGGCGTTGAACAGTCTCGATGTGCCTGTGCGCAAAATGAAGCCTGCCCGAGAGTGGAGGCTGCCGCGCGCGCTGATCTGGTATTATCTGCTGGCTATTGTGATTGAATGGATAGCGAGTTCCTCCAATGGCAGCTGGATTCAAATGGTTTCCATCAGTATGCTGCCGCTAGTCCATGCATGCTTCACCATTCAGACGATTGGTTTTGTTTACTTCTGGATGCATAGCCGCAAAATGAGTTCGGTGATTGCACTGCTGCTGTCGCTCGTCGTCCTGATTGTCCCACCGCTCCGCATTATAGGTATTATTGATTTGGCCTTTCCGCTGCGTGAAGCTATTACAAGATCAAAGAAATAGGGTGAACAGTCATGCCTAAATTTCTACAAAAACGCTGGCACGGCTATCAAACTGTCTGGGCGTTTTTGCTGCTGCTGGTGCTTGTCATATGTATTTCCATGTACAATTGGGAACTGGGTGTGATAGGACTGCTGCTGTCATTCTTGCTTGGCGGGTTGATGCTGAAGACGGAATTGGATTTTCGTCGGGAGCTGAATCAATATATCAGCGGTCTTTCCTTCCGGATCAAGCGGGTAGAGGGAGAAGCCATCAGCACACTGCCGTTTGGGATCATTTTATACAGTGAAAATCGAACGGTAGAATGGCACAATCGGTTTACCGGAGAGATGTTTGAGGAGCAGTCGCTGATAGGCGAGCCTCTGCAGGACCTATTTCCCCAACTGGCAGGAGCTTTAAGTGCCAAAAAGGAAACAAAGGAGCTTACTCGTGAGCTGAAGGTGGAGCTACAGCATGATGAGCGCTACTACCAGTTTCTGATCGTGCCGGATGAGCGCCTGATATACTTGTATGAAGTGACAGAGCTGGCGGTGCTGCGCAAGCAGTATGAAAACGAGCGCCTGGCGCTCGGTATCGTCATGCTCGATAATATGGACGAGGCCGCTCAGGGGATGGACGATCAGCAGCGTACTGCGCTTATTGCGAAGGTGACGAGCGAGATTACGTCCTGGGCGAACCATTACAATATTTATTTGCGCCGCTTGTCATCCGAGCGCTATCTCATTATGCTGAATCATAAAGCGCTTCAGGAACTGGAGCAGAGCCGATTCGTCATTCTGGATACGGTAAGGGAAATGACGGCGGATTTGAAAGTGCCCATGACACTGAGCATCGGCTTGTCCTTCGGTGCGGAGAGCATCAAGGAGCTGGGCGAGCTGGCTCAGTCCAGTCTGGATATGGCGCTCGGACGTGGGGGCGATCAGGCAGCAGTGAAAGCCGGGCAGCGCCTGTCCTTTTACGGAGGCAAGTCCAATGCTGTCGAAAAGCGTACAAGGGTGCGCGCCCGGGTCATTGCCCATGCGCTGCGTGATCTGATGCAGGAGAGCGACCGCGTGCTGATCATGGGACACAAAATACCGGACATGGATGCATTGGGAGCGGCCATCGGCGTGTGGAAGGCCGCAGCGCTGTACAATGTTGAAGCACATATCGTGCTGGATAAATCCAATCCGTCCATTGACCGGATGATGGAGCAGGTTAACAAGGACGAGAAGCTGTCACAGGCACTGATGACGCCGGAGCAGTCGCTCCAGGCCATGACCGAGCATAGCTTGCTGGTCGTAGTGGATACGCACAAGGCCTCAATGACGATTGAGCCACGTCTCGTGCAGACGGCAAGCCGGGTGGTGGTTGTAGATCACCACCGTCGGGGCGAGGAATTTATTAACGATTCAGTTCTGATCTATTTGGAACCGTATGCGTCGTCGGCCTGTGAGCTGGTGACCGAGCTGCTGCAATATATCCATGAGAAGGTCCAGCTGACACCGCTGGAGGCGACATCGCTGCTGGCCGGGATTACGGTGGATACCAAGCATTTTTCCCTGCATACAGGCTCGCGTACGTTTGAGGCGGCCGGTTTTTTACGGCGTAGTGGGGCAGATACAGTCATGATCCAGCGCATGTTAAAAGAGGACCTGGATGAATATATTGCTAAGGCGGAAATTATAAAGCATGCTAAAATGATATATGGCCACATCGCGATTGCGGTAACAGAGCCCGGACAAAAAATACCGCAGCTTCTGATTGCTCAGGTGGCAGATTCATTACTCAATATGACGGATGTACTGGCCTCCTTTGTGGTCAGTGAACGTCCTGACGGCCTGGTGGGGATCAGCGCCCGTTCGCTCGGGCGCATGAACGTACAGGTCGTCATGGAACGGCTAGGCGGCGGAGGACATCTGACGAATGCGGCGGTCCAGCTGGATTGCTCGCTGGAGGAAGCCGAGCGCAGAGTGGTCGACGTGCTGGCCGAAATTGATGGGGAAGAGGGGTTATTTGAATGAAAGTGATATTCATTAAAGATATGAAGGGCCAAGGTAAGAAAGGGCAGGTTAAGGAAGTGTCCGACGGTTATGCAGCGAATTTTCTGCTGCCGCGTGGTATTGCCCGTCCAGCAACGGAAGGAAATATGAAGACGCTGGAGAATCAGAGCGCTGCCGAGGAAAAACGCAAGCAAGAGGAAAAGGAAGAAGCACAAGTACTCGGCAAAAAGCTGGAAGAGACAACGATTCAGCTCAAAGCGAAGGCTGGAGACGGCGGACGGCTGTTCGGCGCGATTACAAGCAAGCAAATCGCAGAGGCTGTTGCTAAAACCGGCATCAAGCTGGATAAACGCAAAATCGAACTGGAAGAACCAATTCGTACGCTCGGCGTGACTCAAATGACCGTCAAGCTTCATCCTGAGGTCAAAGCTACGCTGAAGGTACAGGTGACTGAAGAATAATTATGGGCGGCGAATTTTTTGATCGGATTCCTCCGCAAAATCTGGAGGCTGAACAGGCGGTTATCGGGTCCATTTTGCTCCAGTCTGAAGCACTGATTACCGCGATGGAGCGGGTGCAGACCGAGGATTTTTACGATAAGGCTCATCAGATGATTTACGAAGCAATGATTGAGCTGGGTGAATCCGGGCAGCCGATTGACTTGGTTACGCTGACCTCGAAGATTCAGGACAAAGGTCAGTTGGAGGATATCGGTGGTGTCAGTTATCTGGCGAAGCTGGCTCACGGGGTGCCAACAGCGGCTAACGTGGATTACTATGCCCAGATTATTGAAGAAAAAGCGATGCTTCGTCGCTTGATTCGCACAGCTACGCAAATTGTAAGTGAAGGCTACAGCAACGGCGAGGATGTCGCCGGTATGCTGAGCGATGCCGAGCGCAAGATCATGGAGATATCCAACGGTCGCTCAGGCAGTGGTTTTATCGCCATCCGCGATGTCGTGATGGAAGTGTTCGACCGTGTCGAAATGCTGCATCAGAACAAGGGCAACACGACGGGAATTCCATCCGGCTTCGTTGACCTGGACAAGATGACAGCAGGTTTTCAACGCAATGACTTGATCATTGTAGCGGCCCGTCCATCTGTAGGTAAAACGGCGTTCGCCCTGAATATCGCACAAAACGTCGCAGTGCGGGCGAAAGAGACGGTAGCCATCTTTAGTCTGGAGATGTCGGCGGCTCAGCTCGTACAGCGTATGATCTGCGCCGAGGCTAATTTGGACGCGAACGTCATGCGGACAGGTGAATTTAAAGGCGACGAAGATTGGGCCAAGCTGACGATGGGGATTGCAGCCTTGTCCGAGGCAGAAATCTATATCGACGATACGCCCGGCGTCACTGTCGCCGATATTCGTGCCAAGTGCCGCCGCCTCAAGACGGAAAAGGGACTGGGCATGATCGTAATCGACTACTTGCAGCTCATTCACGGACGAGGCAAAGCAGGCGAGAACCGGCAGCAGGAGGTATCCGAAATTTCACGGACCTTGAAGCAAATTGCCCGTGAGCTTGAAGTGCCTGTTATTGCCCTTTCCCAGCTGAGCCGGGGTGTGGAGCAGCGTCAAGACAAGCGGCCGATGATGAGTGACTTGCGGGAATCGGGTTCCATCGAGCAGGATGCCGACATCGTCGCGTTTCTGTACCGGGACGATTACTATAATCAGGAAACGGAAAAGAAAAATATTATTGAGATTATCATAGCCAAGCAGCGTAACGGCCCGGTCGGAACGGTAGAGCTGGTGTTTCTCAAAAACTATAATAAATTCGCCAATTACGAGCGTGCCCATTCGGATGCGTTCGCGGGCTAATGTAATGAATATATTAGAAGAGGGCTCTTTCGACGCGTGTTTTACGAGTTGAAGGAGTCTTTTTCATAGGCTGCTTGCATGTTTTCATATCAGGATTGAAACTCCCAATTACGAACAATACTATTTTCATGTGATATATTGTTCGTTTTTTATTTGACTTTGAAAAATGGTACTGGTACACTTATAGTGCTGCTTCAACGCGGTGGGGAGATCATTACGCCCGGGACTTTCCGACCTACGGAATGTTTGCGACGGACGTTTTTTCCTGCTGTCCGAGAACGCTCCATATCTGTTCGCTGGTACAGTTAAAGACAGATATGTGTAGGGTGTCAGCTCAAAATCAGAGTGTCTGTGGGCACTCCACGGAGGAATGAAACATGTCAACTGTAGTCGTTGTGGGAACACAATGGGGAGACGAAGGCAAAGGTAAAATCACGGACTATCTGGCAGAAAGCGCTGAAGTCGTGGCCCGTTACCAAGGCGGAAACAATGCTGGTCATACGATTCTCATTGACGGTAAAAAGTATAAGCTGAGCCTGATTCCATCCGGCGTTTTTTATGAAGATAAAAAGTGTGTTATTGGCAACGGCATGGTAGTGAATCCAGCCGCTCTTATTGAAGAAATTACTTATATTCATGATAATGGCTTTTCAACGAAAAATCTGGTCATCAGTGACCGTGCGCATGTGATTATGCCTTACCATATGACGCTGGACGTACTGGAAGAAGACCGGAAGGGTCCTAACAAAATTGGTACGACACGCAAAGGGATCGGCCCTGCTTATATGGATAAAGCTGCACGTAACGGTATCCGTATTGCTGATTTGCTGGATGCGGAGGAGTTCGAGAAGAAGCTGCGTCATCTAACGAAGGAAAAGAACCAAGTGATCCAGCAGGTATACGGCGGTGAGCCGCTGGATGTGGAAGAAATACTGAAGAAGTATCTGGAGTATGCAGAATTTATTCGTCCTTATGTAGGTGATACGTCTGTTGTGTTGAATGATGCGATTGACGCGAACCGTAAGGTACTGTTCGAGGGTGCGCAAGGCGTTATGCTCGATATCGACCAAGGTACGTATCCGTACGTAACGTCCTCCAACCCATCGGCTGGCGGCGTATGTATCGGTTCCGGTGTCGGACCGTCCAAAATTCAACAAGTGATCGGTGTAGCCAAATCGTATACTACTCGCGTAGGCGATGGACCGTTTCCAACCGAGCTGAACGATGAGATCGGTGATTATATCCGTGAGACAGGTCATGAGTACGGCACGGTTACAGGTCGTCCTCGCCGTGTAGGCTGGTTTGACAGCGTTGTTGTGCGCCATGCCCGCCGTGTCAGCGGACTTACGGGTCTGTCCCTGAACTCACTGGATGTATTGACAGGTCTGAAAACAGTCAAAATCTGCACAGGCTACAAATACCGTGGCGAGATCATTACACATTATCCGGCAAGCTTGAAAATGCTGGCGGAGTGTGAAGCGGTATACGAAGAAATGCCGGGCTGGAGCGAAGACATTACAGGTGTAAAAACACTGGAGGAGCTGCCTGAGACTACTCGTAATTATGTACAACGCGTATCTGAGCTGACAGGCATTCCTATCGCTATCTTCTCTGTGGGCCGTAACCGTGATCAAACGAACCAGGTGCTTCCGATTTATTTGTAAGACAGAATGATATCGCTATTCCTGCATATTAAAAGAGAAACCCAGTCTTTTTCAAAGACTCCGGGTTTCTCTTTTTGGTTTTGTCCTATATAAATTCGGAATAAGAAGGATCGGGTCTATCTTTAAAGATAGACCTTTATTATTTCCGTACTATATAGGATGAACTAAAGAATAGAACAAGTGGAACGAGAACGAAGTGGGCGGAATGGTGCTGTACAAGCGATAGCGTTCGCCTTTGTGCCTGGATTTCAACCATTTTAGCTTGATTTAAGGAAATCCGGGCACAACAGCGATGGGAAGCACCATCCGTTCGCGCAGTGGCGCTTCGTGTACATTTTCCGTCCCCCTTTTACATAATCTTATCTTCCTTGTCGATTTGTGATAACAAACCCTCTCTATAATCCAAATTGAAAAGAGATTCGGACGTCTAGACGTCTTGAGAGGGATGAATTATGAACTGGTATCTTCGCTCACTCGGCACACGCAAAATTGTGGAATTCATCGTGCTTGTCATTTTTGTCATTTTTTTTCTGGGGCCTCTGACCAATCTGCTTCTGTTGGCGGTTTCGGGAAAATGGCAGTATCCTGCACCACTCCCGCAGAGCTTGTCACTGGAATGGTGGAAGTTTGTACTTACGCAGGATGACGTACTCAGCTCGATTTCCTTATCCTTCCTGATTGCTATTACCGTTACGGTCTGCTCGATTATCGTATGTGTTCCTGCTGCCTATGCCTTCGCGCGGATTTCCTTTCCGCTCAGCAAGTGGTTTCTATTTTCATTCCTGCTCACGCATGCTTTTCCAAAAATGGGCTTGTATGTATCCATCGCTGTGCTGTTCTACCAGTTCGGGTTGATGAATACCTTTGCAGGCATTGTGCTCATCCACATGGTGAACACGCTCATGTATATGACCTGGATTCCTTCCTCAGCGTTCCGCAGCGTACATCGCGCACAGGAGGAGTCCGCACGGGATGCCGGAGCCGGACCCTTTCGGGTATTCTGGAAAATTACCTTTCCTATGGCACTGCCCGGCATTGTGGTCGCTTCCATCTTTACCTTTCTCGCTTCACTGGATGAGGCACAGGGGACACTGCTGGTCGGAACACCGGACTATAAAACGATGCCAGTCATTATGTATTCCATCATTGCCGATTATCCGAGCACAACGGGTGCTGTGTTCTCGGTCATTCTTACTCTGCCAACAATTATTCTGCTATTGGCCGCCAAGCGTTTTGTAAGTGCGGATGTACTGGCAGGCGGATTTCAGGTGAAATAACGTAACTGGTCAAAAGGAGCCTAGATCATGTCCATTCAACTATCCATTCAAGAGCTAACCAAACGCTTCAAGACAGGAGACGGAGTCAAAGGCATTTCACTTGACGTAATGAAGGGAGAACTGGTGACGCTGCTTGGGCCGTCCGGCTGCGGTAAAACAACCGTGCTTCGCTCAATTGGCGGCTTTCTTGACCCGGACAGCGGTGACATCCGGATTCAAGGTAAAAGCGTACTGAAGCTGCCTCCCGAAAAACGCCCGACAGCCATGGTGTTCCAAAGCTATAATCTGTGGCCGCATATGACGGTGTATGACAATCTGGCCTTCGGACTGAAGATTCGCAAGGTGAAAAAGGCGGAGATCGACCGCCAGGTCAAGGAAGCGCTGGCGCTGGTCCGGCTGGAGACGGCGGAACGCAAAACGCCCGGTCAGCTCTCAGGCGGCCAACAGCAGCGGGTAGCGCTCGCCCGTGCTCTGCTGCTAAAGCCGGAAGTATTGCTGCTGGACGAGCCTTTCTCCGCACTCGATGCCAAGCTGCGGATGGAGATGCGGGAAGAGCTGCGCGACATCCAAATGCGAACGGGAATGACGATGGTGTTCGTCACCCACGATCAGGAAGAGGCCTTGTCCATTTCCGACCGGATTGTAGTCATGAATGCAGGCCGAATTGAGCAGCTTTCGACGCCGCAGGAGATTTATGACCATCCGCAGTCGCTGTTTGTGGCGGGATTTATCGGCCGTATTAATTTATTAAGGGGGGTGAGCAAAGGTCGCAGTGTCTCCGTGAGTGGAATACCTTTTCCGCAAGAGCATGAATACACAGGTGAATCCATGGTAGGTGTAAGACCGGAGGATATTGTTCTGGCGAATGAGGACATACATTCACTGTCTGGAACGATCCGACAGGTGATGGTTCTCGGGCATTATGCCGAGGTGTCGCTGGACAGCGGGACGGATCATCTGAAAATGTTTGTGCCGCGTGAACGGGCTGCCGAGCTGCGCAGTGGGGAGCGAATCAGATTCAGCTTCAATAAAATTGTTACTTTTCCAGCAGCACAGTGAATGTCTGCCATCAACCTTCTGCATCGCTTCAAAATCAATCCATCATGAACGCATCATCTAGCGGTGTTGCGAACTTGTGCAACCATCTAAAGGAGGAAACAACGTGTTTGGGAAAAAGAAGATGAGTCTGATTTTGGCTGGGGTGCTCAGCCTATCGTTATTGGCCGGATGTGGGAACAGCGGCAAGGCCGCAACCACGACAGGAGAGGCCAAGGACACGAAAGCAGGGGCAGCTGCAGGCACGACGGAGATTTCCTTGTACACTGGCGGATCTTTGAACGTCAAAGAGTTATGGGAAACCTTAATTAAAGATTTTGAAGCTAAAAATGATCGCATTAAGGTCAAATTGGTGTATTTGCCAGCCGGAACCGGAGGCGCATCGACGCTGGATCGTCTGATCGCAGCCAAAAAGAGCGGACAAACCGATGTGGATATCGATCTGTACGAGGGTAGTCTGGATGACATCACCAGAGGCGCAGGTGAACAACTGTGGGACACGATGGACGCCAAGAAGGTTCCGAACCTGACCAATGTCGATGAAACCTATCTGAAGCAAGTAAATAATCAGGCTATTCCATACCGGGCATCTTCGGTAGTCCTTGCCTATAATAGCGCGAAGGTGGCTACGCCTCCCAAAACAGCAGACGAGCTGTATGCGTGGATTCGCCAGCATCCCGGCAAATTTGCTTATAACGACCCGTCCACGGGTGGTTCAGGCAGTTCGTTTGTAAATACCGTCATCTATAACTTCCTCCCGCCAGAGGCCATGAACAGTAATGATCCGGCTAATATGAAGAAATGGGATCAAGGCTTCTCGCTGCTCAAGGAACTGGGGCCTTCGATGTATCAAAAGGGTGTTTATCCGAAAAAGAATCAGGGCACGCTTGATATTCTCGCGAGCGGAGAGGTGGATATGATTCCAGCCTGGTCCGATATGGCCTTGGAGCAATTGGCGAAAGGACTGCTGCCTGATACGATCAAGCTGACGCAGATTGATCCTGCTTTTACAGGCGGCCCGTCTTATTTGATGGTTCCTTCCCTTTCCTCCAAGAAGGAAGCGACACAAGAATTTCTGAACTATGTGCTGACACCGGAAGCACAGAAGGTTGTTATCAATAAAATGTATGGATATCCGGGAATCAAGTGGAGTCTGATGCCAAGTGAGCTGCAAGAGAAATTCAACAGCGTATCTTCAGGCTACCGCAGCTTCAACAGCGGCGAGCTTCAGCAGGAAATCTACAAACGCTGGCAAAGTGAAGTCGCAGGCGGCTGATCATGAGTTCATCTTCTAAAAGAGGGATGGTGGGGCTTGCCCTGGTCATCCCGTCTTTTCTCATTTTGCTGGTGGTCGTTATTATTCCCATTCTCTATGCCGTGAAGGAAAGCCTGATTGATCAGCATGGAACCGGCTACGGCCTGGCGAACTATATTCGGCTGTTCACGGAGCCTGCCATGCGCAGAAACATCATATATACGATCAACATCACGCTAGTCTCGACGGCCCTTACGCTGGTCATCAGCTATGCTTTGGCGATTTACCTGAGATTCGGCAAAGGGATCGTCGTGAAATGGATAGGCCGATTGTATTTTATTCCGATGTTTGTTCCCGGAGTAATTGCAACGTATGCGATTATTACGATGTATGGCAATCACGGCTGGGCTGCACGTCTTTTGCTGCCGCTCGGCATTGAAACCATTCCAAGGATTATTTATGACTACAAAGGGCTGGTGCTGGCTAATTTGTGGTTCAACATCCCGTTTGCAACCATGCTGCTCAGCTCGGCACTTGCCAGCATTCCGAACGCTGTCGTCGAAAGTGCCAGAGATGCAGGAGCCAGCACGATGCAGCTGTTTGGACGCTTTATTTTACCCCTTTCCTACAAAACGATGTGGGTCGCGGTAACCTTCATCTTTATGGGAATCATGGGCAGCTTCACAGCTCCGTTCCTGATCGGTGCCAACTCGCCGCAGGTATTGGGTGTCGCCATGCAGCAGGTATTTTCCAGCTATCAGGAAACGCATACGGCAAGCGCTATGGCGGTGTTTATGTTTTTACTGTGTTCTTTCATGGGCTACTTTTATATTCGAACCATGGTGAAGGATGCGGATGCGGGCTAGAGGGCCGCTATACACTAAGGAGGTTACAGGGATGAACAGCCAAGCAGAAGTGCAGATGACCGGATTTCGCGGGGAATCGCAGGAAAAAGACCTGCTGGATTGCGGGTATCGGATTGCCTTACACAAAGCCGAGGTCGAGCTCAGCACGGGGAACGGGTTCCGATTCACGTTTTCCATGCCGGAAGACGGATTCGCAGAGCTTGATTTGCTGGCCCGCTCGGAGAGCGACTGGGCTGCGGCAGATCGGGAATCAGCCTTTGTACGCCTCTACCTGAACGATGTCTATAATCAGGACGTTATTTTGTATTATGGCAGCAGCCTGGGTGTGTACACTCGTTTGTTGGGGTATCTGAAGGAAGGCGATTATGAGGTGTATGTGGAATTCCGGGAACTGGAGTCTGCTCCGCTGGTGTCCAGAGCATGGATCGACGGGGTCGAGCTGCGCTGTGTGGCTGATACTTCGGCCAGATCGCTTGTCTATCGTCACACCCCTCTTTTGTACGGTCGCAATCTGTCCCATCCCTATGAAAATCGTTTCACGGATACGCCGCTGGTTCTATTTTATTCGGTGGCAGAGGAGGAAGAACGGACGATCATCGAATATCAGATGATGTTCAGCCATGAGGACGAAGGAACGCCAGCACCGCTGTTAATGAGCAAGTGGGGAAGAACAACAGATATTGAATGGATGTATCGTGTTGAACTGGATGCGGAAGGCCATGTGCTGAATGCTGTTTTCCAAGGTCCTCATCACATCACTACTCCTTTCCAGGGAAAATATGCTCTGGGCGGTCATCCTGTTCTTCAATCGGCTACGACCAATGGAAACTTTACGGATCATATTACGTCAGGCTACCGTTTTATGCTGACACCTTCCTTCCAGTGGAAGCCAGAGGAAGAGCCGCGTGAGGCGGTCATGAACCGTTTTCCTTTTGCCTATCAGGTCACCGGGTGGGAAATGGAGCGCCAGCAGGAGCTGGAAATGCCGTCGCTTGCGTCATCTATCGCCCTTGCTTCTCAGCGAAGCTATGTCTTTATCCAGACTTCCAAATATCCTGTGCCCAGTTCCGACGGTGAACGCGCTTTGCCATCCAGACCGGGCTTTAATCGACGGGAAGAGGATGCCTGTGTCGATATCCAGCTTCGCCTGCATGGCTCCGAGCAGTGGTATTCATCATGCCATCATGATCTGAGACTCGGAGATTTCAGAGCCGCTTATGAGGGGGCTGAGTCGCATTTTTCTACGACGATCAAGCTATCGGGAGAGCCTGCGCTGGATGATATAGCGGAAATCAGAGCAGTGCTGCTGGAAGGTGGTGCCGACCGGATGAAGGTGGCAGGGTTGTATGCTTTTATGCTGAACGAAAATTATTTGCCGCAGCAGTCGGGGATTCGTACCAACCGGGTGCTTGAGCTAACAAGGGATACCCCAGCAGCTATTCTATGGGCAGCGGCAGACGAGGCAGAGTCAGGTGCTCATGCTGAGAATTACCAGACAGGCAAGGATGAGCATGTATGAGCAAGCTGCTGTATGTGGAAGGAACGGTTGATCGTTCCTGTACCCAGAGTCATATTACGTATTCTTTTCATATTTCGCAGCCGTCAGAAATCATTCGCATTCAATTTTCATACACCCCCAAGCTGCTGGAGGATCAGGAGCAGGCTCGAAGTATGATTGAAGAGAGTATGAGCCGATACGGATACGATGAACCGGGTCATACGGAGAACGCATGGAAGAAGTATGCGCCACTACAGAATTTATTAACGCTGTCTGTCGATGATCCTGTTCGTCATCGGGGCAATGCGCACCGCCCCGAGATGCAGCAGGATCATCGACTGGGTTCTTCCGCGGCTTCGCCGGGATTTGTCGCAGGCGACAATCCCGCAGGAATGTGGAGGATAACCGTCAGTCTGCATGCCGTTGTAACAGAGACGCTGGCATACAGCATTCAGGTATGGGGGGAGGATGCCGCACATGGTTAAATGGATTCCGGCGGAGCTTCATACCCATACGCTTCACAGTGACGGCAAGCAAACACTGGAGGAGCTGGCTCAAAGCGCAGCCAATCTCGGGCTTGAATGCATCGCCATGACCGATCACAATACCCAGTCTGCACTTGTAGATCAGGAGCGGGTTCAACAGCAGTTTGGTGTCCCGATCATTCCAGGGATGGAATGGACCACCTTTTACGGACATATGCTGACGCTTGGGGTAGACCGCTTTATCGACTGGCGTGTTCTCGGGCCGGACGATATTCACGAGGGGATTCGGAAGGTGCATGAGCAGGGAGGTATTGCAGGGATTGCCCATCCGTTCAGGATTGGAAGTCCGATCTGTACGGGGTGTTTTTGGGAATACACCATTCAGGACTGGCATGAGGTCGATTATATCGAGGTATGGTCAACGCTCATGCCGTCGATCAAGCGAGACAGCCAGCGGGCATTCGCGATGTGGACGGATTTGCTAAATCAGGGTTATCGCATCACGGCGGTAAGTGGTCGGGACTGGCACGTATCCAAACCGGATGATGCCCTTCCGGCGGTCACTTATTTGGGTGTGCAGGAGGAAGCAGGAGAAAAAGAGACGTTGGCGATTCGGGCAGTTGAGGCGATCCGCAACGGCTCTGCATCGGTGACGATGGGGCCGCTGCTGACGATGCAGGCACAGGTTGAGGGGGATGACAAGCGCTATCGTATCGGGGAATATGTAGAGCCGCAGGTAGAAGATGCACTGTCGGTGACAATACAGTTGGATACAGAGATCAGAGCCGCCCATTACCGTCTGGAGCCGCAAAGCCTCCGTCTGCTGCTGACCAGCCGTCAGGGGACATGCTCTGAAATCCACATTCCTGCGCAATCCGGAGAATATACGATAACGCTGCAAGACCCGGCAGAAAAGGGCTGGATACGAGCCGAGCTGTATGGTTGTATGGAAGACTGCGTTACTATGATTGCTTTTACCAATCCGATTTATATCGCTGGAATCCAATCATTACGATAGAAAGGCTGGGCTTTGGACGGTGTCGACCAAACAAGAGAGCATTAAGCTGCTCATAGAGGAATATATAGAGGCTAACCGGATTGGCCCGGGCGACAGGCTGCCTTCGGAAGCGGCGCTCTCCCAATCGTTCCGAGTATCGCGTACGACGCTGCGAGGGGCCATTCGCCAGTTGGAGCTGGAAGGAAAGCTGCTGGTGAAGCACGGGAGCGGCACGTTCGCCACTCGTCCGCTTCCCAGCATTCCCAGCTCATTGGATCGCTTGTACAGCATCGGCGACATGATCCGTTCCGCAGGGCTGAGGGAAGACGAGCAACTGAAATCCATTCAGAGGGTTTCGGCGTGTCCACCGGATATTGCCAGTCAAATGGAACTTTCCGAGCATGAGCCGATGATTGTACTGGAGCGTACGCGTACCGCGGATGGGGAGGCGGTGGCACACTCTATTAACTGGATGCCGGAAAAGTTGGCAAGTCCAATTTTGGAGGACGGCTCTTTTTCAGGGTCCTTATTTCAGAGCCTGGAGCTTCAGGCCGGGGTACGAATTGTAGGGGCATATTCAGAGCTTACCGTTCCGAACGATCACGATGCCCACGCGGCACGTCTGCTCCAACAACCACAGGCTACGGTATTACTGCTCAAGCAGCTTCATTATGATGAGCTGAATCGGCAGGTGCTGTATTCACTGGATTATGTCCGCAATGATATTTTCCGTTTCTGGGTACGCCGTACTCGCTGATCCACTGTTCGATCACCTCTACTATTCAAGCGTGCTAGTTTTACATATTCCAAGGGTTAAAAATCGTCATATCTCGTCAATACTGATTGATATGCACTTCATGATGATGTACACATGGCAAGCTGCGTATGAAGGAGGTAACGGGGTATGAGGTTGCTTGGATGGCTGCTCAAAAAAGGAATGACGGTGGTGCTGGTCAGCGTTCTGACGCTGGCTGTGACAGGTGTGGTCGTGAATGCCTATGTTCAATCGCTGCTGCGGCAATTCAACATTCAGCTCGATCATCAACCGATATGGGGATTGGGCTGGCTCAATGGGAACTCGGGCGTAGATAAAAGCACGGATACAGGTAAAAGTACAGATACGGGTAAAAGCTCAGACACAGGGAAAAGCAAGGCAACGGGCGGGAGCTCGGAAAATGCAACTCCACCGGATGGTGCTCTGCCCGTCATGGGACAGGGATTGAACGAGGGTGAAGGCGGTACAGGTGCCGCTACACCTGAAACAGGTCAGTCGACCAGTATTGAAGGCCATGACTTGGTGATTACGCCCGATCATTTAACGGAGAAGAAGAACAATTTGCCTGCGGCGCAGAAACAGGAGATTTTTGCGATTCTGATGAACAAGCTGCCGCCGGAGGAAATGCAGAAAATATCAGCCGCCATGGAAGGCGGCCTGACCGAACAGGAGCTTCAGGATATTCAGCAGGTACTTGCGAAGTATTTGACCAAAGATGAATATAACAAGCTGATGAATATGCTTAAATAAAAACGATGATGGTATAGGCAATGCTTATGCTCAACATAACACTGAGGAATCCGCGCCAGGCGCGGATTTTTTTGCGTACTCGGAAGAAATTGGAGCGTAGTTGAATTCTTTGTAAAAGCTATGTTAAAGTAAACTGTGTTGCGAAAAGGTTAAATTTTTGAAACCTTTTACGCAACTACGTAATGATATATAGCGACTAATTACTTATATAGACTTGCAAAATGACTACTTTTATCGTGGAAAAGAACAATAACGGACGCATTTATATAGAGAGAGGATATGCTGAAAAGGAGAGGACCATGGAGGTTTCTAAGGGAAAGTATTCACCAGATCACAGCAATGAGGTTTCAAGCGTTGAAAGCAATGCTGCTGGACAAGCAGGGAAAATGGCAACATGGTGGAACGGACGGAAAAAATGGTTGAGCTGGACGGCAGGCGGTGTAGTAATTGCAGGCAGTCTTATTTTTGCTGGTAATCAATATGTTGGAGCCAACACGGTTCCTTATTATAAAGTGTATGTAAAGGGCGTCGAGGTCGGCAATATCCTGAATGAGCAGCAGCTAAAGCAGCTGTATGCTACCAAGACCAAACAGTATAAGGACAAGTATCCCGGCGTGGACATGGTGCTCAATACGAGCGCGGTAACAACAAGCATGGAAAAGGCATATAAAGCGGACATTGACAGTGCTGCCACGCTAAAAAAGCTGGACGGTATGCTGACAGCATATGCCAAAGGGGTCGAAGTGAAGGTCAACGGAGAGACGGTTGGCATTGTGAAGGATAAAGCGACAGCACAGGCGGCGTTAAAGCAAGTACAGAAGAAATACATACCTGCGGGTGAGAATAAGGCTGCAGGTATTAAGGGGCTGGTTCGCAAGACGTCGGTGGGCAGCAGTCATGCTGGTGCCAGCACCAAAACCCCTAAAGCGTGGCTGGAGTCTGCCCGTATCCGTGAGAAAATTGCATATGAGCCTGTGAAAGCTGACCCTAACAAGGTGCTGACGGAGACAGAAGCGGTTAAAGTACTGACCGAGGGGCGCGAGGAGCCTGTAACGTACACGGTGCAGGAAGGCGATTCGTTGTCGTCCATCGCCACTAAATTCAATATGACGGCTTGGGATATTAAGCAGAATAATCCTGGCGTGCGCGAGCTGTATCTGCAAATTGGGGACGAATTGAAGGTCACTGCACCCAAGGCTCCAGTCACGGTACGGACGGTAGAGAAGGTCGTCGAGCAGATTGCCATCGAGCCTGAGGTTGAGATTCGCCAGAGTGATGAATTGAAGGCAGGGGTCACCAAAGTCGTCAGACCGGGACAAGCAGGCCTTAAAGAGATGGACTATCGTTTGACCAAGGAGAACGGTGAGGTTGTGCAAGAGGAATGGCTCGGTCAGAAAGTGCTGCAGCCGTCTGTTACCGAGGTCGTTCTAAGAGGCACGAAGGTCATGGGAGAAGGCTCGGGTCAATTTGCCTGGCCGACGGCGGGTGCAGTCATGACGAGCAGCTTCGGAGGACGCTGGGGGCGTATGCATGAAGGTGTTGATTTGGTCGGCAATCATACGATTCAGGCCTCGGATGATGGTGTGGTCACATTTGCAGGCCAACAGAATGGATACGGTAATGTCATTATCATTGACCATCGCAACGGCTACCAAACGGTATACGGGCATTTGAGCAGTATTGGTGTTCGTGTGGGACAGGTCGTACAGCAGGGTGAAGCGATTGGCATCATGGGAAGCACCGGACGTTCAACAGGCACACATGTTCACTTTGAGATTCGCAAAAATAATACCGCACAAAATCCAATGACGTATTTAAGATAGATGAGTTGTTGATAACGATGGGTAATTGAGGATTCATGAAGATCAAGGGGAAAGGCCATGTTTTTCTGCATGACTAAGGTCAGGTGCAGGCATGGTTTTTTTCTGCGTAAAGAAAAGGGTCCGAAGAAGTAATGGAATGGCGCGCGGGTATGATAGAATAGAATCACGAAAGATCAATATAAATGACGATCCGTGAGAAGAGGTGAACGCTGTATGCAGGGGACGATTCTGGTCGTGGATGATGAACAGCCTATCGCTGATATTCTGAAATTTAATTTGGAAAAAGAGGGCTACCAGGTGATTTGCGCGTTTGATGGCATCAGCGCGGTGGATATTGCGGTCAAGCAGCAGCCTGACCTGATTTTACTGGACCTGATGCTGCCGGGCATGGACGGGATGGATGTATGCCGCGAGGTGCGTGGGCATCAGCTCCAGACGCCGATTATTATGCTGACCGCCAAAGACGGTGAAATTGATAAGGTGCTGGGGTTGGAGCTGGGTGCGGACGATTATGTGACGAAGCCATTCAGTACTCGGGAATTGCTGGCACGCGTAAAGGCACAGATGCGCAGACAGCAGCGCGGCGGGGCAAGTACGCCGGAAAGCCGTCCGCAGGAAGACAAGCAGGGGCTGCGCGTGGGTGACCTCTTTTTTGATACAGATATGTATACAGCTTACAAAAACGGGACGCCGCTTGATCTGACACACCGAGAGTATGAGCTGTTGCACTACATGGCGAAGAATACCGGAAAAGTCATGACCCGCGAGCATTTGCTGCAGGCGGTGTGGGGGTTCGAATACTATGGGGATGTACGGACGGTGGATGTGACGATTCGGAGACTGCGCGAGAAGATCGAGGAAAATCCGAGCAAACCGGAGACCATTCTGACACGCCGTGGGCTCGGATATATTGTTAGCGGAAGCAAAGGTGGCCTGCGGGCATGAGATGGCTGTCTTTTTTTCGCACCATTCATGCCAAGCTGATTATTATTTATGTGCTGCTTATTTTGGTGGCGATGCAGCTGATCGGAGTCTATTTTGTCAGCTCCATGAAGAACTCTCTGACGAGTAATTTTACACAGGATTTGCAGGCACGGGCGGAAATGCTGTCCGTGCTGGCAGAGCAGGATTTGAGCAGCAGTGACGGTAAAATGGAAGAAGACAGCGTTGAAAGCTTGCGCGCGCGGGTGAACAATTTGTTTGATTTCAGCGGTGCAGAAATTCAGGTGCTGGATGCCAGCGGCAAGGTATTGATTACCTCTCAAGGCTCACACGCCGATTATGTCGGGCGTAAAAACACGCAGACCGTCGTCAGTCGCGCACTCCAGGGGATTCGCGATAACGAGGAGTACATGGTGGACGAGGATAACGTCCGCAAAAAGGTCGTCGCCAAACCTGTCATCAGCCAGGGTAAAATCGTCGGCGCGGTGTACATCGCCGCTTCGATGACCGAGCTGTACGATACGATGAAACGCATTAACAATGTGTTTCTGTCCGGTATGCTGATTGCGTTGGCGTTAACGGCTGTGCTCGGCGTAGTGCTGGCGCATACCATTACACACCCGATCAAGGTGATGACACGCCATGCGACAGAGGTCGCAGAGGGCAAGTTTGACCAGCAGATGCCGGTGTTTGGTGAAGATGAGATCGGCAGGCTCAGCGTGGCCTTTAACTATATGACAGGCCGCTTGCGTGAGGCGCTGTCCCAAAATGAAGAGGAGAAGGAGAAGCTTTCCTCCATCCTGACCAATATGAGCGACGGTGTAGTCGCTACAGATGATCATGGCCGGGTCATTCTCGTTAACCGTCGGGCTAGCGCCATGCTGGGCGTGAACGAGAATGAAATGACCGGTAGACATATCGCGGTACTGCTGGGGATCGACCCGGAGGAAACCGAGGCCCTGTATAGCGGCTCTTCGGCCTCCACGCTGCTGCAGCTGGAGCCTGCGGGGCAGGATGAGCCCATCGTGATCCGCGTGACGTTCACGCCGATTCATCGGCGGGAATTTGGCATTACGGGAACGATTGCCGTGCTCCAGGACGTGACGGAGCAGGAGGAGATGGAGACGACACGACGGGAATTCGTAGCGAATGTATCCCATGAGCTGCGCACCCCGTTGACGACGATCCGCAGCTATGCCGAAGCGCTGGATGACGGCGCGATGAGTGAGCCGCAGCTTGCGGAGCGCTTCGTGGGCGTGATTCGCAACGAGACGGAGCGTATGATCCGGCTGGTTACGGATTTGCTGCATCTGTCGCGGCTTGATTCCAATGAAGCGCCTTTGCGGATGCAGCCTGCGGATGTGATGGAGATGCTGGACGAAGTGGCGGATCGATTCTCTTTTCAAATGAAGCAAAAGCACATTCGTTCAGGAATGTTCGTAGAACAGGGGATCGGCAAGGTCGTCATCGACCGTGATCAAATTGAGCAGGTATTGGACAATCTGATGTCCAATGCGTTGAAATATACGCCGGAGGGCGGAAGTATTCGGATTGAAGCTCGCCGCAACAGCGAGGGGATGCTGTCCATTTCGGTACAGGATACCGGAATTGGTATTCCGAAAAAGGACCTGGACCGGATTTTTGAACGGTTTTATCGTGTAGACAAGGCAAGATCGCGCAATATGGGTGGTACAGGATTAGGGCTGTCGATTGCCCGGGAAATTGTAAAGGCTCATGGAGGCCAGATTTTTCTGGAGTCAGAATATGGTCAAGGGACCTGCACGACCTTTACACTCCCCATGTCGGGTGAAGGGAGGGAAGCACAGTGAGGGAACGTTTGAAGTCAGGGGCGCTTGTTTTTCTGGTGGCTTCCAGCCTGGTACAGACTTATTTTTTGATCTACCGCCTTCCGGGCAGTGATTCTGTACTCACTTCAGAAACAAACTATGTGAAGACTGAAAGCATGGGGCAGGAGAAAAAGATTGAGAACCTCGTGTTTCCCGATAAAATGCTCATTCACCAAGGGGGCAAAAAACATACTGTTTTTTATCCGGGTGTTGCTTTTTATGACTTGATTTATACACGGCTGGAGAGCCGGAGCTTTAGCAATTTCCAACGTCGGAGTATTCAGTCGGCGGACTGGGCGCGGATTCGCAGCGAAAATGAGGGTATTGAATTGTCTTTTGCAGGCGGCGTCCCCGTTTCATTACTGGAGCGGGTCATGCGTCTGACGCCGGATTCGGTGTTTCAGGGAGAGACGATTAACCGCATCTGGATCTATATCGATGAAAAGAATGCCAAGCCGCATGCGCTCTTTTTCAGTGCCAGAGGCGATGTTGTGTATGAGGCGAACCAGTTCGACATGACGGTGGAGGATGTAAGACAGCATGTGAATTTTGGCAAAAATGCCCCGTTGTACGAGCTGGTGGATAATCAGTATTACATCCCTGTAAACGATCTGGAGACGGTACAGCCTGTGGTGTATGCCGGGTTGTTTACGACAGAGCAGATGCAGCGGAACTTGTTTTTTGATCCAGGGATTACGCGCAATATTCAGGAGAAGGACGGCTCCCAAATTTATACCGACAGCAAGCGGAGTCTGCAAATCAAGCAGGACCAGCGATGGATGAGCTATACCGATCCCAGCGCCCCCGGAGCGAGCGGAAGCAGCCCGATTAGGGATGTGTTGGCCGCAGTCGATTTTGTAAATCAGCATGGCGGCTGGGATGCTTCTTATCAGCTAAAAATGAGAAGCAGCGATGAAAATCGTACGAGTGTGCTGTTTCAGCAGTATTACGGGGCTTATCCCGTGCTGGATACACCGTCATTCCGCTTTGGTACGATTTCGCTGCAAATCCAGCAGGAAACGGCATCTGTCTATGATCGTTCGCTGCTGTACCTCAAGGGTGGGGAGCAATCCTCGAAGAAGGTCATGCTTCCGGGCGGAGAAACCTTAAAGAAGCAATTGGAGACGGTAGGCAAAGGAAAAACCATCAGGGATCTAACCCCTGTATATCAGCCGGAGCTGACCAATGATGGGTTGAAGCTTGTTCCCGAATGGCGCGTTACGCTGGGCGACGGCTCTGCCGCAGAGATTCATGCTGTTCCGGTAACGACAGCATCGAATTCACCACAAACGCAGCTATCTCAGGAGACAAAAAAGTGACAGGAAGGGGGAACGGGAATGGATTGGAGCCGCGCGAAAAACGTACTGATCTGTACATTTTTGCTGCTCAATGTAGTGCTGGGACGCCAGTTGTGGAATGATGCGCAGGAAACGGCAGGGCCGAATTTGGATTTTACTTCATTGGATGAAAATACGCAGCGTTTAATGGAAGAAAAGAGCATTCAGGTGCTGGCTCCGATTCCCGGGGATACCCCGCAGCTGCCCAAGCTTTCCTACACGTATGTTCGTGGGGAAAAGGATGAGCGCGTGCAGCTGGTAAAACCGGTAGACAGCAAGCTTGTATTCACTCATGATGCACTGGTTGAGGCATTGGAGCCGCAAATCAAGGACATCGACAACTACCAGTATGATCCATTGGATGTTCAGGAGGAGCCGGCATCCGGACAGACGGACGCTTTTGTGCTGCATCCGTTGGTACAGGACAAGTGGCCACTGTTTAATGTGAAGCTGGCTCTGTTTTACAGCAATCAGAAGATTACAGGATATCGTAAAATTCAGGTGGTTCTCCAGCCCTCAGACGAGGCAAAGAAAATGCTGCCTGCGTCCAAGGCCTTGGCACGCTTGATCGACAGCTATTTGCCGCGTGACTCGATTGTGAAGGATATTCGGCTCGGTTACTACGGACAGACCTTTAACTCGGATAGCCAGGTGGCTGCCCCGGTGTGGCGATTTATGCTGGATAACGGGAAAGGTGTCTATTATGTACAGATGAACGGAGATGTCATTAGTCCAAAGAAAGAACATACAGAAGGGTCTTGAACAGATATGGGGATTTCATTTACCGTGCTGTCGAGCGGTTCGACCGGCAATGCTACCGTTGTGCGGAACGAAGACACGACATTACTCATCGACGCAGGTCTCAGCGCGAAGCGTATTGATGAATTGCTGAAGGAACGCGATCTGAGCGGAGAAGAGTTGGATGGTATTTTGGTCACGCATGAGCATTCTGATCATGTTAAAGGACTAGGCGCCATGGCGCGTAAATATAATTTACCTGTGTATGCCAATGAGAAGACGTGGTTTGCCATCAGCAATGCTGTCGGGCAAATTGCGGACGAGAACCGCAGGATATTGGAGACAGGCGCGACGCGGGAATTCGAGTCATTGCGCGTGGAGTCTTTTGGCATATCCCATGATGCAGCCGAGCCCGTAGGATATAGCTTTTACGATGGGGCCGAAAAGCTCAGCGTAGCGACCGATCTCGGCTATGTCAGCGACAAGGTGAAGCAGGCGATATCAGACGCGGACGTATTGGTGCTGGAGGCTAATCATGATGTGGAGATGCTGCGTATGGGGCGTTATCCATGGAACATCAAGCGTCGTATTCTGAGCGATATCGGTCACTTATCCAATGAGATGGCGGGAGCAATTCTTAGCGAGCTGCTGACAGGACGGACGAAGCGAACGTATTTGGCACATTTGAGCCGCGACCATAACATGATGGAGCTTGCGAAGATGACGGTGCGCGGGGCGATGGAAGACCGCGGCTGCTTTTACAAGGACAGTGAGTTCCGATTGTGCGATACGTATTATGATCGTCCTACACCTTGGGATAAGGTAAGTGAGTCATAAAGCTGTCCAGTTCGGCGGCTTTGCGTTCTACCTCTTCACGGGTCACGACGCCTTTGTCCACCAGTAGTTCAATCAATGTACTTAGTGCCAGTGTGTTGCGGTAATGCTCGTCTTTTAAATCCGCAAGCTTGGCAGCCATGCGAACTTCATCCATAGCTGAACGATGTGAATTCATCATATATTCCTCCTGAAAAATATTTTGAAAATGGCGTGTGATAAGCTTGGTTATGCCTGTGGTTTTGCTGGGTGCTGTGATACAATGAAGCTAACAACAGATAGCTTTCTGAAGGAAGGCTCTCATCCAAAAGTATAGGCTGCTTTAAGCGGACGGGAACAGGCCAGAACGTCTCTATGAGACGATCATTTTGTAATAGAATAGAAGACTTGTTACTATTGTAGTCCATTGGTTTGGAAATCATTCCTCCTTTTTCCTCTATTCGGCGTCAGATTCGGCGTGTATGCTATTTTATGAGATCCGGTTGCTTGGGAAGTCGCCATTTGTGGTGATAGATAAGTAGGCTGGAACGATTGGTTGCTGAATTCCGATGATGGGGGATTTTCAATCCACTTGAGATGTTCAACGGAGCAGGTTCTCTGTAGCATAGGTTGGCGCAAGCCCGAATAGCCCTAATTTTTTAGTGAGTGTCGGTGCATGACAACGAAGGGGAGAGGATTAGTATGGGCTTGTTTGAAGACGATTTTTATTCAACAAAGGTATCTACACGTGCGGCTAAGAAAACGGCATTCAAGGCACGCCGTGGAGGAAGGGGGCGTTGGCCACACCGGAACCGCGGAGTGAGTCCGATGCAGGCTGCTGTCATTAGCGGGGTAGTCAGCGCAGTGGTTGCTGTGCTGCTGTTCAGCTTTATTACAGGTCTGCCTTCCACTACAGCGGTAACCGGAGCAAGTCATTATTCCTTGCGGCAAGCAGCGGGTGATCCGTATGACCGGATTGTGCAGGCGGCAGCCAAGGTGCGCCCGGCCGTCGTCAGCATCGTGAACCTGAAAGGGGAAAACGGCACCAGCACAGAGCAATCGGCGCTTGGATCGGGTGTCATTTTCCGCGTGAGCTCCGGCAAAGCCTTTATTATGACGAACAACCATGTCATCGAAGGCTCGGACGATCTGGATATTGTAACTGTGGACGGTGTTAGAAAAGAGGCAAAGCTGATCGGGAAGGATCGCATTAGCGATATTGCCGTGTTGGCGGTTGATGATAAAGGCATTAGCACGGTAGCCGATATCGGCGACTCCAGCAAGCTCCGTCTGGGTGAGACCGTGATTGCCATTGGCAATCCGCTCGGCTTGGGTGACACGCTTACCTCCGGCATTGTGAGCTATACGAATCGGATCATTCCCATTTCCATTAATCAGGATGGGGTATATGACTGGGAGCAGCATGTCATCCAGACCGATGCGGCGATTAATGAGGGGAATAGCGGCGGTGCGCTGGTCGATCTGGACGGACGAGTGATTGGCATCAATACGATGAAAATCGCCGATACCGGGGTTGAAGGACTCGGGTTCGCCATTCCCGCCAATGAGGTAATGAAGACGGTGAATGAACTGGTTGAGGACGGCAAGATCGCCCGCCCTTATTTGGGGGTCTACACAGTTGACCTCAACAATGAGTATGCACCGCTGGATGAAACACAGCGCAAGGAACTCAAGCTACCCGATAGTGTGAAGGACGGTGCAGTGGTTCTGGAAGCCCACGGTCCTGCCAAAGAGGCAGGCTTGAAGCTGAACGATGTCATCACGGCTTTTGATGGTGAGCCGATCAACTCCACGCTTGATCTGCGCCGCTACTTGTATGATACCAAGAAGATTGGCGACGAGCTGAAAGTTACCTTTTACCGGGCAGGCAAGGAAGAAACGGTGACGTTGAAATTAACGGATAAGCCGGAAGGCTAGGATTTGGCTTGTAGGCATAACTATAAAAAAGGCGTTCTCCGGCTTATTATCCGGGAACGCCTTTTTAGTTTGCCGGTTGTGTTGTTTTAGGTTAAGATGCCTTTCCCGTCACACGGGTTCCGCTCTTGGTGATCTTGTATGTCACCACATCGCCGCTCCAGAAATGGAACTTCAGTGTGACTTCACCATCCTTCACGCTGTTAAAAAATTCAGGCAGCAGCTTGATGCCATTGGTATCATAGGCAGGAGCAAAGGTATTGCCAAACTCCTTATAGGGTGTCCAGTCCTGCGGGCCGGCATTGCCGCCATTGGTATAAACAGCTTCCATTGTAGCAAGCTGGCTGCCACGGAAGTCGGTTGGAATGGTAAAAGCTTGCGTAGTCCCCTCAGTAGCGCTTAATTTTGGTGTATCATACACCACTACTTTGAAATTCCAGTCTGCTCCCTTATTAAATTTGGCGTTAATTACTGCATTCTCGCCATATTTACCGGATGTGGTCAGGTTGGTAAGCAAGCTGGCCTTGAACGTTAATGTGTCACCGTTCAGCGTGTAGTCGGTGCCTTGTTTCAGTTGCTTACTGTTGGCACTGAGTGTGCTCAGCTGATTGCCGTTCAGGTTTAAAGTGACCTTGGCATCCTGAACGGAAGCTCCCTTTTTCAAGTGAATGAGGTCACTGACTGCATTGGAGGAACGACCTTTCAGGCTGGCCCGGATGACGTTAAAAAGTTCAGGATCGGACCACTTGTACGCTGTCCGGTTAAAATGCTGGCCGTTATCCCAAAGTATGCCTGTTATTTTTTTCTCTTTCAAATAATAGGTCAAGAATTCAAAGAATTTCAGCTTTTCCCCTTGTTCAATAACGCCTGTATTTTTATCGAAGCCGAGTAGACCGAATTCACCAACAATAACCGGAATACCTTTGGCTACAAAGGTGTTATAGACGTTATCAAAGGTTTGGATAATATCGTTTTTAGTATCATTATCAAAAGTAGTATGGCCCGCAATATTTACACTGAAAGGCCAATATCCATAATAGTGAACGGTGGCAATCAGGTTGGGGTCGTTGAGCTTGGTCATCGTGTTGTACAACTCATTGATTTTGTTTTGGGCAGGTGAAGTATCCAAGCCAGGCAGAACAAGTGGGCGAGTGGCATTGTTGCCACCGGAGGCGCGGACAATTTTGTGGAAGGACACATTCAGTTCCTGGAGCATCTGGTTCGCTTTTGCTTCATTGGTTGTTCCGCCTTCGGTGAAACGGGGTTCGTTAATGCTTTCGAACATCAGCTTGTCCGGCTTATCTTTAAAGCGCTGGGCCATTTGTGTCCATATTGCGTTATAGCGAGCCAGCACTTCATCGTGCTTGGGCTCCATACTGCTTACCCACATCCATGAATCATGATGAACATTGATCATGACATACAGATTGGCATCCAGTGCCCAGCGAACAACTTCTTCCACGCGGTTCATGTAGGCAGAGTCAACGGTATAATTGGGTGCTGCCCCAATGTGCTTATCCCAGGTGACAGGAATACGGATGCTTTTGTACCCCTGGGCAGCAATTTGCTGGATCAGCGCTTGGGTAATGCGCGGATTGCCCCATGATGTCTCATCTGCTCCGGTAGCATCCAGGGAATTTCCTAAATTCCATCCGGGCTGCATGGCTTCCACATACGATTGCATATTCCTTGTGGCGGTGGCTTGTGGTGCTTGTCCGTCAGATTCCGCAGCGGCAGCGACAGACGCGAACGCAGATAATAATAGGGTGATGGCAAGAGTCAACGACAGTAATGAAACGGGTTTTCGTTTTAACATAACAGGCTCCTTTACAAGTTTTATTGAAAGCGCTTTCTAGTGATATACTACCATACTATTCCATTATATAATACATATATAATTAATGGAAGAATAATGTCATAATTAGATATTTTATTATTGTAAACGTTATCATTGCAAAAAGGTAAGGATGAGTGTAGAATCTATGGCCCTACGCGGAAATTAGAGTAGCGTGGATTAGCCAAGACAGGAGAAAGAAGGAGATGAATATGAATAAGTGGGATACCGAAGAGGCCATCCGACGCTGGGATATGCATGCAGAGAACTTTACCTCCAAGTACACAGAAGAAGGAGATCGGTCTCGCGAGGTGCTGCTCAATCCTGCATTGCAACAATGTATGGGAACTCTTGCGGGCAAAAAAGTGCTGGATGCTGGCTGTGGTGAAGGTTATCTGAGCCGCAAGATGGCCAAGGCGGGTGCGTTGGTGGAGGCTGTAGATTATTCGACAGAGATGCTGAAGCTTGCAAGAGAGCGGACACCGCCAGCATTGGGCATTACATATCACCACGGCAATCTGGAGAGGCTGGACCTGTTCAGAGATCAGAGCTTTGATCTGATCGTTTCGAATATGGTCATTCAGGACCTGGCCCATTATGAGCAGGCGATTGCCGAAATGCGTCGGCTACTGGTGTCGGGGGGCCGCTTTATTTTTTCGATTCTGCATCCGTGCTTTCAGACGCCGCAGAGTGGGTGGGTGAAAGATGAGACAGGAAAAAAGCTGTATTGGAAAGTGGATCGATATTTCAGCGAAGGTCCCTTAGAGCAGGCTATTCCCTATGATCAGGAGGAAAAGTTCTTGTATTTTCACCGCACGCTGGGTAGCTATGTACAGACCCTTATTGGGGCGGGTTTGCTGTTGGAAGGGATGATCGAACCCAAGCCGTCTGCCGAAATGCTGGAGAGATATCCCCATTTCCGGGAAGACCTGAATGTCAGCCATTTTCTTATTTTTAACACCAAACGTCAGGCTTAGGAAGCAGGCTCTTTCCTTTCCGCGTCAAGTATGGTAGAACAAGAGAAGGTGGTCGTGAGACACCTGCAACAGGAAGAGCTTCAAATGGAAAGGGATGCAACTGGAATGTACGTGGTATGTAAAGAGCATGTGGAACTGGCAATTGATATGTTCGTCGATGAATACGAGGATGCACCGGATGTCGTCGATCTCAAGGAAACGAAATTTTCGGATTGGGACCCTCCGGTGAAGTGCAAGGAATGTGAGAACAAAGCGGAATTTTTGGTCGTATAAAAAACGAGCACGGGCGTTTCGGGCAGAAACGTCCTTTTTGTATACCAGGATTTTTGCAAAATCCTCATACATAGAGCTATATTTATTCCCATCACGTGCTGAGACAGGAGTGAACGATGGATGGACCCTTGGCTGCATTCACTGTTTCGTCCGATTCAAGTTAATGGAAGCGACTCCTCCACATATTATATCGAAAAAAAGCCATCCGCCGCGCTTAGAGCTTACGTAGCTTGTTATTGGGAGTTCGGTCCGGCTGCTAGAGTGGTAGAGGGAAATTTAACAGCTTCGTGTGGAGACCCTACTTCATTAAGTCTGCTGGTGGAAGAAACTGTAGAGCGGGTATTACCTGATGGCTGTACGGATATTCTGTTAAAATACGACCCGGTGAGTGAGCGTCAGGAAATCTCGTACTGCGGGACGTTTACGCATCCGTTCGTGTCTGCCAGACAGGAAGGTGCCGAGACACGTATTTTTGCTGTGCGTTTTTTTCCGGGCGGGGCACATTTTTTTCACGGCATACCGCTTCATTTGTTTACAGGTGGTCATTTTCACCTCGAAGATATCTGGCCCGAAAGCACTGCGATGATGGGTGAGCGTATATTGGAAGCGCAGGATTTCAATGAACGGGTGCGCATAATGGATGAGTATCTCAGCCAACTTCTGCTGCGGCAAAGGACAAGCGATTGTGACCTGATGAAAAGCCTGTTGCATCGCATTTTTGTGAGCGGTGGAAGCGTGGGGATCAAGGAGCTTGCCGATCGAGAAGCGATCAGTGAAAGACAGATTAACCGCAAGTTTGGGCAGTGGATAGGGATCAGCCCCAAAAAGTTCAGTGAAGTTGTCCGCTTCCAGAGTGTTTTGCACACGATTCAAAGCGGCGGGAGTATGGATTGGACGGAGCTTGCGCTAAAGCATGGATTTTTCGATCAGGCGCACCTGAGCCGAGATTTTCGCAGGTTTTATGGCGATTCTCCGCTTACTGCGGCCAAGGATTTTCGGAGATTGTCCGATTTTTACAATACACGCCCTGAGACCTCAGTTATACTCAAAACATGAAGAAGAATGACAAAGGAGAGATGCGAACATGAGTGGAACGCTGCAAATTCGGGATCATCTGCTGAATGAGCTGGAGACCGGAGTACGAACGGGGGAAGCCCTGATCCGCAAAATACGTCCAGAGGACTGGAGCTTTCGGCCGCAGGATAATTTCCGCTCGCTGCTGGAGTTAGTGCATCATTTTGTGCTTATTCCGGCCTCGGATCTTGCGATTATGCATCAGGAGAAGTCCGAGGGGGAAGTAGGAGAGATTGAAAACAGCCTGTCCGAAGTGGAAGATCCCGAGCGCTTGGCTACGGCTTTCAGGGAGAACTTTGAGGCCTATAAAGCTTACATTCTTTCGCTTAGCGAAGACGATTATTTGAACCGTTCGACGAAGGCCTTTTATATGGAGCATGGACATGTGCAGGTCCAATGGCAGATTGAGACCGTGACACATGTGTTCCATCACCGTTCGCAGCTCTATAATTATTTGAAGCAGTTGGGGCATGATGTGAGCTTCTTTATGCTGTACGCTTGAGTATTTTTTGTAAAGGTTTATGAAGGGCACCTGTGTGGTGCCTTTTTTTGTTGTATTCAAGGCTTTTTAGGGTGAAATGGCTCTACTCAAACGCGCGTGAAACTTCTTTGTTAACTCGTCTGAGAATCCCGATTTGCTCTTCATGTTCAATTAATTTTTTGTTGTAACTCAATTAAATCAACAATATTTTTTGTTATAGTAGTAAGCATTTCAAGCTCTGTTGTTTCTCTTGAATTTATGAGTAACATAAGTTTATTTATGATTTCTTTTCGATCAGTAGTTTCTTCGAATTGGAAAAGTTCAAAGGGTGGAACTTTTAACGCTAAAATTATTTTTTCCAACGTCTCCAATGAAATATTTCGATCTCCACGTTCTACTCCGCCAATATAACTGTAATGGAGTCCTGCTGCTTCCGCCAATTGTTCTTGCGTCCATCCCTTAGCTTTTCTTAGTTCTCGTATCCGATTTCCGACGCTTTCTGGTAAACTCATGTAATCACCTCCACTTAAGGTTAGAAGAGGACAGATTATCGTTACAGACCATCTTATGCAAAATAAAAACGTAGAAAACTGTACTTTTAAGTGCTTTTTATATTGACCTCCCTTTTCATTTTCTATACAATTGGGTGTAAATGGAAATATAAGGAGGGACTATTCTTGAGAACTTCTATCCTAAAATCACTCAAACCGGATATCATTGTTGAAATGTTGAAGATGGCTGTGGCTTTTGAGAATTGGAAAAAGGTGATGGAGACGGCGGATATTTTGTACCAATGTGTACAACGCATCTATGAAGAACGGCAGTATCATAAAGCGATGAAATTATCCATCCCGCATGTGCAATTAGAGCGTCCGCTGGTATATTATTTTGGACTCAGCCACCTGATGTGTGGGATGGCTCACCAGAACCAGGGGGCATATGAGCAGGCAAGGGAGTGCATCTATAAGTATGCTGAGCTTGGTTGGATGGAGGATTTAGAGGAAGAGGGTATGCAGGTTGTCGATGAATTCAGGTTTTTAGCCAAGACTAATTTATATGCAGTAGATATTTTATCTGGGAACTTAGAGCTTGTGGAGGAATACGTAATCTTTTTACAGGATCATCCGGAGGAAATATTACCGGGGCTGAATACCATATTACAGACAGCACTTATGTATCATTTGGATGTAGGAGATATTTTACATACGTTTACAGAGCAGATTGATGAATTCGGGAGTTATGAAGACGCAGAAAACGTATCTTACTATTATAGCTACTGCTATCACCTGGCTTTGTATTATCGGAAGTACGATAGATTACAGGATGCAGTGGGGCTTACTTTACAGGCGATGCAACTAGCTGATCAGTCGGGTAACGATCGTAATTTCAAGAAATGTACAGCATTGTTTGAATCATTACGGGAGTCAGCGACAGCGGAACAAATCAGCGAATATCGACAGATGCTAATACAGTGTCTTGATGAATACGAAACGGATAGGCATTTCATTGTGAAGAGCGTAAATGAATGATCCGCTATAACCTGAACAGGGGTAGGCTCGTAGCGGAGAGGAAATAGATAGGTAAGAGGCGTTTCAGGTGCTAAAATAACTATGTTACAGGTATGTTTTTAAGTTAAGGATCGTAAATACGATTTTACATTATCATTCGACATAGATAGGGGTATGAAATTTGTTTATTCAGCTTATAGGTGTGGGGAAGTTAAAAGAGAAGTATTTGGTCATGGGCATTCAGGAATATGCTAAACGGCTAGGGCCATACATCAAGTTCCAAATGATTGAAGTAGCCGATGAAAAGGCTCCTGACACACTGAGCGAGGCGGAGGTTCGACAGGTCAAGGAGCGAGAGGGAGAGCGCATCCTTGCTCATGTGAAAAGTGAAGCACATGTCATTGTGCTTGCCATCGACGGCAAACTCTGGAGCTCGGAAGAACTCGCAGAGGAATTGGACAAGCTCGGCACCTATGGCACAAGCCATGTCGTCTTCGTCATTGGCGGCAGCCACGGACTCTCTGACGAAGTCCTCCGCCGCGCCCAGCAGAAGCTGAGCTTCGGAAGGATGACTTTGCCGCATCAGCTGATGCGGCTGGTGCTGGTGGAACAGATTTATCGGGCGGTGAAGATTAATCGAGGTGAACCGTATCATAAGTAACGGCTAAATTCTCACCTGAATGGGCATAGGAAATTAAAAAATATAGTTATGGAAACATATGTTTGGTATAATAAAAATACTTCATCTGTATGACTCCATCACTAAACTTAAGATTAATCGAATGTAGGTGCAGTTTCTTTCCCTCTATTATAAAAAAATAAGATATAATGAAACTAAATATCTTATTGTTAGAGGAGTAATAAGAATGGACTTCTACATACAGGACCCTATGTTTAAGGATGGGTATTCCCTACATGAAGCATTACTAAAAGCATCTGAGGGTGCTACCCAAGGTGGAGGGGCATATGCTTTCGTTACTGCCGGAGGGGCAAAGTTACTTCTTGAGGATGATACATTTACTAAACTTATTACAAATGGAAGCTTTAAGTTAATAGTTGGGATTGATGAGATAACCAGTGAAAAGGCACTTGAACAAGTAAATGAATTAAGAAATAAATTCAGTGGACTAGAGGTTTATGTTTTCCATCATAATACAAAGGGATCATTGTTTCATCCGAAATTCAGTTGGTTTAAAAATTATACTGGTGGTGTTTTAGTTTTAGGCTCTGGTAATTTAACAGAAAAAGGTTTAAGACGAAATAGAGAAGCTTTTAGTTTAGTTGAAGTTGACAGTAATAAAATTCAAGAAATTGAAGATTACTGGAATAGCTGGCTCGATCTAAATGCGCGATTCTTGAAGCAAGTAGATGATGAAGAAGTTATTAAGAAGGCTAGGGAGAATGCAAAGGTCATTTCAAGATTAAAAAATAAAGCCGGATTACTTGGACCAGACGAATCTACTGCTGATTCAAGCTTTGAAGTCCAGCAGAATCAGGAGCAAGAAGATGAATCGCAAGAAGAACATGCTTCTTTGATATCTGAGCTTATCGAAGAGGAAGATCTACAAGCATGGATTTTCGACGAAAGTGATCCTGCATTGGTTGCGGAGATACCAAATAATAACGTTAGGTGGAAACAGGCTAACTTTAGTAAGTATACTTTTGAGAACTTTTTTGGTGCTCCAGCAGGTGTTAATGGGTATTACCGTATGGTGCTCAGAAACGTTTCTGCAACGGGAATTCTTGGAGAAACTGAGATAAGAAATAGTGTTTCAGTAGCCAGCCATAATTGGCGAATAGAGCTTGGAGCTGCGGCTGGATTAGCATACCCAACAGTTAATCGACCTATTGGTGTATTTGTGCGTGTGTCTACTCGAGATTTTCTTTACGTGCTCGCAATGCCTACTGATCCTTTCTATAATGAAATTAGACAATATCTAGATCGGGAGATTCCCGTCACTACGAACAACCAAATGAAGAGGCACATTACATCCGTAAATGAGTTAAGAATAAGATGTCCTCATCTACCAATTTGGAATATAACAGTATAAGATGGGGTGATTTAATGAAACATAGGCAGCTTGAATATGCACAAGAACTTAAAATGGATCAAAATGATTATTTAAAATACAGTCAATTAAGCATGTTTCCAGAGATATCAATAGTTACTCAAGAGAAACAATTTAGACCTATTCACTATCTAGGTAGTAAGTTAAGAATTCTTGATTTTATTCTAAATACAATTGATCAAGTAGAGCCTTCAGGTGGTGGAGTCTGTGATTTATTTGCAGGATCGGGGACTGTATCAAGGCACCTGTCTAGGTTTAGACCAGTAACTTCAGTAGATATACAGGAGTATTCTAGGGTTATTTGTTCAGCGTTACTAAAGCCTGTGGCTAGGGGCTTTAATGTAAATGAGTTTTTGGAAGGATGCCTAAATTCATCACATTATGAAAAGTTATATTCAAGTATTCAACCAATGATTGAATACGAGTCATTTTGTATTAACCAAGCTTTACATGGAGATCCGAATCCTTTATGTGAACTAATAGAAAAGGGATCTATTTTATCCTATGAGCAGGGTATGAATCTTGATTGTTCTTCTGAACTAAATCATGTATTGAAGAGTACAGTTTCTCGTCTTGAAACTTCAAAGCTTACAACAGGTGCTGATGCATTAGTTGTCCGTTATTTCGGAGGAATCTATTTCTCCTACCTTCAATCTTTACAAATAGACTCCATTCTAGATGCGATCCATAAACTTCCGCAAGAAGCACAGGATACTTTCCTTGCTTCAGTTTTAAGTACAGCAAGTGATATTGTTAATACTGTTGGAAAGCAATTTGCCCAACCAATCAAACCCAGAAACGCTGATGGTACCCCGAAAAAAAATATAGGTAACAGAGTTCAAAAGGATAGAAGCAAAGATGTATTTCTTGTATTTAAAGAATGGTTAGAGCTTTATTTAGCTCAAGAGAAGTCAGTGTTTGATCATTACGTGTACAAGATGGATTACTCGGATGCATTAGATTATATTTATAAGAGTAACATTAATAGCACGAAAGTTGTTTATGCTGATCCTCCTTATACTAGATATCATTATAGTAGGTATTATCACGTACTTGAAACAATTTGTCTTCGAGATAATCCTAAAGTCTCAAGAACAAACCTAAATGGCGGAACAAACTTAAGTAAAGGAATATATAGAGAAGACAGACATCAGTCACCCTTTTCAATAAAATCTCAAGCAACAACCGCTTTTGAAAGTTTGTTCAAGAAAGTACGTCAGCTAGATGTTCCACTTGTTCTATCATATTCTCCATATGATGAAACAAAAAAGGCTACCCCTAGGGTACACACTATAAATAGGCTTGAAAATATGGCTAAGAGGTATTTTTCAAGAGTTGAAACAATCTCCGTGGGTCAATTTTCACACAGTAAGCTAAACAACTCTAGCAATAATTTTGATATATCCTATGATGCAGAATTACTTATAGTCTGTCAGGTATAAACTATAATTTCACAATAGAAGGTAGATGGTTAAAATAAATGATTATAGTAAATTAACGTATGTAAAAGGAAATTCCTACGGGGAAGAAGATACGGGTAATTTGATTATTGAAGGTGAAAATTGCAGTATCCTTGATATTATTAGTGAGCAATTTAGCAATAAGGTGAAGTGTATATATATTGATCCGCCATATAATAATGGCGAAAAGTACACTCATTATAATGATGATATGAAACATGAAATGTGGCTTGAAGAGATTACTAAGACACTAGAAAAGCTAAACCATTTCCTTTCCGATGACGGTAGTATATGGATATCTATTGACGATAGTGAAGTTCATTATTTAAAAGTGGCTGCTGATCAAGTTTTTGGAAGGAAAAATTTTATTACAACTATTGTATGGCAACAGCGAATTACTAGGGAAAATCGTAAAGTGTTTTCAAATAATCATGAATATATTTTGGTTTACGCTAAAAATCCTATCAAGTTTAAGCATTCGAGAAATTTACTCCCCCCAAATTCAGAAATGTTGTCTAGATACAAAAATCAAGGTAATGATCCAAGAGGACCATGGCAGTCAGTATCCGCTCATGTGCAAGCAGGACATGCTGTCAAGAGTCAATTCTATGAGATAGTTGCACCTAACGGAAGAAAACATTCGCCACCGAATGGAAGGTGTTGGGTATACAGTAAAGAACGGATGGAACAAGAAATACTGTCAAACAATATTTGGTTTGGGAAAGATGGAAATGGCGTCCCAAGAATAAAAAAATTCTTATCGAGTAATATTGGGGTAACACCAGAAACTTTGTGGTTGGGTAATGATGTTGGAACGAATGAAATGGCCAAAAAGCACCTTTTACGTCTTTTCCCAGGAAGTCCAGTGTTTGATACACCAAAACCAGAGAGCTTGATAAAAAGGATTCTTGAAATTGCAACCAATGAAAGTGACTTAGTGTTAGATGCGTATTTAGGATCAGGAACTACAGCCGCAGTAGCACATAAGATGAAGAGAAGGTATATTGGAATAGAAGTTGGTAAACATATTCAAGACCTAGTTGTTCCAAGAATGAGAAAAGTCATTGAAGGAGAAAGTGGTGGCGTTTCTGAAGAAGTAAGTTGGCAAGGTGGCGGTGGCTTTAGTTATTACGTTAATAGTGAAAATGGTGATGTATTGAATATTGGTATTATAAAGGAACGTAAACTTAAATACTCTATTTAGCAGCAAATATTAATAGAGAAAGTAACATAATAACTCCCCATGTTCGCATAAAAGAGCGAGCAGGGGAGTTTTCTTTGTTCCATAGATGGAGAAAGCATAAGACAAAGGGAAGTGTAATGTTTCTCAAAACGTTGGATATAGGCCAATAGCAATTAGATTCATATTACATCTAATCAGGCTATCATAACACCGAAGCAAAAGGAGCAGATTATCATGAATGTTGTACACCAACTTATTATTGAATGCCTTCGGGCCGAATTTGAGCTGCGGAAAAGAGCGTTCCACGCTTCGCGTCGCAAAATCGGGAAGATCATGAAGAAGCATGGGGTGGTTTCCAACTACACAGTAGCTCAATACAAACCCTTCCGAACGGGTTCTAATGAATCCAAAGAGACGAATATCCTACAGCGGAAATTTGAGCAAAAGCAGCCTTTTGCCGTGGTCGTCAGTGATTTAACCCTACATACGTGTGCAAAAAAAATGGCATTATGAATGCTTATTTGTTGACCTCTACAACCGTGAGATTATTGGTTACAGCAGCGGTGCTCAAAAGACAGTCATCCTGGTCTACAAAGCCATTGCCAGTATTTCCGTGCGGCCTGGATAGGATTCAATTGTTTCATAGTGACCGTGGCAAAGAGTTTGATAATGCCCTCATATTCCAGTGCTTTAAGTACGTTTGGAATCCAGCAGTCTCTGAGCATGAAGGGCTGTCCTTATGACAATGCCGTAGCTGAAGCCATGTTTAAAGTATTTAAAACGGAGTTTGCAAACCAAGTCCATTTCCAAAGCGCAGAGCAGTTGGAACGTGAACTCTGGGACTACGTGAACTGATTTAACCACCATCGTATCCACGGGACTCTGGGATACCTCACGCCGGTAGAAGCTAGGGAGATCCCCTCATAATTGTTGTCCAGTTTTCTGTTGACAATCCAATACGATTTTATATTATCATTCGACATAGATAGGGGTAGGGAATTTGTTTATTCAACTTATAGGTGTGGGAAAGTTAAAAGAAAAATATTTGGTCATGGGGATTCAGGAATACGCTAAACGGCTGAGCCCGTACATCAAGTTCCAAATGATCGAGGTAGCGGACGAAAAAGCTCCTGATACACTGAGCGAGGCGGAGGTCCGACAGGTCAAGGAGCGAGAGGGCGAGCGTATCCTAGCCCATGTGAAAAGTGAAGCACATGTCATTGTGCTTGCCATCGACGGCAACTCTGGAGCTCGGAAGAGCTTGCTGAGGAATTGGACAAGCTCGGCACCCACGGCTCAAGCCATGTCGTCTTCGTCATCGGCGGTAGCCACGGACTATCTGACGAGGTCCTCCGCCGCGCCCAGCAGAAGCTGAGCTTCGGAAGGATGACTTTGCCTCATCAACTGATGCGATTGGTGCTGGTGGAACAGATTTTTCGGGCGGTGAAGATTAATCGGGGTGAACCGTATCATAAGTAACGGCAAGTTTTTTAGGCAGGGGACGGACAAACTCCATGCCTGGCATCAATCATGATGAGTCGCCTCAAAAAATTCCGTTATTCGTTCGGCGAGACCTACCAGGGTACGTTCGAAAATGGTCTCATCGTTGAGCGCTCTACTAAGGATCAGTCCCCCTTGAATCCTGCCAATCGCCTCTTCTGAAATTTTGGCAGCGACTTCAATGGACGCCCCTGCTCGAACAATTGCAGCACTTAAGGAATCGATCCACCTTTTAAAATACTGTCGAATCATCGAAGCGAACCGGTCCCGCGTCTCGTCAAGGGCAAAAGCACCGATAAGACATATACGTTGACCCGATCGAAAATACACATCGATCTCACGCCACATGTTTTGAATCGCCGCATGGGGTTCGTCCCGTTCGAGCGGCTCAAATACGTTGCTTATGAACCATTTATCTATGTGTGCGAGAATCTCGGCTGCCATTTCCTCTTTCCCTCCAGGGAAGAAATAGTAAAGGCTTCCTTTGGAAAGTCTTGTGCGGGCCGTGATCTTGCTCATGGATGCACCCTCGTAACCGAGCTCGCGAAAAACCTCAGCAACCATCGGAATGACATCGGCCTTTTCGAATACGGTACGGGTCATAGGCCCAAATCGGTTAAACCAGGATGGTCATCGGGGCGCCGACCGAGCGGCCAATGAAATTTTCGTTCGGATTGACTAATTGGCATATCATTGATCGATGCAAATCTGCGCTTCATCAAGCCATTGGCAGCAAACTCCCAATTCTCGTTCCCGTATGATCGGAACCAATTTCCGCTATCGTCATGCCACTCGTATGTAAAGCGTACTGCGATCCGGTCATCGGTGAATGACCAAAGCTCCTTTATGAGCCGGTAGTCCAGCTCCTTAGCCCATTTTTTTGTAAGTAACGAGACAAATTCCGTTCGACCGACTGTAAATTCGGTGCGGTTGCGCCAACGGCTGTCCTCTGTATAGACAAGTGAGACCCGATGCGGGTCACGACTGTTCCAGCTATCTTCTGCCATCCGGACTTTTTTAATTGCGGATTCGCGAGTGAATGGGGGAATGAGTATATTCATTAAAATCTCCTCACCTTCATTTCTGTTTGGTACAGTGTATACCGATCGGTTTATAAATGCAAGCACACAGGATTGCAAAAAGATGGGGGGCTAAGGTGTACAAGTCCATGCGCTAAACAAAAACTTATCGTTATAGACAGCGCGGGGAACCGTACCATAAGTAACGGCAACGGGGAAATCATTTTATTTCGGGAGTGAAACAAGAAGTGTGAAGGCGTTACTTATGGGAAAGATCTTTTCCGATGCTAGAACAGAAAGGAGTTCGCTATGATTTGGATTGATCCACCTTATGAAGTAGACAAGGTATCTATTATTTCTGTAGAAGAACGGGTCGAAAAACAAGCTAGATACATTAGACAGGGGGCTGGGGCAGAACATTACGCCATCATTAATTTCGTAATTGAGCCTTGTCAAGGTCACATCGGCTTTAAAAATGAGGCGCTAATTCAAGATGATTTAAGAGGAAACAAAGAGTGGGAACAACTGTTTCCTATATTAATATGTTACATTTATGATGCTTTAAAAAAATTTATACTATATCAGTATAATGAAAGAAATCTGGCAATTGGTAATTTCATGTTCAAACTCATGAGCCTTAAA
Source organism: Paenibacillus kribbensis (assembly GCF_001705305.1). Classification (GTDB taxonomy): domain Bacteria; phylum Bacillota; class Bacilli; order Paenibacillales; family Paenibacillaceae; genus Paenibacillus; species Paenibacillus kribbensis_B. The sequence goes on from NZ_MCBP01000016.1 coordinate 87,963, forward strand.
ATCCACCCCGGAGATAGTAAATTAATGGATTTCGGAATAGCAACGCATATCGGTTTGAGAGAAATCTTTCAAAATAAAGAAGCAGATGAGTAATGCCTAGTAGTTAGCCATATTGCAGGTGTAACTAACCATTATAAGCAAATTATAAATAAAAAGGGATAAAGTTTTTAGAATAATTCTCCGTTAGACCCGTTACGGTGAACCGTATCATAAGTAAGGGCATGTTATTCTCACAATATCTCACAACACCTGTGAAATGTTCGTTGGTCGGCTTGAGTTAGGACAAACATCACTTTTTTTGTAAATGGACTAGTGCCCTTCAACCCCGACTGGGCTTGGCTGTTGGATACGACTAAGCATGATTTGATGGTTACGGTTGGCAGCAGAGTCTTGAAGGGCTCAAATGGATCTGTTATCAGCTAAAGAAAGTTAGCTTTGGCATACAAATTTTTTTGCGTTTCTTACTTTTAGCACTTTAGCATTTCTTGTTAAAAGGTGTTTATCGCTTACGATCCAAGTATGACCTTTAGAGTTCCTCCTGCGAATCGCAAGGAAGTTGGATTTACTTCCTGAATAAATCTTATAGCCCTTTGCCAGGCTATCGGAACAGAACTTTACGCATTCCCCTCGATTTTTATTGGGGAAATCAACCTTACTTAGCACATGTCGTTTTACGAGCAGGGTGGCTCCTTGAACCAGGGAAACATATTGATTAGCTTTGGTAGGGTAGCGAAGCAGGAGGAGTTTTTTTTCATTCAGATACATATAATGGGCTCGTTTTCCTACAATATCAGCGTTGGTCTTTAACAGGGTTCGCACGCTATCAGTTAAATAGCCCGGCGCATAATAATCGTCATCATCAAATTTGGCAATTAGGCTGTATTTAGATAATGAAGCCCCATAATTCAGACAATGGCCAAGCGATATACGACCCGGTAAGCTATATATCCTTACGTTCTTATATTGTTTTGCGGCTTTTATATATTCGTTCACCTTCAGCTTATTATTATTTAATATGACGATAAGCTCTTTATTTCTATAATTCTGTCTGGTGTAGTTATGAAAAAGGTTGTCCATGCATTGTCGCCGTTTGGTACAAGCGATTATGGAAACAGCATTATGACCACGAGAAGTACCTGGATTCGCCATTATAATACGCCCTTTGGCTTTTTCTGTACAAAGCTCTTGTAATTCTTAACAGATGGAATTTTTCTACTACGAGAGATTAGTTCTTTATCATTGATGATCCATGTATGGTTTGATGAGTTTTTCCTTCGTATGGCGACAAAATTATTTTTCCCTGCAGAATAAACTTTGTAACCATTCCGTTTACTTCTTATGCAAAAAAGATCATCTTCACCGACGCTTTTATCTGGGAACTGAACTTTGTTTAATACGTTCCGTTTAAAGACAAGTGTTGCGCCCGGGATTAGGGTTACAGGTCGATTCTCATCATGTGGAAAACGTAGGATAAGAGTCTTTGATCCACGTAAATACATATAATGTGCCCGCTTTCCAATGACATCGGCATTTGTTCTTTGAAAGGTCTGCAAGCTTTCTGTCAAATAATAGGGAGCGTAATAATCATCATCATCGAATTTGGCAATGTAGCGGTATTTCGTTTTCTTGACGGCGTAGTTTAGACAAGCACCGAGAGAGGACCGTTCTGAAACACGAAAAATGTGTACGTTTCGAAACTTTTTGGCTAAGGTTTGATAAGGTGCAAGAGGTATCTTATTGTTGTTGACAATAATAATAAGTTCTTTCTTGGGATGGTTTTGTCGACTGTAATTATTAAACAGGTTGTTTAAATATCTCTGACGATTCGTGCAGGTAATAATAGAAACTCCCTGCTTTTTGATAGAGTTCTTTGGGCTGACTCCCATGATATCGCCCCCCTTATCCGTGATGATCAAAACTATCTCTCTTTAAAATATGTGAGCGGCAAGTAAGAGGAACGGCATATCCACAAAATGGACAATTAGCACAAATGATTGTATTTTTGGTATGAGAAAGCTCCCCTCACAAAAAAGACATATAGTCAGGAATTCAAGTTGGAAATTGTGAAAATGTACTTGGAAGAGGGATAAACCTCCTACCAACTATCCAAAAATCTGAATCTGGAGGGGCGGCTAGTTTTGCTTCCAACGTTTTGTGCAGGCTAAAGCCCCGGTGACGGCGAGCCCATTAAGCGATTTTCGGCGTGCGCATGCCCCATTCGCACAGGCAGGCAGCCCGCCCCTGGCGTAAACTGAATTATAATCAGTGAGCGAGGTGAACTTCCATGGCACAATCGAATGGGATGCGCGCACGGGCTAAGAAGCTTCAGGGTCGTCCGGTCTGCGTCACCCTGCACAGCGGAGAGACTTACGTCGGCTACATCACCGACGTTAATTGCGGCGGGTTCGTACTTGCCAGCGCTGAAGCCCCCCCACGCGCTTCTTCCGGGAAGCGAGGCTCCCGATCTCTCAAACGCAAAGCCGGTTCGCGTGCCCCTGGCGTCCGTCTCGGCAACCGGAGAAACGGCGCGCGCAAACCGTCCGCCAAGGTGTCTGCATTCCTGCCGATGATGGGCTCGCTGTTAGGCGGCCTGGGCGGGCTTGGCGGTGCCGCTGGGGGCGTAGGAGCGCTCGGCGGTATGCTCGGCGGCGGCCTGCGGCTGTTCGGCGTGGTCCAGAAATTTGTTCCAGTCGTGAGGATGGGCTACGGCATGATCAAGTCCATTCGCCCGTTCTTCGGTGCCGTTCAAGGCTTGATGACCCCGGCTGGTCCGGCTGCGCCGGATAACGAATAATCGTATACCTGCGGACTTTAAGCCCCCTTTGAGTGGTCAAAGGGGGCTAGCCCACACCATCACTTTCTAACAAGGAATAAAAATGATCACGGTCTTCGTCATCAAATTTGCCAAGTGTCCGTACCCTAACATATTCATGACCGCCGTACATGTTTATTTCCTCACCGTACATATTGTAGAGCGCGATCATATTGCCATCCTGATTCAACTCCATGTATCCGTAACATTTTGCCTCAGGTGCTTCACCGTAGAAGAGCGTAAATCTGATTTTGATCACTCTGTGCATGCAGATCCTCCTTTTCTGTCTTTCGTATTGGCTTTGAATATATACAGTATCCCCCATAAAATGTCAACAGATAAAGTTTCCACGTGATAACGGCAGAGAAGTTACCTCGCTTAGAAGGCTTATTCCACTTGTTGAAGATGGAGTGAGCCTTTTTTGCATGTAGAAAAATCTAAGGAGATGAGCAGACAATGGCAAAACGTGAACAGGTAGTAGAGGAACAATGTAGTAGTGGAAACGGTACGCTCAATTGCCCAGGCGCAAGCAGAGTATGAGCAATTGATGGAGGAAATAAGGGGCTATTGCCAGCAGGCTAAACAATTAAGGGAACAGGATGTCGAAGGTTTTCAGTAGCTCATCCATGCATTGATTTTTAAATTCACTTCCTCTGTCTGTGTGGAACCATTGAATCTGACGCAAGTTGCCTTTCACGGTCGCAAAGGCACGGGAAACCAGTGCTGCGTCCTTATGGGGACCTGCACTATGGCCGATGATTTCTCGATTGAACAGATCCACAAGCACACCAATATAGTGTCATTGGTTATGAACCTTCACAGTACGTTGAAATCAGTCCTTCTTCTTTCATAATCCGACCGATTCGGCGTCTGGAAACGACCAGCCCACATTCGTGGAGCTTGACCTTGATTTTTCGGGTGCCGTAGGCTTTTCGGTTCTTGTAGAAGATGTCCACAATGGCTTCGGACACATGGTCTTCCTTCGCTTGTTCTTTGGCTTCATAGTAGTACGTGTTTCTTGCGATTTGCAGGACGTCGCGCATTGCTGATACCGAGTATTTTATCCCGATTGTTCTGGATGATCGCTACTGTCGTCCCATGATCAGCGCGGCTTGCTTTAAAATATCGTTCTCCATTTTCTGTAGAAAGAAATAATTAGGGTTATCAAGGTTGCTAATCAGCCTGCTTCAAAGGAATTTAACAAAATTTAGCCGTTAGAGCGTATAAGGAGAACGTAAACACATAGTTTGCACTCATTTTGGATTTGTTATGTTTATGAAAAATGTCTAAGATAGTTGACGCGTTTTGCCGATAAATAAATAGCCAATACTATATTTCTCAATGAGGAGAGCCTTTCGAATGCGTGTTCAATATATTTCTAACGTATATGTAATGATAAAGCATTAAACGTGTTTTATGCGATCCATGGTTAATAGAGGGTGCTTTTTATAGTTGGTTCCACTATCCCTCGTTAAATTTTGTTCCAGAGGATTTCGCAAACGTAGATTATATTTATTATCGGCAACCTGGATCGTTTGATTTTTCGTTTATTCAATTTTTATCATATCTTCATTGCCAAAAGGGGAGCAACCCAATGTATGAACACGTGTTTTTGAATCAATATGGTTATTATGAATTGAAAAATAAACCTACTAAAGACGAACTTGATGAATATTATTCTAAAAAATATTATCAGGATCCTAAGGGGAGCTATGAAGCAAGCTATTCTCCCGAAGAGATTACTTATTACAATAATCAATTGGAAAGAAAATATTATCTTATTCGAAAACTAATTGGCGAATTGGACCCTAATCAATCTTATAAATTTTTGGATATCGGTTGTGGGGAAGGCTGGGCATTAAAGTTTTTTAAGGAGAAGTCATGGCAAGTAACAGGAATGGATTTTAGTAATTATGGCTGTAAGCAGTTTAACCCGGATTGTGTAGAAGATATTTTGGTCGGGGATATTGAAAAGAATATTAAATCAAGTCTTAATAAGGAAAAATACCATTGTATTTTGTTGGATAATGTACTTGAGCACCTTCTCGATCCTTTGGAAATCTTAAAGTATTGCTCGAGCCTACTTGAACCCAATGGAGTTCTTATCATAGAAGTTCCAAACGACTTTTCGCCTATTCAAAAGAAACTATATGAGGAAGATTATATTTCAAGAAATTATTGGGTTGTAAGTCCCGATCATATTTCATATTTTAATAGAATGGGATTAGCAAGCGTATGTAAAGAAGCGGGATTCTCTGAAAAATATTTCATCGGTGATTATCCTATTGATTTAAACTTATTTAATCCAAATACTAATTATATTAATGATTCAACAAAAGGGAACTCGTGTCATAAAGAACGAATTGCAATTGAAAATTTATTAAATGATCTTTCTATAGAAAAAACATTAAATTTGTATTCGGCACTAGGAGAATTGGGATTAGGAAGGCAATTAACTGGATTTTTCCAAAAGCAAGAATATGACTTATAGTCAAAGGGTAAAAGTAAACGCCCGTCAAGCAAGCTTTGTGCCTTGACGGGCTCTATTTTGATATTCCTTCCGCAGAGTTGCTGATGCGGAATAAACGAATTGACCACTAAATGGTAATGAACGGCTTCGTAATCTCCATTAAGATCATAAATCCGCGTATTTCTAAATACCTTTTCAACTTCCATCGGGCACCTCGTGTGCATTGTATTTCTGCACACAGCAGGCTTCGTGTCTCTAATCCCTCGTATCTGTAAATTCATAACGACGACGCCACTTCGTCAAGGTGGTTTTTAGTTATGCCGTATTTTACAGTCGCTGTCTTAACACCCATCTGCCCCGTATGCATTTTCTGCCCCTCTGGTGCGCTAGATTGTATTTTTGATATGAAAAAGCTCCCCTCACAACAGCAGGTTTTATGATTAACCTGTCTACTGTAAGGGGAGCTATCATATTCTCGGAAACTTGTTAGATATGCAATGCGCCAAGCAGCTTGTAGATCATCGCGGTCGTTTCCGCTCGGGTGGCCTCGGCATCCGGCTGGAAGGTACTGTCTTCGTATCCGTTCAGAATGCCAGCGGAAACCGCAGTGTTCACCGAAGATTGCGCCCATGCTGGAATACTGGATGTATCCCGGAACGGATTCACCGTACCTTGCGAGCCGCCAGCATTTGAGTTCAGCGCTTTGGAGATCATGACTGCCATTTCGGCTCTGGTGATGACCTGATTTGCTTTAAAGACCGTTTTTCCTTGCTCTTTGTAGCCAGTGATCAGTCCGGCTTTGACAGCCGCTGCTACTTGAGCCTTGGCCCAGGAAGGAATTTTGCCATCGTCAGCAAAGGTGGTTTCCTCATCGGACGGACGCAGCCCCAATGCGTTAACGAGAATTTTGGCAAATTGAGCCCGCGTAACTTGATCATTGGGACGGAACGTCTGGTTCTCAAATCCCTGGATGACATTCATACCGATCAAACGGTCAGTATACGATTGCGCCCAGTGCCCATCCAGATCGCTAAGTGACAATGGTTTATAATCGTATACGGCGAATTTAGCCATGCGATTAAAGCTGGCGGTGACCGTTCCGTCTTCGTTTGGAGTTCCGCCAATATAAATCCATTTTTGCTGTGATTCGTTGTAATAATAGACCGCTGGCTTGCTATCCTGGGCAACCTTATCCGCTTGATAATGGACGGTGAGATTCACAGGTTTGTTCAAGTTATTACCGGATGTGCTGTTCAATTCGAGCACCTGGCTTAACAATTGGAGATTTCCCGCTGACGGGGCTTGATCCTTCGGCAGAACGACAGCGCTAACTTGACCGTCCGAATTCACGGCCCCTGTCGGAATGTCTAAGCTGAACACACCGTTGAGAGCTCCTTTTGATCCTTGCTGTGCCTTTACATCCATTTGCATAGTTGAAGGCTGTTCGTTTGTAGGCTTACTGCTAGTGTTCGTTTCTCCACTGCCACTGCCGCCACCGCCACTAGTCTGGCCGGAGGAGCTGTTGCTTGAACCGCTATTCGAGCTACCCCCAGATTGGCTGTCATTATCATTTGAATCGTTTTTCTTCACAGCCTCTACAGATACGGAACGTACGACTTCTTGTGCTGCGTTCCCCGCCAGATCGTTCACGTTGTAACGCAGAGTGTATGTCCCTGGTGTTGTGGTATCTACCGTACCGCTCACCAGAACGTCTCCCGAAACCCCGAAATTATCGGTAGCATCAGCTCCTTGCTCGCTATATAAGGACCCTTGTTTCAGAATCACGTGATTCGTCCCTTTTAGCGTAATTACCGGGGGCGTATGGTCGATATTTATCGGCAGGGAAAGTAAGGCTTGTCTATCCAAATTATCAGTTGCTTTGAATTCAAGCGTATGCTTGCCTTCTTGGGAAACTTCGATAGGCTGGTTAGCTATATAAGGCTGATACTCGCCTTTGTCCATGGACAACTCCAGCTTGACGGACGTCACAGGCTCGGCATATACACTCGAATACACGCTGGCGATAACGCTTTGATTTGTCCATTGTCCGGCTGTATAGCCTTGTCCATCTGCTGTTTTCATTGAGTCAAAAAGTTCTACGGATGTTATGTCGTCAAGACCTTTGACCGTTACATCGAACAGTTTGGTTACACTTACGTCTCCACGCGTAATGGTAGCTTTCAACGTAAGCGGCTGGTTCTCCCGCGGATAACGAACAAGCAGATGTCCATCATGGCTCAGGAGGTCCGGATTGGAGCTTTCCCATTGAATCGTCGTTCCATGCTCGCCTTCTTGCGGCAGTGTAATATCATTGGTGACTTGACTTGTATCACCCAGGCTCAAAGTGGCTGCTGTATGGTCAACGGCCTGTTGGTCACTGTAAGGCTCAACGCTCACAAAAATCGGATTGGAATAGAACCACATATCGGAATAGTTACGCTTGTTGATTTCTGCGAAACGAGTTTCGTTATCAGTGGTCGTATTCTTCGGATCAATCAGAGGCTCCCCGTTACTGGTTTCTCCAGGTACGTTGATTCCCAGGTTGGTGCCTCTCAGCCGGAAATATTGATTTTTGCTCGCAGCATCCAATTTATAAGTGATGACATGGTAACCCTCGGCGTCTGTCGTCCAGTCATTGCTGGTAAATCGACGAAGTACCTTGGTTGAATCATTGGTGCTCTTGGTATATTCAGCAGTTCCAGACGCTGCCGGTCCGGTAACATCCCCTGCAATCAGATCCACATGGTCAACCTGAACGGGATCGCCGTTATTATTTTTTTCAGGGCTCTTGAACCGGATCGTAAGCTGAAGATTATCTCCTTGTGTGACCTGAAGATTGCCGCCCGTCTCTTCCTTTTTTCCGCCGCTGGTGATGTTAAAATCAAGTGCGTTAATTAAATCGCCATAGACGGAAAATGATTTTCCTGATCGCATACCGTCCACAACGGCTTTCATGGTGTTACCGTTCACCCATGTATAGTTTTTAGAGTATTCGCCGGGCCAGTAACCACTGGAGTATTTCCGGTCTTTGCTGATATTAAAATGGAAATCAGAATTGGAGAAGGTCCAGAATTTACGCCCTTCTCCAAGCAGCGCATCCCAGACGCCGCCAACTTTTGCAAGCGTGATATCTGCCCCGCCATACACATCGACGGTTTCCCCTCTGTCTGGAGACATCTGGTTGCCGGGCATGCCTTCAAACCCAAAAGCAATATTAGGGGCAAGATTATTAAAATCACGGATATCCGATATTTTAATTTCCGAGCTGCTCCCTTTTTTTCTCGAAGGATGATTGATGAAAACATAGCTGTCGGGGTAGTGATCTTTGAGCCATTGTATGGCGGTCCGGGTATCTTCTTTTGTCGAGTAAGCTCTGTTACCTTGTAGCTTCCACTCGGCTACATTTGCGGGATCGAACGAGCTTTCGCTTCGATTGGTAAACATATATTCGAACTGGTTAATCGCCTTTAGTTCCTCTTCTGATCCCGGATGATCCGTGAGGATGCCTACCCCTGCATGATCATATTGAGGCATGTCCCACTCAAAGCCGGAAAAGATGATTTTATCTTTGTATTTTCCTGAGTTTTGCAGCTCTTTTATTTTAGGCACCTGGTAAAGTGCCAGTCCCTTGGATAACGGAATTGCACCTCCAGGCAGCGTAGTTCCGTTATCGTCTCGGCTTGACATCCGCAGGTGATCGGAAAGGGCCAGCCAATCGAGGTCGTTTTGCTCAAATGCATGGTCCAACACGCTCGTAAGGGATTCCTGTGCATCATCAGACTGATAGGTGTGTGTATGATACTCACCTGTCATCCATTTTCCGTTACTAGCTCCGGTCTGAACCTGATCTTCAGGAGCAGCGTATCCTTTAGATACAGGGAGTCCTGTAACGAGTATGGCACACACCAGGGAGAGAGAAAATAATCGAAAAAACCGTTTTTGGGGTAACATTATAAATAAGCCTCCAACTCTTATGTTTTCTCATGCTGTTTCATGCGTTTGTTCATTTAAAATCCAAATGTGAAGCGACTAACCTGCTTCGGGTTCATAGTTTGGGGCTGATATTTTTCGTCATATTTCCCGTTCTTCCTTCCTTGTTCATTTAAAATGGATGAATTCATGCAGAACGGAAATACTTTTCCACGGCTGCGTAGCTCACTTTATCATTTTTATGTTTTCGAGATGTCATAGTAATGTTAATTTTGTCCTTTGGATGAACAATCCGTTGGATTGCGCTCTGGCAGGTAAAAAAAGAAATTTTTTTGTTGAAATAAGAGGAAGGAAAGAATTGATATTAAGTAATGGACAATGATCAAGGCTGTCGAGAACAGTATAGGGGTTCCTGTTACGGATAGGTTGGTAAGGGAATAATGATCTAATATGGATTCCTTTAACTTTTCTATTGTGAGTGTATGTACATTGATATATAGTGAAGATACCGAGTATGAAAGCGTTCTATTTTTGTATAGCAAGATCGGCAATATTTGCAATGGTTCATCGCTTTCCGCGACTTCTTTCATGTTCGGACAATCTTTTATGGAGGTGTAAGATGAAGAAGAAGTCTTGGTTCACTTTAGTGACGATTGGTATTGTCTCTCTGTTTTTTTCGGTAAGCGTTTATGCGGGGAATGTTTTTTGGGAGCCACTTAATGGTTTCAATTCTGATGCATGGCAAAAGGCGGATGGATATTCCAATGGAAACATGTTTAATTGCACTTGGCGCGCCAACAATGTCAATTTTACTAACGATGGCAAAATGAAGCTTGGTCTAACGAGCTCTGCGTACAATCAAATTGACTGCGGAGAGTATCGATCGACTAATACTTACAGATACGGCTTATACGAGGTCAGCATGAAGCCTGCTAAAAATACAGGAATCGTATCTTCCTTTTTCACGTATACCGGACCTGCTCATGGTACGCAATGGGATGAAATAGATATTGAATTTTTAGGAAAAGACACGACAAAAGTACAATTCAACTATTTTACAAACGGGGTTGGTGGTCATGAGAAGATTATCGATCTGGGCTTTGATGCATCAACAGGCTTCCACACCTATGCTTTCGATTGGCAGCCAGGGTACATTAAGTGGTATGTTGACGGGGTTCTAAAGCATACGGCAACTACGAACATACCGAGCACGCCAGGCAAGATTATGATGAATTTATGGAATGGCACTGGCGTTGACGACTGGTTAGGACCGTATAACGGAGCTAACCCGCTGTACGCGGAATACGATTGGGTGAGATATACAAGCAATTAGCCCACAATACAAGCAGCCCTATAGTGGCTGCTTTCAGATTGTCGAGAAACCCCGTCTTTTTGAGACGTGGGTTTCTTTTTCTTTACATCATAATGCTCTCGTCTCTAGAAAAACGGGGGGGTTATCCCTGCTTCTCCAGGCGATCCAGGTGGATCGCCATCTTCTTCATGTTCTGCACGGCTGCCGTCATAAGGGCTTGTTCCCTGACGTTCGGAAGTCCGCGCAAACGGCAATAGCGAAACCCATGGAGCTCTTTGGCATCCGCGAAGCTTCGCTCAATCGTCTCTTTTTGTTTGCGGTACAGCTGTTTCCTAGATACTGGGAGTAAATATAATAATGAGGTATAATTATGTAAAAATAAATTTGTATTGAAATAAGAGGAGGGGAGATGAAGAATTGAGTTTTTATAATAATAGATGGGTTCAGATATTAACCGCACTTCTCTACCCGATTGTTGCGTTTGTGATATTAAGTAATGGTCGTACGATAGGCACATGGGCTGTTCCAGCAGTTATTGCGATTTTATTTTGTTTCTTATGGAAAAATCTTAGTTATTTAATGATCTCTAATGTTCTACTATGGGTTGTAGCAATACCTATGTGGTGGCTGCTAATTGAGCGTTTTCGAGAAGATCAGGGGCCTGCAATTTTTATTTCTTCCTTGCCATTTATTATAATGGCATATATATTCTTCGTTTTGTTACCTGAAGTTTTAATTATATCACTTAGGAATTTCATTTTAGGTGAGTTTATTCAACGCAACGACAAGTGAGGGTGCAGAAGGAGCAATCATGCACCGATCGGGCAAGGACAATCGCAGGATGGTACTACGTCTTTATGTACGAGATGAAAGGAGAGGACAATGAAAAGCATATTGTTCAAGTATATGACGAAATTTACATCTCTTAACGATGAGGAACAACAGGCTATCGCTGAAAAAATCCCTGTTGAGGAATATAAAAAGGGAACCGTGCTCCTTAGACAAGGGGACGTCCCCACCACATGTTATTTCGTGTTGAAAGGATGCGTAAGGCAGTACTCGATAGATAAAACGGGAAAAGAAGTTACTTCCAATTTCTATACAGAAGAGCAAGCGGTCTCGATTTTCAATCGTCATCAACAAAATAAGCCATCTGCGTACACCTTCACTTGTCTGGAAGACTGTACATTGGTTGTTGGTGATCTTGCTGCCAAAAAGGATATGTTGGACGAATACTCACAATTGGAATCCATGATACGCAAGATGGTAGAAGAAAACCTGGGCGAGGTACAAGATGAATTGGCTTCATTTATCGCTTCTACACCTGAAGAACGCTACAAAGCGCTATTACGAAAAAGACCTCATCTAGTCAATCGTGTACCTCAGCATCAATTGGCAAGTTATCTTGGTATTACTCCAGAGTCATTAAGTAGAATCAAGAAGCGGATCAATACCCATGATTTTTAGAAAAGTTGTCATGCGCTTTTGGGAAGTTTTCCTCCTCTGAGCAGCAGCCATATCCCAAAGCCAAGTTCTCCTGCAATCATGGGTATAGCAAAAACAAGATTAAGTATTGCAATTACCCCATCATATTGTGAAAGAAACGTTTTGCTTAGATGAATGACAATATAGCCTATTGAAGCAAGCAATAATAAAATGCTGATAACTTTAGGGATGCTGTCTGATTTTAAAGCCACATAGCCCACAATCAACAGATGCCCTCCAAAAACAATCAAACCAATAGACCAAATAGATTCGAATGCTTCAAGAAACAGCATCATGAGTGATTGAATTTGTTCGATTTTAAATGAGGATAAATCGTCTGTATATCTCAGGAGAAGCAGCACAAATATCAGGTTCAATATGGCCATTCCCAATATAGCCGAATAGGCAAGACGGAGCCATGCGCCGAACAATGAAAGGTTTTTATTCATTGGCTTCAGGAAGATATAGAGAGCCCATGCGACTATAATGTCACTGATCAGGATGATGACCCACCCCAAGATTTCGGCCTTGAAAAGGCCATTTGATGACAGGATGTTGTTAAATGTGATGCTGGCATCGCCCTTCACCACAAGATTTCCATGGACAAAACTATAGGAAAAAAATGCAGCGAGTGCCATGATGATAAGTGATATCCCAGCAGTTAAAGCAGATTTTCGCTCATTGGATAGTTCTCTCACTGAAGTAGCCATAAAGTAGCCTCCTATAACACATTGTTAATTTTATTTTAATAGGAGGAGTAAGACCGATCATTGACTTAAATCAAGGGGACGTAGAGATTTTTAACTGTTTTTATGAATCACCCGATAACCCTGCTCGCATAATATGGATATGTGTGGACCATAATCCATCTCCAGCAAGATAAAATTTTACCCACTTGACGCAAGTCCACTTATCATTAGTATGTCATGGATTATTGCGAAGGCTCCATTTTCGGTTAAAATGGTTTTAACGCTAAATCCTTATTTTTCTGAAGAGAATTCTCACTTTTTAGCAAAAGTAGTTTATAATTATCAGATGATAGACGATATAATTTTTAAAAGCTTAGATTTAAGTTATAATGGAGACAGAAAAGAAAAGATATGTTCCTGAGTGGAGCCTTGCTTCTTGTATCACCTAAGCAGGAGGGCCTGCTCTTTTTTGCAAATTTAAAAAGATAAGGAAGGTTTTTATGAGCGGCATGCAGAAAAAAACAGACGTTATCTTAATTGGTGCCGGAGTTATGAGCGCGACTCTGGGATCATTGCTGAAAGAGTTAGCACCGGAATGGGAAATTAAAGTGTTTGAGAAACTTGCAAACGCAGGAGAAGAAAGCTCTAACGAATGGAATAATGCGGGTACAGGCCATGCTGCACTGTGCGAGCTGAACTATACATCCGAGAAAGCTGACGGATCTATAGATATTCGTAAAGCTGTGAACATTAATGAACAGTTTCAGCTCTCAAGACAGTTTTGGTCTTTTCTTGTAAGCAGCAATTTGATTCGTAATCCGCAGGACTTTATCAAGCCCATACCTCACATGAGTTTGGTAACAGGTGAAAAAAATGTATCTTTTTTGAAAAATAGGTTTAAAGCGCTTTCAGATGTTCCTCTGTTTCAGGGAATGGAATTTTCCGATGATCCTGAAAAACTGAAGGAATGGATTCCTCTGATCATGGAAGGTCGTACATTGAATGAACCGATTGCGGCGACCAAAGTCGATTCTGGAACAGATGTTAACTTTGGTGCTTTAACACGCATGTTGTTTGATCATTTAAAAAGTAAAAATGTCGAGATTTATTACAAGCATAGTATTAAGGATATTAAACGTACGAGCGACGGCTCGTGGGAAGTCAAAGTGCATAATCTGGATAGCGGAAAAGTCGAATACCATACTGCCAAATTCGTCTTTATTGGCGGTGGGGGTGGAAGTCTGCCTTTACTACAAAGAACCGGTATTCCTGAGTCCAAACATATCGGAGGATTTCCGGTAAGTGGGCTATTTATGGTATGTAAAAATCCTGCAGTTGTCGCGCAGCACCATGCCAAAGTATACGGTAAAGCCAAGATTGGTGCTCCTCCCATGTCTGTTCCACATCTGGATACGAGATACATCGGCAACCAAAAAGCACTGCTGTTTGGGCCGTTTGCCGGTTTCTCACCAAAGTTTTTGAAAACGGGTTCAAATTTGGATCTGATCTGTTCTGTAAAACCAAATAACCTCTGTACGATGTTGGCGGCAGGCGCAAAAGAGATGGCATTGACCAAATATCTGATCCAGCAAGTGATGTTATCGAATGAAAAGCGCCTGGAAGAATTACGCGAGTTTATCCCGAACGCCAAAATCGAGGACTGGGAGATCATAGTAGCGGGCCAACGTGTGCAGGTGATCAAAGATACGGCGAGCGGCAAAGGAACCCTTCAATTTGGTACGGAAGTGGTTAGTGCGGCTGATGGCTCGGTAGCTGCATTGCTCGGTGCTTCTCCGGGTGCTTCTACTGCTGTTAACGTGATGCTGAAAGTATTAGAAAAATGCTTCCCACAACATATGAAAGCGTGGGAACCGAAAATAAAAGAAATGATTCCTTCTTACGGCGTGTCACTAGCGGAAAACCCGGAGCTTTTCCAAGAAATTCATGCTTCCACAACGCAGACGCTTGGTCTGGGCCAAAAAGAACCGCTCCATCGTTAATTGTTGGATTTATTTTTAATTACGATATACATTAAAATCGCATAAGCAACAACGCCAAGCGGTGGGAGGTCTTCCCACCGCTAAAATGCTTGCTTAAGAATACAAAATGTTGCAATCCTCCCATGTTTCCGATCATAGGTGTCTGATATAGTGTTCACAGTAATTGTGAAAGCGCTTTATAAAAACGGAATCACTTATGGCTATTCGGGTTTGAAGAAAGGGGACAGAGAGATGAGAAGAAAGAGACAGGCATGGTTGTTGCTGGTGGTGGCGATCATGTTCGTGTTCGGTTCGTGGCCAATGCGGCTGACACCAGCAGCGGCAGCAGAGTCAGCTGGTGCTTCGGCAATCGTAAACGGAGGGTTCGAGACGAACTTCTGGAGTGATCAATCATGGCAGGTCGAAGCATCGGATTGGAAGCAGGTGGATATTCAGCATTATGCCTATGCCAGTGATCCTTTTATTACGCCGTCCGAAGACACGTATGCGTTCAAGTATTGGATCAACGACGCTGCGCCGGCGAATCAGCAGGTCACGGTCAGCCAAAAGCTTCCGACGTTGCAGCCAGGAAGTTATGAGCTGTCAGTGCAATCGATGGGCGGCTCCGATGCCGCAGCGGGACATGTACAGGTATTCGCAGGTACCGATCAGAGCAGCGAGGTGGCAACGTCAGGCTACAACCAATGGGGAAGCGTGACCTTGAAATTCGTGCTGACCGAGCAAACTTCCGGTCTGGTCATTGGAGCGAGGATCAGCGGCGCTGCGGCTGCGTGGGGCTATCTGGACCGATTTGCCTTAAAGCAGGTCAGCACGGATACGACTCAGCCGGTGGCAGCGGATATTTTCGTGAAGAAGGTCGAAGGATTAAAGTCTGATTTTATCAAAGGTGTCGATATATCCAGCATTCTCTCTCTGGAGCAGGGTGGAGTGCGCTTCTATAACGAGCAGGGCACCGAACAGGATATATTCCGGACGCTGAAGGAATCCGGCGCAAACTATGTCCGGGTGCGTGTGTGGAATCATCCATATGATGCCAAAGGCAACGGCTATGGCGGCGGGAATAACGATCTGGCCAAAGCGATTGAAATCGGCAAGCGGGCGACTGCCAACGGGCTGAAGCTGCTAGTGGATTTCCACTATTCCGATTTCTGGGCCGATCCGGGCAAACAGCATGTGCCGAAAGCCTGGCAGAATCTGAGTTTTGCTGACAAGGAACAGGCGGTGTACGACTATACCCGGAACAGCCTGCAGCAGCTGCTCGATCAGGGCATAGATGTAGGAATGGTGCAGGTCGGCAATGAGACGAACCAGTCGTTTGTCGGGGAGAAAGATTGGACGAAGATCAGTGCTTTATTTAATAAGGGAAGCCAAGCGGTACGTGCTGTCGATTCGAATATTCTCGTGGCACTGCATTTTACCAACCCGGAGACGCCGGGCCGCTATGCTTCTTATGCGAAGGCGCTGTCGGACAACCATGTGGACTATGATGTCTTTGCCAGCTCGTATTATCCGTTCTGGCACGGTTCACCGAGCAATCTCACAGCAGTGCTGAAGCAGGTCGCAGATACGTATGGTAAGAAAGTGATGGTGGCAGAAACGTCCTATACCTATACATCTGAAGATGGCGATGGACATGAGAACACCGCCCCGAGAAGCTCGGGCCAGACGCTGGACTATCCGATCAGTGTTCAGGGGCAGGCTACGTCGGTTCGTAATGTCATTGAAGCGGTGTCCAATGTAGGCGATGCAGGCATTGGCGTGTTTTATTGGGAGCCGGCCTGGCTGCCGGTGGGACCAAAAGCAGATGTCGAGCAGAACAAACGGCTGTGGGAACAATATGGTTCCGGCTGGGCGGCCAGCTATGCTGCGGAATATGACCCTGACGATGCAGGAAAATGGTATGGCGGCAGCGCGGTAGACAACCAGGCGCTGTTTGATTTTACGGGTCATCCGCTTCCTTCGCTGAATGTGTTTAAGTACGTCAACACCGGAGCGGTTGCTGCGCTCCAGGTCGATGAAGTTCAAGCGGTAACGGTAACGGCCAACGCGGGCGAGAACATCTCGCTGCCGGATTCTGTCACCGTGACGTATAACGATGGCAGCACCAGAACACTCGCTGTGGAGTGGGATCAGGCGGCCTTAGAGCAAGCCGTGAGTCAGGGAGCGGGCAGCTACGTGATTAAGGGAATAGCCAAAGGCGGTTATCCGGTGCAGGCGGCGCTGGAGATTCGCCGGCCCAATCTGCTGGTGAACGGTAGTTTTGAACAGAGCGACCGGAGCATGTGGAAGATTACTTACGGTGACGGAAGTGCGCCGCACACCGACTACCAGCAGAAAGCTTCCGATGCGAAGTCGGGTCAGTATTCGCTGCATTTCTATTCGGCGGATGCGGTCAATTTCCGGGTGGAGCAGGCGGTCTACGGTTTGAAGCCAGGCTACTATGACCTCTCCATGTCGATCCAGGGCGGCGATGCAAAGAACGCGCAGATGAAATTGTTTGCCACGACCAACGGCAAGGAAGATACAGTGGATACCAGTGTAAATGGCTGGGTACAGTGGAGTCAGCCGATCATTCGCGAGATACGGGTAACCGACGGCAAGCTGACGGTGGGGGCTTCCATCCAGGCAGACGGCGGTGCGTGGGGAACTCTGGATGATTTCTATCTGACGTTCGTCAGGGATGCAGAGGCGACGAACCCGGGTGAGGGTACAACGCCAACACCTGAGCCAGTACCTACACCAGCCCCGGCACCGGGTACGACACCAGATCCATCACCGGCTCCAGTACCGACTCCAGTACCGACGCCGACGCCAGTACCGGGCAAAGACTCCTCCAGAGATTCGTCCACTGATGATGGCGGTGCATCTGTCGGACAAAGTGAGAGCGTGACAGTCAGCGTGGACGCCGGCAAGAACAGCAGTACTTTGCTCTCCAATGTCGTCATTCAGCGGACAACGCTGTCCGACGGGTCGAAAAAAGATCGTGTCAGCTTTGGATCTGCTCAGGCACGGGAGGCATTGAGCAGCGTGAAGGCCGAAGGACGTTCCAGCATCCGGCTGGTAATGCCTGATCCCAAGGATGAAGTCACCGAGCTTGAATTCGCTTTGCCTAAAGATACGGCGAAGATGCTGACGGATGCGAAGATTGGTCTGGAAGTATACACGAACCATGCGCGTCTCACCCTGTCTCCATCAACGCTCGCGTCGATGGACGGGAACCGTCAGTTTACGCTCAGCCCGGTAAAGAGTGAAGCGGCGATTCAGACGATATTGGAACGGGCTAAACAGAATGGCCTCGTGCAAGCAGCTGCGGGTCAGGGTGAGGTTCTCGTTATCGGCCGACCGGTGATGATCGAGACGGATCTGCAGGGGCAGCCGGTAGAGCTGGTGCTGCCACTCCCGCAGCAGTCGCTGCCAAGCTCTGCCTCTGCCGAAGCACGCCAGTCATTCCTGGCCAATCTGGCCGTATATGTGGAGCATAGCGACGGTACCAGAGAACTGGTACAGCCGACACTGCTGTGGGATGGTAACCAGGCGGCAGGACTTAGCTTTAGTGTAAACAAGTTCAGCACCTTTACGGTGTTGCATCTGGACAAGCAGACCGCGAGCATAGGCGGAGAGCAGGAGAGTGGGCGTTCGCAGCCATATATGCAAGGCTACCCGAATGGGACATTCCAGCCAGCGCGTACGATGACACGGTCGGAGCTGGCAGAGATTCTGTTCCGTCTGGCTGCTGACCGGTCGGAGCAGCCATTGGTGGAATCGTCAGCAGCGCAGAATCGCGCCAACTATACGGATGTTGCAGGGCAGAACTGGGCTGCCGAAGCGATTGATGCCGTGACAACGGCCGGATGGATGAAGGGCTATAGCGGCAGCACTTTTGCACCGGAGCGTCCGATCACTAGAGCGGAGATGGCGACAGTGCTGGCACGCTGGAACCATCTGAGCGGGGCAGCTTCGTCTACCTTCCCGGATACGGCCGGACACTGGGCGGAAGGTGATATTGCACGGGTGCAGCAAGCCGGCTATATGCATGGCATGCCGGACGGCAGCTTCCAGCCGGACAAGACTCTGAGCCGGGCAGAGGCAGTCACTTTGTTCAATCGGGTAGGGAAGAGAGAGTCGGTATCCTTCGCCGATTCGTCCAGGTGGTCAGATATCCCGGCCGGGCATTGGGCTTTCCGGGACATTGCCGCAGCAACAACCTGGATTCACTAAGATATACTAGTATAGAAGATTTTTCTCAGAAGCCTCTAAGCAATCATTGGATGAGGCTTCTTTCATTCGAGCTAGACCTATCGGGAACGTCTAATCAAAATAATCGCATTATGACTTAATCAATCGATTGATTAAATTCACTCATAAGGAGGACTATGATATGGATGAAGGCGCAAAAAAATTATTTTCCCAAAAGAGATGAGCACGTCAGTCTTGCTTTGTTATGATGAGAAGTGAACCCAATCCTTCCCTTGGACAGCACTCATCTTTTTAAAGAACTTTTGAGCGCGTTTATTATCAATAGAAGTTATCCAGGTCATACGAGCATATCCATGATTTCGTGAGTACTTTTGGCATTCTAAAAAAAGCTGTGATTCCACCTCTGTATCTCTAAATTGTTCCATTACAAAGAGGTCGTTCATAACTGTGATTTTGTCTGCTTTCATAGTGCTAAAGGTAAAGAACAATGTAGCAAAGCCGACTAACTCTCCATCTTGTTCTGCCACAAATTGTATACCGTTTTGCTGCTCAAAAAGGGTTTGAATCAAATTATGAATTTTTTCGATAGGTGGCCTAGGGTTTTGATAAAAACCAACTATGTATTCATACATTAACTCGGTCAAACTGCTTAAATCATCAGGTTCAGCGTTTCTTACTAAAAATGACATTAGATGCACTCCCCTTTCATCACATTTGAATTATTATACACAATTAAGAATAAATATTCGAATTAAAGATCAGTAGAGCACCTAATCACACTAGCCTTACGCCAGATACACTTCGGTAGGCTAGTGGAATTTATCGATGGGTAAAAGACGGTTGCAGAAGGAGCAGTTTAATATCAGCGAGGCTGCCGAGAAAATGTATCGGCAGCCTTGTTGCGCTGAGGAACATGTGCGAATGACCTAATAGTGATTACCTCGTTAAAATTGGACTCATTCCGAATTACTTAAGCAGTGTAAGTGTCACCTCTATCGTATTATCAATGAATGATCGCTCTGGACGAGACTTCAATATTACGGTTAGTCCGATTAATGATACGATTAGCGCCTGTGATACAGCCTTCGCATCTAGCCCGATCTCAAGCTCACCCGATTGTATACCTCGTTCAATGGTTTCTTGAAATATGACCGATAGATACATTTGATGTTCCCTTGTAAGAATTTCAAATTTCTCATCATGAGGTGCAAGTTCAACCATTGTGTTGATGCAAAAGCATCCTTTTCTAATACCCTCTGCATATTCCTCATCAACCACACCTTCAAAAAAAGCGCGAAATGCTTCTTTTACAGATGGATTGCTCTGAAGTCTGGTTCGGACCAGAGAAGCACGGGCCATCATGTATTTGCGTAGCGCGACTTCGAACAATTCCTTTTTGCCCCCAAAAGCTGAGTATATACTGGGTCGTTGAATTGCCATTCTGGAAGTTAAATCACTTAATGAGGTGGCTTCGTATCCCTTCTCCCAAAATAGTTGCACAGCTGCATCTAATGCTTTTTCTTCGTCAAATTCGCGGGTTCGTCCCATAATCAATACCTCTCGTTACTCTTGATTTTATTTTAATTGCTCAATGACTCTGACCATGTGTAATTGTCAGCAGCCATTTTACATACCAAATAGTATGTTATTATCTTATAATTAGCCGTTTGTATTGTCAAATGCAGGCTGGTTTATCCTGAAAAGAGGAAGTTTATTTATTGACATCATTCGTTTCTGTGAGTTATATTTACTGGGAAAATTATCGTACCGATCAGTATGATAATTTGCCGGTATTTAAAATCAATGGAGATAGGGGTGGGGTCAGCATTAATCTGAGCTACACATCAACCTGCTTGAAAAAACGGAATAAATAGTTTGGAGTTGTTGACAGAAGAAGTTACTGGCATAGGAGAGATTGATCATGGAGATAGGTATTACTTCGTTTGTAGAAACGAAGCCGGACGTTCAGACGGGTGAAGTGATGAGTCACTCACAGCGATTGCGTGAAGTTGTTGAGGAAATTGTCCTTGCTGATCAAGTGGGACTGGATGTGTTTGGCGTAGGTGAGCATCATCGGAAGGATTATTCGGCATCTTCACCAGCAGTTGTGCTGTCAGCGGCTGCGTCACGGACGAAGCGAATTCGGCTGACCAGTGCAGTGACGGTACTTTCTTCAGCTGATCCGGTGCGGGTATTTCAGGATTTTGCTACGCTGGATGGTATTTCGAATGGACGTGCGGAGATTATGGCGGGTCGGGGTTCCTTTATTGAATCTTTTCCACTGTTTGGCTATGACTTGGATGACTATGATGAGCTGTTTGAACAACATTTGGAATTGCTCCTTAAAATACGGGAGTCCGAGAAAGTAACCTGGAAGGGTGGGCATCGACCAGCGATTAACAATTTGGGCGTGTATCCACGTCCCATTCAGAATCCTTTACCGATATGGGTTGGCAGCGGGGGGAGACAGGAGTCTGCTATCCGTGCAGGTCTGTTAGGACTGCCACTGATGCTGGCGATAATTGGTGGAAAACCGACGGATTTTGCCCCCCTCGTGCAGCTTTATAAGAAAGCAGCAGCACACGCTGGTCATGATGAATCGCGGCTTAAGGTTGGATCGCACTCGATAGGATTTGTTGGAGAGAATACTGAACGAGCTGCTGATACATTTTTTCCTTCTACCATGGCAGGTATGAATAGATTGGGCAAGGAGCGGGGCTGGGCGCATTATGATCGTTCTAGCTATGATGCCGCGCGTAGATTTGAAGGTGCACTGTATGTTGGCGATCCCGAGACTGTTGCCCAGAAGATCATTCACCTTCGCAAAAATGTAGGCGTTACACGCTTTATGCTGTATGTTCCGTTAAGCACGATGCCACATGTCGAGGTGATGAGAGCCATTGAGCTGCTGGGATCAGAGGTAGCACCCCGAGTTCGGGAGGAAATAACCAAGTGGGAAGCTGAGACGGAAAGAAGATCATAATTCAATTATAGGAGTGATTCAAATGGATTTTGAAAGTCGGGTATTACCAGAATTAAGGCCGATATTAGCACAATTTCCTGGTTTTCAACTGGAGGAAAATTTAGAACTGAGCAGAAGCTATTTGTCGAGTTCGCCCATTGAGCGGTCGGAGCATGTACGCACGACAAGACGGATGATTCCGAGCGTAGCAGGCGAGATGTTAGTCAAAATCTACGAACCTGCCCAGCGAACTGACGTTAAGCTTCCAGCTATGCTATGGATTCACGGGGGAGGTTATGTGATGGGGCATCCTGATATGGACGATGCTTTGTGCGAACGCTTCGTGCAGGAGGCTAAATGCGTCGTCGTATCGGTCGATTACCGACTTGCTCCCGAGCACCCCTATCCAGCTGCCATCGATGACTGTTATGCCGGTTTGAAGTGGATGACCGACGAAGCTGGATTGCTGGGCATCGACTTGGATCGGATCGCGATTGCCGGTGCAAGCGGGGGTGGCGGTCTGACCGCAGCGCTTGCTTTAATGGCTCGCGACAAAGGCGGACCGGCCCTCATCTTCCAAATGCCGCTATATCCAATGATCGACGATCACAATATTACGGCATCAAGTCATGAAATTACGGCCGATAATGCAACATGGAACCGGACGAACAATTTGGAGGCCTGGAACATGTACTTGGGCGATCGTACTGAAGACAGCGAGGTATCCCCATATGCGGTGCCGTCAAGAGCGGAAAGCTTGGCGGGGCTGCCGCCAACCTATACGTGCGTAGGCCAGCTCGATCTGTTCCGAGATGAGACGATTGAATATGTGACGCGCCTTGCCCACGCGGGTGTAGACGTCGAATTTCATCTGTATCCCGGTACATTCCACAGCTTTGAAGGGATGGTTCCGCAAGCGGAAGTAAGCCAACGTGCCAGCAAAAGTTATGTGGACGCGATTGCAAGAGCGCTTAATCCTTAAATAATTAAGGGGCGGTCTCCAAGTGATATGCTCCCCAGAAGATAGACAGGTTGAATAATAAAACCTGCTACTGTAAGGGGAGTATATCACTTTTCGCAGCAGCCTTTGTTGTCGTTTCAGAGTTGTTTGGGATTTGTCATGGATGGGTTGATAAATTTAGGAAAATACATAATACGAGGCTAGATTTATTCGAAACGGTGTAATAAAGGAGTGCCGGATGTTTAGCTGTCCCGCAATGAAGTAAAATTTTTTTGGTAAAATCTATATTTTCACACGTAGCGAAAATAACCACTCATTATTATAATTGGAAATGTAAGTGTTTTATTTAATGGTGAGAGGCATTAAAACCAATACGTGTGAGGAGGAGATTTTATGTTAGGACTTAAAGTAGGCAAGTTGGTGAGCAGTTTGGCGTTAGCGGGTGTGTTGTTATCGTCTGTTCTGGTGAATCAGGCTGATGCTGGTCTGGCGAATGGAAGCAAATTCCTCGGGAATGTTATTGCCGGCAGTGTCCCTGCAAGTTACGGAACGTACTGGAATCAGGTGACGCCGGAGAATTCGACCAAGTGGGGCTCGGTTGAAGGCAGCCGTAACAACATGAACTGGTCGCAGGCGGATACCGCCTACAATTATGCCCGTAACAATGGCTTCCCGTTCAAGTTCCATACATTGGTATGGGGTGCCCAGGAGCCAGGTTGGATTAGCGGACTGTCGGCTGCTGATCAGAAGGCGGAAGTGACCCAGTGGATTAAAGCAGCCGGTCAACGCTATCCGAATGCGGAGTTTGTAGATGTGGTGAATGAGCCACTGCATCAGAAGCCGTCCTTCCGCAATGCCATAGGCGGTGACGGGTCGACCGGATGGGATTGGGTCATATGGTCGTTCCAACAGGCTAGACAAGCTTTTCCGAATTCCAAGCTGCTTATCAATGAATATGGAATTATCAGCGATCCTTCATTAACCGATCAATATGTCAATATTATTAATCAGCTCAAGAGTAGAGGCTTGATTGACGGAATTGGCATTCAGTGCCACCAATTCAATATGGATACCGTTTCAGTCAACACGATGAACACTGTACTAAATAAGCTATCGGCAACAGGATTGCCGATTTATGTGTCGGAATTGGATATAACTGGTGATGACAACACCCAGCTTGCCAGATACAAAGAGAAGTTTCCGGTACTCTGGCAGCATCCTTCAGTGAAGGGAGTTACGCTCTGGGGGTATATCCAGGGACAAACTTGGAAGTCGAACACACATCTGCTGAATTCGAACGGCACGGAACGCCCGGCGCTTCAATGGTTGAGACAATATCTGCGCAGTTAGCGCCATGGGCGAGGTTTGAAGGAAAACAGCGCGCGTACAACAAGCGTCTGAGCGAATTCTACTCGCTCAGACGCTTGTTTATTTCGATTAGTGTTGATCCAAAAATTAATGCATCGTCAATTTCGATGACTTTGTTCATATATGACTTAAGAAATATCACCTAACTCTCTATACACGATTTTCCCCATGCTGATCGCTGCTCTCACCATTTCATCTGCGCCTTGGGAAGGCCCTCCAATACGAAGAACGGCATCACAATACTTCAAGAGTCGAACAGAGGATGGATGAAATATACGATTAAAGATTTCGTCTCCGATTCTTTGTGATCCCGCTTTCTCGATTAATGGGAGTGCATACCATTCACCAAGTACAGGTAAATGACCGGCCTCGTATACCTTAAGTGCAATATCATTCATAAAATCTATGTTCCGTTGAATCAAATGCGGATCGTCTCCCGTCCCTGAACGATAAGGGCCGGCTATGAGTATATGCTGCTGACTTGGGATGGGGTCCAGAAGCCGGTTTATTTGAGCATATTGTAGCAGCATCATCGTTTTTGCGTCTTTAATCTCGCCTTCTTTTATCATTTCCAGTGCTTGCTGGAAGGGGATTTCCATCACTTCAATGTTTTCTTGCTCTTCCACGACCCCTCCTCCCTCTCCAACCTTCATGGTGGGCGTGTATTCTGCAACAAAAAAATGTAAAATTTCCGTTACGGAACCTGGCGACATGTATGCCTCGCAGATTTTTTGTACTTTTGTCACTCTGTAACCGGTCTCCTCTTCGACTTCCCGGCGTATGCTGTTTTCTGCGCTTTCCTTGTCTAACAGTCCGGCACAAGCTTCAATTAATAACCCCGTCTCGTTCCCATTCAGATAAGTCGGTATCCGGAACTGTCGCGTCAAAATTACGGTATGCTGCTCCCGATTATAGAGCAGAATAGTTGCCCCGTTCCCACGGTCATATGATTCCCGGGCCTGGCTTTTCCAAGAGCCGTCCTTGGCTTCGCTCATGTAAGTAATTTTCTTAAGCACATACCAGTTATCGGACAAAATTTCTTCATTTACAATTCGGATTTTCGGATTCATTCCAAGTATCCCCTCTCTTTTGATGGCTCTCATTATATTGGGTTACGTTACGTCAACTGCAAGACTTTTTTTGCCCAATCCACAAAAGAGATAATTACTATGGAACAGTCCTGAATAGCATTATTTACGAGCAAGGAAAAAACCGGAATCCATCGTAATCGGAATAGTTCCATCAAGATTCAGTTTGTTTTGAATAAATGCAATGAATTGTTCCAGTTTTGTTTTAACCAGTATATTTCTTGCATTCATAGGTGTTGATGTTATATAACTCAATAGCGGCTGTACTTCGTCTACAATTAAATGATCTTCATAACGTATTGACTTAACTTCCGAGAAATTTTTTGATAGTATCTCTTGTCCATTGTAAAGCTCGAACCGCTCCATAATAGGATCTAGTACCTTAATCTCCGGATCGAATGATTGTGCGATCAGGTCAATTTCATGCAAGTGGCTTTTACTCATCGTGGATGCATAGAAAAGTGCCTTTGGTTTCATCACACGGTATATTTCGGAAACTGCCTTTGGAATATCCGGTACATGATATAGCATATGATTGGCGATCACGATATCGAATTCTTCGTCGTGAAAAGGAATCGACTGAACGTCAGCTACAACGAATTTGATTTGCCCTGTCTTGTCACGGATATTTTTGCGAGCTTCTTCGAGCATACCGGGTGAAAGATCGGTGATTGTAATTTTCCACGATTTGGGTATTCTGTCCGCATTCCTAGACCATAGAGTTCCATCTCCACAACCTACTTCTAAAATTCTGATATTCGATAGGCTGCCTAAATGTTCAAAAAACCATCGATGCCACCCCAGTTTATTCACGCCGCATTTTTCATATAATTCAATTCTAGTTTGTAGTCGATTTGCCGTGTGGTACTGCTCCACCCAATCCTTCTCTATGTGTACCGCATGAATAAGCTCAGCCAGTGCCATCCAATCCACGTGTTCTTCCCCTGTATAAGTTAACTTTTCTATAGCTTCGTCTATAGCTTTAAAAACGAATTGCAGATGAGCTGTCTTTTGTAAAATGATCTCTCGTTGCATTCTTAATGAGCTTCGCAGATCCTGTTCCTGAATGTGGCTTTCCGCTACCGTTTGCTTAATATCAATAAGCGTTAAACCGAGATATTTTAACGCTTGTATCTTTTGCAGCTTGATTAAATCCGGCCTGTTATACATCCGTTGTGAAGCTTGACCGTAATTCGAAGGCTTTAACAAACCTATCTGATCATAATATCTTAATGTTCTCACGGTAAGACCTGTTTGCTTTGATATCTGACCCGTAGTAAAATACTCATTTTTCTGCTCTCGGGATGGCATGGCCTCTCCTCAGTTCTTATCTTAATTTCCCTAAAGGACTTTTTGTTGGTAGGGCTAGAGGAAAGGTACACCAATAGCTCCCCTCCTCTAGCCCTTTCTGTGTCATGTAGCTTCTATTTATTCCCCTTGCGCACCTTTAACAGCTTGCCTTTTACGGTCGTATTTTTCATAATCTCAAGTACAAGCGGTCCCTTGCCATTCAGAATTTCAACGTCTGTTACATGATCGAAAATCGTAATAATCCCTATATCGTCTGCTGTCACCCCGTCAAGCTTAGCGATTGTCCCAACAAAGTCTACGGCTCTAAGTTTCTTCTTCTTGCCGCCATTGAAGTTAAGTTTCATAATCTGTTGGTTTAATTGCTCGCGCTTATCTTTTTTCAGTTTGGTTTTAACATGTAGCTTCTGTTCAAAATCTTCTCTACGGAGATCAACAGCCTCCTCTGAGGGGGCCTTTACCTGCGGAATCGAAAATCCAATATATGCTTCAATATCGGCTAATCGTTTGCTATCCTTAGGAGTGACTAGGGTAATCGCTTTACCCGTCTTGCCTGCACGTCCCGTACGTCCCGTGCGATGAACATAGCTTTCCTTCTCAAGGGGAACATCGTAATTAATGACATGGGTAATATTCGTGATATCGATGCCTCGGGCGGCTACATCTGTCGCAATCAAGTAACGAAATTGCCCCCTTCGGAACGCATTCATCACCTCGAACCTTTCTTCTTGCTCCATCCCCCCATGAATGCGATCACATGGATAATCGAGATCAGCCAATTCCCTGAATAATATATCGACATGTTCCTGCGTGCGACAGAAAATAATACAGCTGTCAGGATTCTCAACAATGAGCAGATTTTGAAGCAGCAACAGCTTGTCCGTCTCCATCACCTGAATAAGAGAGTGGTCAATGGTGGCTGTCGTGATACCGGCCGCTTTAATTTCAATGTCAACAGGATGATCCATATACTTGCGTGACAGTTGGGCCACATCGTCAGGAAAAGTGGCGGAAAATAACATCGTAACCCTGTCGCTAGGCAGCGCCTGAATGATCGACTGAACTTGCTCAATAAAGCCCATATTCAGCATCTCATCAGCCTCATCAATAACAAGATAGGCCATCCGCTCTAATGATAGCGTGCCTCGTTCAATATGGTCCAATACACGCCCTGGCGTACCTACAACCATATGCGTTCTTTGTTTTAACTCGGCCTTCTGTATATGAAAAGGATGCTTCCCATAAAGAGACGTCACTTTTATCCGCTTAAAGCGTCCAATATTGGTGATGTCTTCTTTGACCTGCAATGCGAGTTCACGGGTTGGCGTCAGAATTAAAGCTTGGGGCTTATTCTCATTCCAATCTACTAGCTCACAGAGCGGAATACCATATGCCGCTGTTTTGCCGCTACCTGTCTGTGATTTGACGACAAGGTCCTTCTTTTCAAGGGCAGCTGGGATGACTTCGGTCTGAACTTTTGTTGGCGTCTCATAGCCCAGGCTATTCAGCGCTCTCACGATTTCTTCACTTAATGGATAATCTGTAAAATGCCTCTGACTCATTTTCAACCTCTTCTGCGCTGTATTTGAATACCTATACATATAGGATTTCATCGTGCATCTAACTTATACTCGTATAGTATACTCTATGGAAATGATTTGATCCCATGACTTCCTATATGTATGAATACATAATTGCAGCATTTTTGACTATATACTAAATACATAACTTTAATCAACTTGAAATAAAACCGTCTGGACGGTATAATAAAGTGGGTGATGAAAAATGAATACTACTAAAAAAGAGTTAAAAAGAGAACTAATTTTTAAGGCCGCCTCACTGATTGTGCACGAAGAAGGAGTAGAAAAATTAACTTTAGAGGCTGTCGCGAAGAAGGCGGGAATAAGTAAAGGAGGATTGCTGTACCATTTTCCGAATAAAGATGCGCTGATTCTGGGTATGGTTGAACAACTATCGACCAGCTTTGTCACCGAATTTAATGAGCGGGCACAAAATGATATGCATTCCAAAGGAAGATGGACTCGTGCTTATATGAATACATCATTGTCTGGGAACTATGGCGAAAATGATCTGTATACCGCTCTCTCTGCAGCTCATTTTACTAACCCTCAAATGCTAAAACTACTACAGGACGAGTATGCTGATATCCAAAATAAAATCGAAAACGACGAATTGGATCCGGTTCGTTCTACGATAGTCCGATTAGTTATGGACGGTTTGTGGTTCGCTGAAATGTTTGGGCTCGCTCCTCCCAATGGAGAAATGAGGCAAAAAATGATGGAAGAATTGAAGACATATATAAAGGAGAATGAATAATGGCTTATCTTTTCTTAGCGATTTCTATTGTTGGTGAACTCATTGGAACTTCAATGCTTAAGGCTTCAGAAGGATTTACCAGACTGTATCCGACTCTATTCACGATTGTTGCGTTCGTTATCTCTTTTTTCTTTATCTCTCTATCCCTTAAGACGCTACCGTTAAATATGACTTATGCCATCTGGTCAGGTGTAGGAGCTGTTGCGACAACGCTGATTTCAGTATTGATTTGGAAAGAAAAAATCAATACAGGGAGTGTCGTAGGTATTGCTTTAATTGTTATTGGCGTAGTGGTACTGAATTTATTTGGAGCGGGACATGGTGAGGCAAAAGGTACAACAGAAGCAGCCAGTTCAATCGTTCAAAGATGAGATAATAGGAAAATGTATTCAAAAGGAGAGCCCTAATGAAGGGAAAGAACCACTTCATTAGGGCTCTGGAGATTTACTACGACTATCGATCACTGCCAGTTTGTATGAAAGAATCCTGCTAAATCATTTCGTTCATAAGTATGGGCACCAAAATAATCCCTTTGTGCTTGCAAAAGGTTAGCATTTGAAATGCCTGTCCGGTAACTATCGTAATAAGTAAGTGAAGCACTTAAACATGGAAACGAAGTACCCGAATTAATGCCCTCACAGACAACTTTTCGCAATCCTGTTTGATATTCTTTAACCTTTTCAGCGAAATATGGGGCGATTAATAGATTAGCCAGATTTGGCTGTTCTTGATATGTTTCGCTTATTACGTTTAAAAATTCTGCGCGAATGATGCAACCACCACGGAAAATAAGGGCGATATCCTTTAAAGGTAACTCCCATCCGTAAAGTTCAGAAGTCATTTTATACTGTATAAATCCTTGTGCGTAGGCACAAATTTTACCCATATAAAAAGCTTGTCTAATGTACTCAATCCACGAATCTTTGTCTAAACTCCGCTGATCAATCTCTGGGCCTGTCAGGATATTTTCTGCATAAACCCGTTCCTCTTTTAAAGAGGAGATGTAACGGGCAAACAATGACTCTGTAATAATGGATGATGGAATCCCATGATCAATTGCTTGAATGCTTGTCCATTTACCTGTGCCTTTTTGCCCCGTTTTATCAAGAATCACATCGATTAGTGGTAAGCCTGTTATTTCATCTTTTTTCCGTAAAATCTCTGCTGTGATTTGGATTAAATAACTTTTCAGTTCTCCTTGATTCCATATTTCAAAGATGTCAGCAATTTCATTCACAGATAAACATAACTTTTTTCTTAAAAATGTATAGGTTTCTGCGATTAATTGCATATCTGCATACTCGATTCCGTTATGTACCATTTTTACAAAGTGACCGGAACCTTGTGGACCCATATAAACACAGCAAGGGTCTCCGTCCACTTGGGCTGCTATTTTTGTTAGAATAGGAGCTGCTTTTCCATATACGTCTTTATCTCCACCAGGCATGATCGAAGGTCCTTTTAAAGCCCCAACTTCACCGCCGGAAATA
This sequence comes from Paenibacillus kribbensis, assembly GCF_001705305.1. Lineage (GTDB taxonomy): Bacteria > Bacillota > Bacilli > Paenibacillales > Paenibacillaceae > Paenibacillus > Paenibacillus kribbensis_B. The sequence goes on from NZ_MCBP01000016.1 coordinate 118,372, forward strand.
CCGATTCCTAAATAACCGATTCCTTTTGACTTCAATTCATCATATCTACGTTCCGTATCTTTGTAATGGGAGTTACCACCGTCCATGATCACATCACCTGCTTCAAGAAAGGATAGTAATGTATCTATCACCGAATCGACCGGTTTGCCCGCTGTTACCATAAGGAAGATTTTTCTTGGGGTTTCTAAGGAGTAAACAAAATCTTGAATTTCGTAGTAGGGATGGATGGATTGACCTTCATTTTTGTTAACAAGATTATCGGTCAAATCCCTCGTATAATTATAGACAGCCACTTGCTCACCTTTACCAGCCATGTTTAAAGCGATATTACTGCCCATTACCCCTAAACCAATGACACCAATTGTATTGAACATTTCTTCCTGCTCCTTTTATTTGAAATGAATAGGCAGTAGATCCACACTTATAGACTTAGAAGATTCTAAGAAAAGATAAGTCGGGGACCCACCGCCCGTATATAATGGTTTATACGAATAAACTTAGTACTAAAATAAATCCTAATCCGGCTACAGAAATGATTGTCTCAAGCAATGTCCATGTTGCAAATGTTTCTTTCATGCTTAAACCAAAATACTCTTTAAACATCCAGAAACCAGCATCGTTAACATGTGAAGCTATTAAACTACCCGCTCCCGTTGCAAGCACAACTAAAGCAAGATTAACGTCGGTTTGTCCCAACATCGGAATAACTAAACCAGCGGTTGTTAAAGCTGCAACAGTTGCAGAACCTAAGGAAATACGTAAGATTGCAGCGATGATCCAGGCAAGCAAGATGGGTGATAATGTAGTTCCATTGAATAATTCGGCTACATAGTCACCTACGCCGCCATTAATCAGTACTTGTTTGAAGGCTCCGCCTCCCCCAATGATTAAGAGCATCATCCCAATATGAGTAATAGCAGTTGTACAAGATGCCATTACATTTTTGATTGGAATTTTTCTTGCTATTCCCATTGTATAGACAGCAACTAGTAAGGAAATCAACATGGAAGTTGATGCATCACCAATAAAACGGATCGCTGCTAGGAAACTATTATCTTCAATCCCCATTGTTTTTTGAAGCAAAGTAATAATCGTAGCAATAGACATTAAAATAACAGGAAGCATTGCAGTAAATACACTGATACCAAATCCAGGAGTTTCCTCGGACTTGAATACTTTTTGTTCACCTAAAGAGGCAATATTACCGGTTTTTGTAAATGATGCAGGTACGAGTTTTTTGGCAAGTTTAGTAAATACAGGTCCAGCTAAAATAACTGTTGGAATGGCAATAATGAAACCGTAAAGTAAAACCTCACCAAGGTTCGCGCCATATTCACGAGCAATAACTGTCGGTCCTGGGTGTGGAGGCAAGAAACCGTGTGTTACGGATAAAGCTGCAATCATCGAAATACCGAGATATAAAATAGAAACCTTTAATTCTTTTGAAATGGCAAATACGATTGGGATTAACAATACTAGTCCTACTTCAAAAAATAACGCCACACCGATAATGAATGAAGCAGCTACGACCGCCCATTGAATATTTTTTTCACCAAATTTGTTAACGAGGGTCATGGCAATTCTTTGAGCACCACCAGAATCAGCGATCAACTTACCTAACATCGCTCCAAGTCCAAAGATTAACGCTAAGTGACCAAGTGTTCCGCCTAATCCGGCTTCAATGGTTTTGACAATTTCCTCTAATGGCATTCCAAGTGCTAAAGCCACACCGAACGATACAATGATTAATGAAATAAAGGTGTTTAATTTGAAGCCCATTATTAAAACTAATAGTGCTAAAATTCCAATCGCTACAACGATTAATGGCATTGTAATTACCCCCTGATTTTAACTTTTTAGTGTTTTATTAAGCCTCTTTGATAATTGGCAATCCGTGTATAATCGTCTTCTAATACTCTGGATAGGTTAATGAAAATCGGCAGCAATTTCCTATATTCCTTTGTTGCTTCTTCTTTTGGTGCATGTTTGTTGGTGCTGCCAACCATTTCAGAAACGACTTCAAATGATTGGATTTTTCCGGTGGCATACAAGCCTAAAATACAAGCTCCTAGACAAGAACTTTCGTAGCTTTCTGGAACGACGACTTCAGATGCGAATATATCAGACATCATTTGCCGCCAAACAGCTGACCTTGCGAAGCCTCCTGTAGCTTGAATTCGGGTCACAGGACCGTCCATGCATTCGGTTAATGCTAAAAATACGGTGTACAAATTGTAAATGACTCCTTCCAGGGCTGCGCGAATCATATGTTCTTTCTTATGTGACATCGTTAAACCGAAGAATGAGCCACGTACGTCTGGATTCCATAATGGCGCACGTTCACCAGCGAGATATGGATGGAATAACAATCCATCAGATCCTGGTCTTACACGTTCAGCAATCTGGGTTAATACATCATATGGATCAATTCCTAGTCTTTTCGCTGTTTCTACTTCTGATGAGGCAAGTTCGTCACGAATCCAGCGAAGGACCATCCCGCCATTGTTTACCGGCCCGCCAATTACCCAGTGCTTTTCTGTTAAGGCATAACAAAATATTCTTCCCTTTTCGTCTGTTTGCGGCTTGTCCATAATGGTTCGAATGGCACCGCTCGTCCCAATTGTGACGGCAACTTCGCCTTTTCGTATGGCATTCACACCCAGATTAGAAAGGACTCCATCGCTGGCTCCAATGACAAATGATGTCTGTGGATCGATACCCATCTCTTTTGCTAAATCTGAATTACAGTTGGTAAATATCTGGGTTGTTGGTACGAGCTCGGATAATTGAGAAGGTGTTATACCAGCAATTCTTAATGCTTCTTCATCCCAATCCAGGTTCTCGAGATTCATCATGCCCATGGCTGAAGCCAGGGAATAATCAACAACATATTGATCAAAGAACTTTTTAAAAATATATTCTTTAATTCCAATATATTTTTTAACCTTGACAGCGATTTCAGGGAGATCATTCACAATCCAGGCTATTTTAGTTAATGGTGACATGGGGTGAATTGGTGTTCCTGTTCGTTTATAGACTTCTTGGCCATTCAATTCGTCTTTTATTTTATGTGCCCATGCTTCACTTCGATTATCTGCCCAAGTGATACAAGACGTAAGCGGCAGGTCATTTTCATCCATCGCAATGACACTATGCATGGCACTGCTAAATGAAACAAACGATACCTTTTTTTGTGAGTGATGTTTCATTATATTTGAAATGGCTTGTAGGACTGCTTGAAAAATCTCTTCCGGGTTTTGTTCAGCTGTAGCTATATCCGGCGTATAAAGCGGGTACCCAATATTTTCTTGTTGGATGACTTCGCCTTTTTCACTAAATAAAACTGCTTTCGTACTTGTGGTTCCGATATCTATACCTAACATATAGTTAGTCATTTTGTTGCACTACTCCTTTAGACAGCATTTGTTGTGACATCCATAGGTCTTCTACTTTACCTTGAACATCATCAAAGTTTTCATGTAAAGACTTGATCATGAGGTCTCTATCTTTTGCTTTGATCGCTTCAATATAAAGCTCATGATTTTTTATAATCCGTGTAAAGTCTTCATACTTTTCTTTGAAACGCATACGCATCGACAAAAGAATGAGGCTTTCCATAACGGGCTTTAAATTATTCCAGATCATCAGGATGTATGAATGATTAACTGCACGAATAATCGTTTCATGGAACAGGACATCTTGATATGAAAACTCATCAGCATCACTATATTTAATTGCGACTTTCATCATTTCCAGTATTTTACTAAGTTCCTTTGCTAAATCATTAGTGTCCATCTTTACAAGCCGTTCAAATACAAACGATTCTATGAGTAGACGGACATCATAAATTTCTTCTATTTCTTTTTCTGATAAACCAATAACAACTGCACCCATTCTTTCTAATCGGATGATATTTTCGGATGCCAGTATTTTTAACGCTTCACGAATGGGTGAGCGACTTACAGCAAAATCTGCAGCCAATTTATTTTCTGATAATATGGCACCGCTTTCAATCCCGCCAGAAATAATACGCATTCTAAGCTCGCATGTTACACGATCACCAGCAGAGGCTTTTAAAAGCCATTTGGAGGGATATAGGAATTCCCTTGATTCGATCATAAATTCACCTTCTCAATTAATCAAGTATACTTGTATACAAGTATTATAATCTAAATTTTTAATTTTGCAAGCGTATCCATCGCGTGCGCCCAAATGGAAAAAAAGAAGCATATATGTGCAAATGCACAATCAATTTCGTCTGTTCTTCAATATTTTTTACGTTCCGCAATCGATATAATGAAAGCGTAATCAAAAATTGCCCGGGGGGTTAGGCAGATGGAAGGATTAACGATCAGTTGGATAGGAGCTCTGGCGGGGCTGGCTATTGCAATTATTTTGATATTGAGAAAGCTGAATCCGGTTTATGCTTTGTTTTTGGGAGCCATTGTAGGCGCTTTATTGGGCGGAGCCAATCTGGAGCAGACCATCAGTGTGTTGATTAGTGGAACGCAAAGTGTGATGGGGACGGTTATTCGTGTGCTTGCCGCAGGTGTGCTGGCAGGCGTGATGATGGAGTCCGGGGCAGCGGAGACAATTGCACAGGCCATTGTGAAGAAGTTCGGCGGCAGCAAAGCAATTCTCGCACTGGCTTTGGCGACGATGATTATTACGGCGGTGGGCGTATTTATTCCGGTCGCCGTGCTGATTGTGGCTCCTATTGCGCTGTCGGTCGGGAACAAAATGGGGATTTCCAAGCTGGCGCTCCTGCTGGCCTTATCTGGAGGGGGAAAAGCGGGGAACATTATTTCTCCGAATCCCAATACGATTGCGGCGGCGCGCGGCTTCAACCTGGATTTGAGCCACGTGATGCTGGCAGGTGTGGTCCCTGCGATATGCGGCTTATTGATGACCGTTCTGGTGGCGTCTCTCTTAAAAACCAAAGGTGTAAAGGTATCCGACCAGGATACCGCAGACAGTGATGTCGATACTTCGAAATACCCGCCACTGGGACGGGCAATTGTAGCTCCGTTGGTGGCTGTTATTTTGCTGATGATTAACCCGATTGGGTCCATCTCCGGCATTGAAGCACTGTCGAGTTTCAAGGTGGACGCGATGTACATTTTGCCGATTGCCGGGATTGTGGGTATGCTGGCAATGGGACAAGGACGCAATATTTTGAAATATTCATCCTCCGGCTTAAATAAAATGACGGCAACCGTGCTGATCTTGATCGGTGCAGGCGGAATTGCGGGTCTGATATCAGCATCGGATTTGTCTGCGCAGGTGGTTGGCTTGATTGAAGCTTCGGGAGTTTCCGGTACATTTTTGGCGCCGCTTGCAGGTATTCTGATGGCGGCTGCGACCGCGTCGACCTCAACGGGAGTTATTTTGGCGACTGGCTCGTTTGGGGAAGCGATTCTAAACATGGGAACGGCCCCGCTCGCCGCAGCTGTGATGGTCCATACAGGGGCAACGGTTATCGATTCCTTGCCACAAGGCAACTATTTTCACGTCACGGCAGACAGCATGAAAATGAGTATTAAACAACGGATGGGACTTATTCCTTACGAAGCTATTGTGGGTGGAACCATGGCCATTGTAGCGACACTGATGTATGGATTTTTACTTTAATATTGATGATGGGGTGAGAAGATGAGAGAGAAGACATTTGTGCTGGCACCGGATTCCTTTAAAGAAAGTATGACAGCAAAAGAAGTGTGTATCGCGATGGAGAAAGGACTGCGCAAGGTCTATCCGGCGGCGAATTATGTCCACATTCCAATGGCGGACGGTGGTGAAGGAACGGTGCAGTCACTGGTGGATGCGACAGACGGGCAGCTTCGTTATCTCGAGGTGACTGGGCCGCTTGGAGAACCTGTAACTGCTGCATACGGCTTGCTGGGAGACGGCACCACTGCGGCAATCGAGATGGCATCCGCCAGCGGAATCCATCTGGTCAATAAGGACAACAAAAACCCGCTAAAGACAACAACTTACGGTACGGGTGAGTTAATCCGTGAGTGTCTGAATCAGGGGATTCGAAAGATCATTATCGGCATTGGCGGAAGTGCGACGAATGATGGCGGGACAGGCATGGCAGAAGCACTTGGTGCCAGATTTCTGGATGCCAAAGGGAACACTCTTCCTCGTGGTGGCGGCAGTCTGGGAGAGCTGGCCAGTATTGATATTTCATCACTGGATGAACGCTTGCAGCAGGTGCAATTGATTGTAGCGTGTGATGTAACAAATCCGCTGTGTGGAGAGCACGGAGCATCTCATGTATTCGGTCCGCAAAAAGGGGCAACCCCGGAGATGGTGCAGCAATTAGATGCCAATCTCGTCCACTATGCGGATGTGGTGAAGCGACAGCTGGGCAAGGATGTGCGCGATCTTCCAGGCGCGGGCGCAGCTGGCGGATTGGGTGCGGGCCTGCTGATTTTTACTCAGGCGTCGCTGCAAAAAGGTATTGAGATTGTGATCGAATACACCGGGTTAAAGCAGAAGCTGGCGAATGCGGACATCGTTTTTACAGGGGAAGGTGGCATTGACTTTCAGACCAAATTCGGGAAAACTCCGTATGGGGTAGCCCAGGCGGCCAAGCAATCCGGCAAAAAGGTTATTGCGGTCGCTGGTTATGTCGGGGAAGGGATCGACGCGTTATACCGGGAAGGAATAGATGCAGTGTTTGGCATCGTGCCGGGAGCCTCGGAGCTGGGTAAGCTGCTGGTCGAAGGGCCGCAAAATGTAGAGCGCACATGCGAGAATATTGCAAGGGTGCTTCAATTCAGCGAACAGCCAATGAAATAGAAGACGGATTATAGCACGAATGCGTTAGACATGGAGCGCTCGTCTGCATTCCCGGATTTTTCCCATCATTTAAATGAGAATGTTCACATATAAATGAGGATGTTCACATAAAATCCGGGAGTAGCAGCGAGGAGGAAATTGGCGTTTACCGCAGAATGATCTGGCATAATACAGCCGTTCATTGGTAGAGTGCCAATAAGCCGTGTGTAAGCTCAAAAAGCTGGAGGAGATTCCGGGGATCTTTACCCGTTAAGGTATGAATCCGCTTCAGGCGGTATTGCAGGGTGTTGCGATGGATATTTAATTCGTCTGCGGTAAAGGAGACACTGCCGTTATGGTTAATAAAGCTGCGCAGCGTATCCAGCAAATCCACAGTGTCTTCCAGTTTAGTGACCAGATGGACCGTATTCGTCAGGTTAGTTTGGCTCAGTTTGACCAAAAATTCGACTTCTGTAAAAGAAATCATCCGCACAGGCGGGCGTAAAGCCAGTAGAACATTCATGGCTGACTTGGCCTGTAAATAACAATCCGCGATGCTATGCTCTTGTCTGCTGATGGCGATCAGCACATCAGGATAGCTGCGCACAAGTGGCTCCAACAGCTTGTCTATTGACTCCTGACTTTGGATCAGGACGAGATAGCTGTCTTCCTCCATATGAAAGGATGGATGCTGCATGAATATTTTGGACAGCTCGGCTACATGAGCCGGGTCGGCAGGGAGGTACTTTACATATACCGCCGAAGTTTTTAGAAGCAGGTCAATGTGATATTGAGCCGCTTCTTTTTTTATTTTTTGAGTGTAGGCCCCCTGATGATTTAACAGCATTTCCAGCATGGATTTTTTGCGGTTGGCCTCGTGGGCCAGATGCTCCAGGGAGATCCTTTGCTCGATCAGGAGGGATACCGTAGTTTTGACGATGTTGCAAAAAGGGCGCACTTCATCTGGATTCCCCGTGATGCCAATGACGCCGACCCGCTCATGATGAATGACAATCGGCTCATTGGTCCCTTGTTTCTCGTAGTGACCATCCTGCCATACTTCAATCATTTTTCCGGTTTCGAGCGCCTGAACGGCTCCTTGATGAACAGTCCCGACTCGTTCTCTCTCTCCGCTGCCAATGATGATGCCTCGTTCGTTCATAATATTGATATTGTATGGAATGTCCTTCATCATTTTATCTACGATGTCTTGGGCTTGTTTTTCGGAGATCTGGAACAGTTCGCGATTCCTCCCTTTACATAGTGATGTGACGGATTGCACTTGTGAAAGAGTTTTCATTTTATTGTGCATCTGAACAACATAATAAAGCGTGTTACTGTACATGTCAGCCTATTTTATCATAGCAATGAAATCGGTTGCTTCCCTAGACATTCTTTATTTTGGAAGAAGGGAGATTGGAATGAACAAAAGGCAAACAGAAATTTTTCGCAGGTTGTTAACGGAACCGGGTCGGTTGTGGTTAGCGCAGGATCTGGCCGATCAGACTGAGTGCTCTGAAAAAACGATCCGCAACGATCTGAAGGTAATTGAAGAATATATAGTCAAGCATTCCAACGCCAATCTGGTGAGAAGGCCGGGACGCGGGATTTATCTGGAGATGGATGAAACGGATCAGAATGAATTGTTCCATCGACTGTATGCGGACGAGAGTACAGCCCAACATCAGTCGTATGAGGAAAGGGTGCTGCATCTCGCCTATCGTCTCTTGATGGATGCCAAGCCTGTAACTATACAGGATCTGGCCTCCCAGTATTATGTGAATAAAACGGTGATCCGTAGAGATATGGAGAAGATCGGGGGCTGGCTGCACAGCTTTGATCTTGCCTTGATTACCAGGCAGCGCGTAGGATTGACGATTCAAGGCTCCGAGAAAAACAAGCGGATGGCTTTGGCACGACTAAACCAACTGATAGATAGTCCTGAGTTAACGGGACAAATGATGCGCAAGCAGTTTGAACCGCACGAGATCGCAACCATACATCATGAATTAAAAACATTTCAAAAACGTCATGAGCTCAGCTTCACTGATGAAGCTTTCGAAGGTCTGATGCTGCATATCCTCTTCATGGTCAAACGAACCAAGCTCGGCCAGCCCATCTTGCTCTCCGAGCAGGACGTCGCTTTTTTGTGGAAAAAAGGCGAATATACATGGGCTACGTCCTTTTTACAGCAGCTGCAAAAGCTGTTTGCCGTGCCTTTTTCCGAGAAAGAAACGGCCTATCTAACTCTGCATCTGCTTGGCGGGAAGTTTCGTTACCAGCATGGGGAAGGAAAGGGAAAACAGAGCGATCTGGGAGACAGCGATCCGCTCTTGCCCGAATTAGTTGAGCAGTTGATCCGACGGATGTCGGAGCTGAATATGATTGCCTTTTACCAGGACCAGGTGTTGCTGAACGGGTTGAAAGTCCATTTATATACAACCCTGAACCGTCTTCACTATGGTCTGACCGTGTCCAATCCCATGCTGGCCGAGATCAAGAAGATGTATCCCTACATGTTCGACCGGGTTATTATTACGCTGGAAGAAGTGGGGAAAATGATCCGGTTATCGTTCCCCGAGGAGGAGGCAGCGTATTTAACTTTGCATTTCCAAGCCTCTGTGGAGCGGCTTCATCAGAGGGACAGTCATCCTCAAAGGGCAGTCATCGTATGTCACATGGGTATCGGCATGTCCCAACTGCTGCGCACAAAGGTGGAACGTAAATTTCCGTCTGTGCATGTGGAAACTACCATATCGAAAGCGGAAGTTCAGGACTATCTGGCAGCCCAGGAGGTGGAGCTTGTCATTACAACCGTAGCTCTCTCAGAGCTGAAAGTTCCGCATATTCTCGTCTCTCCACTGCTGGATGCCAAGGACGAGCGTCAGCTGGAGCAAGTGATTAGACGATTGGGTGAGCCGGAACATAGGGTGGCAGATGAGTCTGTATTTTTTAAATATACAACACCTTTTTTGGTCTTTCCCCAGCAGGAAGTGCAGCGTCCGGAACAATTGATTTCCAAGCTGGCGCAAATACTGGAGGACAAAGGATATGTTGAGACAGGTTATGTGGAAAGTGTACTGGCGCGAGAAAAAATGTCCGCTACCACGATTGGTGGAGGTGTTGCCATCCCCCATGGCGGCTCGGAGTGGATCAGACAGTCAGCTATTGTAGTTGCTACCTTGAAGCAGCCGCTCACCTGGGGAACCGAGAAAGTAGAGCTTGTGTTCCTGCTTGCGGTTAAACAGGATAGACGCGAAGAGATACGGCAGTTGTTTAAGGAATTATCCTTGATCAGTGAGCAGCCAGCTATGGTGCATGCATTGTCTAAGGAGACTGATGCGATGAGATTATTAGGGAAGCTAAAATTCCGTTTTTCCGAAAGTTCCGGTAAAAAGTTCGACCCATAACAACCAAATAGGAGTTTATACTATTAATGTAAGCGGAAACATCGGAGAGAAGGGGAATGACCATAAAAATATTAGCAATTACCTCGTGTCCTAACGGAATTGCACATACGTACATGGCAGCTGAGAACCTGCAAAAGGCAGCAGCGAAGCTGGGCATCGAGATGAAGATCGAGACACAAGGCTCCATTGGAATTGAAAATCAATTAACGGAGCAGGAGATTCGTGAAGCGGATGGCATTATTATTGCAGCAGATAAGACGGTTGTGAAGGATCGGTTTGTCGGCAAGAAACTACTGGTTGTTGGTGTACAGGATGGCATTCGTCGTCCAGAAGAATTGATCCAGCGGATGATACAAGGTGATGTGCCTGTGTATCAGGCACAGTCCCGTTCTGCCGAAGGTAGCACAGAGGAGAAAAAAACGAAGCAAAACCCAATCTACCGCCACTTGATGAATGGTGTATCCTATATGGTGCCCTTCATCGTTATCGGAGGCTTGCTCATTGCCATTGCACTGACGATTGGCGGTGAGAAGACACCAGGCGGTCTGGTCATACCGGACGGTTCAATTTGGAAAACGATTCAGAATATCGGCTCGGCTTCGTTTACCTTTATGGTTCCGATCCTCGCCGGATTTATCGCGATGAGCATTGCCGATAGACCGGGGCTTGCACCAGGTATGATTGGCGGATTTATTGCTGCGAACGGCAGCTTTTATGGGAGTGAGGCGGGAGCCGGATTTATCGGCGGAATTATCGCTGGTTTCCTGGCAGGTTATGTTGCACTTGCGATTCGGAAAATTAAGGTTGGCCGAGCGTTACAGCCGATCATGCCTATTATTATTATTCCCGTATTGTCATCCTTGATTGTAGGATTAATCTTTGTTTTTGTGATCGGTGCTCCAATCGCGCAATTGTTTGAAGCTTTAACAGGTTGGCTTGCAGGTATGCAAGGCACAAGCTCGATTCTGCTGGCGCTGATCTTGGGGGCGATGATCTCCTTTGATATGGGCGGTCCGGTGAATAAAGTCGCATTCTTATTCGGCTCGGCCATGATTGGCGAAGGAAATTATGAAATTATGGGTCCAATCGCCGTTGCGATTTGTATTCCACCGATTGCGATGGGACTTGCAGCGATGATCAACAAACGTAAATTTGCACCCTCGGAACGCGAGGCCGGGAAAGCAACATTTACGATGGGGTTGTTCGGTATTACCGAAGGGGCAATTCCATTCGCGGCGCAAGATCCACTCCGTGTTATTCCAAGTATCATGGTAGGATCCATGGTCGGTTCATTCATCGCCATGTTGGGGAATGTGGGTGATAAGGTGGCTCACGGTGGACCGATTGTAGCCGTGCTTGGTGCAGTTGACAATGTGTTTATGTTTTTCATTGCCGTTATTGTTGGAGTAGCCGTGACAGTTGTCATGGTGAGCCTGCTGAAAAAGGATGTTGCAACTGTAGATACGGCCGTTGCTGGAGAAGCAATGTCTGGAAATCCTGCCGAAATAGCCAGAGAATCTGCGATCACTTCAACTGCTGCGGAGTTATCGGCTCCAACAACCGTTACAAAAAACGAGTCAGCAGTGCCTGCACAAGCTGTTCATATTGAGAAGCTGACGGAAATTGTAACGATGGATCTAATTAATCTGGAGCTGGAAGGAACGACACAGGATGCTGTGATTGATGAAATGATCGAAGCACTTGAGAGAAATGGAGCCGTAAGCTCTGCCAGTGATCTTAAGCAGGCTATTTTGGACCGTGAGCAAGAAAGCTCCACAGGCATCGGAATGAATATTGCCATCCCACATGGCAAATCGGAGGCTGTCTTAAAGCCAAGCGTGGTTTTTGGTATCAAGCGGAGTGGTGTGGACTGGAAAAGTCTAGACGGAAGTGAAGCGAAGTTGATCTTTATGATAGCCGTACCGTGCAATAGCAAGGACAACACGCATCTGAAGGTGCTGCAAATGCTATCCCGTAAGCTGATGGACGGTTATTTTAGAGAAGCGCTCCTGGCCGTCACAACGAAGGAAGAAGCATATCAATTGCTGGATCAGGTGCATTAATCGATGCATTAAGAAATTGATACAAAGAAGATAGGCTGATGTGTACCTTTTTAACTTTTTGGATTTCAGCCGCTCTATGAAGAAGGGCGTATCCCAATCCTTGGCTGCGATGCTTGGGATCAACCCCAAAAAGTTGATTTTATCCTGCGGACTCATGGCCACTATGCCGATGCAGGCTTGATTTACATCGTAGATGCCGAGAAAAGCTTCCTGTATGCTGGCGGCGTAATAGGGTGTGTCACTTTGCCAAAGCAGTCTATCCTCAGGTGAGGCTAGACTGCCCTTTTCATAGTAAGATACTGCTACATAAAGTCAAAAAAATAACGAAGTACATGAAAAAAGACAGGCGAGGTGTAGGTTAAGCTATCCACCCGGCTTAAGTAGCTTTTTTTCAAGGCATCGAACTTATCATCATCGCCGATTAATAAATCTCGCTTCAGCACGGAGACCGTTAAGCTGCCGAAGAAACCGCTCAAGCTGATCAGCATGCCGAAAATAATTCCAAATTTCAGGTCAAACGGCGTCAGGTAGGGATAGATTAGATAGGAAGCCGTTATGGTTACGGGAAAAGCGAATGCAAAGCCTTCCCAAGTTAAATTGGGGTTGGATGTCGGGACGATTTTCCGCTTCCCGAAATAGAGCGATGCCAGATAGTGTGCGACATCATTGAGCTGCGTCAGAACCACTAGAAAAAGTACAAGTTTCGCTCCGTATTGCGGCGTAGCAAACTGAAAATAGGCCAGGTGGCTCAGCCCGAAAACCATCAGCATGAGTCCCCATTGGGTTGAGCTGACACTGCTCAGGAAACCAACCGTTCCTTTATTGATCAATCGCGGGAGCGGCAGCAGCAAGAATACATAGATAGGGATAAAGACAATAAACATCCCGTACCACCCGATATAAATCCAATAAAACTGTACAGGAATAGTCAAGTACGCCCATAGAAACAATCTGCGGTCGGCTTTTCTGGATCTGATCATGGAAAAGTATTCTTTTAGCGCAAAAAAAGTGAGCGCCATCAAGGAAAGCAGTGAAACGATCGGATTGAAAAGAGTTGCCAAGCAAAAGATCAAGAACATGCCCCACCAGGTCTTGATGCGAAGTCCAATAGCTGCATAGTCTTTGTCTGGCTGTGTTTTGACTACCACTATATAAATCAAATGGATGATCAATAAGGCTGTAAAAATGAGAATTAACGTTAATAGCGAACTGTCCATTGCCACTCACCAACTTATCGCGAAATAGGATTCCATTAAAGGATTCCTATGTTATTATGAAGGAATAATTCAAACTTGATAAGGGGAAATTTAGTAAATGGTAGCTGATCAATCCGTCTTTATCTTGCTTACCAATACGGGAACGTTTCTTACGAGAGTCATTAAAAGCTATACAAGAGCGCCATACAATCACGCTTCCATTTCCTTCAACCGGGAACTTTCGGAGTTATACAGCTTTGGGAGAAAGACCCCCAATAACCCTCTGGATGGCGGTTTCGTAAAAGAGGATATTAAGACAGGTACATACAGCAGATTTCCGAATACAACATGTGTCATCTACGAGCTTCAAGTCACCGATCGTGAAGTCGAAAAAATGAAGCGGGTCTTACATGTCTTTATCCGAAGTCGCCAAAAATATATGTATAACTTACTGGGGTTGATTGGTGTTGCACTCAAAGAACCGGTCGAGTTCAGCAATTCTTATTTTTGTTCGCAATTCGTCGCGGAAATTTTACAGCGATCCGGCATAAAAATATGGAACAAGTTGCCCGCCCTTATTACACCAGACGATTTTCGGCAAAGTGACCGATTCCATTTGATCTACGAGGGGAAATTGAGCGAGTATGAGCCTCAAGCCTGAGAAGCTGCTGAAACGTCCACTTACACTGCCTAATTTCATCCATGAGTGGAATCGTTGTTGATTATCCAATATACTTGTATAGAATTAAAAATGAATGGAGTACATAATACCATGTCTAATTTGCCAAATTGCCCTGAATGTAATTCAGAATACACTTACGAGGATCGTAGTCTTTTCATCTGCCCGGAATGCGCTCATGAGTGGTCATCCGAGTCAGAAACCGTAAGCAATGAAGATGTAAAAGTCGTGAAAGATGCAAATGGTAATGTCCTGCAGGATGGTGACTCTGTAACCGTTATTAAAGATCTTAAGGTTAAAGGAAGCTCATCTGTTTTGAAAATCGGCACCAAAGTGAAGAATATCCGTCTGGTAGACGGCGATCATGACATTGATTGCAAAATTGATGGTTTCGGAGCGATGAAGTTAAAATCGGAATTTGTAAAAAAGAATTAAACAATCAACGTCTCAAGTAAACATGAGACAGGAAAAACCACCGCGAATAGGGTTTGAGAGCCTCCTATCCGGTGGTTTTTTTCATACCTGTATGAAATTCTCGTCGTGGTTACCCGCTATCCGTTAATTATTGGCCAATAATAGCTTTGACAAAATCGCTTAAAGGCTGAGCCGGGCGCCCTAGTAATTTTTCCAGATCATCGCTGTCCACATCAAGGGAGCCTTCGCGAAACGGCCCCTGCATATCAACTACCATGGTGACCACAAAATCAGGCAGTCCGGCACCACGCAAAGCTTCGCCTAATGAAGCATCATCCACATCTACGACATTCACTTCTTTGCCTGTTACTTCGGCCGTGATGGCTGCAAGCTCGGATTGTGTGCGAGGTTTACCAGAGAGTTCATAGATCGTGTTTTCATGTCCTTCTCCAGCGAGAACAGCAGCAGCAGCCTGGGCATAATCACTGCGTAAAGCCCAGCCTACCCGAGCGTTGCCTGCAGCATTAAGCCAAGGTGCACCATGCAATACACCTTGTATGCTGCCTGCTTCGTTTTCAACATACCAGTTGTTGCGAAGGAAGGAATACGGAATACCAGTCTCGCGAATAGCTTTTTCCGCCGCACGATGAACTTCAGCAAGGGGGAGGGTATTGCGGTCTGCATTAGCAACACTTGTGTAACCAATGAAGCGTACCCCGGCTTTTTTGGCTGCATCGACAGCATTTTGGTGTTGACGAATCCGTGTCGCGTTATCCCCGTCCGCGGAGACGATCAGCAAACGATCCACACCAGCGAATGCCTGATCCAAAGTCTCGGGTTTGTCGAAGTCACCGTGACGTACGTCAACGCCTTGTGTGCGAAGGTGTTCAGCTTTCTCTGGATTACGTACACTTACCGCAAGGCTTGCAGCAGGTACTGTTTTTAACAGTGTATCCACGACTACAGATCCAAATTGACCAGTTGCGCCAGTTACTAATATTTTCATTTTTCCATTCCTCCAATAGAGTATGTATATAAAAATGAATGGCAGAACTCCATTCAATTTATATCGAATTTTCACAGGCATTAAAACTGAATTAGTTATAACGAAATCAGTTACAACGGTGCTGTTAAAAAAAGCTCTATCTGAGCTTTAATTAACATGAGCTTCAACATGAACTTGATTTAGCATCTCTTGAATCGTGACGCGTTTTAATCGTTGTTCCATAGCCGCCTGGGCTTCAGCCAATTCTCCCAAGAGGGAAGCTTCGATGGTTTTGCCAACAGGACAGAGTGGACTCGGGTCCTTATGGAAATTAAATAAATGCCCATTATCAATAACCTCAACCGCATGATATACATCCAGTAAAGTAATGGATTTTGGTTCCTTCAAAAGAGAAGCACCACCTATGCCAGGCCGGATGTCAATCAGACCGGCTTTCTTCAGCATGCCCATAATTCTTCGGATTACGACGGGATTTGTATTTACGCTGCCTGCAATGAGGTCCCCCGTACATTCCCCCGGCATCATAGCAACCAACGTAAGGATATGGACTGCTATGGAGAAGCGACTACTGATTTGTTTCATAACTGTTCACCACCGTTGTAACCATATTAGTTACTTCTTGTTGCAATGTCAATACCAGTATACAAATTGGAATGAGCTCTTATTGACGTTCTCGTTGACTGAATCCAGACCCAGAAAAGGAAAGCTTGAAAAATAAACAGAAATAGTTCAATATAAAGATATCGGTTTTTAAAATGGTTTGCTGTGAAAGCAGCCGAATGAGAACGAGACATGAAAATAGGAGGCAGGACCAGTGGAGATAGGTATAAGCTCGTTTGTGGAAACAACGCCAGATCCCCAAACCGGTGAGGTCATTAGTCACGCACAACGGATACGTGAGGTTGTGGAGGAGATTGTGCTTGCAGATCAGGTAGGGCTGGATGTGTACGGTGTAGGAGAGCATCATCGCAAAGATTATGCGGCATCTGCGCCGGCTGTTATACTGGCTGCGGCGGCAGCACAGACCCAGCGGATTCGGCTAACCAGTGCGGTCACGGTGCTGTCATCGGATGATCCAGTGCGGGTGTTTCAGGATTTCGCTACACTGGATGGCATCTCGAATGGACGGGCTGAAATTATGGCAGGACGGGGGTCTTTTATCGAATCGTTCCCGTTGTTTGGATATGATTTGGACAACTACGATGAGTTGTTCGATGAAAGCCTGGAGCTGTTATTGAAAATACGCGAATCCGAAAAAGTGACCTGGAAAGGCGGACATCGGCCCGCAATCAACAATTTGGGCGTGTACCCGCGTCCGGTTCAAAATCCCTTGCCCGTATGGATTGGTAGCGGGGGCAATCAGGAATCTGTAGTCCGTGCCGGTTTGCTCGGATTGCCGTTGGTGCTGGCCATTATTGGAGGCAGCCCTATGCAATTTTCACCATTGGTGGAGTTGTACAAAAAAGCGGCTAAGCACGCAGGCCATGATGCATCGCTGCTTCCAGTTGCATCCCACTCGCATGGTTTTATTGCGGAAAGCGCCGAGCTTGCAGCCGACAAGTTTTTCCCTTCTACCCAGCAAGTCATGAATGTACTTGGGCGTGAGCGTGGTTGGGGTCCTTACACCCGGTCCAGCTTCGATGCCGCACGCAGCTTTGAGGGCGCGTTGTATGTAGGCGATTCCGATACAGTTGCCAAGAAAATCATTCACCTGCGTAAACAGGTAGGCATTACACGCTTTATGCTACACGTACCCGTCGGAACAATGCCGCATGAAGATGTCATGAGAGCTATTGAGCTGCTGGGAACAGAGGTAGCGCCACGGGTGCGCGAAGAGATATCCAAGTGGGAATCCGAGAATAAATAAGCTTTCTTGTGTCGCTTTTGAAGGTAGTGTCATGCGGAGAGTAGATGATGTAGGTCTTTTTTGACTGCCGCTCGTTATGAAGTTCATAGTGTAGTTCAAGACGAACGAACTAACTGTGATTCTCCGCAATCCTACGCTTCTACAAGTGGTGCAGCCTGTATCCCGGCCCAATTGAAGGCCGTCTCTTAATCGCTAAAGTTGAACCATTTGTGGATGTCTATTATTTTAGATTGATTCACAGGCCGCCATTCGTTCGTGTCTGGTTGATAGGTATAATCTTTTTTCCAGGTCATGACATTTTCCACAATTGTCTGTATGGAAGAGGAGAGATAAGAGATTTCCTGATTCGTCATCATGGGATGGAGGGACAGGCGCACCCAGCCTGGTTTCCGTGATAAATCTCCCGCATGGATTAGGCTTGTCATTTGATTGGAGGTTTGTTGATCAATACCAAGCAAATAGTGTCCGTAGGTTCCTGCACAAGAACAGCCGCCCCGAACCTGAATTCCAAACCGATCATTTAACAATTTTACAATCAGGTTATAGTGAATATGGTCAACAACGAAAGAAACGATTCCCAGCCGATCTTGGCTGCTTCCACCCAAAATGTGCAGGTCTGGTATGGTGCTCAAGCCTTTTAGCAATAATGAGGTGAGCTCCTTTTTACGCTCCAACATGCGGTTGTATCCCATTTGTTCCTTCAGCTGAATGCAGAGCGCGGTTCGAACGGCCTGTAGAAAAGGAGGGGTTCCTCCCTCTTCGCGTGCTTCGATATTATGTTTATACTCGTACCCACCCCAAGGGTTGGTCCAGCTTACTGTGCCGCCTCCGGGCTGATCCGGAGCATTATTAAAGCAGAGTCTCGAATCCATAATTAAAACGCCGCTTGTACCGGGGCCACCGAGAAATTTGTGTGGTGAAAATACAATTGCATCCAATTTCTCAAGGGGTTCCGGGGGATGCATGTTGATCTCGGTGTAAGGAGCGCTTGCAGAGAAATCAATAAAACAAACGCCGCCATGCTCATGCATTTTGCGAGATAGCTGGTAAATGGGTGCTTCAAAACCTGTAACATTGGAGCAGGCTGTAAAAGCGCCAATCTTCATAGGCCGATGCCGGAATTGATGCAGCAGCCGTTCGAGCTGAACCGGATCGACGATACCGCCGGGACCCGGAGGGACACACACGACGTCCCCGATGGTTTCCGCCCAAGAGATATGATTGGAGTGATGCTCCATATGCGTAACAAAAATAACGGGACGTTCTTTTTCAGCGATTGGATAGAGGTGCTTTAATTTCTCATGTATTTTCAATCCTAACAACCGTTGAAGTTTATTCACCGCTCCGGTCATACCGGACCCGGCAAACATAATGATATCGTGTTCGTCGGCATGAACGTGGTTTTTAATGATTCGTTTCGCCTCTTCATAGGCTTGGGTCATCAGGGTGCCTGTCAAATTAGACTCCGTATGAGTGTTCGCCACAAAAGGGCCCAAATCATTAACTATTTTCGACTCGATGGGTCCATACAGACGGCCGCTGGCTGTCCAATCCGCATAAATCAGCTTTTTCTGTCCATATGGGGATTCAAAGGTCTGGTGATATCCGATCGTATTGTCGCGATACCTCTGGAAATAAGCCTCGTTAGAAGGCTGATACCTACAACTACTGCTTCCAATTCGAGCCATGAGCATACGGTGCCTCCTAAGTCGTTCTGTTTTCTTAGGGTACGTAGGTAGGCCTGAATAGGTTAAAAAAAATAGGCGAATGTCATCATTTAGACAAAATAAAAGCCTCGTCCAAAAGTCGGGCAAGGCATGAGTGTATCTCAGATAAATAGCTGCATATCGGATTCGAGTGCATCTTTTAGATAGGTTTTGGCCTCGATAATTTCCAGCTCAGGGATGAACTCCTCCGGTTTAAACCCCATAATATCCACCGATAGCTTGCAGGCATAAAATTTGACGTTTTTCTTCCGCGCTCCTTTCAAGAAATGAATGAGCTTCGGGGCTTCGTTATCTTCGATCATTTCTGTCAGCATCAGCTTGCCCAGTCCGCTAAAATTCATTTTGGACAATGGCAGCTCCTCAGGTCCCTTCGGAGTCATCCAGCCCATGATTTTTTCGTATATCGTCTTGTCCTCAAGCGTCATCTTCTCGGGATCACGAACCAGAAATAACCCCCAGAACGCAAAAAACATCGTAACCTCTACATCCAGCTCCCGAGCTGTATTGGCCAGAATCAGTCCAGCCATCGCTTTATCATAATCGCCGCTGAACATGAGCAAATTCATCCTTTTGTCCACGATATTCCGCCTCCATTTTCCCATAGATATATTCAGTATGGATTTGGAAATGAGAACTATGCCCAGTTCACATATCGTTCACATTTGTAGTATTAATTTTTCATATGGAGATAAAAGGCCGGATGCTTTCTTTCAGTGAAGTCAGCGGACCACCGATCAACTGTTCCAAATCATCCGAGGTGGAGCACGTATCTATTTTGCTCAAGAACCCGAATATCCAATTTTTGATTTGGGGGTCCTGACGTAAGGAGACGGATCTGCCTGTAAGCTCGGTCAAAGCTGCTGCCAAATCTGAAAAGGTCCAGGAACTGGAGGCGGTGAATTCATATTTCTTGTTCTTATGGCGACCTGGCTCGGATAGCACTGCCGCGATTCCTTTGGCAAGATCCCAACGCGTAACGGTGTTAAACTTCCATTCACCAGGGTAGATATCGAGTTCGCCCTTTGCTATGGCGGCGCTCAGATCGAGTGTTTCAACAAAATCGGTATATAATGCATTCCGTAGAAAAGTGTAAGGAATTCCGGTGGTACGAATGGCATGCTCTGTAGCCAAATGCAGATGGGAGAGGGGAATAGAGCCGGCTTCAGGAAAGGCAAAGCTGGTATATAGAATGTGTTCTACTTTACATTTTTTGGATGCCTCTATAATGTGGGCATGTTGACGTATACGAATCGTATCGTCAGGATGTGAACTTGAAATCAACAGCAGCTGGGAAGCTCCCTTGAATGCTTGCTCAAGTGAATCGGGTTGGTCGTAGTCACCAAACCGGACTGTAATTCCCTGTTCCGCATAGTGTTTTCCGGTTTCAAGGTGGCGGACACAAGCGACAATTTCATGAGGTGACATTTTTTGAAGGAGCTGCTGTATGATGAAGCTCCCCAATTTACCATTTGCTCCAGTAATAACGATCGACATTGAATATCATCCTTTTTATACAAACGTAATTTTAGTTAAGGGCTTAACCAATTGTGTAAAAAAGGTACTATGTCCTCTTTAACTTGTTGAGCAGGGAAAGGAGCTGCTTCAATTCCTGCTCATTCAACCTCTGCATTTTTTCCGCAATTCCTTGTCGGTTTTCGGGTAAATAACGCAGTAGGAGGCTTTGTCCTTCGCTCGTTATAGAAATCACCGCTTTTCTACCGTCCTTGGGATGGCGGTCCCGGCGAATGAGTCCTTCGTGTTCCAGCGGGCTAAGCAGCAGGCTAATATTCGATTTGGTGACGCCGATCCTTTGGGCGAGCACAGATGGAAGAACTGTGCCTCCTTCCTTCATCATTTCAACCAAAATTCGAATTCTGGCTCCATTGGTTCCTTTGGAGTGCCAGTATTTTTCTGAGACATCAACTAATCCGGCTGTTGTTTCCACCAGTGAAAAGAAAACCAGAGAGTGTAGCGGCAAATCAAGCACATAATCCTGAAGGTCTTTCATAACATCACCACCATTATATAGTTAAGCGCTTAACTAATTTCAATCTACTCAATTTCTCAGTACTTGTCAAATATATCTATTTGGCCCCACAGGTTTAGACAAGGGGCTTCTTACACCAGTAAAGTAGTCCCGCCGTTAGCAATGTCATATCTCTGAGCTGCTTCCATTCTGTATAATCTCAAGGGTATTCAAGACACAAGCCTGAGATCGGGAGGATCATAAGAAAGTGAGTATAGAGAACAAATATAAAGCACTTGAACTGGAAAAGCCGGGCATCTACGAGCTGGAGGGACTGGAAGTCGGGGTCACCTCCAATTGCAACTTCAAGTGTGATTATTGCTGCGCATATCAGCGAAATGACGGGCAATGCATCAGCAGCAAGGAGGTCATTGGTATTATTGATGACATTCCAACGTTAAAACGTGTGCGACTGTCCGGGGGTGAAGTAACCTTGAAGTATCAGGACTGTCTGGACATTGTGGCTCACTGTTCGAGCAAGGGAATCGCTACCCAGCTCAATACCAATGCCAGCTTGCTCAGTCCTGAACGGATTGAGAGATTGCGTGACGCAGGGCTTTCCAACATTCATATTTCCTTCAACTTCACGGACGCCGAAAAATATTCAGCCTATTATCATGTTCACCCTCGCATGTATGAGACAATCGTTCAAAATATCCGGTTGTGTACCGAAGCCAAGCTGGAAACAGTACTGGAGACTTTGCTGTTTGAGGAAACACAGAACAACATGCAAGCCATTAGCGAAATGGTATATGAACTCGGTGTGCGCATCCATGAAATCCAAAACAGCATCGTGATGGATCATACCAACTGGAACGCCATTTCCACCAAGGAGGCACTTGTCCGTTCCGTTCATGATCTGATTGCCCATAAAAAGGAAGATACCGTGCTGTATTTCACCTGCATGGACCGTTTTGCAGAAGCGCTGGGCTTCAAGGAGCAGCCGGGCGTTTATTTTTCCAACTGTGTTGATGGTAAAAAGCAGCTTCATCTTCATGGAAACGGTGATATCCTGATCTGTGAGCTATGCCATCCTGTGGTTATCGGCAATATTTATAGTGGAACATCCTTAAAGGATATTTACACACATAGACCCAAGCCGCTTCAGGAGTTTCTCGACAAACTGCCTTGTCCTGCATATGATGCGCTTTTCCCGAACGGGATCTGAGAAAGGAAAGATGTAAGTAATCGAGTCTGTGGGGCTCGTGCAGCTGACATTAATGATGATGTTCGGTACGTTCCTAGTGACGTTAATCGGATTAGTTGTCACGATTGTCGTTGCATTGAGCCAAAACAAAAAGAAAACCAGCTAATACTTTGTCAAGATAAGATTGTGGAAATCAAAGAATTTGGTATACTGTTTTTATAGCATACCAAATAAACTTCCTAATTGGAAGTTTATAGTATATTTAATTAAA
>NZ_MCBP01000017.1:0-127236 GCF_001705305.1 Paenibacillus kribbensis
TCCGGTGGCCCATTAGAGCTGGTTAAGAACTTGCTGAAAGAGTCTAATGCCATGGCTCATGCGTATCAGCAGATCCCTGTAGATCTAAAACAACGCTGGAGAGCCAATTATGACAGCTACATGGCAGCTGAAAAAGCCAAAGTATCCTATAATTTTGATGAGTATGATAAAGAATTTATGGGTACTATGTGGGTCCTCAGTAAGAATGGAGTTACCGATCAGAAAGCTGCACAAGCTTCTCTTGCCTATAACGAAGCTATCAAAAATGGAGAAATCAAATTACATCACGAACCAGAAAATGTGGATATTTTCGTAGAACAAATTAAAGCAGCAAGAGAAGGAAAGAACTATTGGACAGGAGAAGAAATACCAAAATGGCAGGCAAATGCGATTATTATTAGTAGTGTATTTTCTGAATTTCAGATGGTTGGAAGTTTATACGGTGCTAAATTTGGCAGGAATATAAAGATACCTTCTAAATCAATTAAAGTTCCAAAGTCTACCGTTAAAACTCCGGGGACAGGAATAACAAAAGCTACGTCTTCCAAACCCGGTATGTCGCTTAAAACGGAAGGGACAGGAATAAGTAAAGTAGATCCATCTGAGCAAATAAAACAGCGAGTATTACAAAATATCGCTCAGAGCAAGGCTGCAAGGGAAGCATCCAAGTTTGGGGAATATGTAAAAAAAGAAAAGCTTACTCTTGATGCTATTAAGAACCGACAGGCGTTAGAGGGGACGGGACAAGGTGGTAAACCTGTTATAGAGAAAGAGAAATGGCTTGAGAGTCTACAGAACACAGAAAACTTCAAACAAGGGACTAAAGAAAATGGATTAAACCATATTTTTGATGGTGAAGTACTCAAGAATGGAAATGCCAATGGTTTTCATTATGAAGGAATGCCAAGTAGTAACGGTAAAATTGTCGGAAATATTGACCCACCTAATGAGTTTGGTGTCTATCAAGCTAATATTGAAATTAATGGAGTATTAAAAGGACCTAAATCCACATTTTTTCCAAAGAAATGGACACCACAACAGGTGATAGATTCAGTAAATGAAGCTTTTAATAATAAAGTAATTATAAAAAACAATAAATATATAGGAAAAACAAGCACGGGAATGGAAATAGAGTTTATTTTAAGAAATGATAAGATAATTTCAGCTTATCCAGTATATTGAATTGGAGGTTGTTTGAATAATGATAAAATATAAATATAAATTGAGGTATATGGAAGAATTTAATATAGTTATATTGGATTTTGACGAAGAAAAATCACTGGAGTTCGCCAATATGATAAGTGATCCCTTAGGATCTGATATACCTTGGAGATTTAAAGATTTGAAAATTGATATTGATAATTATATTGATTTATTAAGGGGAAATATACCCGAATATAGACATGGAGGAAATGCATCAAGCGTTATATCCTTTAGAGACTATACAATAATTGAAGATCCATTTTATGACGAGGAAGAAGATGAAATTGAACCGATCTGTAAATTAGAGACAGTTGAATTTGTGAAAATTATATTAGTATGGGCTTATGAAACTTATAAATATAAAAGCGAGAGGGGGAGGATTCCTCGAGAGGAGGCAGAAATGGTTATGAATTGGATTGAACAAAAAATGATAGAAGTTAAGAGTATAGAAAATAACGAATAAACATAACAAACACTGAGAAGCTTATTCCTATAAGAGTCATAATGAGGAATAAGTTTTTCAATATGTACACAGGTATATCAACAGTCTTTATAATATTGAAACATTACATAAATTTTGATTTGGGTAACGTAGACGGATACTGACTAAGATCGTTTTCTCCTTAGGGGACGGGTAAAGCTAGTGAATCTTACTTATCACCAGAGATGGAGCAAAAAATATTAGGGGGAGAGAGAATACCAGGTAAAAATGGACTTAGAGGGGGGCATTCGTCTAATGTGGTAAACGATGCAAATCCTAATTATGCAGTAGAAGTTCTCAGGGAGAATCCAGTTGGAACTAAATTTGTTCAATTTTATCATCAGTTTCCAGATGTAACTCTCGCAAAGCTTAAAAAAAGCACAGTATTTCCTGATTCATGGAGTGATGAGAAAATTATAGGCTCTATAAAAGAAATTAGCGATACGCCAGCAGTTGGAAGTCGTACTTCAGATGGGGTAACTACAACTTTGCATAGCCGTACTGTAGATGGTGTTGAAATAGATGTTATTAAAGAAGGCAATAACATTACTGCTGGATATCCGGTGGGAGGTAAACCAACGCCAGGATTTGAACCAATAAATTAGTGGAGGCAAATTTATGAAATATGAAGAATTTGACAAATTAATAACTGAAATGTCTGGAGAGAATGCTTCAGATGATTATTGGTATGATGTTGGAGTAAATGATGCGATGACCTTGTTGGAAAAATTTTCTGAAATAGATTGGGAATTGCTTGGAAAAAATATAATGGATAAGTCGTTAGAGTGGCAAAAAAGAGTAGTATATTGCTTTGAAGAAGAAAATGATGCAAGAGAAATTAATATAATATTATCACTTATTGAAACAACAGACAAAGAACTATTTGAAATGTGTATTGATTCTTTAAGATTTTTAATTAATGATAATAATAAAGATTGTATAATAAATAACAATGAACTTATGGAGAAATTGAGAAAAATGGCATCAATTGATAATATGTCAGGTAGAATATGTAGGGAGTTTCTTAATAAATTACAATAGAGATGATAATATATGAGTTGTTAAATTTTCATAATAATAGGCTGCAAAACTTATTATTTCTAATTGACTTATAATGATATTTATTAACACTGCTTCATATAACGAAATCATTATGAAAAGTTCAGATTTCTATAATTGTTTGAAAGAAATGTGTATAGAATTTATTGGTAGAGATCCGGAACAGAAAGACCAAGTGCATTTACTTATGGACAAGATAAAGGCTATTTTAAATTTGTTAAAATTCCACACTGAGTTGAGTAAACCAATCAATCAAAAAAATGAAAAATAGGTAGGTTTACAAAGTGACAACAAGATCATACAATACAACAAACCAAACTCTAAACCAAGCACTAAATCATTCAAATACTTGATAAACTTTCAAAAGCTCTTTCCAACTTGAACGATGAGTAGGAATGAGCTTTTTTCATGCTCAAAATCAAAGGAGGAAGAGAACAGTCCCAATCGCCTAAACTAAAACAATGACTTGCCATCCTTCCCCATCAGAGTTAACATACACACACTTCAACCACGGGAGGGAAAAATTCCATGTCAGATTGGCCAGAATGGTTTCAAGAAGCATTACGCCAACGTTTTTATCAGATAGAACTAGCCAGTGAACAACAAGCTTCATGTTCATCAGAGGACAACAATCTATTCACTCAAATGGATCAATTCAAAATGAATCAAAACGAGGATATCCAACGCCTGTTATCTGAGTGGGAAGAAGCCATTGGCTATCAGCTAAGTCAGGACAAACAATCTATCTATATGGAAGGAGTTAAAGACGGGATTCGATTGATCCTTCCCGTCATACACTCCACAAATATTCGTTAGCCCATTGATCGTTTTAGCCTATAGTTTATCTAAACCCCTAAATTCATTTAACAATGATCTATTAATCTTCTATAATTTCATCTATGCTCATTCCATTTTTCAAGGTAAAAACAAAATGCGCTGGTGAGAGAATCGTGATCTTCTCCACCAACGCATTAAATAGGCTATCATCAAATTGTTCCAATATATCCTGCCGCTAGTTTAAAAGTTGTATGATTTCATCGACACGTTCCTTGATCCTCTCATTCTGATCCTCTTCCTGCTCCAGTTTCAGCATCTGTTGCCGTAGCTCGTTTAGCTCACTGGAAAGTCTGTTCGTTTCTTCATCATAAACCGTCTCGTCAATCTGATTCCGTAGCTTGAGATTTACTAATTCCTTCAAGTCGGATTTCGATTGTTGCATCTTTCTTTCAATGTCCAATAGCTGTTCTTGCCCTACTTTGCTGGAAAGTACCGATTCAATATTTCCTTTCAGCGTTTTAATCAATCTTTCCTTGTTCTCATACATCCGGTTGAACAATCGTACAAACGCGGAATGTAAAACTTGTTCATCGACTGATTTGGCATCACATGCTGCTTTCTCTTCATTGACATACGTTTTGCATTGCCATACCACTTTTTTGGATGGATTATTGCTGTTCCAGGTTCGGCGTTTAAAAATAGCTCCGCAGCATTCACAATACACTTTGCTGCTTAGTACATATTTACTGGAGTATCTTTTACTCTCCCCCATCACACTCCCTTTCAGCTTGGCTCTTCGTTCCTTCTCTTTTTGCACCGCTTCGAATATTTCCTTCGAGACAATCGGTTCATGGTTGTCCTCAATTAAATATTGCTGTTCCTGTCCTTTATTCCTTATTCGTTTGTGGGTTAGAAAATCTACCGTTACCGTCTTTTGCTGAAGCAAAGCTTCGTAATATTTCTCATTGGTCAAAATTAAGGTAATAGAGGAATCCCACCACGTATCGCCACCCGTGACTGTTTTAATGTGATCTCGCATCAATCCTCTGGCTATCGCTTGATAGCTTTTCCCATCCAAATACTCCTCGTATATGCGCCGCACAATCTCGGCTTCCTTCTCATTAATGACCAGTTCACCATGTTCATCCTTATCATAGCCAAGGAAGCGATTCGTGTTGCAGAAGACTTTGCCGTTTTGGAAGCCACGTAATATGCCCCATCGACTGTTTTCAGAAATATTTCGGCTCTCGTCTTGGGCAAGAGAACTCAGGATGGTCAGCAATACTTCACCTGTTGTATCCAGTGTATTAATGTTCTCTCGTTCAAAGAACACAGCAACTCCTAGACTTTTGAGTTCCCGTACATATTTCAATAAATCCAGTGTGTTTCTGGCAAACCTCGAAATAGACTTGACCAGAATTAGATCCAGTTTACCATTTCGGGCATCCTGTATCATCCGATTAAAGTGCGTTCTATTTTTGGTACTGGTTCCAGTGATTCCTTCATCGGCATAGATATCCGCCATTTCCCATTCCAAGTTGTTTTGAATGTGTTGAGTATAGTGGTTTACCTGATTGGTATAGCTCTCCTTTTGCTCCTCGGAATCTGTGCTGACTCGGCAATAGGCAGCGACTTTCTTCTTTTGAATAGATTGAATTCCTTCTACGATGTCCATCGTTTTAATGGGAACGATGACAACTTTTTTTGCGGTTGCGGCTTGGGCCATAAGTGTTTCTCCCTTCGATATCTTCTTTATACGGTCACATGGTATAATGCTTGCGGCACATCATCAAGTCCATTTCTGCCCATGTTATAGCTACTTGAAAAACTTTTTATTCAGCTCATCAATCGCTATGAACTCTTCTTCTGTAATGACATGTTGTGATCTTAATTGCTTCAATAGACTCAGACTGAGCAAGTAATCAATAGATTTTCGTTGCATATGTATGTGCTCCTTTAAAATAAAAATGGCTCACCTCTAGGGCAAGCCGATAGATATAAAGCTTAGAATAAATTCTTAAGGCTAATGGTCTTTTCTATTGTCATGCTAGGATCGCTTACTAAGGTGGCAGTCAGTACAAGGGCTTTATTGTTCGCCCCACTACTGCTTCCGGCTTTCACCGTCACACTATTTCCTGTGCTGGCTGTTATGCTCCCCATGATAGGAGTTGAATCATCTTGATTCCGTAGGCTCCACTCTACCGACTGGTCAAACACTTCTGTTCCATGATCATAGATATGGCTGACGTATGAGGAGCTTTGGCCTGTTTTGGGAATGGGATTGCCGGTAATGGCTATCGAATAGATATGCGTTCCTGTTTCGACGACTCTCATTTCAATGTTGCTCAGCACTGTCGGATGATACGTTAGTTTTGCAGTAATACTTGCTTGTCCCAAAGCAATGCCCATAACCTGTCCTTGCTGATCTACACTAACCACATTCGGATCACTAGATATATAGGTAATCGCCGGATTCGCTATCTCATTCCCATTATCCGTAGCAGTTACATTCAACGTTATTGTTTCGTTAAGCAGCACATGGGCCATCGTTCTCTGATTGATATGTAATGCGTATGTATGAGCAATCTCGTACTTCCATCGGTCTGCAATATTAATTTCCACGTCATCATAAGCTGTATTTATGCTATCCAATGTGCAGCTTAACTGGATGATGCCATTCATCGTGCGGTCAATTCCAACTATTTTAAACGGCTGATGAGTCATATAAAATCGTTGGCTTAATGTAATGCCTCTCGTGTCTGCATTGTATTGTACGATAACCAGGATGTTTCCCTCCGGTATTGAAATAACCTTACCTGTTTCCGTTGAAAGCGTTCTGGCTTCTACCACAGCATCAAACCATTTCACCTGCCCACTCCAGTTTAAAGCCACCCGTTGATTACACTATCTCATTCGGCCTCGACAGGACTTGTCATTTTGATCCACCTGACTAGTGATCAGATAACGTTCATAACGATAATCCACGATATCTCCTGTGTGTAGAGGTGTTGCTGCTCGAATGATTTTTTCATCGGTCATTCGAATGGTATCTGTCGCATCCCGGATCAGAGCAAACTGCTTTACACTATTGATATGTACAAGTTCGCCTTTCTCTCGTAGAAAGAAATCCAGCATGGTTTCTAAGCTCCTTGTCACTCCTCCACCTCCAATGCAAAATCCGGCTTGCAGCGATACAGATACAACTCCACGTAATCACTCCATCCCTTCATATCCAAAATAATAAAGACATCCTTACCAATTTGGACATAGCAATTCGACTGCAATAAGGATTCCACCAGTGGACAGAAAGCTCGATATGTTGTCTCTAGTATGTAACCATCTTCAAATGAAAAGCTTTTGCGATAAGGTTGTACATCTGCCATCACTGACCGAATAGGTATAAATTCAGCATCTAAAATTTCCAACTTTGTATCGTAAAACATTAATCTGTCCCTACCTTGATTTTAGGTAGAGGAAGAGCCAATCGAATACTTGTTGGAATCCCTGTTTCATACGTAGCTGAGCGTTCACCTTCTTGCTTAGTTATAAGTCCAACCGAATCCCTATTTTTATAGAGATACACAGCATAATCGACCATAACATCATCATATTCCACTGGCAGTGTTGAGACATTACAATAACCTAGAATATTACCCTTAGCTTTATTTAAGTAGTGGATCAGGATATCGTCCTTGGATATATCTGTTGGCTCTATGCCTAATAATCGTTTTATCAAATCGATTGGTTCACTCATGTACTGGCTCCTGTTCCTCCTTTGCCTGTGCCTTTTCGGTACGTTTCAAATTCTTTGCAGTTTGAGCTTTCGTTACAGGTTCATCTTCTGCATTCTCATCTGGTTGAGGTTCTTCCATTTGCTCATAATGCCCACTGGTCTGTAACCTCAGCATTAACTCCTGATCTGTGACTTCCCATGTGCAGCCTGTTTCTTGATTCAAAAACCACATCTTATCACCCTCCAAAAAAATAAAATAGGGCATCCAAAACGGACACCCCGAACGTGTTTCTTCTATTATAATGTGTTCTCATATCATCTACTTTCAATTAAGACTTATTCGCTGTAAGTACAGTGATGGCTTCGGGCTTAATACATTTGGCTCCGAATACTTGCAACCCTTTCACTGCATCCGAAAATTGTTTCTCTGGTCTGAAAGCTTCCACCGAATCCACTTGACCCGCAAACGAAATAGCACTTTTATGACCTGCAATAATTTTGTACTTGGCTCCTGCGGTATTCGGCACATTGTTGGATTTGTAAACGGTCATTCCATCAATATCCCCTACATAACCTGTGCGGATGATATTTGGGTCTTTGGTGAAACGAGCATCTTTCAGTAGCAAGCCATAGTACCATGCAGGAACCACCACAAATCGTTCCGTTTCAGGCACATTATTTTCGTCTAGCAGCACACCTAGATCAATCAGCAAATCATAAGCTGTATCTTTCGTGGGAATTATTGGCGCTGTATCATTGCCAATTGTATTCTCAGCTTTGACCTCTGTGTAGAATCCAGCAAGATACTGATCCCCACATTAGCAAGCCCATACGAAGCTTCTACGATCCCACCATCCAACAGATTCACATTCGCTTGGGCAGCATCTACATCATCCACTTGAAAGTTGAAATACTTCGCTTGATCAACCACCAGTGTTTTTTGCGTAGCATCCAGTTCCTGTGGATTCCCAATTCCAGCTACTTTGTCATAATTGCCAATCGTCACCGCTCCAATCGAATTGATTTTTACTGTGGAGCCTTGACCTTGAATCTCACCTTCATAATCAGTGTTGACCACATTGCCATACACCAAATTCTTCTTCAAACTTTCATTTAAACGTGCGCTCCAAATTGTAGGAATAAAATTTTGTACTGACATATCTAATCACCCTGTCCTTTTCTATTGATTATTATTTGTTTTGTAATGCTTGTTTGACTTGATCCCAATGCTGATTAATCTCGTTTGGCGACATGCCTTTAATCGCTTCTAATGTAAATGTGTTACCTGTTGAACCAGCCGGAGGGGTATATCCTTCCCCTTTAAGCCGTTGCTCAACTTGATGTTGGATAGCCACTTGTAGCGATTGTTCCAACATAGCCAAATTCGCTGTCGTGGCTTCTTCATCGGCACCAATAAAAAAATCCACTAACGGAAGTGGAAGTTTCTTTTCGGATGCAATTTTAATTGCTTGACTGGTTAACCGTTCACGCTGCTTCTCCAGCTTCATATTTTCGACTTCAGCACGTAGCTTCTCGACCTCGATATCTTTCTCATCCTTCGTAGGGAATCTCTTTTTGATTTCAGCATTCAGTAAATCCTCGAGATGATTTGCTTTCCACGTTTCCAGTGATTTAGCGGATCGTTTGTCCACCGTGCTATCGAACCAACTTTTTGCTTCCTTGTTGGATTGGATATATCGCTCTATCCCTTCTACGTTATACGGATTCAAATCCTGAAGATACGCTTGCCATTCCTCATTCGTTTGGTTCTCTTCAATGAACTGCTTCACTTGTTCCAATTTCATTTTCGTTAATCTCCTTTATCGCCCATTCGACTCTGTAGAACCGAACACGCTTATGTATGTATGGAGCCTTTTAATGTCATGCTCAGGACAGCAATGTAACGCTTTAGAAATCACAAAAACGAGGAAAAGGTACAAACATACCCACTCCCCACTTTTACCTATTTTTCATCCTTTGTTTATACGGCTTTTTGACAGCCTAAAGCGTTACATCAAGCCTGTTGTTTGCCTAAACTTCAGAAACGTATATGTATGCTGAAACTGTATAATATTGAGTATCATGCTCAAGACAATCATGTAACGCATTAGAAAACGCAAAAGTGACGAAAAGGTACAAGCATGCCAACTCCTCATTTTTGTCTATTTTTAACCCTTTATTTATAGGGCTTTTCCCACCTCTAAAGCGTTACATCGAGCCGTCTTTTTGTCTGAACTTCCGGACACGTATCCTAATATTTTCTTTTCTCGCTTTACCTTTACACTTCTCACAATATTTCTGTCGATTCGAATTTGCCGAAAATGTTCCTCCACAACGTGTACAGTTCACCCTCGGCTTCACTGTCTTAGGCTCAGTCTCTACATTACGTTCAGACTGATATTCTCGCTCCAGCTTCTCGTCTATTGGCAACACTCCATTTTCAAAATAGGTACAACGGGGCAAAGAATCATCTTGAGCGAAGAATGCACATGAGCCATCCTGTAAGCAGCAATAGTTTGGGATGCCATGCTTCGTTCCGAGATAACAAGCACAGCTATTCTTAACCAACCGCTTGATACTATTTTTATTCTGCATTCGATTTCTCCTTACTCACATCTGTTAATCGTTGCTGCTCCGAATGAAATTTATTGAATTCCAGCTTTGGATTCTCAACAAACGGAAGCAACGTGAGCAACGTCTCCTGAGATACGACTTGCTGCAATTTAACAATCACATCAGCCATCCCAACCAAATCTGTTGGCAAGTTTCTTGTGAATTTTACGGCGATATCCCGGTAATCGTATTGAACGCCTTCTTTAATGTGCAGAAAGGTGAAGAAGTTACGCAGACGTTGCTTGATTGCCTTTTCCATTAAGGCTTCACGCATTGCTACTCGATTCTCTAAATTCAGCAGCTTATTTCGCAGCGCCAAGGAGGACGTATTGCTGGCCCAGTTTTCATTAAAGTTGACCTGATCCATCATGTCGAAGATTTTGCGTTCAATGTTATCCAACTCGTTTTTCACAAAAGAATCGTTAATTTCCTTTGTGAGCCAACTTACCTTTCCTCCGGCCGGAACCTGAATAATGCCCATCTTCTTCATATTCAATAAATCTTCAGCTTCCAGCTTTGCATTCTCAATCACAAGATAGGCGTTGCGATGATCTGCAATTTCATTGACCAAATCGGAATTCAGCGCATTATAGGCATCAAATAAAGAAATCACATCATGGAAGCCACTTTTTCTCTCCGTATTGGCTGGACAGGAGATAAGTGGGACTCTTCCAAAGATGTGATTATGTTTGCCGATATATTTTAATTCAGGTGCTTGGTTCTGCCTACTCCGATTGTGTTTATCACCGTTACCAATTGTATAATGTAGAATTTCATGGTCGGTATACACGTCAAGGTACACTTGCTTATCAAGTCGTCTTGTAAATTTATGTAGTCCTAATAGCACATTTCTTTCTGCTGTTCCGTCCTCCA
This sequence comes from Paenibacillus kribbensis, assembly GCF_001705305.1. GTDB lineage: Bacteria > Bacillota > Bacilli > Paenibacillales > Paenibacillaceae > Paenibacillus > Paenibacillus kribbensis_B. The sequence continues at coordinate 10,740 of NZ_MCBP01000017.1, forward strand.
ATACATACGCATTCAAAGGGGATAGCACCGTCGCTGAAAATTGGCCTTCCGAATCAATATAGTTCAATTCGAAGCTTTCACCGAAGATTTCTGATTGTTTCCGAAGCTGTAGATTATGCTCTTTGTCCCAATGACTCATATGTACATCTATGTAATGTATAGCTGTATCCTGATCCGACTTGGACACATAGTTTACTGGCTTACCTAGCAGGTAACCGACTTCATTATCTACGAACTTACGAGGAAAATTGAAAATGAGCTTTTGATTGCTTCGGCTTTCTTGCATCGCATAGTTCTTGAGAATAGCATGCTGACCATTGTAGTAGTCTGAGTATTTCTGTTTGGCTATTGCAGCCGATTGGAGTTCATTTAGACATTCCAAAATAATTTGTTCGGTGATTTGCATCTCATCGAATCCTTTCAAAAATGGGCTATGTAATTGTTGCTTAAATAAATAAAAGAACCACCTTTACTAAGGCAGTTCCTTTTTGAATTAACGTTCACCGTTAGTGATTCATTCCAACCTCATTTACTTGATCCATTAATAATATTGGCTTTATTCGGCAGACATGGCATCCGCTTTTGTTACATGAACCGTACCATATGGATGCTCAGGCGGAGCATAGATGACGTATATTTTAAGCGGGGTATTCCCCGTATTGGTAACATTGTGCCATGTTCCAGCAGGTATCATAATTGCATACCCACCACAGGCCATTGATTGAAAATTCAAATTTTCTTTACTTTCACCCATCTGAACAAGTCCCTGACCTTCTTCAATACGTATGAATTGGTCTGTTGTAGGATGAACTTCTAAACCAATATCATCTCCAACATTAATACTCATCAGGGTTACTTGAAGGTGTTTCCCTGTCCACAAAGCGGTGCGGTAAGTATTATTTTGCTTAGTAGCTTGGTCAATATTTACTACAAATGGTCTTTGTCCATAATCTGTTGATTTATAAGGATACCCGTTCGTGTTGACCCCATTATAATAAATGACCATTCCAATTATTACTCCAACGGCTGTTATTCCAATAGTCGTGCATTGGAGTATGAGTATGCCATTGATATGGATAGCATGAATTACGGTACAATATTCATTCTCCTCTCAGCATTTCATTGTTTATTTTCATTCTATGCACTTGCCTATATAAAGGTTTTAAAAAGGGCAAGAGCCTGAGGCCATAAACGAATGCAACACTAAATGCTAAACAATTGACATCCAACCTTTATGGTTATTGAAGGTAACTGTCCATTTGCTTAACGAGATTGGATCATAATAAAGAATGAGTATCCGGCAGAACCCTCAAAACAACAAACTGCGATCATAAAATTTCAGACTTTTCACAGACTGAATCAATTGAACAGCACCATATAAACTATCTGGCGCGTCATCATATTGGCAGTTTCGATTGTAGTCCTTCACCTGATGATTGTATCTGAGGTTATCCGAATTGAACAGAATATGTCCCTTCTTGATTTCTGGTTCCAAGCTAATAATACGTTCATGCTTCTGCCCTTTTGAATGCACACTTTCTACGGGTGTATGTATATTCGCCTTCCATAGCTCTTCTTCAAACTTTTGCTTCATGTAGCTTTGTGCCTGATTCACTTCAAAACCAAGCTTATCTACAGGATAAAGCTTCAATTTTTCAATTGCGACTTGAAACAAATCATCCGGCAGCATTTTGTAAATATTACCGTCGATCACATACATTTGCTTCGTCCTTCGGTGCTGACCAATAATTGAAATAGCCGAATAGTCGTTTTTCTTCCCTGCCTTAATCGCTGGATCAATATACATGGCAACTTCCATGTCCTCAAATTCAGGCAACCTATCCCAATACATGAGATTCTGAAATATGTATTCATCGGTTGAACGCGGATCATTTTGTAACTCTTTATAAAATGACCTTTCGCCCATCGCTTGCTTCTTGCACATCAAATAATAATAGTCCAAATACTCGCTCCACAGGATTTTCGTACCCTCCAGCATTTCCTCCTCATTCGCCATAAAAAAAGACAAGGCAGTATTGATCCTGTCCTCATCCTGCAAGTTATTATATTGTCGCTCCCACTCTGACCATAGATCATCACGCTCTGAAAATTGAAGCACGGCTGCTTTACGAACACTTCGCACACCAGGGATTTTACCTTTAAGCAGATCGGCCATAATGTCCTCTTCGTTCAAAATGGTTCCACAGATCAAAATATTCGTATCCCTTGTGCCAATAGGTAGTATGACATCTGTAAATGTATTTTTAATTTGTTCTCGTTTGGCTTCGGATCGTGCCGTATCCTCCTTGAGCAAATCATCCATTAGAACCAAGGTAGGACGGTGATGCTTATAGTGAATACCTCTCAAGCTGCCATCTATGCCACGAATCATAATGCAAGAGTCCAGTCCACCTTTACTCTTGAGCCATATTTCATTGTTGTTCCAGCGACTCCCTTTACGGATACCGAAATCTTCAATTAACATCGTATTCGTTTCCAGCTCATCTTTGATCATATCGAGGAAGGGCAATGCAATCTGCTCTGTGGCAGATATAATCAATGTAAACTGTGATTTATCATATAAAGTCGCATACAACGGAAATAAAAAGGAACTGATCGTGGACTTTCCATGCTCCCTTGGGAGGCCGAAAGCCGTAATCAGTCCTGTATGGGCAAGCATATGTCTTAATTCCGTGAATAGCTCTTTGTGAAACTTACCAAATGCTCGATCAAAGTATTTAGGAAAATAGGCTAAAGCGAAAAACTCAATATCCATCTCACCAATAAGCTTGCGGAGTTCGGAGAAAGAGAATGTTCCGATCAATTGTTTCATTTTCGCTGGTTTAAAGTGCTTCTCCATATACTGCTTAAGTAGCTCAGTCTGTCGCTGCTCTTCTTGCTTTATTGTTTCAATAGGTATGGCTCCTTCCTCATATTTACCGTAAAATCATCATAAAAATTTCTGCACCATTTGCTGGCTGTTCTGTTTCTGCATATAGAAGCCCCCCTCCCATCCACGACAAAAAGAGTGGCTCATCACCACTCGATATTTGCTAGAGCTAGCTCCATATCCTGCTGTGTTGTTAAGGTATAAATATTGGTTGTTGCTACGTGATCATGTCCAAGGATTTGCTGAATGGTCGTCAATGGAGTCGTTTTGACCAGCTTATAGCCAAGTGTATGTCTCAGCATATGGGGTGTAACCTTTACATTGACTCGATCCCCGTATTTGTTCAAGATCAAGTTGACTGCATTCCGCTCCAAGGCTCCGCGCTGCCCAATAAACAAGTGTTCCGATTCAACTTGTGGCCTGACTTCGAGATATCGGGTGATGGCTTTACGTACATCCTTATTCATGGGTATCGTTCGGAAGGAGTTCCCTTTACCAAGCACCTTCAATATCCCCTTACGGTCTGTCATTTCGATATCCTTCAACTGGATGCCAACCAATTCGCTTACTCGTATGCCAGTCCCAATCAATAATTCGATCATACAAATGTGCATCCGATTGCCCATACGGTGAATTTCATTCCGCAGCTTCCACAAATCCTTTTCCGCTAACCCTTTGTATTGGCGAACAACCTTGTTCCTGACTGCTTCGATATGTATTTTTTCCTTAATATGGCCTTGTTGGTACATCCACTGAGCAAAAACATTGATACTGGCAATCTTGCGGTTGATGGTCAGTATCGCTTGGTTGGTGCTTTGCAGAACCTTCTTGTATTCTACTCCATCAAGTTCAATACACTTGTCCAGTCCATACTCTGTTTTCCTTTGATACCAGGATATGAACTGCAATACGTCCCGAATGTAGCACGAAACTGTGTTCTCGCTTCGATCCTTGCTCCGCAAATGTGCTTCAAACCCTTGAATATACTCCATATTCTCCCCCACCTTTCGTTTGTGTGTCACATCATACCGTTGATGCGAGGGAAAGTCCACTGATTGCATAACTTATCTTATGCACTGATTCTGGCTACTTTCGGAGCAAATTTAGGGCTAAAACAGGCGTTTATCTATACAAATACTGACGACATAACGTTATGGCTGCGAATCGTCCGGCTCCACATATCCTTCCTCAATCTCTACTAATTCTTCTACAGTCTCATAGTCGGCATCCACCACATCCGCTTCAATCATATCCAAAAATAGCTGTTTCCGTTCCTGTTCTAGTGCCTTCGTATTGACCACAAGTTCACGTCGATCATTCCACTCGTTGGGTGAGCGATTCTTTAAGTAGAAGATCATCGCTGTCGGATTGGGGGGCTGATATCGTTTCACTTTCTCAATGCGCGTCTTCTTTTTTCCATTTTTATCCTCTTCAACTATTGTACGAACCTCCTCGTAGGAATACCCAGTCGCAGTTTTTAAAAGTGAATTTTCCACGTGTGAAATAGGGACAGATTTACTCCATTTGACTAGTTCAGCCAGCATCGGATGCTTATCAATATATTCGTACCAAGTCGTTTTACCTATGTCGAGTTTCCTGATGATGTCCTCTGCATTCATGCCTTCTTCGAACCATTGCTGAATCTCCGCTAATCTAGGATACACATGTGTCTCCCACTTGGTTGGACGTTCCAATGCTTCAGCAAATTTGGGATGTTTTCTACGATAATCACCTAATGTCCAAATATGAATATTTAATCGTTTGGCAATCTCCTCATCCGTTGCTCCTTCACGCACCCAAACGGGAATATCCTTCAGTCTTGGCACAACAAATTGATCATACTTGGTCAATATTTTAGGTTTATTCCTTTTTGGATTGTTACTGTTCTTGCTCATTCTGCTCACCTCCAGCACAAAAAAAGGAACAGCCAACTATTGGTCATTCCCCATATGTATTCTAGCTTACCCTTCCAATTCAGCCTCGTAAAACAATTCAATATCCTCAATTACCTTCTGAATCAGCTCATTGTCCTCCATAGCTTCCTCAGCCCCAAGCACATTTACCTTTTCGGCTTGCATGCCCTTTAGGAATCGAATCACCATATCTACTTTTGCCTTGCCCAATTCAATCACCCTTTCGGTTTAGTCAGCACATGATACCTCTGACCTTACCGACTCAGCAACAACTTCATGATAGTCATACTGCTTACCATCCCGAATCAAATATACGCCGTTATCGCTGCCAACGTTGGCAATGCTTAGCCTTCCCTCTTGCCTTAATAACCTTACCTCCAATACAAAAAGCCTATGTAAAAGGATATACATAGACATCTATATATTTTAATATCTGGCCACTCATGATCACTCTTCGCTGATGAGCATTTAACGCAACAGCCATTCCTTTATCGTCAATGTGGAAGATCCATTTTGAATGAGCGGATCTGAATTTCCAATCTTTATCGCCTCATCAAGTGATGCTGCCTTTATTAAATAGGCTCCTCCCGTTGCATCGCTGAAGGGGCCATACATTTCGAGAAGCTCCTCTTTTTTTAACTTTTCCAGATGGTCATAGTGTCCTTGGACATCATTAGAATCGAACTTGTTTGTTCGGGTTGTCATTAATAAAAAGTAGCCCACTGGTTTCCCCTCCGTATTTTCCTTGTAATAAAAGTCTAGCATTACTGATCCATAAAATGAATATTAATTGATTTATCAAACCAATATATATAACATTTATCTCAATACCTCTGACTTTGCAGACTCAGCAGCAACTTCTTGGTAGCTATATTGCTTACCTTCCCGAATCAAATATACATCGCTATCGCTACCAACGTGGGCAATATATCGCTTCACAATCACATCTACAAATTTGGGATCAAGCTCACTTGTGTAGCAAATCCGTTCCGTATCCTCACAAGCAATCAACGTTGAACCTGAACCACCAAATGGATCAAGCACGATATCGCCTAGCTTGCTCGAATTTTTAATCGGGTAGCTAATTAAGGGAATCGGCTTCATCGTGGGATGATATTCATTGCGAAATGGGCGATCAAATTGCCACAGTGTCGTTTGCTTTCGATCACTATTCCAATAGTGTCCACTTGTCGGCTTCCAACCATATAATACGGGTTCTTGCATCCAGTGATAATCTTGCCTGCCCATTACCATCACTTGCTTAGCCCATATACAGCATTGTGCTAGTTTGAATCCAGCTTCGATAAATGCCTTCCTAAAATTCAAACCTTCACTATCTGCATGGAACACATAAATACTAGCTCCATCATCAGCTACTTCATACATTCGAGTATAGGCAGCCAATAGGAAATCATAAAACTGGTCATTGCCCATTTTATCGTTCTCAATTTTCAATGCATCCTTCGTTTTACCTGTATAGTCCACATTATAAGGTGGATCGGTCACAATAAGCTGAGCCTTCTTACCGTCCATCAATGTTGCGATATCTTTCGGATTAGTCGAGTCACCGCACATGAGCCTATGCTTTCCAAGTAGCCAAATATCACCTTTATGAGTGACCGGATATTCAGGTAACGCTTCTTCTACATTAAAATTATCCTCATCATCGGCTGTATCTTCATGTAATGTATCCAGCAACTTCTCTGCTTCAGACCAATCAAAGCCTGTTAACTCAATATTATATTCTGCTTCTTTCAACTCATCTAATAATGCAGCCAATGCTTCAAACTCCCATTCCCCTGTAATTTTGTTGAGCGCTATGTTCAGGGCTTTCTCTTTTGGACTTATTCACATCGACTATGACACAATCGACTTCATCGTAACCGAGTGCCTTCAACACTTTGGCACGTTGGTGGCCTCCCACGATGGTATAATCGCTATTACAAATAATCGGTTCACAATAACCGAATTCGATTACACTATTCCTGATCTTTTCAAATTCCGGATCACCCGCTTTTAAATCCTTCCTTGGATTATATTCGGCATGTACCAGTTGATCGATCTTCAATTTCATCCATTTCATTTATAAAATTTGCTCCTTTTCTTTAAATCCATAATTCTCAATACTCCTATTTATGTAAGGTATCAGCATTTCTACGTTTTCGAATTTGCTTTCCGATCCAGCTCATTCCCCTTTCCACACTGACTTTTGAAAACTGAATCGTCCAAATCAAGCCACAAAGCATACTTACCGAAGCGAAAGCGCGTAATATTTCTACACTTATTGCTTGTAACATTAATAGCATTTATATTTCTCCTCTCTAAATGAAAAAGGAACCCTAGCTCATAGCCAGAGTTCCCGTGTTATCGTAATTGCAAACCTGCTCATTGTGTCACGTGACACATTTTACTCTTTGTAGGTTCAAGTCCTCAATTCGTGTAGCTTAAAATTTTTCCAATTCCAGTCGGTATTCAACAAGTTTAATTTCAACCTGTAAATCAAAAATTTTAAAATAAGCAGCTTGACTACAAATGAATAAATGTCTTGGGTATGAGGTAAACGTCATTTCTCCATTTCATTCTTTCAAAGTTTAGGCTATATCAATGGACTGACCCCAGTTTCCCCTATATATAGAAAAGTAGGGTCACGTCAATCCATCATGTTCAAAAAATAAAATGAAGACAGCCAACAATGTTGGATGGCTACGGAAAGAAATAATTTGTTTACAAATTTTTGTTGACGGTTTCTTTTGATCTTAACGTTTGTACCCACATAAGGGGAAACTCTCTCACCATCTCGATAAAAACCACTTCGCTACGCTTCGTAAACGGTATTCATCGACCTGCCACCGTTTCCCTCTTGCCTTCGGCAATTCACCCTTTGCGGCTTAATTTTGGTTTGTCTCATTTTTTTACTTTTTTACATTTCATAAAACGGTTGATTTCATTACCTTTTCTATCCTCTGGACAGCAAATCATGGATATATGTTATATATAGCATTACTCCACAATTTGCGGTCCAAGATTAAAAAAATCCTTATATGTACTACCTTTTTGACAGTATCGAAAATAAGAAAAATTTGATTTTTTTGTTACAACCGACTATCCGTTAAATTTGCTAACTAACCAATATCGCTTCCCTTTATAAGGATTGTTGCTTCCATCTTTTAACTTTTTTCGGTTATCTGGAAAACTACCAATCGCATATTTTAATTGATTCGATTGGAGGTAGGATCGTAATTGGCTAATATCCTTTTGTAATCTGCCTCGATAATCCTTGATATCAAATTTTTCAATGACTTGTTTTTGACCCTCTTTGTATATTCTTTTACCGACTATCGTGTCTAAATAGTTACATAATTCTTCTTGCTCAAATAGTTTCTCAATCAACGTGATTTTATTTTTATGTAATAAGTTTGAAATGTACATCATATAGGCATCGCTTTCCTTTTTTCCTCCCGTTTTTTCTCTATATTCATTCGTTTCCCTATTGCGATCCAGCATATCCTTGATCCGATCTCTCGTAGCTACAGCTTGAAGATATTTAACTCTGGACACCGTCTTCTTCGACTTATATTTGCCATCACTTGTTGCGTTGTCTTTAATGATGTAATTAGATTGCCTCGAAAATTTACCCACTAGCTTTTTCCATTCTTCAACTCCACCATGAATAAAAGCGTCTGCTTCATCCAGTTTCATTTGGACTGAATTCAAATAATTATTCAAATTCCTATTGTTTCTATTCAGCAACACCACATGAACCTTATCTTGGTCATTCTTGAATCTCTTTCGGCCAATACACTGCAACATCGTATCCACATCAAATATATCGCACACAATTAATTTAATTTGTTCATCCTTCAAATCAAAACCATTATCAAGCACAGTTGTCGTGAATAGATATTTACAGTCAAACCTATTTTGCTTGACCATGGACTCCACTTGATCATCATCTACATATTTGAGATATTTTTTATTTTTGCTGCTTTTACTACATACGAATAATGAATTGTCATATTTGAGATGAAGCTCATAAGCCTTTTGGATACTGCTTGCAAAATATATAATTTTATCGTCGGCTTTGTTGAATTTGTACTCGATTAGTTTTTCTACAGAATAAAAGTCTGTATAGAAGGATAATGATGCAATTTGATTAAATTTCCTTGGAATCGAGTAAGACCATATCTTATTTTCGGTTCGTTTGAGTTTGCGTCTGTATTGATCCTTTATGTAAGAGAATAGTACATACCCAGTTGCGGACATAAAAATCCTGATTTGAGACTGTAAACTGAGTATGGCATGTAGAGAATCATCCGAGTTGTCATTAAATCCACTGTCCGTAGTAAAGTAATGCGACTCATCACACACAATGTATGTATAGGGAGAAAAATTGTACTCCTCGTCATTGTTTAGCTGGTTCTCAATCGTTTGATATAATTCAACTTTGATTCTTGAGGTATCCTCGATAGCTTCCTTATTCTGATCGTATAAATTCTTCCGATTGACTAATAAAAGTATGTTCACATTTTGCTGATCGGCTAATTCTTCAAGCTTATTTCGGATAAAGAAGGATTTGCCCGATGCCGTGCCACTACTGATTAAAATGATATCTCCATTTTTCCATTCAGCCTCCTCCCCATTTATCTTCTCAGTTACATTTTGCTTTGGCTTATAATCATCAATTCTCATCAAATGCTCCTCACATGATTTCTAACATCTACATTTTAATGATCCGTTGCTTCCCATTCATCAATGGCTATAGATAGTTCTGGTGTTTTCAGATACATGGAAAATAAAACATTCGTCTTATAGTGTCGTGCCTTCGTTATAAACGAGAACCCCTTACTCGTCAGATAATTAAACAGATTAATATCATAACAATAAAAGTAGCTCATTCAGATTCACTCCTGTCATTGTGAAATCACACCTATACATCAGATGTCACCCAAGCGCCCGTGTTAACAGGCGCTATATCATGACAGACCTATGAATCAATTTATTCGATATGGACTATAGCCTTAAAGCTTGATTTCGTGACTTTCTCAATAGTTAAAAATTCAATTGCTGCACCATCAAAATCAAAGAAGGATAACCTTTCATCTCGGCGAATGACCTGATCTCTCGGAATGATACACTTCACTTTCCCCTGCTCATCTACAATATGAACATAGCGGTACTCGACCACCTGAATCTGTAATTTCTTGTCCAATACCTGGTCAGCAACCAACTGCGATTCTTCCTCCGACTTTTTTAAAGTGCTGAAGCCAAGCGGATAATTCCTCAATGTTCGTCTTGTACTTTTCTCGTCCAGCATAGAAGGCGTATTACTAGTTTGTACTACGGTTTCCCGTTCAGCTTCGTATCCAATAAAAAATTGTCCCATAATCTCAAATAATGAATACACACCATCCCGCACATGGAATGGAAACTCCAGATCATCTATTGTAGCCATGCCAGCTTGAACGATAAGCTCCTTGCCTTCTATATTTCGATTCGTAAGCTGGTTCACTCTTCGTACTTCCCTCTTCATTACATTTTCATGCTGCTTTAGATTTTCCAGCAGTCCATCTACAAACAGCCATGCAAAGGAGTACGTTCTGTAGTTTTGATAAGCGATCTCGACAGCAACACTGGCAAGTATCGAAGGATAAGGACAGATCTCTTCACACCGAGTTTTGTATTCCTCTCTTAACCTGGCGTATTCTGCGCTAATTGCTTTGCGGGTATCATTATCCCGTTCCCATTTTTTCAGTTCATTCAATTGCATCAAGCGATAATCGATTGGTTTTTTCTGCTCGTTGTATTCTTTATACAGCGGTTCAATACGAGCTATATGGTTCAGAAACTTCGGCTGGCTAACCTTCCTCATATCCTGTAACAGTTGTCTCGTACTCTCGATGCTGAAAATAGACTGATCCAGTTTGCCATCTTTCATGTTAAACGTTTCATCTATATACTTTTCTGCCACAACACAAAATTGATTAAACGGCGATTTCTTCGAGTACTGATAATCATCCGCTTTGCCACCATTCACAAAACGAAAGAAATACGGCATTTGGATAGCCAGACGATCCAGCACATATGGAATCTCTACTTCCAATCCATTTTTGGTCGCATCAATGATTTGACCTTGGAGAAATTTTAAAACTGAGTTTTCCAAAACGCGCGCTTGAAGGCTCCCTTCCTCCAAAGCCAGATTCTGAAAATACGTATTCACATTCGTACATTTACCCGTTAGATTATGTAGACTTTTTAACTCCATGTTGACGATACTGTCCATATTATTCGGCACAGGTGCAGCTACTTTTTTATCATCTTCGTTGATGATGGTAGGGGCATCGACCACTGCTGAGAGTATAGTAGAATCATTGGTACAAAGAGCCGTATCTCCATCCACATCTCCGAGTCCAAGTCTTGCAAGTGTTAAATCACAACAGTTCAGAACAATCACATTGTCCAAATGACACATATATCGGTTATGTACTTGTACAAAATCTAGCTTACCGACTTCATTAAATATCGTTAACGGTGATCGGAATAGAGCATGCATTCCACGTTTCCAATTCATAAAAGCCTGGTTCTTCTTTAGCACACCTGTAACTGGATATCCGCTGGCATGCTCCATAAATGCAATCGGGTCATTGGTCAAATAAAAGTAACTGCCACGAATCGGAATACGACCTTTCAACATATCCTGTACTTTCAGCATGGCTTGCTTCACGATGAATTTGCGGACGTTTCCGTCATACAGCATTAGTTCGTTCAAATCAATAGCTTGGATGATTTCATTTATAAACTCTTTCTTCTGACCCCGTTCTATTTCATCTTCCTGTTCATCGGGCTCCTCATCTACATCTTTGGGTTCATCGTCTTCTTGGACCAGCATATGTAGGAACGCTTTCGTGTAAGCAATATCTCGAAGCCACTTTCCATGGACGTCATCCTTTTGTCCATGTAATACTCGTTTGATGACATCCATTAGAGGCGTAGCTAATTGAAATAAATCGTTCAGTGTAAGATTCAGCGCATGAATATATTGGTATGTCAGTGGTGTATGGGCGTTCATCTGGTATGCTGGTTTCGCATAATTAGCTACCCAAAAGTGGTTATGATTATGTACTTTAAGTAATGCTTCATATTCCGTTATATTTTCAAACAGACACTTCGGCTTTACTTGTTCCTCACTGTATTGATGCCATGCTTTGAAGCAGGATTTGGTGAGGATGAGATCAATAGGACGACCCAGTTTGTCAATAATCAGCTGTGATTCACCGAAACATCTTTTATTTCTGTGATGCTATTTTCCTTGAACCATTTCATTAGATCGAATCGAATAAAGTTACCTTTGATATATGGAAGTCTTCCCTGAACTGCATTAGGTGAATAGGATAGGTTCAGATGTTGTCCAATACGCTCAGCAAATTGGAAGCTCATTAAACCTTGACCATCGAAAAACTGAACATTCTTATTTTCATACTGTGAATACTCTACTCGCTTAAATCCAATGGACTCTTCATTGATAGCGATGATTGGGATTTCTTCTGTTTGCTCGATGGAATAGCAAGGGTATAATAACTGAACGGGCAGGGAAAGGAATTTCTTCCAGCTTCACACGACGATTTTGTTTATGCCATACATTAAAAGTTTTGAACTCTGATTGATCAGGAACAGACTTTGTTCGACCATTCCACGGGATTGTTTTATTCGGTATACGTTCTAACTTATGTAATTGTTCCTTGGATGGCCTCAATTCTTTCTTCGCTTTGAAATATTCACGTTGCTTCGTCTTTTCATCGAATATCAACTTCTGGTGCTCCAAATCTTCAGCACACTTTTCCACTTTCCATACATCCTCAATGATCGTATCTTTTTCATAATCGGGAATGACGACAATACGAGGGATATAAGGCACTCGCTGTGCTGCTGAACGACTTACACCAAGTGCTGCTTCCCACTTATGGATGTTGGTGAGTGGTGGTATTTTGCCCAGTGTAATGCGTCGATACAGATCAGCAGCATACTTTTCCTGGATAAATTCTGTCCTCTGAGTACGTCCCATCGCAGGTGACTTGATCGAACGGACATATTTCCTTCCATTATAATAGATGCCCTCTAGCAGCATACGTTCAAACAAGGCAAGTTGGGATGGATCATCTTCGTCAATTTGATCAGCCTTGAGCATGAAGAGCACTTCGGTAACATCGGTGAAAGGATCATGTTCTGTTACGACTCGTCTGAGTTGATCGAGATAGATGCTGTTTGATACGGTGATGGTACGAGTGCTGGATTGTGGTGTACAAATTTGATTGCCTACATGAGTGATCTCATTAAAGTGGAACAGTTTGATTTGGTATTGATTTCTTGTTGGAATACTGGACAAATTTTGGCCTCCTGTTTTGTAGTTTGTACGATATGGTTGTGAACGTTCCATTCTGATGCTTCTCGTTTTCTGTAATCAATGGAAACTGATGTTCGTATATAGTGTAAGGAATATACGTTCGTATTGCAAGAGTTAAGTTCATAGAATTGCTTATATGAGGACAAGACTTTAAGGAGAACAAGAAAAACCGAGGGTATATACCCTCGGCCGTTTTGGAAATACAATTAAATTAATCCTGATTCAATTCGGTATAATCTGCGCGAAAATATACTTTGTAATCTGTAGCCTTAAACCCATATGCTTTCAGCATCTTCAGCAATATATTTCGTATGCCGTTTCCGCTCATATGTGTCTCTATATACACTTTATCAAGGATTAACTGAGGTTTCCTTATTCCTTCTTGCTTCGTTGAGATGTACTTATTTTTCTTTCCATTCATACCAGACATATGTTCAAAAGCAAGAAATTTTTCGCTATCTATTGCAAGCAACAATTCAGCAGTTTTTTTAAGCATTTCTTGCCAAGTTTTCACTTCTATTAATTGTTTCTCATTAATTCGAAAAGCAAACGGTCGCTTATGCGTAAAATTCTCATAGAGAGTATGTTCAACGTTAGAATCCACCATGTAATCAGCATAATTGGGGATTTTATTCTTTTCGGTTTCTTCATCTGTATCGTCGTCTTCATTGACTAAATCAATTGCCTCTACACTAAGAGTAGCCACAAATTGATCAATCTGCTGTTCATAATCATGAATAAATACCGCCATATCGTCATACTGCCGTCTAGCAGCAAAGTCTCTTTTAGTGAAAGCGTCGTTTGACCTATGGTTTATACTGTTCATTGTATCATTAAGTACTTCTTTTATAAGCTCCAAGCTCTCAGACAGGTCAATAGCTTTGTTCGGGAATTCTGTTTTTAAGGTATATAGTACTTGATCCAAGTTCAAAAAAGCTCAACTCCTTGAGACAAATTCAATCTATAACTCCAACCCATTCAACAAATCCCGCAACACAACAATCTCTTCCTTGGACAACGTAACACCCATACCCATTTCCTCATTCTAAGGAGCCATTCGGGAATATCCAATTACAAAAAATCTACTTTAAGAAGAGTCATAGTACTACCAGAAGATCTGTCCGTTCTTGAATATTCTTTCAAACAGATATGTGAACCTGTACGATTTTGAACAATCCATGCTTTTGGATCAATATATGTGTATGCATTCATTTGGATATTTGAAGTTAAACTTTCTTTGGCAAATGATTTGTTATGGACAGAAGCACCTAATTTCAAGAAATTAATCTTACCAACAAGACTCTTTGACATTTTAAGATGAGTGATTACACCAAATTTAGAACCAATTACAGCATAATTCCCTAAATGAAAATCTAGTATTCGAAACACGGCTACAAGCTTGGAAACCATAAATTCGTTACCGATTAACTTGATCGTATCAAAATCAAATGGTGCAGACATAGATATGAGCTTGACCATTTGTTCCGGAAGAAGATATTCTTTTGCGAATTGGTTGGCTTCAATTTCAAGTGGTTTTCTAGATGAATCTTGTATGTCGGTTCGCGAGCATTCAAATTGTTGCCCTTTGTGGTTTAACATAAAATGCCCGAGTTCATGGGCCTTTGTAAAATTAATTCGTCCAACATTCTTAATATCCGTATTAACAAGAATAATTATTTTTCCTTCAGCACGAATCAAGCTCCCCATATAATTTGGATCACCGTATTCCATCTCATCATAGATAATATTATAATGTTCAAAAATTTGATTAATTCTCAAAGCAGGTACAGTTGTAATATTGAATTCACGAAATACTTGTTGAGCCTTTTCAGCGGCTATCATTGCTGTGATTTGCCGAGTAACTCAGTAACTCTATTTTTAATTTTGGCTTTTGTTTCAAAATCAATCTCCCCATCTGAACGAGCTGCGATCTCCCAATCTTCTAGGCTATCAGAATTAACTATAGGAAACTTAACAATATTATCTTTAGTTCCGGTTACGCCAAATGCCCCCTGTAGTATGGATTGCATCAGTAATTCACTATCCTGTCTCGATTGCTCAACTGATTTCTCTAATTCGTCAAATAGAGTCATAAATTGGTCTACTTTTTCAACAATCCGTTTTTGTTCGTTTAGAGGAGGCAGTGGGATAAGTAAGCCTTTAATTTGCTCTTGTGAAACATTTTTCATTGAATCACTTGTTCCGGTAGCAATACCTGAGTAATATTTCCGAGCACTAGGGCTAAGGTTAACCAAATTTATATAGGCAGGAATAACTTCATCTGAAAATAACAGCCTTAAAATTTTGTCACTAAGCAATAATCTTTCTGGTGTTTCTTCCACTATAACACTTCTTGCAACTAATTCAGCAGTATTTGCCCTTGAGATTAAAAAATCCCCTGCTTTCACTTCAAGTTTCTCCTTTTCTTTTTTCATTTCTGGTAAATACTTATTTTCGTTTGGATTAAATCTCCCCCAAGTTACAGCACTTATTTTTAGTACTCCCCATTCTGGGTATGTTGCAGAATAATCATGGCACTTTGGGCTCCAACCTGCATCAATACCAAATATAAGCTCTCCCCATCGAACCCATCCCCAACCCTGCGGCAACTCATACGGAGTCTCATCCTCCGTAATCTCAGGCAATGGCTTAAATTTCTTGATTTTCTTTTCTTTAATCAATATCTCTTTCTCAGCCTTAATCTTCTCCAATAATACACTTGCAGGTTCATCGTTCGGGTCTTGTGGTACAAGTTTACCTTGAACGGCTTCTTGGAAGATAGATTGCCGAAGAATAGATAAAAGATTACTGCAATCATCTAGCAAGTTAATATTGTCTTCAATCTTTCTAAACATGAAAACCCTATCTATTATTTTCGAAATAAGAGTATTGGAAATATTATCCTTTCTGTAAATATTCAACTTTTCAAGTGACACATTTTCTATCAAATGTTCATCTAAAGTTTTAAATATTTCAACAACATTATCAGTAATTTCTCTGTTCGGTATTAAAATGTTAATTCTACTAAGATCAGATTTATTAAATCCACCTTGTGCACTTCTTGAATTTTCTCTTAATGGTTTTTGAATTAATGTTGAATGTAAAAGGTAGAACAAGAAGTCCCTAGATATAATATTCTTTTTTATAATTTGAATTTTCGCACATGCAACATTATAAGCACCAGTTTTCCCCGTAAGAATTTTCCCAACTGACGCACCATATCTTCCTAAAAGAATGTCCTCTTGTTTACATAATTTATTCTTTCTATCAATCGGAATATAAGTAGGAGTATCCTCAGAAGTAAAATCCCTTATCTGTAAGAATCTCAAATAACCTTCTCTAGGTTCGTAGATAAATTGACTTTTGGGTGGTTGTGTTCCTCCATTAAGATCAAATAAATCTAAAAAAACATATTCTTTAGATAATCCAGGATTTTGAGATAGTAGTTCAAGAAAAATATCGACACAGTTCTGTACTATAAAGTCTCTCAGGTTTTGATTTGGGTAAACCGATGTTAAATCTGCCATATCACATCAAACCTTCTATCTTTGATATATTACTATTTACTTCATTCAGTTTTAATTTGAGTTCATCAATTATTTCCCTAGGACTTAATAAAACAGCTTCACTCTTTTTGTTTGGATTTTTCAAATCTAAATTATAATTTCGCTTTTTGATATCTTCTATATTAATTTTCCATGAGTAGTCATTTTCAACACGATTTTCCCACCACTGCTTTTCTAGTTCAAACTCTTCATACCTAATTGGCTTAGTCTTCGAATAGTTCTTACCCCCTTCAGGATAGGGATGCTCGAAATACCAGATATCCTCCGTTGGCTTGCCTTTCTCAAAGAACAACAGATTCGTATTAATTCCTGTATATGGAGCAAACACACCATTAGGCAACCTTACAATCGTATGCAGATTAAACTCTTCAAGCAGTTTTTCCTTAATTGCCGTTTTGACACCCTCGCCAAAAAGAAATCCATCAGGCAATACAATCCCTGCACGGCCGCCATCTTTCAATAAATACATGAGCAAAACCATGAATAAGTCTGCTGTCTCTTTTGTCCTAAACTTCTCAGGAAAGTTCGTTTCTATCCCTTCCTCTTCGATACCTCCAAAAGGAGGATTTGTAACAATTACATCTACTTGTTCTATCGGTTTATAATCTCTAACATTTCTAGTTAACGAATTGTCATGCCTGATATTTGGTGTATCAATATCATGCAAGATCAGATTTGTGATCGCAAGCATATGGGGCATAGGCTTCTTCTCAATTCCCATAATCGTTTCCTGCAGCACCTGGTGGTCATCAACGTTCTTGATCTGCCCTGTATTTTTAAAGTGCTCAATCGTACTAGTTAAATATCCTCCTGTTCCACAAGCAAAATCTAACACTTTCTCACCTAGAATTGGGTTGACCATATCAACGACAAATTGTGTTACTGGACGTGGCGTGTAGTATTCTCCTGCATTCCCTGCGTTTTGAAGATCTTTAAGAATACTTTCATAGATATCATTGAATGTATGACGATCTTCCTGCGCGGAAAAGTCAATCTCATTTAACTTGTTGATCACTTGACGCATCAATGTACCTGACTTCATATAGTTATAAGAATCTTCAAATACAGCTTTCACGATAAAAGCCTTCGGATCGCTATATTCATCAAGAACCATTTCTTTCAGCTCTTTAAATAGCTTATTATTAACAAAATCAAGCAACTCATCACCAGTAATACCTTCGTCATTAGCTGCCCAATCGCGCCAACGTAATCCTTCGGGAACAACCTGAATATAATCATCTCTCATTAACTCCCATTCTTCTTCCTTCGCATCAAATACCCTTAGGAATACCATCCATACTAATTGAGAAATACGCTGTGCATCGCCATCGACACCTGCATCTTTGCGCATCGTATCTTGAACTGATTTAATAACTGATGAAACTGACATGAATCATTCTCCTTCTGAGGTTACCTATGCTGTATAAATTTCTTTTTGCAATTCTTTGATCACTGTTAAGTAGCCACTTTTCCCACCAAATATCTTAACAATCTCAATGGGTGAACCATAAGCTTGGAATTCAGGAATCTTTAACACTTCCAAATTTTCTAAATTAGCCAAACCTTCATCCGCATATTTATCCAACAGTGCCTCTAAAACTACTCTTGCGCTTTCGCTATACTTAGCAAAATAGTTCCGTTTCTTCACATTATTTGCCCGTTCTTGGCGAGTCAATGGAGGCATATCAAATGCCACATGACAGATTAGATCAAATGGGTCTAAGTCTTTTCCTACTTCATCCTGCAACTCATCAAGTAAAATACCTTGCGAGTCTAACTCTTTCAATATCGCATCTTTCTTGTCCACATTGTTCCATTTTTGCAGAAAATCATTGAGCGAGTGATATTCATTCTTCACGTTTTTCTTCGTGTAGTCAATCAACGATTCGTTTATCAGTTTACCATCTTTGTCGTAGTAGTAAACCCGATGATTCAATACTTTGACTTCCACATTGTGGACGTAATATTTAGCTGGCCGCTCGTTAATTTCTACGCCATCACCACTAGGTGGATTCCCGTATTCACCACCAGTAAAATCTTCACCTGATGATTCATTGTCCTCACCATTCATAACTGGTTCATCATCTTCAGGAGATATATCTCCTGTCGGCGTCATGATCACAACGGGATCACCATCGAACTCCTTATCAGCAAATAACTTCGTTACATTTCTAAAGTCGATAATAGTAAAATACAATTTCCCATGATCTTCTCTAATTCTCGTACCACGGCCTATGATCTGCTTGAATTCGATCATGCTGCCAATATTAGAATCAAGAATAATCAATTGGCACGTTTGTGCATCCACGCCTGTACTCATCAATTTACTTGTGGTTACTAATACAGGATAAGGTGAGTTAGGATCGATGAAATTGTCTAGTTCTGATTTTCCTTCTTCGCTGTCCCCTGTGATACGCATGACATATTTTGCGTTTTTAGCAACCATATCAGAGTTTTCATTAACTAGCGCTTGCCTCATCCGTTCGGCATGATCAATATCAACACAGAAGAATATCGCTTTTGCCATACGTGAATTATTATTCTTCATATAATCAGAAACCATCTTGGCAACAGTATTCGCTCTTTTTTCAAGAATAAGCTTTCTGTCAAAGTCCTTAATGTTATATTCTCGGTCTTCAATCTCATAACCGTATTTATCCTTCTGTCCTTTAGTAGGACGATAACCTTCAACATCTTTATCGAGTGTAACCCTTACTACCTTGTATGGAGCAAGAAATCCATCTTCTATTCCTTGATTCAAGGAATATGTATAAACAGGATCACCAAAATATGTTAGATTGGAAACATCCTTCGATTCTTTTGGAGTAGCAGTTAAACCAATTTGAGTCGCACTACTAAAATAGCTCAGTATCTCTCTCCAAGAAGAGTCTTCCTTCGCACTCCCTCGATGACACTCATCAATCACAATGAGATCAAAAAAGTCAGGTGAGAATTCTTTATATACATCTTGAAAGTCCTCAGTGCCTGTAATTCCTTGATATAGGGCCAAATAAACCTCATGAGCTTTATCAATTTTCCGATTTTTAATTTTAATCATTTTATCTCCAAAAGGAGCAAAATCATTCGCCATTGTTTGATCAACAAGAATATTACGATCTGCTAAGAATAGAATCCGCTTCTTCTTTTTAGACTTCCAAAGACGATAAATGATTTGAAAGGCAGTATATGTTTTACCAGTCCCCGTTGCCATGACAAGTAAAATTCGATCTTGTCCTTGGCTAATAGCTTCAACCGTTCTGTTAATAGCAATTCGTTGGTAATACCGAGGGCTCTTGGAACCCTGAGCAAAATAATAATCCTGTGTGATTGTTTCTTCAGCTTTTTTGTCAATACCTTTAAATTGCTTATATCGATTCCATAGGTCTTCTGGTGAAGGGAATTGGCTTAGTGAAAGTTCACGCTCAACAGCCCCTGACTGTACAGTTCGATCATGCTCTAAGAAGCCATCACCATTGGAAGAATAGACAAAAGGGATGTCTAATATTTCTCCATAATTCAGGCCTTGCTGCATACCTGATCCGAGCGAATGTTTATTGTCTTTCGCTTCAATAATAGCTATCGGAATATTCATTTTATAATAAAGGATATAATCCGCTCGTTTTCTATCTCCACGTGAAACCATCTTTTTCCGAACGATTACTCTACCATCTGTAAAAGTAACTTCCTCACGTATTTGCTTTTGTAAATCCCACCCTGATTGGATAAGCGCTGGTGTTATATATTTGGAGCATATATCGCGTTCTGACATGTCCTTTTTGTTCATTGATAAGCCCTCCCTCATTGACAAGTTCCTTGAAAGTAGTCCTTCAGACTTATTCCACAGTTCAAACTGGAAATCTCTCTATTCGACAGATTCTTCCACTAGTATACATCAAACTACCGATATCAGTCCTTTATTAAGTGTAATGATCAAAAATTCCTAGTATATATCAGTTTAATTAAAGAATAGTATTATCTTGCTTAACAAAAAACCTCCATATAAAAGGAGGTTCAATAATTCATCTTTACTGTTTAGTTGGAAACACAGTCTCTCGATATATGACTACCACGCACTCCACATGTGTCGAGACAGTAAAAGGGATATATTTCCTTTTATTATATTTTTAGCTTATTATAATAAAAAACCTTCTCCTCGCAACAACCTTAGTTTCAGAAAGACCCTCTCTTCCTCTTAATTCTATCGATCTCATGAGCTATATTTGCACTATTGTTTTCTATGTACCACCAACTGAAATTAAAACGGCATCATGACCTGACCTTTTCAGAGATTCACAGTTGCAAGTAGACTCCTCCCACACCTCTCCCTTCCAAAAATATACATTGTAAATACCGCTTCCAATGGGCCATTCTGTAAACTAAAACTCTCTTTTAACCGATAAATACATATGCTGGGTTGTTTATTAAATATCACCTCTAAACCTTTTACACCCAACAAACCCTGTGATAAATATCTATCTTGACTCACAGTTATCCCATCTGTGACTTCTATAATCTGAAGCAAATTCAAGATGACGTACTTTACTTTGAAACACGTCTAGAAAGGAGACATGAACTCCCTTGAGCGTACTGTCAGAAGCAATCGGATATGAAAGCCTACGCTTTTATGGTCCCTTTCAGCCACAGCACATCGAAAAACTTCAAATAACACGTGCCATCAATGATCATGCCTATTTACATATCAGCGGTGTGCTCTCCGAAGAACAGGGAGCAGCCTGTATCGGTCAAAATATGGAGCAGGAGCCGATTGTGATTCGTCAGTTGGATGATCAGGGACAATCGCTGAGAAGGCTGTTCCATGGGGTTGTTATACAAATGTCCGTAAATTGTGTGCGAGGCGTGTATACGTTTGAGCTGGAGGCCGCTTCCCACTCATACCAGATGGATATTAAGAGTAAAAAACGTTCCTATCAAGATATTCACCGTACTTATGATGATCTGGTCACTGCACTGGTTCGAAAATATCAGTACGGAGATGCCATTGATACCGTAACCAACTATGCCAAATTGGAGACATTTGTTTTACAATATGATGAGACCGATTGGGCGTTTTTAAAGCGTCTCGCCTCTCGCTTTGGCTCCGTACTTGTGCCAGAGATCACCGCAGCCTCGCCCAAGGTTTTCTTCGGGATGCCGGAAGGCAAACAGCACAAAGTGGAACGGGATGTGTTTTACAGGGTACGAAAAACGTTTCATGAGCTGGATGCAGAAAAGCCGGGAGAACAACGTGCTGGCTCTTATGTCACCTATATGATCGAAAGCTTGCAATACTATGCACTGGGCGACCTTATCACGTTACCCATTGGACAAGGCAAAGAGTTGGTCGTCGTTCGGGCAGTGACACGGTTAGAGGATGGCTTACTGCGTACCCGTTATGATCTTCAAGCGGAACAGGATATTCGCTATGCCCGTTATGAAAACGATCAGGCCACCGGGATTTCGCTGACAGGAACGGTGCTGAAGGTACAGCAGGATTTTGTGCAGCTTCAACTGGACATCGACCCGAAGCAAGATCCTGCCAAAGCCTGCTGGTTTCCCGTGGCGACTCGATATGTAGCCGAAGAACATAGCGGTTGGTACGATATGCCTGAGATCGGGGAACAAGTAGAACTGTATCTGCCTACACACCGCGAACAGGATGCCTATGTGACGGATTCGCTCCGACAACAACACCACACAAATGGACAGCCGAATGTGAAGGTTTGGCAACATGTGCAAGGTAGCGGCGTAGAAATGTCTGAGCAAGAATTGACCCTGTCCACCTCGGATGGATTTTCTATTACACTGCACGAGGATACGGGCATCACCATCAACAGTCCGGGGGATGTACAGATTCAGGGTGGTCATGTGAAGCTTGATGCAGGTAAGGAACTGTCGCTTGAAGCTGGAACGGCGCTGTATCTCAAAGGTGGAGCCAGCAGCATGGTGCTCGATGGTGAGACGGATACCAAAGCTCCGGTGATTTATCAGGAAGGTACAGTGAAGGCACCTGTTTTCGTGGCTGACCTCCCACCTGTGCCTGAGCCGCCACTCATGAGCATCAAAGCCTATGAAGCAGCTCAATCAGCAGCTAAGGATTCATCTAGCAGCCAAGCCTCTACCCCTAAAGCAAAAATCACCAGTCCCGCAGAGCTTAAACAGGCGAATGCCTTGATGGGTACAGTGTCCAAGCTATTAGGCTCCATTCCGGTGATGGGAAAAGTGGCTAGTGTGATGCTAAATACGGTTGGTGGACCCGCAGGTAAAGTAGCGGCAACTGTTTTGCAAGCAACTGCATCGATCCCCATTCGGAGCAAAGGAACGCCTACTGTTGGAGGTAGTAGCAAGGGAAGCGAAGTTCATCCGTTGAAATACTTGGCTGGTTTAGCCCTTGAGGGACTGATTAGTCAATATGAGCATGAGCAAGCGAGACAAGCCTATTATAGCAAGTGGATTTTAGGAAAAGCATATACAAGTGCGCGTCATATAGCGCATTCCGGTGGCCCACTGGAACTAGTTCAAAACCTACTGAAAGAGTCAAATGCCAGGGCTCATGCCCAGCAACAAATTCCTACCGATAAAGAAAAATACGATATCTCTAAGGAAAAGGGAAAGCCTAAAGCAGCCTATGACTATAGTAAATATGATAGAATGACGATAGGGCTTGACTGGTATTTTACCCAAGATGGTTATATTACTCGGGAATCAAGCAATGCTACCACGGCCTATAAGAAAGCTGTCCAAAGTGGAGAAATCAAAATAGAACAAGAACCTGTTCATGAGGATTTTAACATAAAACACATGAAAGCAGCTCAACAAGGTTATGATTCTATAACCGGAAAAAAAATAACAGAGGCACAAGCTATAACTATTGTTGTAGGCAGTGTAGTTAATAGTTTTCCAGGCGTTGGAGCTTCAATTGGTGTTAAATTAAATGGGACAAAAATACCTTCTGAGCCGATTAAAGTTCCAGAGGGAAATATTACAAAACCAGTAACAGGGGAAACTACACCTTCTAAACCGAGCGAACCATTCAAAACTGAGGGGACGGGTAAACCTAAATGGTGGCATTCTGGATACGTAGATAACTTGACTAATTCTCAAATGCTTCTTGGAGTTAAACAGTCACCAAAAGGATTATCAACTCTAGGTAGTTCTACTCGTACAGAAGCAATGAGTGCTGGTAAAGCATGGGTAGGCAAGGGTGCCAAAGATATTCTTGATAAAACAACAGGTGAAATTATTGGTTTTTCAAGTGCAGATGGAATGAGGGCTTTTAGAATTCAATTTAAGCCAGGAGAAAATATGATAAGAGCAAATTTTCAAGAAAATATCATGATTAGGACAGAACGTAACTATAATGACTATAATAAGACTTGGGCACCAAAGCAAATTAGAAATGTCCATATCGATATTTTAGATTAGGAGGGCATTTAAATGCTTGTAATAAAGGCTCTAACAAAGATATTTGAGGATTGGGGCGATGATATAGACGATTTTTATATCACTTATCATGTAGATATTGGCCCAAAGGAGATAAATGGAGCATCAGACTTATTTTCGTTTGAATTAATTAGTCCTAGAAGGTTAGAAAGGATGGTAGGTCAAGGTGATATCATTATAGGACGTGGGCATATTATAACAGGTGACTTTAATGAAAAAAAACTTGAAGAAACATTAAGGCATATTATTAATAAGTGTTCAGATGATGATATTAATAAGGCAAATCATAATCTTTCTAAATACTTTCGTTGGGAGATGGACGAGTAGCTAGAGTCTGTAAACGGAGTTTACAAGCCCAACAGCGGGGGCGTACAATAAAACCACCAAACCAACACTTAATCAACTTTCAAAGCTCATTCCTACTTGACTCATGAGTGGGGATGGGCCTTTTTACAAAACAATGACTTGCCATCCCTCCCCATCAGAGTTAACATACACACACTTCAACCACGGGAGGGAAAATGTGCTATGTCAAATTGGCCAGATTGGTTTATCGAAGCATTACGCCAACGTTTTTATGAGTTAGAACTAGCCAGCGAACAACAGACTTCATGTTCATCAGAGGAGAAAAATCTATTCACCAAAATGGATCAATTCAAAATTAACCAAAACGAGGATACTCAACGCCTGTTGTCCGATTGGGAAGAAGCCATAGGCTATCAGCTAAGTCAGCACAAACAGTCCATCTATATGGAAGGAGTAAAAGACGGGATTCGATTGATCCTTCCCGTCATACAGTCGACATTTACTCGTTAGCCTATTGATCACTTTAGTCTATGATTTTTTAGTCCAGTATTTCGTCTATGCTCATTCCACTTTTCAAGGTAAAAACAAAATGCGCTGGTGAGAGAATGGTTATCTTCTCCACCAACGCATTGAATAGGTTATCATCAAATTGTTCCAGTATATCTTGCCGCGAGTTTAAAAGTTGAATAATGTCATCGACTCGTTCCTTAATTTTCGCTTGCTGATCCTCTTCCTCCTCTAATATTCGCATCTGTTGCCGTAGCTCGTTTAGTTCACTGGAAAGTCTGTTCGTTTCTTCATCATATACGCTCTCGTCAATCTGATTCCGTAGCTTGAGATTTACTAATTCCTTCAAGTCGGATTTCAATTGTTGCATCTTTCCTTCAATGTCTAATAACGATTTTTGCTCTACTCTGCTGGAAAGTGCCGATTCAATATTGGCTTTCAGCGTTTTAATCAATCTTTCCTTGTTCTCATACATCCGGTTGAACAATCGCACAAACGCGGAATGTAAAACTTGTTCATCAACCGATTTGGCATCACAGGCTACTTTCCCTTCATTTACATACGTTTTGCATTGCCATACCACTTTTTTAGATGGATTATTGCTGTTCCAGGTTCGGCGTTTGAAAATAGCTCCGCAGCATCCACAATATACTTTGCTACTGAGTGCATATTTACTGGAGTATCTTTTACTCTCTCCCATCACGCTCCCTTTCAGCTTGGCTCTCCGTTCCTTCTCCTTTTGCACCGCTTCAAATATTTCCTTCGAGACAATCGGTTCATGGTTGTCCTCAATTAAATATTGCTGCTCCTGTCCTTTATTCCTTATTCGTTTGTGGGTTAGAAAATCTACCGTTACCGTCTTTTGCTGAAGCAAAGCTCCGTAATATTTCTCATTGGTCAGAATTAAGGTAATGGAGGAATCCCACCAAGTATCGCCACCCGTGACTGTTTTAATTTGGTCTCGCATCAAACCTCTGGCTATCGCCTGATAGCTTTTCCCATCCAAATACTCCTCGTATATGCGCCGTACAATCTCTGCTTCTGGCTCGTTAATGACCAATTCACCATGCTCATCCTTATCATAGCCGAGAAAGCGAGTGGTGTTGCAGAAGACTTTGCCGTTTTGAAAGCCTCGTAATATGCCCCATCGACTATTTTCAGAAATGTTTCGGCTCTCGTCTTGGGCAAGAGAACTCAGAATGGTCAGCAATACTTCACCTGTTGTATCCAGCGTATTAATGTTCTCTCGTTCAAAGAATACAGCCACTCCAAGACTTTTGAGTTCCCGTACATATTTCAATAAATCGAGTGTATTCCTAGCAAATCTCGAAATCGACTTAACCAGAATCAGATCCAGTTTACCGTTTCGGGCATCCTGTATCATGCGGTTAAAGTGCGTTCTATTTTTGGTACTGGTTCCGGTGATCCCTTCATCGGCATAAATATCAGCCATTTCCCATTCCAAGTTGTTTTGAATGTATTGGGTATAGTAATTCACTTGATTCGTATAGCTCTCCTTTTGCTCCTCGGAATCTGTGCTGACTCGGCAATAGGCAGCGACTTTCTTCTTTTGAATAGATTGAATTCCTTCTACGATGTCCATCGTTTTAATGGGAACGATGACAACTTTTTTTGCGGTTGCGGCTTGGGCCATAAGTGTTTCTCCCTTCGATATCTTCTTTATACGGTCACATGGTATAATGCTTGCGGCACATCATCAAGTCCATTTCTGCCCATGTTATAGCTACTTGAAAGACTTTTTATTAAGCTCATCAATCGCTATGAATTCTTCTTCTGTAATTACATTTTGTGATCTCAATTGCTTCAACAAGCTTAGACTAAGTAGATAATCAATAGATTTTCGTTGCATATGTATGTGCTCCTTTGAAATAAAAATGGCTCACCACAAAGGCAAGCCGATAGATATAAAGCTTAGAATAAATTCTTAAGGCTAATGTACTTTTCTATGGTAATACTAGGATCGCTTACTAAGGTGGCAGTCAACACAAGGACTTTGTTGTTCACTCGACTACTGCTTCCGGCTTTCACCGTCACACTATTTCCTGTGCTGGCTGTTATGCTTCCCTTAGTAGGAGTCGAATCATCTTGATTTCGTAGGCTCCACTCCACCGACTGGTCAAACACTTCCACTCCATGATCATAGATATGACTGACGTATGAGGCGCTTTGGCCTGTTTTGAGCATAGGATTACCAGTAATGGCTATCGAATAGATATGCTTTCCTGTTTCGACGACTCTCAATTCAATCGTACTTCGTACTGTTGGGTGATACGTTAATTTCGCGGTGATGCTTGCTTGTCCCAAAGCGATGCCCATAACCTGTCCATGCTGATCTACACTAACCACATTCAAATCACTGGATATATAGGTAATCGCCGGATTCGCTATCTCATTCCCATTATCCGTAGCAGTCACATTCAACGGTATTGTTTCGTTGAGCAGCACATGAGCTATCGTTCCCTGATGAATATGTAATGCGTATGTATGAGCAGTCTCGTACTTCCATCTGTCTGCAATGTTATGTTCCACGTCGTCATAAGCAGTATTTATACTATCTAATGTGCAGCTTAACTGAATGATTCCATTTAGGATGCGATCCATTCCAACTATTTTAAACGGCTGATGGGTGATATAGAATCGTTGATCTAATGTAATGCCACTTGTATCTGCATTGTCTTGTACGGTAACCAAGATGTTGCCCTCTGGCATGGAGATAACCTTACCTGTTTCCGTTGAAAATGTTCTAGCTGCTACCACAGCATCAAACCATTCTACCTGCCCGTTCCAGTTCAAAGCCAGCCGTTGATTACACTTTTTCATTCTGCCTCGACAAGACTGTTCATTTCGATCCACCTGACTGGTAATTAAATAACGTTCATAGCGATAGTCTACAATATCTCCTGTACGTAAAGGTGTTGCTGCACGGATTATCTTTTCATCAGTGTTTTGAATATGATCTGACGCATCCCGAATCAAAGCAAGCTGTCTTACACCGTTTATGTGTACAAGCTCGCCTTTCTCTCGCAGAAAGAAATCCAGCATGAGTTCTAAGCTCCGTGTCACTCCTCCACCTCCAATGTAAAATCCGGCTTGCAGCGATAAAGGTACAACTCCACGTAATCACTCCATTCCTTCATGTCCAAAACAATAAAAATATCTTCGCTAATTCGAATATAGCAGTTCGACAGCAATAAGGATTCCAGTGGACAGAAAGCTCGATATGTTGTCTCTAGTATGTAACCATCTTCAAATGAAAAGCTTTTGCGATAAGGTTGTACATCTGCCATCACTGACAGAACAGGTTTGAAATGAGTAACATCTAAAATTTCCAGCTTCGTATCATAGAACATTAATCTGTCCCGACCTTGATTTTAGGTAGAGGAAGAGCAAGTCGAATACTTGCCGGAATGCCTGTTTCATAGCTAGCTGAGCGTTCTCCCTCCTGTTTATTTGTTAGGCCAACCGAATCCCTATTTTTATATAGATACACCGCATAATCGACAATGACATCATTGTATTCCACAGGCAGTGTCGCCACATTACAATAGCCATAAATGTTACTTCTCGCTTTATTCAAATAGTGGGGCAGGATATCATCCTTAGATATGTCTGTTGGTTCCATGCCTAATAACCGTTTAAGTAAAATCAATGAATCACTCATGTGCTGGCTCCTGTTCCTCCTTTACCTGTGCCTTCTCGGTACGCTTCATATTCTTGACAGTTTGAGCTTTCGTTTGGGTTGCTTTTTGCTTAGTCTCATCTTGTTGAGGTTCCTCCACTTGCTCATAATGCCCACTGGCCTGTAACCTCAGCATTAACTCCTGATCCGTTACTTCCCATGTACAGCCTGTTTCCTGATTCAAAAACCACATCCTATCACCCTCCAAAAAATAAAAATAGGGCATCCAAAACGGATACCCCGAACGTGTTTCTTCTATTATAATGTGTTTTCATATGATCCCATTTTCAATTAAGACTTATTGGCTGTGAGTACAGCGAGAGCTTCCGGCTTGATACATTTAGCACCGAATACCTGTAGACCTTTCACCGCATCTGAAAATTGTTTCTCTGGTCTGAACGCCTCCACCGAATCCACTTGTCCGGCAAACGAAATCGTACTCTTATGACCTGCAATAATTTTATACTTGGCTCCTGCTGTGTTCGGCACATTGTTTGATTTATAAACGGTCATGCCATCAATATCTCCGACATAACCCGTGCGGATAATATTCGAATCTTTGGTAAAACGAGCATCCTTCAAAAGCAAGCCATAGTACCATGCAGGAACTACCACAAAACGCTCGCTTTCAGGCACATTGTTCTCATCCAATAGTACGCCTAAATCAATCAGCAAATCATAGGCTGTATCTTTCGTGGGAATTATCGGCGTTGCATCGTTACCCATCGTATTCTCAGCTTTTACCTCTGTGTAAAATCCAGCAAGATACTGATCCACCACATTGGCTAGTCCATAGGAAGCTTCCACGATCCCACCATCTAATAAGTTGACATTCGCTTGAGCAGCATCTACATCATCGACTTGGAAGTTGAAATATTTGGCCTGATCAATCACCAACGTCTTTTGCGTAGCATCCAGTTCCTGCGGATTCGCGATTCCAGCTACCTTGTCATAATTTCCAATCGTCACCGCTCCAATCGAATTGATTTTTACTGTGGAGCCTTGACCTTGAATCTCACCTTCATAATCGGTGTTGACCACATTACCGTACACCAAATTTTTCTTCAAACTTTCATTTAAACGTGCGCTCCAAATCGTAGGAATAAAATGTTGTACTGTCATATTCTAATCACCCTGTCCTTTTCTATTGATTATTGTTTGTTTTGTAATGCTTGTTTGACTTGATCCCAATGCTGATTAATCTCGTTGGGGGACATTCCTTTAATCGCATCCAATGTAAATGTGCTACCTGTTGAATTCGCAGGAGGTGTATACCCATCCCCTTTGAGCCGTTGTTCGACCTGCTGTTGGATAGCCATTTGCAGCGATTGTTCCAACATAGCCAAATTCGCTGTCGTCGCTTCTTCATCTGCACCAATAAAAAAATCCACTAACGGGAGTGGAAGTTTCTTTTCGGATGCAATTTTAATCGCTTGGCTGGTTAACCGTTCACGCTGCTTCTCTAGCTTCATATTTTCCACTTCGGCTCGTAGCTTCTCGACTTCAATTTCTTTTTCATCCTTAGCCGGGAATCGCTTCTTGATCTCAACATCCACTGCACTTTCCAGATGATTAGCCTTCCATGTTTCCAGCGATTTAGCGGATCGTTTGTCCACCGTGCTATCGAACCAACTTTTTGCTTGCTGATTAGATTGAATAAATTGCTCCATCCCTTCTACGCTATACGGATTCAAACCCTGAAGATATGTTTGCCATTCCTCATTGGTTTGGTTTTCCTCAATCAACTGCTTCACTTGTTGTAAATTCATTTTCGTTACTCTCCTTTATTGCCCATTCGACTCACAGAACCGAACACGCTTATGTATGTATTGAATTAAGCCGTTTAATGTCATGCTCAGGACAGCAATGTAACGCTTTAGAAATCACAAAAACTAGGAAAAGGTACAAACATACCAACACCCCACTTTTGCCTATTTTTAACCCTTTGCTTATAGGGATTTTTCCACCTCTAAAGCGTTACACCGAGCCGTCTTTTTGTCTGAACTTCCGAACACGTATCCTAATATTTTCTTTTCTCACCTTACCTCTACACTTCTCACAACATTTCTGCCGATTCGAATTTGCCGAAAATGTTCCTCCACAACGTGTACAGTTCACCCTCGGCTTCGCTGTCTTAGGCTCAGTCTCTACATTACGTTCAGACTTATACTCTTGATCCAGCTTCTCATCCATTGGCAACACTCCATTTTCAAAATAGGTACAACGGGGTAGACCATCATCTTGAGCGAAAAATACACATGGACTATCCTGTAAACAGCAGTAGTTTGAGATACCGTGTTTCGCTCCGAGATAGCATGCACAATTATTTTTAACCAACCGCTTGATGCTATTTTTATTCTGCATTTGATGCCTCCTTATCCGTAGCAATTAATCGTTGCTGCTCCCCATGAAATTTATTGAATTCCAGCTTCGGATTCTCCACGAATGGAAGCAACGTCAGCAATGTTTCCTGTGAGACCACTTGCTGCAATTTAACAATCACATCAGCCATCCCAACCAAATCTGTTGGCAAGTTACGAGTAAACTTCACGGCGATATCACGGTAATCATATTGAACGCCTTCTTTAATGTGCAGGAACGTGAAGAAATTTCGTAACCGCTGCTTGATTGCCTTTTCCATTAAGGCTTCACGCATTGCCACTCGATTCTCCAAATTCAGCAGCTTATTTCGCAGCGCTAGGGAAGACGTATTACTAGCCCAGTTTTCATTAAAATTAACCTGATCCATCATGTCGAAAATTTTGCGTTCAATGTTATTCAACTCATTTTTCACAAAAGAATCGTTAATCTCCTTCGTAAGCCAGCTTACCTTTCCTCCAGCCGGAACTTGAATAATGCCCATCTTCTTCATATTCAATAAATCGTCAGCTTCCAACTTGGCATTCTCAATCACAAGATAGGCATTGCGATGATCTGCGATTTCATTGACCAAATCAGAATTCAATGCGTTATAGGCATCAAACAAAGAAATCACATCATGGAAACCACTTTTTCTCTCCGTATTGGCTGAACAGGAGATAAGCGGGACTCTTCCAAAGATGTGATTATGCTTGCCTAGATAGTTCAATTCAGGCGCTTGGTTCTGCTTACTCTGATTAGGTTTATTATCGTTGCCGATTGTATAGTGTAGAATTTCATGGTCGGAATACACGTCCAAATATACTTGCTTATCGAATCGACGGGTAAATTTATGTAAGCCTAGTAATACATTTCGTTCTGCTGTTCCATCTTCCAACACATACGCATTCAATGGAGATAATACCGTAGCTGAAAACTGGCCATCCGAATCAATATAGTTCAACTCAAAGCTCTCACCAAAGATTTCAGATTGTTTCCGAAGCTGTAGATTATGCTCTTTATCCCAATGACTCATATGTACATCTATATTATGTATGGCTTCATCCTGATCTGACTTGGACACATAGTTTACTGGCTTACCGAGCAGATAACCCACTTCGTTATCCACAAACTTACGAGGGAAATTAAAAATGAGCTTTTGATTGCTTCGACTTTCCTGCATCGCATAGTTCTTGAGAATAGCATGCTGACCATTGTAGTAATCTGCATATTTCTGTTTGACCATTGCAGCCAATTGGAGTTCGTTTAGACATTCTATAATGATTTGTTCGGTTATTTGCAAATAAATACTTCCTTTCAAAATGGGCTATGTAATTGTTGCTTAAATAAATAAAAGAACCACCTTTAATAAGGTAGTTCCTTGTTGAATTAACGTTTCCCGTTAGAATTCCTGTAAAACGAATAATTTGCTCTTTGCATAAAAACGAGCGCCTCGGTACGATGGGGTTGCGCACGAGGTCATAGCCTCAAAAAGCCCATCCAGGAGGTCGCTCTACTATGAAGTTTAAAGCCCAGGACAAGCAAAATCAACTCATTGAAAACATTTCCTCATTACATCTAGTTGTAGGCGTAGATATTGCCCAGGAGGCTCACGTAGCTCGTGCGGTTAGCTACCGGGGAGTTGCTCTCGGATCTCCACTCGAGTTTGGCAGCCATGACGAGGGTTTTCAGTTGTTCTGCCGCTGGACTCAAGATCTGCTTAAGTTGTACAAGCTGAACAAAATCATCGTCGGTATGGAACCAACCGGCCACTACTGGCTAAGTCTGGCTCGTTGGCTTTCAGCCAAAGGAATTGAGGCTGTTCTCGTAAATCCTCATCTTGTCAAAAAGAACAAGGAAAACCGAGATAATACCCCATCCAAAAGTGACCGTAAAGATGCACTTGTCATCGCGGATATGGTCAAAAACGGATACTATTCCCCTGTACGCTTTAATCCGGAAGTCTACGAGGAACTTCGGATTCTCATGGCTAATCGCGACACGGTGGCCAAACGGCTTAACAGCGCCGTTAATCAAATTCACCGCTGGGTAGATATTGTGTTTCCAGAACTTCGTCATGTCTTTAAAATCCTTACCTGCACCAGTGCCATTGCCACGTTAAGGCTATTTCCTCTCCCGGAGGAAATTAGCCGGTTAACGACGGAACAAGTCATTGCTGGCTGGAAGCAGTATGTGAAACGTCATGCGGGCTTACAGCGTGCCGAACTGCTTATCTCGCTCGCTAAACGCAGCGTTGGCGCTAAGCAGGCTTTGCACGCCTACAAGCTGCACTTAGGTCAATTGCTCGAAGAATACGACTTGGCAAAGCGCCAGCTTGAGCAAATTGAGAGTGAACTCCAGCTCGTTCTTGAGCGTATTCCTTATGCCAAGAAGATGCTTTCCATTCGAGGGGTAAATGCTACGAGCTTGGCTGGTGTGTTAGGGGAAGCCGGTGATCTAAGTGGTTATGCCCACGGAAATGCCTTGCTTCGCCATGCAGGTCTAAACCTGGCTGAGGCCAGCTCCGGGAAATGGCGTGGGAAAATGGTCCTAAGCAAGCGAGGCCGCCCTCGTCTCCGGCGTTTCCTTTACCTCATGACGATGTGTATGGTTATGACCAATCCGGATATTAGGGCCCTGCACCACCACAATGTCGACGTGAAAAAGCTCAAAAAAATGAAATCTATTATGAAATTATGTGGTAAGGTGGCCCGAATGCTTATTAGCCTGGCCAAGAGCAGCGAAGCTTACAGTTCAGTTAAAGTATTTCCGCAAGCCGCTTAGGCGCGTTATTTCACCAGCTGATGCATTCGCAGGATGGACAAGAAGCACGGAGTATCGGGAGGCATTAAACAAAAGGGCTCGGACCCGTTCCGTTAGAATAACCGACCTCCACCCCTTAGTTAGATGTGACGAAGGAATGAAAGGGCTTGACCCGTTGAGACATGGGAGTGAAAATCGCTAGGGGCGACATGGAGACGTGCAGGATATGGAACAAATTAGGTGATATACCCTCACCTTTATTTCTACATGCCCTTTCAATTGTTCCAAGCTACTAGCTCCTCTGTTTCCTTCTTATCTGACACTTAGCTAAAGGTGAAATCCTGCGAATTCATGAGCCTGAGTGAGAAAACTAAATCATATTGAGGGAGCTTAATCACTTTTCGGTAATTGCTTGCTGGGTAACCTTTTGAAAATATCAAATAAATCCATCGCGGTTTCCTTAAAGACTTCATCTCCACCAGTTCCATTTATAGTAGTATCGAGCCTTGCGTATATGATCAGCAGTAGGCTTCTTGCTTCAGGCTCGTCTAATTGGCTAAGTCTCTCTTTTACCTTCTCAATTTCTAACAATATAAGCAACTCCTTAACTCGGTTCGGCAGGTTGCAGAAATGTCGTAGCTATCGTTTCCCATCTGCTTAATACTACCAAACAAACGCTCCACGACACAATAATCAATTAACATTATAGTTACCCGCTAAACTGCCGTTAGCTTAACGAGATTGGATCAAAATAAAGAATGAGTATCTAGCAGAACCCTCAAAACAACAAACTGCGATCATAAAATTTCAGACTTTTCACAGACTGAATTAACTGAACAGCTCCATATAAACTATCTGGCGCATCGTCGTATGTACAATTTCGATTGTAGTCCTTCACCTGATGATTGTATCTGAGGTTATCTGCATTGAACAGAATATGACCCTTCTTCACTTCCGGTTCCAAGCTCATAATGCGTTCATGCTTTTGACCCTTGGAATGAACACTTTCTACGAGTTTATGTATATTCGCCTTCCATAGCTCTTCTTCAAACTTTTGCTTCATATAGCTTTGTGCCTGATTCACCTCAAAGCCTAGCTTATCTACAGAATAAAGCTTCAATTTTTCAATAGCCACTTGAAATAAATCGTCCGGCAACAGTTTATAAATATTACCGTCGATCACGTACATCTGCTTCGTCTTCCGATGCTGACCAATAATTGAAATAGCCGAATAGTCATTTTTCTTCCCTGCTTTAATCGCTGGATCAATGTACATAGCCATTTCCATATCCTCAAATTCAGGCAACCTGTCCCAATACATGAGATTCTGAAATATGTATTCGTCTGTTGAACGTGGATCGTTTTGTAACTCTTTATAGAAACTCTTTTCACCCATCGCTTGCTTCTTGCACATCAAATAATAATAGTCCAAATACTCGCTCCACAGGATTTCCGTTCCCTTTAGCATTTCCTCCTCATGAGCCATAAAAAAAGACAAGGCAGTATTGATCCTATCTTCGTCTTGTAGATTATTATATTGTCGCTCCCACTCTGACCATAAATCGTCTCGCTCCGAAAACTGAAGCACGGCTGCTTTACGAACACTTCGCACACCTGGGATTTTACCTTTGAGCAGATCGGCCATAATATCTTCTTCATTCAAAATCGTTCCACAGATCAGAATATTCGTATCCCTTGTTCCAATAGGCAGAATGACATCTGTAAACGTATTTTTAATTTGTTCTCGTTTAGCTTCGGATCGTGCTGTATCTTCCTTGAGCAAATCATCCATCAATACCAGCGTAGGACGATGATGCTTATAGTGAATACCTCTCAAGCTACCGTCAATCCCACGAATCATAATACATGAGTCCAGTCCACCTTTACTCTTGAGCCAGATCTCATTATTGTTCCAGCGGCTCCCTTTTCGAATCCCGAAATCCTCAATCAGCATCTGATTTGTTTCTAGCTCATCTTTGATCATATCAAGGAACGGCAATGCAATCTGTTCTGTGGCAGATATAATCAATGTAAACTGTGATTTATCATATAAAGTCGCATACAGCGGAAATAAAAAAGAACTGATCGTCGACTTTCCATGCTCCCTTGGGAGGCCGAAAGCCGTAATCAGTCCTGTATTTGCAAGCATATGTCTTAATTCCGTGAATAGCTCTTTGTGAAACTTGCCGAATGCTCGATCAAAATATTTAGGGAAATAGGCCAAGGCGAAAAATTCAATGTCCATCTCACCGATAAGCTTTCTTAGTTCGGAGAAGCTGAATGTCTCGACCAGTTGTTTCATTTTGGGCGGCTTGAAATGCTTCTCCATATACTGCTTAAGCAGCTCAGCTTGGCGCTCATCTTCTTGCTTTATCGTTTCAATTGTTCTGGCTCCTTTCTCAAATTCACTATAAAATCATCACAAAAATTTCTACGCCCTTTGCTGGCGGCTCCGTTTATCTACATAGAAGCCCCCCTCCATCCACAACAAAAAGAGTGGCTTCTCACCACTCGATATTTGCCAAAGCTTCAGCCATATCCTGCTGTGTTGTTAAGGTATAGATATTGGTGGTCGCTACGTGATCATGCCCAAGGATTTGCTGGATGGTCGTCAATGGAGTCGTTTTTACCAACTTATAGCCAAGTGTATGTCTGAGCATATGGGGTGTGACTTTTACGTTGATCCGATCTCCATATTTGTTCAGGATCAGGTTGATCGCATTTCGTTCCAATGCTCCACGCTGCCCAATAAATAGATATTCTGATTCAACTTGTGGTCTGGCTTCAAGATATCGGGTAATGGCTTTTCGCACATCCTTATTTAATGGAATGGTGCGGAAGGAGTTTCCTTTGCCGAATACCTTCAATAATCCTTTGCGTTCGCTTATTTCAATATCCTTCAGCTTGATGCCAACCAATTCACTTACCCTAATTCCTGTTCCTATCAGTATTTCGATCATACAAACGTGCATGCGATTACCCATACGGTGAATTTCATTTCTCAGCTTCCACAAATCCTTTTCCTCTAACCCTTTGTATTGCCGAACCACCTTGTTCCTGACTGCTTCGATATGTATTTCTTCCTTTATATAGCCTTGTTGATGCATCCACTTTGCAAACACGTTGATACTGGCAATCTTACGATTAATGGTCAGTATCGCTTGGTTAGTGCTTTGCAGATATTTCTTGTATTCTACGCCATCCAGTTCAATCCACTTGTCCAGTCCATATTCCGTCTTGCCCCGATACCAAGCTATGAACTGTAATACGTCCCGAATATAGCAGGAAACCGTATTTTCACTCCGATCCTTGCTCCGTAAATGCGCTTCAAACCCTTGAATATACTTCATTTTCTCCCCCACCTTTTCGCTCGTGTGTCACATCATAGCGTTGATGCGAGGGAAAGTCCACTGATTACATAACTTATCTTATGCACTTAGTTTGGGCAATTTACAGGCTAATTCAGGGCTGAAACTGGCATTTATCTATACAAATACTGACGGCATAACGTTATAGCTGTGAATCATCCGACTCTACGTATCCTTTCTCCATCTCGACCGATTCCTCGATAGCTTCATAATCAGCATCCACTACATCGGCTTCGATCATATCCAAAAATAGCTGCTTCCGTTCCTGTTCCAGTGCCTTCGTATTCACCACCAGCTCACGCCGATCATTCCACTCGTTGGGTGCGCGGTTCTTTAAGTAGAAGATCATCGCTGTCGGATTGGGAGGCTGGTATCGTTTCACTTTCTCAATGCGCGTCTTCTTTTTTCCATTTTTGTCCTCTTCAATAATCGTTTTTATTTCTTCATATTCATACCCTGTAGCAGCTTTCAAAAGTGAATTTTCTACGTGTGAGATAGGGACAGATCTACTCCATTTGACTAGTTCAGCCAGCATCGGATGTTTATCTATATACTCATACCAAGTGGTTTTACCTATATCGAGTTTCCTGATAATGTCCTCCGCAATCACGCCTTCTTCAAACCACTGTTGAATCTCCGCTAACCGAGGATATACATGTGTTTCCCACTTGGTTGGACGTTCCAATGCTTCAGCAAATTTGGGATGTTTTCTACGATAGTCACCTAATGTCCAAATATGAATATTTAATCGCTTCGCAATCTCTTCATCTGTGGCTCCTTCACGTACCCAAACGGGGATATCCCTAAGCCTTGGCACAACAAATTGATCGTACTTGGTCAGTATCTTAGGCTTGTTTCTTTTGGGATTGTTATTGTTCTTGCTCATTAACTCAACTCCATCACGAAAAAAGGAACAGCCAACGATCAGCCATTCCCCATATGTATTCTAGCTTATCCTTCTAACTCAGCCTCGTAAAACAACTCGATATCCTTAATCACCTGCTGAATCAACTCGTTATCCTCTTGAGCCTCCTCAGCCCCTAGCACATTTACCTTTTCGGCTTGCATGCCCTTCAGGAATCGAATCACCATATTCACTTTTGCCTTACCCAATTCCATCATCCTTTCGGTTTAGTTAGCACATGATACCTCTGACCTTGCCGACTCAGCAACAACTTCTTGGTAGCTATACTGCTTACTATCCCGAATCAAATATACGCCGCTATTATCGCCAACGTTGGCAATGCTTAGCTTTCCCTCTGCCTTAATAAAACCTTATCTCCAATACAAAAAGCCTATGCAAGAGGATATGCATAGACGTCTGTATATTTTAATATCCGACCACTCATGATCACTCTTCACTGATGAGCATTTAACGCAACAGCCATTCCTTTATCGTCAATGTGGAAGATCCATTTTGAATGAGCGGATCTGAATTTCCAATCTTTATCGCCTCATCAAGTGATGCTGCCTTTATTAAATAGGCTCCTCCCGTTGCATCGCTAAATGGGCCATACATTTCGAGAAGCTCCTCTTTTTTTAACTTTTCCAGATGGTCATAGTGTCCTTGGATATCATTAGAATCGAACTTGTTTGTTCGGGTAGTCATTAATAAAAAATAGCTCACTGGTTTCCCCTCCGTATTTTTCTTGTAATACAAGTCTAGCATTACTGATCCATAAAATGAATATTAATTAATTTATCAAACCAATATATATATAACATCTATCTCAATATCTCTGACCTTGCCGATTCAGCAACAACTTCTGAATAGCCCATCTTCACTCCATCCCGAATCAAATATACATCACTACCGCTGCCAACGTGGGCAATATACCGCTTTACAATCACATCTACATATTTGGGATCAAGCTCACTCGTATAGCAAATCCGATCCGTTTCCTCGCAAGCAATCAACGTTGAGCCTGAGCCACCAAATGGATCAAATACGATATCACCAAGCTTACTGGAATTTTTAATTGGGTAACTAATTAAGGGAATCGGCTTCATCGTGGGATGATATTCATTCCGGAAGGGACGATCAAATTGCCATAATGTCGTTTGCTTTCGATCACTGTTCCAGTAGTGTCCACTAGTTGGCTTCCAACCGTACAATACGGGTTCATGCATCCAATGATAATCTTGTCTACCCATTACCATCGCTTGCTTTGCCCATATACAACACTGTGCTAGTTTGAACCCAGCTTCAATAAATGCCTTTCTAAAATTCAAACCTTCACTATCTGCATGGAACACATAGATACTAGCTCCGTCATCTGCTACTTCAAACATTTGAGTATAAGCAGCCAATAGGAAATCATAAAACTGGTCGTTATCCATCTTATCGTTTTCAATTTTCAAAGCATCCTTCGTTTTACCTGTGTAGTCGACATTATAAGGTGGATCAGTCACAATGAGTTGTGCCTTCTTGCCATCCATCAACGTTGCAATATCCTGCGGATTAGTCGAGTCTCCACAGATGAGCCTATGCTTACCAAGTAGCCAAATGTCACCTTTACGAGTGATCGGATGTTCAGGCAATGCTTCTTCTAAATCGAAATTATCTTCATCATCCACATTTTCTTCATGTAATATATCCAGCAACTTCTCACACTCGCTCATATCAAATCCAGTTAGAGAAAGATCATAATCAGCTAGTTTTAATTCTTCCAGTTCCTGAGCCAGCAATTCAAAATTCCAATCTGCGTACTCAGCCGTTTTGTTATCCGCTATTCTGAAGGCTTTGACCTGTTCAGGCGTTAAATCATCCACCAGTATCGTTGGAACTTGCTTTAATCCAAGCTTCTTAGCTGCTAACAGACGAGTATGACCTGCTATGATTTCATTGTTACTATCGATTAAAATTGGATTTTTAAATCCATAACTTTGAATACTTGTTGCTACATAATCTACAGCTTTCTCATTATTTCTGGCGTTTTTTATGTATGGTATCAGAATTTCTACGTTTACGAATTTGATTTCCAATCCACTTGATCCCCCTTTCTATCTTCATTTTTAAAAAGACTGCAATCCAAATCCAGATGCAAAACACAACAACTGCTGTGACAACTCGTGATATTTCTACACTTATTGCTTGTAACATTAATAGCATTCATATTTCTCCTCTCTGAATAAAAAAGGAACCCTAGCTCATAGCCAGAATTCCCGTGTAATCTAATTTATAATTGTAAATCTGCTCATTGTGTCACGTGACACCTTTTACTCTGTGTAGATTCAAGTCCTCAATTCGTGTGGTTTTAAATTTTGCAAATAGCAGCCGGTATTCAACAAGATTAATTTGAATATAAAACATGCAAATTTTATAATAAACAGCCTGACTACAAATGAATAAGTGTCTTAGGTATGAGGTAAACGTCATTTCTCCAGTTCATTCTTTCTAGGTTTAGGCTATATCAATGGACTGACCCCAGTTTCCCCTATATATAGAAAAGTAGGGTCACGTCAACTATCATGTTCAAAAAATAAAATGAAGACAGCCAACTATTGTTGGATGGCTACGGAAAGAAATAATTTGTTTACAAATTTTTGTTGACGGTTTCTTTTGATCTTAACGTTTGTACCCACATAAAGGGAAACTCTCTCACCATCTCGATAAAAACCACTTCGCTCCGCTTCGTAAACGGTATTCATCGACCTGCCGCCGTTTCCCCTCTTGCCTTCGGCAATTCACCCTTTTGCGGCTCATTTTGGACACTTTATTTGCAAATTTATCATAAGAGGAAGAAATCTTCCCTTAATATTAGGGAGAAAATCTTCCTTTCCACTCTATGATAGTTTACGATAATGCTCGCTAACTACGTGATCGGTGAATGCATCTTGATCCACCAGCATAAACAACCAATATTGTCGTCCAACTTTTGAGGTTTTTTCAAATAGCAATATATTATGATTCTTTAACTCACTCAAAATGAATTGCTTTCTATTTCCCTTCCAATTATCTCTAAACCACTGATATAGTGCTTTTCCACCTATAGCCTTAGCGGTAAGCTTGATATTCTTTTTGCCCACCATGAGCTTAACCATTTCGATCATTTTCTTAGAACAAGCTTTCTTAAATCGAAGTTCATTATGTAGTTGATGCATATGGACTCGTTCATCCGGTAATCTAAATTCCTGTTGCATCAGTGTTAACCATTCTGTCCGTTTCGAGTACATCACAATATCCACTTCTTCGGTTAAATTTACATTGCGTAGGGATGTTCTATGAATAATTTGCGAGAGATTAGCCAGCACATCTTCTATATATAGTTTTTGTATTCTCTCATCTGTAAACCAGTTCCCTTTATTTCGATTCTCATTTAAGGATATATCAATATCTACATCATACATGGCTACGGCAATTTCCCGATAATGCCTAGGAGGGCGAATGGGAATACCAAATAAGGCCATCGCATTAAAGCTAGAAAAATCATTATTACCTACCACATTGAAAAGATGTTTCCTCATATCATCATCTGACTTCTGCTTGATTGTGAAAAATTGCTTGAGCTGTTCGTCCGTAATTACACCCTCAGCGTGATAAAATACGATATCATCCTGCTTAGGTAATGCAATCATTTTGAAACTTGGACGTTTTTCTTGTAGTTTACTTTGTATCTCCAAGAAATCTCCTGCTATCGCTTCCTTGACTTCTTTTCGTTCACGGTAAGATAATGTTGTGGACGTATTTATATTTTTCCATCGAATATTCAAACGCTCAGCATATCGATGAACATTTGTCATGGGGATCAGTTCAAATCCAGAACGTTCATATATACTTTGGCTGATGTGTGCTGTCCCGTCCAAAATCAGCATATGGGTATGTAACCGACTATAGTCCAGCCACTCTGAGCAAATAATAGCTTGCTTATTCGTTCGTTCTATACATCCAATATGATCCTTTGCATACATCTTCATAAACCACGTATATCTTCTCATATCCTCAAGTTCACCTTTAGCATCAGCCAATTTAGCCAGGATTGTATTGAAGAACCGTTCTC
This sequence comes from Paenibacillus kribbensis, assembly GCF_001705305.1. GTDB lineage: Bacteria > Bacillota > Bacilli > Paenibacillales > Paenibacillaceae > Paenibacillus > Paenibacillus kribbensis_B. The sequence goes on from NZ_MCBP01000017.1 coordinate 52,949, forward strand.
TTTCTGAACCCTCTATAAATCGATTCAATCGTAATGTTGAATGGGAAGTTACATTGTCCTTTAATTCCAAGTTAATCAACTCACTCAGGATATCTCTAGCTTCCTTAAATTCACGATTACTTAAATGAATACGATCTGCCAAATGCTCAAACCAGTCAAATGAATTGTCTTTACTACCAATATCCCAGACACAACTGTCGTAGTAAATTGGCATCTCGTCTATGATCACCAGTCGTTTCCACTTATGTACTTCTTTAAGCTGAGCATTATCTTTCTTATTCTTAACTCGCTGCGGGTAATATAATAAATAATTATTCATGTTCTCATCATCTAACATCAAATCTCGAAGTCTTTGCTGAGGAATACATAAAATTTGATATTTTCTCATAGTATCTATCACTTTATGAATCTCATCAGAATTGACATATGCAATGGCATCTGGTATTTCATGTTGCTTGGCAAATTCAGATACATCCTTATATACATTATTCTTCATCGTGTCGTTATTATTAAACACAAGCAATAACGGATACTTTTCATGTTGATTTGAAGCATTTTTCTCTAATAGGCTCTTGCATAGAACATTTAATGCCGTACTTTTCCCTGTACCTGGAGCAGAATTGACTACCCATGATAAATAAGATTCTTCACGTTCAGTTTCATCCATATTCATTTGAAATCCCTTATGTATAAAACTTGATAATGCATGATATGTCGCCATAAATGCCTCTTCATGGAGACTTTCCATATGCGAACGAGAAATATAAGCTTCCAGATCGCTCCATTGATTCACTGCCAAATTAGATTCACTCCTTATATTTTCGGTTTCTTAATTTCCTCTAAAGCCTGTTGAAATTCTTCATTAATTGCATACAGCCAAAACTTTTGATGCTTATCAATTGTCAAAGCGCGAGTAATGTATCGAATATTTTTCTCCTGTAATTTCCTCATCATCTGACCATCGTAACAATAAAAATAGCTCACTCAGATTCACTCCTCTCATTTGTGGATCGCATCCATATACTAGATGTCACCCAAGCGCCCGTGTTAACAGGCGCTATATGTGTCACGTGACACCATTTACTCCATAGCCAGCAATTCATCCAGTATGTCATCCATTGAAACATGATTCTCTTTGGCAATATGATCTAATTGTTGCTTATAAAATTTGATTTCTTCCGTTAACATTTCCAATGATTTGTCCTCTAAAGAATCGCATTTTTTACATTTTTTCAATTCATCATGCAAGCTATGTAAATTCCATTTCTCTTCTATGTTGATATCAGAGTGAAAAAGTTCATTTCGCATCTCATCCCAAAATTTTTCAACCATCCACGGTCTGAATTCGGAATCAAAATGTTCTTTGTTTTTTTCCAAATCATAAACAACTGCAAAATCAATATCTTCTTCTGTTATGTTGGAGATATGAAGATGATTGATAATACAATTCATTTGAGCGGTTAAAGCGAATCCTCTATTTCTAGAAACAACCACAGAGCCAAGTCCCTTATAATTCAAAATTGGTGAGATGATTAAATCGTAATGCCAATCATCTACCCATCTCTTGACTTCGTTTACGGTTAGTTTTTCTTTTTTTATGTCATGCTTCTCCCAAAACGAACTATGAAATTTCCATTGATAGTTTTCAAAATGACTTTCTTCTTTCTGTGAACCGTCTTCATGAATGAATTTTGATGTCGGTTTGTTTTTTAGTAATCGGTTCAAAAACGATTCCATTTTCAGTAGTTGCTTGGCATGACCGTCCGAAATATACCCCTCTGCAATCCAATCGTGAATAAAAGGTAATAGTTTCAATAATCTCAAACGGCTTGTAACAAAAGCTCTGTTTTTGCTCACTTTTTTGGCAATTTGATCATGCGTGTATCCTTTTTGTACATACTCATAAAATGCATGAGCTTCTTCAATAGGAGTCATTTGCTCCCGTTGAATATTTTCAATGACAGATAGATGAAAAGCTTCCTCATCGTTTAATTCCTTTACTTTCACTGCAATTGTATCCAGTCCAGCCATTTGACTTGCTCGATATCTGCGTTCACCTTGAACAATTTCATATTGATTTCCCTGTGGTCTGACCAATATAGCTTCCTGTAATCCATCGCTTATAATGGATGCTGCCAGTTCCTGCAAAGACTCCTCGTTAAAATGCTTGCGTGGCTGATTCGGGTTGGTAACGATCTGGCTTAATTTTAATGTGATGTTCAAATGATGATATCTCCCTTATGTTTGGATTCGTATATAACGTTCTAGCTGTCACCCAAGCGCCCGTGTTAACAGGCGCCAGATCATGACACACTATGATTTAATTTATTCGATATGGACTATCGCCTTAAAGCTTGATTTCGTTACTTTTTCAATACTGATAAATTCAATTGCTGCAGTATCAAAATCAAAGAAGGATAACCCCTCATCTCGACGAATGACCTGATCTCTAGGAATAATACATTTCCTTTCTCCATACTCATCTATAATATGAACATAGTTATGCTCGACCACCTGAATCTGTAGTTTCTTACCCAATACTTGGTCAGCTACCGACTGCGATTCTTCCTGAGACTTTTTCAAGGTGCTGAAGCCGATCAAGTAATTCTTCAACACTCGTCGAGTGCTTTTTTCGTCCAGTAGAGAAGGCGTATTACTAGTTTGTACTACGGTTTCCCGTTCAGCTTCGAATCTAATAAAAAATTGTCCCATAATCTCAAGTAATGAATACACACCATCCCGCACATGGAATGGAAACTCCAGATCATCTATTGTAGCCATGCCAGCTTGAACGGTAAGCTCCTTACCTTCCACATTTCGATTCGTAAGCCGGTTTACCTTTCGTACTTCCCTCTTCATCACATTTTCATGCTGCTTTAAATTTTCCAGTAGTCCATCTACAAATAGCCATGCAAAGGAGTACGTTCTGTAGTTTTGATAAGCGATCTCGACGGCAACACTGGCAAGTACCGAAGAATAAGGACAGATCTCTTCACACTGAGTTTTGTATTCCTCTCTTAACCTGGCGTATTCTGCGCTAATTGTTTTCCGGGTATCATTGTCTCGTTGCCATTTTTTCAGTTCGTTAAATTGCTTTTGGCGATGATCAATTGTTTTTTTCTGCTCGTTGTATTCTGTATACAGTGGCTCAATGCGAGCTAGATAGTCCAGAAACTTAGGCTGGCTAACCTTTCTCATATCCTGTAACAGTTGTCTCGTACTTTCTATGCCTAAAATCGACTGATCCAGTTTGCCATCTTTCATGTTAAACGTGTCATCTATATACTTTTCTGCCACAACACAAAATTGATTAAACGGCGATTTCTTCGAGTACTGATAATCATCCGCTTTGCCACCATTAACAAAACGAAAGAAATATGGCATCTGGATAGCCAGACGATCCAGCACATATGGAATCTCTACTTCCAGCCCATTTTTGGTCGCATCAATGATTTGACCTTGGAGAAATTTTAAAACTGAGTTTTCCAAAACGCGTCCTTGAAGGCTCTCTTCCTCCAAAGCCAGATTCTGAAAATACGTATTCACATTCGTACATCTACCCGTTAGATTATGTAGACTTTTTAGCTCCATCTTGATGATACTGTCCATATTATTCAGTACAGGTGCAGCCACTTTTTTATCATCTTCATTGATGATTGTAGGAGCATCAATCACTGCCGTGAGTATGGTGGGATCATTGGTACAGAGAGCCGTGTCCCCATCGACATCTGCTCCTCCAAGTCTCATCAGGCTCAGATCATGACAGTTAAGCACAATCACATTATCTAAATGACGTATATATCGGTTATGTACTTGTACAAAATCTAGCTTACCGACTTCATTAAATATAGTTAACGGTGAACGGAATAGCGTATGCATTCCACGTTTCCGATTCATAAAAGCCTCGTTCTTCTTCAACACACCTGTTACTGGTTTTCCACTGGCATGCTCCATAAACGCAATTGGATCATTGGTTAGATAAAAGTAACTGCCACGAATCGGGATACGACCTTTTAACATATCCTGAACTTTCTGCATCGCTTGCTTCACGATGAATTTACGGACATTACCGTCATACAGCATCAATTCATTCAAATCGATAGCTTGGATGATTTCATTTATAAATTGTTTCTTCTGACCTCGTTCTATTTCATCTTCCTGTTCGTCGGGTTCTTCATCTACATCTTTGGGTTCATCGTCTTCTTGGACTAACATATGTAAGAATGCTTTCGTGTAAGCAATATCTCGAAGCCACTTTCCATGGGTGTCATCCTTTTGTCCATGTAGTACACGTTTGATGACATCCATTAAAGGCGTAGCTAATTGAAATAAATCGTTCAGTGTAAGATTCAGCGCATGAATATATTGGTAGGTCAGTGGTGTATAGGCTTTCATCTGGTATGCTGGCTTCGCATAATTTGCGACCCAAAAATGGTTATGGTTATGTACTTTCAGTAATTCTTCGTATTCCGCTATATTTTCAAACAAACACTTAGGCTTTGCTTCTCCCTCACTGTATTGATGCCATGCTTTGAAGCAGGATTTAGTGAGGATGAGATCAATAGGACGACCCTGTTTATCGATAATCGGCTGTGATTCATCGAAAACATCTTTTATTTCTGTCACGTTGTTTTCCTTGAACCATTTCATCAGATCGAACCGGATAAAGTTACCTTTAATATATGGAAGTCTTCCCTGAACTGCATTAGGTGAATAGGATAGGTTCAAATGCTGTCCGATACGCTCTGCAAACTGGAAGCTCATTAGACCTTGACCATCAAAAAACTGGACATTCTTATTTTCATACTTCGGGTACTCCACTCGCTTAAATCCGATGGACTCTTCATTGATTGCTATGATTGGGATTTCTTCCGTTTGCTCGATGGAATAGCAAGGATATAGTTTGTCATTATACATAACTGAACGAGCAGGGAAAGAAATTGCTTCTAGCTTCACACGACGATTCTGTTTATTCCATCCGTTGAAAGTTTTGAACTCTGATTGATCAGGAACAGATTTCGTGCGACCATTCCACGGGATGGTTTTATTGGGTATACGATCTAACTTATGTAATTGTTCCTTGGTTGGCTTCAATTCTTTCTTCGCTTTGAAATATTCACGTTGCTTCGTCTTTTCATCGAATATCAACTTCTGCTGCTCCAAATTTTCAGCACACTTTTCCACTTTCCATACATCCTCGATGATCGTATCTTTTTCATAATCTGGTATGACGACAATACGAGGGACATACCGGACTTGTTGTGCTGCTGAACGACTTACACCAAGTGCTGCTTCCCATTTGTGGATATTGGTGAGTGGTGGTATTTTGCCGAGTGTAATGTGTCGATACAAATCAGCAACATACTTTTCTTGGATAAATTCTGTTCGCTGTGTACGTCCCATCGCAGGTGACTTGATCGAACGAACATATTTCTTTCCATTATAATAGATGCCATCTCGCAATATACGTTCAAACAGAGCAAGTTGGGATGGATCATCTTCGTCGATTTGATCAGCTTTGAGCATAAAGATGACTTCGGTAACATCGGTGGAAGGATCACGTTCTGCTACGACTCGTTTGAGTTGGTCGAGATAGATGCTGTCCGATACAGTGATGGTACGAGTGCTAGATGGTGGCGCGTTAAGTTGATCGCCTACATCAGTGATCTCCTTAAAGTGGAACAGATTGACTTGGTATTGATTTCGTGTTGGATTAGTGGACAAATTTTGGCCTCCTGTTTATTGGTTTGAGTGATATGGTTGTGAACGTTCCATTCTGTGTCTGAGCATAAACAAAACAAACGTTCGTATATAATATAACGAATATACGTTCGCATTGCAAGAGTTAAGTTCAGAGAATTGTTTATATTATGACAAGACTTTAAGGAGAACAAGAAAACCGAGGGCTACATACCCTCGCTACCTATAGTGTAAAATGAAAAAGTTAATATTATAATATTACATTCAGACCGTTTTAATATAGTACATTAAAGATTTTAACGTTTTCCATAGTGAATTGATATATTAACAGACTAATCTAAATGTCTATTTGGAAAAGTGTGAGTAAAATATAAATTCCCATAAAAAAAGAAATTAATCCAACGAATAAATAGGCATTAAAATAGGGATGTGTTTCCTTCTTGTTCTCAATATCCTCCTACACTCATTCTAAATCCTTATAAATCGAGCGTTTGACATTTCTACGTACAGAGTATACGAAATTATATCCCATTCAAGTGCTTCATACTAAAGCACGAAATACTGTTTAGATTCGCCGTGGCAGAGATATCCAAATTTTGGTTAAATTCCGCCCCCAACTGTCTTCCAAATATGTACTTTATGAAATACCAACGCTAGCTTAATTTATGTAATAGTTTGATATAATATATCTAATAAATTGAAGCTGCTCTAGTCCAACTATTAGGAGGTTATAATGCATTTCAAGTCATTTACGATTAAAAATTTTGGACCTATAGAAGATTATTCTGTTAATTTCCTACCAAAAGGACTTAACATTATAGTTGGAAATTCAGCTACTGGAAAAACTCAAATGTATGGCTCTTTATTATCTCTAATTCAAGGAAGAAAAGTACTATACTTCGATGATGAGTCAACCGAAGCTAGCTCTCTAACGCTAATTTCTGAACACAAGAATGTAATTCAGAAGCATGAATATATGTATCAGGAAAAAGTTTTCACTTGTGTTTTTCAAAACATTGCAGTATCAAGAAATATAACTCTCTCCTCAAATACGTCTCAACTTCTTAGCTTGAGACCTACATTTTATCATGGTGAGCTTGATATTAGTTTACAAGAAATTGATATTACATTTATTGCTTCTCTTTTAGTCAACGAACCTAAATTTCTAGATAGCTGGTCTTTAATAAAAGTAAAATATCTATCCCAATTACAATACATCGGTAAGGAAAAAATAGTAATTACTTCCCGTGGTGCAGAACAAGCCTTGAAATTACTCGCCGTGATCTCTTATCACTCTAAATCAAATTATTCATCACCGCTCATTTTAGATGAAGCCTTAGATTTTATTGATGATCAGTTTCTCAACTTTATCTATTTTGTATTAATAAAGTATTCACAAAAAAATCAAGTCATTCTATTCAGTCAGTTTGGATATACAGACAAATTAAAGCAAATTTCTTGTATGGAATTTCCCCTTTTACATTGGAGAAAAGAAAACCGTTCTCCAATAGGATACAATTACCATTCATCAAGAAACAAGCTTCTTCCTTTAGAGCCTGAAAAAAAGAGCGAGAAAGATAATCCCTTAATAGTTAGATATATTAGTCATTCTATACTAAAGGATGAAGAATATAGATTTGTTGAGTTTAAAGAAATAAAGGGCAATAATCCTACAGACTCAATCCTTAGCCTCGTAGATCAATACATTGTCGCATATTTAAACGAAAATTCAAATCATAGAGGTCGGATTTTCTGGGGTATTACAGACGAGGAACGAAAAGTAGTAGGTGTAAAATTAAACTATAAACAACGTGATGAATTGCGAAAACGTATTTCTGAAAAATTAGGACAAATACAACCATCACTTCCCCCAAGTGTATACAGAATAAATATAGAAAAAGTATATGATAGAGAACTCAATGAAATAGCTGACTTATGCATTGTTGAAATTTCTGTTGAGCCCTATCAGAATAGCTACCTTTACTCTACTTCCAAAGGAGAGGTGTATATTAAAACCGATGGTGGGAAAAAGAAGCTCTCTGCACTAGAACTACAACAGGAGATATTACTTCGAAGGAAAAATTAGAGCATCTTTTAAGTACAACTTCACAGATTAAAGAGAAGATAACCGCCTTTAAAATGGCGGTTATCTTCTCTACTCTAGACTTTTCGTTTTTTCATTTAAATCCATATTAATAAATCCCTTGAGATCATTTCTATAAAATTCGTATTTAATAAATTCCGAAGCTATTTCCGGTGGAGTATTATCTACAATAATTATTTGCACATTATCTTGCAGTTCAATGAGAAAGCTATATATTGCTCTATAACTTTGTGGGTCAAGTCTCTCATCATCAGTTACATCTGAGTTAATTCCTAAGTACTTACTCACAGTATCGAACATTAACAACCCAGGATGATTTAGTTCAGGTTGGTCAATTTTAAGTTTCAGTATTGCCCCAAGATATGCAATCTGAATACACATAACTAAACCGCCACTTTCATGATCAAACACACTTGCATCATGGTAATAAGGCATATACGAATCCGTATTAATATAGTCAACTAAAGGATCTGTTGAAAAATTGAATTTCTTGAGTAATGCCCTGTACTCCTTATTTAAAAATTCCAAAACATTTTCCTCAACTTTCCCTTCAACACGCAAGCCCTGTTCTTGGGCCCTTAATCTTTCTAATGTTTTCTCGGCAGAACTTATTTCATTATTTTTTTCTTCAATTTTTTTATGAACTCGAACAAATTCTTTAATTAGGTTCTCATTATTTTGAAAAGAAGAAATAAAACTGTTAAGAACCTCAATTTCGGCAAGAAACGGCGTTTCAATATTCTCTGAAAATTCTTTAAAAGCAACGTCATATATATCTTTTCTACCTTTAACTTTTTCAATATACGAATTAGCCTCATTTAAAGCAGATTCATTTTGCTGAATTGAAGCTACTAAAGTAGAGATTTTTTTATTGAGTTGACTAATTGCTTGATTTATTGATTCTTGACTTTCTGCAGGAAGATTCATTTTAATCATTGAATCACATAGTGGACAATGATGTTCATGATGGTCATATTTATAATGAAAGAATGCTTCCTTTGTAGCAACCATTTCTTCTAATTCTTTGTTATAGTCATTTAAAAGATTCCTTTTACTGCTTAATGAAAACTGGATACTTCTTCTAAGTTCCTCCATATTTGAAAGTTCTCTTGCTTGATTAATTACTTCAAGTTTAACTTCGTTATATAATTTATTATTCTCACTTTTTTTATCGCTTATTTGCTGAAGAAGCTTTTTCTTTTCCAACTTTTTCCCATTAATCTTATCGCTTATATTATTTAACTCAGTAAGCAAAAGCAACTGATCTTCTGCATCTCGTTCTTTAAGGTATTGATTCAAGCTTTCTATTTCTCTCTCTAAAAGTTTGATTTTATTTTCATTATCGACTATTTGCTGGATAAGTGCATCTAAATCAGGATTGATTAACTTGTGAAGTAATTGAAATGTTGGTTTGTTTTTAGGTTTTACAAAAGAATTTTCAGAATTCAAAAAATTCTTAGTTCCTAGCTCGTGCTGATTAATGTATACAAATCGAAGCATATCTCTAAAAGAGATTGATTCTGTGGTCTTTGTTGTGTCATGAGCCTTGTTCTTAATTCTCTTAAACTCTGGGATTTCTAAAATGTCGAGGATAAATCTCGATAAATCTTGATAGTCGACTATTTTAGGAATAAATGAAGAAAGTTGCTGTGAATCCGTGTAGTATATATGAATTTTGGTTGTATTTTGTTTTAAGTCCCTTCTTAAAGTGTAAGTATTCCCCATGATTACTAACTCTAAAAACACATGGTCACAAAATTGTCCTAGTTCCTTCTGAACGTTTAAATTTATCTTTTCTTTATCGCCAAGACAGTAATCGATTAATTTCAAAATAAGAGATTTACCGCTATAACTATCACCAGAAATAATATTAAGTCCCAACGTAAAAGGAAACGTCCTTTTATAATAGTCTCCCTCAACAATCAACTTCTTGATTCTTATGGATTGGATCATTTTTTTACTCCCATAATAATTTTTTCTCCCTCAACTGAATACTTGGTTTGTGTTTTGATAGTATTTATTCGTTCTTGTAGTTTCTTATAATACGAGCTCTCTAGCTGGGTTAAAACTTCTTTTCCCTCTGCTGTAAGTGAGCATTTAAAATCATCATTTTTTTCATTTGAGATGGTGATATATCTTTGAGAGTATAGATTCAATAGTATTTCCTTTATCTGACTTTGGATATCAAAATAGATATTCTCATTATCTAAAGAAGTGTTTAAATCAGATTTTTTTTCAAATATTAAAGGATCACTATCTGATATCGAGAGACTATAATAAAAAAGTATATGTCTAATACTTAGTCCTGATCTTTTGCTAAAGGAATTGATTACAAATAAAACATTCATCATTTCTAAAAATGGATTATTGAAAAGTAATCTAAGTGATACTGGTAAGTTATTGTTCTGCATAATATTCATCCCTACTTATCCTATTATCTCCCCACCAAATATCCTTTTCCCAATCATCAGCTAAAACATGTATTAAACCTTTATTTTCAAAATCAAAAGGAAGACATTCTTGTATAACCTTAGTTAGTCTTCCATACTCAAGACATCCAAATTGTTCATGAATTTCATCAATAAATAATTGACTATCAAAATGGCTACCATAACTAATCTTTTTAATATCCGCATATTTCATAGCGCATACTGTTAAGATTGTCATTATTACTCTTTCATCAAATCTCTTTTTTCTTAATTTTCTGATATATCTATCAGCGAAGAAGAAAAAATCTTTGCTTTGTTCGTAGGTCTCATTATCAATTCTCTCAAGCTTTATTTTTTTACAGAACAAATTTTTATTTAAATCTTCCTTTATTTCTGGGTCAGGTGGCTCAACAAAAAATTCATCTTCATCAGTTTGTAACGAAGATGGCGGCTCTGTTGAGCTTATCTCATTTAAAATTCTTCGAATTTCTTTTACATGGCTAGATTTTGTGGAATCATATGAAATCACTTCTAGTCGATACTTTGCCTTTAAATCCGTGATAATCTCTTCACTCGGTCTGTCTAAAAGTATGAAATGCCTAGCTTGAAAAGTATCATTATAATCTTGTATAAGTTGCCTAATATATTCGTCATCAAAAGAGAAGCCCATAAAAAGTAAAACAAAGCTCCCTGAAATAAGAGAAAATAATCTTTTATATTTTTCTTCTGAATAAACTTGGTTATATTTATTTCTTGTCAGGACAAGAGAGCCTGTGTCTGAAATATTCCCATGAAGATGCCATATTCGTTTTGGTGATTCATCCAAAACCAACTCGTGCGAACTTACAGAAGATTGACTTAGTATCTGTGGGAATAGCCGTTCACCTTCCAAATAATCATAAAGCCATTGATCATAGTTTGTAGTTAAGATACGTTGAAAATTCAGTCGCCCAATATCTGAATAATTATGGTCTTCATCACTTGGGCACCTTACTTGCTTTGCTTGAACTAAACGTACTATCCCCTCTTGAATTTGTCTCTCATCGTATCTTCCATATCTCATTAATGAATCAACGGCGTTCCAATAATTCTTTGTGCTCAGTTCAAATTCTATAGCAGGTAAAAGTTGAGCAGGGACGTTAGTAGACAGTTCATTTATAAGATCCCCCCAACTTGGAATTTTAAAAGGAATCGATAAGCCTGCACCAATAAAAGGAACTAAACGTCCTTGAGAATAAATGTTCCTCAGATGTGTAATATTGTGATCGGTCATTCTTGCCCTCCCAAATACCTAATTATTGATATCGATAGTTCAAATTATCTATAAATATTCGACAGCTATCCACAGAATCCTTCATTATATTGGAAGTAATATTAAGAGATAGTACAACACTCCCGGATTTTCCTCTTGAATCACATTTTAGTGAATTCAGAACTATTGATGGGAAATTATTGAACAAAGAGCAAGCTGGCAAGCTTATCAGTTTCGTAAGATTTCTTGTTACAGAAAATAATAGAAAGGAATAATCCACCATCGATAGATATCGAAAAACGCGGAAAGAACTCTTGGCGATTTATTGTTGAAATTGGCTCATCAACTCAAGGAAAACACCTTTAGAAAACTAAAACAATAAAAATCGAAGATGAAACTTTATTGCGAACAAAGAAGCGTTTAAATGACCATCTGAATGAGGAATTAGTGAAATTCAGGATTGAAGATGAAGCAGGCAAGTACATTGCGCCAGAGGAGATGCGGTTCTCCGTATTCTGAAAGAATAGGAAAATAAATCTGCAGTTAAGCAACTCAAGGCCACTACTTCAAACAAATACAAATATTACCTAAAAACAGACACTTCCTTTATTCGGTCACAATCGGCTTGATCAGGTTAAGCCAATTCATATCCTGAATTACTTAGATTCACTTGATAAAGATAGGAGTCGCTTGGACGGAAAACAGGCAACACTATCGTCCGGCAGTTTATTTATATGTATCGGATTTTAAAAATAACTTTAGCCGCGCTGGCGAATGATGATCACTTTTAGCCTTAAATACGGGGATGCGTAGAGGAGAGCTACTTAGGTTATAATGGAAAAATATCGATTTAAAAACCGGAGTTATTGATATTAGGCAGAGCATTACAGCATATAAAGATGGCGACTCCATCATAAAAGAACCGAAGATAAAATACTCTTTACGGAAAGTCCATGCTAAGATTATCTCCGAACGGCTAGGACATGCTTACATCGGCACGACCATGAATATCTATAGACACGTATTGAGATCAGCCGACCACGAAGCGGCCAACAAGTTTGACTCCATTTTGTCGGCCATTATGGCAAAATAACCCCCTCAACATCATTCGTCACCATTCGTTCCCAATCAACAATTTTACTTACTCAAACCCCTTATAAATCAAGGAACACACAGCACTCCCCATACCTTTGTAAATAAAATATGTTCCCGCACTCAACCCTAAAGCGTTTTTTTGAATGCAGGAACATATTCAAGTTGCTCTTAAACCCTCGTACATCAATGCTTCTCATCCCGATATATTACTACCACGCACTCCACGTGCACCGTATGCGGAAACATGTCCACGGGCTGCACTTCCACCGTCCTATACCCGCCATCCTCCAATATCCTTAAGTCCCGTGCCAGCGTGCTTGGATTGCAGGATACGTACACCACGCGCTCTGGCTTCATCTCCAGAATAGTATCGAGCAGGCGTGGATCGCAGCCCTTACGGGGTGGATCGACGACGATGACGTCGGCGGTGATGCCTTGCTCTTTCCATGCGGGAATGACGTCCTCGGACGCACCGACTTCGAATTTCACGTTACGCATGTTGTTCAGCAGCGCATTACTCCGTGCATCGTCGATGGCTTCTTTGACGATCTCTACTCCGTACACCTGATCCGCATGCTGGGCGAGGAACAAAGAGATCGTGCCAATACCGCAATACGCGTCAATCACCGTTTCCTTGCCCGTGAGTCCGGCATATTCGACGGTTTTGCTATACAGCACTTCCGTTTGAACGGGATTCACCTGATAAAAGGATCTCGCGGAAATTGCAAACTGGACGTTTCCAATATAGTCGTAGATCACGTCACGGCCCCATAGCACACGAGTTTCGTCGCCAAAAATAACGTTCGTTCGCTTGGTATTCACGTTTTGGCAAATACTTGCCACGTGTGGGATATGCTCACGGATACTACCAATCCAGGCATCGGCGTGCGGGATATCTCGTCCATTCGTGACGAGGACCAGCATCATTTCACCTGTACGAAAAGCGGTCTTCACGACGACATGGCGCAGCAATCCGCGTCCGGTTTCCTCATTATATGCACTGATGCCCAGTATTCGGCCAATCTCTTTGACACGTGCGACAACCTCGTCGTTGCGCTCATCCTGAATGAGACAGGTGTTCATATCCACGATGCGATGGCTGCCACGTGCGTAGAAGCCGCCGACAAGCCCGCCCTCGGTGACGCCAATCGGCACCTGGGCTTTGTTACGATACCGCCAAGGCTCGCTCATTCCGAGCGTAGGATGTACCACTACGCCTTGCTCACGCGCCAAATTTACGGACATGCTATCGGCATTCGGGTCCATACTTATTACCGAGGACGAGGCTGAGGCTGTATCGGCCTCTACACCCGTAGCCAATACCTGTGCTGCCTGGTTACCGGATTCGGTAGTTGCGTTTGCATTCGCACCCGACTCCGTTCCTGAACTGGCGCTATCCGTCACGCTCAGCTTGCCGATGCGCTCCAGTACGTCCACGACATGCTGACGCTTCCAGCCCAGCTGCGCTTCGTAGCTCATATGCTGAAGCTGGCAACCGCCACACTGATCGTAGATGGCGCAAGGCGCTGCAATCCGGTCAGGACTGGCCTGCACGATCTCCAGCAGCTTGGCATAGCCATACTGCTTTTTCGTTTTCAGCACCTTGACTCGTACCTTTTCCCCCGGCAATGCGCCTGGAACAAAGAGCGTAAAACCCTCGACACGCCCTACCCCCTCGCCATCATGATTCATGCCGATAATGTCGATTACGGTCTCATCGTTTTTTTGCACAGGCAGATCAGCATGCTCTGCACTGGAACGGTTACGACTGGATGTGTGTCGCCCCTGTCCATCACCGGAAGAACGACGAGTCCCTCGTTCTTTTTCTATCCTATTCCGATCCGCATCCTTTATATTTCCATCAAAATTTCCATTTCCATTTTCATTTCCATTTCCGATTCCAATTCGAAGCTGTCCCTTTCCAGCTCCACCTCGAGACTGTCCTTGCTCTCTCTCCCTTTTCGGCTGCACAGTCTTTTTCTGCGGCTTTCCTTGAACAGCAGCCACTGCTGCATTCCGGCGGCTTTTTCCACGTCCGCTGCGGTTACTCGTCATGATTCATATCACTTCTTTCTGATCATCTTTTTTATACCTATATTTTCCTTTAAAACATACAATGCAAACAGCCTACAAGCAATATAAACGTCAACCCTAAAATGCCGTTACTCCCCACGGAGAACGGCAAGAACCCATAACCAATAGGTCGAAACAACATAACAACCTCTGCAGTGTATGCTTGTCTCGCTATCATTGGAAACGTCAATCTTTTCTAAAAAAATATTGCTTCACCGGAAACATCCTCATTTGGAAATAAAAAAATTTCCACATCATTCCTTAATGCAGGATTTCGCAAAATTCGATCCCAGCCGCGCCAAGGTACAATATATAGACGAATAAAATCATTTCGTTCTATCTATCGCTGATTCCTATCACAGGATTTTGCAAAATCCTTACCGAAATACATTCAAATGATGCGGCAAATTTCGGAAAGTTGCGGGCAAAGTCCCCCCCAGTTCGCCATCCAGATTAAGCTGGACATAGCCGGGCGAGGTTACTTCCATGTAATCCGTTTTAAAATGAATGATCTTCTTGTCCTGCAAATGTTCACCACGCAGCGCAAGTGTCACCAACCGGATCATTTCCGCAAGATTACATTTACGGACAGCGATGACGTCGAGCAGCCCATCATCTATTGTCGCCCCGGGAGCAAGCTTTTCAAACCCGCCCACTGAATTCGTATTTGCAATCAGGAAGAGCATGAACTCGTCGTGTATCACTTCCTGACCCGATGCTTTAATAATCAGCTCTTGCGGAGCCAGGCTGACCATTTTCTCCATGCCTTTAAAATAGTAGGCCAACTGGCCAATCATCGTTTTTAGCTTGCTGGGAACTTCATACGTAAGCTCGGTTAAAGTCCCTCCACCCGCAATGTTGATAAAGTAGCGGTCATTGGCTTTTCCAATATCCAGCGGCTTCGAATTTTGGCGAATAACCAGGTCACAATAATCTTCCCATTGCCTGGGGATGCCCAGAGCTCTGGCAAAATCATTTGTCGTCCCTAGAGGGAACACACCCAGGGGCGGGCGGTTTTCCCTTTCAGCCATCCCGTTAATGACCTCATACAAGGTGCCATCGCCACCTGCGGCGATAATCATATCATACCCACGCTCAATGGCCTCTGTTGTAGCACGAGTCGCGTCCCCTTCACCCGTAGTTGCATGGCAAGAGGCTTCTATACCACCTTCATCCAAGCGCTGCAAAACATCCGCAAGACGACGTTTCATTTCCTCACGCCCAGAAGTCGGATTATAAATTAATCTAGCTCTTTTCATTCCGTTACGCCACCCGTATATTTAATGATATTTATATTCACATACCCGTTCATCACATTCAGTCTATACAAAATATCATCATACTGGAAAAAGACCTCTTTTACAATAAAAGAAGCCATCTATAACCTAATTATGGAAATAAAAGGACGAAGCAACGCTGTAGCTGGACCCATCTCCCTGAACCAAACTACCTAAACTCAACTACCTGAGCCAAACTATCAATGGCTTGATCTTGTCCGCATGTCTTGCATTAGTTCGCAAATCTGCTTGTCCATCCAGGTGGTGAGTAAAGGATGCGGCAATAAGGGAGCCCCTGAATAACGGTACTCAAGCCCCTCTAACCGCTTGGGAATAACGCGGCTTGTAAAATAACCGGAGCTCAAAAAAAGCGGCGCCACCATAACATCATGACCCCGCTCCTGATTCCAGTACACTACCTTGTCGTGCACACTTTCGGGATTTAGCAAAGCATAGTCTGTTCGTATACCACTCACGATTTGCACTGTACGGGCCAACGAAGAAATTCCCTGCTCCCAGCGCTGAAGAAAGCCGTTATGTACACTACCGTGTCCAACGAGTAAAATGACCTCTTTTGCAGGATCTACAGACAATGGGCGAACCTTGTCCCATACCATGTGTGCAACATCTTCTCCGTCATCCAACGGGCTGCCGAAATGCACTCGCGCCTTCCTCCGAAAAGGCTTCAAATCCGTTTCTTTGTCCGGCGCATCCTTGACTCCCAGCGCATAGCTAATCTCATCTACATGTGTACTGCCTGATGACATAAACAAAGGGATCACCAGTAAATCCGTTACATCCAAGGCTTCCAGATGGTCAATACCATCCTGAATCAATCTTCCTTTAACCGTTTCCAAAAATGAAACCTCTACCGGTATATCCTTCGGTATATGAAGCTTTGCAACTGCCTGATCCACCTGTTCCACCCAATACGGCTCCTTGGAGCCATGGCTGATTACCAGTATCCCAGGGCTCCGCATTAGCGTCCCAGACGTTCCAGCGTCATTTTGTACCCGTCATTACCATAGTTCAGACACCGTTTAACACGTGAAATCGTGGCTGTACTCGCACCGGTCTCCGCTTCAATCTGGTTATACGTGCTGCCTTTGCCCAGCATACGGGCAACCTCCAGACGTTGGGAGAGGGATTGAATTTCATTTATCGTGCAAAGATCATCGAAAAATACGTAGCATTCTTCCAAATTTTTAAGAGTTAAGATCGCCTCAAACAATTGATCAATACTTTTATCATTAAGCTTTTTGAGCTGCATGGATTATCATCTCCCAAGGTTACAATCTCTCCTCATTGTACCTGAGAAATAGTAGGTTTTTCAAGCATTAACGATTTCACGCATTACAGAACAACATTACATGTCATGGCATCATACCGTACGAATGCCCAAATCCGCTTTTATACCTGATTACGGGACACGCGCCTAAACCCACCTGTGCGTTTGTAACATACAGTAGAGTATCAACCTGCAAAGGAATGTGATCTCATGCCTGGACACTACTATCATCGGAGGCCGCTACAGCGATCCCTTTCCGATCCGTATAGTTCAACTCCTTATCCCGGACTCGATCCGTACAGTGAGGTTCCGCAAGCCGATTCCTCCGCGCTGGTGCCTTATGAAGCGCCAGCGAGTATTACGGATTCCGCTGTCGTTACACCAGACCCTGCTCCAGCCAAAGGGGGACTGCTCGGCAGTCTCGGCAGTCTTGGCAGTCTCGGCAATATCAAGAATCTCAATGAAATTAAAGGTTTTATCGACCGTATGGGCGGCATTGACGGAATTGTAGCTACGCTTGGCAAGGTACAAAAGGTCATGAGCAGCGTACAGCAATTTGCTCCAATGGCGAAGCTCATAATGGGTGCGCTCCCCGTATTCGGCAAATCCGGCAGCAAAAATTCTGCGCCTGTTTCCGAGGAATTGGATGAATTCAAGCCACCTTCACGCCGCCGCCGAAAAAAAACACAACGCAAAAATAGCACTACTCCACGCAGACGCCCGGTCAAGCGTAAACGTCGTTAGTCCATTTTATTTGAACCAGCCTCGACGCATAAACCAGACTACCATTGCGACACTGAGCAGGAACATGAAGAATAGGATGCCAAAATAGCCGTATTTCCAGGTTAACTCGGGCATATACGAAAAATTCATACCGTAAATGCCGACAATCAGCGTCAACGGCATAAACACCGTCGTAATTACGGTCAACGTCTTCATAATCGAATTCATGCGATTGGAATTGAGCGAAATATAACTGTCTCTCAGGTCGGCTGTCATTTCACGGTCGGCCTCCAGCATGTCCGTCAGCTTCAACAGATGATCATAAATATCCGTAAAATAGACCATATGCTCCCCTTTGCCCTGCACATGCTGCGAATTCAGGACCCGGTACATCAGATCACGCATCGGTACAATAGTACGGCGCAGCTTGAGTAGTCTGGCCCGCAGGGCAAATACCTGCTTCATCAGTTCCTCCACGGATTCGTGCCTGCCCAGCCCCTCCAGCTCGGCCAATTCATCCTCAATCATGAACAGACTCGGGAAATAGTTATCCACCAGCTTGTCCATCACCGTGTAGGCCGCAGCCAGCGGCCCGCGCGACCATATTTTACGTTCGTTCGCATGCTGGACAATCCGTTCCCAGGCCTGATCGATCTCATCCAATTCATGATGGTGATAGGTCACCAAATAACGGCTGCTAATGAACAAGTCCACTTCTTTCGCATCCAGTGTATCTACATCAAGCGCGTGCACGACCAGAAACTGTACATCCTCGTAATAATCCAATTTAGGTCGTTGCAGGACATGCATACAATCCTCCACAGCCAACGGATGAAAATGAAAATAACTTGTCAGCAGCTCCGATTCACGATCTGTAGGCTCGATAAAATCCACCCATATCCATATGTAATCCTCCATGTCTATTTGCTCCAATGGCTGTCCCACCGTCACCTGATGATCATGACCTATAGCCAATGTACGTATCACCGTACGTCCCCCTCGTCTATACTACCTGTCTTTTAATACTGTTTATATTGTATATAAGCCATTCCGGATTATACAAATTCCAAGCGCTATATGCCACACGCTAAATAAGAAAAGGATATCTCCGGGTCAACAAGCCTTCCCAAGATATCCTTTATCCTCGTGATGAAAAGAAAAATCACTCACGTTCACTAAAGATGCACACGAAAAGCCACTAAGCGGTCGGATGCTTACCTCGCTATTTCCCCCGGCGCAGCAAGCAAAGCGATGCGCCCTTTGCTTTTCCTCTGCTCCCGCTCATTCAAAAGTGAGGCAGGCTTTTGCGAAGAAAGGAGGGATCAGCGAGTCGTAGCGCAGCGGTACATTTGAATCTGTAGAAGCGACAGCGATCGTAAGATCAAATGGACCGCGGAGCGTCTCACAACGAGCACCCCCGCCCACATTCACAAACCCTGCCTCACTTTCGCTCCACTTACAACACTTTCTCTAAAAAACTAATCGTCCGCTCATTTTTCGGATTACCAAATACCTCTTGTGGTGTTCCTTCTTCCACGATGTAGCCACCGTCCATAAACACAACACGGTCGCTTACTTCGCGAGCAAAGCCCATCTCATGCGTCACGATCATCATCGTCATGCCTTCACGGGCCAGATCTTTCATTACACCGAGCACTTCGCCCACCATTTCCGGATCGAGCGCCGAGGTAGGCTCGTCAAACAGCATAATGTCCGGGTTCATCGCCAACGCACGCGCAATCGCTACACGCTGCTTCTGACCGCCGGAAAGCTGGCCTGGCAGTGCATCAGCCTTATCAGCCAAGCCTACACGGTCCAGCAGCTTCATCGCCGTTTCCCGGGCCTCTGCCTTCGTTTGTTTGCCCAGCTCTGTCGGTGCGAACATAATGTTCTTGAGCACCGTCATATGCGGAAACAGATTGAAATGTTGAAACACCATACCTATATTTTCACGGACTTTGTTAATGTCCACGTTTTTATCTCCCAGATTGTAGTCGTCGACGATGACCTCACCAGCGGTAATTTCCTCAAGCATATTCATACAACGCAAAAACGTACTTTTCCCCGAACCCGAAGGGCCGATGACGCATACAACCTCGCCTTCACGCACTTGCATGTCAATGCCTCTCAGCACTTGGTTACTGCCATAACTTTTTTTCAAATCCTTGACGATAATTTTACCCACGACGAACTCTCCCTTCAAGACGGTTGGAAATTTTGGTCAGGACTGTAATGACGATAAGGTACATTATCGCAACGACCAGCCAAATATCAAAGGATTGGAACGTCCGCGCGATAATAATCTTACCGGATTGGGTCAATTCGACCAGACCGATAACAGACAAGATGGACGTATCCTTCAACGTAATAACCAACTGATTGATAAACGACGGGATCATGATTTTTACAGCCTGCGGCAAAATGATTTTGAGCATGGCCGTCCGGTACGGCAAACCAAGCGAACGGGCCGCTTCCATTTGTCCCGGGTCAATGGACTGGATGCCTCCGCGGATAATTTCCGTCACATACGCCCCCGCGTTTAGAGACAACGTCAATACAGCCGCAACAAAAAGCGGCATTTTGAAATCCAGTGCCTGTGGAATACCAAAGTAAATAAAGAAAGCAAGTACGATCAGTGGAATACCGCGGAATACATCTACGAACACTGTTGCAATGCCACGGAGCACCTTGTTATGGCTTACCTTCATAAAGCCAAACACCAGCCCCAGCAAAAAGGCGATAAGCAGCGATACCAGGGTATACAGCAGCGTATTTCCCATCCCTTTAATCAACGCAGGCAGCGAAGCGGAAATCAGTTCCCAGCGGCTGCGCTCAACAGGTGCCGTGCCTTTACCGGATTCGCCCAGGTATTTGGACATGATCTTGTCATACTCACCGCTGTTGCGAAGATTAACAAGCCCGGCATTGAATTTTTCCAACAGCTCCTGATTATTGCCTTTGTTGACCGCAAAACCGTAAGAACCGCCCTTTTCCTTATCCGTCACCAGCTTAAGGCCATTATTTTGCGTCACACCGTATGCCAATACCGGAAAATCATCAAAGCAGGCAACTGAATTCCCTGTTTTGACTTCATCGTACATTTGGGAAGAATCATCGAATGGTACCATCGTAAAGCCGTATTTGTCCTTAATGGATTCCGCGAAGGTGTAGCCTTCCGTTCCTGTTTTGACAGCTACACGCTGGCCCTTCAAGTCCTCATAGCGTTTAATCGTATCATTATCCTTACGAACCGCCATGACAACCCCTGAATTAAAATACGGTTCGGAAAAATCAAATTTCTGCTTCCGTTCATCGGTGATACTCATCCCGGCAATGACGCCATCCACTTGATTGGTCTCAAGCGCCTGCACTGCCGCGTTAAAGCCAAGAGGCTTGATGGTATATTCAAAATTCTGATCCTTGGCAATAGCTGCCAGCAAATCCATGTCGATTCCGACAAACTTGCCATCTACATCTTCAAACTCAAAAGGCGCGAACGTCGTATCCGTGCCGATATCATATTTTGTCTTGTTTTCTGCATGTGCCACTGCACCGAAATTACCGGCCAGGGCAACCACAAAAAACAAACAAATCATGAGAGCTATTAGTTTTCTAGATTTTTGCATAATTTCCTCCAGTCAGTCGAACGGTTCAAAGTTTTCTGTTTATTCTACAGGAGTTATCAAAAATTGACTACTTTGATGTCAGCTTTTTTTGAAAAAATATTTCATGGAACTATCTGGATGTATAAACTTCGAAGATGCAATTTGGGTCACAGAATGCCAATAAGCCCCTGCCGCAAAAAGCGGACGGAAGCTTATTGTGTACCCTATAGTGTATGTTTTCTTTCGTGAAATAATAATGAAAAACTAGAAAAGAATTTTGAAAATCAATCCAGCCAGCAGTGCAGAAATAGGGATCGTAATCACCCAGGTTATTACAATACGACCAGCCAGTGACCAGCGTACAGCACTAAAACGCTTCGCAGAGCCAACACCCAAAATAGCCGAAGTAATGGCATGAGTGGTGCTTACAGGCAAATGAAGCAATGTGGCAGTGAAAATAACGGAGGCCCCCGAAACGTCGGCTGCGAATCCGTTAATTGGATCTATTTTGAAAATTTTAGTCCCCATTGTCTTGATAATCTTCCAGCCCCCTATGGACGTTCCCAGTGCCATGGCTGTTGCGGCTGAAATTTTCACCCACATCGGTACTTCCAAATGATCCTGATACCCTGCCGAGACGAGTGCAAATGTGATAATCCCCATCGCCTTCTGAGCATCATTTGTACCATGTGTGAACGATTGGATAGCTGCCGTAATGACCTGCATTGTACGAAAGCCTTTGTTCACCGTATGTGGACTGCGATAAGCGAAGATGTATTTCAAAATCATCATCACGATGTAACCGATAACGAAAGCAATCAGCGGGGAGAAAATCAGTCCCTCAACAATCCCAATGAAGCCGCTCCAATTTAACTTATCCGGTCCTGCACCTACATACACCGCTCCAGCCAAAGCACCAATCAATGCATGGGAAGAGGATGAAGGAATACCGAACCACCAGGTTAGAAGATTCCAGATAATTGCAGCAATCAGTGTTGCAATGACGACATCAATGCCATTTGTAAGCTTGGTAGGGTCAGCAACACTCCCACCAATCGTCTTGGCAACCCCTGTAAACATGATAGCCCCGAGAAAATTCATGATTGCAGCCATAATAATTGCGCGTCGCGGCGTCAATGCACGGGTCGAAACCGAAGTTGCAATCGCGTTCGCCGTATCATGAAATCCGTTAATAAAATCGAATGCCAGAGCAAGAAAAATAACAATACCCAGTACCAGTAAACTTGTATCCATGTAAAAGGACTCCCTTACGAGTTACGCATAATGATGGATTCCAGCATATTTGCAACATCCTCGCATGAATCCGTTGTCGTTTCAAGGCGTTCGTACAGTTCTTTACGTTTGATCAGCTCAATAGGATCGGTTACAGTTGCAAACAGGTTTTTGATGCAAATACGCAACAATTCATCCCCCTGATTTTCCAAATCATTCAGGCGAATGGTGTACTCACGAATAGCCAGCAATTTCTTTTGCGAAAGCAAATGTACAGCCTTCTGAATCTCATAGGCTGATTGACGCAAAATATCAGCGAACTGCACAATATACTCGTCCGGCTCCGTAATGTTGTACATATAAAAACGTGAGGCTGTTGCTTCCAGACCGTCCAGCACATCATCCATGGTTGTTGTCAGTTCCATGATATCGTCGCGTTCCAGCGGCGTGATAAAGGTCTTGTTCAGCTCAGTAATAATCGTGTGTGTGTAATCATCACACTTATTTTCATACTTCTTCATCTCATTGGTAAACAAAGTCACATCTTGAAGGTTTGAAGTATGTTGGGCAAAATAATCCGCTGCTTGCACGATCGTATCTGCCATATTTTCCAACGTCTCGAAGAATATATCCTTTTTCTTCAATCTCATAACGATTACCCCTTTACGAAAATATCCGCAACCTGTTTCGACTGCAATAGACAACCTTTGCTATCTTATCACACTCATCAATGTTTTTGTAATGTTTGCAAAAGCAAATTTCAGGATATTCGTATACAGTACCCGACACAGAAGTTCATTATCCGACATTTTTTCCTTTAAAAGGTGTGTTCCGCATTCATTTTTCGTTTATAGTCACATGCTCATTTAGAGAAGTATCTGCAGGGACCACATGTATATAGGATGTACCTGGCGTCAACGGAATTTCAACTCCATTTTTCATAAAACGAACCGCATCACCGGGCGTATGCTGCCATTGTGCATGTATGACTCGCCCTTGTTGAAACACCATGGCCTCTCCACTGCCATTCAGCGCAACACTCAATCTGCCTACATCATCCAGCGTTCGATGGCTGGCGCTCATCACAATAACATTGGCCGCAGAAAGCTGTTGATTATTATTTTGATCCATATGTGACTTTTCGTTCACAAATCGCCTATATTGCTGATCCGACGGATCGTAAGTGTAGGATACCCGATAACTTTTGAGCAAAAAGCGGATTTGCAAAGATGCTGCACTCTCGTCTGTCATGACCGGGGCTTCACCGGATTTAAGGTAAGGATATACCGGAACCTCTGCCTGCTTGACATACCCTTTATGATCAATTCCTTTGCGCAGTCTGCTTACATCTGTGTACAGATTATGGGGAGGACGACGATCTTTGCTTCGCCAAAAGTAAGCACCCCCATTTGAAATCTCATCTAAATGTTCCTTCTTCTGCTGCTGTAAAATCGCATAGGCATCTGTGCTTCCACCTGCATGTATCGGCAACGCACCATAGGTTTCGCCCAGCTCAATTAGATACGGTCGGATGCTGCGGACCGGACCGATCTTCACATCTCCGCTATAGCTTTGAAAAAAAGCGATCAAACGGGTAATTCCGCCTTCTGCAAGAACTTCATATACCATATCTGCCTGGCTAAGACCTGCCTGTGGACGTGCAGCCGGAGCATTGTTAATCATAATCGCGAGCGGTCGCTCCAAAACCGGCTGCTCCACCGGAAGACCGGTAAGCGGAGCTGTAAATGCCGGAATGGACTGCTCCTTGGTCGGTTCAGCCTCTAGCTCAGTTTTTTGCTCGATCGATTGGGGAGCGGGTTCCGATTCACCCGTTTTGGACAAAGCAGAACAAGACATCAGCGTCATGCACAACAGAGCTGAGGCCATCACACGCAACCATTGAGTTCGTTGGGAAATGGACCTGGACAAGTTTATCCCTCCACTTTAGATATTTTTCTCATTATAAGCTTTATTTCCTGTTTTTGTCTTGATCGAAGGTATATGTCCCGATAGAATACTTATCTGAAGACATTAAAATTTAAAAAATATTCAGACTTTGTGATTTTTATCACAAATAAGTGTAACTGAACCTAATACAATAAAGGTGTAGCAGAGATGATCATCCTAACCTAATGAAATACAAAACATTTTGATATAAGAAAGAGGAGTGGTTTAAATGTTTAACAACTGGTTGCGTGAAAACAAAGTAGCGATGTGGCTGCTGACTGTAGTACGGGTTTATCTCGGGTATGAATGGATGAGCCATGGACTTGAAAAGCTGACTGGCGGATTTGATGCCGGTGGTTTCATCTCGGGAGCCATTGCTAAAACGGGTGGAGATCATCCCGCTGTACAAGGCTGGTGGGGATCGTTCCTTGAAGCCTTCGCCCTGCCAAATGTCGGTTTGTTCAACGTCCTGATCCCACTGGGTGAGTTCTTGGTCGGGGTTGGCCTGCTGCTTGGTACACTGACTACACTGGCTGCTTTGATGGCCATGGTCATGAACTTCTCGTTCCTGTTCTCGGGTACAGTAAGCACTAATGCAATCTACCTGCTGTTTGAAATCTTCCTTGTGGTCGCCGGTGCAAATGCTGGACGGATTGGCTTTGACCGTTGGGTACTGCCCTTCCTGCGTGGATTGTTCGGTAAAAATAAAGACACCTTTCCAACCGATCCTGCTCGAAAAACAGCTTAACTAACCCACAAACAACCGTTACCCTCTGGGCTAATGGTTGTTTTTTTATGCAGCTATGCTGCTCCCTACTTGTTCATCACAGAAGGAGTCTCCCATCTCATACTGACGTGGGAACTCCTTTTTTTGTCGGATTCAACTTTTCGTCAAATGTTTACAAGTTGGATACAACATGGAATGCTCACGATACATTTCCCCTATACACTACAGATACACCAAAGAAAACACGAAGAAATATGGAGGGTTATATGATGAAAAAAATGACCAAAGCCTATCTCATGCTCGCGGCAGTAACTTTCACTGTACAGACTATGGGAATGGGATATCAGGCAACAGCCGCAGCAGCAAAAACTGCTACAGCATCTCAGACAGTAAGCGCACAACAAATTTCCAAGACCTTTGAGCAACTGCTAAGCCAGCCCGGCAAGCTGCCTCAGGCATTTATGTATTTGCAAAAACACATTCAATCTGTTCCTGCAGCTCAGGCAAGTATGATGGCACTCCATCTGGAAAATGCGCAGAATAAGCAATTGGATGCATACTCACGTACGTTATACCCAACGTCTGTTCAAAATAAGATTAGCAGCATATACAAGCCTGGCGATACGTTCACCAATCTGATTAGCCGTACAAAAGACGCAAGCCTGAAAAAATTACTAGTCCAAACCAGAGATGCCGGATTCAAGCTTGAAACTGCGGAAGGTATGTTTTACCCGGTCATAAACTATGAAAAATATACAGTATTCAGCAAGTACACCACGGCAGATATTCGCAGCTACATTCACATCATGGCGATTGAATCGGGACAGGCAGCTACCAAGGATGCAGCGCTCCGCATCGGCTATCAACAGTTAGCGGGACGAGTCCTGACACAGGAAGCGTTTTTAAACCAATATCCACATTCCAACCGTACACTGGCTGTAAAAAAATTGCATGATCTGTACTATTTCTATACCTTCTACGGCACGAACAATACGCCACTATTCGATTATGAAACCAAGAAGATTCAACCTAATGCCAAAAAAGGATATCAACTCGTCATTCAACGCAACCTGGATTCGAAAAGTGCCTACATTCAGAAGCTGAAAACCTTTGTGACCCTGCTGGATCAAAACGGAGATAAGCAAACGACACAAGTATCTGACTGGCTGAAAAAGAACGTATCTTCCAATTAATCGAGAAAGCGGAATATACAAAAGAACTTCCATCTCCCACACCATGTGGATTTGGAAGTTCTTTTTACATTTATTGATCACTTTCCTGACCAAAAGCCCAGCAATTAAGGCTTAACGAGCCAAGGACATAGCTCTGAAAAAGCTTGCGTGCCGAGCGCTGATCATCCGCAGCACCCATCACATAAAACAAAGGTGAAAAATGCTCCATCCCATAAGAAGGAACCGCCTGCTTGGCATAAGGAGCCTTCTTATCATATTGGAATAGATGACGCAAATTCCAGTCTTGAAGCTGCTGTCCAATCCAGTCATCATATTGAACCGCCCACTCGGCCGGCTCATTCGTTTCCTTGAGTGTACGCAGATTGTGTACCAATCCGCCGCTGCCGATTATCAAAATGCCTTGTTCTCGCAGCGGTGCCAGCATCCGTCCAATCTCATACTGCTCCTGCGGAGCACGCCGAGAATCAATGGAAAGCGGGACGACAGGGATGTCTGCATCAGGATATATATGCCGCAAAACTACCCATGCTCCATGATCCAGTCCCCGATTTCGAACTGGCTGGTGAAACAGGTTATGCTGACTGAACAGATGCTTTATCTCCTCACACAGCTTCGGATCGCCTGGTGCAGGGTAATCAAGTGTGTACATTTGCTCAGGGAAGCCATAGAAATCGTGCAACGCTGCATGCTGATCATCCGCACCGATACATTGATCAGGACTATCCCAATGCGCGGAAAAAATGACTATTCCTTGGGGTCGGGGCAGGCTCGCGCCCAGCTCTGCAAGAAAGCTAGTATATGCGTTATTTTCTACAGCCAGTGTCGGTGAACCGTGCGCAACAAAAATCGAGGGTAATGTCATCGCTGCCAACCTCCACACGCCAGTATAGTGTTACTCTTCCATTTTACTCCGGCGGAGGCGCAATTTCCAATGCAATCCGTTAGACCTGAAATCAGATCATCCAGTGCTGCCAATCCCGTTGAATATTTTCCTGCTCATCCAACCATTCCAGCGTCCGGTCAATCAACTGTTGCCGCTCTTTACCTGAAGAGAAGGTGTGATCTCCCTGGAAAATAATCTCTTTATCGCAGCGTCCCTCTGGACGCATCCAGAATACCTTCTGGAACAAAAAGGCGTAATCCACAGGAATAATATCATCCGAGGTTCCGTGAATAACGAGCACATCCCCGTTAAATTTGACAGCCTCCTGAAACGGCTGGAACTGGGCTAATGACTCAAAATAAGCAGGTGTGAACTTATAGTCCAAATAGTCGGCCTGACCATTTTTAACAGACTCATCGTACACGCTTCGTTCCGTAATTTTGACGATGTCGTTGAACGGATAGCCGACAGCTGACCAAAGGACCAGGTTTTGTACTCTCTTGTCCCGTACAGCTGTGAGAAGGGCGACTGCGCCCCCCAGACTGTGACCGATTAGCGTTACCTTGGTCGGGTCGATGTCCGCGCAATTCACAGCGTAATCCAGCACGGTACGTGTCTGGTTAATCATCGACTCCAGTCCTTGCTTGCCATAATCGCCTGTGCTTTCCCCACAACCGGCAAAATCAAAGCGCAGGACAAAATATCCCCCTGCTGCAAGCTCACGTGCAGTCTTTACAAATAACCGATCTACCCCGATCCGATTGCCTACAAATCCGTGGCATATCACGACGAGCGGCACCCGTCCCTGACGGTCTCCTTCACCCGGATTGCTCGGATAATGAATCGTAGCAGCCAGCTCCTCATTTTCAAAGCGAATTCCAATTTGCCGTTCCATCATAATTCTCCCCCTGAATAATTTAAACGTATATTGTAACACGGATACTCAGCAAAATACCCATTCACTTTAATTCCGATAAGTTTAATAAGTTTTATAGTAAAGTCAGTCTATCATCGCCCTGCTTCCTTGTCAACCTGTCATCCATACCGATAAAAATGTAAACAAATGGCGTTCCCCATACGATGTTGGAGAACGCCATACTACATGCTAATTAGGGTGAATCCCCCACATTAGAGTAGAAGGTTCCTATTCGTAACTGTTCCTGAACATCTGGTGGGTTTCCGCTCGTCCCTCCCACTCCAGTTTATAAGAGTCTCCGCTATTATGATCCTCATGCCATAAGCTGCGGTAGCCCTCCTCACCCAGTTCCCCTGCAAATTCTGTATCCTGAGCCACTTCAGTATCGTCCAGTATACGGTATGTTGGAGATGCTCCCTGAATGCTCCGGTGACTCACGTTAGCAAGCGGGGGTCCCCCGCTGTTCCCGTTCGGAGCGCCTGCCAGTCGTTTTTGGACTGAATAATCTGCCTGATTCTCCAGCTTCATGATGCTACATCCTCTCAACGTTTATATTCAGGTTGCTCCATGTGCTCACCCTTTATCCAGTTTGAGGAGAATGCAGCGCTAATATACATTCTGCCGATAAAGCCTTTTGCCATCTGGCGCGTACTCACGTATACTGTTTTTGTTGCAAAATACCGGTTCCATCAGCGGGATACGCTCGCGAAACAGGAGGAAGAAATGAGTAAAGTAAAATATTATACGCTTATTGCATGGATAGCCTTGTCCATGTTTTTTTTGACACAGGCGATGATCGGAGGGTTTATCACATTTACAGGCGGAGATATCACCCCCTTTGAGAAAATTAACCTGTCGACCCTCATCATTATCGCCGCAGGAGCGATTCTACTGGTTGAAGCACTGATGAATTTTATGGACCGCCCTGGAGAAGACGAGGAGACGCAACAGCCAGACCATGCACCAGTGAAGCCCCAGTTGAATTTCAAATCCATCTTGATGTATATTGTGCTGGTTGTCGTGATTCTCGTCTCCGGATTGGCACTGCGCAGTATACTGCCTGTATTCAGGATTTCACCTTGGGTAAATCTGATTCTCGCAGCCGTCGGCTTCATCGGACTCAAACCACTTTTTTTGCGTAAAAAGCGTTCTTAATCCACCAATCCTTGTTGTACTGAAGCTGCCTCATCAGCCAAAAAAATCCGTATTCCCGCCTGCAAGAAGATGCATGTGGAAATACGGATTGATGTATTCTAAAGCTTATTTGGAAAACAGTTGCTCTGCATTATCCAGGGCGATTTTGTGCCCCATCGAGGAATAGTCCAGCCAAGGCTGTCCGTCCAGCATGTAGACATGACCCTGCTTAACCGCCTTGAGTCCTTGCCATACTGCGTTTCCTTCCAGTTGCTTGTATACCTTTTGCGCATCAGCGCCTTTACTGATAATGACAAGGATGGCGTCAGCATCATAATCAGGCAAAACTTCCTGGGATACGACCTGGTAGGCCTTGTTGATTTTTTCTACACCCTTGGCTGGCTTCAAGCCCAAGTCCTGATACAACAGCGGTCCTACCGGACGCTTCATGCCCATGACACGAACTTCCTTCGCCGTCACACGTACAGCCATAACCGTTCCATCTCCGATTTTGGAGTGGATCAGCTTTTTAACCCGTTCCTTCTGTGCCTCATAATCTTTCAGAAAAGCGTCGGCCTCTGCCTCACGGTTAACCATGACGGCGATTTTTTTCAGTTGGTCCTTCCAAGTGCCTTCATCCAGATCAAAAACCTCGGTTGGCGCAATTTTTTCAAACTTGGCTACATCGTTGCCTGAATATTTTTTGTCGAGAAAAATATGATCAGGCTGAAGCTCCAGTACCGCTTCCATATCCGGGTCCGTAACAACACCCAGCTTGCGGGTATTTTGGAGACGATCTTTTACATGGGGCAGAAAATCCTTCACATCTCCACCTACAACCGAACCGGCCGGAGTAATGCCCAGTGCCAGCAGGTTGTTCGTCAAATGGATAGACATCGAAGCAATCCGCGAATCGGCGTTAATTGTTGTCTTACCGCTGTCGGCTGCTTTGCTGTCTGTAGCTTTGGATTCTGCAGCTTTGTTATTTGCTGCTTGTCCACAAGCGGACAGCATAATCATGCACAAAACAAGAATCATTGCTGCCCATGAACGCTTAACATCTGAACCCTTTAATCCATATTTTTTCATCATCATTCTCTCCTATGCCATAGAAGCCCCATATATATCATCCATATATAAAGCGTCTGCTTGGTTGGTATTTCAGCAATTTGCAACCTTCAATTTCATATGTATTCCTTCTGTCATTTGGTTCGGGACAGCAGGAACAAAAAATACGGAGCTCCTACCACCGCGACCACCACCCCTGCGGGAATCGCATTCGGCTGAAACACCGAACGTCCAATCGTGTCGGATATGACCAGTATGACAATCCCGACAAAACAGGCCACGGGCAGCAAATGCTGGTACATCGGTCCGACCAGACGGCGAGCCAGATGGGGTGCGATCAGTCCGATAAAGCCGATGCCTCCAGCCATAGACACGCTGGCACTGGATAGGGCTACGGCTGCGCCCAGCAGCAGCAGGCGCTGACGCTTCACATTCGTGCCAATTCCGGCTGCTGTCTCGTCGCCCAGCGACAGGTTGTTCAGACTGCGTGTCTGTGACAGGACGTAGGGCAACACAATGATGATCCACGGCAGCAAAGCCGCTGCATGCACCCAGTCCCGGCCCCATACACTGCCAGCCAGCCAGCGTGCTGTGAAGGCGTACGTATCCTCATCCAGCCGCAACGACCAATACAGCGTTATTGCGCTGAGTCCCGAGGCTACACCGATGCCGGACAAAATCAGACGCACAGGCACGATTCCTCTGCTGCGGTTATACGACAACAGAACAATCAGCACCGCCGCGACGAGCCCTCCTGCAAAGGTGAACAAGGGGATAAGCACAGCTGCCGAGCCCTCCAGATCACGAAAAAAGCTGACGAACATCACCAGTCCCAACGCAGCCCCTGCGTGAAGTCCCAGCACCCCGGGATCAGCGAGCGCGTTGCGTGACAAGCCTTGCATGATTGCTCCGGCTGCACCCAATCCCGCGCCAGCCAGCACGGTTACGATGATACGCGGCAGACGATATTCAAACAGAACCATATGATCACGTCCACTGCCACCGCCAAACAGCGTATCCAGCACACGCAGCGGTGGAATGCGGATCGTTCCGGTGTTCAGACCCAACACAATAACAACAAAGCTGATCCCCGCCAATACCAAACAGACGAGCCAAGCCTTTGTTTTTCTTGCATCTCCCGTTCCTATAGAGCGACTCACTACAAATCCCTCCTTTCCTTACGGGCGAGAAAGAGGAAAAAGGGTACTCCGATAAAAGACACCATAATTCCAATAGCCAGTTCCTCCGGCGGATTTGCCATTCTCGCCCCCAAATCAGCCAGCACTAGCAGCACAGCTCCCAATAGCGCAGACAACGGAACAATCTGGCGATAATCCACACCAATCAGCTTGCGAGCGATATGCGGAATAACCAGCCCTACGAAGCTGATGGCCCCGGCGGCCGACACAGATATCCCAGCCAGCACCACCACCGTAAGCAGGCCAAGCAGTCGGATACGCTTGAGATTTAATCCCAGGTTCAACGCCACCTCATCGCCCATTGAAATCAGCGAAATAGAGCGCGCCAGCCCCATCGACCAAGCAATTACAATCAGCAAAATCGGCGCAAGGATCTCAAGCTGCGACCATTTGATTCCGGCAACGCCGCCCGCATACCAAAAGGCCAAATCCTGACTCAAATCAAAATAAATCGCAATCCCCGAAGTCATAGAGCCGAGCAGGGCAGCCGTCACAGCCCCAGACACCGTCAGTCTCATTGGCGTTAATCCCCCCGGCGCGGAGGCTCCAAGGCCGAATACCAGCAAGGTGCTCATCAGCGCACCGAGGAACGACAATACGATTAACGTGCCATAAGGCAGATTGGGGAAAAAGGCAAAGCTCACAGCGACTACAAACATCGCTCCTGCGTTAATGCCCAGCACACCTGTATCTCCCAGCGGATTGCGTGTAATGCCCTGAATCAGGGAGCCTGCCACCGCCAGCGCGGCTCCAATAACGGCTGCACCAAGTACACGCGGCAATCTCAGCTCATGAATGATCTGATGTGTCATTAGCGAATGGTCATAGTGGAATACTGCCGCCCACACTGTGCTTATAGTCAAGTCCTTGGCTCCAAGAGAAATAGCGGCAAACATGGACAAAGCCAGCAACACAGCAGAAGCTATGAACAACGACGCCTGCCGAATCATGCCTGCCCGGAGCAGCGGGCGGGCTACGGTGGCTGCATCGGAAACCGCCTCCTCCGTCGGAGCTGCTCGTCCGTCCGTCCTGCCTTTTAACCGCATTCGTGAGGTCACTCCCTCCATACCCGAAAATCACCATAAATATAAAATCGATAATGATAATTATTATCAACTTGATTCATAATAGCATGTTTTTGTGACATTGCAAGCCAAAAACTGCTCCCCCATATGGAGAAGCAGTTCTTGGCTTACATCTATGTGAGATGACTATAAAGATGACGCCAGACATCCCGTTTTTTTAGTACGTAGGCCAGCCTGCCGAATCCCATTTCAGATCACTAATCAGGAGCTTTGGATTCCCATTATCCGTGGCATCATAGGCATGACGTGCAATGACACTGTTATTATAGATGGATTGACCGCCCGGTCCCTTCCAACGATCATTCCCTGCATCCAGCACAGTCCCACCGCCATCCATCAGGTTTTTACGGCTCTTGTCCACATACGGTCCAGTGATACTCTTGGAGCGGCCGTAAATGATCTTATAATTACTGTCTACGCCTTTGCAGCAGTTATCAATAGAAGCAAACAGATAATAATAGCCGTCGCGGTATGTAACATGTGGCGCTTCCAAACCACCGGCAGTACGCTTGGCGATAGAATAGATCTGGCCCGTAGGTTTCATTGTACTCTTGTCCAGACGAGTAATTTTCAAGCCAGAATTCCATGAGCCAAAGGAAAGCCACGGGTTACCGGAAGCGTCAATGACGAGATTCGGGTCAATGGCGTTATAATCGTTAGAATCCGTCGTACGCAGCACCAGTCCATCATCTCTCCAGCTTCCCGCGCCTATGCTCGTTGCAGAGGTTAGCCCAATAGCCGAGGTTCGGGAGCCGAAAGTAGAAATGGAATAGTACACCCATACTCGACCATTGTACTTTTGAGCATCCGGTGCCCATACATCATTAGTCTTCTGCTTAGGTACATACGATTTCCACCACGATGGCGGTGACAGGAATATTTGCGGCAATCTGTAAAAATTACGTCCATCATCCGATCTTTGAACCTGTATCCCCTGTCCTGTGGAGAAAATATACCATGCATTGCCTTCCTTCGTGATGGACGGATCATGTACCGCCACATCGCCAGTTAACGGCCAATGTTCTGCCGATGCGGATGGCACCACTGACAGCAGTAATGCAGCCGAGGTTACGGCAGCAAACGCTGTTCGGACCAATTTACCTTGTACTGATTTTTTCCAGGATTTCAACACGCTTACGCACCTCCAAATTCGTTTTATATAGATGAGAATCAGGTGAAACATATATTACGTTAGTGTTTATACTTATGAAGTTACACATATATTAACCTATACATTTCTGTTTTGTAAACGCTTTATTTCAAATAAAAAGAAATTCATAAACTACGTATAACGTAATGCATACAAAAAGGAGCCCGCGGGCTCCTCTCCTTGTTAAATCAGCATATTAAATAAATTCTCATTTTTGTTCAGTTCCGTATAATTGAGCCCCTTGCGGTTCATTCGTTCGATCAAAGGAAGATAGTCTTCCTGATGAAGCAGCTCAATGCCGACCAGCGCCGGGCCGTTTTCCTTATCGTTCTTTTTTGTATACTCAAACCTAGTGATGTCGTCGTCCGGTCCAAGCACATCCTGAAGAAATTCGCGCAGCGCCCCGGCTCTTTGCGGGAAATTCACCATAAAATAATACTTCAATCCTTCGTAAATCAGGGACCGTTCCTTAATCTCCTGCATCCGATCTATATCGTTGTTGCCGCCACTAATGATACAAACCACCGTTTTGCCTCGAATCTGCTCGCGGTACAGATCAAGTGCCGCTACAGGCAGCGAGCCCGCAGGTTCCACTACAATCGCATTTTCATTATATAGCTCAAGAATGGCGGTGCATGCCTTGCCTTCCGGTACCTTCACAATATCGTCCAAGGTATGGTTGCAAATATCATAAGTCAACTGACCGACACGCTTTACCGCTGCTCCGTCAACAAACTTGTCGATGTGCTCCAGGGTAACCACCTTGTTCAGTCGCATCGCTTCCGTCATGGACGCCGCCCCAAGCGGTTCCACACCGATCACCTTGGTGGCTGGACTCACTGTTTTTACATACGTGCCTACGCCTGCCGCCAAGCCGCCGCCGCCAATCGTCACAAACACATAATCCGCAGGGGTATCCAGGCTCTCCATCACTTCCATCGCAATCGTACCGTTGCCTGCTATAATTTTCGGCTGGTCAAACGGATGGATAAAGGTCATCTCCTGCTCACTGCACACCTTCATGGCCTCGTCATAGGCGTCGTCAAACGTATCTCCGGTCAGAATGACCTCTACACTGTTACCGCCAAAGCGACGAACCTGCTTCACCTTCTGATTAGGCGTTGTGCTCGGCATGAATATTTTACCGTGGATGCCCAGCGCATTACATGAAAAAGCCACACCTTGCGCATGATTGCCCGCACTCGCGCACACAATGCCCTTTTCCATTTGCTCGGGAGTCAGACTGCGGATCATATTGTAAGCTCCGCGGATTTTAAAGGACCGTACAACCTGGAGATCCTCTCTTTTCAGATATACATTACAGTTATATTTGGCCGACAGGACGGCATCTCTCTGTAAAGGTGTACGTACAATCACCTCACGCAGCATATGATGCGCCCGTACAATATCCTCCATGCCAACGGTTGACGCCGTGGCCGGGCCAGTTTTCTGGGTTTCTGTTGGTTCCATAGGTTCTCCACGCTCCGCCTGAATATTTCTGTATTTGAGCATTTTGCATAAATCCTATTTGTACCCTTGAGCGTTAGGAATCGAATTATACAAAATGCTGTATTTGAAATCTTTCGAATATCATACCACGTTTACCTACAGCTTGTGCAGGTCATATACATGAAAATGAGAATGAAAATCAATTATAATGCAAAAAACAGACCGGGCGATGCCCGACCTGCTTTTTTTCGATGCTATACGTTTCTGGTATTGTATTGCTCCGATTATCGACTATCCTTTAACCCCTCCTGCCGTCATGCCTTCGATGAAATAACGCTGGAAGAACAGGAACACGACCAGAATCGGCAAAATAGCCAACACCGACCCGGCAATCAGCACATCATAATTGTTGCCATATGGCGTCAGCAGACTGGACAGACCAATCGGCAGTGTCAGCATGTCGTTGGTACGCAATACGATCATCGGCCACAGGAAGTTATTCCAGCTGTTCATCGCCTGTAAAATAGCCATCGCCGCAAACGCAGGCGCCATCAGCGGCATCATAATCCGCACGAAAATACCATACTCCGAACAACCGTCAACCCGTGCAGCATCCATAAAGTCCTTGGGCACTCCACTCAAATATTGACGGAAGAAAAAGATCGGGATCGGCGCAACGACGAAGGGCAGTATCACACCCCATACCGTGTTGAT
Source organism: Paenibacillus kribbensis (assembly GCF_001705305.1). GTDB lineage: Bacteria > Bacillota > Bacilli > Paenibacillales > Paenibacillaceae > Paenibacillus > Paenibacillus kribbensis_B. Next base: position 89,193 of record NZ_MCBP01000017.1, read on the forward strand.
CAGCTTCATGCCAATCATCAGCTTGTAAAGCGGCAGCATGATAATTTCGACTGGAATCATCATCACAACCAGCACCAGCGTAAAAATCACATTTTTTAATCTAAAACGGTACATTTCCAGTCCGTAGCCCACCATTGCGGACAATATCAGACATAGCACCGTAAACAAGACGGTAATGACAATGCTGTTCCAATACCATTGAAAATAATCCGTCGTCCCCTGAAAAATGAACGCATAGTTTTTCAAGGACATGATGGCCCACTCCAGCTTGAGATTCAAGCCGTAACGCAGCAGTTCCGTTGATGGCTTGAACGAGGCAAGCGTCACGGCAAATAGCGGAAACAGGGCAAACCCGGCAAACAGAATGAACAGGACAACGAGAAATGCGGATAACGGGCCTTTTTGTTTCTGAACCATCGCTTAATCCTCCTTCCGGAACATGCCGAAAAATTTGAGCTGGATCAGGTTCAGCACTAATGTAAATACGAGCAATACAATGCCCACCGCAGCTCCAAAGCCCATACTGTTCTGCTCCAGACCTTGGCGATAGAGATAACCGACAATCGTTAAGCCGATATCATTCGGGGAGTTATTTCCGTTCCACAGCATGTAGCTCTCTGTGAACATCGACAAGCCCGCGTAAATACTAATCGTAAATACGTAGATCGTCACCGGCTTGAGCATAGGAATCGTAATCCGCCAAAAGGAAGCAAACCGGCTGGCTCCATCAATCTGCGCGGCTTCATACAGCTCGGGGGGAATGTTTTGCAATCCCGACATGTAATACAGCATGTTAACACCCAGCCATCTCCATAGAGCCAGCACAATCAACGCTAAAAAACCGGTGTTGGCATTCATCAGCCATTTATGCGGCTCCACACCGAATACGCCCAATAAGGAATTCATCAAGGAACCATCCAGTTCCCCGAACATAAGCCGGAAAATGGTGCCTGCCACCACCACCGAGGTCAGAGCAGGTATGAACATAACCGAGCGGAACAGCCCTCTGCCCGGCATTTTAGGCGAATTCAGCAATACCGCCAGTACCAGCGGCAGGGGAATCAACACGACCAGCGTAAGCAGCGTGTACAGAACACTGTTCAGTATCGCTTTTCCAAACGTAGGATTCATTAAGTCCTTGTAATTCTCCAATCCGACGTACGTTGTGATACCTGGTAGCACTTCCTGAAAGCTCATAATGATCGTCGAGATCACCGGATAAGCAAAAAACAGCGCAAAGGACAGTAAAAATGGAAGGATAAACACATACGGTGCTGTACGGCTGGAATGAATAAAGCGACTCCATTGACTTCTGGTCGGACGCTGAGTTTGTGGCGGCTGACCTGTCGGTACATTAGCGTTCGTATGAACGGGCGTTGCCATGAATCTCACTCCCTTTCCTGTTGGGGTCTATCTCAGTTCATCTGCCAGCTCATGCAGCACTGTGGCCGGGTCTTCGCCATTCAGCAGTGTCCGATAAAGTATTTTATTGCGAACCGCACTGGCGATATCAGGCGTTTTCGGTCCGATATGCACCGCATTGATTTCGTCTTTTACTTCGATGAGGGTGTCAAAAATATTCGGTCCGAAATAGTCCGTAAATTTGTTCTTGGCTTTGACTTCCGGCATTGTCCATACCTCACTGCGGATGGGATCAAAACCAAGCTGCTTCCATATCTCCACATTCCCTTGCTTGGACAGCTTGGCAAAGGCCAAAAAGCGCATGGCCAAATCCGGGTGCTTCGATTGGTTCGTGACCACCGTGCCGGTTCCGCCCATACCCGCTGAGCGAAAGCCGCCTTTTTCCCAGGCCGGCAACGGTCTGATGATGATTTTTCCTTTCAGGTCAGGCATATAATCCGTAAAGCGTCCCATATACCACATCGGCATCCACACCGAAGCGGCACCGCCTTTGTTCATAAACCCGTAGTATTCCTCCATATGGTGTCCACCGCCTGGTGCGGGAATCGCTATTTTGTCCTTCACCATCTGCTGAAGAAACTTAAGAGTTTTAATATTCGTTTCGTTATCCAGTGTCAGCTCGCCCTTGTCATCCAGAAAATCCGAGTTCTGCTGGGAAATCATCGGCCAGTAATTCCACAGGTCATTCGTCTCCACCGTCGCCATTGGCTTGCCTGTTTTCGCCAGTACTTGCTTGCCTGCCGCAGCATAATCTGCCCACGTAACGATGGAATCCGGGTTTACCCCCGCCTGGTCCAAAATTTCTTTATTGTAATACATCACTTCGGCCCCGACATGAAAATCAATGCCGTAATATTTGCCGTCTTTTCCGTAAATCTGTACTCTGGAAGGCACAATGTTGTTCATCTCCGGGTCAATCACCGGATTGAGCGGGACAAGCTGCGGTATCCCTTTGAGGAAGTTGCCGATCTTGTTCACCTCGATATCCGCGATATCCGGTGCCCCCACCCCCGATTGCAACGCAATCGATAGCTTGCTATGGTGGTTGTCATAAGGAAATGTATTCGCTTTCAAATTAATTTGTTCATCAGGGTGCAGTTGGTTCCATTGATCAGCCATTTGCAGAAAAAACTTCTCATGCAGTTCGTTAAACGTCCACAACACCAGTTCTGTTCCCGGACCATCCTGTTCGTCGGCCTTGAAGGAACAACCTTGCAGCAGTCCAGCCATTAAAACCACTGCCATGAGCATCAACGCCATGCTTTTTCTTCGCAGCAGCATATCCTTCCCCCTTCGCATGATGAAAAAATGATTTGCTAATGATTGCGCTTTCTTTTATTATTTAACATCAACCCTAATTCGTTTACAACAACATTATTTATAAAAGTTCATTTTTAGCGCAAAACTAGCGTCTCCATTGCATTATAGGGGAAAAATGAATTGGATGGGACTATGATGTTTTTTGCATAAAAAAAGCGACCCAACACCATTGAAATTTGGCGTTGGATCGCTTTTTTTACCTATTCTTGAGCGTGTGCTGCTTCGTCCTTCACTTCTGCTCGAAACGCTCTAATGCTTTCTTTGCGGCGATTATTTTTTTCTTCGATTTGCTTGCGCTCCTCGTTGCTGATTTCAGAGGAAAATTCGTTCAGATACCCTTCAGCTTCATGAAGATTCTGTTGTGTATTCTGAATACTTTGCTGCAAATGCTCTACATTATCGGCCCGATTATCCGGTTTTGCCATTTCGTTGTCGCCTCCTGATTATGGAATCGCTCATTGGAGCGCTAATCGGTAGCTTGAACGATATCAGACCATTTTATGCATTAAAATGCTCTCCAAACCATTTCCCTGCGGCTTCGGCTTCTGTACGGGTTAATTGATGACCATTGCGTTCCCAATATGCATCCACCTGAGCTCCGGCCCCTTCCAGTAAAGCGTGCAGCTCACGGGATTCCGCAACCGGAACGATCGGATCATTTTCACCGGAAGACAGAAATACAGGGACACCTTTTAAGTCCGGCAATTGCAGCCCGCGCAACGGCACCATCGCATGATGGAGAATAGCCCCGCGCAGCGCTTTGGCATCGTGAAAGAGCATGCTGGCCGCTATGTTCGCTCCATTGGAATAGCCAAGAGCCACGACGTTGTTACGGTCAAAATCGTATTGCTCAGCAGCCGTATCCACAAATTCGCTCAGTTCTTTGGTGCGAAATACCAGATCCTCCAGATCGAACACTCCCTCTGCCAACCGGCGGAAGAAACGCGGCATTCCATTTTCCAGCACATTCCCCCTCACGCCTAACACAGAGGCTCCTGGGGCAACCAAATCTGCCAATGGCATCAGATCCTGCTCATTCCCACCAGTGCCGTGCAGCAGCAATATCACCGGGGCTTGTGGATTACTTCCTTTACGGAAAACGTGTTTCATACTACATTTCCTCCTCACAAGAATGGTTTATATTCATTTAATATTAAGAATCTTATTTTTTGTATAAATTAATTATAACGAGTTTTGCCGCCTTTTACAAATAGAAATATTGGTGCAGCTCAGCCATTTTTGAAGCTTCATGCATTTGCCTGTTGACACGTACATTGCATCTATTTTAGTATCGTATTAGATATTTAGAGAATTATCTAAATATCTAAAGGAGTGAGCTAACTTTGAATGATGCCTTTAAAGCCTTGGCCGATCCGACCCGGCGCAAAATATTGCAGCTTTTGAAAGACAAAAGCATGAGCGCAGGCGATGTCGCCGAGCATTTTCAAATCAGCAAGCCCAGCATATCCCACCATTTGAGCATTCTGAAGCAAGCCGGGCTGGTGCTGGATGAACGGCAGGGACAAAACATCATTTACACCCTACATACGACAGTGGTGGCGGATGTCATCGGTTGGATGTTCAGCATCGTCCAATCGGATGCCCCTGTAAAGAAACATTCGAATGATATTAAGGATACGGAGGGGTCTGAATGAAATTTCGAATACACTGGAGCCTTAGGGATGTTTTGACAACTTTGATTGCCTTATCACCTGCTATAGGCGCTTTACTGCTGTATGACCGGCTTCCTGATGTTATGGCCTCTCATTTTAGCTTTAACAATACAGCGGACGGTTATATGAGTAAAAACGGTTCTATTCTCATGCTGGTGGTGTTGGGGCTGGTGCCATTGCTTCTCCGGCTAGCTCGCTACATGGACCCTAACAGGGCCAATTACGAGAAATTTTCTAAAGCCTATGAAGTCACACGGGTAGGTACTTCCCTCATTCTCGCTGTAGCAGGTTGGGGAATGCTGCTGTATAACCTGAATTATCCGTTGCAGATGGTTACCATAATTTATGGAGTGTTGGGCCTGATGCTGATGGTACTTGGCAATTATATGACACAGGTACAACCCAACTTTACTTTCGGCATCCGTACACCATGGACTCTATCCAACCCGGAGGTGTGGCGGAAAACTCACCGTTTGGGCGGACCCATGATGATGCTCGGTGGTGCGGCCAGTCTGGTAGCGGCATGGGTCGGAGGTGCGGCGGGAACGTTCATTTTTATAACTGTCCTGGTTATATCCGTAGTCACTCCCATATTCTACTCCTTCCTCCTGCATCGCAAATTAAATCATCAGTAGGCATCTCTGTCCAGACGGACAGGGATAAAAGCTATGAGACCATCCCGATGCATAAAAAGAGAACCTCCCGGCTACGGTTAACGCAGATTGGGAGGTTCCTTTGTATATTTGAATATTAGAACAACAGCTTATCGGGATGAGTACCTACACGCTCATCCAGATGAAGTGCGTTGATTCGGTTAATATCCTCTGCCGTCAGTTCAAAATCGAACAAATCGGCATTTTCGCGGATACGATGCGCAGTTACAGATTTGGGAATCGTCACGATGCCCCGATCCAGATGCCAGCGCAAAATAACCTGTGACGAGGTTTTGCCGTATTTAGCAGCAATCTCTACGATATCCGCCTGCTCTGTCAGTTTCCCCTTCATCAGTGGACTCCACGATTCAAGCTGAATCTGGTGTTCCCGGCAGTATTGATGCAGCTCTTGCTGTGTCAGACGCGGGTGAAGCTCCACTTGGTTGATGACAGGTACAATGTTGCTGTCTTTCAGGAGGTTTTCGAGATGGTGGACTTGGAAATTGCTTACTCCGATAGCACGCACGCTTCCCTCTTCATACAGGCGTTCGAACGCCTTCCAGGTTTCCTTGTACTTGTCCTTGCCAGGCCAATGAATAAGATACAGATCAATGATGTCCAGACCCAGCCGCTTGCGACTTTCCTCGAATGCACGCAGTGTTGAATCGTAGCCCTGATCCTGGTTCCATAGCTTGGTGGTAACAAACAGATTTTCTCTGGCCGCCCCACTGTCTCGAATGGCTTGTCCAACCAGCTCCTCATTACCGTAAATCGCCGCCGTATCAATGCTGCGGTAGCCAGCCTCTATGGCTATTTTGACCGCTTCGTAAACCTCATTGCCTTCGGCCTTGTATGTACCAAAACCCAGCCAAGGCATCTGAACTCCATTATTCAGTACAGTTGTATCCGCAATGTTCCCCATGTCTATCTCCTCCTGTTCCTGATTATGATTTATCCGCGAGATGATTACAGTTTGGTTGCATCCTGAAAAGCATTCACTTGAAGCGGAGCTGCCAGCAATTCCTTCGCTGCCGCAACAAATGCCTGGAAATGGGCAGACTTGTTATGGAAATCTACAGCGGCTGCATCCTTCCATTCTTCGACCATCGTAAATGCGTTGGGATCATTCAGATCCTGCATCAGCGTGTAGCGTACATTGCCTTCTTCAGCCTGTGATGCGCTGATCAATCCCTGGGTTTGTTGCAGAAAGACCTCTCTTTTTTCTGGTAAAACTTTCATATCAGCATGAATAATAACCATGATATCGTCCTCCTCATATTATGTAACTATTTTCTATTATAGACCATTCATCCGACAGATTAAAAGTGCGGCTGTTCCTGTAATACAGTAAAATGGATCGTATTGAGGAGATGAACAGCTTGATCGGCTCCTCCTATATCTTGCTTGACGGCGGTGAAGGCATGTGCGTTTTCAGACAAAACTAATGGTATTCATCTCCCTTTTAGTGCTGGTGGTTACCGGGCTATTGGGGTTATCCTTTCGATATATGATCACCTCCGCTCTATACGAAGAGATCGGAAAAAGGGCTCTGACCGTTGCCAATACGCTTGCGGTAGATGCGCAGGTCAGGGACGCTCTGGAGCAGACGGATACGACGCAGCTGCGCTTGCGAATCAAGGAGGCAGTGAAGCCAGTCCAAGCCAGCAGCGGCGCTGACTTTATTACCATTGCTGATCGTCATCTCATCCGGCAATGGCATGTCAATCCAGAGCGCATCGGCACGCCTATGATAGATCCCATGAATGATAAGGTGCTGCAAGGGCAGTCCTTTATCACAGAATCGACAGGCTCTCTCGGGCGATCACTCCGGGCCAAAACTGCAGTTTATGATGAACAGGGCAAGGCCATCGGCCTCATTTCTGTAGGTTTTCTAATGACAGATGTGGAGCAAAATATCCGCACATACACCTATGCATGGCTGTGGTTCATGGTGGGCGCGCTTATGATTGGCATTTCAGGCAGCCTGCTAATAGCGCGAAGGGTACGCCGGGAGCTGCACGGGCTGGAGCCAGTGGAGATTGGACGCTTGTACCAGGAAAAGCAAGCCATTCTCGAATCCATAGGCGAAGGGATTATCGCGGTTAATAGCAGTGGACAAGTCACACTTGCCAATCCGCAAGCCGTCCGCTTACTTGGTCTTCCCCCGGAAACTACCATGGACGGTTGCGAGCTTCATCACTTACCGGGTGCCGCAGCTAAACTGGCAGATGTGCTTGTTGCGGATTTCATCGTGAATAGTGAAGATACGAAGCCGGGCCAGGAACATATTGTATTCAATGAGGAAATTGAGGTGCAGCAACGAGTTGTAGTCGTCAGCCGTGTGCCGATCAAGGATCGCTCCGGGCAAAGGATGGGCACGGTTGCCAGTCTGCGTGACAAAACAGAGTTGCTCCGCATGACGCGGCAGTTGACCGAGGTCAAAGATTACGCGGAAGTGCTGCGATCACAAACACATGAATACACCAACCGGCTGTATCTCATCTCCGGCTTGATTCAGTTGGAGTGTTATGATGAAGCGGTGGACTTCATTACTCAGGAATCGGAACAATATCGCATGCACAGGACCAATGCCTCTACTTCTTTACCTGATTCGATCATCGCCAGCCTGCTGATCGGTAAGAAAAAGCAGGCGCTGGACAAGGGGATTGTATTACACTCTACTGTTAGCGGGGCATTCTCTACCGTATCTCCTGCGTTGGAGTGGTCGCTTCTTGCTGCCATGGCCGGAAACCTGCTGGATAATGCCATGGAAGCTGTCGCGATGCCCTCAATTCCTGAGGGACAAGTCTGGTTCCGGCTCGAAGAAACGGCTAAAGCCATAACTATCGAGGTTGCGGACAACGGATCGGGAATTTCAGAGGATATCCGGGATAAGCTGTTCGTCAAAGGGGCATCGACCAAAACAGAAGCAGGGCACGGGTACGGCCTTGCTCTCGTGCACGAGTATGCAGAGCGAATGGGCGGCTCAATAAAAGTAAATGAACGGACAGGTGGAGGTACCATTTTTGAAATACGCATACCTTTAAACAGGTTAGAAACGTGTAATGATGTAAAAGGAGGTTATGCCCATGAATGAGCGGGTTTTATCGGATATTGAGGTGCTTGTTATTGAAGATGATCCGCGAATTGCGGAGATTAACCGACGATTTATTGAAAAGGTGGACGGATTCACCGTATGTGCAATAGCAACGAACGAATTTGAGGCAAAGCTTCAATTGGACGTGCTGCGTCCGCCTTTGGTCGTGCTGGATGTTTATTTTCCTGATACCGACGGTCTGACGCTGCTATCGTTCATCAAGCAACACTATCCGGACACCGATGTCATTATGCTGACTGCCGCCAAAGAAGCTGAAACCGTGGTACAAGCCGTTCGCGCAGGCGTATTTGATTTTATCGTGAAGCCGCTTGTGTTCGAAAGATTGCGTGCCACGCTGGAGGAATATGCCCGTTTTCAGCGACAGGTCAAGGCATGGCAGGAGCAGCCATCGACGGTGGAGCAAGCCGAAATTGACAGTCTGCTTCAAAACGCGGGCACTGGTCGGATGACAGGCACCGGAGTGGGAGAGCTGTGGGCCAAGGGCATTGACAAAGTAACCTGCGACAAGGTGCTTGAGCTTCTGAATCGGCGGGGCGAGCTGACTACGGGTACGGTGGGGAATGAGTTGGGTATGAGCCGCTCCACAGCCAGAAGGTATCTGGAGTACTTGGTAGAAAGTGGTGACGCCCACCACGATCAGGTATACGGAACCGTCGGCAGACCAGAGCGTATCTATCGGCGACAGCGGGAAAATGAATAAACGTAATTTTAATGAACTTAATTCACTTTATCAGCCAAAATAGTTTAAATGAACACATTGTTTACGTCCCTCCTCCCGATTGCTAGAATGATCAACAGTTGGTTAATTGATAATGATTATCACTAACTATGATAAGCACATTTGGAACGGGGGACAACATATGGCATCACCAAAGAAACCACTACGCACAGGCATGCTGCTTACAGCCATTCTTGCACTGCTGACGGTCATTATCGCCGGATGTGGCAGCCAGACAAAAGATAACAACGCAGCAGCACCTCAAGCAACAGGCGATTCCCGAATCATAAAGCATGAGATGGGAGAAACCAAAATTACAGGTAAACCAAAAAGAATCGTAACGCTGGAATTCTCTTTTGTCGATGCAGCAACCCAGCTAGGTGTAACACCTGTCGGAATAGCCCAGGAAAATGACGATGATATCGAGGGATTGCTCGGCAAGAAAATCGACTTCACTCCTGTAGGAACGCGCAAGCAGCCGAATCTGGAAACGATCAGCTCCTTGAAGCCCGATTTAATCATTGCCGATCTAAACCGTCATAAAAGCATATACAAAGAACTAAGTGAAATTGCTCCGACCATTGTTCTGAAGAGCCGCAACTCCTCCTATGAACAAAACCTGGCATCCTTCGGTGTCATTGCCGATGCGCTGGGCGAGAAGGAAAAGGGCGAACAGATTTTAGCTGCACATAAAGCTAAAATGGAAAAGCTGAAGGAAGGAATTAAAGCTGGGGAGCCACGCAGCGTACTGCTAGGGGTATTCCGCTCTGATTCACTGTCCGCTCACGGGGCTTCATCCTTTGATGGACAGCTACTGGAGCAAGCGGGCATCCACAATGCTCTTCAAAACACAGACGAGCCCACTGTCAAGCTGACGCTGGAGCAAATTGCACAAGCTGATCCGGACGTGATCTTCTTGGTGGAAGCTGATGAGAAGCTGATTGCAGAATGGAAGCAAAATCCGCTGTGGCAAAACATTACGGCTGTCAAAAAAGGGGAAGTTTACGAAGTGAACCGGGCACTGTGGACCCGGTACCGCGGACTCGGCTCAGCCGAGAAAATACTGGAGCAAGCTATTTCGCTTCTGTATCCCGCGCAAAGCAAATGAGACGCCTCCCGTTGATCGGACAGGCCTCACGTGGCCGGCTGAATAAGCCGGTCTTCTTTGCACTTCTATTGGCGCTGCTGGCTGGACTATTGCTGAGCGTGGCGATTGGCCCGGTCAGGATGGACATCCCCACCATGCTGACTGCGCTATTCACCGAGCATCCGTCCAAGGATCAGCTCATTATCCTGACGGTCCGCCTGCCGCGTGCCGTCATTGGCCTGATCGTCGGGGCCGGCCTTGCCGTGGCCGGGGCGCTGATGCAGGCCATCACACGCAACCCGCTGGCTTCGCCGCAGGTATTCGGGGTCAGCTCGGGCGCTTCGCTGGCTGTCGTGCTGTCCGTCGTGTTGCTGCCGAATATCGGATCGTCCGGCAGCATTTATTTTGCTTTTGCCGGGGCTATCGCGGGCGGCTCCTTCGTATATGCACTGGCCGGAACGGCAGGCATGACGCCGGTCAAGCTGGCTCTGGCCGGGATGGCCGTGCATCTGCTGTTGGCCTCCGTCACCCAGGGACTGCTCGTGTTCAACGAGCAAATATCCGATGTGCTGTATTGGCTGGCCGGAGCCATTGACGGGTCCACCTGGGCGGATACACGTCTGGTGCTGCCCTGGTTTGCCATCGGCATGATCCTTGCGCTGGCATTGGCTCCCTCTCTGTCCGTGCTGAGCCTCGGAACAGAGGTCGCGCAGGGATTGGGACAGAATGTACGGCTTGTCCGTCTACTGGCCTCGGCCTCAGTCATTATGCTAGCAGGCTCTGCCGTTGCGGTGGCCGGTTCCATTGGCTTTGTAGGCCTGATGGTGCCGAATATCATCAAGATGTTCACGGGTGACAATTACAAACGGGTCATCCCCCTGTCTGCGATCTGCGGAGCACTCCTGCTGACATATGCAGACGTGCTCGGACGATTTATCGCATTTCCGTATGAATCGCCCGTTGGCATTGTAACAGCGCTGATCGGCGCGCCCTTCTTTTTATATCTGGCACACAAGAACGGGAGGGCTGCACGATGAAAAAGCTGTGGATTTTACTCGCGCTAATGCTGGGTGTTTCTTTTATAGCCATTGGCGTGGGCAGCACCTACATTACGCCCTCCGAGTTGCTCGCGGCTTTGACTGAACGAGATGCCTCATCGTGGTTCATCGTTCACCACTATCGGCTGCCTCGCGGCCTGCTGGCCATGATGGCCGGAGCAGGACTGGCGGTAGCCGGAGTGCTGCTGCAAGGCATGATCCGCAACCCGCTGGCTTCGCCGGACGTGGTGGGCGTATCGAAGGGAGCCGGCTTCGCGGCGGTTCTCGTCATCGTGCTGCTGCCCTCATCCCCGGTGGCTCTCCTGCCTGTAGCCGCCTTCGTCGGAGCCGGGCTGGCCGCGCTACTGCTCGTACAGCTTTCGATGAAGGGCGGCATGCGCCCCAATATGCTGGCCTTGACCGGGCTGGCGGTAGGCGCTATTTTTCAGGCTGCGACCGATTACATTCTGGTCAAATATCCTCTTGAAGCCAGCGATACGCTGACCTGGCTGGCTGGAAGCCTCTGGGGCAAAGGCTGGGACGAAGTCTACGGACTACTGCCGTGGTTGCTCGTCCTGCTGCCTCTAGCCTATACGCTACAGCGCAAGCTGGATATTATGAGCCTGGATGAAGAAAGCTCGGCCGGGCTAGGACTTAGCGTAAAACGCGTGCGTACAGGGCTGCTAGCCGTGTCTGTGGCCCTGGCTGCCTCCTGTGTCGCTGCCATCGGCTCCATCGGCTTTATCGGCCTGCTGGCACCGCATCTGGCACGCCGCTTGTTTGGCAACCGCCACCGTTACCTGCTGCCCGGCGCGGCGATGATCGGCGCTCTGATTCTCGTCCTCGCCGACGCGCTGGGACGGGGCTTGAAGCCGCCGCTCGAAATTCCCGCCGGCATCGTGACAGCCATTATTGGCGCACCCTATTTTCTGTATCTGTTGCTGCGGGAACGCAAGTCCAAAGGAAATGGGTAGGGAATTAAAAGAAAAAAGAGAGTCAGCCTGTATATGATACGGGCTGACTCTCCTTACTGGCTCTCCTTATTGGCCTCCGCACTTATGCGGGTTTCGGTACTTCTACTCCATTCAAAATGAGGTGCATACGAATGTCCGCCTTTAAGGAGTCGGATACTGCACAATATTTTTCCTTGCCCATCTGAATCGCCTTCCACACACGGTAATCCGGAATATCTCCATCCACATGGAATGTCAGATCAATCGCTGTAAAGCCTGTCGGCATTTGTTCCTTACGCGTACCTTCTGCGTCAATATCAATTCGGGTAATGTCCGACAAGAAACGGTCCAAAATCATCGTGATATCAATACCGATACACCCCGCCAGACCCGCCAGCAGCAGCTCCATTGGTGTCATCCCCTTGCCATCACCGCCATAAGCAGCCGTAGCATCCATTCCAACCGAATAGCCGGACGGTCCCTCCGAAGTAAACGCGCGTTTGCCGTGCCAAGTTGTAGATACTTTCATAATTAAAAGCCTTCTTTCTCATTTAATCATCTATAATCAACCGTCATTCTTGTCTCAAAACTCACTAATCTGGCGCAAAAATTTTCGTGTTCTCTCGTGCTGGGGAGCCTCAAAAAATGCCTGTGGTGCAGCCTCTTCCAAAATAACACCGTCTGCCATAAATACAATCTTGTCCGCCACTTCACGGGCAAATTTCATCTCATGGGTGACGACAACCATCGTCATTCCCTCTTGAGCCAGCTCCCGCATCACGCTCAGCACTTCCCCGACCAGCTCGGGATCAAGCGCCGATGTCGGCTCGTCGAACAGCATGATCGCCGGGTCCATCGCCAGCGCACGCGCAATGGCTACCCGTTGCTGCTGCCCACCGGACAAACGTGCAGGATGTACATCCTGCTTATCTGATAAGCCCACACGCTCCAGCAACCGTTGTCCGACGGACATGGCCTGGTCGCGCGGCATTTTTTTCACCGTTACCAATCCTTCAATGACATTGCCGATGGCGGTTTTGTGCGGGTACAAATTGAATTGCTGAAACACCATGCCCGTCTGTCTGCGAATGTTACGAATAGCTGCTTGTCGTGTACGAAGTGGAGCGGTGGCATCGACCTCGATCCCGTTTACCTCAAATTTGCCGGAAGTCAGTTCCTCCAATCCGTTCAAGCAACGCAGCAAGGTACTTTTACCGGAGCCGCTCGGACCAAGCAACACGACGATTTCACGAGCGGCCACCTGAAAATCAATGCTTTTCAGAACCTCTACCTGTCCAAATCGTTTCCCCAATCCGTTTGTTGTTATCATATATCCATCATCTCCACCTTAATAAGCTCGAGCCAGACGCTTTTCCACCCGCTCCAGTATAGCGGAGAATCCAATGCTCATAATCCAGTACATCAGGCCAATTTCGAGCAGAAATGGCATGTAGAGCAGATACTGCGCCTGTAAAAGCTGTGCTTGCCGCATCAATTCACTAACCCCGATGAACGAGACAAGCGACGTTTCCTTCAGCATTCCAACAAACGTATTCCCCATCGGGGGAATCGCAATACGTACTGCTTGTGGAAGGATGATACGCCACATTGTTTGACCGGGCGACATGCCCGTTGCATAGGCTGCTTCGGTCTGACCCTGCGGGACAGCTAAAATAGCTCCACGAAACGTCTCCGACAAGTACGCCCCCGTATTAATACTGAGTGCAAGACAAGCGGCCGTCAGCGATCCGAACGATATTCCGTAATCATCCAACCCGTAATAAATAACCGCAATCTGTACCAAAACGGGCGTCCCCCGGATGATAGATACATAGCTGCGTGCCAGCCATCGGACGGGGCGATTCCCCTTCAACCGGGCGACAGCCACAATCAAACCAATGATTAAGCCGAAAAACATAGAAACAATCGTAATATACAGCGTATAATAAGCGCCCTTCAACAAAAAAGGGACATTTTCCCACATTAATTCAAGCATCGGTTATATTCCCTTCTTTCAGACGAGTGGCTCCGTGTCAGCATAAAGCCAGAACCGGAGCCAGACGCCTTAGCAGGCTTGCGTTATTCTTTTGGCTCCTCGCCGAACCATTTTTTGAAGATGGTTTTATAGGTGCCGTCTTCCTTCATTTCTTTTAGAGCCTTGTTCAAGGCTTCTTTAAGCTCAGGCGAATTTTGGTTAATAGCTACACCTGCTTGGTCGGATTTAATTGGCTCACCTACCGCTTTAATCTGGAAGCCATTTTTGTCGACGATAGGCTTGAGTGCATACAGATTGTTAATGGTTGCGTCAATGCGGCCAGAGTTCAGATCCTTTAGGGAAGTAATGACATCATCATACGTTTTAATCTCAAAATCCCCTACCTTTGGCAGCACTTCGTTACGCAGATAAGATTCATCATTCGTTCCCAGGCCGACACCAATAGTTTTGCCTTTGAAATCCTCCAGCTTGGTAATATCATTGGTTTTGCTGTTGACGATAATGTTTACATGGTTTGTGATATAAGGCTCTGTGAAATCAATTGCCTTTTTACGATCCTCTGTAATCGTGACCTGGCTGATGACCGCATCGAATTTTTTCTTTTGCAAGCTTGGAATCAGTCCCGAAAATTCTTGTGCCGTGAACTCCGGTTTTACTCCAATCCGCTTCGCCAATTCCTTGGTGATATCCACGTCAAACCCGTCCAATTCCTTGGCATCATTCAAAAAATTGTACGGTGGGTAGGTCCCCATCATACCGACCTTGATCACACCTGCCTTCTTGATCGCTTCCAGTTGATTCCCCGCTGCCTCATTGCTGCTGCCCGCTCCATTACTGGTGCCGGAAGTATCCTGTCTCGTTCCGCAAGCGCTCAGCACAAGACTAAACAATGCCAAAGCCATTAGTGTCGTTACCAAGAACCCTCTTTTACTTGTTTTCATAAATCGTTCTCTCCTGTCCTGTCTGGATGTAAATGATTAAGTGCCTATGTGTAGTTTGGCTATATTATTTGTCGCCTACTGCCAATTCATGCGATATTGACCATCTAGCCTTGACCTAACAATCCGTAAAATTCAAAGCTCGCCGCCTCTGCCGCCAATCTTTTAGCTGTTGCCTGCATCATATGGTCATGTGTTCCCTCGGAACCGAATAGCCAGCGTGTAATGATGCCCTCGATCATACCCATGAGTAATGCTGCCCGTAATTCGACATCCAGCTCAGCAGGCAGCATGTTCAGTTCGATCGCTCTTTCCATATTACGCCGGAATGCCAGTTCCATTGCGATTCTTGTCTCCCGGATACTTTGGCGCACCGGTTCATCGACGCCGCTGCCACTCAGCAGCAAACCCATCAGATGGCGGTTCTCCAATGCAAAATCAAATAAACGGACAAACAGCGCTTCGGAAGCCTTAACCATATCAGCCAGCGTTCCAGCATCGCGGCGATAACCCTGTCCTATCGCTGACAGCAGCTGTTCACGGCCTGTAGCAATAATCTCCAGTGCCAATGCCTCTTTGCTTTTAAAATGCCAATAAAACGTGCCCTGGGCTACTCCAGCCTCCACCACGATATCTGAAATCTTCGTTTGATGGTACCCGTGCTCGGCGAATCGCTTCAACGCAATGTGGAGAAGCTGTGTTCTGCGGTCTGTTTCTTCTCCAGCGCGGTCAGCAGGTTGTTCATTTGCGACGGTTTCGGACTGCTTCGCCTTCCGTGGCAGCATAGGTTTCTCCTCCCGATTGATCAGTCAGTCAGTTTTATATTTTTAATCCTATAGGATAAGTATACTTTTGTCAAACAAAGTTCCATACTTTGCGTACAACAAAAAAAGAGAACCTCCGAAGAAGCACTCTTTTTTTATAAAGCTCTGCTACAGCAATGCTTTTGCTGCAATATCCGTACGGTTGTGCTTGCCTTCAAAGGTAATGCGTGCCGCCTGCTCGTAAGCTTTGTCCCGTGCCTCGGCAATGTCACGTCCCAAGCCGACCACGCCTAATACGCGTCCGCCGTTCGTTACCCACTCACCCTGCTCATTGATGCCTGTTCCGGCATGGAACACAATCGCTCCGTCTGCCTGGTCCAGCCCGTGGATCGGAATACCTTTAGCGTAAGCTGCGGGATAGCCCCCGGAAGCCAACACTACGCACACCGCCGCTTCATCCTTCCACTCGATCTCCACCTGATCCAGCGTGCCATTCACGGCCGCGAGAAAAATATCGAGCAGATCGGATTGTAGACGCGGCAATACAACTTGAGTTTCAGGATCGCCAAAACGTGCGTTGAACTCAATCGTCTTCGGCTTGCCATCTGGCGAAATCATCAATCCGGCGAATAAAACACCACGGAACGGGCGTCCTTCAGCAACCATGGCCTTGGCCGTCGGCTTAATAATCGTCTCGATGGCTTCTTCAATAATGGAATTGGCTATGTGCGGCAATGGAGAATAGGTGCCCA
Source organism: Paenibacillus kribbensis (assembly GCF_001705305.1). Lineage (GTDB taxonomy): Bacteria > Bacillota > Bacilli > Paenibacillales > Paenibacillaceae > Paenibacillus > Paenibacillus kribbensis_B. Next base: position 105,624 of record NZ_MCBP01000017.1, read on the forward strand.
TACCTCCGGTATTCGGCCCTTTATCCCCATCAAAAACCGGCTTGTGGTCTTGTGCTGCTGCCATCGGCCGAACCGTTTCACCGTCCACAAAGGAGAGAATCGACATCTCCTGTCCAGCCAAAAATTCCTCGATCACAACCTGCGCGCCCGCTTCTCCAAACACCTTCGTTACCATAATATCGGAGAGAGCCTTCTCTGCTTCCTCCATTGAGTAGGCGACCGTTACCCCTTTACCCGCTGCCAGTCCGTCTGCCTTGATGACCACCGGAATCGGCTGTTCCTTCAAGTAGGCATGTGCTTCCTCATAGGTATAAAACTTGCGATAGGTGGCTGTCGGAATATGATATTTTTGCAGCAAATCCTTCATGAAGATTTTGCTGCCTTCGATTTCCGCTGCATTTTTACGCGGTCCGAATACGGGAATGCCTTTCGCTTCAAAGGCATCCACGATGCCGTCAGCCAGTGGATCATCAGGGCCAACCACGACCAGCCCGACCTTTTTGGCTTCCGCCAGCTCTGTCAGCGCGTCAAACTCACTTACCGGAATCGGAACGCACTCCGCCAATTGACCAATGCCGGCATTGCCCGGCGCGCAATAGATTTTCCCGGCCTTGGGGCTTTTCTTCAGCGCCCACACAATTGCATGCTCGCGGCCGCCCCCTCCGATAACCAAAATATCCATTCAGGTGATTCCTCCCGCTTCCATTAAGATCATTCAGGTATGAACAAGCTGCTGCATCCTCAACTCATGCAAGTTAGTGCTTGAAGTGACGAACGCCCGTAAAGACCATGGCTATGCCGTACTCATTAGCTACCTTGATGGATTCTTCGTCCTTGATGGAGCCGCCCGGCTGAATGACTGCCGTAATGCCTGCTTTAGCAGCCATCTCCAGCGTATCGCCCATCGGGAAGAATGCGTCGGATGCCAGCACCGCGCCCTTGGCTTTTTCTCCAGCCTGCTCAATGGCAATCTTGGCCGCTCCGACACGGTTCATTTGCCCCGCGCCCACGCCAATGGTCATATTGTCAGCCGCTAATACGATAGCGTTGGATTTCACATGCTTAACCACTTTCCAGCTAAACAAAAGCTGCTTCAGCTCTGCCTCGGATGGCGCCCGCTCCGTTACAACCGTAAGTGCGTCCGGGTCTACAGCGTGAATATCATTTTGCTGCACGACCATGCCGCCTTCAATCGATGTAACAACAAAACGGCTCTCTGCTTGTTGAGAAGGGGAAATCTCACCTAGGTCAAGCAAACGGATATTTTTCTTTTTCGTCAAAATCTCCAGTGCTTCCTTCGTAAAGCCCGGTGCCAGTACAATTTCCAGGAAGATTTCGCTCAACTTTTTGGCTGTATCGCCGTCAATAATCCGGTTGGCCGCTACGATGCCGCCAAAAATGGAGGTTGGATCAGCCGCATACGCCTTGCTGTACGCTTCATAGATACTGCCGCCGATTCCTACGCCGCAAGGATTCATATGCTTCACCGCCACCACGGCTGGTTCGCTGAATTCCTTGACGATTTGCAGTGCCGCGTTCGCATCATTGATGTTATTGTAGGACAGCTCCTTACCGTGAAGCTGTTTCGCTGTTGTTAGCGTCCCCTTCGCTGCGAGTGGCTGACGATAAAAAGCCGCCTGCTGATGCGGATTTTCGCCATAACGCAAATCCTGAATTTTTTCATAGGTTACCGTGTAACGCTCAGGCAAAGGCTCGCCTGTCACATTCGACAAATAATCAGAAATCAAAGCGTCGTATGCAGCCGTATGACGGAACACCTTTGCTGCCAAACGCTTGCGGGTATTCAGCTCCGTATCGCCATCCTTACGGATTTCCTCCAGTACGGTGCTATAATCATCGGCATCGACTACCACACTTACAAAAGCATGATTTTTCGCCGCAGAACGTAGCATGGTTGGACCGCCGATGTCGATATTTTCAATCGCGTCCTCGTAGGTTACACCGGGTTTGGCGATCGTTTCCGCAAAAGGATACAGATTCACAACGACCAGATCAATATAACCCAAGCCTAGCTCCTTCATCTGCCGCTGATGCTCTTCATTATCCCGAACAGCCAGCAAGCCGCTGTGTACCGCAGGATGGAGCGTTTTAACACGTCCGTCCATAATTTCAGGAAATCCTGTCACCTCTGAAATGCCGATAACAGGAATACCCTCCTTAGACAGCAAGCTGCTCGTTCCCCCTGTCGAAACGATCTCCACACCTAATTTGGACAACTCGCGGCAAAACTCCACGATCCCCCGTTTGTCCGATACACTAACAAGTGCTCTTTTAATAGTCACCCTGTCTCCTCCTTTAGCTCTTTATCAATTTATTTCCCGAGAAATATCGGAAAATGCTTATACAGCATCCTTGATATGACAATGATATGACAAATTACAATCATCTTTAGAGAAGTGAAACTACCTTGCGACCATCCAAATGAATTTTGCCTTGAGCCAGTCTGCCAACCACTTCCGGATAGAGCTGGCGTTCCACGGATTGAATAGCTGCAGATAACGTATCCGCTGTAGCATGATCGTGTACTTCCACCACACGCTGGGCAATAATCGCCCCGGTATCCATACCTCCATCGACAAAATGAACGGTGACCCCACTTACTTTGACTCCATAGGTCAACGCCTGTCCGATCGCATCTTTTCCAGGGAATGCAGGAAGCAGTGACGGATGGATATTAATGATTTTTCCAGCGTAAGCATCGACCATGACACTGGATAGCAATCGCATATAGCCTGCCAACACGATGAGATCAATCGATTTCTGCTCCAGCAGAGCCACCAGTTCACGCTCATAGTCTTCTCTTAAAGCATACTCCTTGGGTCGAAACGTATGACAAGCAATCCCGGCTTTCTCTGCTCTGGCTACAGCAGGAGCCGCAGGCTTGTCACAGATTAACAGTTCTATGGATGCACCGCCCAGTTCTCCTCGCGCAGACGCATCTACCAATGACTGGAAATTCGTTCCTTCGCCTGACGCAAAAACAGCAACCCGGTAACTGTTCATTACACCTCGGCTCCCGTAAAGGTCACGATAGAGCTGCCTTCCGTTACCTTCCCGATCACATAAGCATCTTCGCCTTGCTCTTTCAGTACATTCAGTGCAGCCTGAGCATCCTCTTGCCCCACAACGATGACCAATCCGATCCCCATATTAAAGGTCGTAAACATGTCTTTGTTCGAGATTGCGCCTTTTTCCTGCATGAGCTGGAAGATTGGCAGGATCGGCCAAGTGCCATACTCTATATCCACATTGACGTGATCCGGCAACACTCTCGGAATATTTTCGATAAAACCGCCGCCCGTTATATGAGCCATGCCTTTAACCTTTACCTTGTCCAGTAATGCCAAAACGGATTTCACATAGATTTTCGTTGGCTCCAGCAGTACATCGCCCAGCTTGCCGTTCAAGCCTTCGATTTCATCATGCAGACTATACCCTTGCTGTTCTAACAACAGCTTGCGAACCAGTGAGAATCCATTGCTGTGTACTCCGCTGGAGGCCAGTCCGATTACGGTGTCTCCGGGAGCAATCGAGCTGCCGTTAATGATTTTGCTCTTGTCCACAATCCCGACAGTGAATCCGGCAATATCGTATTCACCATCGCTGTACATGCCTGGCATTTCTGCGGTTTCTCCGCCGACCAGTGCACAACCCGATTGGTGGCAGCCCTCGGCAATTCCGGCGACAATGGCTTCGATTTTCTCAGGTACAACCTTGTCACAGGCGAGGTAGTCAAGAAAAAAGAGCGGCTCTGCGCCCCCAACGACAATGTCGTTCACACACATCGCAACCGCATCAATACCAATGGTGTCATGGCGATCCATCGCAAAAGCAAGCTTCAGCTTCGTGCCGACTCCATCCGTACCGGAAACGAGTACAGGCTCCTCGTACTTATCCTTATTCAGGCCGAACAACGCACCGAATCCGCCCAAATCCGTCAGCACTTCGGGACGGAAGGTACGCTTGACGTGCTTTTTCATCCGTTCTACTGCTTCATTACCGGCAGCGATATCTACTCCTGCATTTTTGTATGCTTCGGACATTCATGAACACTCCTTCAAATGATTGACCCTCCTAAGTCCTCCCTAACAGGGAGGATTCCATGGGGCTGCTCCCCCTGGACCCCTCAAGAGTCGGTCAGATGCGTAGGGTTGGGTGCTACTTGGTGTATGGTTCGTGCTGTGAGTCGCGTGTTTTCCTTTGTCATTTTTGCGGGTTATTCCCGCAAATGACAAGGACACGCTTTAGTGCGTGGCCGCCTTTTGCAGCGGGCGGCGGGAACACGTCCCGGGCTGTTTGCTTCGCAAAGGCGGGGACGTGCCGGGCAAAGAAGTGAGCGGCGCCAACAGACGGCTTACTTCTTTGCCCTTTTGGGGCAGGTAGCTTCGCCCTGCCTGCTGTGAGCCTCGCTTCGCTGGCTCACGCCTTTCCTTCCCTCTTCCCCATGGGAACGGAAGAGGTACAGGCACTGCTGCAAAGGGATGTACAACTGAGGAACGCAGCGGGTGGAAGGATTCTGGAGAAGCGAAAGCGTTCGCCTTTGCCGCTGGATTCTAACCCTGTAGGGGTTATTCCAATCCAGGAATCTGGCGGCAACAGCGATCGGAAGAACCTTCCACACGCGGAGTGGCCCCCTCAGAACCACCTTCAATTCGTACTAGTACCATACACCGCCTGTATCTCTTTTGTTCCCTTTTATTAACAACTACATCCGAACTTTTCTTCGCCTTTGAAATCCACCTGAGTCGGATAATCGTTATCGAAGCAGGCCAGGCATAAGCCGCCCTTATAATCCTGTTCGTTATGTCCGCCTACAGCGGCAATCAAGCCCTCGGCGCTCATAAAGTAGAGCGAATCGGCGTTAATCTCTTGACGAATTTCCTCGACGGTTTTGGAAGAAGCGATCAGCTCCCGGCGATCCGGCGTGTCAATGCCATAGAAGCACGGATTTTTGAAAGGCGGTGAGGTAATACGTACATGTACCTCCAGTGCACCCGCATCCCGCAGCATATTCACGATTCGGCGGGACGTGGTGCCCCGGACGATGGAATCGTCGATCATAATGACGCGCTTGCCTTCAACGACGCGGCGCACAGCGCTCAGCTTCATTTTCACACCCTGCTCGCGCAGCTCCTGACTTGGCTGGATGAACGTACGTCCGGTGTATTTATTTTTAATCATGCCCAGCTCATACGGAATACCTGTCTGCTCGGCATAACCAATCGCGGCCGAAATACTGGAATCCGGTACCCCGGTCACCAAATCCGCATCGACAAAAGCTTCTAGAGCCAGCTGGCTGCCCATCCGTTTGCGTGCGGCATGAAGATTAGCCCCGTTCAAATCACTGTCAGGACGAGCAAAATAAATATACTCCATCGCACACAGCGCTTTACGCTGCTTATCTTCCGTGTAACGGTCTTCGTGCAAGCCGTTTTTATCCAGTACCAGTAGTTCACCTGGTTCGATATCGCGCAACAGCTCTGCCCCAATCGTTTCCAGAGCACAGGTCTCGGAAGCAAACAGATAAGCATCTCCCAGCCTGCCCATCGTTAACGGACGCAAGCCGTTGGGATCAGAAGCAACGAGCAGCTTGTCGTTGGTCATAATAAGGAAGGCAAACCCGCCGACGATACGCTTCAATGCATCCTTGGCAGCCTCCACCAAATCCTTGGACGACCGGGCGATCAAATGGGCGACGACCTCTGTATCGCTGGTCGTTTGAAAAATAGACCCGCCCTGCTCCAGCTCCTGCCGGATTTGCAAGGCGTTTACGATATTACCGTTCGTGGCTACCGCCAAATCGCCATCACGATATTTGAACACCAAGGGCTGGGCATTCGTCAGCTTACTGTCTCCACTTGTGGAATAGCGTACATGCCCGATGGCAATGTCGCCTGTCAGCGAAGCCAGCAAATCTTTATTGAACACTTCTTTAACAAGGCCCATCCCGCGGTGATAATGGAACTCATCCCCACTGCTTACACAGATGCCTGAGCTCTCCTCCCCGCGATGCTGGAGCGCATGCAATCCGTAATAGGCTAGAGAAGCCGCATCGGAGTGTCGGTATACACCAAACACGCCGCATTCCTCTTTTAATTTATCAAAAAGCCCCTCTTTACCAGAGCCTTCATTATAATATTCTCCAGTCCACAACGTCCGTGCTGTTATTTCATCAGACATGGAATGACATCCTCCCAGATTTGCTTCAAGCTGGCGACTGCCTCGTTCAAAGCGGGTTGTCCGTTCACCTCAACTGTCAATTGTGTTCCTTCAACCGTACCTAATACGGTAACCGGAACTCCCAAGCCACGAAGATGTGCTTCCAGTGCAGAAGCCTTATCCGGCGATGCGGATAACAAAATGCGAGATTGACTTTCGCTGAACAAAGCATGGTCAGGACGCAAAGACGTTTCTACGTTAATCTGCGCTCCCAATCCGCCGCTAATGCCGGATTCCGCCAGAGCTACAGCCAATCCACCCTCTGCGAGATCATGCGCGGATTGTACCAATCCGGCCTGGATCGCTCCCAATACCGCGGTCAGCAGTTTTTTCTCTACGTTCAAATCCAGCTCGGGCGGACGTCCCTCGGATACACCGTGTACGACAGCCTGGAACTCACTGCCTCCCAGCTCGGCCTTCGTTTCGCCCACCAGGAAAATCACATCACCTTCGGCTTTGAAGCCTTGTGTCGTAATATGATCCGTATCATGTACCAGACCTACCATACCGACAACAGGCGTCGGATAGATGGAGCCTTTGGCATTTTCGTTGTACAAGCTGACATTGCCCCCGATGACAGGGGTATCCAGTACACGGCAAGCTTCTGCCATACCGTCCACGGCTTTTTCCATTTGCCAGAAAATATCCGGCTTTTCAGGGTTGCCAAAGTTCAGGTTGTCCGTAATCGCCAAAGGCTCGCCGCCAGAGCATACAATGTTACGTGCTGCTTCGCTGACTGCAATCCGTCCGCCTACCTCTGGGTCCAGGTATACATAACGTCCGTTACAATCCGTGGTCATCGCAAGTCCCTTGCGGGTGCCGCGTACGGTCACTACAGCTGCATCCGAGCCTGGACGAACGGCTGTGCTAGTGCGAACCATGTAGTCATACTGCTCATATACCCATTTCTTGCTGGCTACACTTGGTGAAGACAACACCTTTTTCAGCGCACCGTTCAAATCAGTTACTTCCGGGTAACGCAGCGTGTCAACAGCAGCATTTTGCTCATAATAAGCAGGAACCTCGGAAGGCTTGTCGTAAATCGGACACTCATCTACCAGCGCCGTCACTGGCATATCTCCCACTACTTCACCGTGATGGAACAAACGCAAACGACCGTCATCTGTCACCTTGCCGACCTTGGCACAAATGACGCCCCAACGCTCGAAAATTTCAAGCGCCTGTGCTTCGTCCTTTGGCTCAACAACGAACAGCATACGCTCCTGTGATTCGGACAGCATCATTTCATAAGGCGTCATGCCCTCTTCACGCTGCGGTACCTGATCCAGATACAGCTCAAGACCGTTGCCCGCCTTACTTGCCATTTCGGCACTGGAGCAGGTAAGTCCCGCTGCCCCCATATCCTGAATACCCAGTACAATACCGCTGTCGATCAGCTCCAGACATGATTCCATAACCAGCTTCTCCATAAATGGATCGCCTACTTGAACCGCAGTCCGATTCGCTTCGGATTCCTCTGTCAGCTCAACCGATGCGAAGGTTGCTCCATGAATTCCGTCACGGCCTGTCGGTGGTCCCACATAAAACACCGGGTTGCCGACTCCTTTTGCCACACCGCGCTGGATTTTATCATGATCAATCAATCCGACACACATCGCATTAACGAGCGGATTGCCCTCATAGCTTTCATCAAATACAACCTCGCCGCCTACGGTCGGAATACCGATACAGTTACCATATCCCGCTATACCGGATACCACATGCTCGAACAAATATTTCACACGGTCGCTCTCCAGCTTGCCAAAACGCAGAGAGTTCAACACCGCTACAGGTCTTGCGCCCATGGAGAAAATATCACGAATGATACCGCCTACCCCAGTCGCTGCTCCTTGAAAAGGCTCTACAGCCGATGGATGGTTATGGCTTTCGATTTTGAATACAACCGCTTGGTTGTCACCGATATCTACAATCCCTGCTCCCTCGCCGGGTCCCATCAACACTCGCGGACCACTCGTCGGAAAACGACGCAGCAATGGCTTGGAGTTTTTGTAGGCACAATGCTCTGACCACATGACACTAAATACGCCAATCTCCGTATAATTCGGCTGACGTCCCATAAATTCGCAGATCAACGCATATTCGCTGTCCGATACACCCATCTGCTGATACAGTTTATGTTCGGCAACCTGCTCTGCCGTCGGTTCCTTAGCGGACACTTGCTGCGCCATGACGATCCCTCCAAGCGTTTAAAATAGATGTAAACATACGTTTGCCGTCATCTGTTCCAAGCAATGCGTCCACCGCGCGTTCCGGGTGGGGCATCATGCCCAGTACGTTACCCTGCTCATTACAAATCCCCGCGATATCGGTCACAGAGCCGTTGGGATTATCTTTATACGTAAATACGATCTGGTTATTCGCCTGCAAGCGAGCCAGCGTCTCATCATCACAGTAATAGTTGCCTTCGCCGTGTGCGATCGGAATGACGATCTCTTCACCGGCAGCATAATCTTTTGTAAAAGGTGTATCGTTATTCGCAACCTTCAACACCGTATCATGACAACGGAACTTCATCGACAGATTACGGCGCAAAGCACCCGGCAACAGCCCGGCTTCGGTCAAAATTTGAAAACCGTTGCAAATACCCAAAACATATTTACCCTCAGCAGCCGCTTTCGCTACCTCTTTCATTACCGGTGCAAACCGGGAAATCGCGCCACAGCGCAGATAATCTCCGTAAGAGAAGCCCCCCGGAACAAGAATACAATCGTAAGGCGACAGATCCGTCGCAGTATGCCATACATAATCGACAGGTTCACCGACCGTGTCCTCTATCGCCTTATAGCAGTCAATATCACAGTTGGAGCCCGGAAAAACCAGAACTGCAAATTTCATGGAATTAGCCCTCCAGTTCGTAGCGGTAGTCTTCAATGACCGTGTTGGCTAACAGCTTTTCGCACATTTCGATGACACGCTTCTCTGCACTCTCGCGGTCTGTTGTATCCAGATTCAGCTCCATATACTTACCAATTCTGACGCTGTCCACTTCTCCGAAGCCCATAGAATGCAGTGCGCCTTGCACCGCAACTCCCTGCGGGTCCAAAACGCTTTGCTTAATTGTGACATAGACCGTTGCTTTCATCATGTTCCTTCAGTTCCTCCTCCGAATGGATGAATCCTATTGGTTTTAAATCAATGATTACTATTTACTGTGCCGTCAGACGCCGCCAAATATCCGTATATCTTGCAGTTGTTTCTTCTACGACCTCAGCAGGCAACGGATCGGGCTTACTGTTCTTGTCCCAACCGGATGATGCCAAATAGCTTCGTACCGGTTCCTTATCCATGCTGTCAATCTCCACATCCAGCTCATACTTTTCCTGTGCCCAGAAACGTGATGAATCCGGGGTAAAAATTTCGTCAATCAAAATCACCTTTCCGTTAACAAGACCAAACTCAAACTTGCAATCCGCTAAAATGATTCCCCGCTTTTCACAGAAAGCACGGGCAAATTCGTACAACGCCAAGCTTTTTTCTTCAAGCTCGACTGTTAATTCGGCCCCGATCAACTCTTTCATTTGATGGAGGGAAATGTCCTCGTCGTGTCCGACGTCGTTTTTCGCAGCTGGTGTAAATAAAGGCTTGGGAAAGCGTTCATTCTTGCGCAGCCCCTCCGGCAATGGAATACCGTTTACCTCACCGGTCTGCTCATACTGACGCCAGCCGCCTCCGGTAATATATCCGCGCACTACACACTCGATATCGATGCGCTCTGCCTTCAGCGTGACCATGATCCGGTCCTTCAGCAACTCTTTATTCTGTTCGTCGATGACATGACCAAGCTTGTCCACATCGGTATGCACGACATGATTTTCCAGCAGGTCTTTCGTCTGCTCAAACCAGAAAGCGCTAAGCTTATTCAGCACATTTCCCTTTTCCGGTACGGGTGGCTCCAACACATAATCAAAAGCCGAAATCCGATCCGTCACGACAATCAGAAAATGCTCTCCAAGATCATACAATTCACGCACTTTGCCTTTGTACAGAAGCGGCGCGTGGATCAGACCTTCGGCGGTAGACAATGACATTTACAACTTCCTCCTCTAGTATGGCCCCTCCTAAATCCTCCCCTCGGGGAGGACCCCCAGGGCTGCTGCCCTCGGGACTCCCGCAAGGGTTGGCTGGTGAGCGGGATGGGGCGTTTATTTTGTAGCAACGGTGGGGTGAGCGCGTTCCGCTGGATGAAGGCTTGTGGCACAAGCCCTCATCCAGCAACGCTTTTACGTTGGTGCGAAGCGACGTTTTTACGAGTATGACATCGTAATGGCGTTGAAAAGCTCTAAGCTGCAATTTTATATGCAGCTTACGGGTGCTGCGGCTCCGTACATGCCGCAGACCATTCCGGCCCGTGGCCGCAGCTCGGCACGTCATGCGGCCGAGCATTCAGGCTTCGCCTGCTGTGCGCATGTGCTACGACTGCGCACCTTCGTGGTGGCTCAAGGCTTCGCTCCTTGAGCCTTCTGCGTTCCTGGAAGGACTGCTGTCTGTTTGCTGCGCAAATTCGGCAGTCCTTTCAGGAACGTTGCTTGCGATAGAAAAGCAGTGGAACACGCTTTTCCATCGCTCCTGGGAAGGTGCGGCATCTTATGTGCCGCACTTTCCCTAGTTCTGCTCCCACACGAGGGTTGGTGCTGGAAGCAGCGGAGCGGACGGAATCGTTCTGGAGAAGCGTTAGCGCTTGCCTTTGCCTCTGGATTCCAACCTTTACGGGTTTATTCCAATCTCAGGAATCCAGGGGCAACAGCAATCGGAAGAATGATCCGTTCGCGCAGCGGCCTCTCTACGCTCCCCCCTCCAAGCACCAACCTTCCCTCCTACTCCCCTAATCCCAGCTTTTTAAAGATCGTATCTACGTTCTTCAGATGCCAGGCCGGGTTGAACGCGTCCTCGATTTCGTCCGGGCTGAGGACAGCGGTAATTTCCGGGGTCGCCTCCACGATTTCGCGGAACTGGCGCTGCTCTTCCCATGCCTGCATAGCACGCGGCTGTACGGTATCATAGGCTTTTTCACGACTAAAGCCCTTGTCGATCAGCTTCGTCATAATACGGCCGGAGAACGGTACGCCATACGTACGCGCCATATTGCGCTTCATATTTTCAGGGAAGACCGTCAAATTCTTCACGATATTGCCAAAACGGTTCAGCATATAATTCAACAGCATCGTCGCATCCGGCAGAATAATACGTTCCACAGAAGAATGCGAAATATCGCGTTCATGCCACAGCGTTACGTTCTCATAAGCAGATACCATATGCCCGCGAATCACACGTGCCAGACCGGAGATATTTTCACTGCCAATCGGATTGCGTTTATGCGGCATCGCGGAAGAACCTTTTTGGCCCTTGGCAAAGGCTTCCTCCACCTCGCGGAATTCACTCTTTTGCAGTGCGCGAACTTCTGTAGCAAATTTGTCCAATGAAGTAGCGATCAACGCCAATGTCGCCATATATTCAGCATGACGGTCACGCTGGAGTGTCTGTGTAGAGATTGGGGCCGGCTTGGTACCCAGCTTGTTGCATACAAATGCTTCTACAGCCGGGTCAATGTTGGCGTAGGTTCCGACTGCGCCGGACATTTTACCGTATTGCACCTGATCAGCCGCATAGCGGAAACGTTCCAGATTACGCTTCATTTCCTCGTACCACAAGCCCATTTTCAGTCCGAATGTGGTCGGCTCGGCATGCACTCCGTGTGTACGTCCCATCATCGGTGTATGCTTGTAAGCCAATGCTTTTTCCTTCAAAATTTCAATAAAATTCAAGATATCCCGCTCCAGAATTTCATTCGCCTGCTTCAGCAGGTAGCCCAGTGCGGTATCTACCACATCCGTGGAGGTCAGGCCATAATGTACCCATTTGCGCTCGTCGCCAAGACTTTCGGATACCGTACGGGTAAAAGCAATGACATCATGTCTCGTCTCCTGCTCAATTTCATAAATCCGGTCGATATCAAAGCTTGCATTCTTACGCAGAGCCACGGTATCCTCTTTCGGGATAACCCCTAATTCTGCCCAAGCTTCACAGGCACACAGTTCTACTTCCAGCCATGCCTTGAATTTATTTTCCTCCGTCCAAATCGCTCTCATTTCCGGTCTGCTATAGCGTTCGATCATGACTATTTATTCCCCCAAATATTGGTTTGTTCAATCCATTCCAGCGCTTGTTCCGCATCCTGGCACAACAGATTAATATGTCCCATCTTTCGGCCTGGCTTGGCTTCACTTTTTCCATACAAATGCAGCTTGGGTAAAACATCCAATCTTTCGGCTTCGGCATCAGGCTGCACGAACCGCCGAACCACGTCTTCCAAATGCTCACCCAGTACATTGACCATCACGACCGGAGTCAGCAGCTTCGTGCTGCCCAGCGGCAAGCCGCAAATCGCACGTATGTGCTGCTCGAATTGCGACGTCGCGCATCCCTCCATCGTGTAATGACCGGAGTTATGCGGTCTCGGGGCCAGCTCATTGACGTACAGTTGTCCGTCTTCGGCAACAAACATTTCTACAGCGAGCAGCCCCACCGCTCCCAAAGATTCCGCCACAGCCAGCGCCAGCCTACGTGCTTCCTCCTGCACCGATTCCGGTACACGCGCAGGTACAATCGACGTGTGCAAAATGTTGTTCACATGAATGTTTTCCGCAGGTGGAAAGGCTTTGGCTTCGCCGTTCGTGCTGCGAGCTACAATAACTGAAATTTCACAGTGAAAGCGAATAAACTGTTCCAACACCAGTTCCGCTCCGCTACCAGCCAGTCGTTCGTAGGCAGCTACAGCTTCCTCCGGTTGGCGAATGACCGCCTGTCCCTTGCCATCATAACCGCCGACCGTCGTTTTGAGCACGCACGGCACACCCAATTCAGCTACCGCTTGAACCATCTCCGCAACACTGCTGATTTCACGATACGGAGCTACCGGAACGCCAGCCGCCTCAATAGAACGTTTTTCACGCAGACGATGCTGTGTTGTGTATAAAAGACTGCTTCCCTGCGGTACACTGGATTCCCGCTCCAAAAGCGCGGCTACACCCGCATCCACATTTTCAAACTCATATGTGATCACATCACATCGCCCAGCCAGCTCTCTGGCCGCATGCTCGTCATCATAGGCGGCACGAATCTGCGCTGACACCTGTCCGCACGGACTATCCGGTGCCGGGTCCAGCGTCACAAAGCGATAACCCAGGTTTGTTCCCGCTAGTACAAGCATTCTGCCCAGCTGCCCGCCCCCCAGGATTCCAATCGTTGTACCAGGAGGACGAACGCGGCATGCAGGCTCACATGCCTCATTCATAGCGAATCACTGCCTTCCAGCACCTCATCACGGATACGGTCGCGTCTTGCTACGACGCGCTGGCTTATCTTTTCGTCAAAAGCGCCTAATATTTGTGCTGCCAGCAATCCTGCATTTGTAGCACCTGCCTTGCCGATTGCCACGGTGGCAACGGGAATACCGCCCGGCATCTGCACAATCGAGAGCAGTGAGTCCAGACCATTCAGTGCCTTCGACTGGACAGGCACACCGATGACTGGCAAGGATGTCTTCGCAGCCACCATTCCCGGCAGATGAGCAGCCCCGCCCGCTCCGGCAATAATGACCTTTAATCCGCGACCGACGGCTTCCTCTGCAAAACGGAACATCAAATCCGGTGTACGATGGGCTGAGACTACCTTTTTCTCATATCCGATTTCAAGCTCGTCCAGCACAGCACATGCATGTTGCATGGTGTCCCAGTCTGATGTGCTGCCCATAATGACAGCGACCTGCACTGACATGTCCTTCACTCCCTGTTTATCAATAAGCGCCAAAAATCCGGCACTCGAAAATAACGTTATTTTCAAGACACCGGACTACGAAAAAACAAACGACAGAGCCTCCTAAAGGCATGCCAAAAGCAAGCCCGTTCCACCGCACCAATGCGGCTTCAGCCGTATGTCTCCCGTAGTCCGGAAATTTAAGGTTTCCAGGTAGAAACTTCCGGGCCATATCCCCGGCATTATACGAGTCAGCATGGTGCCTACTTCATCCCAAACGATATACTTTCCTAGCATAATCGTGATTTGTTTCGGCTCCAACATGTGTACCTTATTAAATTGCGCCTAAAGTTCATTTTTTATCGACAATACACTTCATAGTTTAACAATTCCCTACACCCTATGTCAACTTGAAAACGAACATTATTAAAATCATCCAATTGAATGTTCGTGTTTGGCAAAATCAATACGCTTATATACCTGAGAGTCTGACAACAGCGGCACATTTAGCCAACTCTCTGCCTTGAACTCATATCAGCGAACACTCCCACTATGCAGAAAAAAAAGTCGGTACTTCCTGAATAGAAAGTAATCCGACTTTTACTCTTTTTATTCTGTTACTTAACAACCAGCACAGGAATACGCGCATGCTGCACCACATTGTGACTCACGCTGCCCAATACAAATTCACGAATACCACCCAAGCCGCGGCTGCCGATCACAATCACATCAAAGCCATTTTCATTGGCATAATCCAAAATAACTTCGGCTGGCGAACCTTGAATCAGTTCCACCTTGGCATCTACGCCTTGCTCAGCAAGCCGCTTTTTAGCTTCATCCGTAGTCTGCTCCGCCAAATCGTAATATTCTTTATTCACCGAAGCCGGGATTGGAGCTAAGCCTTCACCCATAAAAATTCGCGGGAAATCAAATGCCGTTATAACCTCAAGCTTCGAGGACGGTGATGCCTTGGTTAATTCAGCCGCCTTCAGCAAAGCCTTATTGGCCGCATCCGAACCGTCATAAGCAAGCAATATTTTTGAAAATAGCATCATATACACCTCTTCCTTTTCAGTTTGTTAAATCCCACCCTGAAATATGTATTCCTTTGCACGCTTGCACAATACATTCGTGGACGCTGGAATAGCCGCCTTACTCATCATTAAACATTTCTATACGAACCTAAACCCCGGCTTTACCGCAAAAAATATCCATATAGCAATGCGTTAATGAACAGCAACGCAGGAATACCGAGTCTGAAGCTTATATGCCGTGTTTTATGGCGTTTGCGGTACATCGCAATCAGCACGCCCAATGCTCCTCCGATCAGGGCCAGCAAAAACAGCGTCCGTTCAGGCACCCGATCACGATGCTTGCGCGCTCTTTTTTTATCCTCCGACATTACCAGATAGCCTACTGCATTGATAAACAGCAGCCATACGAACAAGCCTGTCTGCAATGTCTCTCCTCCTTTTATACACCGTACCAATCAGATATTAGGGCTTATATAGCACTCTCCCCCCATTATACCCTCGCCCCTTTTACAGAAACAATCTTCTTTTGACTGGAATAGCGCTTTGGCGGATATAGTAACGTGGTATGAGGAAATCCTCGACTACATCTATTTTGTCTCAAAGGAGGAACTTCGATGGAAAGCACCCATGAATACGTTGAAAAACTGCGAGAAAATGCAAAAAAGGCAGAGCACAACCGTAAACAAGGAAAAGGAACTCCCAGTGCCAGCCTGCCAACCAAACAGCATACCAAAAATCCCTGATAAAGGCTCTGCCTAAGCTGTAGAACCATGTTACTAACGCATCCAATCCACTTAACCTTGTAGCTTCCTTTAATGAATTAAGACAAACTGGTCGTTCAGTTCCACATAAACAGCAAGCAGACTCCTTTTGGGATATCTGCTTGCTGTTTTTGCAATTTGCGTGAAGCCAAAAAAAACCTCTCACCCCACGAAATGAACTCTATGCAAAAATCAGATAAAATGCAATAATAAAGCGATTACATTTTTATAAAATAAATTTTAATGTCATGTTTTATAACATACATATTGACTTAAAACAATTTCATCCCCTATAATTCGTGACATTAACGCAATTCGACATTTTTCTCGTCAGTTAATCTATCATTAAAATTCAGGTTTTTACATTGGAGAGGAGCTTTATATGACTAACATGAAGAAAATGACGATGATTCCCCTATTGGCCGGCTTTATTCTCGGAAGTACCTTATGGAGTAGTGGATTTACGAACACTGCGGCAGCAGCCACCAGCACGACTACACCTGCTTCTGTCTCTACGACTGCAGACAAATCTGAAAAACCTCAAACCAACCATTTACCCAATATTAAAATACTGGCCACAGGAGGAACCATCGCAGGATCATCTGCTGTCAATACCGATACAACAGACTACAAAGCAGGCGCACTGGGTATTGAAACCTTGATTAAAGCTGTTCCTGAGATGAAAAGTATTGCCAACGTCAGTGGTGAACAGGTTGTTAACGTAGGCAGCCCCGACATTAATAACGACATCCTCTTAAAGCTTGCCAAACGCACCAATGAACTGCTTGCCAGAGATGACGTAGATGGAGTCGTAATTACGCACGGTACAGATACATTGGAAGAAACAGCCTATTTCCTGGATCTTGTGGTCAAAAGCGACAAGCCTGTAGTTGTTGTTGGCTCCATGCGTCCTGCTACAGCGATCAGTGCCGACGGCCCTTTTAACCTCTATAATGCTGTAAAAGTCGCCGGCGCCCCAGGCTCCAAAGGGCAAGGCGTTCTTGTACTGCTGAATGACCGCATTGGTGCAGCAAGATACATCACCAAGACAAACACGACCACAGTGGATACGTTCAAGTCCGTGGAACAGGGGTATCTGGGAGCTGTTGTCGGAGATCAAGTGTACTACTATAATAAATCTGCACGTAAGCATACAACTGCTTCCGTATTCGACATCTCCAATCTGACCGAGCTTCCACAGGTAGATATTTTATACGAATATCAAAACAACGGTCGCTATCTGTATGATGCTGCTGTAGCGGCTGGTGCCAAAGGGATCGTTGTAGCCGGTTCCGGGAATGGCTCCTTGTCCAAAACCTCTACAGAAGGTGCTGAGGCTGCTGGTAAAAAAGGAGTCATTATCGCCCGCTCCACACGTGTAGGAAGTGGAGTCGTATCTCCATCAACGAAAGACGCGGCATCGAACTTTGTTTCCACCGATTCGCTCAATCCGCAAAAAGCACGGATTTTGCTCATGCTCGCATTGACGCAAACGCATGATGTGAATCAAATCCAATCCTTCTTCAATGAATACTAAGAAGTAGTCATCCCAAAGCAAGATAATAATCAGTGTCCTTTTCATTAAAAAAGCAGCAGTTACGGTGGTGTAGATACCACCGTTCTGCTGCTTTTTGCTGTAAGATCATGGCGGATATCAGTGAATGCTCCGTCTGAATTTTAATCGCCATATGCTCACAAACTATTTTGCCCAGCCCGCCTATTCAGCGATTCAAGGCCGCTGCTTGGGAATTCCATTAAGGCTTGGAGGATATTTGGCCTGCTTCTCTGGATGAGGAGCGATTTCTTCCTCCAGTATACTTGATTTATTTTGCTGATTATTGATTTTAAGCGGCTTATGCTTTGACATAATTGCTCACCTCCTCGGCTTACCATGCCAAGGAGTGAACGTTTTTATACCGACGTGCACCTGCTATGGGTGGAGCTTACATCTTCTTTTGGATTTCCGTTACTTGCCTTGCTTTTGATCCATAGCTGCTTTTAGCAGATCTCCCAAGCTCGAACCAAAAGATTCCTGCTTTTCATATTGCCTTACCAGCTTTTGCTGTTCCCGCTTGTTTACCCGTTGCTTGTCCTTATCCAGCGTCTCCGTAATGCCGCAGGGCAAACATCTTACATACAGTCCCGCTTTGCCTTCTTTCATTTCCATCTTCTTATGACACTGCGGGCAGCGCCGGTTCGACAAACGTTTTTCCCCTGCACGTCGGTAACCGCAATCCGTGCTTGGACATACCAGAAATTTGCCCTGTCTGCCCTTCTTCTCCAACAGCTTTGTACCACAATTCGGACAATGACTGTTCGTCACGTTATGAGGCTTGTATTCGGCACTGCTATTTTTTACAGTAGAAACCAGTTCTTTCGCCATAGCACGGATAGAGTTCAAAAACGGCTCCGGTTTCCCCTGACCACGCGCGATTCGTTCCAGCTCCGCTTCCCAATGCGCCGTCAGCTCAGGCGTTCGAAGCTGCGGAGCCGCCAACTCGATCAGTTGCTTGCCTTTCCCGGTGGGATGCATCACGTTCCCCTGGCGCTCAATCGTATCCGAGCTGACGAGCTTCTCGATCAGATCGGCGCGAGTAGCAGGAGTACCCAGTCCATGCTTCTCCATCTGGGCCAGCAAGGCCGCTTCCGTGTATCGCTTCGGAGGCATCGTTCGCCCAGCTCGCACAAGGCAACGCTGTATGCGGACGGCATCTCCTTTTTTCAGTTCAGGCAAAATAACGCCACGCTCAGTGTCCTCACGTTCCTCTGCTTCTTCATCATCCAGTTCATAATGGCTTCCGTCATATACAGCCCGCCAGCCACTATCTTTTATGGTTGTGCCTTTGACCTGAAACGTCTCCTGCTCTACCGTGACCGATACCGCTACAGCGTCATAGCGTGCAGGCGGATAGAATAGACTGATAAAACGGCGTGCAATCAGATCATACAGCTTGCGTTCCTCCGGGCTTAGCTGATTAAGCAGCAAGGTCTGCTCTGTAGGAATAATTGCATGGTGATCCGTGACCTTACTGTCATCCACAATTCGCTTTGTGATCGGCAGATTGTTACGCAGCAACGGGCGAGCCAAGGAGGCATACGGGCCTACGGCTACGCTGCTGAGCCTTTCCTTAAGAGTACCTACCATATCAGAGGTTAAATAGCGACTGTCTGTACGTGGATAGGTGACCAGCTTATGCTGTTCATACAGACGCTGAAGCACATTAGATGTCTGTTTGGCGGAAAAGCCATAGCGCTGGTTAGCGTCTCTTTGCAGTTCCGTTAAATCGTAAGCTAATGGATGAGGCTCATTCTTTTCACTCTTTTTAACGCTGGCAACCGTGCCTTTGGCACCCTCCAGTCTACGGCACAAAGCCTCTGCTTGCGTACGGTCAAACATGCGTGAATCTCCGTTTTCTGCCCGCCAAGCTGCCTGAAAGTCGCCAAAATCTGCTGTCAACGTATCATATTCCTGAGAACGAAACTGCGTAATCTCTTTTTCTCGTTCCATAATCATTCCCAGCGTTGGAGTCTGAACTCTTCCAGCCGAAAGCTGTGCGTTATAACGGCAAGTCAAGGCACGTGTCACATTGAGACCAATCATCCAGTCTGCTTCAGCCCTACAGCGAGCCGACTCATATAAACGATCAAACTGCTGACCAGGCAATAGCTTTGCAAAGCCTTCCTTGATCGCCTTATCTGTCTGCGAAGAAATCCATAAGCGCCGGAAAGGCTTTTTCCAGTTTGCCATTTGTATGATCCAACGCGCCAACAGCTCTCCTTCACGAGCAGCGTCTGTTGCAACGATAAGCTCACCAATGTCCTGCCGCTTCATAAGCCGCTGTACAGCTTTGAACTGATGATTGCTTTCGCGCAGTACCTTTAGCTTCGAGTTCTTTGGAAGAATGGGCAAGTCCTCCAAATTCCAGGATGCATATTTAGAATCGTAATCCTCCGGCTCTGCTAAGCCGACCAAATGCCCCAATGCCCATGTCACCACATACTTGGGTCCTTCTATATAACTTTTATGCTTCTCACGGCTGCCCATCACACGTGCAATCTCTCTGGCTACGGATGGTTTTTCTGCCAATACCAATACCTTCATGTTACGCTCCTTTCTCTCATAGTATTAATTATACCATCCTGCCATCCTACGATAAATCTAAGTCAACGGCTCTTTTTAACATGTTTGTACATACTATTCGCATTGCTTTTACATTGGTTAGGACATCTTACAAATCAGGCACACTCCATTTTAGTAGAAGACCCGCATATGTCAGGCCGCCTCCAAATCCATATAACATGACATGCTGTCCATACCGTAAACGTCCATTATCCAAACCGCACTGTAAAGCTAACGGGATAGACGCCGCCGATGTATTGCCATAAAACTCTACACTTGTCAGCGTCTTCTCCAATGGTATTATGCTTCTTTCACATATGGACTCGATCATTCTCAAATTAGCGCTATGTGGTACAAACCAGTCGAGATCTTCCTTCTTCATATCGGCCTGATTCAATAAACGTTCGATTCCCGTTGGAACGGAGCGAACGGCCCATTTATAAACCTCACGTCCATTTTGGGCGATAAATCCATGATCTTGCAGCTTTTCTCCATCCAAGTAATTAGATAATCCTGCCCGATAAAGATGCGCTCCCCCTTGGCCATAGGTTCCTATATCCGCAGCCAAAAATGATCCTTCCTCCTCGTCGTATTCAACCAGTGCCACACCTGCTCCATCTCCAAAAAGTACACATGTCGTCCGATCCGTATAATCCGTAATTTTGGATAACGTTTCCGCTCCCACCACTAACACCTTGCGGTGCAGACCACTCGTAATAAGGCCATTTGCCAAATGAAGTCCATAGGCAAACCCTGCACATGCTGCACTAACATCCATCGACCCTGTATCCGGAATATTGAAATGAGCCTGAATACGTGAGGCCGTACTTGGAAAGTAGTAATCAGGGGTACTCGTCGCTACAATAATCATGTCAACATCGTTTATATTTACGTTATAAAGATTAATCATACGTGTAATTGCTTGTATACATAAATCAGAGACGTATTGATCTTCAGCTGCAATTCTCCGTTCACGCATACCTGTTCGTTGTACAATCCACTCGTCGCTAGTTTCCACAAGCTTCTCCAAGTCGGCATTCGTTAAAATCCGCTCAGGTACATAAGTCCCTAGGGCCGTTAGCTTTGCTTTTGAATTCAACAATCTGATCACTCTCCTTTGTAATCTTAATCATATTATAACACCAGATACTAATACCTGGTACTAATTTATTTTAAATTTGCTGACATTATGATGAGTTAATCTTAATCTGCACTTATTTCTTTAAATATATAAATTTCATTGCTTTCAACGCAAAAAAAGAGCCATGATCTTCTAAGATCATGGCTCTTTTTACTTATTGCTTGGCAACGTCCTACTCTCCCAGGACCCTGCGGTCCAAGTACCATCGGCGCTGGAGGGCTTAACGGTCGTGTTCGGGATGGGTACGTGTGGAACCCCTCCGCTATCGCCACCAAACATGAATTTGCTTCGCAAATTCTTCCGTATTGAAACTCGGTTCATCACAGCCGTGTGAATGAATTTCAATGCGTATTTCGTATGCACTTGTACATACCTTCAAGGTGTTACACCCTGAAAACTGGATCCGAAACTCCATTGCATTTATCTTTAGGATAAGCCCTCGACCGATTAGTATTGGTCAGCTCCATGCATTACTGCACTTCCACCCCCAACCTATCTACCTCGTCGTCTTCAAGGGGTCTTACTAATTGGGAAATCTCATCTT
>NZ_MCBP01000018.1:0-112986 GCF_001705305.1 Paenibacillus kribbensis
TTTTGACTATGTAAATTGGTATAACAAGCATCGAATTCATGGAACACTGGGGTACATGACTCCAATTCACTATCGAAAATTAGCCCTTAAAAAAGTTGTTTGATTTAATGTTGACAATCCAAAAGTATGGATTGGAGAGGGAGAGAAGGAAGAGAGTATCTTGAAAAAAAGTGTGAAGAAGTATGGGGGATTTTTAAACAGTGGGGTGATTCCGTATGAGCAATGTATGGATTGTGAAAAATGAACAGCAAGTACAAACCGAGGGAACAACATTTAATATATCATCTAAAAACAACAAGTCCAATATTAAGACGGACATAGAGAACTTGTGGCGAATGTTTAGTATGGAGAACTTATCTCCAATTATCGAAGATTTTTTGATCATTGGAATGGCGGTCTTTACAGTCGATAAGAAAATATCAAGAAGGTTCTCAACAGATGGGTGGAGTAGGGAATTAAACGTACACATTCCCGTATTAGAATTTCAGAAATGGTTATCAGTCAAGAATAAGTTGGAGAAAACACTATCATTTTTAAGCGGGGACAATTGGATCTTATCTTTCTATCCTACTGAAGAAAGATTCAGAGGCGATAAGATCAATAAAAAGTATAGTGTGAAAAACAAGGCTTCTTTTGATTGTATATCATTATTTTCGGGAGGATTGGACTCATTCTGCGGTGCATTAAAGCTTATGGAAGAAAAAAAGAATCCGCTATTCTTGGGTTTTAAAGAATACTCGTTGCTCATTAAAAGGCAACAGGATCTATTCAAAGAAATACAAGAAGCTTATGATCAGCAAAGCTCAGACTTTGTTCAATTCAGCGTTACACCAGGTAAGCCATTCAATATAAATGAAAGTGTTGTTGGTGAGAGTACAAGCAGAAGTAGATCATTCTTGTTCATTACGGGTGCAGTAGCAGTTGCTTCAATTATTGGAGAGTACACACCAGTCTATATACCTGAAAATGGATTTATCGGTATTAATGTTCCTTTAACACAAAGTAGAAGTGGAAGCTGTAGTACCAGAACTACACATCCTTATTTTCTAAAATTACTAAATGAGGTTCTTGATGAAATTGGAGTTACTCATCAAGTAATGAATTTCTATTCTACAATGACAAAAGGAGAAATTGTCGAAGAACATAAAAATAATATTGTATTTCGAGAGAAGTTTAAGGAAACCTTATCTTGTTCTCATCCATGCCAAGGGAGATATGATGGAGTTAGTCCACCTGTAAACTGCGGTTACTGTTATCCTTGCCTCATACGTAGAGCTTCGTTAATCGTCAATGGATTTATTGATGATCAATATAATCCAAATTATGAATTAAACCGAAGATTCATTGAGGAAAACAATAAACTTGATGGAAAGGCAAGTGACCTTAAAGCAATTTTGTTCACGTTAAAAAGATATGTAGAAAAAAGGCATGATCAATTGTTCATAAGACGCTTGCTTCGCATACAAGGTCCTTTAACGAGCGTCGAAATAAACTCCTACGAGAGAGTTTACAGAGAATCTTTAAGAGAAATCTTACAAATGATTGATTATGAAGAAGTAACTAACGGAGGCGGATTAAAAAATTATATGGATCTAAAGGAAAGCTATGAAGAACTTTGTTGATTTTCATGTTCATATTGATTATTACCCAAACTATAAAACAATTTATGATTTCTATAGCAATCAAAAGATCTATGCTCTATTTGTGACGAATTTTCCAGAAGTTTTTAAAAAGGCTAAGGACACCTTTCCAGAGTCAAAGTATGTCAAAATAGCATTAGGTTATCATCCAGAAATGATTAGCATACGACCGTTCAAAGAGAAGTATTTTGATGAATACCTTGATGAAACTAAATATGTAGGTGAAGTTGGGCTTGACTTCACAAAAAATCATATTAAGAATCGGGATGAGCAAATCAGAATTTTTCGACACATTTGTCACAAAACCGCTGGCAAGAATAAAATAATGTCTGTTCATTCACGAAATGCGGAACTTGATGTTTTGACGAATTTGAAGGAGTTTGGGGTTAAGCATGCTGTTTTTCATTGGTATACGGGAAGTATAAAGAATTTACAAGATATTATCGAATCCAATTATTATTTATCTTTAAACCCTTCAATGCTAAGAACAAAAAAAGGAAGGGAATTAATTCAAAGAATACCTTTGCGACAAATATTGATTGAAACCGATGGACCGTATAGTAAATATAATAATCGGCAGGCTGTACCAGATGACATTCCTTTAATCTATCGTGATTTTGAACAATTTTTAGGGATTGAAAATTTACATGAGGTTGTTTTTGAAAATCTGAATAGACTGCTTATGGATCAAAAAAAATGTTTTTAGAAAAAATGAATATGAGAATTATGAACGGAGGTGAACCATGCCGCAATTGTGGTATGGGCGGATAATGTTATACAAAGAAAATGTTGTGAATTTAGCTGATCAATTACTCGTAGAGTCAAAAGAAATCAAGGATAATCCAGAGAATCATGAAATCATTCGGAAAATAGGAGAGTACATTTATAGAAGAGTAACTCAAATAAAGGGAATATGTTCTGTTGAAAAATATAACATTTTTTTCAATGGGAAGGTTGCTGTAGGTAAATCAACTGCTATATGCAATTTGTTCAATCTAATCGATGAAGATAGATTTGTAGTTGGAAAAATACTGTCAGAGGCCATGCTATTAAAGACTGCATCGGGACGAACGACTGTCTGTGAGACTGTGATCGTACAAACTCAAGATAACGAAAGTAAAATCGTTATTGAGGCTACCAGTATAGAGGATTTTAAAGTGCTGATAAAAGAATATTGCAAAATGATTACTCCTAATGGGAATATTGGTAAAAAAATATTATCTGATGAGTTAAAACGATTTATTGAAAATATGTTAGAAATCCCAGAGAGTATTACAAAAAATGAAGAGAAGTATAATTATATTAAAGAACGTTTGATAGTGAACGTTACAACAGATAAATTTGAAGAGTCTCTTCTTGAGTTCCTCAAGTACGAGAATAGAACTAAAATAGAGCATTTTTGTAATGGAGATAACTTTAAAAAGTGGCTAAAAGACACATATGAAAATATAAATGATGGGAAACTGCATGAAAGTCCTTTGCCTAAAAAGATAACTATATATATTAATAAAGATGATATTGATCTGGGGATGCCTTCATTTATTGATAAAATTATTGACACGAGGGGAATCGACGGAGGAGAGCGTAAAGATATTCAAGATGCGATTATGGACGTAAGTAGTATCTCAATTATGTGTGATGAAATTGGTAGCTTTGGTGAAAACCCAAATTTATTCAATATATTAAAACAAACGCTTATTAAAGAAAATCAGGATCTAAACTTTAGAGTTTTTATAACTGGTATCGAGAGAGGAAATGAACTGGATAAAGCCAATAGTGCGAATGGGCATAGAGAATTGGGGAAGAAACGAAAAATTGGACAAGTAATAGACAAGTTGATAGGAATTAATTATAGTTCTGATAATTTTATTTTTTACAATTCATTTTATGGAATTGATTACTCAAATAAATCAGGAAAGATATATGAACTGGATCCTTCTGAATACAGTAAAGAAAAAGCTGATTTCTTCGGAGCAATTGAGCACGGACTGAAGAGGATGTATGCAAGATATATAAAAGAATTGACAGGACATTTAGAGAATATCCAATTTCTAAATCAAAATAGCATTACAAAGGAAGCAGTGTATAAACTCACACATTGTAAAGACATAATTTATAATGCAAAAGTTGATGTTATGAAGAAAACCTATGATTTTATTGGTGATTTTAAAAAAGAAATTATGAGTGAACATCCTTCGGTGTTAAGAGCTTCGGTTAATAGATGGGGAAAATACAATAGCTTTAACCTGTATGATATGGTTCATAAGCTTGGGGGAGAGGAATTTCAAAAGAAATGTTTTGAAATTAAAACACGAATGTTGGGGGAGATCAGTGGACTCTTTCATAATGGTGACAAGATTGAATCGATATGTAAGAGTTCTCTTGAGTCTAAAATAAATTCAGAATACGATAATTTTTATAAGAAAAACCGTGAATCCTACTTTAAAATAACTGAAGCGGGATTGTACAACTATCATTCTTGGGAAAATCCCTTAACATATTGGGGAGACGGAACTGGTTATTACAAATCCAGAGTTTCTGAAGATTTAACAGGAGAAATTCGTAAGAAAAATGTAGAACAAGCTCTTAATCGATTAGAGAATGCAGAGTTGTTTTATGATGAGATACTAAATTTTCTTGATTTCTAAGTAAATCGAAGACATCTTTTTAGCAGATTGATGAATAGGTAAATGCCCTTTGCTTTAAACATCAATCTGTAAGGCTGTTCTCAATCTTTGACAAGCCTCTTGTATTCCTTAATGATTAATTTAAGTAACTCTGTAATCCTAACTCTCGCTTCTTCGTTATTCATTAACACTCCACTATTAACGGCAAAAGTCATGTTAAACTCTCTTGTGTAAGAAAACATTGGAGTTTCTCGTTTTATGATAAATTCATCTGCTTGCCTCTTATGCGTTAATTCATCTATGTGATCAAGAAAATCAAGGTCATAATAAAGCGGATTTTCACTCATAATTGAAATCGTATTACGAAAATCCTTGCTAAATTCTTCTTTTTTTGATTGATTATCTGAAAAATAACGATTAAACAACCTATTTTTTTAAGTTTTGTAGTTAACTTGATGGTATCCCACAATTTTATTTTAAAGTTATGTAAATCCTTCATCTCTTTTTTCCATCCTGCCCACCATTCATGCTCTTGGATCGGATACACTTAGCTGGACAGAAAAATTAAGGGCTAGTAGAATAGTTACAACATAACAAGGAGCGGATCTACTATGCCAAGAAAAAGACGTACATTTACAGACGAGTTCAAGAGACAAGTGGTTCAACTATATGAGAATGGAAAATCAAGAGCAGATATTGTGGAGGAATACGAATTAAGTGCATCTGCCTTAGATTGTTGGATTAAACAAGCTCAAACCTCAGGCTCATTCGCGGAGAAGGATAATCGTTCTCCTGAAGAGAACGAACTCATTGCACTGCGAAAAGAGAATCAGCGACTTAAAATGGAGAACGATATTTTAAAGCAAGCCGCGCTGATTTGGGACGAAAGTAAATGTGATTCGTAATAATGAGCACAAATACTCAATTTCAGCTAAGTATGATTGTGAAATAGATAGATATTATAATCTCAACTTGTTCATCTACATTTTTGACAGCCGAGAGGTATATCGTCCTCGGTTTTTTCTTGTTCCCCATGAAATTTTAAGTTTCTCAAGTCCCGGTCTTTTAAACTAAACGTGCATTTGTTATATTATAATCAAGAACATTTGTTCTATTGTTGCATTATAAATATCGGAGGATGACATATGATCAAAAAAAGGCAATACTACCTATGGCAATATCAATTTGACGATGTAACAGAGCAAACTGGCGAATTTCCGCTGGCCTACACTTTAGTAGATGCTAAACAAACGAGTGAAACCTTTATGTATTACATTTTGCACGAGAAAATAATGAATAAGCAATTCGATGCTACAACAGAGTACATAACCAATCAATATACTGACAATCCAATAACAGCAAGCCGATCAGGAAAAAGAAAAATATCCTCCCAATTATGACAATCGAAACGGAACGTGGACGTAATGAGGAGGATAATGACAAACTCAAACGTTTGTTGGAAAAGGGCTTTACAGCCAACTATTCAATTACAAATGATCAAGAGAGTGCTCGGCATACCTATGTGTTTCTGTGTAAGGGCAAAAAGCTAATGATGACTATTCCTTTTCTTCTATCTCAACCAAATCAATAATCTCGCGAATATCTTCAATATTCATAGCCTCGGCTATTCTTTCAATGTGATTAAAATTAATACTCTCACGTTTACCTGATTGAAGTTCGCTTAGAGCGGCGTGACGTACATCTGATAAACGTGATAATTCTCTCAAGGAGATATTGTGTTTTCTCGTTATTTCGTTTATTTTCATAACTACTTTCTTTGCCATTAGGGCTCCCACCTTATTTTACAAATTTTTCTTGACGATACGCATAAACGTAACATATAATTTTTGTAAAACTGGTACTCATATACGTACCAAAAGGTGGGGGATATTTTGACTTCTCAGAGTGACATGGTAGCGGAGTATGAAAAGTTAGTAGAACTTGAAAAGCAATACACAGAGAGGATTCAAACTTGTATTAAATTACTTGGAGATGCGTTTAACATTATCGCTGCCAAAGCAGGAGCGTTGAGCATGGATGCAGTTAAGGAAGCTGCTTATTATTTACACTCAACGGAGATTGAACTAAACCATGTATTGTACTATATCCGTTTAGAGAAAAGTATTTTAACTAATCAGTTAGAAATTGAAACAAAATGAAGCAAACCCAAGCATAGCAGCGGAGGGGACGGAATCGTTCTGGAGAAGCGAAGCGTTCGCCTTTGAAACCGGATTTTTACCTTTAAAATATAATTCAAAAAAATCTGGGGGCAACAGCGATCGGAAGAATGATCCGTCTACGTAGCGGTCTTAGTTGCACGTACTACCTCCTTAAAAAGTCAAACCCGATATGACCCTTCACGGTCTAATCGGGTTTTCCTATTTTCCCTCTCCCAATCCCCACACATGAAATCTTCGCCCTCTCCCAAACCACTCCCCCTGCAAGCACCCTACGCCCAGATAGTTACACCCACATCCAACATCATGTATAGTAAAGTTATGGGAAATAAACATGAACCCGCATATTATCTTGATCGCTTAACCGTTCAATATGAAACATGGCAAATACGAGGAGGAACGTGATGATACATCCAACACAGATTCAAGATATGCTGCAAGCCGCGCTGGAGACGGGCGGTGATTTTGCAGAGGTGTTCGTCGAGGACCGCACCAATGGACAACTGGGCATGACTGGGGGAGTCGTGGATACGGCGCTGTCAGGCCGGGATTTCGGGATTGGCATTCGGATCATGAAGGAGCATTTTTCGGTGTACGCCTACACCAGTGACATGAGCGAACAGAGCCTGATTCGACTGGCAAAATCGGCAGCCAAGGCCATTCGCGGAGGTGGAGCGCCAGGTACACGACCAATTACACTCCATCCCCACGCGATCCCTAACCAACATCCGATTGCCATCATTCCTGACGGATCACAGAAGCGCGCCAAGATCGAGATGATGAGACGTACGCATGAGGCGGCCAGCCAGTACGATCCTTCCATCACGCAAACCTCCATTGGGATTAGCAACTCGATCCAGAACGTACTGATCGCCAATAGCAATGGACTACTGGTGGAAGATACCCGCACGTATACACGCATGAGAATAAGCGCCATTGCGACCGCTGGGGAGCATAGACAATCTGGTTTTCGCGGGCCTGGAGCGTATGCGGGGACTGAATTCCTGGAGAATCTAAATATCGAAGAAAATGCGAGACACGCCGCCCGTATTGCGTCCACGATGGTCAAAGCGGGATATGCGCCCAGCGGCAGACTGCCTGTCGTGATTGAGAACGGCTTCGGGGGTGTTCTTTTTCACGAGGCATGTGGACACGGGCTGGAGTCTACGGCGGTGGCCCATGGAACGTCCGTGTTCGCGAATAAAATCGGGCAGCAGGTGGCTTCACCGCTGGTCACGGCTGTGGATGACGGAACGATTCCGAACGCATGGGGCTCGCTCAATATCGATGATGAAGGAGCGCCGACACAGCGCAACGTACTGATCGAGAACGGCATTTTAAAAGGATATCTGATCGACCGAATGGGCTCGCGTCAGATGGGTATGACTGCGACAGGGTCGGGACGAAGACAATCCTATAAATTTGCGCCTGCATCCCGTATGAACAATACGTTTATTGCGAATGGCGAGTCCACCCGTGAAGAAATTATTGCCAATACGGAGTACGGGATCTATGCCAAATCGCTGGGCGGCGGCTCGGTCAACACCTCGACGAGCGAGTTTAATTTTGCAGTCGAAGAGGCGTATATGATTCGCAACGGTAAAATTGCTGAGCCGGTCAAAGGTGCAACGCTGATCGGCAAAGGGATTGAAACCCTGCAAAATATTGATATGGTCGGCAACAATCTGGATCATGGTCAGGGCATGTGCGGCTCGGTCAGCGGAAGTCTTCCGGTCAATTGCGGACAGCCAACGATACGAGTGTCCGAGATGACCGTCGGCGGACGGAAGGGGGAATAAGCGATGAATATTCAGCAATTTCAGGAAGCACTGTTCACGAAGGGGCGGGAAATCGGCTACGCGGATATGGAAATCTACTATGTGAATGGACGATCTACCTCGGTAAAGGTATTGAAGGGAGAAATTGACCAATATACAATCGTCGAAAACGGTGGGCTTTCCTTCCGGGGCGTCATTAATGGGAAATTGGGCTATGCCTCTACGGAGAAGCTGGAGCCGGACGTGATCGACTTTTTATTGGAAGAGGCACGCAGCAACGCAGTCATACTGGAGAGCGAGGAGCAGGATGAACTGTTCGAGGGCTCTGAAAGCTACCCTGAGCAGCAAGCCTATGCCGCCGAGCTGGCCGATACTGCACCCGAGATACTTATCGAGGCTGCGCTGGAAATGGAACGCACAGCGCTTGCCGCAGATCCGCGGATTGTGATGGCTCGGCATTGCTCGGTCAGCATTCGTGAAAATGAGGTCCTGATTGTGAATACAAAGGGACTGCATTGTCATCGCCGCAAAAGCCTGGCGACCGCATATGTATACGTCATCGCAACAGAACATGATGAGACCGTTACCGGGGGCTGGCATGATTATTCCCTGCGGAGTGTGGAAGAAATCGATATTGCAGATGTGGCGCACAGGGCGGTACAAGTGGCTGTTTCCCGTCTGGGGGCTCACACGATTCAATCGGATAACTATCCGGTCATTTTCCGTCATGATGCAGCAGCGCAATTGCTGGCTGCGTATACGACGGTATTTTCAGCGGAGTCGGTGGATAAAGGCTTTTCGCGATTGGCTGGGAAACTGGGGCAAAAGGTGGCAAGCGGGCATATCACGCTGATTGATGATCCGCTTATGAAGAACGTTCCGGCAGGTAGTACGTTTGATGCCGAAGGCAGCGCAACGCGCCGTAACGAGATCATCAAGGCCGGGGAACTACGGACGTATTTCCATAACCGCAAGACCGCTCGCAAAGCCGGGGTGCAGAGTACCTCCAATGCTTCCAAGGGCAGCTATAACGGCAAAATCGGTGTGTCATATCATAATCTGTATGTGGAACCAGGCACCTCTGCGTTGGAGGATATGATTCGCAGGATGGATCGTGGGTTGATGATCGTTGAGCTGCAAGGACTGCATGCGGGAACGAATACAGCGTCCGGTAATTTTTCGCTGGCTTGTCTGGGATACTGGATTGAGCAGGGGCAAGTGGTCAGAGCGGTCAATCAGATTACCGTATCTGGCAACTTTTTTGATGTGTTGCAGCAGGTAGAGGAGGTTGGCAATGATTTGCGTTTTACGGGAAGCTGCACTTCACCTTCACTCAAGCTGGCTTCACTCTCGATTTCAGGCTCATAAGTACTGGAGCAATCTCCTTCTTTCCATATTTACAGTCTGTTTCTGGCGTTCCGATTGCCTGGCGATTACAGATGCCTGATGCTTCGGGGTATGGTAAAGTAGGAGAAAGGTTTTAAAAATATGAAAAAAAGGCTTGGTTACAGCACCGCGACAGGGTATTATAGACAATAATATATTCGAAAAAGGTTCGAATTGAATTTTTATTGGGGGATGGATATGAGATATATAAGCACTAGAGGTCGAGTAGAAGCCAAGGGATTTATTGATACCGTGCTCATGGGGTTAGCTGACGATGGCGGTTTGATGGTACCGGAGCAGATTCCGGTGGTGTCTGCGGCTACGCTGGAGCAATGGGCTACATTGAGCTACAGGGAGCTGCTGCTGGAAGTTTTTGCGCTGTATATCAATGATGAAATTCCTCGTGAAGATCTGGAGCAGTTGGTGGAACGTAGTTATGCAAGCTTCCGTCACCCGGAAGTCACGCCAGTGAAGAAGATTAGCGAATCCCTGTCTATTTTGGAGCTGTTCCACGGCCCTACGTTTGCGTTCAAGGATGTGGCACTGCAATTTATGGGTGAATTTTATTCGTATGTATCCAAAAAGCAGAATGAGATCATTCACATTTTGGGCGCAACCTCAGGCGATACCGGAGCGGCAGCCATTCAGGGCGTGCGTGGCAAGGAAGGCATTAAAATCTGTATTTTGCATCCGCACCAAAAGGTGAGCAAGGTACAGGAGCTGCAAATGACGACGGTTGACGATAAAAATGTACTGAATCTGTCTGTAAAAGGAAACTTTGACGATTGTCAAAAAGTCATCAAGGACCTGTTTGCAGATCTCGATTTTAAAGGCAAGCATCATCTGCGTGCGATTAATTCGATTAACTTTGTGCGCATTTTGGCGCAGACGGTGTATTACTTCTATGCCTATTTCCGGGCGCAGGAGTCAGCGGGTGCGAAAAAGATCAATGTCAGCGTACCATCCGGCAACTTTGGCAATATTTTTTCCGGCTTTCTCGCGAAGAAAATGGGCCTGCCGATCCATAAGCTGATTATTGCAACGAATGAAAATAATATTTTGGAGCGCTTTGTGAAGACAGGTGAATACAAGCCAGGCGACTTCAAAAGCACATACAGTCCTTCCATGGACATTCAGGTGGCAAGCAATTTCGAAAGATATCTGTACTATTTCCTCGGAGAGGATGCAGCCAAGGTATCTGAATACATGAATAACCTCAAAACCGAGGGACGGATTGTGATCAGTGCAGAGGATTTGCAACGGGTACAGCAGGATTTTGAAGCTCTCGGTGCTTCGAATGAGCAGTGTCTGGAGCTGATCCAAAAATACAAGGCCGAATACGATTATTTGCTCGACCCGCATACGGCTTGCGGTATTGCTGCATATGAAGCGTATAATGGCGCGGACGAAGTATGTGTGACCTTTGCGACAGCGCATCCGGCCAAATTCGATGAAGCCATCCGTCTGGTGAACATTCAGCAGGAGTTCCCGGCGCCAATTGAACAATTGTTCTCCAAGCCGCAGCACCAGCAGGTGGTAGAGCATGACGAGGCAGAAATCGTGCGTCAGCTTGAAGCCTTTTATGTGTAGAGGATCATTTTGGCAATACGAGCTATATCCCATAGGATGAGGAAAAGAGGTTACGCACTGTGCGTGGCCTCTCTTTGTTACCTTCACATTTGCCCGGTTCGGCGCATGTGTGTCGAAGATAGAGGAAACAATATACGGTAGATTTCACCTGTACAATTTAAGAATAGCTTTATTTGTTCACATAATTGTCCCATATTGAGTGAGGTTTAGAATACTTGAAAATTGTGAAAAAAGCCCGTAAATCAAGGGATTTAGCTGTATGAATATAACAGGATATGAGAGGTTTATAGAGTTATTTAATAAAGGGGACAAATTTTTTTTATAAGCAAATCAGATGTATTTATATTAAAAATCATGTATAGTTAACTAAATTTTATGAATACATAAAATTCCACTCTCGCGGGTGTAGATCAACTCGGATCATCATCTGACAGAGGGGCTAATCATAAAGGGGTGTATTGAAAAGTGACCATTATCCGTTCAGAGCAGAGTCAACAGGCAGCAGCCGAATATGTACAGTCCGTTTTTGAGAAGGTTATCGCGCGCAATCCTCATGAAAATGAATTTCATCAGGCCGTCAAGGAAATATTGGATTCGTTGGTTCCCGTGCTGGCTAAGCATCCCAAGTATATGCAACAGGGGCTTTTGGAACGGCTGGTGGAGCCGGAGCGTGTCATTACCTTCCGTGTACCTTGGGTGGATGATGCAGGGAATGTACAGGTTAACCGCGGCTTCCGTGTACAGTTTAACAGTGCGATTGGTCCTTATAAAGGTGGACTCCGCTTCCATCCGTCTGTATATCTGGGAATCGTCAAATTTTTGGGATTTGAGCAAATTTTCAAAAATGCATTGACAGGTCTTCCTATCGGCGGTGGCAAAGGCGGCTCCGATTTTGATCCCAAAGGGAAATCAGATAACGAAGTTATGCGCTTTACACAAAGCTTCATGACCGAGCTGTACAAATATATCGGCCCGGATGCCGACGTTCCGGCAGGGGATATTGGGGTAGGTGGCCGTGAGATTGGTTACATGTTCGGGCAATACAAGCGGATTCGCGGAGGACATGAAGGTGGTGTCCTGACAGGTAAAGGGGTTCATTACGGAGGCAGCCTCACGCGTACAGAAGCGACAGGTTATGGCTGTGTGTACTTTGTCAATGAGATGCTGCAGGCTCAGGGAACGTCCTTTGAAGGTAAGCGAGTGGTCGTGTCGGGCTCGGGTAACGTATCCATTTACGCGATTGAAAAGGCACAGCAGCTCGGTGCTACAGTCGTTGCCTGTAGTGACTCGAATGGCTACATCTATGATCCCGAAGGCATTGACTTGGAACTGGTGAAGCAGATCAAAGAAGTGAACCGTCTGCGGATTAGCGAGTATACCCAAGAGCGTCCAGGCGCAACATATACAGAAGGCTGTTCCGGCATCTGGTCGATTCCATGCGATATCGCACTGCCATGCGCTACACAGAACGAAATTGACGAGCATGCAGCACAACTGCTGGTGAACAATGGCGTAAAAGCTGTGGGCGAGGGTGCCAATATGCCATCCACGCTGCAAGCGATTGAAGTATTTTTGGACGGTGGAGTGCTGTTTGGGCCAGCCAAAGCTGCCAATGCAGGCGGGGTTGCGGTCTCTGCGCTCGAAATGTCACAGAACAGCATGCGCTTATCGTGGACCTTTGAGGAAGTGGACGCCAAGCTGCATGATATTATGAAAAATATTTATGCCAACAGTGTGAAGGCGGCTGAGGAATACGGCGTGCCAGGCAATCTGGTTGTCGGGGCGAACATCGCTGGATTCGTTCGGGTGGCTGACGCTATGCTGTCCCACGGGATTGTCTAAGTCAACGGCAGTCTAGGACACAAGTGGAGAAATAAGTGAGTACACGTATATAGAATAAGCAAGCTTATAAAAATAGAAGCTGAGTGTCCCTCGCGAGGGCGCTCAGCTTTTATTTGCCAAGAGGCACTTTATTTTTCTCGGGGACTTGATTTATTTATAAAGAGGATGTATATTACTTGATGGATCAATCATTGATAGATCAAAGGTTGAATCGCGAAGCCCGGCGACATGCTTAAAGGAGGAGTGATTGCTATCACCCAAACATCATCTGAGGCTGAGTATATTTTTGAAATGCTGCTGTTGCTGAACAAGCAGATGAGCTCCAAGTTTGAGCGTTGTGCAGGCATCAGCGCATCCAGATTGCAGCTGTTGTGCAAGCTGTATCAGGTGGAGGAGATTAGTCAAACTCTGCTGCAAAAAGAGGTTGGCATCGACGCCGCAGCCGTAACTCGCCATTTGAAGCAGCTTGAAGCGAATGCTATGGTCACACGCCGCACCAAGCCAGAGGACAACAGGGTTACCTTGGTAAGCCTGACCGATTATGGGCGTGAGCATATTATCACTTTTAGGCAGGAGCGCACACAGTTTGTGGATCGGCTGCTCCAAAGCTTCGACGAGGCGCAGCGGCGACAGCTGGCTGATATGCTGCAAGTCATGAATGGTCATATTTCCGACATGGACTGACTGAAATTCCTATCATAACAAATTATACCCACAGGGGAACAAGGAGAGATTAGGATGAGCAATACGAACACAACTGTAAAAACGAATGATTTTAAAGAAATCGCACTCGGACGTCGTTCTATTAAAGTATACGATCCGTCTGTGAAAATCAGCCGCGAGGAAATGACTGAGATTTTGACGGAAGCTACTCGCGCTCCATCTTCCGTTAACCTGCAGCCATGGCGTTTTCTCGTGATTGACAGCCCGGAGGGCAAAGCAACCCTGGCACCACTGGCAAGTTTTAACCAACGTCAAGTGGAGACCTCATCGGCAGTGATCGCGGTGTTCGGAGATTTGAACAACTTTGATTATTTTGAGCAAATTTTCGGAGAAGCTGTAGAACTGGGCTATATGCCAAAGGATGTAAAGGAAATGCAGCAGGAGAAAGTGGCAGCCCATTTTGCAGCGCTTGATCCGGTTGTGAACAAAGAAACGGTGCTGATCGACGGTGGTCTGGTATCTATGCAGCTCATGCTGGTAGCGCGTGCTCACGGTTACGACACCAACCCTATCGGTGGTTATGACAAGGCTAAAATTGCTGAAGCCTTTGGTCTGGATAAAGATCGTTATGTACCAGTAATGCTCATTTCCATGGGTAAAGGAGTCAACGACGGTCATCCGTCCACACGCTTGCCCATTGATCAAATCGCACAGTGGAAATAAGAGCTGCGAGCTATCATTTACATGCAAAATAAAAACAGGCGGACAAAGGAACTCCCTTTGCCTCGCCTGTTTTTTTATGCTGGCTTAGACGTCCGTATGAGCTCCCGGTGGTTCTGCAGCATCAACGGTGTCACCTTGAGGACGGTGATAGTGCTTGGGCCAACTAATCTGGTGTGAAGTATGACTAAGCTCTTCATAGAATAAGGGGCCTTTCTTGAACAGGCGTATGACGAGATGGAAAAAGAACCATCCGTTTATCACCAGCAATAAGAGGCTGATCAGAACACTTACCCATGGAGAGACTTGAGACCATAGCACAGGACCACCCAGCACGTAGTTAAGGCCAAAATACAGCCAGTATAAGAGACTGTAGCGCTTGATGAGCCCCCACAGGGAAATTCGTTTTCCTGTCCCTGTAAGATGAATACGCACCAGCCATTTCCCTGGAGTTCGTCCATTCGTCAGGCAAGGAACGAGCATAAAGTACACCCCGCTGGAAACCCAGAAAGCAGCAGGTACATGCAGGGACTCCATAATGCCGAGCAGCCCGGTCCAAACGATAGAATCCACGAAAAAGGCTACGCCCCGTCTCGTATAGGATACCCGCTTGGTCGTCATGTCCAAATGCTTGTCCAGATGCTCCAGGCGGGGAAGGAAACGAGAAAACCATTCGCCCAATAGAAAGCCCAGCATACCGCCCAATGTATTAGCCATCAGATCGTCCACATCGAACACACGATAGGCATGGTCAAAAAATCCATACAGTCCTGTCAGCTGCGTTACCTCAAAGAAGAGGGACAGGGCAAAGGACAGAATCAGACACCATCCCCATCGCGCACGGAAATAATAACGCAAGAACATGCCAAAAGGCACGGTCATAAGAACGTTAAAAGCCACTTGCAGGAAAGCCCGCTCCTTCAGCAAATGAAGATAGCTGGAGGGATGAGCGGGTGAGACGGATGTTTCTCTTACAATGTCGTGAATGAATTGCAAGGGTATGAATTGCAGCGCTCCCCCGGCTAATGCTGCGTTATGACGCGATGACGGAAGCGGTAAAATGACCAAAAAGAAGGCGTTCATCAAGTATAAAAGCATCAGGTAAAGCAGCCATGCTCTAGCCTTGTGAATATAGCCATGTCTGCGATATTGCACGATGAGAAAAGGCAGTGTGAACAATAACGCAGCAAAAGGGAATGCTAGAAAAGCATATGAAACAGGAAACAGATACGATTGAATCATGAGCTGCTTACGCCTGCTTTCTCCGGAACTTCACCAAAGACCAAATGATCAGGAATGCCATGAAAGCCACGCATACGCTAATGCTGATCCGGTTTTGCGGGTCCAGCAGGAACAGAAATGCAATCACCCACAGACATCCGATGGTTATTGCCGTGATATAGGGAAATCCCCATATTTTGAAGCTGGGCTCTATCGGATAAGATTTACGCAGTTTCAACTGGGACAGGCAAATACAGCTCCAGACGAGCAGCACGACGAAGCCAGGTACGGCCATCAAAATACGGAACAGTCCGTCTTGAGCGATATAAGCAACCATGGAGCCCACAATCAGAATCACAGCGCACAATTTGAGGCTATTCACTGGAACTCCATTCGATGATACCCGCGCAAGTGATTTGGGTCCTTCCCCATTGACCGCTAGTGAATGCAGCATGCGTGTAGCACCGTAAATCCCCGAATTGGCGGCAGACAGTACGGCAGTGATCAGGATAAAGTTCATGACATGGGCCGAGCTTTGAAGTCCTACCGAAGACAGAACCTGTACAAACGGACTGGTATTCGCATCCAGCTGATTCCAGGGAATCAAGCCACAAATGATGAGAATCGGCAACGTATAGAACAAGACAACGCGAAAAATA
Organism: Paenibacillus kribbensis; assembly: GCF_001705305.1. Classification (GTDB taxonomy): domain Bacteria; phylum Bacillota; class Bacilli; order Paenibacillales; family Paenibacillaceae; genus Paenibacillus; species Paenibacillus kribbensis_B. The sequence goes on from NZ_MCBP01000018.1 coordinate 16,304, forward strand.
AAGCTTTTAACTACCTTAGGCAGTACCTTTTCCGGATTTTCCGTCTCTGTTAACGTTAGTCCGATCAGCTCGGACCCTCCGTAAGAAAAGGTAACGACCAGCAGCGCCGAAAAAATAGCCAGCCAGCCATTGGGGAGAAATCCACCATGCTGCGCGTAGTTGCTCAGATAGGGCGGAGTTTCGGTAGGGATAATGCCGAACAGTATACAGCCACCCAAGGCGATAAAGATGATAATCATGGCAATCTTAATACCCGCAAGCCAAAATTCCAGTTCCCCAAAACCGCCGACACTCAGCATGTTGACGACAATAATGAAAGCCGCACTCGCCAAACTGAGTACCCATAAGGGGACATCCGGCAGCCAGTATTGCAGGAAGCTTCCCGCAGCGATGACCTCAATGACACAGACAGCCAGCCACATGAAGCAATACAACCAGCCGATGATAAAGGAAAGCCGCTCTCCAAAAGCTTTGCGAATAAAATCCTTCATATTCATGTTAGGGTAGACGGTAGCCATCTCGGCAATTGCGCCCATAACGACCAGAAGCAGAAGCCCTGCAAAGACATAGGATAAAATAACCCCAGGCCCTGCCAAGCTGATCGTTTCGGTACTTCCTTTAAAAATACCGGTCCCGATAACTCCGCCCATTGCCATAAAGGTAATATGCCTTGGGCGCAGCTTTTTGTGCAAAGTTGCTTCATTTGACTTCAATCTGAAATCCTCCTTCATAAAGTGTATAGCTTCAGCATAGCCCAAACAGGGTTACTTCAATTAGACTTATACTACATGAAAATATCCAATTAGGAAATGAAAGAAATAGGATCAATGAAGAGAATGATATATAATGAGGTTGGTTTGGAAAAATAGTATGGTTATTTTATGAGCGGAGGCTTTAATCAGTGAAGCAGGATCGGAAAAAGCAGACAGGTTCCCAAAGTGGAATGGGTAAGGAGCATGAAGCAGATGAACTGAACAGGCTGCTGTCCGCATGGCTCCATTCATCGATCCGTATCATGGACATTCGTCATATTCGACTGGAACCCGAACAGCAGCTTCAACCATACCGTCTTCCGGCGCAGGCTTTTGTTTTGGTGCTACAGGGTAGTGTGCGCTTGGGTGATGAATGGAATGATACTGCACATTCAGGATACATACTGCATGGCAGCAAAGGCTTCGAACTGAAAATGGCCCCCTCGATCCGAGGGATCGAATATTTTCTTGTACTATATAAAGCAACTTCTCCATCAGGATATGCGGTGCATCAACTTCCCGCTATAGCGCATGGTTTTGTGCCGCCATATCCGGTTATGCTGTATCAAAAGCTGCAACGGCTGGAGCGTGCATGGCAGGATCAGGATGCATTGTCGAGGGTACAGGCTCAAAGCAGGTTCTTTGATTTTGCATATGAATTTATGCGGCAATATCAGGAACAGAAGGCGCGAATCCCCGCGAGGGATATGGTGATACAGGCGATTCGGTTTATGGAGGTACATTATGCGGAGTCCATAACGCTGGAGCGCTTGGCCGGTTTGTTGGAATGCAGTCCAAGGCACCTGACCCGATTATTTAAAAAACAAACAGATTGCAGCCCGATTATGTATCTGATCCGGCTGCGAATGGACAAGGCGAAGGAGCTTCTGCGGAAGACGGATGCTACTTTACAGGATATTGCTGTCGGTGTGGGATACCCGGATGTCTACTTTTTTAGCCGGGCATTCAAAAAGTATACCGGCGTATCCCCGGTTCATTACCGGGCCAGCTTACATTCATCTGCTTTTGTAAGAGATGAACGTCTGGAAAATCCATTACACATGTCCGGATGTTCCATTGATTCGAAAAGTGGTGCCCTGCATACTGTTATTGAGGATAATAATCATTATCAAAATTACGATGAAGGGATTTTACGAATGAATAGAAACGCAAGGCATTCCATGGCATTTATTTTATTGCTTAGTTTTACGCTGCTGCTCAGTGCATGCTCAGGCACATCCAGTCCTGCTGCAACGGAAGGTACGTCCCAAGGGACCAACAATACAGCGGAGCAAGCCTCACAAGAAAGGGTGCTGAAAGATGCACTTGGACATGAGGTGAAGATTCCGGCTCAACCTCAGCGTGTCATTGCTTCGTATCTGGAGGATCATCTGGTTGCGCTGGGTGTTAAACCTGTAGCTCAATGGTCGGTAGGCAAAAATTCAGTTCAGGGCTACTTGCAAAAAGAACTGAAGGATGTCCCTACCATCGCTTCTGACCTTCCGTTTGAAGCCGTTCTGAACTTCAAGCCTGATTTAATCATTATGGACAGTGCGAGTATGGTAGAGGGGGACAAATATAATCAATACTCTAAAATCGCCCCCACCTACGTTGTAGGCAGTAATATGAACAATGATTGGCGTCAAGAGCTGTTGACCGTGGGTGAGGTGCTGAATAAGAGCAGTGAAGCGAAGCAGGCATTAAGCAGCTATGACAAAAAAGCGGCAGAAGCCAAGACCAAGCTGAGCCAGACGGTTGGGCAAAAAACCGCAGCAGCCTTGTGGGTAACGGATAAAAACGTGTATGTCGTGAACCAGAATCTATCCAGTGGTGATGTATTGTATAAGGACTTGGGCTTCAAGATTCCCCAGGTAGTACAGGAAATCTCCAAAACGGCCAAGGCAAACTGGAGTAATTTATCGCTGGAGAAGCTGGCGGAGCTGGATGCCGATTATATCTTTATCGTGAACAGCAAAAACGTAAGTAAAGAAGAAATTATAAAAGATCCTGTATGGGCGGGAATTCCAGCTGTAAAAGCTGGCCATGTATACGATTTTGGCAAAGATTCGAGCTGGTTGTATACGGGAACCATTGCGAATGGACAAATGATTGACGATGTTCTGAAAAGTGTAATTCAATAATTTGGAGTGTAATCCAAAAAGCGCTACTCATCTTGACGGTCGCATGCCGCAGGAGGGAGCGCTTTTTTTGATAAAAAAGATGCCTGTACATGGCAGACATCTGATTTTGCTTCTATATTAGGAGTGCGGAGATACCAGGATTTTAACTTGATTTTTTTCTTTCAGGAGGCCTTCAAAGCCTTGCTCGATCACTTCTTCGAGCTTAATACGTTTGGTAACCAGCTTGTCCGCAGGGAAATAACCTTTTTCCATCAGGCTGATGACAGCCGGGAACACATCGCGGTAGCCGATAATACCCGTCAGATTGCGTTCCTTCATTACGATATGGTTAGGCTTGATCGGAGCTTCTTTTTCAAAAATGCTGACGACCATAATTTGTCCGCTGATTTTGGTAGATTCGATCGCTTGAGTCAGCACAGGCGGTACGCCAGTGACCTCATAGGCTACATCTACGCCTCCGTTGGTCCGTTTGTGCAGCTCTTGCACGACATCGTAAGCTTTAGGATCAAGCACGATAGCACCCAGCTCTTCGGCTTTAGCTTTGCGTTCCTCAGAAAGCTCTACTGCATAAATTTCAGATGCACCCGAAGCCTTCAAGGCTTCAATAACCAGCAAGCCGATAGGACCAGCGCCAAAAACGACGGCCTTGTCGCCGACTTTCAGCTGGCTTTGACGAACAGCATACAAAGCAACGGCAGAAGGCTCTACCAAAGCGCCCTGCTCGAAAGACACGCTATCTGGAATTTTATGAACCATATGCTCGTCAGCCGCAACATATTCTGAGAATCCACCGCCGCCGCCTGCCAGGCCGAGGAAGCCCATTTTATCGCAAAGATTATATTTGCCTTGTTTACATGCAGTACATTCTCCACATGCAAAAACGGGTTCTACGACCACACGGTCGCCAACCTGAAGCTTGGTAACACCTTCGCCGATTTCGACCACTTGTCCAGAGAATTCATGTCCCATTACGATCGGAGCTTTTTCACCAGTCAATGGATGCTGAGCGTCCTGGGGAATGAAGATGGGTCCTGCCACATATTCATGAAGATCACTTCCGCAAATGCCACACCATTCTACTTTAATTTTCACTTTTCCTGCCAGAGCAGCAGGCTGCTCAATGTTTTCCAAACGTAAGTCTTTTACTCCATGCCATCTCAATGCTTGCATGTCTGTCATCTCCTTGACGAATATATGATCATTTATTGCTATAAAAGCGAATGAAGTAGGAAACGTTTCCGAAAGATAATATGTCATAAATTTTACACATTGTCAAACTAAAATCATGCAAAAAGCACTTGATTTTTTTGTGAATATAATCACTTGTGACTGCGGCGCTATTTTTGACTTATCGCTTACATTCAAGAGCTGGGGTGGGTTTTTCAGGCGAAGCAGAGACAATGAAGAAATCTGCTTTCATTTTCAGAGGTTTATTCTATGGTATAATATCAATATCGAAACTACATTTTAGAAAGCCAGAAAACGATTCCGTTTTTGAAAGGATTTTGGGCGTGACAGATCAAAAAAAAGTAACCATAGAGGATGTAGCCAAGCGGGCAGGTGTAGGTATTGCGACTGTCTCCAGAGCTATTAATGATAGTGAGGGCATCAGCCCGAAGACGAAAGCATTGATTTTGCAGGTGATTGAAGAAATGGGATTCACACCCAACACCTCAGCGCAAAGCTTGAAGGTACGTCAGACACGCCAAATTGCGTTGGCTGTGCCGGATATTCGCAACGCGATAATCCCTGAGATTGCTTGGTCCGTGGAGCAGGCTGCCAAGCAGCATGGCTACCGTGTTGTGCAGATTAATACTGCCGGCAATGCCAGAATGGAGCTTGAAACGGTTCGGGAGGTTAAGAAGCTGCATGTGGACGGGCTTATTATTATGCCGCTGGCATACCCCAAAATGCTGGTGGATCTGATCAACAAGTCCAGCGTTCCCGTATCCATCATTAATTATGGCAAGAAGCTGGGTGAAAATGTAAAAGCGGATATCGTCAGTCTGGCCCGGCAAGAGGGACGGCTTGTGATGGAGCATTTGCTTAAAATCGGGAGAACGAGAATTGCTTATGCAGGTGCTGCAAAGGACAAAATCGAGGAAAGATACTTCGCTTACGAGCAGTCTCTCCAGCATGTGGACCCTTCACTCGTTTATTTTGGCGATGATTTCTCTTTTGAGACAGGGCTGCGTGCGGCCGATTATTTTTACAGCCTGAAGCATATGCCGGATGCGATTTATGCGGTTAACGATATGGTGGCGATTGGCATTGTCAATCGCTTTAAGGATCTGGGCGTCAAAGTGCCGGACGAGGTTGCTGTAGTCGGCATTGATAACAACCTGTGGGCAACGGTAACGACGCCGCAAATCAGCTCTGTTTCCATCATGGGGGAAGAGGTGGCACGATTGGCTGCGGAGCTGCTGCTTAAGCGAATTCAGGAGCAGACTCCGGGTGATTATGAGCGTGTGCAATTCGAGCCTCGCCTGATCGTCAGGGAATCAAGCGTCTCTGTGATCCGTAAGCCTATGGTTGGACGTGATGGAGTAGAAGCTTAGCTGGGGAAATCATCGAATATTTGTATAAGCAGCGCACTTTTATTCCATCGGAAAGCTTTCCAAATGTCATTTAACAAAAATAAAATGATAGCCGCTTCTCTACCTGAGGAGCGGCTTATTTGTGCTATTCAAAAAATGGTTTAAATGGTTGGATGATCCTGATCCATGCGCAAGCGCTTGATATCACGAATTGGAGGCAGGCCAAACAAACGGGCGTATTCACGGCTGAATTGTGAAGGACTCTCGTAACCTACCTGAAAACCGACATCTGCTGCATCCGCTGATTCGGATAACAACAGGCGGCGGGCTTCTTGTAGACGTATTTGCTTTTGATATTGCAATGGGGTCATAGCCGTAATCTCTTTAAAATGACGATGTAGCGACGAGGAACTCATATTAGCTAGTTTACATAATTCCTCAATGCGCAACGGCTTATCATAATCCTGCTTGATCCGCTGGATGACTTCTGCGATTCGGTAGGATTGGCTGCCGGTCATGACCAATTGTTTTAAGGATTCCCACTGATTTCCCTGTAAAATTCTATACAGTATCTCGCGAATGGCTAATGGAGCAAGCACCGGAATATCCTGCGGTTTGTCCAGAAGCCGCACTAGCCTTACCACGGCATCTAACAGCAGAGGGTTGGTTTGGCTTACATACAAGCCTCTTCTGGAATCAGGAATTGAACTTGTGGATAAAGCAGATTCTTTGATCAGATCCAAAACCTGATGCGGATCAAAATTGAGCCGGAGGCACAAATAAGGTGCTTCTGCTGAGGCTTGTATGACCTGTCCGGAAATCGGCAAATCCACCGAAACAACAAGATAGTCGGATGTGCCGTAGTGGTAGCTTTCCTCTGCGAGCATCACGACTTTTCTGCCTTGTGCCACAATACATAAGGCGGGTTCATGGACTTGATAAATCGGAACGGTTGTATTGGAGCTTCGGATAAAATGAAGCGAAGGTATGGCTGTAGCGAGAACTCCGTCCTGGATGGAGAATCGTTCTATGAGCCTTGTCAATTCGGCTTGTTTTTCCATGGTGGAACCCTCTATATTGGCTGCCTCCATCATGACACATCCCTTCTTTAAAAAGCAGCTTATCTTCATATTTTCAATAGACTATACACTTCTACACTTCAGATGCATTGCTTTTCGATATGGATTTAATTTCATATTAAGAGGCTTTGGAGGATTAGGCAATAATTTGGTCTGATTTTTCTACCAGCTCCAAGCATGATCGTCTCATAATAGGGTACAGCAACAACGCCAAGTGAACAAGTGAAGAGGAAAAACAATGCACTACCTGGTTCACTGTCCATGGCGATGTTAGAAAGAAGGAGTGAAATAGGCATGGAGAGCAACAAAGAGGAAAAAAGTGTACACGCTTCACAGCATCCCTATATCGGGATGTGGGTTACCCAGGATGGGTACATCCGTCAGGAACTCCTGCCTAATGGCCGTTATGATGAAGCACGTGGTCAAAGGCAAAGTGCTTACACAGGTAGCTATATCGTGAAAGGCGACCGTATCGAGTATGTGGACGACACCGGATTTACGGCAGATGGCGAATTTAAGGATGGTGTTCTGTATCATGCAGGGATGGTTTTTTACAGAAAAGTCAACAAGTAATCTATACGCATTTTCAGTGAGTTCTTAAACCAAAGGAGGAGCAGGCATGTTGAATATTAAAGGTAAAGTCGTAGCGATTACGGGGGCAAGCAGTGGGATCGGTGAAGCAACTGCCCGTTTACTTGCTCATCATGGGGCGCACGTGGTATTGGGGGCCAGACGCACAGAACGACTGGAAGCTCTTACCTCTGAGATTCGTTCAAAAGGTGGATCGGCTGATTATCAGCAACTGGATGTGACCAAGAGGGAGCAGATGGAAGCGTTCATTAAGTTCGCGGGAAAAACATTTGGACGTGTGGATGTCATTGTGAACAATGCGGGAGTGATGCCTCTTTCAAAATTAGAAGCGCTGAAGGTAGAGGAATGGGATCGTATGATTGATGTAAATATACGGGGTGTTTTGCATGGGATCGCTGCAGGACTTCCTATCATGAAAAAGCAAAGATTTGGTCAGTTTATCAATATTACCTCCATTGGCGCGTATAGTGTAACCCCAACTGCAGCGGTGTACTGCGCTACGAAGTATGCAGTCCGGGCGATTTCTGAAGGGTTGCGTATGGAGGTTGGCGGAGATATTCGTGTGACGATGGTATCACCGGGAGTAACCGAATCCGAGCTTGCTGATAGTATCTCAGATGAAGAGGCCCGGCAGGGAATGAAAGAGTATCGTCGTATTTCGATTTCACCGGATGCCATTGCTCGTTCCATTCTGTATGCTATGGAGCAGCCTGCGGATGTAGATGTGAACGAAATTATTGTTAGACCAACAGCAAGCCCGAATTAAAGCCACGGATAAGAGAATTTTAATATTAGCGATTCCCTCGTTTGTGGTCGGTATAGTAAAACTGGTTATTGCTGGATATTTAATCCTCCATCCTTTGTGGATGGAGGATTATTTTGTCATGCGACAATCGGAAATTTGAAGTGAGCTAAAATAAGTGGTTTACTTTTGTAGATGTTTATGATAATTTTATTTCGATGAACATCGAAATTAAGACTGGAACCAGAAGGGAATGGAGCAGGGTGAAAGATACTACGGAGATGCAGCAGGCTGTAAAAATATATAAAGCGCTTGGAGAACCGACTCGTCTCAAGATAGCACTTTTGCTAAAAGAGGAAAGTGACCAATGCTGCTCTGTGCTGGGCGAAAAGCTGAATAGTGTTGCTATTTCAACGCTGTCGCATCATTTGAAGCAAATGGCAGAATCCGGGCTGCTGACATTTCGGAAAGAGGGCACTTTTATTTATTACAGCTTAGATGTTGAAGCAGCAGAGAAATATGCCCCTTTCCTGATAAAATAATTTTTTTTAGTCTTAATTTCGATATTTGCAGAAATATAAAAACAAAAAAGAAAAGAGGCGTTACTCAGAAATGCAGAGCACATGGAAGGTATATATCTTGGCAATTGTCAGTTTTTTGGTAGGCACATCCGAATATATAATCTCGGGGATTTTGGATCAGATTGCGACGACCATGGGAATTACAGTGGCTGCCGCAGGTCAGTTGATTACTGTTTTTTCTCTCGCCTACGCGATTGGCACGCCGATCCTGATGGCCATAACAGCTAAATGGGACAGACGCAAGCTGCTTTTGTATGCTCTCGGATTATTTGCAGTCTCCAATGTTCTGTCCTTTGTTTTGCCGGGTTTTGGAATGTTTATTGCCGCACGTATTCTTATGGCACTCGGGGCGGGAATGGTCGTGGTTACGGCCCTGAGCATCGCAGCGAAAATTGCCCCAGCAGGCAAACAGGCCAGTTCTATTGCTACGGTCACCATGGGTTTTACGGCCTCGCTGATCATTGGAGTTCCACTGGGAAGAATGATATCTTCTGCATATGGCTGGAAAACTGTATTTCTTGGCATCGCTTTGACAGGGATTATTGCCCTGATTATTATCGCTATGACGATTCCCCGTTTAAGAGGAGATCAACCTGTTCCCTTGCTACAGCAATTTGCCCTTCTGAAAAAGCCTGAAGTCGCTTTGGGATTGGCTATCACCTTCTTTTGGCTAGGGGGTTATTCGCTCGCGTATACTTATATTTCACCGTACTTGCTGAATGTGTCAGGTGTAGGGGAGGATATGCTAAGTTCAGTATTACTCGCCTTCGGGATCGCCAGTCTGATCGGGTCTAAAATCGGTGGATACAGCGCAGATAAAAAGGGTATTCCTGTTACATTATTTGGAGGCATGATACTGCACGTCATTTCCTTGCTTATACTTCCTTTTGCCGCTCATTCTCTAGGCGCTGTGTTTGCTTTACTGATTCTGTGGTCGTTCGCAGCCTGGACATCCGGGCCCACTCAACAATATAATCTGGTTACGCTTGTGCCTGAGTCTTCCGGCGTCATGCTGAGCCTCAATCAGTCTACGATGCAGCTTTCCATGGCAGCTGGGGCCGGAATTGGAGGCGTAGTTGTAGGTCAGGTATCTCTAGCTTCCATCACTTGGTTTGGAGCAGCAGGTGTTGCTATCGCCATTGCAGCTGTGTATTTACTTTCACGAAGATCCTCAGTTCAAACGGAAGTGAGTGTTACGGAATAAAGATTTATAGATAAGCTGAAAAGAGGGAGTCCGGCCACAAAGATGGTTTTTACGGGCCCTCTTTTGATTGAATTGACAGTACTTTTTCTGTAGGGACTAGCTGCTCAATCATACTTTGTTCACCCATTATTAAGAAGTCCCGTTGTTAGATCTATCAGGACTTAAATCTCCGCGCGATACGCTTCTTGTTCTTTTGTCGCCAAATCCATCTCTCAATAAAGTTTTTTTCTTTTCTTTCCTGAAGTGTTTCCTTCATACCCTTGATAAGAAATTCGGATCTTCGCTTGTCATTTCTACTGATTTCGCGTAGTTCCTTAATAAATTTATGGTCCATGTTCGTATCTCCGTTAGTTCAGGATTGTGCAAATTGCTAAGTTAGATTATACAGAACATATGTTCCTTTTTCAAGTCTATTCCTGTTATATTCAATTAAATATGCATTGCGGGATAATCTGGGCGTACCGAGAAACACAGTTCAAGGGATGAAAAGTTCACCGATTCCTTGGTGTAGCGATGATATGGTAATGGGCGACCGCGCTCTGTGTGAAGGTCTGATCGCGATGAACTGTAATTTATATCGTTAAAAGCCTGTGAATCAGACAGAGGCCCCTTCCGAAGCTCGGTAAGTAAGGGGACCTCTGTCGTCTCTTTGGGTTTCTTTGAAGCGTTAATACGTTTTTCCTCGGCGTAGACAAATCGATCCGGATGTCCAAGTGAGGGAGCTCTTACGCAATCCCCTGGCTGGGCAATGATAATTTGAGCATACCTTCCTTGGTATCTAATGCTCGTTCCAACAAGGATTCGGCTATTTTTATTTTGATAGCAATGATTTCGGAAGGTTCTTGAAAAAGCACAGCTTCCCATACACAACTCAGCGTACTCCAGAAAAAAGCAGTGGTTTCTTTCGGGCTAGCTACATGCATGGTATCCTCCTGATTTCCTTGCTGAATGATGTCAGTGATAAGAGGATTAAAGACGTTTTCTACTATGATTCTCCATAATTTATAGTATAAGTTAAGTTGTTCTTCATCACATAGTCTTTTAAAAAATAGATTAAGCTGATTAGGATGAAACAGTCGTGTAATAAATAATTGCAATTTGGACAAGGCGGTGAATTGGCGGCTTTCCAACTCGAAGGAAGTGGCTGTTTCAGTTGCCCAGCGGGTGCAAATGGCTTCCAGGATGGCTTCTTTGGAAGAAAAGTAGTGATAGAAGGTGCCTTTAGCGGCGCCGGTTTTTTTTACAATATCAATGATCATGGTTTTTTGGTAGCCGTTGGAGGTAAAAAGCTCCAAAGCCGCATCGATCAATTCCGCCCGTCTTACTTCAGCCTCTTTTATAGCTCTAGTTATAAAAAACACCTCCTAATCGGTTTAATGACTGTCAAGGTTCTATCGCCAAGCGATAAAAGCTGTAAGCTTGGTCAATCGTAAGTATAAAAAGTTTGTACACATTGTCAAGAGAATTCTGTATTTTAGCTTTCTAATATTATGGTCTCCAGTAACTCCCGAAGCAGCAGTTTTACTGTATGAATCGCTGTTTCCAACTGTGCAGCTATTGTGTAATTTTTCCTTGACAATGCACATGCTAATTTTTTACAATCAATACTGACCCGGGTCAATCCGCATGCTGTTTTAAGGTGAATCATAAAAAATCATTACGTTTTTTCCGAAATACACTGAGCTGTATAGGTAGGAAAGAATTTTTTTTGCTCTATAATTGACCCGGGTCAATCTGTGTTCGCTATATCTATATGGTAAGGGTGTTCGCGAACCTAAGCGGCACTAGACAAGCAGTTAAGTTCATGAGAAGCGTTAACTCAAAAAAGGGAGGCAATCCACATATGCAGAGTGAAATTGCGCAGAGACTAAAACTCAAGTATTCTCCTATTGCCATTCTATTCACCAATGAGAAACCTCAAGGAGCACTGGAGTTTGCTGAAGGACGCTGGGGATGCGTTGTAGCCATGTTAACAGCAGCAGCCAAGGGGCGGCGGGCCGTATTCAGCCGTACTACATTTGGCTGTGAGGGGGGCGGAATCGGACTAGGACTTATAAATCAGTATTCGGATGGTTTTGAGTACTTTATGTCTACAGGAAAAGAGGGATTGCCCCCGATGGACGGAATACCCGAGCCGGAAGCTTTCAAAAAGACGCCAGAACTAGCCAAAGATTTTATGGAAACCATTCCTCTTATTAATATACCTGAACAATACGTAGTATTTACACCACTGACCGAGGTTGATACTGCCAAAGAAGAACCGAAGATTGTTGTATTCTATGCCAATCCCGATCAACTGTCTGCCCTCGTTGTATTGGCTAATTATGGTCGAACCGGCATTGATAATGTTATCGTTCCCTATGCAGCAGGTTGTCAAACGGTTTGTTTACTTCCTTGGCATGAGGCGGCCCGGGAACACCCGCGTGCTGTTATTGGGCTGATGGATATTTCGGCACGCCCTCGTATTGATACCAATCTGCTGTCATTTAGTGTACTGTACGCCATGTTTAAAGAGATGGAAGACAATGTACCAGGCAGTTTTCTGGATAAGAGTGAATGGAATAAAGTAGCTAGACGCATTGCACAATAACTGAATCGTCTATAAGTCGAGTAATAAGGGGAAAGAATCTGCATTACATTAGGTGTCTGAGAATTGCGAAGCTCTATAGCGGCATATTTCCGCTGTGGATCTTTTTTTGCATAGTTTCCTCAAAAGAAGAACAGCAGGGTAGACCATAAGTGCAAGAATGAGGACGAAACGAGGTCTGACGAATGTTCGCAAGCTTCAGCAGTTAGGAGTTAAACGGTTTAGCTTTGGTAATGCATTTTCTGATAATATGATAGTTGCTTTGCACAAGAACGCTGAACAGTTGAAAGCTTCAAGATACTTCGCATTTGTGAGCGCCATGAGTTTACGTAAGGAGGGTTGTGGAGAAAAGAATAGCTGCTTCGGCATGAGAAGCATTTTTCAGCGATCATGCAGAGATATTGAACTCATGAGCAGAACGTGGTATAGAGCTGCTTGAAAAAAGTGAGCTGCCATATCCAAAACTGTCATTAGATGACATGAACTACACCCGGTCCTATGATATGATTTACCAAATAGATCAGAGATTTCAAAAGGGGAAATAACGATGAAATTCAAGAAGACGATGCTTCTGCTCATGTTTTCAACGATACTCACGGGTTGGTTAACGGTGGGTACGGAAAGTGTTCACGCTGCCACTTCAACTGTATTCAGAGAGGGAAGCAAGCTTAAGCTCTTACTTGAGGATGGCAACGGTGTCAACAGAGTGTTTAAATTTAATCTTGAGAATATGATTAAGCCTGGTACACTAATTCGTCTGTACAGTAACCTTACTGAAATTCCTTCCAGTAACTTTACAGTCGATTATACGAATTCAACCATTACAATTGCGGATTCGCAGCCAGCGCCTAGTGTAGGATCAGAAAATTATTTAGAGATTTCTATAGGTTCCATCATGGAAGGGTCTGACGGGGAATTAAAAGCAGATCAACCTGTTGAAGAACCCAAAGTGACGCAGCCTGATGTGGAGACCAAGACGCAAGAGGCTCCGGTTGTCACTGAATCCGAGGTTTCTCAACCAGTCGTCGAGCCTCAACCAACGCAGCCTGTCATAGAGTCTAAAGAAGACATTTCGGTAGCTGAATCACCGGAAATTCCTTTGTCCATACCATCTGGTGAAAATTTCCCGGGCACATTTACGATTAACTCTTCAGGTACGTCATTTACGGTTCGTTTAAAAATGAAAGATATTCAACCGACATATACCTCATACGTAATGGTCAAAAATGCGGATGCCCAATTGGTTAAACGGATTCAGTTCGATCCGAAAACAACATTTAACTACTCTTTGAGTAACCTGGACTTGGATACGGGCGGATACTACTTTTATATTAAAATGATTGATCAGTCGGGAAATTCGGCAGCGTCTGTCCCCCAATTTGTTCCTGTGAATCATAACAAAGCTGGGCAGGTTTTGGTGTTTATTGATGGGAAGCAGCAGCAATATGAGCAGCCTGCAACCTCCATTAGCGGGAGTATGCTGGTGCCGTTTCGCGCTGTTTTTGAGGCGCTTGGTGCGAAGGTGAAGTGGGACGGCACTACGAAGACCGTGACCGCAACCAAAGGCAATACAACGATCAAGCTGACCGTAGGCTCCAGAGATGCCTATATCAATGGGAAACTGGTGCGGCTCAATGCAGCGCCGAGACTCATTAACGGCAAAGTGATGGTTCCTATTCGCTTTGTAAGTGAGGCGCTGGGAGCGAAAGTGAAATGGAATGTTCCAGCGCAGAGTGTTGTGATTTCACTTGCCCCGCCACAGGTTTTGACGACCAGTGAAAGTGAAGAATTAATAGAGGAAAACGAGGACAAGCCTGAACCACAATCCAATGTGCCGGTTCTGAAACAGATTTCCACGACTCTTACCAAGTCGACTGATATTGTGTTCGTCATCGATGTGACGAGTAGTATGACTGGAACGCTCGATTATGTGAAACAGAAGGTAAAAGGCTTTGTTGATTCCGTTCCGGCAGGCTCCCAATTTGCTGTTGTTGCATTTCGGGATATCAATCTAAAGGCAGATAAGGATTTAGAGTTCTTTGAGTTTACGGCGGATAAAAACAAGTTGAAAGGTAATGTAAATCTGCTGCGTTCTTCCGCTGGCGGGGATTTGAAGGAATCGGGACTGGAGGCCATCCAGCTGGCTATAAGTAAATTCTCGAAAAATTCGAATTCCAAAACGATCGTTTTTATTACAGATGCACCGGTTCACGATAAAAGTACAGCGCCGGATAAAGCCCGTTTTTCAGTGGATGAAATAAACGAGCAATTACAGAAAAATGGTGTTGTTTTTAATGCCATCGTGCCTGCCAATGGACTGGCCAACAAACAAATGAAAAAGCTTGCAGATCGTAATAAAGGGACTTTGTATGATATTAAGGATGCGAAGCTCAATTTGGTCAAGTAATCCGACCCAAGTGCATTGCAGATAAGCTCACAATTGAACAGCTCAAAGGCGTACCAATCCCGGTACGCCTTTGTTATTTTAAAATCCCAGAAAAAACTGACCAGGATTCAGGTTGCGGAAAGCTCGTTTTCTGTTACCCACTTATGGTTTTTAACAGGCTCCCTACGGTAGTTGGCGTGTAATCAACCATATACACTGTTGTGGACGGCGCTGTATCAATGGTGGCCTTGATATACCCCGGTAGAGTATATTTCAAAGCGCAAGCAGACAATGAAGGTGAGAAGAGACCTTCGTTATACTGCTGCGATATGTAATTTTATCCGGATTACCACCTCATCACGTACAACTGCTTGAATGAACCGAATGGTTAAAATGATTACATATATTCTAGTGAATCCAGTGGTCATTGGCAAAAATAGTAGGGGTTTTCAAGCAAAAATAAGTCGTTTGTACGAGTTCTTGAGAATGCATGGAGGAAAATGGTAGGAGTGATTATAATTCGAAGTTTTTATATGTAGAGGGGATAGAACCCGCCGATCAGCCACAGCATGGACCACTTGGTAGCCGTTCTGTAATCTGTTGCTCTGAAAAGTACCCACTTGGATCTCGTTCGAGCGTATCGTTCCGTCCATTTGAGACACTTGTTCAGTCTGCGTGCCTTTACCGCTCATAATAGGCAAGGACAGAGACTTCCCTTTTTGCCAAAGCTTTTGCATCATGAGTTCTCCCCTTCCGAAGTTTTGAATTTATACGAGCTTTGTCAAATAACCCGGCAACATTTTTTAACTATTTTGTGCCAGGTGATTTATAGTTTAATATATATTGAGAATTATAGGAAACTGTAAAGTGAAAAAATTCGTACATCGGGTTAAGGAGAGGCAGCAATGAATGATTGGGAGTCAGGGAATACGGCAGTTGCTTTTAAATATAGTGAGGAATAACGGTGATACGATATGGATAAAAAAGCAAAGAAAATACTTATGAGCACCTTCTGGTCCGCCAGTGGCTGGAAGTCGGAGCGGGGGCCTTTTTCCGGTGAGGATTTTGAGTATGCCAAAAGCAAGGGCCTGATGTTCGATCCGATTGCCATTACACATGACGAGATTATGGGCAGGCTGCATGAGCTGCATCAGCAAGTGGCTACAAAAGAGCGAGTGACGGCGGCTTTTTTGCATAGTCTTTCCACGAGAAAGGTTCATTTGCGCAGTGCCTTGTCGAGCTGGGCCTTAACCGCAAGCCTGCCTTTGCATACTTATGAGGAGCGGTCTGTCGTACTACCCAATTACAGCAGCTGTGGGGATTGTAATTTTAATAAAATTATGTCCAATAAGGAATACGTCAATGAAGATTTGAATGTACTGAATTTTGAACGAGTCAAATGGGGTGGTGTTCGTCTAAATCATCTTCTCTATTGCTGGATGGACCTTGAATTGTTCTGTAAAGAAGAAGATTTCGAGGTTTCTGATCAGGATATTGCCATACTTCATAACATGCTCGCAGCCGTTCAGGACTGTGAAGCTCAAAACGGTGCGCGGCAATTGGAGAAGCGTTGGAAAGATGTGTTCCCATCCAGCAAGCATGAACGCGACGTAGTTATGGAGGTGTGGGGATATGCCGGATTGCTGACTCCACAGGAGACACCTCGTAGACGCCGGCACGGAAATGATGATTTTAATGCAGTCGCAGCATGGCAAGGAGATGACGGATACTCGCAGGAAGCACTGAATGATTACTTTGGTACATTTTTGTAAAAAAAGCGAATGATGATAATGGCATGATGAGCAGACAGCGTTGGTTCCCTGGCTAGGCTATTCCCCGATATGAATCAGGGAACTCCCTGATTGGTTCAACTGAAAAGAATAATTAGAATTAAAGAAGGTAAGAAATTTAATCTTGGGGGGATGGATGGTGAATCGATTAACCAAAGCCATAAAGATATTAAACATTGTGAAAAAAGGAGCAAGTCGTTGATGGGGATCAGTAGATACATTCCCAATCAGCATGGAGCCTGGGCAATGCTCATTCTTCCATTTTTATTCGGTTTAGCGGCCTCTCAAGGGGAATTCATTCATATACCACTATTCGCGTGCTGGTTTTTTATCTATTTATTCAGTTTTCCTGTCCTCCAATGGATCAAAACAGGAAACCGTGCAAGATACCGTAAACCGGTTGTTGTATACGGAGCGATACTGCTTCCCTTATTAGTTTCACTGGTATGGATTAAGCCTGCGTTGATCTGGTATGGAGTTCTGCTGCTGTTCTTTTTTATGGCCAACATATACTACGCAAAAATGAAAAATGAACGCGCCTTGCTCAATGATATTATTGCGATTTTACTTTTTTGTTCTTTTATTTACCCTGTTGCTCATATTGGAGAGACAGGAGACTGGAGAATATCCACGGAGCTATTTTTGCTTTTGGTGGCTTACTTTACGGGAACTGCGCTTTATGTAAAAACGATCATCCGTGAAAGAAAAAATATACGCTACTATTATGCATCTATCATCTATCATCTGATCATTGTGCTGTTTGCTGCCTGGATAAAGGTGTTTTTGGCTGTTCCTTTTTTAATTTTATTATTACGAGCGATATGGCTTCCTAAATTCGATTTAAAGGCAAAACAAGTTGGCATGGCTGAAATTGGATTTTCATTGATGCTCTATGTATCTGTGTTGTTTTTATATTTCTAAAAAGGAGAGACATCAATGATATCTTTGGAAACACCACGAGATTATCGCGAAAACCCGTTTATCGTCATTTGGGAGGTAACGCGAGCTTGTGCTTTAAAATGCCTTCATTGTAGAGCGGAAGCCCAGTATAAGCCTGATCCTCGTCAGCTGACATTAGAGGAGGGCAAGCGGCTGATCGATCAAATTGCTGAAATGAATCATCCGTTGGTGGTTTTCACAGGCGGAGATCCGTTATCGCGTCCTGATTTATTTGAGTTGGCTCAATATGCCATTGAAGAGAAAAAGCTGTCGGTTTCCATGACTCCCAGTGCCACTCCTAAAGTGACACGAGCAGCGGTCGAAAAAGCAAAGCAGGTAGGCTTATCTAGATGGGCTTTTAGTCTGGACGGTTCGTGTGCAGATATTCATGATCACTTTCGGGGAACTGTGGGCTCTTACGCTACGACCATGCGCGGAATCGGCTATTTGAAGGAAATGAACATTCCTATCCAAGTAAATACGACCGTGTCCCGGTACAACCTTCACGATCTGGAGCAGATTGCAGAGAAGGTAAAGGAAATGCAGGCGGTGTTGTGGAGCTTGTTTTTCCTTGTTCCAACCGGGCGTGGTATGGAGAAGGATATGATTACTCCTGATGAGCATGAAGCAGTAATGAAGTGGTTGTATCAAATACAACAACAGATGCCCTACGGTGTAAAGGCTACAGAAGCACCTCACTATCGAAGGGTTGTACTGCAGGCAAAGCACAGCGCAAACAAGAGCAATGCAACGTTCGAGCAAAAAAGGACAGATGTTTTAGGACGTGCCCCAAAAGGCGTAAATGATGGAGATGGATTTGTTTTTATCAGTCATATCGGCGAGGTGTACCCGAGTGGTTTCCTGCCTCTTGCATGCGGAAATGTGCGAGAGGATAGTCTGGCACATATTTATCGGCACTCTCCGATCATGAACAATCTTAGAGATAAGTCACTGCTTAAAGGAAAATGTGGGGTCTGCGAATTCAATACAGTCTGCGGAGGCTCCAGAGCAAGGGCTTATGCAATCACAGGAGATTATCTGGAGAGTGACCCCTACTGTGCATATATGCCTCCTCGAGCTAAGGAAGGAAAAGTATTTTTATGAAAAAGAGTTCTAAAAAAGTCGTTATTCTCGGTGGAGGAATAAGTGGTCTAAGCGCTGCCTTTTATGTGAAAAAGCTGGCTGAGGAGAAGCAAATGGAGGTAGAGATTACGCTGGTTGAGAAAAGCGACCGGCTGGGAGGAAAGCTGCACACCATTCGTCAGCATGATTTTATGATTGAAAAAGGACCGGATGCTTTTCTGGCCAGAAAAACGGCTATGTTGGAGCTGACCATGGAATTGGGAATGGAAGCAGAACTGGTGCCGACAAACCCGAAGGCCAAATCTGCCTGCATTTTGCATAAGGGCAAGCTGCACACCATGCCGATGGGCTTTATTTTAGGCATTCCAACAAAGTTGACTCCCTTCATTCGGACAGGGCTGATTTCTCCACTGGGAAAAGCGCGCGCAGCTCTGGATTTAATCCTTCCCGCAAAGCAAGGTGATATGGATGAATCTCTGGGTGATTTTATCAAGCGTCGTCTTGGCAAAGAGGTTTTGGATCAGATTACAGAGCCTCTGCTATCTGGAATTTACGCTGGCGACACGTATTCTCTCAGCTTAATGTCAACCTTCCCTCAATTTAAACAGATGGAACAAAAGCATGGAAGTTTGATTGTAGGCATGGCTAAGGGAGCGGGGCGAAAGTCGGGTGTTCCTAACCAATTGCCGGAGATCGCCAAGAAAAGCATGTTTCTTTCCTATCGGCAAGGATTATCTACTATCGTGGAGCGGTTAAAGGAGAGGCTGCATACCGTACAGTTTGTTATGGGACAGGGTGTGGCTGAAGTAAGAAAAGAGGACGGTTATCAGGTCATCCTGGATCATGGACAAGTCATAGATGCAGATGCAGTGATCTGCGCTGTTCCAGCCTTCGAGGCGGCTAAATTATTTTCCGGCGTTGCGAGTGCCAGCTTGCTTAATAAGATCAGCTATGTTTCGGTAGCCAATATCGCGCTTGCTTATAAAAATACGGAGCTTAATCTTTCCTTTGAGGGAACGGGATTTTTGGTGCCGCGCAAGGAAGGTAAAAGGATTACAGCATGCACGTGGTCCTCGACCAAGTGGAGCCATACTGCTCCAGCAGGCTATACGCTGTTACGGACATATATCGGACATGCAGGTGCACAGGAATGGATGCAGATGACGGATGCTGAGCTTGTGGATGCTGCGCGCAAAGACTTGAAGGATTTAATGGGCTTGAAAGCGGAGCCGGAATTCGTCGAGGTTAGTCGGTGTAATGAATCGATGCCACAATATCCGATTGGGCACAAGGAGCATATGGCAAAGGTAAGACATGATTTGTCAGAGCATTTTCCAAATGTGTTTTTGTGTGGTGCCGGTTATGGAGGCGTTGGGATTCCGGATTGTGTCGCTCAAGGGAAGGATGCCGCTGAACAGCTGATCTCAGCTTTGTAATGATCAGGCTATTTCCTGCTTTAGAAGAGGGAACTCCCTAATGGGCTCGGGTAGAAAGGAGAGGTAAAGTTGAAATTGAACAATAATTAAAGGCAAGGTAGGGGAATAGAAAATGATCCAGTTAACGGAAGAAACATGGGTTGCTGATATTGTGAAAGAGGTCCCCAAAACGGGAGATTTATTTCGTAAACTGCGGATTGACTTTTGCTGCGGCGGGAAAATACCACTCCGGGAAGCAGCTGCCAGCCGAGGGCTGAATGCTGGTGAACTGCTGGCGCAGGTGCATGAAGTGGCAGAAAGTCAGGCGCAGCATAAGCAAATGCAGCCGTCCTCACTCGAAACCAAAGAGCTAATCGCCTATATTCAGGATACGTATCATACAAGACTTCGCGAGGAGCTGTCGGCGCTCACGCCGTATGTAACCAAACTAACGCGGGTTCATGGCGAACGGTATCCGCATCTACAGCGAGTGAATGAGCTTTTTACCTTGCTTAAACAGGAGCTATCCGACCATATTCAGAGTGAGGAAGACCATGTATTTCCGCTGATTGAAGCGTTTTTACAGGAATCGACACTTGAACGGGCAAATGCTCTGAATCCTTACGTATCCAAGCTGCAAGATGAGCATCAGGCTGTGGTGGAGCTGCTAAAGGAGCTGCGCATGATAACGAACGGCTTTGAGCCGACACAGGAAGCTTGTGGTACGCACCGACTTGTATTGAGACGGTTGGAGGATCTGGAAGCAGATATTTTTAATCATATCCTTCTTGAGAATTGCACATTAATCGAACGTACGAGACAGGCGCAACTCAAAATATAATTTATTGTATAATGAATGAAAGACTAAACTTAAGGAGTCAAACAAAATGAAAAGAATTGTTAAACATTGTCAGGCATTCTTTTTTGTTTTTTCCATTGTGTTATTACTTTCAGGGTGCGGTGCGGCGCAGCAATCAGCCTCAAATGGTAGCAGCACGGCCCAGAACGAGGCTTCCAGCCAGGATTCTTCGAAAAAGGCTGAGAATGTTGAGCTAACCATTTCCGCGGCAGCGAGCTTAACAGATGCGCTCAAGGAAATCCAGCCTTTGTACGAGTCTAGCCATAAAGATGTCAAATTGAATTTCAACTTTGGCGGCTCTGGTGCGCTGGAAAAGCAGATTGAGCAAGGAGCACCATCAGACCTGTTTTTGTCCGCTTCGAAGAAAAACATGAAGTCTCTCGTAGATCAGCAGCTAATAGAGAGCGATAAACAAAAAACATGGCTGACGAACGAATTGGTAGCTGTTATTCCTGCAGACGGAACGATGAACATTGCGAGTGTGAATGATCTAACCAAGGAAGAAGTAAAAAAAGTGGCGATAGGCATTCCTGAAAGTGTCCCTGCAGGCAAATACGCACAGGAAGCGCTGACAAACACGAAGCTTTGGGACGTGTTACAGGACAAGCTCGTTCAGGCAAAAGACGTTAGACAAGTGCTGCAATATGTAGAGACTGGAAACGCTGATGTCGGCTTCGTCTATAAAACAGATGCGTTGACTTCGCAAAAGGCAAAAATTTCCTTTGAGGTGGACCCTAAAACCTATTCAGCTGTTGAGTACCCGATCGGGATTATCAAAGCTTCAAAGCATGCTCAAGAGGCCGAGGATTTCTATGCCTACCTTCAATCACAAGAATCTCTGAATATTATGGCTAAGTATGGATTTACCATACCGAAGTGAGCATGCAGGCTATAGATTGGAATGAATATTGGCCTCCTATCCTGTTATCGTTGCAGGTGGCGCTGTTAGCTAGCGTTCTGGTAATCATCATAGGCCTGTTTGCGGCATGGTCAATGTCGCGTTTGGGATTATTTAAAGGGAAAACGGTCGTTGAAACCTTGCTTATGCTGCCTTTGGTACTCCCACCGACCGTTGTTGGCTTTTTATTGCTCATATTGCTTGGACGAAAAAGCGGGTTGGGACGTTTTATAGAACAATGGTTTGGCGAGCCTATTATCTTCACATGGTGGGCTGGGGTTGTGGCAGCAGTGGTTGTGGCTTTCCCTCTTGTCTATCGTACGCTAAGAATGGGATTTTCTTCAGTTGACCGTGATCTGGAAGACGTGGGACGTTCCATGGGAGCAAGTGAGTGGCAGGTTTTCCGATATGTCACCTTTCCTTTAATTTTCCCTTCTTTTAAAGCGGCCTTTATACTAGGGTTTGCCCGCGGTTTGGGTGAGTTTGGTGCTACACTGATGATTGCCGGAAATATTCCGGGCAAAACCCAGACCATTCCGACGGCCATTTATGTTGCGGTGGATTCTGACCACCTGCCTATGGCCTGGGCCTGGACATGCTCTATCATCCTGATTTCCTTTATTATGCTCCTGTTAACGGGGCAAAAGAACAATTAACCATTTTATTCAAGCTTCCCTTTGGCAGAGGGAGGCTTTTTTGTATCTTTCCATAGAACGAGGGATTTTCTATATCGCTATAGGACATTCCCTAATGGGAACAGAGATGAATGAATTACATAATGAGAGTATGCGAATGAATCTAAGGAGCGTTGATCATCGATGAAAAAAAAATACAGCCTCAACTTCTTTAAGCCGATCGAGAGTTATTCCGGAAACTGGTCAATCCTTGAGGAAAAAAATAGAGAATGGGAAAACGTGTACCGTCAGCGTTGGTCTCACGACAAAGTAATTCGTACGACGCACGGTGTTAACTGTACTGGTTCCTGTAGCTGGAAGGTTTTTGTTAAAAATGGCATCATCACCTGGGAAAATCAGCAAATTGATTATCCCTCCTGCGGCCCAGACATGCCGGAATTTGAGCCGCGTGGATGCCCGCGTGGTGCTTCATTTTCCTGGTATGAATACAGTCCGTTACGTGTGAAATACCCTTATATGCGCGGCAAGCTATTGCGACTGTGGCTGGCTGCGATCAAGGAGCATAGTAATCCGGTAGACGCATGGGCGAGTATTGTGGAAGACCCTGAGAAAGCCAAGCTCTACAAATCAGCGCGCGGAAAAGGCGGCCATGTTCGTGTGGCTTGGGACGATGTTCTACGCCTGATTTCGGCGCAATTGATCTATACCATCCGTAAGTACGGCCCTGACAGGATTGCAGGCTTCACACCGATTCCGGCGATGTCGATGATAAGCTACGCCTCGGGAGCACGGTTCATTTCATTGCTCGGTGGGGAAATGTTGAGCTTTTACGATTGGTATGCCGATCTTCCGCCTGCTTCTCCTCAAATTTGGGGTGAGCAAACGGATGTACCTGAATCCTCAGATTGGTACAACGCGGGTTACCTGATCATGTGGGGATCGAATGTGCCGCTTACCCGGACACCGGATGCCCACTTCATGACGGAAGTACGTTATAAAGGGACGAAGGTTGTGTCGGTAGCACCTGACCTGGCGGAGAATGTGAAGTTCGCTGACAATTGGCTCGCACCAAATCCAGGTACAGATGCTGCCGTAGCCCAGGCTATGACGCATGTCATTCTGGATGAGTTCTACAAAGAACGCCAAGAACCGATGTTCATTAACTATGCCAAGCAATATACAGATATGCCATTTATGATTCTGCTTGATCCCCATGAGGGAGCCTGGAAAGGTGGACGTTTTCTACGGGCGAGTGATCTGGGGGATGCTTCGCCGCATGCAGACTGGAAACCGGTCATATACGATGAAGCGACGAAGGAAATGCTGGTTCCGAACGGTACGATGGGACAGCGCTGGGAGCAGGGCAAGAAATGGAACCTGATCCTGGAACGGGAAGATGGAACGAGGGTTGAGCCCGCGCTCACGATGGAAGGTCATGACGAGCAATGGGAAGAGATCGTATTCCCTTATTTTGATAACTCGGGTAATGGAACGTTCCAACGTGTGATTCCAGCTAAAAAAGTACGTCTGGCAGATGGTTCGGAACGTCTCGTAGCGACCGTATATGATCTGATGATGAGTCAGTATGGTATCGCTCGCAACGACAGCCCTCATAACGCCAAGGATTATTACGATGCGGCTTCGCATTATACCCCTGCCTGGCAGGAGAAAATCACGGGTGTCAAGGCATCGGTTGTGGTACAGATTGCTCGGGAATTCGCTCAGAACGCAATCGATACCCAAGGGCGCTCCATGATCATTATGGGAGCGGGGATCAATCACTGGTTCAATAGTGACACCATCTACCGGTCGATTTTGAACCTGGTTATGTTGACTGCTTCTCAAGGCGTAAACGGCGGGGGCTGGGCGCATTATGTAGGCCAGGAAAAGTGCCGTCCTATTGAAGGCTGGTCAACCATTGCCTTTGCCAAAGACTGGCAGGGGCCAGCGCGATTGCAAAATGCCACTTCATTTTTCTATTTTGCAACAGAACAGTGGCGCTATGAAGAAAGCGGCACGGATACGCTGAAATCACCGACGGGCGGAGATGTCAAATATCAGCATCCGGCAGACTACAATGTGCTGGCAGCACGTTTGGGATGGATGCCTTCTTACCCGCAGTTTAACAAGAACAGCCTGTTGTTTGCCGAAGAAGCGGCGAAGCTGGGCAAGAAATCAAACGTGGACATTATTAATCACGCTGTAGAAGAGATTAAATCACACAAGACCCGTTTTGCGGTTGAAGATCCAGGGGCAGCAGAGAACTTCCCGCGTTCACTCTTTATTTGGCGCTCCAATCTGATTTCCAGTTCGGCGAAGGGCCAGGAATATTTTATGAAGCATCTGCTCGGAGCCTCCGATGCGCTGCTTGCCCGGCCGAACGAAGAGCAGAAACCTGAGGAAATCGTCTGGCGGGAAGATGTGGAAGGAAAGCTTGATCTGGTGGTTTCACTTGATTTTCGGATGACAACAACTCCATTGTACTCGGATGTTGTACTCCCGGCTGCAACCTGGTACGAGAAGACAGATTTGTCCTCGACAGACATGCATCCGTTCGTGCATCCATTTAATCCTGCGATTAATCCTCTTTGGGAATCCCGCTCCGACTGGGATATCTACCGTCATCTATCCGAAACCTTCTCGGAAATGGCCAAAGAGCATCTGCCAGGAATATATAAAGACGTTGTGACTGCACCGCTTGGGCATGACTCCATAGGCGAAATTTCGCAACCGATGGGTCTTGTAAAGGACTGGACGAAGGGCGAGGTCGAAGCAGTTCCGGGTAAAACGATGCCGAATTTCAGCATTGTAGAACGCGATTATACAAAAATATACGATAAATATGTCTCGCTCGGTCCAAATTTGGCTACCGGGAAGACAGGTGCGCACGGCGTTAGCTTCTCGGTAGCGGAGGAATATGAGGAGTTGAAGAAGCTGAACGGGGTCTATTACGATGAGTCCATTAAAGACGGACTGCCGAAAATCCAGACAGCCCGCCAAGTGGCCGATACGATTCTTCATCTTTCGTCCGCAACCAATGGCCGTGTCTCCCAAAAAGCCTATGAAGAGGCGGAAAAGGATCACGGTGTTAAACTGATGGACATTTCGGCCGACCGTGCTGCTGAAAAAATCACGTTCCAAAGCATCACGGCACAGCCGCGTGAAGTTATACCAACACCGGTATTCAGTGGATCAAACAAGCAGGGACGTCGCTACTCGCCATTTACAACGAATATTGAACGTCTCGTTCCGTTTCGCACGTTGACAGGAAGACAGCATTTCTACATCGATCATGAGATTTTTCAGCAGTTTGGGGAGTCGTTGCCAGTCTATAAACCGACTCTGCCGCCAATGGTATTTGGCACGCGTGATCGGGAAATCAAGGGCGGTCAGGATTCACTTGTGCTTCGTTATCTGACTCCACACGGTAAATGGAATATTCACTCCACCTACCAGGATAACCAGCATATGCTTACGCTGTTCCGCGGAGGTCCTACGGTATGGATCAATAACGAAGATGCAGCAGCTCATGGTATTGCCGACAATGACTGGCTGGAGGTGTACAACCGCAACGGTGTCGTAACCGCCCGGGCAGTTGTCAGCCACCGGATGCCAAGAGGAACGATGTTCATGTACCATGCTCAGGACAAGCATATTCAAGTGCCGGGCTCCGAAATCACGGATACGCGCGGGGGCAGCCATAATGCGCCAACAAGAATTCATCTCAAACCAACCCAGATGGTTGGCGGATATGCTCAGCTAAGCTACGGGTTCAATTATTACGGTCCGATCGGGAACCAGCGTGATGTGTACGTAGCGGTACGTAAAATGAAGGAGGTTAATTGGCTTGAAGATTAAAGCTCAAATTGCCATGGTCATGAACCTGGATAAATGTATTGGCTGCCATACATGCAGCGTGACGTGCAAAACAACTTGGACAAACCGCAAGGGCGCGGAATATATGTGGTTCAACAACGTGGAAACCAAACCCGGCATTGGCTATCCAAAGCGCTGGGAAGACCAGGAGCAATATAAGGGTGGCTGGCAGCTTCGCAAAGGAAAGCTTGAGCTAAAGTCAGGGAGCAAGCTGTCCAAGATAGCGCTGGGCAAAATTTTCTACAATCCCGACATGCCGGAAATGAAAGATTATTATGAGCCCTGGACTTATAATTATGAGCATTTGACCAACGCAAAAGAGCAGAAGCATTCTCCGGTAGCGCGTGCGCATTCCGCAGTGACGGGCGAAAAAATGGATCTGAATTGGGGTCCAAACTGGGAGGATGATTTGGCAGGAGCCCATGTAACGGGGCCACTTGATCCGAATATTCAGAAAATTGAAGAAGAGATCAAATTCAATTTCGAGAAGTCGTTCATGATGTATCTCCCTCGGCTTTGCGAGCACTGTCTGAACCCAAGCTGTGTCGCATCCTGCCCTTCGGGCGCGATGTACAAACGGGACGAGGACGGAATCGTGCTCGTGGATCAGGAAGCCTGCCGCGGCTGGCGGTATTGCATGACAGGCTGCCCATACAAGAAAGTGTACTTCAACTGGCAAACGAACAAAGCGGAGAAATGTACCTTCTGTTTCCCACGTGTGGAAGCCGGGTTGCCAACCGTCTGCTCCGAGACATGTACTGGACGAATTCGCTACCTTGGCGTTCTGCTGTATGATGCAGACCGAGTGCAGGAGGCTGCTTCTATGGAGGATGAGAAGGACCTGTATAAAGCGCAATGCGACCTGTTCTTGGACCCAAGTGATCCGGAGGTAATTGCTCAGGCGAAAAAAGACGGCATTTCGCAAGACTGGATTGAGGCCGCTCAGAACTCGCCGGTCTACAAGCTTGCGATTGAATACAAGCTGGCATTCCCGCTTCACCCGGAATATCGCACGTTACCTATGGTCTGGTATGTACCGCCACTTAGCCCGATCATGAATTACTTTGAAGGGAAAGACTCGATCGAGAATCCGGATATGATTTTTCCGGCTATCGAAGAAATGCGTACGCCCGTTCAGTATCTTGCCAATATGCTGACGGCGGGCGACACGGTTACGGTGAAGGAATCCCTGCAACGGATGGCTATGATGCGCGCCTATATGCGTGCCCAGTCCACAGGACATTCTTTCGATGAAAGCCGTCTTGAGCGCGTTGGCATGACACCACGTCAGGCGGAGCAGATGTACCGACTGTTGGCCATTGCTAAATATGAGGACCGCTTCGTCATTCCGACATCACATAAAGAGAGTTACGACAATCCATACCGCGCCCAAGGAACTGCGGGTTTCGGCGACACCTTAGGGAATATGGAAGCTTGCGGATCGGGTGGTTCTGGCTGTAGCGGCTGTAGCCTGGCAAGCTCAATGGGAATGGAAGAGCCTTCAAAAACAGGCAAGCAAATGTATGAAGAAAACTTCTACGGGGGTATTTGGCGTGATTAATGTAGCGAAGCTGTATGAATGCAAGCCTTCATTCGGGTTTTTCGCCCAACAACTCATGTACCCGGAAAAGCTGGATTTTCATCCGGCTTTTCTGGAGGCATCATTTGATCCGGGTCATCCTGCGTATACGCACGCTAACAAGTACTGGTCTCTTATGCAAGAATTCAGCATGGAAGAGATTCAGGAAATGTATACAGAAACCTTCGATTTTCAAAAAAATTGCGCACTATATATGACTTACTTCAAGTTTGAGGATGCAAAAGAACGAGGACAAATGCTGGTCAAATTAAAGGTTTTGTATGAGATGTACGGTCTTGAAATGCCGGATGGAGAGCTGCCGGATTACTTGCCACTCATGTGCGAATTTCTGTATGCCGCCGAATGGGTACAAGATCCGAAGACGACAGAAAACTTCCGCATGCCCGTCGCGATTTTGGAAGACGGCACCTATCATTTGCTTAAAGCGCTGGAAAAAATGAAAAGCCCGTATTTTCATCTGGTCAAGGGATTGCGCGAAACGCTTAAAGCTTGCGTAGAACAGGAGGCAGCAACGCTATGATGCTAGAGCAGTTTTTGTGGGTTATTTTCCCTTACATGTGTTTGGTTATCTTTATTGTAGGCCATATTTTTCGCTACAGAACGGACCAGTTCAATTGGACGGCGAAATCAAGTGAATTTATTGAAAAGAAACAATTGATGATCGGCAGCCTCTTATTCCACCTGGGAATTATTCCTGTTATTTTCGGTCACATATCCGGTCTGGGTATTCCAAAAACCTGGATGCACGCATTGGGTGTAAACGATCATCTGTATCACATTGGAGCAGTATATATTGGAGGCATATTTGGAGCCATAACGTTCCTGGGTATGTTGATTCTTACCTCTCGCCGTTTTACAATACGCAATGTGCGTCGTTTAAGCTCAGCGTCTGATTTGATTGTTAACGTATTGCTTTTGGCCCTTGTGTGCATGGGGATGTTTGCGACCCTTGTAACGAACGCAGTACAGCCTGAATTTGATTATAGAGAAACCATCTCGATCTGGTTCCGCGGTTTATTCATATTCCGTGTCGACCCGTCACTGATGAGAGATGTACCGTTGTCTTTCAAGCTTCATGTACTTATGGGCTTTGCCATTTTTGCATTCTGGCCGTTCACCCGGCTTGTTCATGTGTGGAGTGTTCCATTGAATTATGTGCGTAGAAGTTATATTCTGTACAGAAGACATAAATCGAATTAGGAAAGCGGGCGCTGCCTTCTTTCCTAATTGTAATTAGGAGAGAGTGATGAATAATAGGATGGATTATCAAAGGGAGCTTGAGCGAATTCGCGAGCATTTCGGTTATGATTTCATGGCACTTGCTCTTGTTGAACCGGCCGAATATCAATACGTAATTAAATGGAAAAATGCGGCCGGGAATTTAAATGATCGCTTTAAACGGATTGTGCTGAAATCCGGAAAGGGCATAGCAGGAGTCGTGTTTAAAACCGGAAAATCCATTTTCATTCCATCTGTTTATCAATTTGTGGGGGCAGACAACCTGTTTAACTATCCGATCGTTCAATCCGAGAGGCTCAAGAGTCTCGGGGCTGTACCCCTGTGGAATGATGCTCGCGTTGCGGGTGTACTGCTTGGCGGATTTCGTGAAGAACAGCTGATGACCGAAGCCATGATGCATGATTTGGAAGCCTTGGCGCGGAAGGGAATTGGAGAGTTGAACGGGAAGGAAGTGATGTGAATTGACATTGTCTGTAGGGACCGACTCTTTGAGTGCGCTAATGGTGAAATTGTTTGAGAACAGTACAGAAGCTATTTTCTTTTTTGATAGACAAGGGGATACCCTGGCTATGAACCCGGCAGCTGAGGAGATTGTGGGAGATGACGTCCTCATTCAACTCTATGAAGGGAAGGAAAAAGCTTTATGCGGAACATGCAGAGGCTATACAAGCGACACAGAGCCCCGCACCTGTCTTGATTGTTATTTCAATGTGCCCGAATCCAAAAATTTCGCTTCTTTCCAGGTCTATTTGGAAACGAAGCGCAACGGAATGGTCCCCTATGCTGCTTCTTTTCACACGATTGATTCTGAAAACGGAATTCGGGTGTTGATGCTCAGAGATTTGACCCCGCAATTTCAGACGCAAGAAAAATTGTATCAAAATAAAATGATGAAGCATGTCATTGAAGCGCAGGAAAATGAGCGTAAGCGGCTTTCCAGGGAGCTGCATGATAGCGTTGCTCAGGAATTGATGAGCGCGGTTGTTGAATTACGAGTGTTAAAATATATGACGAATGATGACCAGCTCCTCAAAAACATGAAGCAGACCGAAGCATCCATGACGCGATTGCTGGATGATATCCGCAACCTGTCTGTGGAACTCCGTCCTGCCACCCTTGATGATTTTGGGCTTGAAGCAGCCTTCCGTTCCCATTTCAAGCGGATCGAGCAAAGCTTTGGTCTAGTGGTTGAATTTGAGTCCGATCTTCCCCGAAAGCGATATGGAAGTGAAAAGGAAACCGTCATTTACCGTGTTTGTCAGGAGGCCGTTCTCAATGCCTTGAAGTATGCCCAGGTAGACACGGTTAAAGTTTCTTTGTTTGAGCATGATCATGCGCTTCGTTTGACTGTAGAGGACGATGGAATTGGCTTTGATAAGGGGGGCAAGCCTATTGGAACAGGGCTCGGTTTGTATGGTATGCAGGAGCGGGCAGAACTGGTAGGCGGCAGCTTTGGTGTTCTTTCGAATGTTGGCCAAGGAACCAAAGTCTTTTTACAAATTCCGATTGGACATGAGGAGGAATAGAGACGTGATCAAAATTGTGTTAGCAGATGACCATGCGATTGTACGAAGCGGATTTTCCATGATTCTCAACTTCCAATCGGATATGGAGGTTGTCGGAACGGCTGCAGACGGAATTGAAGCGTACACAATGGTAGCTAAATGTAAGCCGGATATTCTAATCATGGACCTCAGCATGCCGCCAGGAGAAAGTGGATTGATCGCCACAGGCAAGATTAAAGAGGACCATCCTGATACTAGAATTCTGATTCTGACCATGCATGACGATGAAGAATATCTATTTCATATTTTGAAGAGTGGCGCTTCGGGATATGTTTTGAAAAATGCACCAGATGAGGAGCTATTGATTGCCATACGAACCATTCATGGGGGCGGAACTTATATCCATCCTAAAATGGCCACTTCTCTCGTTCGTGAGTTCATCAAGAAAGATACAACATCACAAACAGAAGATCCGTATGAGATCCTGACCAAGCGGGAACTGGAGATTCTCCCTTTGGTCGCAAAGGGATACGGTAACAAGGAAGTTGCTGAAAAGCTGTTCATCTCTGTCAAGACGGTGGAAGCGAACAAAGCCAAAATCATGGAGAAGCTGAACTTAAGAAGTCGGCCTGAGTTGGTCCAATATGCATTAAAGAAAAAAATGCTGGATTTTTAAACCAATGAAATGAACGTTTTGTGAAAAATATCTCTTGAATAAACGAAGTCGTTTCTAGTAGAGGCGGCTTTTTTTATTTTCAGGGACTCCCCTGTTAGGGAAAGGGGAGTCCCCTATATTCGTTGAGAGTAGCTAGCGGCTACAATGGGGACAGAAAATTTAAAACAAACAATAATTCGACAGAAAAAACGTTGGAAAAGGTGAGTTAAATGATTAGAAAGTTGCAGTTGCCGCTACAAACAATGAACTTGATCCTTGGATTTAGTGTATGGGTTATCATTTCTTCCCTCATGCCGTTCATTACCGAGGATATTGCTATTCCACCCGGAAAATTGGCTATGGTCACGGCGATTCCGGTCGTGCTTGGTTCGATTCTGCGCATTCCGTTGGGCTATTATGCCAACATTTTCGGAGCTAGAATCGTTTTCCTCGTCAGCTTTATTTTACTTTTGTTTCCGGTTTACTATATCAGTGAAGCTTCTACGATGATGGATTTAATTATCGGTGGCTTGTTCCTTGGGATTGGAGGAGCGGTGTTCTCGGTTGGGGTGACTTCGCTGCCCAAGTATTATCCGAAGGAAAAGCATGGCTTTGTCAATGGGATATATGGTGTGGGGAACCTGGGAACAGCAGTAACTACCTTCTCTGCTCCAATTGTAGCGACGCAGGTAGGCTGGGCACTTACAGTCAAGCTGTACCTTATTTTATTGCTTGTTTTTATCGTTTTGAATTTCTTCTTTGGGGACCGTCATGAAACTAAAGTAAAAACACCGATTATGGAGCAGATCAAAGGAGTTTACAAAAATGAAAAGCTTTGGTTTTTCTCGCTCTTTTATTTTATTACGTTTGGCTCATTTGTAGCGTTCACGGTGTATTTGCCGAATTTCTTGGTATCGAATTTTGAGCTGACTAAAGTGGACGCAGGGATGCGTACAGCAGGCTTCATTGCGATTGCGACATTCTTCCGCCCCATCGGTGGCTGGCTGGCGGATCGGTTTCAGCCCCTGTTCCTGCTGGTAGGTACGTTTGCCGTTTATACGGTCGCTGCGATTCTTTTGGCTTTTTCACCAGGGATCACCCTTTATACAGTGGGCTGCTTGGCTATCGCTGTATGTGCGGGAGTCGGGAACGGTGTCATTTTCAAGCTGGTTCCATTCTATTTTAATAAACAGGCAGGCATAGTGAACGGAATTGTATCCATGATGGGCGGCCTCGGTGGCTTTTTCCCACCGATCTTGTTATCGTCGATTCATGCTGCAACTGGCCATTACTCCATTGGATTCATGCTGCTCTCCCAAGTGGCGCTGGCTAGCATGATACTTGTCATATGGCTGTATTATCAAGCACGCTTAACTGCGGCTACCGAAGCGATCAATTCGGTGGGGCAAGACAAGAAGAAGCAAAAAGAACTCCAAAAGTAAGAGAAAAAACTTGAGAATGACGATCATTTTTCAACGTAAGGGGACATTGTGATGAATGAACGTTATTCAAGACAGATCTTGTTTAGACCTATCGGCGGTGAAGGACAACGTAATCTGTCTGCAGCTGTCGTCACCATTATTGGTTGCGGGGCGTTGGGTTCCGCCATTGCCGAAGCACTGGTAAGGGCTGGCGTTGGGGAGCTTCACCTGGTTGATCGTGATTATGTGGAGCTGTCGAATCTGCAACGTCAGCAGCTGTTCACGGAGCAGGATGCTGTGGAAATGCTGCCCAAGGTCATGGCTGCCGAAAAAAGACTGAAGGCCATACGAGAAGACGTACGTTTGTACACATATCTCGACAACCTGGATGCCGGGCTTGTTCAAGAGCTTGCTGGCAAAAGCACATTGTTGATGGATGCTACGGACAATTTCGAAACCCGTCTACTTATAAACGATGCCGCACTGAAGACCGGAATTCCATGGATTTACGGAGCCTGTGTTGGAAGCACAGGCGTCGTTTTTCCTTTCGTTCCGGACGAGTCGGCCTGTTTTCGCTGCCTTCTGCCATCACTGCCGGCGATCAATCAGACCTGCGATACGGCTGGAATCATTTCGCCCGCAGTTCAGGCGACAGCGGCTCTCCAATGTGCAGAAGCCATGAAGTGGCTGACCGGTAGACGTGATAAAATGCGCTGCAAGGTTCATCTATTTGATCTTTGGGAGAACACACAGATGGACATAGGGATTTCCCGCATCCGTAACCAGGATTGTCCAACCTGTGGTGAACACCCTGTATTTCCTGCACTGACTGCACCACGCCGCTCGGCGTATGCTGCGCTGTGTGGACGGGATGTCGTGCAGGTTCTTCCGGACCCTAATCGTCCGATTACGCTCGATGATGCTGAGAAAATGGGTAGACTTATGGCCGAAAATGTAAAAAGAACCCCATATTTCGTTGAATTTTATGCCTTTAAGCATCGAATGATTTTATTCAAAAACGGAAGGCTTCTCATTCACGGTATTGGAAGTATTGCCAAAGGTCAAAAGCTATATCATCAGTTGTTCGGCTGAGCATAAGAATGTAGATATAAGAGGCAGAAGTTATTAGATAGAGTTTGTCATCATAGAGTGGTTTGCACGGTGGCTGGAAGGTGGAAAAGATGAGTGTTTTTGAAATCGTGACTGAGCCTATTGTCCCGCAGACTTATGCGGATTATGTCCTAAGGCCGGAAGCGGGAGCGGTGACCGTGTTTACAGGGCACGTCCGGGAGTGGACCGAAGGTGTACGAACCTTATACCTCGCTTATGAGGCCTATGTACCCATGGCTCAAAAAAAGCTCGCGGAAATTGGTCGCGAAATCGAAGAAAAATGGATAGGGACCAAAGTGGCCATTGCACACCGGATTGGCGAGCTTCAAATAGGTGATATTGCCGTTGTCATCGCCGTTTCTTCACCACACCGCTCGGATGCGTATGAGGCGAATGAATATGCGATCGAACGAATCAAAGAAATAGTCCCCATATGGAAACAAGAGATATGGGAAGATGGAACGCAGTGGGTCGGAAATCAAAGGAAAAAGCCGAAGGAGATCATTTATGATTAAGCTGTACTATTTTGCAGGACTCCGTGAGGTGACGGGAAAAGCAGAAGAAATGGCAGATTTGGCAGGCCAAACTGTAGGCGACTTATACAATTGGATAACAGATCAATATCCAGCTGTGCCAATCAGTTCTGTACGAATTGCGTTAAACGAGGAGTACGCGTTGTCCACGGATGTGGTGCAGGATGGAGACGTTGTAGCCTTTATTCCGCCAGTCAGCGGCGGCTAATGATAACGATGCTAAACAACTAGAAAGGAGGGGGCGTATGAATTTTCATCCACTGAAAGACTCATTGCAGCGGCCGATTCGTGACCTGCGTATATCGGTTACGGACCGCTGCAATTTCCGCTGTTCCTATTGCATGCCCAAAGAAATTTTCGGTGACGATTACGCCTTTCTTCCCCCAAATGAATGTCTGTCGTTTGAAGAGATTCACCGGCTGGCGAAGCTCTTTGTATCCCTGGGTGTAAAAAAAATCCGACTCACGGGCGGCGAACCATTAATGCGCAGGAATCTACCCGACCTGGTTTCCCAAATCCTGTCCATTGACGGAGTAGAAGATGTCGGCTTGACCACCAACGGTGTGCTGCTAGGACAGCAGGCTAAGCCTCTCTATGACGCGGGGCTACGACGGCTTAATGTCAGTGTGGATGCTCTGGACCCCGAGCTGTTTGGGCGGTTGAATGGGCGGGGGATTAAGCCTGATTTTATTTTAAAGCAGATCGAATATGCAAGAGAAATCGGCTTTGAAATCAAGGTCAATATGGTAGTTCAAAAAGGCGTGAATGACTCGGAGATTTTGTCGATGGCTGCTTATTTTAAGGAGCAGGGAATAACCCTTCGTTTCATCGAGTTTATGGATGTAGGTAATGACAACGGATGGAGCTTCAAAAAGGTACTAACAAAAAAAGAAATATTTGAACGTCTTAAGAATACGTACGAGCTGGAGCCGGTGGATCAGGATTACTATGGAGAAGTAGCAAAGCGTTATCGTTATAAAGACAGCGGTGCACAGATTGGCTTTATTACTTCGGTTTCTGAATCGTTTTGTTCGTCCTGCACACGTGCCCGCTTATCGTGCGATGGCAAGTTTTATACGTGCTTGTTTGCTTCAGGCGGATTTGATCTACGCCAGATGCTTCGTAATGGAGCGAATGACCAGGAACTACTCGATGTGATTACTTCAGTATGGGAACAACGCACAGACCGATATTCCGATGAACGCACTGAACAGACAGCAAAAAACAAAAAAAAGATTAACATGTCCTACATTGGCGGTTAACATTTTATACCAGAAAAATATGTTGTATTTGTTGTGAGCGTCCCAAAAAAGAAAGCGCAAACATTTTTGTTGGCAAAGCTTAAATTAAGTGTTATTATGATCTTGGGATTGTTACTGAAAAGGCAAAACCCGAGGCATGGAATTTATATTTCCATGTGTTGGGTTTTGCCTTTTCTTTTAAGCTTTGCGATATCCTGCACGATATGAACATTTGGCCCAACCATAACGCAGAAAGGTGAGTGATGTTGAGCCTTACAAGTGCTGAACAACAAAGATGATGACGTCGACCAACAAAGCGACAGCCGAGAAATGATGCAGGACGTGGTTAACCGACTAATATCCATTTTCACAAAACGGAATATCAGATCGGTTTGGGGGCACTCAAGATCATTCAGGGAAAACGTAAGGCTTTTGTCTCTTGATATGAATGCGTTTTCATAACATGGAGTTGTAAATCGTCACCTTTCCATTTTGGTTTACGACGAAGGTTTGATCGGCTATTACCGTCTTGTGACCTATCTGAAATTTCGCCCAGCATCTAAATCCTTTTTTAATGATTGTGGGATAAGGGGGCAGTTAGATGATCATAACGAAGATATTTAATAATAACGCCATAATAGCCAAAGATTCAAAATGGGATGAATTTGTTGTTATGGGTCGTGGTATTGCATTCAAAAAGAGTGCAGGAGAGCAAGTAGAAAAGCATTTAATTGAAAAGGTGTTCGTGCTTAAACAAAATGATGCTTCAGAGAAATTTAAATTATTGTTAGAGGATGTTCCTACAGAATATGTTTCGTTATGCTATGACATCATTGAGTATGGAAAAAGCATATTAGAAGCACAATTAAGCGATTATATATATGTTTCGCTTACGGATCACATGAACAATGCATTTAAAATGTTTGATGAAGGGCTTAAAAATGCAAATCCGTTAATTTGGGAAATCAAAAAATTTTATCCTAAAGAATTCGGGGTTGGAATAAAAGCACTGGACTTTATTGAAGATGAAACGGGCAAACGATTGTCAGAAGATGAAGCGGGGAATATAGCTCTTCATTTAATCAATGCTCAAGTAAACAGCTCCTACAATAAGGTAGCAGATGTTGCACAGCAAACTCAAAAAATACAGGATATCTTAAATATTATTAAATACTCTTATAACACTACCTTGGATGAGCACTCGATCGGTTATGAGCGATTTGTTACACATTTAAGATTCTTCTTTCAGCGATTAAATAAAAAAGAAAAAACAGAACTGGAAGACGATTTTCTGTGGAGACAAGTGAAAGCAAAGTATAAAAAGGCCCACGGCTGCATGCTGAAGATCG
Organism: Paenibacillus kribbensis; assembly: GCF_001705305.1. Lineage (GTDB taxonomy): Bacteria > Bacillota > Bacilli > Paenibacillales > Paenibacillaceae > Paenibacillus > Paenibacillus kribbensis_B. The sequence continues at coordinate 53,052 of NZ_MCBP01000018.1, forward strand.
AGAAATACTTGAATACGGTATTGTCGGATGAGGAAAAGCTGTATATCACGATTCATATTCAGCGTTTGACCCAAAGACAAAATTAAATAACACTTGGATTGTTACTGGTAATGCAGGCGAAACCAATCTAGATCGAATTCGATCTTTTTGGTTTCGCCTTTTTTTATAAATGCCAATATTTTGAATAGTTCCATTCCCCCGAAAGCACAATATGTAGACGACCTATAATATTGCAGATTTAAAACGCTCTCGGGATTGATCAAAATGCCAAATACAACTAAAGGGGAACTTACGATGAAGTATGAGACATTGGCAAAAGACATCATCAAAAATGTCGGCGGCAAAGAAAATGTAAACAGTCTAACTCATTGTATTACACGTTTGCGTTTCAAACTAAAAGATGAAAGTAAAGCCAATACAGAGGTTTTGAAAAATATGGATGGCGTTGTCACAGTAGTAAAAAGCGGTGGACAATACCAGGTTGTTATAGGGAACCATGTACCTGAGGTTTATGCCGATGTTGCTGCTATAGGCGGTTTTCAGGCAGGAGCTTCAGAAGTATCTGATGAAAAGGTGAGCTTGTTTAATAAATTTATCGATACCATTTCAGGTGTATTTACACCAACGCTCGGTGTCCTGAGTGCCACAGGTATGATTAAGGGATTTACTGCCTTATTTGTAGCTTTGGGCTGGCTTACCAATACATCAGGTACGTATCAAATTCTCAATGCGTTAGGAGATTGCCTTTTTTACTTCTTCCCTATTTTCCTGGGATACACGTCGGCTAAAAAGTTCAATGCCAACATTTTTATAGGTATGGCGATAGGGGCATCGCTTGTGTATCCAACCTTTAGCACGATAACAGCCTCGGGCAAGCCACTATACACTCTATTTAGCGGTACTATATTTGAGTCGCCGGTATATATCACCTTCTTAGGTATACCTGTAATTCTGATGAGCTATGCGTCAACCGTTCTTCCGATTATCATATCCACCTATGTAGGCTCGAAAATAGAAAACTTCTTTAAAAAGGTAATTCCTAGCGTAGTCAGAACTTTTTTGGTTCCATTCTTCACACTGTTGGTTATTGTTCCATTAGCGCTGATTGTGATTGGACCGCTCTCGACTTGGGCAGGTCAACTGCTTGGTGCAGGCACCCTCTTTGTGTATAACTTGAGTCCGATTATTGAAGGTATACTCATGGGCGCTTTCTGGCAAGTGTTTGTTATCTTTGGCTTACACTGGGGACTTGTTCCTATCGCGCTTAACAACTTGGCAGTGCTCAAATTCGACCCGATTCTTGCTGCGACGTTGGGAGCTTCCTTTGCTCAGACAGGTGTCGTACTGGCCATTTTGTTTAAAACCAAAAACGCAAAATTAAGATCACTTTCCATTCCAGCGGTCATCTCGGGGATCTTTGGTGTTACAGAGCCCGCGATTTACGGGATTACATTACCGCGTAAGAAACCGTTTATTCTAAGCTGTATAGGGGCTGCAGTAGGTGGCGGTATTATAGGGGCGATGGGAACCAAAGGGTATATCCTTGGTGGCTTGGGGATTTTCGCCATTCCAAGCTATATCAGCCCGACAGGAATGGACAGAGGATTTTATGGAGCGGTTATTGGTATCCTGGTAAGTTTTGTGTTAGGTTTCCTGCTTATGTTCTTTAGCGGATTTAAAGATGATGAAGTAAAAGAGGCTAAGAAGGAAGACAGCACAGCAGGAGCAGCTAAAGGAGAAGCTTTAGTAAAACAGGAGACTGTGATCAGTCCGTTAAAGGGTGAAGTAAAGCCTTTATCTGAAGTAACCGACGAAGCCTTTTCAACAGGTGCCCTGGGTAAAGGAATAGCCATTGAACCTTCTGAAGGCAAAGTCGTTGCACCGGTAGATGGCGTATTAACCTCATTCTTTTCGTCAGGTCATGCGATTGGAATTACAAGTGATCACGGTGTTGAAGTCCTTATTCATGTAGGCAAGGATACGGTCAAATTAAAAGGCAAGCATTTTTATCCAAAAGTAAAACAGGGGGATATTGTTAAAAAAGGTCAACTGCTCATGGAATTTGATATGGAAGCTATCAAAGAGGCGGGATATGTGCTAACCACTCCTGTAATTGTTGCCAATACGGCGAATTATCTGGATGTAATTGAAACAGAGAAGAAGTCGATTGAGTATCAAGAGGACCTGTTGACCGTCGTGGTCTGACCCTAATATATGGGAAAGTAGCATTTTAATTATGAGCTTAGGCTTCCAACGGGCTTTTGTACGAAGCCGGTGGGAGCCTGGGCAATAAAAAACTGAGGAGGAATTAAATCATGAAAAATACTACGCATATGGAATTTCCGCAAGGATTTTTGTGGGGAGGGGCAACGGCTGCCAACCAATTTGAAGGTGGGTATAATGAAGGAGGTAAAGGATTAAGCACCGCTGATGTAATAACAGCTGGAACGCATACGACCTCACGAAGAATTACACCTGTTTTGGAAGAAGGAGCAAACTATCCAAGTCACGAAGCTATTGACTTTTTCCACCACTATCAAGAGGATATCCGCTTATTTGCGGAAATGGGATTCAAGGTCTTTAGAATGTCTATTGCCTGGTCCAGAATATTTCCTAACGGAGATGACGCGGAGCCAAATGAGCAAGGCTTGCAGTTCTATGATCGTGTATTCGCAGAATTGAAAAAGTACAATATTGAGCCTTTGGTTACGATCTCCCATTATGAAGCACCGTTTCATTTGACCCAAAAGTATAATGGCTGGTCAGATCGCAGAGTCGTAGATTTCTATGTGAGATATTGTGAAGTGCTCTTTAACAGATACAAAGATGTGGTGAAATACTGGTTAACCTTTAATGAAATCAATATTTTAACCTTGTCCTTTGGCGCGTTCATGGCTGGCGCTATGATGCCGGAGGGGAATGGAGAGCTTGCCCATGCTACAGTGAAGGATGAGCAGGTTCTGTACCAAGCTTTGCATCATCAATTTATTGCCAGTGCCAAGGCGGTAAAGCTGGGTCATGAAATCAACAAGGACTTTAAAATCGGCTGTATGATTGCTTATATGTGTTCCTATCCGCTTACATGTCATCCTGATGATATTCTGCTGGCCCAACAAAAGGATAACTTGAGTAATTTCCTATGCTCAGATGTTCAAGTAAGAGGAGCTTATCCGGGATTTGCCAAGCGTTATTTTAGAGATCATAACATTCAGATCAACATGCAAGAAGAGGATGAGAACATTTTAAAAGAAGGTCGCGTAGATTTCTATACCTTCAGTTATTATTCATCTACCTGTGTCAGTGCCGATCCCAACCAGGAGAAGGTGGGAGGAAACTTATCCATGGGCTTAAAAAATCCTCATTTGAAAGCAAGTGCCTGGGATTGGCAGATTGATCCAGAGGGATTAAGATGGTCCCTCAATAACATTTATAACCGATATGAAATCCCGTTAATGGTTGTTGAAAATGGTCTTGGCGCCGTAGATACAGTGGAAGAAGACGGCTCCATTAACGATGATTATCGCATTGATTATCTGAAGCAACACATTGAGCAGATGAAAGAGGCCATTGCTGATGGAGTAGAATTAATAGGCTATACTCCGTGGGGATGCATTGATCTGGTAAGTGCAGGAACCGGTGAAATGAAAAAGCGTTATGGCTTCATTTATGTCGATAAGGATAATGAAGGCAACGGTACACTTGCCCGATCCAGAAAGAAGAGCTTCTATTGGTATAAGAACGTGATAGAAACAAATGGAGAGCAGTTGGATTAACTTGTAGTGTCTGATTTGCGAGTGGAGAGAACCTGAAACGGATATAAAAAGATATACAGCCAGCGCGTGCCGATGCTCCATGGGTACGCGCTGTTTAACTGGTCAAATCGTGCATATTCAGTTAAGATTAATGATAATGATTCTCATTTATAGGATCAGGCTGAATGAATACATTTGAGGTGAATGCTTGTGAATTCAAGTTCATTATCATTAATATACCAGCGCTATTTGGAAAAAACTCCGTTTAAGCAACAGAATGAGCATACCTATATGATTTTACCGGAAGCGGGTTATGGGCATATTTACCGGGTTACAACCTACAGCGGAATTGAAATTGTGTATTCACATATTCAATACTACAATCCATACCCAACCCAGTTTGCTTCCAGTGGACAAATGATTGAGCTTCAATTTGCGCTTTCCGGTCAACGCCATGTCAATGTGGACGGACTGGATTATACACTCCCGATGGGGCAGGGGGCACTTATTTTTTTACAGGATTTCCAAGCGCATTTTCATCCCCCAGCTCATGAGCAATACGCATCATTTGCACTCGGTATCCCTGTCTCGTTGTTTAATTATGCAGCCTCGCAGTTGATGGCTCGCCAGCAGGCAGCCATTGAATTTAATCAAATTATTAAGGGAGCTGCATTTCATCATTTTAGTTTTGAACTGGATCACAGAAGCAAAGTGATGATTGAGCATTTGATAAAAGACCTGAAAAGTGTACATAGATCCCCTTTATTAATGGAGGCAGCGGCATTAGAGATTTTAAACAGATATATGATTCAATTATTTGATTTAACGCCCATGCCTGAAGGGTTGTCCAAAGAAGATGTCAGAAAGCTGCATCTGGCCCGGCAGATCCTTGAATCCTGCATGATTGACCCTCCCTCACTGATCACATTATCCAGAAAAGTTGGCCTAAACGATTTTAAATTAAAAAAGGGATTCAAAGCGTGCTTTGGAACTACTGTATTTGAATATTTGCGCCAAATTCGACTGGATTATGCGATGAAGCTGCTGCGAAGCCAAGAAAGCAATGTGACAGAAGCTGCGATGGCTGTAGGATATAGCAATGTGAGTGCATTTTCGGAGCAATTTTTCCGTGAATACGGAGTGAAGCCGTCGGCAATAAAGAAAGTATTTTAAAATTAAAATCCGTTTAACCGCAGATTCATCCGTGTACAGGCAGTGGGCTTGTGATATGCCCCGTATACTTCTGCATAAAGAGATATTGAATGCAGAGGAGTGCATGAGGATGAATAGAATCAAAGGGAGTATCTTTTTCAGTGTATTTGTGGCTATGTTGGGGTTAATGCTGATTGCTCCGATCATGCCGCCCCTTATCCGTGAATTGGGCTTAAGAGAAAGCCACTCCGGAATAATTATATCGCTTGGCTCCATAACGATGGCCTTAATGGCTCCAGTATGGGGAAATCTGAGTGATGCAAAAGGGCGCAAGCCTGTGATCCTGCTTGGTTTCATAGGGATGTGTGTAAGCTGCTTGCTGTTTACGCTTACTCTTTTTGGTGGATTACATGGATGGCTCAATGGTGGGCTGCTCTTAGCTCTGCTGATTGTTACACGTGGATTGATAGGAGGCTTTATCCCGGCGGTACTGTCATCGTCCCAAGCCTATATGGGGGATGTAACGGAGGGAGAAGAGCGTGGAAGTGGTATGGCTATTATTAGTGCAGCTAATGGGCTTGGGTTGGTATTCGGCCCTGCTATTGCAGGTGCCTTTACTTTGATCGGGCTTCTATGGCCCTTATATTTTGGAATTGTCATTGCCGCTGTTGCATTCGTGGTGTCTCTGCTGGCGATTCCGGCTGCCAAACCCGTTATTCAGCAAAAACCAGCTCGGATTAACCCTTTCCAGCCTGGCCTAAGAATATATTTGCTTGCAGGCTTGGTTACGATGATTAGCATTGTGACTATTCAGGTTATAGGTGGTTTTTATTTTCAAGATCAATTAGGCCTTACATCCGAAGAAACGGCAAGAGTAGTTTCTTTTGGGCTCATGTTTTCCGGGGCAGCGATGCTGATTGTGCAGATTATCCAGATGAAATGGCTTAAATGGCAGCCGAAACTGATGATTTTGCTTGGTTCTCTGTTCCTGATTACTGGCATGGGAATATTTCTGATTTCAACCAGCTTGGTCGTTTACTATGCAGCGTTCTTTATGTTCGGTGTGAGTACAGGCTTGCTGATGCCCGGATTTATGGCTGGTGCTTCTCTTTCGGTCAGTAAGGAACAGCAAGGGGGAGCCGCAGGTCTGGTAGCAGCGGTACAGGGAATTTCCGCGATCATTGCTCCTATTTTGACGACCACCCTGTATCGGGTAGACAAATATATTCCCTTTGTGCTTATAGCGGTTTTGGTAGCTGCTATGGCTATCATGATGTTGGGGGAAGAAAAGGAAAAGGTACAATAAGCTACAAGAAATATCAGGAAAATCATCAAGAAGTGGAATGAGAAATTGAACATGATTTCAATCTGATGTGTATGCCTGTTTTGGCATTGTATAGAGAAGAGAAGAGAAGGCAAAGGCCCTTTGTCCTGTTGGATGAAGGGCCTTTGTGCATTTTATATACAATAATATGCTAATGCGGTACTGCTTTACTGTAATATTGTCATGTTTTTGATTTTTTTCATTAATACATAACATTTAAATAACATGATGAGTTGCTTTAGTGCGCGAACGACAAAATTCGTCACTATTTTTAGCTGTTCAGGACGTAGGCACTTGGTCTGTTCCCTAGTACAATGATTCAAAATAACAACAAATGAAAAGAAACGTGACAGGAAGAAAGGGATTAAGAGCAAAGGGGGACAGGCTGTGGCCGTTTACACACTACGTAGATTGATTCAAATGATTCCGGCACTGCTTGGTATTGTCGTCATCACATTCATGATCTCAAGAGTGCTTCCGGGTGATCCTGCCGTGATGCTTGCGGGGGAACAGGCTACACCTGAGACGATTGAAAATATTCGCAGCAGCATGGGACTGGATCAGCCCAAGTACATTCAATTCTTTCATTATGTAGTCGGATTGTTCCATGGTGACCTGGGTCAGGCTTATCACACCGGACAATCGGTGGCAAGTGACTTTGCTACTCGGTTTCCGGCAACCATCGAGCTGGCATTGGCAAGCTTGATCATTGCGGTTCTGGTGGCGATCCCGATCGGCATCTTGGCGGCGACCCGAAAAGAATCGATAGTTGACCACATTTCACGTGTGTTTTCCTTAATCGGTGCATGTATGCCTATCTTCTGGATCGGACTGTTGTTCATTTATATTTTTTATGCCAAATGGGGGATAGCTCCTGCGCCAATGGGACGGATTAGCGGTGACATCAATCCTCCCACGCACATTACGGGGTTTTATGTGCTCGATAGCTTGATGACGGGAGATTTTGTAGCTCTAAAAAGCAGCTTATCCCATTTGCTTCTGCCTGCAATCTGTCTCAGCACAGGCACCATGGCGATTGTAGCACGGATGATGCGTTCCAGCATGCTGGAGGTTATCGGTCAGGATTTTGTCCGTACAGCCAGGGCTAAGGGCTTGCGTGAGGGGGTTGTCATTTACAAGCATGCACTCATTAATGCTTTTATTCCAACGCTTACCGTACTTGGTTTGCAGGTTGGGTACCTGATTGGTGGAGCGGTTATTACCGAAACGATCTTTACCTGGCCAGGAGTGGGCAGCTATGTGACGGATTCCATTTTGGCGGCTGACTACGCACCGATTCAAGCATTTACCCTCGTAAGTGCGCTGATTTACAGCTTTATCAACCTCGGAGTTGATCTGATTTACGGACTAATTGATCCACGTATCCGGTACGAGTGATAGCACGAAGCACAAAAGTAGGGGAGGTACTCGGATGAGCACTGCAAGTGATTTGGCGGCAAAAGCGGCTGTGCCTCAGCCCAACACAGCCGCTATACCGAAAAGAAAGACCTTTTGGCGTTTGTTGTTTGGCAACAAGCTCGCTCTAATCGGATTTATCTTTATTGTGGGATGGACGCTCGTCGCCGTCCTCTCATCATGGATCGTTCCACATGATCCTTATGTAACCGACCCGGCGAACAAACTGTTGCCGCCAAGTGCGGAGCATTGGTTTGGAACCGATAATTACGGACGTGACATTCTCGGCCGTGTGATTTACGGGGCGAGAATCAGTATTTGGACGGGGATGATCGCCGTGTCGATCTCGTTTATCATCGGCGTACCGCTTGGAGCAGTAGCCGGGTTCTATGGCGGTCGGATGGGCAGTCTTATTATGCGCTGTATGGATATCCTGCTTGCTTTCCCTTCGCTGGTGCTCGCCATGGCAATTGCCGCAGCCATGGGACCAGGACTGATGAGTGCACTTATCGCCGTGGGTATTGTGGGTATCCCCGAATTCGCCAGACTGATTCACGGACAAACCATCTCTCTTCGGGAGAAGGAGTTTGTGGAGGCCAGCCGGGCGATCGGTGTAACGAACGGAACGATCTTGTTTCGCCACATTCTGCCGAATGCACTTGCTCCGCTGCTTGTGAATGCAACCCTTGGAATGGGCTTTGCCATTCTGACCTCTGCCAGTCTCAGCTTCTTGGGACTTGGCGTCAAGCCCCCGATTGCTGAGTGGGGAGCGATGATTTCAGAAGGACGGGCGTATATCATTTCCGGTGAGTGGTGGATTGTAACCTTCCCGGGTCTTGGAATTGCGACAGCTATTTTGGGCTTCAATTTGCTTGGAGACGGTTTGCGGGATGTTCTTGATCCTAGACTGCGCTCTAGCAAATAAAATAATAGATTATCAAAGGGGAGAACGTAAGCCATGTTGAAAAAAAGTCTTTCTCTAATTGTCGTCTTGTCTACATTGCTTTGGACGGCAGGATGCGCAAGCAATGCCAATAGCCCGTCCGCTTCATCCGGCGAAAAAGGCGCAGAAGCTTCGGCCCCGCCCAAGGCGATTACGCTTGCCTACTCGGAGGGTGGGTCGACCATGGACCCTGCTGAAGCAAGTGATCTTACATCCGATACACTTGTGCTTGCGCTCTATGACCAGCTTGTGACCTACGGCAAAAAGTCTACGGACAGCGGTGAAGTCGCAGATACGGAGACGATCAAGCCCATGCTGGCTGAGAAATGGGATGTTTCCGCTGATAACATGACTTATACAATGCATCTGCGTAAAGACGTTAAATTCCAAAGCGGCAACCCGCTGACCGCCAACTCTGTGTTGTATTCCTTTGAGCGGCTCAAAAATTCCGATTCCGGCAGCTTTCTTTACGGCATGAGCTCTATCAAAAACGCTACTGCGCCGGATGAGCACACTGTTGTCATTACCTTATCCCAGCCTAATCATATGTTCCTGCAAATTCTGTCCTTGTACAACTTCTCCATCGTGGATGACGTGCTTGTCAAGGAAAAGGGCGATGGCGACTATTTGAAAACAAATGCAGCAGGCTCTGGTCCGTTCAAGCTTGAAAAATGGGACCCGGCGACAGAAGCCGTCTTTAATGGCAATACCAGCTACTGGCAAGGTGCGCCAAGTCTGAGCAAAGTAACGATGAAATTTACCAAGGAAGCCTCCAACCGTGTGCTCCTGCTGGATAAAGGCGATGTCGACATGGCCATTGAAATTCCTGCCAAGGACGTTGCGAAGCTGGAAACGAACGCTGATCTGAAGGTTCAATCCAACGCAAGTAACCGGATTTTGTATTTTGCCATGAACAACAAAATAAAGCCTTTTAATAACCCAAAAGTGCGTCAGGCGATCTCTTATGCCATTCCTTACGACCAGTTAATCGACGATGTCATGTACGGTCAAGCAAAGCAAATGAAGAGCTCTGTAGCGAGTAACACGCCTGGCTACACCGATGCAGGCTACAGCTATAAGCATGATCTGAACAAAGCAAAACAGTTGCTAGCTGAAGCAGGCTACCCGAATGGCTTTAGCTTTGATTTGACCCTGGGCTCCGGCTTCCAGGACTGGGCGGATGACGCCGTGTTGATTCAAGCTGAACTTGCCAAAATCGGTGTAAAGATGAACGTTGTCAACGTTGCTCGTGCACAATTTCTTGAACAACAAAGAGAAGGCAATCTGACATCATACATCTCCAAATGGACCTCCTTCGTCAATGACCCAGGCTACCATCTTGGCTTCCTGATGTACAGCGGCGGTTCCTCGAACTATATGCATTACGCCAATCCGGAAGTGGATAAGCTGTGGGAGCAAGCAGGCAAGGAGCAGGATGCCAATAAACGAAAAGAACTGTATGGCAAAGCGCAAGAGCTTATCAATCAAGATTCCCCTTGGGCGTACCTGTATGAATACAATCGGGTTGTTGGCATGAGCAAAGGCATCACGGGATATGTGTACTACCCGGATGAAGTCATTCGATTCTATTCATTGAATAAAGAGTAAGTTGTTCATCTTACCTGGATGCCTTCGGTTGACTACAGCCGAAGGCTATCATTTTACATCTGAGGCAGGCTGCTGTTTCGGTATGGAAGCTGTAGATGACTACACTACATGGAATGAAAAAACGAAGGAGATGGAATGAAATGACAGATTGGAAAGCGTTAGTCCTTGATGAAATAGATAAACGGCAGGATGAACTGCTGGAGCTTTGCTCGCGGTTGATTCAGTTTCCTTCGGAAAATCCTCCAGGTGATTCACGTGAAATCAGCCAGTTTATTATGGACTACCTTAAAGAAGCGGGGATTGAAACAACTGTACATGAATCCGGGCCGAATATGTGGAATCTCATTTCCGATTATGGTGCTGCAACAACGGATGGAAAAAAGCTGATTTTCTGTGGACATACAGACGTTGTACCGGCAGGGGATCTTACCCGCTGGGACTTCGATCCGTTCTGCGGCGAAATTCGTGACGGCTATCTGCTTGGCCGCGGCGCTTCGGATATGAAAGCCGGACTGGCTGGATTGATATTTACCGTTGCGCTGTTTTCCAAGCTTGGCGTACCGCTCGAAGGGGCATTGTCGCTGCTTGTAGTTCCAGACGAAGAGACCGGGGGACATCTTGGTGTGCCTTGGGTGCTGGAAAGAAAGCTGATTGAAGGAACGGCTGCTGTGATCGCAGAGCCCTCGGGTCCGCAAAACCCGACCATCGGCCAAAAAGGAAGCTGCTGGTTTGAATTTACCGTTGAAGGCACGCCAGGTCACGGCAGTCTGCAGCCGATTGCAGGTGAAAGTGCTATTTTGAAGGCGGCAAAAGGGATTGAAGCTCTGCAGCAACTGTGGGACATCAAGCCGGACATTCCGGAGGAAGTCAAAGAGATCATTGAAATTTCCAAACGTTATGCAAGCGAACGGGAAAACCCGAGCTATGGACAAGCGTTTGATCATGTAACAGTGAACATTGGTACGATCCAGGGGGGCACCAAAGTCAATGTGGTTGCCGACCGTTGCACTGTACAAGTGGATTCCCGTGTTCCATTTGGCGTAGATTACCGGGATGTACTGGCGAAAGCGAAGGAATTGCTTGCAAGTGTAGGCATTGATGCTGAACCCAAGCAGTTCGGATTTTACGGCAATGCTAACTGGACCCCGCCAACCGAACCGATTGTGCATGAACTCGTGGAATCTATCGCTGAGGTCAGCGGTAAAGAAGCCTATGGCGTACTGCAATGGGCGACCAGCGATGCACGTGCGTTCCGCAAGTATAATATCCCGGTATTGCAATACGGGCCTGCCGAGCTGCGGACCATTCATAACTTTAATGAAAAGGCTCCGGTATGGCAGATCATTCAATCTGCGAAAGTATACGCTTTGACGGCGCTTAAATATTTGAAAACAACACAAAAAGAAGCATAAGGGGATCTGCCGCATGATGAAACAAGTATATGAAGTCTATGAACTTTTGGATAGCCCGTCTGCCAGCGGGGCAGAAGTCAAAGCTTACCTGGAACAGCTGGGTCAAGCGGAGATCACGGTTTCAACCGTGCAAGGTGACAAGGGCTCTACGGATTTTATTAAAATCGTCATTGCCGGGAAGAACGGTCGCATTCAGGGAGGGGATTCTCCAACTCTGGGCGTAGTTGGCCGCCTTGGCGGGCTTGGAGCCAGACCGGAAATGATCGGATTTGTATCGGATGGTGATGGAGCAGCAGCGGCAATTTCGGCGGCAGCCAAGCTTTTGTCTATGCAGTCTAAAGGAGATGTGCTTGACGGAGACGTGATCATCTGTACACATATTTGCCCGGATGCACCCACTCAGCCCCATGATCCGGTTCCATTTATGGATTCACCCGTAGATATTTTGACGATGAACAAATATGAAGTGACTCCCGAAATGGAAGCGATCCTGTCGATAGATACGACCAAAGGGAACCGCGTTATCAATCATAAAGGTATTGCCATTTCCCCGACGGTACGTGAAGGCTATGTGCTGCGGATCAGTGAAGACCTTGTCGATATTGCCCAGAACGTAACCGGCGAGCCGTGTGTCACTTTTGCTGTAACGACGCAGGATATCACGCCTTATGGCAACGATCTGTACCATATAAACAGCATTTTGCAGCCAGCGGTAGCAACATCTGCTCCGGTGGTTGGTGTAGCCATTACGGCCGCTGCTCCCGTGCCAGGCAGTGCGACGGGTGCCAGCCACGAAGGCGATATTGCGCTGGCGGCCAAGTTTGCTGTCGAGACAGCCAAGGCCTATGGTCGTGGACAATGCTCTTTTCATTCGGAAAAAGAGTATCAGCATATTACAAAATTGTATGGCAGCATGAAGCATCTGCAAACGATGGGCAAGTCCGAATAAGCTTGTTCTCTTGGATAAATAACGTGAAGGTTCATGATGGTCAAGGAGGAGGAAGAAGGCATGGCACAACTGCTTGAAGTAACCAATCTGCGGACGGAGTTCAAGACGGCGGCCGGAACCATCCGGGCCGTGGACGGCGTCGATCTGTCGGTTGGCAAAGGGGAAACACTCGGAATCGTTGGGGAGTCCGGGTGTGGCAAGAGCATTACCTCCCTTTCCATTATGCAGCTCCTCCCCAAAGGACTTGGGAAAGTAGCCGCTGGTGAAGTAAGGTTTAACGGTGAAAACATGCTGGAATTTTCAGAGCGGAAAATGCGTTCGATTCGTGGCAACGAGATGGCCATGATTTTTCAGGAGCCCATGACTTCGCTGAATCCCGTGTTCAAAATCGGCAAGCAGATTGCGGAGTCTGCCAGATACCATCATGGTGTAAGTAAACAGAAGGCGAAAGCGATGGCCGTGGAAATGCTGACGAAGGTGGGTATCCCGCGTCCAGAGAAGGTAGCCGTTTCTTATCCGCATGAGCTCTCAGGTGGTATGCGCCAACGGGTTATGATCGCAATGGCAATGATTTGCAATCCGAAGTTGCTGATCGCAGATGAGCCGACAACGGCACTCGATGTAACCATTCAAGCGCAAATTCTTGATTTGATGCGTGAGCTGCAGAAGTCAGAAGGAACTTCTATTCTGATGATTACCCATGATCTTGGTGTTGTTGCTGAGATGTGTGATCGGGTCGTAATTATGTACGCTGGACAAGTCGTGGAAGAAACGGATGTCAAAACGCTTTTTAAAGCTCCCAAGCATCCGTATACACAGAGCCTGTTAGCCTCATTGCCACAATTGAACAGTGATCAGGAGCGTCTGGCTTCCATTCCGGGCCAGGTTCCTAACCCGCTCGATATGCCAAAAGGCTGCCGTTTTGCACCACGCTGTCAGTTTGCCAAGGAAATTTGCCTTGCAGAGGCCCCGGGGCTTGTGGAAGTGGAGCCTGGGCACAAAAGCCGCTGCTTGTTACAGCAGGAGGGATATCATGAGTACACTGCTTGAAATACGTAATTTGAAAAAACACTATCCGATCAAAAAAGGACTTTTTTCCAAGCAAGTGGGAGCAGTCAAAGCGGTGGATGGTATTAACCTGACTGTACAGCAGGGTGAAACCCTGGCAATCGTGGGAGAATCCGGCTGTGGCAAATCCACAACCGGACGGGCCATTCTCAGATTGATCGAACCAACCGATGGAGAGATTCTGTTTAACGGCACGGATATACGGAAGCTGAATACAGAACAGCTGCGCAAATTCAGAACGGATATGCAAATGGTGTTTCAAGATCCGTTTGCTTCGCTTGATCCCAGGTGGACGGTGCAGCAGGTGCTGGAAGAACCGCTCATCACGCATGAAAAATTGAGCAAAGAACAGCTCAAAGAGCGTGTGGAAGAGCTGCTCGAAGTGGTCGGCTTGTCTCCTTATCACGCTCATCGTTACCCGCATGAGTTCTCGGGCGGTCAACGCCAGCGGATCGGGATTGCACGGGCACTGGCGCTTCATCCCAAATTTATCGTGTGTGACGAGCCAGTCTCGGCCCTCGATGTGTCCATCCAGGCGCAGGTGCTCAATCTGATGAAGGACCTGCAAAAGAAATATGACCTAACGTACATGTTCATTTCCCATGATTTGTCGGTCGTCAAATTTATCAGCGACCGTGTTGGTGTGATGTACCTAGGCAAGCTGGTCGAGCTTGCACCGACCCAGGAAGTGTTCAAGGAGCCGCTGCATCCGTATACGAAGGCGTTAATGTCTGCGGTACCTGTAGCTGATCCGGAAGCCGAGCGTGAGCGGATTGTGCTCAAGGGCGATGTGCCCAGCCCGGAAAATCCGCCAAGCGGCTGTGCATTTCATAACCGCTGCCCGGCAGCCATGGATATTTGCAGCAAAGTACAGCCGATCTTTGCCGAAGCCGCACCAGGTCGGCAGGTAGCCTGTCACCTGTATCCGACCTCTACGCCGGAACAGGCAATAGCTGGACAGGCATAAGCTGGCTGAAAAAGAATAGAGAATAGATAGGCCTTCCTTCTCGAAAGAATCAAGCCTGAATCCGCCCCCAACGGATTCAGGTTTTTTTTAATGGATGTAGCTATCTTGTCAATGTACATATTTATCCAATAAATCCATTTTAAGATTCGATATCAGGATTGGAATTTCAACACCTGTAAATCAAGCATACAACATGCAGGGATACAACATTGCGCATAGTCTATGGAAGCGTTTTAATTTGAGTATGGAAATACAAAAGAAGACCTCAGGGAGGACATAAGAATGCTAAAAGTGAAAGCGCTTAGATGCGAACATTTAAATAATCCGATTGGGCTGGGCTGTCTAAAGCCGCGGTTAAGTTGGCAGATCGAATCTGAAAAAATGTATGTTTCCCAAAAAAGGTTCCAGTTGCAGGTATCCATAAATCCCACTTTTGAACCGCTGCTCTGGAATCATTTTTCCTATTCGGATCAATCCATTCTGTTTCCATATGAAGGCCCTCCACTGGAATCAGGACAAAGATATTATTATCGGGTAAAAGTATGGGCTCAGGGAGCGGGTGACACCGAACCGGAGGAATCGGAATGGAGTGAGTCCGGCTTTTGGGAGATGGGACTGCTTTATGAGCAGGACTGGAAGGCACAATGGATCACCGTGAAGGAGCGGAGCATCCATGAACAGTTTCAGACAAGAGCTCCTTTTGCCGCCTCCAAGTGTTTTTCGGTTGAGGGAAAAGTGGAAAAAGCAGTCATTTATGCTACAAGCCTTGGTCTGTATGAACTGGAGTTAAATGGACAAAGAGTGGGCGATGCCTACTTTACCCCGGGATGGACGGATTATAACGATCGTGTCCAGGTGCAAGCTTATGACGTGACTTCTACCCTTCGGGAGCAGCATAATCGAATCACAGCAACGGTGGGAGAAGGCTGGTATAGCGGTTATCTGGGCTGGCAGAAGCGCAAGGACACCTACGGGAACACGAATGCATTGTTATTTCAAATGAAGATTAGCTATGAAGATGGCCGTTCTGAAGTCATTTGCTCTGATTCTTCCTGGGAGGAAGCGAATTGTGCCATTTTAATGTCGGATATTTATAACGGCGAAATCTATGATGCCCGACTTGAGCAGCAACAGGCAGCCGAACATAGCTCCTTGACCGAACGGAAAATGATGCAGGTCGTCCCATTCCCGTTAAGTCATCTGGTTGCTCAGGAGAACGAGCCTGTCCGTGTGATGAACCGATTGAAGCCTGCTGAACTCATTCGAACCCCCAAAGGTGAGCTTGTGCTTAACTTGGGTCAAAATATGGTAGGCTGGCTGGAATTTAAAGTTCAAGCCCCTGAAGGTACGGTTTTGAATCTGGTGCATGGTGAAGTGCTGGATCAGCAAGGGAACTTTTACAGAGACAACATTCGTGATGCAGCGCAGCAGATTACGTACATTTGCAGCGGGAAGGGGACGGAGATATTTCGGCCGCATTTCACTTTTCAGGGCTTTCAATATGTGAAGCTTGAGGGCTTTCCGGATAGCATTGCAATTGAAGATTTTACGGGTGTTGTTCTGCATTCGGACATGGAGACTGTTGGCTTGTTTGAGACATCCGATCCAAAGCTGAATCAACTCCAGCACAATATTGTGTGGGGGCAAAAGGGGAACTTCCTGGACGTGCCGACCGATTGCCCGCAGCGTGATGAGCGATTAGGCTGGACCGGCGATGCACAGATTTTTGCCAGAACGGCCAGCTTCAATATGAATGCGGCTTCCTTCTTCCGCAAGTGGCTGAAGGATCTGGCTTACAACCAGCTGGAAAATGGGGCAGTGCCTTTTGTAGTGCCGGATGTCCTCAAAGGAACCTTTGCCGATAATATGGACAAAACGACGGCAGCATGGGGAGACGCGGCGGTTATATGTCCATGGACCATTTATCAATGCTATGGAGATAAGCAAATTTTAGCTCAGCAGTATGACAGTATGAAAGCATGGGTGGATTATATCCGCGCCCAGGGGAACGAAGAATATCTTTGGGATACCGGTTTGCAGCTTGGGGACTGGCTGGCGCTGGATAGCGAGGAAGGAAGCTATTTTGGGGCGACGGACGGAACGCTGGTGGCAACTGCTTATTTTGCGTATTCGACTCATATTGTGGCACAGACGGCCAAACTGCTGAATCGCTATACCGATTACAACATATATAAAAGCTTGCATGAGGGGATTAAAATCGCTTTTGCGAACCGCTACTTCGATGACGCTGGCAAACTGACCTCCAATACCCAGACTGCACAGGTTGTGGCTTTGCACTTCGGATTGGTACCGGAAAAGCATAAAAAGCAAGTGATCCAGGAGCTCGTACGGCTCATAGAAAAAAATGATATGCATCTGGATACCGGCTTTGTGGGCACACCCTACCTATGCCTGGTTTTATCCGACAATGGCTATACGGATGTAGCTTATAAGATTTTATTTCAAAATGACTACCCTTCATGGCTCTATCAGGTTGAACGAGGGGCAACGACCATGTGGGAGCATTGGGACAGCATCAAAGTGGACGGCTCGTTCTGGAGTACCGATATGAACTCGTTCAATCACTATTCGTACGGATCAGTTGGAGACTTTATGTACCAGAATATTGCTGGAATCGATGTGCTTGAAGCGGGCTATAAAAAATCACGTTTAGCTCCCAAACCGCCTGCCAATCTTACTTCGGCCCACGGGAAATTGGAGACGCCATATGGTGCGCTTGAGGTCCATTGGAAAATCGTGAATGAAGAAATGCAGATGACGGTTCTCGTACCGCATAATACGACGGCCAAGATTACACTTCCGGGAGTGATGGAGCCGGATGCACTACAGCAGACAATTGCCATGCAATATCCGTCGATTCAGTATCCGCCTGGTGATGTGCCACAGGAGCTGGCCGGGAAGCTAGGTTCAACAGGGGAACAGGCGCTCTTCCAAAGGAGCGAAGATCATGAAATGACGTTTACGGTCGGTTCTGGACAGTATGCATTCCAGTACAGATACTACCAGGCTGCCCAGGTTCCTGCACATGCAACCAGAGGCTAAATAACATAGACTAGAGGGGAGAAGCTTGATGAATATTAGGAACAAAGTGTTGTTTAAAACGGCGTTGCTGTCCATTTCCTTAGTCCTGACATCAGCGAGTGCCATTTCGGCTGTCATACCGATGATGCTGAACCAATTATCAGGAGTTTCCAGCTCGCTGATTGAAAGCGTAGTTACGATTCCATCCTTCTCGATGATGCTGTTTGTGCTGTTGAGTGGTCCGATCTCTTCCCGATTGGGCAAAAAAAATACAGTCCTGCTAGGACTTTTGCTCGTGGTTATTGGCGGTATACTTCCTATGCTCACGACTAACATTACATGGATTCTCGCATTGCGTCTGGTGCTCGGTGCAGGTCTCGGGATGTTCAATTCGCTGGCTGTCAGCTTAATTAGCGATTTTTTTGAAGGGGACGAACGTGCCCAATTAGTAGGCTTTCAAAGCGCCGTTCAAGGGCTCGGAAGCAGCCTGGCTACCTTTGTGGCAGGACAGCTTGCCTTAATCGACTGGCAGTTCGCCTTTTTATGCTATGCGATCACCATTCCGATTGCACTGTTATTCTTTCTTGTCATTCCCGAACCAGAGCGTGGAGAGCCTGCGGTGAGTTCCACAGGAACGGGCCACAGGAGTGGAGGAGTATCCATACCTGTGCTCGGATTAGGGGCTGCACTTTTCCTGTTTATGACTTTTATTATGATTGTGTATACCAAAACAGGCATTATGATTGCTGAAAAGAGTATGCCCAATGCTGGTTTTCTAGGAACTGCGTTAACGCTGTTTTCCTTGTCAACCATGATTGCAGGCTTCTTGTTTGGTAGAATATATAAATGGTTTAGAAATTATGCTCCCTTTATCTCCAGTCTATTGACAGCAACAGGTTTTGTACTGCTGTGGTTTGCTCAGAATGTGACCATGGTTACTGTTGCCATGCTGATCATTGGCTTTAGTTTTGCGTTGTTTATTCCTTATATTTTTACCATACTAACCAAAATCGTGCCTAAAGGCAGTGAGACGTTATCCATTTCCATTGCGATGGTAGGCTCCAATTTGGGAGCGTTTGCTTCGCCTTATGTCATCAAGCTGGTTGGCATGATGTTTGGAAATGAAACCGCCTCATTTGCATTCCTCGTTTCTGCGATTGTATTTATGATTGCCGCACTCATCTGTCTGGGAATCGCTATTAGAGGAAAGGGAAGCAAATCTCAGGCGGCAGTCCATGGTTAATGGAAGTCATCCTATACAGGTAGTTTTTGCAACGGGCGGAGAACCGCCCGTTTTTCCACCATATAATGAAGGAGGAGTTAGTGTTCATGAACCTTCATGAGTTGGACCAGCTGCTGAGAACCAAAACGGAAATTGAGCTTTTACAACAACAAAACAATCAGGTGATTAACGACCTCTTCGAAGAATCGGAGGATGAACGATACTTTGATGTGAATCAGAATATGTATCGTATGCCTGCTTTGTTTTTCTTCGGAGAACATGATATTTATATTAGCAAGCACAATAGATATGCTCCGATGCTGGAGCATATGCATGAATTTATTGAATTAAACTATGTTTATTCAGGCAAGTGCAATCAAATCATAGCAGGCAAAGAAATTCAGCTTTGTGAAGGCCAGGTGTGTGTTCTGGATAAGGATGTGCCGCACAGCATCGCTCCTTTGGGAGAAGACGATATACTTATTAATATCTTGCTGCAAAGAGAAACGATTTCTTCCCTGTTCCTGCAACGGTTATCCAGGAAAAAAAGCCTGATTGGCGAATTTCTCGCCAACTCTGTCCTCCAGCATCAGCACCATAATCACTTTATTATTTTTGAGTCGCAGCATAATGAAAACCTTCAATATATACTGCGTAGAATCTTGATTGAATATTTTTCCAGGCAAGAAGATTCGATGGAATTGGTCAAGGCTTATTTGCAAATTGTTTTTGGAGAATTGGTCCGTGTATTGGAAAGCGAGCATAATATTCACTTAAACCAGCAGGAAAATAATATTACCTCTATTCTGAATTACATGGAAGAGCACTATCAGCATTTAAGCCTGCAGCAATTATCTAACCATTTTAATTACAATAGTACGTATTTAAGTAATAAGTTAAAAAAAGTAACCGGTCTTACTTACACTCAGCTTATTGCCGACATTAAACTCAATGCAGCCTATTCTCTGGTTGTGAATACCAGCCTACCGTTCGAAATGATATTTAAGCAGGTTGGATATAACAGCATGAGTTTTTTCTATAAAAAATTTAAAACGGCGTATGGTGCCACTCCGCAAAATATCCGAAACAAACAGTTGAGGAAATGAAGGATATACAAGGACGTCCAATTCTAACGGGCGTCTATATTTGTTATAATAGCTGCAAATTCATAAGCTCAAGGCTGATGAAATGATAGGCTGCGGGATACCTTTGTCTCCTGCAAAAGGGAGGATACATTCTTGGAAGCGGTACTAAGACGGCACTGGCCGGCGTGGAACGGGACGTTGCAGAAACGAACCGGGGGTTGGAATAATACGACGTATTTTGTTAAGGGTAATGGCCGAAGCGGGGTGCTGCGCGTCTACGATACACACAGGGATAGGGACAAAATTGAATTTGAGCATGCGGTTTTGCAGGCGCTGAGTAAGCATTCTCTGTCATTCAGTGTACCGATGCCAATGCGAACGGTCACGGGAGAGACCGTCGTTCAGCTGGAGAAGGAAGGCGGCAAATATGTCTGTCTGTTCGACTACATCGAAGGCAAATCACCACTGGAGCAGGATTCAAGCTTTGCTTATTCTTTTGGCGAGGTTACGGGGGAATTATCTGCTGTGCTTGCGACATTCAAGCTTGAACTGGCTCCAGTCTACCGACCGTATTACGCCTTGCAGCAATCCTATCCATTGTGCAACCAAGAGATCGTTCGAGAGGTTTGCCTAAATCCGCCTGAGCCTCTGAAAGCTTTGCAGGAAGAACTGCGATTGATAGGAAAAGTATATGAAGAGATTACAGATTCACTTCATGCAATGGAAGAATTGCCGCATCAGCTTGTACATGGGGACTTGAACGCTTCCAATTTGTTAGTAAAGGATTCCGATCATAGCCAGGTGGCTGCACTGCTTGATTTTGAATTTTGTACGCTGGACGTTCGGGTCATGGAACCAGCGGTCATCTTATCAGGTTTTTTGGGACAACCGGAGGAGACGCAGGCAGTTCGGGATTTTTGCCAGGGCTTTAGCCGCCGAGTTCACCTGTCCTCCGACGAGATTGATGCTTTACCTGTATTGATGCTGCTCAGGAAGGTAGACGTGTTTCTCCATTTTTTGAGTCGCTTTCTGGAAGGGACGGATCAGCCACATGTGCTACAAGAGCAGGTCAAGCAGGTCTCTGCCGACTTGCTGCAATTGTCTGACAGAGGTAGCTGGATTCAGGAGGAGCTGGTCCTCGCAGGAATGGCACCAAGTTAAAACCGTACTGCCCGTAAGGGGGAAAGATCATGCATACGTTAACGGTTGCTGAACTGGTGGATCATATCTTATGGCTGAATTTGAGATATTTGTTCCATCAACGAATCGACAGCCTCGTCCACTAGAAAGGGACCATAGTTCCATTTATCCCGAGAGACATTAATAATGTGATTACGTTTCACAGCAGGAATCGTTTGGTACACAGGTTCACTGAACAGCTTCATGGTTTGTTCCAGCTCTTGATCGGTCATTTGCGTAAAGAAATAGTCAGCCGGACGATGAACCAGAGCCTCCATGGACAGAGCAGTACCACCATCGGCATAGGGTTTGAATTGCTCAGGCATTTGGAACCCAAAATCCTGGTAGATCAATTTGCCGAGTGTGCCGCCCTCACCTCCAAGCAGTACCTCTCCCTTGTGAATAATGAAAGATATCGCGGTAGTATCTGCTTTAATAGGGATGTGAGTTTGTGCTCGAATGCCCTGCAATTTTTTCTCGAACTTGGCAATCCAGGCTTCTGCTTCCTTATTCCGATTCATAATATCACCAAAGGTCCGCAATGTATCCACCACGTCTGGATCACCGCCCCATGCTACTGCAATCGTTGGGGCGATTTTTTGATATTGCTCGTAGGTTGCTTTGTCGTGGAAGTCCGGCAGTATAATCAAATCCGGGCCTAAGGCGGAGATGGCCTCCACATTTCCCGTTCCTTTCCCTATGCTTTGGACATCGGCCATCTTGTCCGGATACAGATCAAGCACTTCCTGATTGGCGCCAATCGGTTGCAGGCCTAATGGAAGCAAATAACCGCCGTATGTAATAACCACTGCCTTTTTGGGTTGAACAGGTATTTCTATTTGCCGACCCAGTGCATCTGTATACGTTCTTGTTTCAAGGGGCTTCACCACGTCACTCGAACCGCTGCAAGCTGCCAGCAGCAGGGCCAGACTGAACAAAAGAGTAACGGCAAAGGCAGGCTTAAAGCTAACATTCATATCATCCACTCTCCAAGCATCATGTTGATAATGATTATCATTGTTATCAATATCATTAATATAACTTTGTCCTGATCGGGGAGCAATGAATGATTTGAGTGTAAAATTTGCATTTGTTGAACCTTTTAAAATGAAGCTATGCATTTTAAATTGTGTAGGCGTTTCGCCAGTCAGCTTTTTGAAAAGTCGACTAAAATAATAAAAGTTGGTATACCCAACACTTTCAGCAACATCTCTAATGGAAGCATCTGTTTCAGCCAATAAGGATTTGGCTCTGTTGATACGGGTGCGAACGACATATTCGATCGGGCTGCATTCATATTTGCGCTTAAACACTTTTACGAGATAGTGGGTACTGTAATGAAACTGTTTCGCCATTGTCTCCATGGCTATTGGTTTTTGGAAATGCGCTTGAATATACTGAGCTATTTGTGTAGCCAGATCCGGCTCGGATATTTTGACCTCCTTCATCTGCAATTGACGAAACTGTTCATGTACGAACTGATAGAACAATCCATTCACTTGTAGTTTATCCAGCTCATTTCTCTTGGCCCACTGATTATTCATTTGCTCGACAAGCGATATCAGGGGGAGCGGATAAAGGGCCTGAAACGCATATTGCTGTCTAAATAAAACCATAGGATCTTCTTGTTTATGTGAAGGTTGATCCGCTTGCTTTTGAACGGGCTTGTATAAAATGAGGTAATATTCAAACGGGTGGTTTAAGCACCAGATGTTAAGATTTGCTCCTTTTCCGCCGTGAAGAACCTGAAACCTGGCTGATGAGGTTTCGATTTCATCAAGCATCAATCTGGCTTCTCCTTGACGGGCCAATAGAAATCCGCTTGAAGGCAGGGAATAGTCACTCAGTTTCTCTCCGGGCTTCATCGTAAAATGACGAATATCCAGCACTTTAACTGGCGTTTGGTTCCATAATCTGATCGTTTCCAGCCACTTCATACATACACCTCAAAATAATATAAATTAACCCATTCATAGCGATAGGCTATTAAAAATTGATTATACTACATAATTCGAACGTGTATCAGATAGCAGGTTGAAATGACGGCAAGGAAGATGGTTGCGCGTTTAAAGTTGCGTCAACAGCTTGTAAAATGATGCAGAAAAATCCCATTGCAGGATATACGGACTTTGATAATACTACAAATAAGTTTAATCGGTACAAGATTGACACGTGAGAAGGGAGAGAACAAACATAGCCAACTTTAAGGAGCCTTATTTGCTGAAAAGGATAGATATCCGACAGGCAGGAGCTCGCAACAAGCTACTGATTGGTGATCTGGATGGAGACGGACGTATGGAACTGGTGCTGGTGCAGGGGAATGGAGGTATTGATGACAGGTATGTGCCTCATCAGGTGCAATGCATAACTGCCTATGATCTGGATGGACACCTTCTGTGGCAAAAAGGGGCACCAGATCCAGAGCCGGGGCGAAACGGTTCTGATTTCCCGGCGCAGATTGCGGACATAGACGGGGATGGATGTAACGAGGTGCTGTGTGTGATGGACGGGCGTTTTCGTATATTGGAGGGGCGAAGTGGACGGGAAAAACGTTCATTCGCCCTGCCCGGGGAGATGGCCCATGATTGTATTATGATCACAAATATATCGGGCCATGATTGGCCTTCGGATATTCTTTTGAAGGACAGGTATCATACCCTCTGGGTGCTGGACCGTCATTTTAATCTGCTCTGGACGCATGAGGGAAATCCGGGGCATTTTCCATGGGCGCATGATTGGGATGGAGACGGGCGTGATGAAGTTATGGCTGGCTACGACATGCTGGATCATGAAGGTAAACTGCGTTGGTCCTGTCGTGGACTTGAGGACCATGCCGATTGCATCTGGGTGGGGGACGTGGCTGGAGATGGCCGCAGCATGATTGTGATTGGCGGCAGTGTAACCGTAATGTACGATGCCGACGGACAGGAGATATGGCGGTATTCCGGCTCGGTGGAATCACAGCATGTGGCACTGGGCAAGTTTCGCGCTGATCTCCCTGGCCTCCAGATTGCCGGTGTGGACCGGATCATTCGCGGAGATGCAGGAGATGTTTTTTCGGAGACAGGCAGGGATGCGCTGTTTTTGCTGGATCAAGACGGGCGGCAATTATGGAAGGAAGAACGCACGACAGCTGGCTGGCTGACGATTGCGGAGACCGTACGGCATTGGGATGAGGAACGTCTGGACTACATCTTGGCGTATCGGAGAGGGGGCGGCGTATTGCCGGCTCTGTACAACGGATACATGGAAGTTGTGACCTCTTTTCCAGTCGACGGGCTGGCGGCTTATGCCGATCTTACGGGCGCGGGATTTACTCATGTAGTGTTGCATGATGATGAAGCTCTGCATATTTTCGCCAACCGCCCCGGTACTCTGGACGCTGCCCGTCCGGGCCAAACATTAAAGCAATCGAAAAGGCTGTACAGTTCGACCCTGTATCCGGGCGGGGAGTACGAATGAAGCAGATTTGAAAAGAGGCAAGGAAATAACAGTAGAAAGGGAGTTGCCGATGGATGAAATGGCGCAAGGGAAAGGATCGGGTAAGGCTCTCACAGAGGATAGCTGGCAATGGGTGGAGGATGTTCTTCGCCTGGTAGCGGACCGGTATATGAGCGATCATCCGGAGGTTCCGTTTGTGTTTCGGGCTTCGGATCGGAATGGGTTGCGCAGGGACGCGGATTGCCGTTATGTATTCGATTTGGATTCCCGGTTGCCGGGACTTGTGGAAGGGCAGTACGTATATGCCTGGGGAAAATATTTCAATCCGGCACAGGAGGTAAAAGCATTTAGCCTGAGCTGCTTTAGTCCGGTACGGTTGTATCTGAACGGGGAATTAGCTTACAAATCCGCGATTCATATTGAAGTATTTCCCGAGTTGAAAACGACCGTTCCTTTGCTGCTGCAAGCGGGCTGGAATCATTTTGTGCTGGAGTTTGAAAAGACCGGTACCGGCTGCGGCGGCAAATTCGGAACCGGGATGTTGAAGCGCAGCCCACTTCATGTTTTGGCTCCTTCACCGGAGCGCGAAGGGGAGGAAGGATGGATTTATACGCCAGGGCTGGATCGGCGGCTGGATCAGCTCCCCGGTCCGGGGACAGCGGAGCAGGACACGGCCGTCAAGTGGCTGCCAAACCGGGAGGGGGAGCCGGAGTGGAGGGAGGAGGAACCAGAGCGGAAACAAGAGCAATTGTTGGAGGTGCAGCAGGAACAGCAGCGGGAGCCGAAGGCAGCGACAGTACAGGGGCAGCTGAAAATGGGGCAGAGGCTTGCTGTAGAGCCGGGTCAGCAGCGCGGTCAGGCAACGGCGGCTGAATGTCAGTGGCCATGTTTACGGCGCGGACGCTCCACATCTACCTCATGCGGCACTGTGAGGCTAAGTACCATGTTCGGTACGGCACCGCCCGGTATGGTGTCCTATGCATGGACCCGTGTACAGTCGCTGCCAGAGGAAGGCCTGGCAGTGGAGACAGCCGTGCTGAACGGGTGCCACACAGGCGCACTGGACATATACGCGGCTGGCGAGCTGTTGTACCGTTCGACTTCGGTGAACGGGAGGTTCAGCCTGCCATTGCCCGTGGGCCCGGAAGGCTCGGATGTGGTCCTTCGTTCGGTACGTCCGGCGGCAGAGGACTGGTACTTCGAGCTTGCGCCTCTCTCCGGGCCGTTTGGGTATACGCTGCCGGTTCAGATAGAAGGTGCGCAGCGGGATACATGGCTTCATCTTGGGGCCTTCGCGGCAGACGATGAATTCGACCTTCGCCAGTTGTGTCGAATGGATCAGCTGTACATGGCCCAGGGACGGGAGGTGTACTGGCAGCTTGCGAATCCGGCGCGGGTTGTCCGGCCCTATGTGGAGACGGACCATTATGGGCGCTGGAATTATCCGCTGGGCGTCACCCTGCTGGGCCTGCTCCAGACAGGCACGGCCCTTGATGAGCGGCAGTATTCGGCCTATGCGTACAATCATATCAGCCAGTGCACCGCCTATGATCAGTACGCGCTGTGGGATCAGCAGATGTACGGGGCCAGCGGCATTAATCATCAGCTTGCGGCGATAGACAGTCTGGACGATTGCGGCTCTTTTGCGGCAACCTTGCTGCTGGCGCTGGACAGGCGTGAACTGCCTGGTGGAGCCGAAGTCGCCGCACGGATTGCCGATTATATCGCTCATATACAGGAACGGCTGCCGGACGGCACGCTATATCGCGGCGAGCAGAGTCAGGGGATCAAGCACCGTACATTGTGGTGTGATGATCTGTATATGTGTGTTCCTTTTCTCGTTCATTATTATCAACGAACAGGTGAACACAGATGGCTGGAGGATGCCTGCAATCAGCTTGCGGCGTATCGCCGTTATCTGTACAGGTCTGATAAACGTTATATGTCGCATGTGTATGATTTTAAATTTGACCGGGCGACGGGAATTCCGTGGGGAAGGGGAAACGGCTGGGCTTATTTTGCACTGGTCGAGCTGCTGAGTGGGCTGCCATCGTCGTATCCGCAGCGGCAGGAACTGCTGCAATGGTATCAGGATTTCAGTGCAGGGCTGATAAGCTGGCAAGGTCGCCAGGGAAGATGGCATCAGGTATTGGATGATCCTGATTCCTACGAAGAAACATCCTGCACGGCGATGTTTGTATATGGTTTGGCGCGGGGGTTACGCTTCGGGTGGCTGGCTGGTGCGCACGAAGATTACACCCAGGCTGTAGCCAGAGGCTGGCAGGCGTTGGCGAGTCTGTCGATTGATTCGCAGGGGAACGTGAGTGGCGTATGCCGGGGTTCGGGCTATTCCTTTTCCTGTAATTACTATAAGCATGAGCTTCCGAGTCAGCTAAATGACACCCACGGCATCGGGATCGTGCTGCTGGCGGGCGTTGAATACCTGGCTTGGAGCAAGGAATTTGGGCTGCAAAAAAATGCAATTGCAGAAAATAACAGTGTTGGGTATAGTGAATGAAAGTCGGCAGCAGGCACCATTTTTTTACTTCAAAATCCGATTAAACCTATAGGTAAAATGGAGGGTCCGAGTATGCTTTTCAAACATAACCGACTGTCAATGATTAAATCGACGATACTTCTGCTTGTACTGTCACTTCTGCTAAGTGCTTGCGGCGGGGCAAACTCGCAAGAGGGGGCCTCTAATACCGGAGCCGCCGGAGCGCTGGAATTGAGCATTATGACGATTACGCCCAGCGCCATCCCGGCCGCAGATGATAACGTGATCAAGCGTGCTATTGAAAAAGCGACCAATTCCAAAATGCATATTCAATGGGTGTCCAACAATGTGTATACCGACAAGCTGAATTTGACGCTGGCATCGGGAGATATCCCCGACCTCATTATGATTAATGACCCGTTCAACAGTACCTTTTCCAAAATGGTTACGCAGGGCGCTTTTTGGAATCTGACTCCTTACATTCAGAATTATCCTAATCTGGTGAACGGAATTCCCGAGATTGCATGGGAAACGACAAAAGCGGCAGACGGCAACAATTATGGCATTCCGCGTCCCAGACCGGTAACAGGAGAATCCTTTTTTATTATCCGCAAGGACTGGCTGGACAAGCTCGGACTGCGGGTTCCCCAAACGACTGATGAATTGTTCGAGGTGATGAAGGCATTTGTGGAGAAGGACCCGGACGGCAACGGTGTGAAGGATACAACTGCGCTTGCTGCGTATATCAGTCCTGACGATTTGGGCTGGAATGGAAATATCGGGCCTGTGCTCGGGTCCATTGAGAGTGCTTTTACCGGGGTGAACGGCAACTGGAAATGGGATTCCCACCAAGGAACCCTGATTAACACGGCGCTGCTGCCCGAAACACGAGAATCGCTGGCATATTTGCGTCAGGCCTACCAAGATGGAATGATGCCACAGGATTTGCTGTCTCTCAAGCTGACTCAGGCGCGTGAGCTGTTCAAGCGGAACAAGGCCGGGATTATCGTAGACAAGACTGGCACGATGCGCAAGATTTATGCGGATGATCTGAAAAAGGTGGACCCTCATTTCAAATACACGGATTTCTATCCATTAACGAACCTGAATGGCTATAATCCGCTTGGTTCGGGCTATAACGGGATGCTGGCCATCCCCAAATCAGTCCCGGAAGAGAAAATGAAGCAGATTTTAAAGCTCATCAATACCTGGATGAATCCGGATGTGTTCGAAATTCAGCGCTTTGGCCTGGAGGGAGTGCATCATACCGTCGTCAAGGGTGAAAAGAAACCGAATGCCGAGAAATTGACCCAAGATAATGCTTCGGACTTTAACCATATCGTCAACATTATTAACATTCCATGGGACACCCAGGGGGAGACGGACGAAGAAACGCAGGCTAATCAATTGTTTAAAAAGGTGGAAGAGGAACGGCAGGCTACCAGTGTACCCAATATCTCCACAGGCTTGCAATCCGCCACCGGACAAAGAGTTCTGCCTGAGCTGAATAAAAAAATACAGGATCTCAAAGCGAAAATTATTTTGGGACGCGAACCGATTGAAGCCTGGGATACGTTCGTAATCGATCTTAGCCGTGATCCTGAATTGAAAGCCACAACGCAAGAAATGACAGACGCGTACAAAAAAAGAATCGGTCAGTAGGCCGATTGGAAAGGTTCCCCGATATGAGCTTATGGAATCAAGAAATAAGAGCAGTACGGGCAGAGGGCAGATGGACATTGCGGAGAGCAAAACGAATACGCAGCCATTTGCTGCGGGAACGTACCCTGTATTTACTGGCTTTGCCGGGCATCCTCTTTTTTCTCGTGTTTAAGTATATCCCGTTGGGTGGAATGATGATCGCTTTTCAGGATTATTCGCCCTATATCGGATTTAGCAGGAGCGAGTGGGTTGGATTCAGCCATTTTGCGAGACTGTTCTCCCATCCTGATTTCGGCATATTGTTCCGTAACACGCTGGCTATCAGTTCTTTGAATCTGCTGCTGTTTTTTCCTTTTCCCATCCTGATTGCCCTTTGTCTCAATGAGCTGCGCGGTCATGTATTTAAGCGTTTCATCCAGACGGTCATTTACATGCCGCACTTTCTGTCCTGGGTCATTATTGCGGGTCTAACACTATTGCTATTTGCCAAGGGGAGCGGGCTGGTCAACGATATGCTGGAAGCCTGGGGATATGAAAGAATCGACTTTCTGACCAATCCGGACAGCTTTTGGCTTATGGTTACACTGCAATCGATGTGGAAGGAAGCAGGCTGGGGGACGATTGTATTTCTGGCCGCGATATCCGGGGTAGACATGCATCTGTATGAAGCCGCTCGAATGGACGGAGCCGGCAGACTGCGGCAAATATGGCATATTACTTTACCTGCGATCCGGAGCGTGGTCATCGTTCTCTTTATATTACGGCTCGGCGATATTATGGAGGTTGGGTTTGAGCAAATTTTCCTGATGTACAACGGCGCGGTGTCGGAGGTAGCAGAAGTGTTCGATACCTATGTCTACCGGACCGGAATAGAGCAAGGGGAATACAGCTATAGTACCGCTGTCGGGCTGTTCAAATCTGTTACCGGGCTGGTGCTGGTGCTGCTGGCCAATCGTCTCGTCAAGCGCTGGGGAGAAGAGGGAGTCTTTTGATGCTTGAAAACGGATTTCGGATCAAGAAACGAGGTGGCAATATGCACAGGTTATTAGAGTTGGAGCGAATCGGTCAAGCGGTTAATGTCCTGTTTCTGACCTTGCTGGCGGCAGTGATGTTTTTTCCGTTGTATTATGTGCTGGTCGTCTCATTGACCGATCCGGGTGAGTATTTACAGAAAAAAATCGTCCTTTTTCCGCAGCAATGGTCTTTTGAAGCTTACACCTACTTGCTGTCCACCGAAGCGTTCTTACGTTCTCTTGGCAACAGCTCGTTTTTGGCCACCGTAGGGACCGTGTGTAGTTTGGCTGTATCTGCCTCATTAGCCTATGCCCTTTCCTGGAAAAAATTTGTGTTCCGGCGAGGCATCATGCTGCTGATTCTGCTGACGGTTTTGTTCAGTCCTGGCATCATCCCAAACTATTTGCTGGTGCGTGAGCTGGGGTTGATCAACACCCATTGGGCGTTGATTTTGCCCTCGCTGGCCAACGGCTGGACCGTGATTCTGCTGAAAAATTTCTTCGATCAGGTGCCTGCTGAAATCAGCGAAGCGGCTGCTATGGACGGTTGCAATGCTTTTCGGACATGGTATACCGTCGTGCTGCCGTTATCTCTTCCAGCCTTGGCGACATTCGGTTTGTTTTTTGCCGTCGGGTACTGGAACCAGTTTTTTGCGGCGCTGCTGTATTTGAATAATCCGGCCGAGTGGCCGATTCAGGTGTTATTGCAAAATATGCTGTTAAGCGCATCCAATATTGATTTGGTTGCTCCAGGGCAGCAGGTGGAGACACCGCCTACGGAAATGCTGAAAATGGCTTCGATCATCGTGGCGATTGTGCCGATTCTGGCCGTGTATCCGTTTGTGCAGAAGCATTTTGCCAAAGGAGCGCTGATGGGATCAGTCAAAGGCTAATGTCCGGAATTTATCCGGTGGTTTCAACAGGAAACGGAAAGGGAGGCGGGGCCGGTGCGGTGCATGCGGTTGCTCGGCGGAGGTCAGCGAGGGCGTTTTTTTCGTAAAAGTCTGGTGCTAGTGCTATTCATCGCTTGCATTCCAGGTATTGTAACCGGGAGTGTTTTGTACGGCTGGCTGACAGGCAGTCTGGATGGGATGCTGCGGCAGACCGACCAGAGGCAGATGGAGCATCGCACGGCGTTTGTCCAACAGCAGCTTGATGATTTGGAGCTGTCCTTTTCGCAATGGGCGTTTGATCCGATGTTTGACAGCCGCTTGAAGCAACTGAACTTTGTGTATGATTACAAAAAAGTGCATGAACTGTATCGGACGCTTCTTATTATTCAGAACTCGAATACGCTCATTCAGCGGATTGAATTATATCTGGAGCAGCCCAAGCCGCTGATCATGACCTCAGAACGTTATGAGTTTGTCACGGAATCTGTCCGTGCAGAACGTTATCAATCACTGCTGGAGCGGCCTCACACCACGTTCTGGACACATACGCCTGACGGTAAATCCATGATGGCAGTTATTCAGCTTTCCGGGGAAAACGGTGTGACGTTCGGAGCTTTGACCATGACCCTCGATTCTGTACAATTGACGAATTTGATCCAAACGCTAACTCCATACCCCAACGGTTCGACCTTTTTACTGGACAGCGCAGGCCAGTGGATTGTATCCCCTTCAACCGGGGACCGCGAATTTAATGCTCTGCTTCGTAAAAAGGTGCTGATCTCCAGCCACGACGCTTCTTTTCTCATGGACTATAAAGGGGAAAGCTATTCCATCCGGTACGGGAATTTTCGCCGATTAGGCGCAGAATGGACGTATGTGTCCGCTGCCCCGTTGACGGCGATTGCAGCTCCCATGCTGGCAGCCTCGAAAATGATAGTCATTGTGAATGCCGCCGGATTGCTGCTGGCACTGTTCATGTCCTGGGTGGGTTCCCTGCATTTGTATAAGCCGGTGAGACGTCTTGTTCATATGTTTACAGGTGAACGGGTACTTCATGGGGGGAGCGCCCGCACTCCTGTTCAGGATGAATTTGGTCTAATGGAGCAGCACTGGCTTGGGCTCCAGCATGAACGTGAATCGCTCGGGCAAAGGCTGGAGCAGCAGCTTCCCATCGTTCGGCGAAGCTTCCTGCTCCAATTAGCTCAGGGACACCTGTCCGGCATGACGGAGCAGGAGCTGCGGGAGCGGTTCTTCCGGTTGGGCTGGCCGGTGCAGGAGCATACGTTTGTCGTGCTGCTGGCACAGATCAGCCCTTATCCTGCACAATTTCCGCAGGCATGGTCTGCGCTTTATGCCAACACCGATACAGCAGATAACGAGGAGCTGCTGGTTCTGAACGTATCGGATGTGCTGGATAATCTGCTGCAAGAGCTTCCATGCCGCGGTGAAATCATCCATTTTCACGATCTGTCTGTAGGGTTGCTGCTGGCTATGCCCGCTCATGCGTCAACGAATGACAGCAGAGCCATTCTATTGGATGTCGGGAGGAGGTGGGTGGACCAAGGAAGGCTGCGCATAGGCCGCCGGATGACGGTTGCGGTCAGCGAAGTGGCAGATGGAGCGCTCAAAATTGCGCAGCTATTCCGGCAAACGAGACACGCACTACGGCGCAGCTACCATCATGATCTGATCGACCTGTGCAATCCAAAGCACGACGAAATATTGGTCCAGGTGCAATATCCACTCGATCTCGAAGAAGAAGTGCTGGCCTCGATTCGCGATGCGGATTATGAAGCAGCGGCGGAACTACTGTCACGCTTCTGCAGAGAGGTTTCCCCGGCTGGAGACGACTGCAAACGGTTGAAGCAGGCTCTGCTGCAACTGCTGGCCGCTGTCCAGCACGGCATGGCCCGGCTTGGCGGCGACCCTTTTATGCTGTTTGAAGCAGATGTATTTGAAGAGCTTCTGCATCTGGACAGTTCGGAAAATATGCAGCTATGGTTCCGGCACCGGATCATACAGGTGTGCATTGATAACTATACAGGTCGGGAGGAGGAACGACTCAAGCTGGCCGTGCATGAGATCAAGAAGCATGCCGACCAGGCTTATGCGGCAGCGATGTCGCTTGAAGAATTGGCTGACCTGCACGGCATTCACTCGTACACGTTGAGCCGTGCTTTCAAGCAGATGATCGGGCATAATTTTGTGGATTATTTGACGGAAATCCGGTTAAAGCATGCCAAACAACTGATTGCCGAGACGGACAGCAAAATGAACGAAATTGCCGAGCAGGTTGGCTATCAGGCGAGTTATTTTAACCGGATTTTCAAAAAAAATGAAGGCATAACACCCAGCCGCTACAGGGATTTGGTACGGCTGGACAGGCAGAATAAGCAGGGCAACGGGGCTGGCTGTTAGCCCCACATCATAACAGGAGGTGATAGGATGTCATATACGAAACCGGACATTATTTTTTTGATGACCGATCAACAGCGCTGGGATTGTATCGGAACGTTTAACGAGCATATTCATACCCCCAATCTGGACAAGCTGGCGGCGAAAGGAATTACCTTCAGTCAGGCGGTCTGCCAATCGCCCATGTGTGTGCCAAGTCGGAGTTCAATGATGTTCGGGTACTACCCTTCGCAGTTGGGGGTCAGAACGAACTACGGCGGCTTGTTCGATGAAGACCGTCTGCCGTCGGAACCACTGCCGGAGCTGATGAGGCGTGCCGGTTATCAGACCGCAGGATTTGGCAAGACGCATTGGAACCACAGCGGCGAGCTCGCCGAGCCATCTTCGCGCGGGTTTGAAATCAGAGCCATCGGTCTGGCGAGGGAAAGCGGCCATTATGAGCAGGGAGCCGTCATGATGGGCGATGCGGACCCCGAGAGCTTGGCGGCCTACCATCGTGAGACCCGTCATTTTGGGGGCGGGGAGGAAAATGAATTTGGCTACAAGGGGCTCACCAGCCAAATTCCGATGAATCAGCACCGGGACGGCTGGGTGGCGGAGCAAAGTTTGCGTTTTTTGGAGCAGGGGCCTGATCCTGAGCGGCCGTTATTTTTTTACTTGTCTTTTCTAAAGCCCCATGCCGGGTTCAACGTACCTGCCGAGTTTGAGCAGTTGTACAATCTGCACGATATCCCCGATATTCCGCAACCACCTTGGCAAGACGAGCAGGAGACGCATCTGGCATCCTCAGATAAGGTCAATACCCACAGCCGTGAATCCTATCTGGAAAAGAAAAATGTCTGGCAGCAGCTCAGCCGGGATGAACGTAGGCTTACGACTTTGCGGTATTGGGCCAATTGTTCATGGCTGGATCATTATTTTGGTCAGGTGCTTGATCGGTTGCAGCAGTTGGGCCGATTGGATAACGCATTAATCGTGTTTATCTCCGACCATGGAGAGATGCTGGGTGAACGTCGTTATCGTTTTACCAAATACAATCTGTATGACAGTAGTGTTCGGGTTCCGATGATTCTGTCGGGTTCCTATATCCCGCGTGAACGGCGCGGCAGCATAGATGAGCGGCCTGCTGAACTGGTGGATCTGGTGCCGACGTTGCGCGAGGTAGCCGGATTGGGAACGAATCCGCAGTTGCCCGGCTTTGATCTGCTGCAGGAGATCCGACATCGAGGGAGCTTTTGTGAATTTCACGGCAAGGGTGTGACGGCGCCGCATTCTGCTCCAGCCTATATGTGGCGCACGCAGGAGTGGAAACTCATTTTGTATGTGGAGGGAACGGTACGGGAGGCAGCGGCGCGGGTGCATGAAACCCGGGGAGAACTGTACCATCTCACACAGGACCCGCATGAATGGAACAATCTCTACAGTGACGATTCTTATGCAGCCATTCGTGAACAATTGAAAACGGAACTGCTGATGCATCTGGCCTGCAGTTGGGCAAAAGGACCGGCTCTTTACGACCGTGGTGGTCTAAACCCGCTGAAATAACGATATGGAGGGATGAAACGTGAAAAGTAAATGGCTTAAAGTATGGTTATCTGCTGTATTGGCTTTGGCAGTTCCATCGGGTGTTGCATCGGACGTGGCACAAGCAGAGGAGGGGCAAGCCCAAAATGGAAGCGGACCACGGCTCGTGGAATATTTGAACCGGGGGCTGGTGGCTGTCCATGCAGGAGAAGGCAAGATTTTTGTAAGCTGGAGGTTGCTTGATACAGAGGCAAATAGCGTAAGCTTTGACGTCTACCGTCGGACGGCGGAGGAACCGGCGATCAGGCTGAATGAGCAGCCTTTGCGAGAAGGAACCCATTATACCGATGAGGGAGCCGATCCCGGCCAGAAGCAGGTGTATTTTGTAAAATCATATAACAACGGGCAGTGGGTTGATACGAGCGAGGAATTTGTGCTGCCTGCGGATTCGCCTGAGCGCCAATATTTTAGTATCCCGCTCCGTCAGATTACGTCCAATCCGGGTGATTACTTTGTGCAGCATGGTTGGCCGGGGGACTTGGACGGTGATGGCACATATGAATACATCGTTACCAGGATTCCCGTAAAGGATGGCAACCGTTTGGTGGAAGCTTACAGCCTGGACAAGGGATGGCTTTGGAGCATTGATATGGGGCCTTACAGCGTAAAAACGATAGATACGTATAACGCTCCGCCCGCATCTGTAAGTGAATACGGTGTACCAGGCCTTGGGGGCTGGCGCGATACGGATAATGTCACCGTCGGTGATCTGGACGGTGACGGCCGGGCCGAAGTGTTGATCCGTACGTTCGCAGGCGTTCGTTTTGCCGATGGAGCAGTCATTGCAGAGTCTGCGCAGCCCGTGCAGTATATCTCTGTTGTCAACGGCGAGCATGGATACGAAACGACGCGTGTCCCGGTGCCGAATGATCATATCCAGCACGGGCCGTTGAGCGGACATTTTGGCATTGGCTATGTGGATGGAGTCCATCCAAGCCTGATTGCCGCATTCAAGAATCGGGGGACGGACAGGGTATTCCGCTACGTTACAACGGCTTACGACTACGCAGGCGGCAAGCTAAATGAACGCTGGAAGCATGTCGGCGCTGACGGTGAATTTTTTCACCAGATTCGGATTCTGGATCTGGACGGTGACGGCAAGGACGAGGTTTCCTTTGGAGGCTGGGCGCTGGATGATGACGGCAGTACGTTGTACAGCCTGCCAGGTGTTGTGCATGGTGACCGATTCCATATTACCGATCTTGACCCGGACCGTCCGGGACTGGAACAGTTCGGGATTCAGCAGGCCGAGAACGGACATGTGAACCAGTTCCCCTGGTTCTATGCCGATGCTTCGAACGGCCGAATGATCCGCACAGGCCAGCCACCGCAGGATGTGGCTCGGGGTACGGCAGCGGACATTGACCCGCGGCACCGCGGCTATGAGCTGTGGTCCAGTGCGGGCGGTGTATATAACGTGAACGGAGAAGAGATCAGCACAGCCAAACCGACCGAAAATTTTAAAATCTGGTGGGACGGCGATGCGTTGGGCGAATTGCTGGACAAGAATTTCGTGGACAAATGGGATTATGAACAAGGCCGTTCTGTGCGTCTGTTCACCGCCGAGGGCATTCGTGTAAACTCGCGGAATGCTCCGGTGCTATA
Organism: Paenibacillus kribbensis; assembly: GCF_001705305.1. Taxonomy (GTDB): domain Bacteria; phylum Bacillota; class Bacilli; order Paenibacillales; family Paenibacillaceae; genus Paenibacillus; species Paenibacillus kribbensis_B. The sequence goes on from NZ_MCBP01000018.1 coordinate 89,281, forward strand.
TGGTGATCTGTTTGGCGACTGGCGGGAGGAAGTGGTGTATGAAAGCGCCGATTTTACTGAATTAAGAATATACACGACAATCATTCCTTCACGGCTCCGCCTCTATACCCTGCTGCATAATCCGGCTTATCGCAATACCTTGAGTGTAAAAGGCTATATGCAATCGACATTGGTGGATTATTACCTGGGAGATGGCATGTCGGCACCACCCGCACCGCCTATTACTCCTGTGACAGCCGCCGTATACAGGGATGAAAACTAATGGGGGCTGTGTCGTACGCACAGGCAGTCTCTGCCTCGCCTCCTGTATCCATCATGTGGAAGACGGTTTCCGAGGACTGCAATCTGGCATGCGACTATTGCTATTACAGCACTTGTGGAGGTAAACCAGGCAAGACCATCCGGCGGATTGCAGACCCGCTGCTGAGAAAGGTTATCCGGGAAGTGATGCAAGGCACGCGTGGCAGTGCTTCCTTTGCATGGCAGGGCGGTGAGCCGCTACTGGCTGGAAGGGAGTTTTTTGAGCGGGTTGTATCATATCAAGCCAGTTTAGCCCGGCCCAACACGGTTATCAGCAATTCGATCCAAACGAACGGAACATTAATTAATGCCGAATGGGCGAGATTTTTCCGTATTTACTCGTTTTTGATCGGCGTGAGTCTGGACGGCCCCCAAGCCATTCACGACAAGCGCCGTGTAACTGCCTCAGGTACAGGCAGCTACAATCAGGTGATGCGGGGAATTGAAGAATTACGCAAAGCGGACGTTGATTTTAACATTCTGACCGTCATTCATGAGGGGAATGTCAGGGAAGCTCCGGTGTTAATGGCCTGGCTTGAGGAGCAAGAACTGCGGCATGTTCAGTTCATTCCTTGCATGGATTTCCGTTCCCAACAGGCAGATGCTCCGGGTAACTATCTGATCACACCGGAGGAATACGGCACTTTTTTGTGTGAAGCTTTTGACCGTTGGTACAGGGATGGTAATCCGGTTTTGTCCGTCCGTCTGTTCGATAACTGGCTGATGAAGCTGGTGGGTTTGGAGCCGGAATGCTGTGTGCAGAGTAGCTCCTGCGGAGGAACGCTGGTTCTGGAGCAGAATGGGGATGTCTATCCCTGTGACTTTTATCTGGATGACCGCTATTGTCTGGGGAATGCAAGCCAGGACTCTCTTGCCGAATGCTTGCATCATCCGGTATATCAAGCATTTGCGGAACAGAAAGGCAAGCTCTCCCCGGAATGCAAACAGTGTAAATTTCTCTCCTACTGTCAGGGAGGATGTCCTCGTAACCGGACTTCTCACACCGAAGGAAACATGCAGCCGGGACAGGGCCGTGACTATTTTTGCCAAAGCTATTACAAGCTGTATGCGTATGGTGAAGAGCGGATGCTCCGGCTGGCCCGGAATTTTCTGCGAAAACGGAAACGTATACAGGTAGGGCCGTAACAGACCTGACCGATGATTATAATTTATGGTTACCAGCTCCGGTGCAAAGCACCGGGGCTTTTACGCTCACTCCATGGAATTCAGTTCGGGTCCTAAGCCTTTTCAACTTCTCATCATATCCATTAACACTTTCCAAGCCCACATTCACTGGATAGATATTCTTTATTTTAGCAGTTTTGTTATTTCTCTTACAAAATTAAGCGCTTTCTACCGATATATATATTATCACGGTGTAATCTCTTCATTCTTATTATTTTTGGGGATCATATCTATGGTATCAGCCGAAAGCACCTGTGAAAGTGAGAGCAGCGTGATCTATTTTACATAGACGACTGGAGGAGTTTTGATGAGAACAAAACTATCAGACAGCACTAAACAAGTAAAAGGATTTAAAAATCTAAAGGTCACGACAACGATGGTCTCCATGATCATGATCAGCTTAGCGGGCTTGCTCATTGTATCGTTGGTAGGGGTTTTCGGCATGTATCAAGCTAAAGAGGGCCAGGGTATTTTGTATATGGATCGCTTTCAACACCAAACGAATATTCTTGAAGTAAAAAGTGATTTTTATAACATGCGGGCCAACTATACCAAGGTACTCGATAATGAGGTGTACACAGATAAACAATATAATCAGGTACAGAAGGGAAAAGGCAGCGTTACTTCAGGGCTGGATAAATTCTCGCAAAAGAATCTCGATTCAAGGGAACAGAATTTGTACGAGCAACTAGAAGGCAGTATGGCCACATATTATCAGGATATTGAGCAGATCATGACAGTCAAAAAAAATACCGGAACCTATGACAAGGAAGAGAGAAGCCGAATTAATACATCCAGTACGGCAATTGTCAAGCTACTGACCGATATTACTGATTACAACAATGAGCAATCCGCGAACCTATATCAAAATACGCAAAATGAGATTAAAATGCGTACGATTGTTTTGATCGTGATTTTGACTCTTGTGCTGGCTGTTCTTGGTATGATCTCCTTGTCGGCCATTCGGAATATCCGTTCTCGGATGAGCACCATTACGAAATACTGTGAAGAGATTACCCAAGGAAATTTAACGGCAGCATTTGATCCAGCCCTGCTCAAGGGTAATAACGAAATCGCTGTCATTGCACGTGCCATTCAACAAATGACAGATTCGACCTCAATGGTTATTACGGGGGTAATCAATGAATCTCGCCAAATTAATCAGCTAAGTGACCAGACGAATCATAATATGACAGATCTCAATGGGCGGATTAGAGAGGTATCGGCAACGGTCGAACAGCTGTCAGCGGCGATGGAGGAAACTTCGGCATATACAGAAAATATGAATCATTCTGCCGATGAAATGCAGCGGGCGGCAGAGTACATTTCGGTCAAAACTCAAGAAAAAGCCCAGTCTGCCTATGATACAAGCCTAAAAGCAGAGGCGTTGATGCATGAGGCCAGTGAGTCCAATAAAGCGTCCAAAGAGATTTACCGGAAAGCCAGTGAAAAGATGACGGAAGCGCTGGAACGGGCCAAGGCGGTAGACCAAATTCGCACACTCTCCCAGTCTATTCTGGAAATTACGGCGCAAACCAATTTGCTGGCTCTAAATGCATCCATTGAAGCGGCTCGTGCCGGTGAGTCAGGCCGGGGGTTTGCGGTTGTAGCTAACGAGATTCGCAAGCTGGCAGATGGGTCCAAGCAGGCGGTAGATCAAATTCAGAGTGTTACTCAAGAGGTTGTGCAATCTGTAGCCAATCTGACGACCAATGCCGAGGAATTACTGGATTTCCTGCATGCCAAGGTGGGCAAGGATTATCAGCTGCTTGAGGATACGGCAGCACAATATTACAATGATGCAGTTGAGCATACGAATACAGTCAATGATTTGAACGCCACCTCCAAGCAGGTGAATGCAACCATTCAAACCATGGTGAGAGCTATCCATGAGATTGCAACAGCCAGCGACCAGTCTGCCGCTTCTGCCCAGCACATTGCTGAGAATATGGTTTCATCGGCGGAAAAGTCTCTTGAAGTGGCACACCAGTCCGATCAGGTGAAGGAAAGCGCTGCCCGGCTGAATGGACTGGTCGACGGTTTTGCAATTTAACGAAGCCAGCACGCTGAGTGGTATTCTATATGAGGAGCGAACTTTATTCGCTTGACAGGCAGGGACGATAGGAAACAATATAACCCCAAAATGCAGTTAAGGGAGCCGCAGGAAGGCTCCCTTTTTTTATGCTCTACGGCTGCCTTCGGCACGCAACTCTTCCTGTTCAGCCATTTGCATCAGCTTATAAATCTGCCGGGTCGTGTTCACATTCCGCACAGTCATTTGCTGATACAGACTGGAGCCGGCCAGTTTCGTTATCCCGCTTTTTATGGCATGCTCTCTGCTGACAGAAAACAGAATAGCCCCGGGCGTATACACTACATTGCCGATTCCCGGCTTCAATGGAAGCTTGTCCAGAACGGAAATATCATTAATTTCATCCCATAGAAACAATACATCACTTTTCATCTGTGTATCATTAGACCACTCCTCCGGCAATGTCTCCATAATGGTCTGTATTTCCGCCATATTGCGGACGATAACCCGGATAGGTAAGCTAAAATCCTCCAGAATTGCCTGCTCCAGTTGGAGCGACAACTCCTCGTTGGATTGAACTTTACTGGAAAAAATGATGTTACCGGAGTTGATGTAGGTCGTCACATGGCTCATGCCCGATTTCTCGAACGTTTCCTTGAGCTTTTTCATATTAATCTTGTTTTTGCCGCCCACATTAATGCCCCGCAGCAACGCGATATAGATCATATAAGAACCACCTCACTTGTAGAAAAGGATTTTAACAAAGGGATAAGTATTCGAAATGATGGAGATGTAATCGTTTTGTTTCTAGCATAAAGATATCATAATATAGAAGTAAAGAACATATGTTTCTATCTTAAAATGGGAATGGAGGGAGTGGGACGATTGTGGAATGTTTAATTCAGCCAGATTAATTTTATAATATAGATTACAAATGGATATCTGTACTGTGTTTTATGCTTTTGCTTCCTTTCTGGCGTTTTGGAAAATATACGTTAGTTATCACAATTGTAAAGAGGGTAGAACTAGAATGGCACTTATCAAGGATCGTTTTTTTGGATGTCTGGTCGGACTGGCGACGGGTGATGCTTTGGGAACCACGGTGGAATTCAGCAGTCCGGGTACATTTGAACCTGTAACGGATATCGTGGGCGGCGGTGTGTTTGGACTAAAACCGGGACAGTGGACGGATGATACATCGATGGCGCTCTGTTTGGCCGAGAGTTTGGTGCGAAAAGATGAATTTGATCCGGCAGACCAAATGCGGCGATACACGAATTGGTACTATGTGGGATATATGAGCAGCACAGGAACGTGCTTTGATATTGGTGGTGCTACGAGAGAGGCGCTGCATCGGTTCGAAGCCACTGGAGATCCGTACAGCGGATCTGTTGACCCCATGAGCGCAGGAAACGGCTCCATTATGAGGCTTGCACCTGTGGCTATGGCCTATGCGAACCGTCCGGAAGAGGCGATCAGGTACGCCGAGATGAGTTCACGCACCACCCATGGAGCAGTCGAAAGTGTTGAGGCCTGCGCTGTGCTTGCTTCAATTCTTGTAGCAGCTCTGCAGGGAGCGGACAAAGAAGCCATGTTATCGGCCGACGTGTGTCGAAAGTGGCGGCGGGACATGCCAACTTATTCGACAGCAATTGAAGAAATAATCGTGGGGTCTTACCGTCATAAGGAGCCGCCCGAAATACAGGGAACCGGTTATGTCATTCGTTCCCTTGAGGCTGCGTTGTGGGCATTTTACCATTCGACTTCGTTCGAAGAGGGAGCACTGTTAGCGGTAAATTTAGGGAATGACGCCGATACAACCGGAGCGGTGTACGGGCAGATTGGCGGGGCTTACTATGGTTTGAATGGTATTCCAACTCGTTGGCATGAGAAGCTCTCGATGAAGGAGACGATTGATGAGCTGACGGAGGCTTTATGGAAGAAGGCCGAAAAAAGCTAAACGCTCTGACAATTGCTCATATTTCTCAACAAATTTAATTTCGTAACCTCACAGATTTTTTTCCGTATAAAGATAAAAACATGATCCAAATTCGTTCCCTCAGGGAGAAATGCAGCCATGTTTAACAAAATGAGAAGTTGAGGTAATGCATCATATGAATGAAAAATTTCATGCAAATACAGGATATCGGCTGGCTGAGCAGAAGGCGTTTCAGTATTTTGCATCACTCTATGATCAGGTCATGGATAAGACTTATGTGACTAATCTTACGGAAGATATCCAAATATGGAAAAGGAATCATATTCGTCATTCTTCATGGTTATCCTTCTTTTCACGGGGAAAGAGAAAACCGGATACTCGGGATTATTATAGATATATTCAATGGCTGAGTTATACAGGTAAATTGGATGATTATCTGGATCGAAGTGTTTCTTATATTTACATGAGGGATCTAGGCAAGGCCCTGGATTCTGCTGACACACAGACCCGGATTCAGCGCGTTATTGCTGACGTAAAAAGATACTTGCTTCAATCCACCGATACAAACAGGAGCGACCAACCGGGGTTTATGAATTTAGCCGGGGTGTATCGGTGGTCCCAAAAGGAAGGGATAGAAGCCACCGTAATCTGGGTAATCAACAAGCTTGGTTCTGTGTCTTCTCATGTTCCCGAGGAAATGGATGCAGAGCAAGCCCAGCGCAAGCTGATTAAGATCATTATTGGGGTTATTCTGCATGTGATGGAAGAAATGGACGATGCAGTGTCACCTGATGAACGTTCTCGCAGACTTGATGAAGCCATCAGGCTTGGTTACTCCTATGGGTTAACCTATCCTTTTATTGATGATCTTCTCGATTCTCGGCTTTTGACCGTTCAAGAGAAGAAACAATACTCTCATATGATACGTACCGCGCTTCTTACTGGATCTGTGCCTGAGCTTGGCAACTGGACCGGAAAACATATGAAGCTGATTCAATACATACATTCGGAGCTCTCGGATGCTTTTGAGTATATAAAGGAACATCAGCGGCCAGACACACAGCAAACATTTTTCGAGCAGTCCTATGTTTTTTTTCATTCCCAAGATATCGACCGTGTCAAGGATCTAACGCGAGCTAATTACACCAATGAAGAGATTTATATCCCCGTCATTTTAAAGTCTGCTTCTTCCCGGTTGATTGTTCGTTCCGTGATTGGTGCTCCTGAGGATGAGGGCTTTGAGCAACGAACATTTTTTTATGGTATCTATAACCAGCTTGCTGATGATTTTGCGGATATGGTTGACGATATGAGAGAGGGTGCAGTGGCACCCTATACCTATTATTTAAAATATCATCATCAGAGGTCGGATTTGATCAATCCGTTTGAATTATACTGGGCGGTCATTTCCTATTTGATCCATAGCGTATATGACTCCGATGCCAGGGCTCGTGAGGTGATACTGGATCGTGCAATGAATGGACTCAAACGTTATAAAGAACGTGTAGGTGTTGAAAAGTATGATGAAATGATGGGAATTTTTGCATCCGCCAATCCGGAATTCAATCGTCTCATTCAGAAGATGGTGCAAAAAGCGGATGATGTGGATTTCTTTGATAAGCTGCTTCGGGATCAAATGCTTACACATCTGAAAAACGATTCGAAGGAAAAGGAAGGCTTTTTCAATACGATCAAAATAGTCCGTGAGCAGATTAACAATCAATTGAGGATCACCAAACCTCATGGGATTCCGTCAATGAAAGAACAGCTTATAGATGCTGCAAATTACAGCCTCGAAGGAAGCGGTAAACGGATACGGCCTATATTGACTTGGGTCATGGGCGTGAACGAATATGGACTGGATGCATCGGCAATCGTACCTCTTCTGAGATCGCTGGAGTATATGCATACCGCATCTCTGATCTTTGATGATCTGCCTTCCCAGGATAATGCATCTACCCGGAGAGGGCGTCAGACGTTACATCAGGTTCACAACAGCGCTACCGCGGAATTAACCGGTCTGTACCTGATCCAGAAGGCGATTGGGGAACAATCGTCACTTGATCAGTTCAATGCTGAGACTGTACTTGCTTTGGTACAATACTCGGCCCAAAAGGCAGAAGATATGTGTATGGGACAGGCGATGGATCTGGATTCCAAAGGAAAGGCATTGACATTGGAGCAGCTGAATATGGTGTGCTTCTACAAAACAGGAGTGGCGTTTGAGGCTTGTCTCGTTATGCCAGCCATGCTCGCACAGGCCAAGGAATCGGAAATTGCTGCTTTGAAGAAATTCGCCTATCATATGGGGATTGCTTTTCAGATTAAAGATGATTTGCTTGATGTGGAAGGAGATACGCTCTTACTCGGAAAACCTGTTGGTCAGGATTCTGATAACAACAATTCGAATTTCGTGTCCATCCTTGGTCACGAGGGTGCCGGTAAAGAGATGTGGGAACACTATTGCCTTGCCATGGAAGCACTTGAACAGATACCCCGCAATATTGCTTTTCTAAAGCATCTAATGAATTATATAGTTAACAGGGATCGTTAAAAAGGGGCGTACCCCATTGCTTAATCAACTCTTCATCTTTTAGTTCTCCCTTAAAGGTACGGGCAGCTTCAATCAGGATGGAAAGAGCCGCAAAGAAGTCAGCCAAAGAGTCGGCAACCTGCTGTGGCGCGCCACCTTCATACGCAGCATACACAGAAGAACGGGCTGCGCCAGTATCAACAATGAGTGGGTCCTCATTATAAGTGGCGATTACGGCATGATGAGGTGACCACGAGGAGGATTCATGGACAAGCTCACCAGTTCCAATCCAGCGATAGCCTAGCTGTTGGCGATATAGATGCTCCGGTGCGGCAAAAAAGAGTACGGCAGCATCTCCAATTTCAACAGCCGCATTTTTCAACTTGTGTGTTCCCGCTGCCTTGGCATCGATCATTTCATAATGGCTGTACAGATACTCAAGCTCAGGGATACAGAGATCCGACTATCCCAGCAATCTATTAATTTCTCTGTTCGGGGTTGGATGTCGTGGTCGTGAAAGTGACTAAAGACTGGCCCTTACCTTGTCCCAGTTTAAGTGAAACATCACATTTCATTCAAAAAGCCACGGAGGGACAATGTATACATCTCACACCTCCGACATGACGTTTCTAGCATAAAGATATCATAATATAGAAGTGAAGAACATATGTTTCTATGTTTAGAAGACTATTCCGACCTCAATTGTTCAGTTACAGTACTGGCAGCTTGTCAAATTGGAGCTTGTAAATTTTGGTTGGGCGACCGCGCAGCTTTTCTTGTTTTTGATAGCTTACATTTGCTGCACCTTTCTCGGCGAGCAGATTCATGGTCCGGTTGGCGTTGCGGAGCGTCACCCCCAGGTGAAGTGCCAGGTCTTGAGCGGACAGTTCATCACGCTGTAGCTTGTTCATGACGGATATAATTTTGTGAATCTGCAGCGGTGATATTCCTATATATCGGCCCCATGCTTCAGCTTGGGGATCGTGTGCGTGCGTAACCTCCAGGCGATTTGACTCGCCAAGCGGACCGAGGATGCGGTCGTCCTCCATGACTATGAAGGTGCTTGACAAGGGCTGCCGCTCAGCAAGCATAAGTGCGTTTTGTGCATGAAAGCGGGCCTTATACAATGTTTCTCCGGCTCCCCAGCCGATATCCACGCGTAAAGACAGTTGATAATTCAGGAAAGCCTGCAGCTTGCAGTGAGCCAAGCCCCCCGTCCATTTCTCCTCCATTTCCTGCTGTGATACTAGCAGTTCAAAAAAATCCGCATGCTTCTGCGCGACAAGAGGCAGTTCCTCCTCTCTGGAAAATGTCAGCAGAGCTTTGTGCAGCATCGCCATAATCAACGCGGATTCGGGCTCATCCTGCTCGCGCAGCTTACGGAAGCCTTGAACTTGCACATGACCGACAGCTGTGCGGTTGGCTTTCATGTGCAGCCTCTCTACTTCGCCAACCGTATTTCTGAATGCTTCAAGAATAGTATTGTCTGAAGGGAATAAATGGACGGCGTTTATCCCGTGCTCCGTTAGCTTATGGACCAAATTGCTGTAGCGGGTAACGGAGAGATCTACTTTTCCCTGCTCCCACAGTTCTAAATGAAACCGTAGCATATCGTCATAGGACAGCCTGTCCAGATACTCTTCTGGCATATAAGGAAGGAGTTCAGGCTGTAGTATTTCCTTAATGCCGAGAAAGCCGTTATCCTGGCTCAAGCAGTCGACGGCGATACGCTGGCTGCGCAGCTCTGGACGGGCTGAATGAGCCTGAAACATCAATTTATAGAAATCATGTTCGGTAACATCCAAGTATTTCATCGGCAGAGGGTAAGGACCTTTGATCTCTTTATGCAAAGTTAAATAAGAGAGCTCTCCGCCAAAAATAATGGCGTCCAGCATCATAGGCCGGGATAAATAAAGGGTTGCGATTTCGTCCAGAGAGCGGTAAGGGAGCACCGTGAGTTCACATAACTGCTCCAGCTGCTCCTGTACCTGCTTCAGGCGTTTCACGGAGTGCTCAGCCACTATAAAAGCGATTTTAAACATTCCTTCACGTCCAATCTTTCTCTACTTATTGAATAGGCCCCTTAAGTATACTATAATTTTGGAAAATGTAATAATATGTCCAAAAATATGCCGGAGGTGCAGCTTGAAGAACATACATGAGGCTCAGCAAGGTGGTTGTGAATGGTTTGCGGATAGGATTGAGCGTGGGAGAGAGTCGTTTACGGAAATAAGCGATCACATCTGGAAATTGGCTGAAAGCAAATTTGAAGAGTTTGAATCGGCCGATCTGCTGGCCGGCCAGCTGGAGCACTCCGGTTTTCGAATCGAGCGTTGCGCCGCAGGTCTTCCAACGGCATTTGTTGGCAGCTATGGCTCAGGAAGTCCGGTGATTGCCGTATTGGGGGAATTCGACGCGCTGCCAAACATGAGCCAGCAAGCGGGAGTGGCAGTCAAACAAGCGCTTGAGCATAGGGGGAACGGTCACGGCTGCGGTCATCATCTGTTGGGGACAGGGGCGCTCGCTGCCGTTGTTGCCGTAAAGGAATATATGGAGGAGAGAGGGCTTCCAGGGACGATCCGCTACTATGGTTGTCCGGCTGAGGAGGGAGGATCAGGCAAAACCTTTATGGTGCGTGAAGGGCTCTTTGATGATGTAGATGCGGCTTTAACCTGGCACCCAGGGTATAACAATGGAGTGGTTTCACAGACCTCAGTCGCGAATTACCAGATAAGGTACAGATTCTTAGGCAAAAGCGCACACGCCGGCATAAGCCCCCATAAGGGGAGAAGCGCCTTGGACGCCGTGGAATTGATGAACGTTGGAGCCAATTACATGAGAGAGCATATACCGCCGGAAGCGCGGTTTCATTATGCTGTGACCGAGACAGGCGGGGAATTTCCGAATGTGGTGCAGGCGGAGGCCGAGGTTGTATATTTGATTCGCGCACCAGAACTTCGGCAGGTGGAAGAGATTTATCACCGGATGAACGATGTGGCCAAGGGGGCGGCGCTGATGACCGGCACAGAAGTAGACATCCGGTTCGAAAAGGCCTGCTCCAATCTTATTCCAAATGTAACGCTGGAGCAGGTCATGTACCGGTGCTTCACACATCTGGGTGTACCCGTATTTACAGAGGCCGAGCAGAGCTATGCAAGCGAAATCCTGTCCACGCTGCAGCAGGGACGAACGGATGCAGAGAACGGCGGAAGTCTGCCGGAAACGCTTGACCCGTACGAACCTGCCAGCGGGAGGATGTTAGGCTCTACAGACGTATCCGATGTAAGCTGGGTTGTCCCGACCGCACAGCTGGAGACGGTATGCTATGCGTCCGAAACGCCGTTCCATTCTTGGCAGATGGTGGCGCAGGGTATGGCTTCAGCGAGCCACAAGGGGATGCTGCATGCTGCCAAGGTTATGGCTGCCACCGCCGCAGAGCTGCTTATGTACCCCGGGATCATGGAAGAAGCAAAGCAGGAGCTGAAGGCGCGGGGAGGAGGCATGGAAGGCTATAACTGCCCGATACCTGCCCATGTCAAGCCGTCGGTGAAGGAGCGTCCATCCTGGCGGCAGTCTGAATAAGCCTCGCAGCAATAAAAAGCAGCATCCTGTCCGTATGTTCCCAGTAAATAGAACGTACGGCGGATGCTGCTTTTTTTCTTCTACTTATATATGCAGATTATAAAGAAAGGGCGAGTAATTGCTCCGTTGTTATATTTGCGCCAGTTTGCAGGTACTCCATGTTTTTCAGCGCCATGTCGTGCGCCTGCTGGCTGGTGCCGATGACGGCGTCCGATACCACATGAAAGTGGTAATCGTGCTGGTGTGCGTCGACGGCTGTGAAGCGGACGCAGATGTCTGTCATGCCGCCGACGAGGAACAGGCGTTTGACGCCCAGGCAGCGGAGCAGCAGGTCGAGGTCAGTGGCGAAGAAGCCGCTGTACCGCCGTTTGGTAATGATATATTCACCTTCAATTGGAGCGGTTAAGGGATGGAACTCTTCGGCAGGGGTACCTTCCAGACAATGAATCTTTTCCACACCGTCCAGCTCACGTCCAAAATCGCTGAGATCAGCACGGTGAAGCTCTCGGATTTGAATGACCGGCAGCCCAAGCTCGCGAAAGTGCTTAATCACTTTTGGACTGTTCAGCATGCAGGTGCCACCTTCCATGACGGGAATGGCATCACTCTCTACGTCATTCTGGATGTCTACGACGATAAGTGCGCTATGTTCAGGTATTTTGTTCACGGGGTAATCTCCCTTCTCCTTCACTGGTTTAGTTAAACAAATCCTCGACCGAAATGATCGATCCGGTCTGGAAGTATTCAATGTTGTCTAACGCGGCTTGGGCTACTTCGTCGCTGCTTGGCGTACCAACAGCTTCCTTGAATACATGCACATGGTAGTTGTATTGGTGCGCGTCTACCGCCGTGTAATGCACGCAAATGTCCGTCATGCCGCCAACCAGGAACAGATGCTCAGCTTTGAGGCCGCGCAGCAAAATTTCCAGGTCTGTGCCGAAGAAGGCGCTGTAGCGACGCTTGTCAACCGTGTATTCTCCCTCGATGGGTGCTGTAGGCTCATAGTAGGTAGCTTCAGGATTACCTTCTACGCAATGGATATTTTCTGCGCCGTCCAGCTCTCGGCCAAAGTCGATCAGGTCCTTCCGGTGAATCTCGCGAATGTGCACGATGGGCACGTCGCCGCGCGTGCGGAAATATTCGGTTACCCGCTCCACATTGTTTAGATAAGCCTGTCTTTGGGGAGTCAGACCGCGCGATTTCGCAGGGTCCGAGTTCTGAACATCGATCAGGATGTACACACTATGTTCGGGTATCGTAATCATAAAGGTTGCCTCCGGTTCATAATATAGTATGCCGCTTATGTTCTATTTCGACAAAAAGTCTGTCGAGACAAGCTGCTTCACATCAAACGGCTTCTTGAAAGTACCGATGGAAGTATAGAAATCAACGACATCCTTCATGGTGTCGTAAATCCACCCACCTTCGCTCATGCCTTTGATGTTGTCAGCCATCGTATACAAATGAACGGTAGGGTACATGGCCTTGACCTCTTCGGCACTCACCTGCAGGTCGCCTGCCGTCAGCTCCGCAGCAGCATCCAGATCACTATTGACATACTTTGTGGCGTCCTCTACCGCCTTCAGTGTATTCAACAGCCATTCCGGCTTCTCCTTGGCGTTCTTGGCCGATACCACTACAACATCCAGAATTGTATTCTTCATGTCGGCTGTGGATATGATAATGTTGCCATTTCGTGCTGTCGTGCCTTGAGACAGATAAGGCTCGAAGGTTGTTGCTGCATCTACACTGCCGGCAACAAACGCCGCACCGCCTTTGCCCGGACCCATGTCTACGAGATTGACATCGTCCACGGTCATTCCTGCTGTAGCGAGTGCTTTAGCCAGCATATAATGGGTAACTTCGCCATATTGAGCGGTAACGGATTTTCCTTTCAGGTCAGCGACGCTTTTGATGCTGGCATCAGCTACAATGCCGTCTGCACCCGTGGAAGCATTGTGCAAATATACGATTTTCGGCAGCGTGCTAATATCGGAGCCTTCCTCGATAAGTGCATTGACGGAAACCAAATAGGATTGGAGTGTCGTGAAGGCAATGTCTACGTCCCCCGTCATGACACTCATTAGAGGAGAAGTAGCTCCAAACGCGCCGATTTGCAGGTCTACGTTATGGTCAAGGTCGAATTTTTTATCATCCAGCGCATAGATGCCAATGCCCCCGATGAATGGGGCATATGCCGTTTTAACAGTAACAGGACTTCTTTTCGCACTGGAAGAGTTATTGTCGCCTGCAGCGTTAGTCGCACTACCCGCTGAATTTGTGTTCCCGCAAGCTAATAAACCAGATAACATGACAATCGACAACAGCATGGTCGCGCCTGTTTTTATGAAGCTGAATTTGTTTCGGTTCATTTTTCATTCTTCCCCTCCAATTGGTTTGTATATGATAAACATCCGATGGTGATCCAAGGAATCATTCCACCAGATTGTGAATCCATTTGTTGCTCCGAATGCGGAGGCGAACGAGCGTATATTTACACAGATCGTCGAGAATGACGAACAAAAACACAATTTCGATGCCGAGATTAAGCGCATAGCCGGTCAGGAACGTAAGCGGAAGGGATACGCACCAAAGTGTTGCATTGTCGATGACAAAGCACATCCTCGTATCTCCTCCGGCCCGCAGCGTCCCCATAATATGAATGAAGTTCATTCCCTTGATGGGCATGATGACGGCCAGGTACATCATGAGAATGATAATGGTGTTCCGGACTTCTTGTGAAATTCCTTGATATAGGTTCAGGAAGAGGGGCACGCAGGCCATCATAATTATGCCCAGCAGCACGCCCCCTAGGGCGGTATACGTCGCCAAGCGGCTGGAATAATAGGGAGCCTTCTCGGATTTACCCTCGCCAATGGTTTGCCCGAGTATAATGGCGGCGGCTTGTCCCGTACCGATAAAAAATGCGATAAGCAGTTGTTCCAGCACCTTGGCGATTCCAACCGCAGCGCCGACCGTATAGCCCATATGATAGAAAACGACGCTGTACATTGCGTATCCGATACTCCACACGGTTTCATTCAAAATGACCGGAGCGGATGTTTTAAAATATACAGCAAGAAAGCTTTTTTTGGCCAAGAGCAGATCCCGGATCGTCGGTGCAAAGCTTCTGAATCTGCTGTACAGGATGGAAGTCATAATCAGCATTTCTATCGTTCTGGCCATAACAATGGCAATGGCAGCTCCCTGAATACCGAGCACAGGCAAGCCAGCATACCCGAAAATGAGCATGTAACTGAGCACAATGTCGATAATGATAGTCAAGACGATGATTCGCAGAGGAATACCGGCTCTCCCGATATTTCGGTAAATCATTGTGCAGGCCAGGGATAACCCGGTAGGCAAATAACTGGTGCCGACTATCTGCAGATAGTCGGCGGCCTGCTCGACCACCTCGTATTCGTTAGAGAAAATATGCAGCACCTGGGTTGGGAACAGCAGGGCGATCGCAGTGAACAAGGCACTCACAGCAAGAACGAGGGCAAAGGCGACTGCAGATGCGACCTTGAGATTGTGGTGATCTCCCTTGCCGTAATATTGTGACAGAAAAATAGTAGAGCCGCTGACAATGCCGACAATGATGAGATTCAGTATGAAAAAGACTTGTCCCGCCAGGCTCGTGGCGGATACCTGCAGGTCCCCAAGCTGACCCACCATCAAGGATGCGAAGGTGTTGGTAATGCTTGTCAACATGCTTTGCAGGCCGATCGGTAGTGACAAGAGCAAGAACCCTTTTAGAAAAGCCTTATCCTTATGAAAAGTACTGATAAAGTTAGTTTGTCGCATGAAGGTTATTCCCGAAATCTCTTGAATGCAACAGACTGTGTATCTTTTTGCGGATCTGAATAAATTCCTGAGTGTCCTTAAGGTCCAGGTCCCGCTCCTGAGGCAGATCAATCGGGATATCGGCAATAACCCGCCCCGGACGGGAGCTCATGACGTACACACGCTGGGAGAGGAATACGGCTTCCTCAATGTCATGTGTTATAAAGATGACGGTATGCTTTTCCTTCTCCCATAATTCTCTCAGCTGCAGCTGCATATTCCCTTTAGTGTCGGGATCAAGCGCACCAAAGGGCTCGTCCATGAGCAGCACCTCCGGATTGTTGGCGAGCGCACGTGCGATGGCTACCCGTTGCTTCATGCCGCCGGACAGCTCCTTTGGCAGCCTGTTGCGGAAATCGGTTAAGCCGATAAGGCTTAAGTACTTCTCGACGATTTGATCCGCTTCCGGCTTGGGCATTTTCTTCAGCTTTAGGCCAAAGCGGATGTTTTGCTCCACCGTCAGCCACGGGAACAGCGTGTATGCTTGGAATACCATACCGCGGTCCGAACCCGGCCCTGCCATGACACGGTTATCCAACAGGATATCGCCGGAAGTCGCTTCGTCCAAACCGGCAAATATGCGGAGCAGGGTGGATTTGCCGCAGCCGGAGGGGCCAACCACACTAATGAATTCATTGTCTGCAATATCTATATTGATGTCTTGGAGCGCGAGGATTTCCGTTTTTTTGGATCGGTAAATTTTGTTGAGATTTTTGCAGGAAATTTTAATAGCCGGCGTTTGTTTCATTAAATAGGTCCCCCTTTCAAGTGTTGCTGTTGTTATACATCTTCGGCCCAGTGGAACAGACGTTTGTTGATGAATGCAAATATGCGGTCGAATAGCAAACCGAGAATGCCGATCACAAAAATGCCGCCAAAGATGATATAAGTCTTCATAAACCGTTCCGCAATCATAATGTTGTAGCCAAGGCCGGAGCTCGAAGCCAGCATTTCCGCCATAATCAGGTACGTCCAGGCCCAGCCCATGACCATGCGCATCGTATCCATGACATTAGGCATAATAGCGGGGATGATGACGTTGCGGATCACCTGTGCCTGAGAGGCGCCCAGTGTATAAGCCGTGTTGATCAGGTCAATTTGGATGCCCTTGACGATATCCGCAATCATGGCGGTCATCGAAAAAACGGCGCCGACGACGATGATCGTAATTTTTGCGGTTTCCCCTACGCCGGTCCATACCATAATCAGCGGAATCAGTGCCGAAACGGGAAGGTAGCGGAAGAACTCGATTAACGGTTTGGTTACGGCATTTATGATTTTGTAAGTGCCTGAGAGCAGGCCCAGCGGAATGCCGATTACAACGGCGATAAGAAAGCCCATCAGCACACGGTAGCAGCTGATAGCGATATCCGCCCACAGGCTTCCGTTCTGGAGAGCGGAGAGCAGGTAAGAGAAGGTCGCTTGAGGTGTAGGCAGAAAGATGGAGTTGATCCCCGAATAATTGCTCCCTACGTACCACAGCAAAATCAGCAACATAAAAGTGATGATCATAATTGAATTAAAAAGACGAGGGTTGATATCCCGGCGAATCCGAAACAGGTTGCGTAGCGGGCCTCTGTTGTTCACTGGCTAATTCCCCTTTCAAAGTATGTTTGTTCTACTCTCCCATTTCGTAAATTTTCAAGCCCAGTTGCAATTGAAGCCGCGCTTCCGCATCATCAAAAGAGATACCGAGTATCGTTTTGATCTTATCGAGACGGTATACGATGGTATTGTAGTGTGTATACATGGCTAGTGCGGTGAGTTTGATGTTGCAGCCCATTTGAAAGTAAGCAGTCAGCGTTGGAATCAGGCTGGAGTTATGGGCTTTGTCATAGTGCACGAGAGGCCGGATAAAGCGGTCGATAAACTTATCAACGTTGGCATGCTTGGGGAGCAAGGTCAGTATCGTATAGATGCCCAGTTGCTTCCAGGTGATCAGTTTGGCATTCTCCCGACTGATACAGGAGGCGATATATAAATTTTCAGTATCAATATATCCCGCATTAATGGAAAGCGGAGCGCTGGATTCACCGATGCATAAGGAGAAATCTGTTGTGTCGCACGCTTCGGCAATTAGCCGGACTATGGCTTCCGTCTCATCTGGTGGGATATTGCCACCGTCGACGGGCTGAGGCATGAGCACGATGATTTTTCCAGACATGGCCGTAAACAGGGCCGGGCTCTCGGGGTTCATATGATTGAGCTTTGACAGCATGGCTGAGTCTGGTGTCGGCTGCACGCTGGAATGGAATTTCACAATGATCACACGATAGCTGTAGGCTGACAGATTGCTGTACCCGTAAAACTGGCCTTTAATATCGAGATCCTCCGAGCTGGGAATGCAGCCCATCAGCCAGTCTTTCAAGAAATCATCAAAGTATTTGGCCTGAACCAGCTTATAGGTGTTCTCACTGCTAAGCCGAATATTAAGCAGTGGGAGCATTCGGGACACCGTGGACAGATCAAGCTCGCTGCAGGCTCCATTTTTCTCCGCAAGCAGTACCAGAATCGGGTCCCGCTCTGTCTCCCACAGGTTAAAGACATGCAGGTTGACGCAGCGACCTGCGGCATCTTCAACCTGAATCGTACTGTGCTTTGGGGAAGATCTGGAGTCAAAGCTCAGGAGATGATTGTAGAAGGACTTAAAATATTTCTTTTGCTCGGTTGAAGCGATGAATTGGCTGAAAGCATTCAGTATGGAAATGGGATTGCCGATCATCTCTTCAATCACCTCAAGAATTTTCGGCATATCGTACCCATGGAGCATAAGCTCCGACACCTGCTCAAGCCGACGCTGTAGCAGCAGAATGTTGCGGGTTTCAAAGGTTATAATCTTCTCCATGACCTCACGCACAACATTGGAGAAAATGGTGGACTCCGAAAGCTCGAATAGCGGCAGCCCATGATCTTCTGCGCAATCAATGATCTTCTGCGGAATCTCGGCAATAAACCGTTTGGGCTTAATGCCGAATGCCGCTACGCCCCGGTTAACCAGATGAGGGATAAGCTCAAGAAAGGCGTCCATATTATTTTGGTAGGAATATCCGGTTGTCACCAGAAACTCGTTCGCCTGCGCCCAGTTTTGAATATCCGGGACCTCCATGATGTTGACCCGGCTAATGATATTATCGAGATGGTTCCTGCCTGCGAGCAGCTTGAGACCTTGCAAGGAATTCATTTCAAACAGGTCCGTACACCGGAATGAAGGCGATGATTCTTCATAAGGTATTCTGGTTGTTGTCATCGCTTCCGCCTCCCTTTTTTTCAACAGAGAACTAATTTTAGCCTATCGCAGAGGTGTCATTACGCAGTCTGTCTGTTTCCGCCGCTGCCCACCCGCCGTAGCTCGTAATATCCTCGCCGTTTTGCTCGGCATAAGGCTCACATATAAAACCGGTTATTTCACTTCCGCCTTCCAGCTTGATTTTGCCGATACCAAGCGGGGCGGGAACCAGACGGATGAATTCGCCAAGCCGGCCAACGGGAATTCTCCATACTTCTACCGCAATGGAGCCTCCCTGCTCAGAACGGATGAGCCCCGGCTTTGCAGGGATTGAGTTTAAGCGGATCAGCCGATAGCAAGGAGCCGTCCGGTCAGAGCGTACAAAGGAAGCGCCGCAATTGAGCAGTTGCTTCTCCAGCGGAAAGCCCCGCATGTGCAGACCGCAAACGGCCAGTTCGATGGATTCGGTCTTCAGAAATTCAGCGGATGCCCCTTTCAGAATGCTTTCTTGCCCTCTCATGGAGAACATGGTTATGCCAAAAGGCAGTTGCTCTTCTGCATAATCGGAAGGCAGGGCGACCGCGCACAGATCCAGCAAATTGCAGTGGTTCGTATAATAGCCCATGTCGCTGTTTGTGGAAACCGGGGAGGCCGCAACCTGCTCTCTGGTCCAGGTTCCGCCACAGGTTGGCATCACGAGGACGGCGTCCTTTAAGAGAGAACTGGCTTGCTCTTTGTATTCGCGAAGCTCGTGAAGTGCCTTGAATACGGAAGCTGCATTATAGCCCTTAACCAGCGAGGAGCGCAGAATTTGCTCGGTAACCGGGAAGATTTCTCCGGGGTGGCTCTCGACAAATTCCCCCAGGTCAGACCAGCGCTCAGCGACCCAAGGGCCGTCGTACAAAAGGCTGGAGGTCTTGTTGAAAATGCTGGAATCGACGTATTCAATAGGAATTCCGCAAAGTTCCAGGCGTCTTACCGCCGCTTCCCATGCCATGCGGTATGAATCTTTGTAATCTCCGTAAAAGTACAGTTGTTCTTTGGGCAGTAATATTTTTTGAGGTTTCATTGAGGCAATGGTTTCATAAATGTCTGTGCCCACGCCGCTCTTCCGTTTACCGCGGGCTACAGCATCAATGAGATAAGCGTCCTCCAGCGTATTGGCAAATACCGTTACGCAATCGAGGGTAGCGCAAGCCGGCACCACGCCCCAGGTAGGCCAATCACCGACAGTTGATTTGTAGCCTACCAGGTCATTAAGCGCTGCCGGAATACGTCCCGACCCGGCCGTGTCGGTCCCAAGCGAGAAGATGGCTTGACCTCTCGCGACGGCTACAGCAGAACCACTGCTGGAGCCTCCGCTGATCAGCTCGGGCTTAAGCGAGTTATGTGTTTCTCCAAAAGGGCTGCGTGTTCCCACGAGGCCGGTCGCGAATTGATCCAGATTTGTTTTGCCAATGGGAATCGCGCCTGCTTCCACCAGTCTGGATACAATTTCCGCACTCTTCTCAGGCAGATAGGCGTAGGCGGGGCAAGCTGCCGTTGTCGTCACCTCTGCCAGATCAATATTATCCTTGATGGCGAAAGGAATGCCCCATAGCGGGTATTCATCCGGATTTTTATGTTCAAGGTTGTCCAGGTAAGGCTTGATATGGGATAAAGCGGGAGGAACGATCCAGATGTTGCTCTCTTTTTCCTGCTCAGCCTGCCTGATAATGTTCTCTATTAAAACTAGAGGAGTCAGTTTGTCGTTTTTGTACATCATTTTCAATGTGTCGATGGTCCATTTTCTCAAGATTATTGCAGCCCCTCTCTGTCAGATCGTTAAGCCATGTGTTTGGTGAAAGGATGATTAATGAAAATTAATGTAAGATATTATTACATATAAAACGGATGAGATAATGGTTATGAGAGAAATTAAATATTTTGTGTTAAGAAGTTTAACACGTTAATTATGTTCTTCATTATCGTTCCCGGTCTGGAAGACTGTCAAGACATCCTTAGATCGTGGGAGGATTTTCATCATATGTCGACAGATTAGGCCGTAAAAGCAGGAGGCGATTTGTGAAGTGTTGCTAAATAAATCGTTCTGACTTTGTGAATGATTAATCAAACATTTCCACGAACCCTTGCTATTCCAGCTATTTTGAGAAGATAAGAAGGCAGGGAAAAGATGGTTCTTTGGGAAAGCAAGTATGCGGAGTGAGATTTGTTTGGGCATCGAGTTTTTGATTTTTCTTGTTTGACAATTGCTGAAATGCTATGTTATCTTGCCTAACATAAAGTCTGATAGACTAGAGTTAATCTTCCCTATGGGGAAAATGGCAGGGACAAGAAGTGAAGAGGAGTGAGCGATGGATGAATGCGATTTGGAGTGAAACGATACATCCGGGAGGCAAATGGTCTGGCATCATCGGCAAAGGGAAGATGATTCGCTTGACTGCGGTTGAACCGGGCGCCAATGTTTCGATGCTGATGTACCATGCGCGGGATTTGACGGAGCGTTACAATATGCCCGATACACTGAAAGCGCAGCATACGGCACACTTGACGAAGGGCAACGTGCTCATGAGCGATAATGGAAGAGTGATGGCCAGCATTGTACACGACGATTTGGGCTGGCATGATCCGCTGGGCGGTTACACGACAAGAGCGGGCACAGACAGCAAGTACGGGGCTAGCCGCTATCAGGAAAGCCGCAATGACTGGCTGCGCAGCGGCCAGGAAAATCTGGCGGTTGAGCTTGTTAGAAACGGCCTCGGTGATAGGGATATGTCACCAGTAGTGAACTGGTTCTCCAAGGTGTTTTGCGATGAGGAAGGAAATATGCTTTTTGCAGGAAATCACTGTGCTGCGGGAATAACGGTGACGCTTCGCTTAGAGATGGATGTGCTATTGATCTTGTCCAATACGCCGCATCCTCTTGATCCGCAGGAGGTTTATCCGTCTGTGCCGGTCAAGATTGAGGTGCTTCCTGCCGTGCAGATTGATACGGCTGACTATTGCGTCAATTTCCGGCCGGAGAATCGCCGGGCTTTCGACAATACATGGACGTATTACGCACTGCAAGACTAGCTGTTATCTTTTTTTGTGAGGAGGAAGAAGAACATGTTAAAGGCATTTCATCGGGTGGAGAGTCCCAGAAATCCGGAGGCCGCTGTTTATGATAAGGTTATCCCGGCTGGCGAAGGCTGGATGTATGAGCTGCAGCCGGGACAGGTGCTTAGAATCGTGGATCTGGAAGGAAACCAAGCCGCGGACACGCTGTTTTATGATGCAGATCATCCGGAAGACCATTATAGCGCTGTACGGACGATCAACGCGCAAAGTAATATTTATTTGACCACAGGCTCAACCCTTTTGGCTGAATCCGGCAAGGAGCTTGCTACCATCGTGGCAGACACATGCGGACGTCATGACACACTCGGCGGCTCCTGTTCTTCTCAGAGCAATACGGTTCGGTATGCGCATGAGAAAGGCCACATGCATAATTGCCGTGATACGTTTATGCTGGAGCTTGCCAAGCATCCGGAAGGTCATCGTTATGCAAAAAGGGATCTGTCTCCGAACATTAACTTTTTCATGAATGTGCCTGTAACCCCTGAGGGTGGATTAACGTTTGAAGACGGCGTGTCGGGACCTGGATGTTACGTGGAGCTCCAATCGAGATGCCATTCGATGGTGCTTATCAGTAATTGCCCGCAGTTAAACAATCCGTGCAACGCGTATAACCCTACGCCCGTCCAGGTGCTTATTTGGAATGAATAGACTCATGTGAATACGAAGAATATACCAGTTTGATTCTTAAGCGTGCGGGCTGCGGGTACAGCTCCTTGAAAAGCAGACTGTTGCAATGGAAATGCACATAATATGCAAAGAACATACAATGGAGCCTGCATCATTAAGTAGGCTCTTTTACTTTGAAAAGATACATTTGCTGGACTGGGCAGTGGCCTTGCAATAATTAGTGGAATTGATGAACGAAATCGCCAATCGGGGGATTTCAATATACTTGGAAGATGCTCATTTTGCGGGAATTATTTTATAGTATTATAAGATAAGAGAGTATTGAGACCAAATGCAAAAAAAGACTAATAACTAGGAGTTTTTACATCATGAAAAAACAGTTCAGTATTCAATCCGCTGTTCCTTCGGATCTGGAGGCGGCGGATATTGTTTTTGAAAGTTCCATATCTGCGGCATTTGAAGAGGAGGGTCTGGAAGACTTAATCGACGACATACAGCAGGAGATTGAACATAAAAAACAATTGCTGCGCGAATCTTTGTCAGCTTTGAATCCAAACTTGTTTTTCCTGACGGCCAAACATAACCATAACGTTGTTGGAACGATCTCTTATGGCCCTTGCGGAGAAGAAATCAGGAAGTGCACCAACGACGAACTCCAGCATGTAGGGACTTTGGGGAGTTTGTATGTGCTGCCAAGTTATCAGGGACAGGGAGTAGGCTCGGCGTTAATTCGAGCTTTGATGACCAGGCTGAACGAAATGGAAGTTGCACAATTTTGCCTGGATAGTGGCTTCAAAATAGCCCAGACCAAATGGCTGCGAAAATTCGGCACCCCCTACACCGTTGCAAAGGATTATTGGGGCAAGGATGGAGATCACATGGTGTGGCTATGTGAAGTACAGGATTTTTTATAAGAAATAGAGTGAAATCAATCTCCTATAACCTGAGTAGAAGTGAGCCGCGGGGCTTTATTGGTTCGAGAGAGAAAACAGCCAGTGCTCAAATCTTGCACCTGTAGAGGAGATGAATGTGAGCATATGGTGACATAAAGAGTTCATCCTGTCCATCATGATACACTCTCCTTGGATCGGCTACACTTAGTTGGACAACAAAAATAAGGGCTTGTAGAATAAACATATCTTCATAAGGAGCGGATCATCTACATGCCTAAACAACGACGTACCTTTACAGCGGAGTTCAAGAAACAAATGATTCAACTATACGAGAACGGAAAGTCCAGAGCGGATATTGTGGGGGAATATGGGCTCACCGCCTCGGCTCTGGACCGTTGGATCAAACAAGCACAAACGACGGGC
>NZ_MCBP01000019.1:0-95227 GCF_001705305.1 Paenibacillus kribbensis
TTTCCCAATTAGTAAGACCCCTTGAAGACGACGAGGTAGATAGGTTGGGGGTGGAAGTGCAGTAATGCATGGAGCTGACCAATACTAATCGGTCGAGGGCTTATCCTAAAGATAGGACGCAATAGAGTTTCGGATCCAGTTTTCAGGGTGTAGGTTTGATATAGCGTAAGCTCAAGTAGCTTAGGCTGGACAAGCGAACACACAGCATTTGGCGATGCTGATACCTGAATAAGAATTTGCGAAGCAAATTCATGTTTGGTGGCGATAGCGGAGGGGTTCCACACGTACCCATCCCGAACACGACCGTTAAGCCCTCCAGCGCCGATGGTACTTGGACCGCAGGGTCCTGGGAGAGTAGGACGTTGCCAAGCAACAGATAAAGAGGACCATGATCTCAATGAGATTATGGTTCTTTTTTGCTTATACATATATTTTAGAAACGTCCTTACAAAAGGAAGGTAACATTTTTGTTACGGAATGTAAGAGTAAACCCTGTATAATAGGTATTGAATCCCATACACACGCTGCATTATTGCAGAATTATGCAACTTCCTATGGTGGAATTTGTATAATCAATCAGGCTGGTAAGGAGGGAAGATCATGCGGCGAAATAAATGGCTTGCTCTATTGGTGCTATTCAGTGTCGCTGTCGCGATTCTTACCGGGTGCGTGGAAGAGGAGCCTTCTTGGACATCGTTTGAGGGAGCAGCCAACGAGAAGACGTTCCCGGTTCCCAAAGAAGCTAGTAAAACGGATCGGGCCAGCAGCAACTCGGATATGGACTATGTCCGCTATGCACTACCGGCGTTGAAGGAAAGCGATAGCTTGCCTGCTCCTTATTTGGAGGAGATTGCGGCTTGGGGCTGGACGGAGGAACCGAATTTATCCACTTCTAATCAGAAAGTGTTTCAGAAAAATAAGCACATGGTGCATTTGTCTGTACATGATGGCTCTTTTACTGTATTGGTTCCGAAGGATGGAAAGACTGCTGTGAAGAGCAAAAGTGTGGACCTTAATTAGTGAGCTCGCGATTTTCAACAAGGGTGCAAGGGCATGCAGCGCAAAACATGTTGTATGTCATTGTTAGTTCCAAATCATGCGGGTAGAATGCTGTGTATAATACTGAATGAAGAGATTAGATAAGGGAGCACTCAAAACTGCTGTTGAAGTAGCGGAGTGGCTTCCTTTCATATATTTGTGTATAGGTAAAAAAGGAGCGACTCTGTTGAGGTTGCTCCTTTTTTGGTAATAGATGATCGGGGATAGCCAGATCGGATCTGACCTTCTATCTGTGTGGATAGATGAATGGCAGGACTTACTGTTGATAATAGGAGGCATCTTCATCAGTAAACTTCAACATGCCGTCCTTTCTCTCGCCTGTAAGCCGGCTTAGAATGTATAGACGCGGTGCAATAAGCCAGAGATGCCAGAAGAGTAAGGATACAGTAAAGGCTGGTGGAGACCAGAGTATGAATACAGCTGACAAGCAAATACCGATCCAGAGTGTATGTATGTGTACACGACGAAAGATACTGTAGCCTATGTATTGGTCTGTCATATATCCCAGCCAAGGCAGTTTGCGGTGAAATGTCCAGCGTTTGCGGAAAGCTGTTCCGCCGCCTATGAATAGTACAGATCGCGAAATGACGAAGTGTACCCATAAGGTCAAGAAAAAAGCGAGGGCAAACAAAAAAATGCTGGTCCAGGAAAAGGCAACAAGCAAAAAAAGAAGCATAATGACAGGCAGTGAGATGTGGCTCCATATCAGCTGACGCGGTATACTGATTTTTTTAATGAGCTTATAGTGATAGTAGGTAGCTTTGGTTCCGGTTTCCTCTGTCATGCAAACAGTCCTTTCATTAATCTACTGCATCACAAGTGGCTTCCCGCCCACAGCCGGATAAAGGGACGGTACTTCGCTCATGCCGCTTTAAACAAGCATCAAATCGTTTTTTGTAAAAGTACAGAATGATTGGCGTCTAGCGTTAGCTAACCTATTCTATAATTAGAGGGAAAGCTATCACTAATGAAGTGTACAAGGCTCCCATGAAAGGGTATCCATACTTAGGAGCTTTTCTTATTATATCGGCATAGGCGGCAGTTTTTTTAAACATACGGCGTACAAACACCATAAGGGCCCAGAGGGAATATATATAGAGTATATCGTCGAGCTGGGCTATGAAAAGGTTTAAAATAGTAGAAAGTGCCCCATACTAATAGTAAAAGAAACAAGGTGGGATGGATATGCATGATCAAAACGGCCACCGCTGCATCATATGCGGCCAACACAAGCATGAAGGCATTTTTATCGTTTCCGAGTTTATCTGCGATGCGTGTGAAGTAGAAATGGTGCACACGGATGCAACAGACGCCAAATATCATTTTTTTATTGATCAACTTAAGCAAATCTGGGTTCAGAAAAATGCATAATATCCTTTGTCGGCTAGTCTTTAGAGGATTGGCATTCCAAGGCCTGTCGATACGGGCCTTTTTTTCTGTGAGTAAAAGTAGGATTCTGCTTGATTTTACGATAAAATAGGGTAGATATAAAGCTTTGTTTCGGAAGGATTGCAGAAGGATGGGGAAAAAGGCGGGACATGCACCATTAATGGAAGCCCTCATACGTTATCGGGATAAGGGTAGTGCTTCTTTTCATGTACCGGGTCACAAAAATGGACAAGTATATGAGCATGAAGATATCGCGTCTCTGCTACAAGAGGTGATGTCGATTGATGCGACGGAAATTACGGGACTGGATGATTTGCACCACCCAGAAGACGTGATTCGTGAAGGGCAAGAGCTGGCTGCGAAGTGTTTTGGTGCGGAGGAGAGCTTTTGGCTGGTTGGGGGGAGCACGGTCGGTAATTTGGCTATGATTCTGACAGTATGTACAAGGCCGGGAGATGTACTGCTGGTACAGCGAAATGTACACAAGTCTGTCCTAAATGGTCTTATGCTGGCAGGAGCTACTGCGGTGTTCATGGAGCCCGAAATAGATACGCTTAGCGGGCTGGCGGTTGCTCCGTCGACGGATACGGTAAAGGCTGCGCTGAAGGCCTATCCCTCGGCTAAAGGGGTACTGCTTACGCTACCTAACTACTACGGGATGGGGTATGATCTGAAGACAACGGCTAAAGCCTGCCATGCAGCCCATGTGCCGCTATTGGTAGATGAGGCACACGGCGCTCATTATGGGCTGCATTCTCGTTTACCAGCCTCTGCTCTCTCCTGTGGGGCTGATGTAGTTGTTCAGTCGACACATAAAATGCTCCCAGCTATGACCATGGGGGCCATGCTGCATGTGCAGGGAGAGCGAGTCCATCGAGAGCTGCTCCGTCAGCGACTAGCTATGGTACAAAGCTCCAGCCCCTCGTATCCGTTAATGGCCTCGCTGGATTTGGCAAGATGGCATATTGATGTTCATGGCGAGGAAGCCTTTACGAAGGGCTTGGCGGCGGTGGACGCTTTTAGAAAGGGTCTGGAGCAGCTTCCACGCTTTCGCTTGGTAGAGCCTACACGGCAAGCAAAACGTGGGGAAGGAGCTCATAAGGACAGCTCTGAGGGCTTGGAAGGGGACGGGGAGAGGACTAGTGAGTATTCAACCCAGGACCCATTTAAAATAGTATTGTACGATACACTGGCTGTATTGGATGGCTTTGGACTAAAGCATGAGCTGGAGACTTACGGGTGTATTCCGGAGATGAGTGACGAAAAACATGTTGTTTTACTGTTTACGTTAGGCTCTACGGTCAGAGATGCGAGTCACCTGTTGCAGGCGCTTGTGCATATAAATAATGATATAAGGTTTAAGAAGGCGGCTGGTGAGTCGGGTTCCATGGAGCTGGAGCAGCATGGACTAGATTTGGATTTTTCCACGTGGAACAATGATCGTATGACGGTTTACTCTAATCCGGTGCAGTTCGGACTTCAACCGATTAGCCCGGAACAGATAGAGGTCGTGTCGGTAGAGGACTCAGCTGGCAGGGTAGCTGCGGAAATGATTATCCCGTATCCTCCAGGTATTCCGCTGCTGTATGCAGGAGAGAAGATCACGGAGGCGAATGCTCTGCGGATGAGGCGTCTACGTGAGCTGGGAGCCAAGTGGCAAGGAGTAGCAGATGAAAGTATGCTTACGATTCGGGTATTCCGTTTAGAATAAAAATTAGGTACGAGAGACTCAACAAATACAGAAGGCTGAATAAAAGAAGCATACGAGCCTGTGGGTGACTTTTATTTTTCAGGCTGGAAAGCAGGGAATGATATGAATCGCAAAGGCATTTTTATTACGCTGGAGGGGGGAGACGGCTCCGGTAAAACAACCATGATCCAACGACTGGCGAAGTTTATGGAGGAGGAAGGCCATCCTGTCATCACGACGAGGGAGCCGGGTGGCATCGAAATTTCTGAGAAGATTCGCTCTATCATTTTGGACCCGGCCCATACCAGTATGGATGCCCGGACAGAGGCGCTTTTATATGCGGCAGCTCGGCGCCAGCATTTGGTGGAGAAGGTAAAGCCGGCTATTGAACAGGGAGCTATCGTATTGTGCGACCGTTTTGTGGATAGCAGCTTGGTCTATCAAGGATTTGCAAGAGGAATCGGGATAGATGAGGTTGCTTCAATTAATCGTTTTGCGGTCGACGATTGGGAGCCGGATGCTACTTTTTATCTGGATATCGAACCCGAGTTGGGATTAGCGAGAATTAATGCGTCACGGGGAGAGGGAATGGATCGCCTCGATATGGAGAGCATTTCGTTTCACCATAAGGTGAGAGAGGCCTATCTGGAGCTTGCTCGTCAATTTCCGGAGCGAATTACGATTGTCGATGCATCTCCTGCACCGGAGCAGGTAGAGCAAGTATTAAAGGATTTGCTGAAAAAGCGATTTATTCAGAATTTTAACGTGTAATTGTCGAAGGATATACGGTAAAATTGAGCTAGGGACAAGGTTGTCCCAAATATGGCTTGAAGGAGGAGTACAGGATGAAGCTGATTATTGCGATTGTACAGGATAAGGATAGTAACAGATTATCCAGCGGACTGGTGAAAGCTAATTTCCGTGCTACGAAATTGGCGAGCACAGGGGGATTTCTGCGTGCAGGTAATACGACGTTTATGATCGGTGTCGATGACAATCAGGTGGACTCGTTGATGAATGTCATTCGCAGCAGTTGCAAGGTTCGTGAACAGCTGGTCACACCCGTTACTCCTATGAGCGGGACGACGGACTCCTATCTGCCGTTGCCTGTTGAAGTACAGGTGGGCGGAGCTACGGTGTTCGTGATGCCTGTAGACCGTTTCGAGCATTTCTGAATCTACACAATAGAACCTATTCTGCCGATATGATAGGGAAAATGCATATTTCTTGCTCACATGATTGGGAGTGAGGGCAAATCCACTAAAACGGCAGCGCCAAAGCGCAGTCCCCGGAAAGCCGATGGGACCCCTAAGTTCCAGATTGAACTGTTGAAGAGGGGGAAAGTGGAAGCATCCGGGGAGAAAGCAGGTTTATATGAAAATAAATCCGGGCTATCGCCCTTTACAAAGTACGTTGTCTACAAATGAGATGAGCACGAAGCCGATTCAGCCCAAGAGTTTTTCCGATGTTATGCAGCAAAATGGGGAGCAGGCTTCGCAGCAGGAATTGAATCGGCGCTTCAAGGAAATTCAAATGCAAGGAGATCGTCTTGCACGCTCAATGACGATTCGTGAGCTGAAGGCTTACAAGATGCTGGTCAAACGGTTTTTGGAGGATACAGTTCGGAGAGGCGTATCTATGAAGGATACGAAGGGCTGGGATCGGCGCGGGCGCAGCAAGCGTTACAAGCTAATCGATGAAGTGGATGAGATATTGCTCAAAATGGCGGATGAGTTGCTTGAAACCGAGCAGGGCAAGATTGAGCTTTTGCAAGGAGTCGGTGAAATAAGAGGGTTGCTGATTAATCTCTCTTTTTAATGCAGAGTTATGCTATAAATGAATATAACGGGCTGTCGCCACGAAGAAATAATCTGCTTGCTGATCATGCTGGCAGATTATTTTTGACTATGTGGTGCATGTGAGCAGACGTGAAAGTGAGGAATTATGTCTTTCCAACATATAATGGGACAGGATATAGCCAAAAAAATGCTGCAAAGCGCGCTACGGAATCACACGGTCAACCATGCCTATGTTTTTAGCGGACCGCCGGGAAGCGGGCAGATGAAAACGGCGCAGACCTTTGCCAAGGCTTTATTTTGTGAAGAGCGGACGGATGATGCATGTGGAGAGTGTTTGTCATGTCGTAAGGTAGAACACGGGAATCACCCGGATTTGCATATTGTAGAGCCAGATGGAGCTACGATTAAAATTGACCAGATTCGTGGGCTTCAGCGTATATTTTCTTACAGATCAGAAAGCTCCAATCCGAAGGTATATATCATCCAGCGAGCGGATACCATGACAGTGCAGGCTGCAAACAGCCTGCTTAAATTTCTGGAGGAGCCCCAGTTACCCGTGGTTGGCATACTCATTTCTGACAATGGACAGGCTTTACTGCCTACGATCCAATCACGGACGCAGATGGTTCCTTTTCATGCTTTGCATCCGGAAGTGATGATGCAGGAGTTGATTGGGGAAGGCTATACGGCAGGGCTTGTTCGGTCGGTGGTTTATATTGCTTCGGGACTGGAATCATGTAGAGAAATTCTCCAGCAGAATTGGTTTGCAGAAATTAGAAACGTAGTGTTACAATTAGTGAAGGAGTCCATGAGCCGGGGGAGCTCGTCCATTATTCTGGCTCAACAGAAGATTTTTAAAACTGGACTTTCTGAACACCTGGATATTCTGTTTCATCTGTTTCATTTGTGGTTTAAAGATATGCTTCATTTCCGTTACGGAAGGCACGAAAGCATTGTTTTCATAGATCATTTGGAGTCCGTCTCCAAATTGGCAATCACCCGCAGCACGGAACAATGGGTCTCTTATATGGATTTGGCCGCGAATTGCAGAAAAAAGCTCCGTTTTAACGTCAATGGGCAATTATGCGTGGAGCAGCTTCTGATTGGGTTGTCCGATACAAGCGGTTCTATCACCGGCTAACAGGAAGGCGCTTGTTCCACTCTGCACAATCCGCGACGCCAGGTTCCCGGTTTGTGCGACAGTGAGACTTCAATTGCGGCCATTCGTACAATGTCGGCTTCAAATGAGGTTTAGTGGCATACAAGGGGGTTAATTTTTGTATAGTGTAGTGGGTGTCCGTTTCAAAAAGGCGGGCAAGACTTATTATTTTGATCCGCTGGATCTTCCAGTGGAGAAAGAAAACTGCGTCATTGTAGAGACCGCACGCGGTATTGAATATGGCAAGGTTGTGGTGGGCAAAAAAGAGGTAAATGACTCGGATGTTGTCCTGCCTTTAAAAAAAGTCATTCGTATTGCCGGAGATGATGATGCTCTTGTTGTAGAAGAGAATAAATTGGCGGCCAAGGATGCATTCGGTACGTGTTTAAATAAAATTAAAGACCATGGCCTTAAAATGAAACTGGTGGATGTGGAATTTACATTTGACCGCAATAAGATCATTTTTTATTTTACGGCAGAGGGTCGGGTGGATTTTCGAGAACTTGTAAAGGATTTGGCCAGTATCTTTCGTACACGGATTGAGCTGCGGCAGATCGGGGTACGGGATGAGGCTAAAATGCTCGGCGGGATCGGACCATGTGGACGTATTCTGTGCTGTTCCTCATGGCTGGGGGATTTTGACCCGGTATCTATCAAGATGGCGAAGGATCAGAGCTTGTCGCTGAATCCGACGAAGATTTCCGGGTTGTGCGGAAGATTGATGTGCTGTCTCAAGTTCGAACATGATAACTACGAGAGCATGAAGGAAGAGCTACCTCAGGTGGGTAAGATGGTGGTCACCTCTTTGGGGGAAGGTAAGGTTGTAGGCGTAAATGCAGGTCATCGTACAGTGCATGTTCAATTGTTTGAGATCAGCAAGGTCAAGGAACTTCCAATGGACGATGTAGTCGTCAAGTAAACCATTAGGTTGCTTCGGGGTGGAAACTTGGATAAATTAAATGTTTTTGCGCGTATTCACGAAATGGAAACCCAAATGGGACAGTTGTATAGCGATCTGGGTGAATTGAAACTGGCAGTGAAAGAGCTGCTGGAGGAAAATCAACGACTAACGATTGAAAACGAACAGGTGCGCAAGATGCTCAAGCGTGAAACCTCTGGAGAAGAAAAGCCGGCGAGCAAACCGAAGCTTCCTCCTCCAATCGTCATTAAAGATGAAGAGGGAACGGGCGAGGTCGTGGGCGAAGGCTACGACAATCTGGCACGGCTGTATCATGAAGGATTTCATATATGCAACGTGTATTACGGACATTTGCGAACAGAAGGCGATTGCCTCTTCTGTCTGTCATTCTTGAATAAATAAAAACAAGCCGTAGGAGTAAGATGCCTACGGCTTTTTTGTAAGGAAGTAAGAGTGATTCCGGTTAAAAAAGATGGGAGATCACATATGTACGAAAATGAAAAGAAGTCCGAACGGATTGACGATCTGCTTTCACATAATCTGCGTATTATTCAAAGTGATGAGGTATTCAGCTTCTCAATGGATGCAGTCCTGCTGGCACGGTTTGCCGGTATTCCGCAGCGAGGAAAGATTTTGGATCTGTGTACAGGAAATGGGGTTGTTCCTTTGCTGCTTACGACACGAACCAAAGCGGCTATTGAGGGAATTGAAATTCAGCCACGTCTCGCGGATATGGCTAGACGCAGTGTCAGCCTGAATGGATTGGAGGAAACGATTCAGATTCGGGAAGGGGATCTGCGCGAGCTGGTTCAAATTACGGGACATGGTGTTTATGATGCGATTACCGTGAATCCCCCCTATATGCCGTTAAACGGCAGCGATTTGAAGGTGAACCCTCATCAGGCCATTGCGCGTCATGAAGTTAGCTGTACATTGGAAGACGTCATTCAGGCGTGTACCCGACTCGTCCGCAACGGGGGAAAAGTGTCCATGGTTCATCGCCCGCAGCGGTTGGGTGAAATTATATCTCTGATGCGTGCTCACAGTCTGGAACCGAAGCGGATTCGTTTTGTTCACCCACGGGCTCATATGGAGGCCAATATGGTACTGATCGAAGCGCTGCGTGACGGTAAGCCGGAGGTTCGCTTATTGCCCCCGCTCATTGTTTATCAGGAAAATGGGGATTATACTCAGGAAATAAGGGATATCTATGGGGAAGTAAGCAAGGGGGATTCAGTGTGAAAGCAGCTGTGCAAAAAAGCTTTAGTACCAGTGAGGAAGAACGAGGCAAGCTGTATCTCGTTGCAACACCGATTGGGAATTTGGACGATATGACCTTTAGGGCGATTAACACCTTAAAATCGTGCAGTATTATAGCGGCAGAGGACACACGGCAGACACGCAAACTACTGACACATTTTGATATTACGCCGGAAATGCTCTTCAGTTATCATGAGCATAATAAGGTTGCCAGTGGGCCTGAGTTAATACGGTATATAATAGAAGGAAAAAATTTGGCACTGGTCAGCGATGCCGGTTTACCAGCCATTTCAGACCCCGGTGCAGATTTGGTCAAGCTGGCCCTGGAAGCAGAAATTAGCGTCATTCCTATTCCAGGAGCGAATGCGGCATTATCAGCTTTAATTGCCTCTGGGCTGGATACAGAAAGGTTCACCTTCGCTGGATTTCCACCACGGGAGAAAAAGGACCTCGAGAAGCTGCTGCAATCGTTTCAGGTATCTCACGGTACGATTCTTTTTTATGAATCTCCACATCGTATTGTGAAGACACTGACGGTATTAAAGGAAACATTGGGATCACGTAAAGTGGTGCTTGCGCGTGAGCTGACCAAGCTGCATGAGGAATGGGTGCGGGGAACGGTTGAGCAATGCCTTGCTAAACTGGAGGAGTATCCACCGATTGGTGAATATTGTCTGGTCGTTGAGGGAAAAAACGAAGCGGAAGAGGAGCAGGAGCGTCAGGCATGGTGGCAGACCTTATCCTTGGAGGCCCACGTCGCTCATTACGAGGCAGAGGGTATTACACGCAAGGATGCGATGAAGCGTACAGCCGCGGATCGCTCCATTTCCAAGAGAGATGTTTACAACGCACTGCTGTGAATACTTGTCCGGACAAAAAAGGGCCTTCCAACGGTTGGGTTCAAACCGTGGAAGGCAACAAGGAGTATATATGAAAAAGGTTAGAATTAACAATCTTTGATAAGTCTATTATATACTAAAATTCTCAGTTTGTCACAGGTGTTGGGATTTCAGAAATGCAATCTTGGCAAACAATTTTTCCTTTGAAGTAAATTACGTTCTCAGCATTGCCGCAGAAGATACAAGCAGGCTCGTATTTTTTAAGCATGATGCGCTCGCCATCAACATAAATTTCCAAAGCGTCTTTCTCTCCGATTCCCAGAGTACGGCGCAATTCGATTGGAATAACAACACGTCCGAGCTCGTCAACTTTTCTTACAATACCAGTGGATTTCATCATAATAAATCAGGCTCCTCTCGCCAATTAAAATAATATAAGTGTCATGATTCGACAAAATTTTCTCTTTTCTGATAATTACTATACCAACGATTCCCAAAACAGTCAACCTAAAAAAAGTAGTAACAGGCTGATTATGCAAAAATATTTAGATTAAAGAGCTTGATTCGTGTCAATTACCTTATTTTACAGATGATTTATCACTTTTGTCGATTTGGAAATGCCTAAAAGTCATGATTCGACATATTACGACAAACGATGTCGAATGAGGGAAACGATTTAGGATTTTAATGTATTTTAATCCATTATTCCGAAAATTAAAGGAGTTGATATCTTGCACCAGCCACTTAGTGAAGAAAAAGTTTTTAAAGACCCGGTACATAACTATATCCATGTTCAGGATACAGCGATATGGCGGTTGATTAACACGCCGGAGTTCCAACGGTTACGCCGCATCCGGCAGCTGGGTACATCTTATCTTACGTTTCATGGAGCGGAGCATAGTCGTTTTTCACATTCATTAGGCGTATATGAAATTACGAGACGTATTATTTCCCAATTTGAACGCGGGGATTTTCCCGATTGGCCAAAGGAGGAAAGGCTGGTTGCTCTGTGCGCCGCTTTGTTGCATGATGTGGGGCACGGTCCATTTTCGCATTCCATAGAAGAAGCCTTTCATATGAACCATGAGGATTGGACGTGTCGCATTGTATTAGGGGATACAAAGATCAACGCCGTACTGCGGCAGGTCGATGAGGAGCTTCCGCAAAAGGTGGCTGCGGTCATTGCCAAAACGTATGACAAGCCAATCGTCGTCAATTTGGTAACCAGTCCGCTGGATGCCGATCGTATGGATTATCTGCTGCGGGATGCTCATTCGACAGGTGTCAACTACGGCACCATTGACTTGGATCGTATTTTGCGGCTGTTGCGCCCACATAATGGGAGAATCGTCGTAAAGGAGTCTGGCATGCATGCGGTAGAGGATTATTTGATGTCACGCTACCAGATGTATTGGCAAATTTATTTTCATCCTGTAACACGCAGCTCGGAGATCCTTTTGCGTAAAATTTTCAAGCGGGCGAAGGAATTGTTTAAAAACGGATATGAGTTTGGTTTTCTGTTGGACCCGCTTCCGGACCTTCTGAAGGGAGACCTTACAGTAGAACAATATCTGATGCTTGATGAGTCTCTGATTCAGACGGTATTCAGCCAGTGGAGACGAGAAAAGGACAACATTTTAAGCGATTTGAGCACTCGTTTTATGGATCGTAAATTGTATAAATATGTAGAGATTGATAACATGGATACAGATACCATTGACAGTATTCGAGGAGCTTTGGCTGAGGCTGGTTTGCACCCGGAATATGATCTTGAAATTGATTTTCCAACCGATCTTCCTTATGATGTGTTTCGGAAGGGTGGCTCGACGGACAATCAGATTCTACTGCTTGGACGTCAGGGTGAGGTGAGAGAGATTTCCGAAGTTTCGGAAATTGTGCGCTCGATTAGTGGCATTCACCGGGGAAAATATCACATGTATTATCCCCAAAATAAATTGAATGGGGTAAAAGACAGGCTTCCTGCCGAAATAAGGAATTATTTTGTCAAACAATAGACAACTATATAACAATGAAAGTGAAAAAAGGAGATCAATACCTTGGAATTATTCGACACTCATACTCACTTGGATGCGCCGCAATTTGACGAAGACCGTGAAGAAGTTATAGCACGTGCTGTCGAATCGGGAGTAACCCGGATGATTAATATCGGATTTAATCGTGAGACGATTCCATCCACGATGAAATTGGCCGAGACGTATGATTTTATATATGCGGCAGTCGGATGGCATCCTGTGGATGCCATTACAATGCAGGAGGGCGACCTGGAGTGGATTGCATCGTTATGCAGTCACAAAAAAGTTGTTGCCATCGGGGAGATTGGTCTGGATTATTATTGGGATACATCACCGAAGGATGTACAGCATCGGGTGCTTCGAAATCAAATCGGTCTGGCTCGGGAGCTGAATATGCCCATTGTTGTCCATAACCGGGATGCGCATGAAGATATTATTAAGATTTTACGTGAGGAAAAAGCGAGCGAGGTTGGCGGAGTCATGCACTCCTTCTCCGGAAGCTGGGAGACAGCTAAAATGGTGCTGGATATGGGCTTTCACCTTTCCTTCGGTGGGCCAATTACGTTCAAAAATGCAAAGCAGCCCAAAGAGGTGCTTGCACAGGTTCCGCTGGACCGTCTGCTCATTGAAACGGACGCACCTTATCTGACACCTCATCCATTTCGTGGAAAACGAAATGAGGCTGCACATGTGAGGCTGGTGGCAGAGGCGGCTGCCCAAATCAAGGGGATTACAGTGGAGGAATTGGTGTCCATAACGACCCAAAATGCCTTGGAACGATTTGACATCAGATGAAAAAGAGAAGAAACCAACCAAAATAATGAGATAGACGGAGCTAATCATAAATTTGTTGCAGGAAACTCGAGAATATTACAATATTTTAACCGAATATTTTGAAAAATGTACTTGAAACCCGCTTTACAACATGCATAGAAACAGGATATCATCTTTTCAGTGAATTGTTGATTGAATGTAAACTCCAACAAGTCATTTCATGAACCAGTCTCGCTGAGTCCCTTTTACAGGGAACGGGGGAACCGGTATGGCTTACTGCAAGTCCGTCAAGCCATATTTCGATTTCTTTCTGGGTCTTCGGGGTGAATGTGAAGGCGACCGCCATGAGCGGTTGACCCAAGCTAGGGCGACTCTCTACGTCCGAACCCGACAGCTAACCCCGTAAGCGTAAACAAGAGAGAAGCCATCTCGTGCATGATTTTTCCGCATATTCACTACATGCCGGAAGCCACGAAAGAGCTCTCTAGTCTCTTTCTCTGGCTTTTTTTGTTTGTGAATAAAAGAAAATCTGTCATCATACTGTGATTAAACAGAGGAGGACAGCATGCCGCGAAGACGGGTACATGGTGCAGGACAGTCGCAGTACGGGCTTGTCTTGTAGAAAATCTGTTATAGTCACGTCAAATCTCAACTATGTCTTACTCTAGACGGCGGGCTATGTAAGGAGGACGGAGGAAATGGGCATTTTCCAAAAAGAGGAGACCCATGAGTCACGCTCATCCAGCATGTCTTACGTATTACGTTGGAAGAAGGAAAATGTGCGCCAGGCTGCTTTGGTTGCTATTTTTCTAATTGCACTAACGATTATGATTTCAATTCTGGTGTACACTCAATCCAAGAAACAGGTCTTTTTTGTCATCAATGGTAAGGCATCTGCGGTAGAAACCCGGGAATCCAAGCTCCAAGATTTGCTCAATGAGCATTCCATTTCAGTGCAGCCGCATGATACGATTTCTATGCCGCTGAACGGAGCCATACAGGATGGGGATCGCGTAATTATCAAACGTGCCAATCAAGTTAAAGTGACCTCAGGCAATGAGACGAAAAAGCTGTACACAACAGAAAATACAGTAGAGGGTGCTATTCGCACTTCGGGCTATAAATTATCGTCAAATGATAAGGTTTATCCCGCGCTCGACACTTCTGTTTCGTCTAACATGGACATAAAAATCGTCCGCGTGAAGAAACAGCAGGTCGAACAGAAGAAACAGGTGCCTTATCAGGTCATCAAAACGTCCGATCCGAGTCTCTATAAAGGCGATAATAGGGTCCTCCAAAGCGGTAAATCAGGTGTTGTCGTCCAGCACGTTCAGAAGGTATATCATGACGGAAAATTGGTATCCAAGCAGCTGGTCAACAAGGAAGTCGCACAGAAGCGTGTGGATAAGGTAATTGCCGTAGGAACGAAGAAAAAACCGGTCGTTCTGGCTGCTTCTGTCGGTCCGGAAGATGCCGGTAAGGTGACACAGGTGAGTTCGGGCAATGCTGTCCGTAAAGCGGGTGTAGATTTTAAATACAGCAAAGTATTGCAAAACGTCTCCATGACGGCGTACTCCTCACAGGAGCCAGGTATCGGTACACGTACCGCCTCTGGTACACGTGTCACGGAAGGGCGTACCATCGCTGTCGATCCAAGCATCATTCCAATCGGCTGGTGGGTGTATATTGAAGGGGTGGGCTTCCGCCGTGCGGAGGATACCGGTGGCGCCATTAAAGGCCACAAAATCGATGTGTATTATGAGAGTTTGAGCCGGGCTAATCAATTTGGTCGTAAACACGGTAAAACCGTATATGTAATCGGGCCGGTAAAGCCTGAAATGAACTAAAACGGCTTGTGTATGTTCAGGGCAATGCGATAGTATTAACATCATAGTTATGCCATGCTAAGAAGAGGATATCCTCTTCTTATTTTGTTTTCAAAAGCAGGGAAAGATAATATAGCATGCTGTGTAGCAGTGGAGGGAAACGCAAATGATCAAGGAAGTGATCGTGGTCGAGGGTCGGGATGATACAGTGGCTATTCGTCGTGCTGTTGAAGCGGACACAATAGAAACGGGCGGCTCTGCCATTAATAAAATGACGCTGCGCAAAATTGCATTGGCGCAGGAGCGGCGGGGTGTCATTATTTTGACCGATCCCGATCATGCAGGAGAGCGCATCCGCAAAATTATTGCCTCCAAGGTACCCGGCTGTAAGCAGGCCTTTATACCTGAGGCGGAAGCGACGCGTAAAGGGGATATTGGGGTGGAGAATGCTTCACCCGAGGCCATCAGACACGCCCTCGCACGAGTACATACGACGGTGGAAGGAGCCGATCCGCTGATTGAGTGGGCGGATTTGATTGACGCCGGACTTATCACCCACCCAAATGCTGCTGCGCGCCGTATGGCGCTCGGCAATGTACTGGGTATTGGCTATTGTAACGGAAAGCAGCTGCATAAACGGCTCGCTGTATTTCAGATCAGCCGTGAGGAATTTGCCGGTGCGCTGGCACAAATCGAAAGTGAAGGATTGTGATATCCGTATGACAGGGATTCAAGATATAGCAACACCGAGGCGTACG
Source organism: Paenibacillus kribbensis (assembly GCF_001705305.1). Classification (GTDB taxonomy): domain Bacteria; phylum Bacillota; class Bacilli; order Paenibacillales; family Paenibacillaceae; genus Paenibacillus; species Paenibacillus kribbensis_B. The sequence continues at coordinate 15,506 of NZ_MCBP01000019.1, forward strand.
AAGGAAATTATTCAGCGGCACGGTTTTTCGTTCAAAAAGAGTTTGGGACAAAATTTTCTGATTGATCAAAATATTCTGAACAAGATCGTGAGTGCTGCCGGATTGGATGACACCAAGGGCGCACTTGAGATCGGTCCCGGGATTGGTGCTTTGACCGAAAAGCTGGCGCAATCGGCCAAGGTCGTGACTGCTGTCGAGATTGATCAGCGGCTGCTGCCTATTCTCGAGGAAGTGCTGGCTCCTTATGAGCATGTGAAGGTGCGTCACGGAGATGTGCTGAAGCTGGATTTGCGAGAGGTGTTCGCCTCTGATTTTGCAGGGGTCAGTAAAGTGAGCGTGGTGGCTAATCTGCCGTACTACGTCACTACACCGATTCTGATGAGGCTGCTGGAGGACAAGCTTCCTCTGGAGAATATCGTGGTCATGATCCAAAAGGAAGTGGCTGAGCGTATGGCTGCGTCTCCAGGTACGAAGGATTATGGCAGCCTGAGCATTGCAGTGCAATATTATAGCGAGCCTGAGCTGGTCTGCATCGTACCGAATACGGTGTTCATTCCCCAGCCGAATGTAGAATCGGCAGTGATTCGTCTGCGTGTGCGAGAAACCCCTCCAGTGGAGGTGGTGGATGAGAAGCACTTTTTTGAGGTCATTCATGCCGCTTTTGCCCAGCGTCGCAAAACGATCTCCAATAACTTGAAAAGCCGCTTCTTCACCAAAGAGAACAGGGACGCGCTGGAGCCGTTGTTGCAGCAGGCTGGTATTGAACCTTCCCGTCGGGGAGAAACGCTAAGCATTGAGGAATTTGCGCGTCTCAGCGCCGTGCTGCTGGAGGCCGGGATTTCCTAAGCTGTAACCAAACTGTGCATTCACCCATACGATATAGGAGGGGTGATACAGTGTGATGATTTTAGGAGACTTGGTCGTTCGAAAATCGTATGGCGGAGATGTCACGTTTCGCGTTGAGGACATCCAGCGGGATAAAGCGATCATCAAGGGGACGGAATTTCGGCTGCTGGCCGATTCCCCGGTGAACGATCTGGTCAAGGTGCCTGCGGACCAGGTTAGCGGTAAGACTCGGCAGGCCCATATTAAGGCTGGAGAGTCTCTTAATCTGCTGCAGCAGGCAAGACAGCGGCAAGCTGCCCGCAGTCAGGCGGCTCTGATTGGCGAGTGGAGTGATCCGGTAGAGTCGACATACTTTGAAATGCCCGGTAAGGTACTTCATCTGGATGGAGACCCTGGCTACTTGAAAAAATGTCTCAGCCTATATGAGCAGCTCCGTGTTCCCGCAGAGGGGCATCACGTTCATGAATCGGCGATGGCCGACACGTTGTACCGACTGCTTCCCCGCATCCGTCCGGATATCGTAGTTATTACTGGACATGACGGTGTATTGAAGCAGCCGCAGCCTTATGACCTGTACAGTCTGAAAAGCTACAAAAATTCGCAAAATTTTGTGGCTGCGATTCAGGTAGCCAGACAATATGAACGTCATCTGGATTCACTGACGATTGTGGCGGGGGCGTGCCAGTCCCATTTTGAGGCTCTGCTGCGTGCAGGAGCGAATTTCGCCAGTTCACCGGGCCGAATCCTGATTCATGCGCTGGACCCGGTTTACGTGGCTGCCAAGGCGGCCTTTACGTCAATCCGAGATACGGTCAACATGGGCGACCTGTTTCACCAGACGATCAGTGGCAGCCGTGGAGTGGGTGGTATCGAAACTCGGGGAAGTTATCGCATCGGCCTGCCCAAGCTTGAAAATTTGTCGACCCTTAAAGTAACGCCTTCCGCTATCTAGGATTTGAACGTGCTAATGCTGAATAAAATTTGCCTGAACAAAAGCCTCTGTATACAGGGGCTTTTTGTCATTTTTATACGGACCATTCCTGTTCGCAAAAATTTAAATTGACAACTTATTTTTTGTGTTGTTATAATATTTAGCTTGATTTGACAATCTCTCTAAAATTCGTTATAATGGACAAGGAAAGAGGTGGTCGTTAGGCAATGGCAAAAAATACGCTGTTGGAAATCAAACGCAGTCTCGACGCACATGTAGGGCAAAAAATTTTGCTGCGGGCTAACGGCGGACGCCGTAAGACCGTCGAACGAACTGGTGTCTTGGAAGAAACGTACCCTTCTGTTTTTATCGTCAAGCTGGATCAGGAGCAACAAACGTTTAAACGTGTCTCCTATAGCTATGCTGACATCCTTACCGAGTCGGTGGAGGTCACTGTATATGATCCCGACTCCCATACAAGTGTAGTCGAGTATTTTGAAGCACCTTAATTGGTTTTACGTAATTTATACCAGCTTTGCAGGTTTAACGGCGGCCTCGTCATTCCAAATGACGAGGTCGTTTTGTATATGTGGAACAGGATAAAGCTTGGCATCTCTGCGCATACTAAGGCGGGAATGATCTTCCTTATTCCATTGCCGAAGGAGGCGTATGCATGAGCCGAAGAAGACGGAGCGTTATGTCGGAGGAGCTAAAGTACGAGCTGGCCAAGGATCTCGGGTTTTACGATACGGTCAAGGAAGAGGGCTGGGGAGGCATTAAAGCCAAAGATGCGGGCAATATGGTCAAGCGGGCCATTCAGCTTGCGGAGCAGGCAGCTTCCCGCAAATCGTAATCATCGGTGGTGCTATGAAAAAGCGGGGATATCCGGTCTGTACCGGGTAATCTCCGCTTTTTTGAACCTCATGACTTGACACGCTGAGTCTGATATAATATGTTAAGCTGTCTTGAGGGAAAAGTTGAAGGTGGGTGAACGCCTTGAAAATATACGAAAAAGCACCGGCGAAAATTAATTTAATGCTTGATGTTTTGCACAAGCGGAATGATGGATATCACGAGGTCGAAATGATCATGACCATGGTCGATCTGTCCGATCGTTTGACGATGTCCGAGTTACCGCGTGACACTATTATTATTTCGAGCCAGGCCGGGTACATACCGTTGGATGAAAAGAATTTGGCCTTTCAGGCTGCACGTCTGATTAAGGAACGTTATAACGTGTCTACGGGGGTGCATATCCATCTGGATAAGCATATCCCGGTGGCAGCAGGATTGGCGGGCGGAAGCAGTGACGCCGCTGCCGCACTGCGTGGATTAAACAGGCTGTGGAAGCTTGGCATTTCGGATGCGGAATTAAGAGTGCTGGGTGCGGAGCTGGGCTCAGATGTGCCTTTCTGTATTACAGGGGGTACAGCTTTAGCGAGCGGACGCGGAGAACTGCTCAAGCCGCTTCCGAACCCGCCCCAATGCTGGGTGATTCTTGCCAAGCCGCCGATAAATGTATCGACCGCAGAAGTGTACGGCCGTGTCAAAGCGGACCAGATTATGCACCATCCGTCTGCCCGGCAAATGGAGAATGCGATCCGCAACGCTTCTTTTACCGAGGTATGCGATGCATTGGGGAACGTTCTGGAGGATGTAACGCTGAAGCTCTATCCAGAAGTGGAGCATCTCAAAAACTCCATGATCCGGTTGGGGGCAGATGGTGTGCTGATGTCAGGCAGTGGACCTACGGTATTCGGACTAGTGTCGAAGGAAGCGAAAGTGCCGCGGATTTACAACGGCCTGAGAGGTTTTTGTAAAGATGTGTATGCAGTACGACTTTTGACCTGATTTTAATTATTTTTTGCCAATTATAGTGGTAATTGTTGTACAAATACGTACGAAGATGATATATTTACTATTAAATATTCGGATTTTACTATACCACTTACATTCCGCCAGCAACCGGCCAGTCCGCCGGTGCTTTGCTGTACGAAGCGGGCGGCAGGAGAATAGATCGCGAGGAATTGTTGTGAAGAAACTTAAAAGAAGCTCACGATTGGTGGAAATGACGCAATTTTTGTTATCACGGCCGCATACGCTGGTGCCTCTTACTCATTTTGCGGATCGCTATGGGGCGGCCAAGTCATCTATAAGCGAGGATCTGGCCATTATCAAGGAAGTATTCGAGGATGAGGGCATTGGCGAGCTTCTGACGCTTGCAGGAGCGGCAGGGGGCGTCAAGCTCATTCCAAGGCTTTCCAAGGAGCATGCACTTGCGTTTGCGAACGACCTGTGTGCCCAATTGGAACAGCCTGATCGCATATTGCCGGGGGGATATCTGTATCTGTCCGATTTGCTGGGCCAACCGGCGATGATGAACGAGGCTGGCAAAATATTTGCGACCGCTTTTGCAAATCGCCAGATTGATGTGGTGATGACGGTGGAGACCAAGGGGATTCCACTCGCTTATGCAACGGGAGCGCAGCTGAATCTGCCAGTCGTTCTCGTACGGCGTGACCATCAGGTGACAGAAGGCTCGGCTGTAAGTATTAATTATGTTTCAGGCTCGCAAAAGAGCCTGCATACGATGTCTTTGTCCAGACGTGCGATGCGAGAGAAATCGCGTGTGCTCATCGTAGATGATTTTATGAAGGCAGGCGGAACAATTCAGGGAATGGTCGATTTGCTGGCCGAGTTTGACGCTGAGGTAGCCGGAGTAGGTGTGCTGGTGGAATCGGGCGAGGTTGAGAATGAAGAGCGCCTGCTGCACGATTATATTTCACTGGCTAATCTGACCGCAGTCGATTCCCGAAGCAAACAAATTACAGTCAAGCTGGGAAATTATTTTGATGACTTGGCAGGGCAGTAAATTGTCACAATCCATCATAAAATACCTAAATATGTCGAAAAGAAATCTTTTCAAAAAAATTACCTGAATTTAGGATACGAATTGTCCAAAAAAAGAAGGAATTCGAATTGCTGTGTGGAATATTACACCAAGTCCTATTTGGAAAAAGGTGGTGAAACACACATGCAGATTACGGATGTTAGACTTCGCCGAGTGAACTCAGAGGGAAGAATGAAGGCGATTGCATCCATTACGATTGATAACGAGTTTGTTGTTCATGACATCCGAGTTATCGACGGTAATAACGGAATGTTCGTAGCTATGCCAAGCAAACGAACCCCGGACGGAGAGTTTCGCGATATCGCTCACCCAATATCTTCAGGAACCCGTGAGAAGATTCAGGCTGCTGTTTTGACTGAGTACGAACGCGCAGCTGTGGATGAAGAAGTCGCTATTGAAGAAGGCGCTTAATTCGCCTAAAGCAGGATTGGGGTACAAAAGAAAAAGAGAGCCACTAACTGTGGCTCTCTTTTCTTTTTGGCTGGAATGAGATATATTCTTTAGTGAGTTAACAGTCAGTTTTAAGGCAACTTGGAGTCATCCGGGCTGCCGAAGCGGCTTTTTCATAAGACAGGGACTGTGCAGCTATGCGTCCCGGGGATGAATGTCCAGCACAAGCTGGCCTGAAAAAATAGCCATTAACCAAAGGTTCGCCGTTATTTTTCAGGAGGATTGTGAAAAGTTAAGCAAAATCTGATCTGGGAATTAACGATTTAGCCAAGGGGTAACTGTTATTTTCAGGATAGGAGGTTGGACTTGTTGGAAAGGTTGGCAGTCATTCTTGCCGCAGGGCAGGGAAAACGTATGAAATCCAAATTATATAAAGTTCTGCATCCGGTGTGCGGAAAACCGATGGTTGGCCATGTGCTCGACACGGTTCGTGAAATCGGGGTGTCCCGAAGTGTAGTTGTCGTGGGCCATGGTGCAGAAGCGGTACAGTCTTACTTGGGACCATCAGCAGAATATGCGCTTCAGGCAGAGCAATTGGGAACAGGCCATGCCGTCAAGCAGGCCAAAGACTTGCTCGGTCAGGAGAAAGGTACGACCATCGTCATCTGTGGAGACACTCCGCTGATCACAGCGGAAACGCTGGAGGGCTTGGTGCAATTGCACGAAAGCCGCGGAGCGGCTGCTACGATTCTGACTGCTGAGCTGGATGACCCGAAAGGATATGGACGAGTTATCCGTGACGCCTCAGGAGCTGTGCTCAAAATCGTGGAGCAGAAGGATTGCTCACCTGAGGAGGATGCTGTTCGGGAGATCAACACGGGAACGTACTGTTTTGACAATGCCAAGCTGTTCACAGCGCTGGACAAGGTAACGAACACCAATGCGCAGCAGGAATACTACCTGACAGATGTCATTGGTATTTTGCATGGCGAAGGTGAGCAGATCGAGGCGTATTTGACAGCTGATGTGTCGGAATCCATCGGTGTAAACGACAGAGTCGCTTTGTCGGTGGCTGAGGGCTATATGCGTGAACGTATCGTTCGCAAGCACATGTTGAATGGTGTCACAATCATTGATCCGTCCTCTATCTACATCGGGAGCGAGGTTGTCATTGGTTCCGATACGGTGCTGTACCCGAACACATGGCTGCATGGTCAGACGCAAATTGGCGAAGATTGCGTCATTGGGCCGCAGGCTGAGATTCAAAATACGATTGTTCATTCGGGCGCAACGGTAAAACATTCAGTGTTGAACGAAGCGGAAGTGGGAAGCAGCACGTCTGTAGGTCCGTTTGCTTATCTGCGTCCAGGTGCGAAGCTTGGCGAACATGTGAAGATCGGTGATTTTGTTGAGGTGAAGAATGCGACCATTGGGGATCACTCCAAGGTGTCTCATTTGAGCTATGTCGGTGATGCCAAGGTGGGAACAAACGTAAATATTGGCTGCGGGGCAATAACGGTCAATTATGATGGATATAATAAATCCATTACAGAAATTGAAGACGATGCCTTTATTGGCAGCAATGTGAATCTGATCGCCCCGATTAAGATTGGAAAAGGGGCTTATGTCGTAGCAGGCTCCACTGTAACGCATGCTGTCCCTGATAATGATTTGGCCATTGCCAGACCACGTCAAGAGAACAAAGCCGGATATGCGGATAAAATCCGCGCGCGTGCCAAAGCGAAGAAAAAAAGATCGGAATGACCTTAATCAGCAAGCTGTTGAATCTGTAATGAATGAACCAGCACGGAGGGTTTCTATTAATGACTTATTGCGATTCCAAACTCAAAATATTTACTTGTAACTCCAATCCGAAGTTAGCCCACCAGATTGCGGACTACATCGGAATCCCAATGGGGGAATCCCATACCACATCGTTTAGTGACGGTGAAATTCAGGTTAAGCTGTCGGAAAGCGTTCGCGGCTGCCATGTGTACGTTGTGCAGTCGACTTGTCTGCCGGTTAACGATAATTTGATGGAGCTATTGGTTATGATTGATGCACTTAAACGCGCTTCCGCGAAAAGCATCAATGTCGTTATGCCATATTACGGTTACGCTCGTCAGGATCGTAAAGCCCGTTCGCGTGATCCGATTACAGCGAAGCTTGTCGCCAACCTGATTGAGAAGGCGGGAGCTCACCGCGTAATCAGTATGGATTTGCATGCCATGCAGATTCAGGGATTCTTTGATATTCCAGTGGATCATATGCTGGGAGCGCCAATTTTGGCCCAATATTTCCGTTCCAAGCAAATTGAGAACCCGATTGTCGTTTCACCCGATCATGGCGGGGTTGTTCGTGCGCGCAAACTGGCGGACTTCCTGAGTGCGCCGCTCGCTATTATTGATAAGCGTCGTCCAGAGCCAAATGTCAGTGAAGTCATGAACATTATCGGGAATATCGAGGGGAAAACGGCTATTTTAATTGATGATATCATTGATACAGCCGGAACGATTGTGTTGGGTGCAAATGCGCTTAAAGAGGGCGGCGTCAAAGACGTGTATGCGTGCTGTACACATGCGGTGCTGTCCGGTCCTGCAATGGAAAGACTGGAGAATTCGCCATTAAAAGAGGTGGTCGTGACGGATACCATTCCGATCGTTCACCCGAATCCGACAAGCAAGCTGAAGATTCTGTCTGTGGCTCCGTTAATGGGAGAAGCCATCATCCGTGTGCATGAGGAATTATCGATCAGCAAACTGTTTGAAATCGAATAAGCGCTGGCTCATTAAAAAGGGGTTGCTTTTTCCATTCGGAAAAGGTAACCCCTATCAGCATGTCAGGCTAAAAGCCTGGCCGAGATATAAATGTGAAGCGTTGACGATTGTATAGCGTGTCCTCTATTTCGACAAAATGCTCATTAAAACGTGCAATGATGCCAATCTGGATGTGCACATTCCCGTCATAAATCTGGACAGGAACGGAATGTTTTAAATGATATAGAAAATGGCTGTCGTATAAGAGGCTATCACCCTGATTGAGCATACCGGCACGCACCTTCCTGTTCAATACAACTATTTTACCAAAAAATACAGACTTCGAAAGAGGGTGTTACGGTTCATGAAGTGGATTGTAGGATTGGGTAACCCTGGTCCCCAATACGAGAAAACGAGACATAATGTGGGATTTATGGCGCTCGATGCACTGGCCTCACGTCATAACATCCAGATCAATCAAAGCAAATGCAAGGCGTTAATTGGAGAGGGACATATCGGCGGCGTGAAAACCGTGCTGATCAAGCCGATGACTTATATGAATCTCTCAGGCGAGTCTTTGCGTGCTTATATGGACTACTATAAAGCGGATCTCGAAGATTTGATCGTCGTGTATGATGATCTGGATACAGAGGTTGGTAAAATAAGATTGCGTTATCAAGGCAGCGCAGGCGGCCATAACGGCATTAAATCAATCATTCAGCATACAGGAACACAATCCTTCAACCGGATTCGTATGGGCATTTCTCGTCCAGAGCCTGGACATGCTATTGTCGATTACGTTCTGGGGACCTTCCCCAAGAAGGAAAAAGATTCGTTAACCGGGATGATAGAAGATACGTGCAGCGCTTTGGAATATAGCTTGAGTCATCCTTTTGAACGGACGATGGCAGAATTCAATAAGTAGCTCAGGCAGAGGCAGACGGGCTTAAATGGAAGATTGTTGGACATACTGAAAGGTATAGAAAACTTTCAGGAGGCATATACATTACATGATTGTTAATTATGTATGCAGACATTGTCGAACTTTCTTGGGACGCATTGATTCGGCGGCAATAACCGAAGAAAGGTTGGGCTTCCATTCCTTGACCCCTGCCGAGCGTAGAGATATAATAGCGTATAATTCGGGCGGCGAAGTGACTGTCAAAGTCATTTGCGAGCATTGCAGTCAAGCGCTGGAAAATAACCCGGAGCTGAGTTTGCTCGTAAATCCGCTCCAATAACAGGTATTCAACTGGTGAGATGTACCAGCTTGAGAGGTGAAGCGATATTTTTCGCTTGTGGAGCCTTGGCAGCATTGCTGAGGCTTCTTTTTCGGTTTACATGTAACTATTTATAAGCATAAAGGGGTGCCTTTTTTGTTACAAGCACTTATTCAGGCTTTTACGAAGGATGCTGATTATGCATCCATTGCAGCAGGCATATCATCAGGCATGAAGGAACAGTTGATATCGGGCTTGTCCGGCTCTTCCAGACAGGTACTGATGGCCGCGCTAGCCGAAGATACCGGACGACCGTTGATGGTCATGACGCACAATATGTTTTCCGCTCAAAAAATAGCAGATGATTTGCAGGAAGCGCTTTCTCCTGATCAGGTTTTACTGTATCCTGCTAACGAACTGGTAGCTGCTGAAGCAGCGATATCCAGCCCAGAGACATTAACCCAACGAATTGATGTATTGATACGATGCGCCCAGGGTTTTCGTGGGGTTGTTGTTGTGCCTTTTTCTGGTGTTCGGCGTTTACTGCCGATTCCAGAAACATGGCGTGAGGCTCGTATCGAGCTGAAAGAAGGCGAGACGATTCAGCTAGAGTCGTTTTTGCTGCATATGGTCGAAATGGGATACCAGCGTGTAGAACGTGTAGAGTCACGTGGTGAGATGAGTGTACGCGGGGGAATTATTGATTTCTATCCAATGACAACCCGTTGGGGCTACCGTGTGGAGCTGTTTGATGATGAAATTGACTCCATCCGTATGTTTGATCCACAAGATCAGCGTTCAATAGAAAAGGTGCAGAACGTCATCGTAACACCGTGCAAGGAAGTGATTGCGAGCAACGAGCGTATGGATCAGGCAGCGGATGCCGCTGCGATTCTGCTGGAGGAGCAGCTGGCCAAAATGACCGATCGTCAAGCCAAGCAGCATCTGAAAGAAGAGATCCATCGTGAAATTGAGCTGCTGCGGGAGCATATGTATTTTGACGAAATCTATAAATATATCTCCCTACTGTATCCGGAACGTAAAACCTTGGCGGATTACATGCCGGAGGATACGATTCTGGTGATCGATGAACCGGCGCGAATGCTGGAGACGGCCAAGCAGTTGGAGCGGGATGAGTCTGAATGGAACCTGCATTTGCTTCAAAACGGTAAAACGCTACCGCAACTGGAGCTATCGGATAACTCGGACAATCTGCTATATAATCGAAGATTTCAGACTCTGTTCCTGTCGATCTTCCTTCGCCAGGTTCCGCATACCCAGCCGCAAAATATTTTAAATTTCATTTGCCGGGGCATGCAGGATTTCCACGGTCAAATGAATGTGCTCAAGGCGGAAATGGATCGTTGGCGCAAGGCGGGCACACAGGTGATGATGCTGGCAAGCGGAGAGGAACGTCTGGATCGAATGCGCCGGGTACTTCAAGACTACGGCATTGATGAGCCTACGATGGCTATTGGCAATCTGCAAAGCGGCTTTGAGATGCCATCCATTCATTTGGCGGTCATTACTGAAGGGGAAATGTTCTCCCAGAAGCAGCGCAAAGCGCGTAAACAGGGCCGCCATGTGGACAACGCTGAGCGGATTAAGAGCTATAGCGAGCTGAAGGTGGGCGATTATGTCGTACACCAGAATCATGGGATCGGGAAATACATGGGGATTGGCACGTTGGAGGTTGGCGGCATCCACAAGGATTACATGCACATTCTCTATGCGGGTGGCGATAAGCTGTCTGTGCCGATTGAACAGATTGATCTGATTCAGAAGTATGTTGGCTCGGAGGACAAAGAGCCCAAGATTTATAAGTTGGGCGGCAATGAGTGGACACGAGTTAAAAGCAAGGTGCGCAGCTCGGTTCAGGATATTGCAGATGACTTGATCAAGCTGTATGCAGAGCGTCAATCGGCACCGGGGTTTGCTTTTGAAAAGGATTCACCGGAGCAGCAGGAATTTGAGGATATGTTCCCGTATGAAGAGACCCGTGACCAGGTTCGGGCCATTGAAGAAATTAAGAAGGACATGGAGCAGAGCCGCCCGATGGATCGTTTGCTGTGCGGTGATGTAGGCTACGGCAAGACCGAGGTTGCTATTCGGGCTGCTTTTAAGTCTGCTATTGAGGGCAAACAGGTAGCGATACTGGTACCGACGACGATTTTGGCACAGCAGCACTATGAGACGTTCCGTGAGCGTTTTTCCGGGTATCCGTTCAACATTCAGGTGTTGAGCCGTTTCCGCTCGCGCAAAGAGCAGAATGAGACGACCAAGGGAGTTCGGCAAGGTACGGTTGATATTGTCATTGGTACCCATCGTCTGCTTTCACAGGATCTGGTGTTTAAGGATCTGGGGCTGCTGATTGTCGATGAGGAGCAGCGCTTTGGCGTGACGCACAAGGAAAAGCTGAAAAAGCTGAAAACGAATGTAGACGTGCTGACGTTAACGGCTACGCCTATTCCGCGTACGCTCCATATGTCTATGCTGGGTGTGCGTGACCTGTCGGTCATTGAGACACCGCCTGAAAACCGGTTTCCGGTGCAGACTTATGTGGTTGAGCACAGCCAGACGCTGGTACGCGAGGCTATTGAACGTGAGATGGCACGTGGAGGGCAGGTATACTACCTGTACAATCGTGTGCAGGGCATTCAGGAAATGGCTGCTGAGATCAACGCGCTCGTGCCAGAGGCTAAGGTGGGGGTGGGCCATGGACAGATGTCCGAAACCGAGCTGGAGAAGACCATTTTGGACTTCCTGGATGGTGAATATGATGTATTGGTCAGCACCAGCATTATCGAAACCGGAGTGGATATCCCGAATGTGAATACGCTCATTGTGCATGATGCCGATAAAATGGGCCTGTCCCAGCTTTATCAGCTCCGTGGTCGTGTAGGCCGTTCTAACCGGATCGCCTATGCTTATTTCACGTACCAGCGGGATAAAGTGCTTACGGAAGTGGCGGAGAAGCGCCTACAGTCCATCAAGGAGTTTACAGAGCTGGGCTCCGGATTCAAGATTGCAATGCGCGACTTGTCCATTCGCGGAGCGGGTAACCTGCTGGGTGCAGAGCAGCATGGATTCATCGCATCCGTCGGTTTTGATCTTTATTCACAAATGCTGGCTGAGGAGATTAATAAACGTAAAGTCAGCGTGCTTGGAGAAGAGGATCTGTCGAATCGGACTTGGAGTACGTCGATTGATTTGAGCGTCGATGCTTACCTGCCGGGAGACTATATTTATGACAGCATTCAGAAGATTGAGATTTATAAAAAAGTTGCGGCAGTCAGTACCTTTGACGAGGCTTCCGAGCTGGAGGATGAGTTGGTCGATCGGTTTGGCGATCTGCCGGAGGCAGTGCGTCATTTGCTGGCCGTGGCTCGTCTCAAGGTATATGGGCGGATGTATGGCATCGAGTCCATTGTCCAACGGGATGACAATATGGTGTTGAAATTCCACGAAGGGCGCCAGCAGGCGCTGCAGACTGCCAGGCTTGCCGAGATTGGCAATCGCTTTGAAAGACGTGTACAATTTGAACAGGGTACTTCTATGAGCGCACGCATAAAGGGTAAAGGTCTGAACGATGCACAACTGCTAGAACTGCTGGAGGAATTTTTGAGTGCATTGAAAGAAGCATTCACATTGAAGGAGGAACTGCAAAATGTCTCAACTAAATAAAAGGAAACCTTGGAGAATGCTCTCCTTGGGCATGGCAGCGCTGCTGGCTATATCCGTGCTGGCGGCATGTACAAAGCAAGCTGATGAGAGTAAGGTCAAGGACGAGCCGAAGGACAACAGTACGGTTGTCGCGACCTATACGGGAGGAACCATTACAGAAGCGGAATTTAATCGTGCGATTAGTATGGTGAAATTCCTTTCGCCAGAGTATGAGTCTGTTATTAGCTCCGAACCAATGCGTGAACAAGTTGTGAAGCAAGAAGTGTTGTACAAGCTACTGGTTGCCAAGGCAGATGCTAAGGCCAAGGAGGAGGGGGCTAAAAATGGAAATGAGCAATTTGAGCAGTATAAAAAGTCCCTTGGTGATGCTAAGTTTAAGTCATCTTTAAATGAACAAAAGTTGACCGAGCAAGATGTAAAAGATTACTTTACCCGTATAATGACCGTTATTTCCAGTGAAGCTAACAAAGTAACAGACGATCAGTTGAAACAGGAATTTGAGAAAAATAAAGATCAATTCACGACCGCAAGCGTGCGCCATGTATTGATTAATTTCACAGATCCAAAAACGAACAAAGAACGTAAAAAGGAAGATGCTCTCAAGCTGGCCAAGGAAGTGAAGGCGAAGCTGGACGGAGGAGCAGATTTTGCGACAATTGCCAAGAAATATTCAGAGGACCCAGGCTCTGCGTCTAATGGCGGTCTGTATGAAAATGCGTCCGTAGCGCAATGGGTGCCTGCTTTTAAAAAGGCAGCCGAAACCCAGCCGATTAACAAAATCGGTGATCCGGTGGAAACGGAATATGGATATCACATCATCAAAGTGGAATCCCGCAATGAGCCGACGTTTGATAAATTGAAGGACAACGAAAAAGAGGCCTTAAAAAGTAAATTAGTGGGAGATAGCGTTCAAAACTTCATGACACAGGATTTACCGAAGCTTAATTTGAAAATCAATCTGCCGAAGGCACCTGCTGCGGAAGAGAAAAGCGGCACCACTCCGGGCACAGGCAGCACGACTGCGCCAAGCGGAACAACGGGTGGTACCAGCGATACCAAGGCAGGAACAGCTAAAGATGGGGCTACAAACGAAGGTAAATAACTGAACATGCATAAGGAATTGGGAACAGATGAATACTATGGTCAGATATCACCATAAACACCATGACCGTGACGTTCTTCGTGACCGCTTCCGGGGGAGCGGAAGCGTCTTTCGATACCGTCAGTAGTTGACTAAATTCTTCTTGGGAAAGTGGGGCAACATGTGAAATGAAAGCTACTGGTATAGTTCGCCGTATTGATGACCTTGGGCGTGTAGTTATTCCGAAGGAAATTCGCCGCACCTTGAGAATTCGTGAAGGAGATCCGCTTGAGATCTTTGTGGATCGTGACGGAGAAGTCATTTTGAAAAAATATTCACCTATCGGTGAGCTTGGTGATTTCGCCAAAGAATATGCTGAGTCCCTGTTTGAAAGCACAGGCCATATTACGATGATTACCGATCGAGACACCATTATTACGGTGGCTGGAGGCTCCAAAAAGGAGTTTTTGGACAAGCCGATTGGCAGCATTATCGAAAATAGTATGGATAATCGCAAAACGGTGCTGGAAACAGCCAGCGGCTCCTATGAGCTAACTCGTGACCACGAAGAAACAATCTCGTCCTTTGTGACGGCTCCCATTGTTTCCGGTGGTGATCCCATTGGTTCGGTTATTTTGCTGAACAAGGACGAGAATGTAAAAATGTCCGAAATGGAGATCAAAATGGCTGAAACGGCCGCTGGCTTCCTGGGCAAGCAAATGGAACAGTAACACCCCGTTTCACCCCCTGTATGGCGTACAGGATGGCGAAAGCCGTCCTCCGTTGTACAGGGTTTTTTTTCTTTCCGGGAGAAGAGGCGGTATAATAGGAATCGTGTAAGATGCATATTTCAGGTAGGAGTGGAGACGGGGAATGCAGGAAAATCGCGCCGCTTCGCGGCTGCTACGGGGTGCTGTCATTTTGACACTGGCGGCAGTAGCGAGCAAGCTGATCGGTACTTTGCAAAAAATTCCGCTACAAAATATCGGTGGCGACGGTGTGTTTGGTATTTATAATACGGTTTATCCCTTTTATACGCTGTTAATTACCATTGCAGCTGCCGGATTTCCAGCAGCGATATCAAAATTTGTAGCTGAGTATGAGGCGGTGGGAAACCGGGCAGCAGGGCAAAGGATTGCTCGGTTATCTTCGCTGGTATTGAGCATCTTCGGTTTGATTCTGGGAGTGCTGATGTATACGTGTGCCCCGTTAATCAGTCTGTGGATCGATAACGCTCATGTCATTCCATCGGTGAGGGCGGCGGCGTTTGCCTTTTTGTTCGTGCCGGTTATGGCAGGGCTGAGAGGATATTTTCAAGGCTTGCAAAATATGATCCCGACCGCTGTCTCCCAAGTGACGGAGCAGGCGGTACGGGTCAGTGTGATGATCGTACTGCTGCTGCTCATGCTGTCGCAGGGAGCGGGGGCGGATATGATTGCCGCTGGAGCTGTGTTTGGTTCAGCCGCTGGCGGTGCAGCGGGTTTGGTCGTCATGCTGTTATTCTGGCGCAACCACAGGAAGAAGCTCACAAGGCAGGAGAAGCTGTCTGAGCAGGCTTCGCGGCCTGTGGGGAAGATCGAGCAGATGGGCATACAGGAGACTGCGACAGGACATGCTGGTGCCCCAGAAAGAACAGCGGATGATGTGGCGAGTGGCAGTCGTGCTGTCGTATCAGGTGTGCTGGAGAGTGCAGCCGGGGCAGTGAGGGAACAGGCTGGAGAAGCCCAGCGAACCGAGAGCTGCGGCTTTTTGCTAAAAGCATTGCTGCGTTATGCCTTGCCTGTGTGCCTTGGAGCACTGGCCGTTCCGTTAATTAACCTGGTAGACACGTTCACCGTCCCCCGTTTGTTAAAGCAGGAGGGCCTGGACGATACGGCGGCTATGGTGGCCTTCGGCGTCTATAACCGGGGTCTGCCGCTGGTGCAACTGGTCATGATGTTTGCCACTACCCTGTCGGCATTGTTCATTCCATCGCTGGCAGAGGCGCGGGTGACCGGCGGCACGGAGCTGGCGCGTCGCCAGTGCGAGCAATCGCTGCGCTGGTTTTGGCTGCTGGGGCTGGCCGCTGCGACAGGTCTGATCGTGCTGGCCGTGCCCGTTAATGTGATGCTGTACGCGGACAGTACCGGCAGCGAGATCATGCGCTGGATGGCGCTGACCGCCGTAGGCGGCACGCTCAGCATCATCTCGGCGGCCCTGCTGCAAGGGCTTGGCGCAGTTCGCGCGCCAGCTCTGGCGATGCTCGCTGCCACCGCAGCCAAGGCCTTGCTGAACTGGCTGCTTGTGCCGCAGCTCGGCACGGCTGGAGCCGCCATCGCGGGAGCCGCCGCCTATCTGCTGGCGGCGGTGATCAACATCGCGCTGCTGGCCCGCCTCGTGGGCTTGCGCGGAAGCTGGTCCGCCAGCGTGCTCAAGCCGGCGGCTCTGTTGGCCGCCTTGGCCTGTGCGGCTGTGGCGGCTTCCTGGGGCACCGGCGCTGTGCTGGGTGCCTTGGGATGGGCTGCTGGTGGCCGTGCCACAGCAGCAGCGGAAAGCCTGCTGGGCGTAGCTGCAGGCGCCTTGGTGTTCGTGATCGGCCTCGCTCGCTTGAGGCTGATCACGGAGGCCGAGCTTGTGGCGGTGCCCAAGCTCGGACGCCCGCTGGCAGCCGCGCTGCGGCGGCTGCGCGTGCTGGCGTAGCCTTGGCCGTGCCGCTTGCGGAGCGGAGCGGCACGGTCACTTTACGAGTCTATACAACTTTGTGATATAGTAAATGACAAAGAAAGGAAGCGGAAGTGGGATGCGCTGTGTATTTTTCGGAGCATGCCTTGTTTCTGCGGAACGGAGGATGGGATATGAGCGTAACATTAACGGTCGTAGGCTTGGGCTCGGGAGATCCCGATCAGCTTACGATAGGGATATTGAACAAAATGCGGGATGCTTCAGCGCTGTACCTGCGGACAAGGGAGCATCCGGCGGTTAAAGTGCTGGATGAGTTTGAAGTGGCTTTTGAGTCGTTTGACACGGTGTATGAGACAAAGGAATCTTTTCCAGAAGTATATGAGGAAATTACCAGTCAATTGATCGCAACGGCTGCCAAGGCGGTGGACGGAAGCGAAATTGTCTATGCTGTTCCCGGTCACCCGATGGTGGCGGAAGCAGCGGTACAGCTGCTCAAGGAACGTTGTCCCGGGGAAGGCATCAAGCTGAACATCCTGGGCGGCGAAAGCTTTCTGGATGAAGCTTTTGTACGACTTGGATTTGATCCGATTGAGGGTTTCCAGTTGCTGGATGCGGGAACACTGGATGCGGGCTGGCTTCAGCCTCAGCTACACACGCTGATCGGACAAGTATATGACACCTTTACTGCATCCGATGTAAAGCTGTGCTTGATGGAACGTTATCCTGACGATTATGAAGTGTATGTCGGCCACGCTCTTGGGGTGGAAGGTGAGGAAGCGGTACATAAGGTGCCTCTGTACGAGCTGGATCGGGTGGAGGGCTACGGAAACCTGTCCCTGGTGTACATACCACGTAGTGAGGATGAGACGCTCAAGCGTCGATCCTTTGATCGTCTGCACGAGATTGTCGATATTTTACGCAGCCCGGAAGGGTGTCCGTGGGATCGTGAACAGACCCATCAGTCCATCCGCAAAAATCTGATCGAGGAAACGTATGAAGTCATCGAAACGATAGATGAGGATGACCCTGAGCATATGAAGGAGGAGCTGGGCGATTTGCTGCTGCAAATTTTGCTGCATGCCCAAATGGAAGAGGAAGTTGGAACCTTCAATGTGTATGACGTGATTCAAGGGCTGAATGATAAGCTCATTTTCCGCCATCCGCACGTATTTGGCGACAATCAGGCGAATGATGCGGAAGAGGCGCTGCAAAACTGGGAGCAGATGAAAGCTGAGGAAAAACGGCTTAAAGGGGCAGCATCTGCACAGCCTTCTGTACTCGATGGTGTTCCACGTGATTTGCCTGCGCTCATGAAATCGTACAAGCTTCAGAAGAAAGCAGCTAAAGTAGGCTTCAACTGGGATGGCATTGAAGGTGTATTTGACAAACTGGACGAAGAAGTGGCTGAATTGAAGGAAGCAGTCCGTGAAGGACATTCCGTAGAAGCACAGTTGCTGGAGCTGGGTGATGTATTATTCGTTGCTGTGAATGCAGCCCGATTTATGGGAGTAGACCCGGAAGAGGCGTTGTCTGCCACGAATCGAAAATTTGTAAAACGATTCCAGTATATTGAGCAAAAATTACGTGAGCAGGGACGTCGTCCTGAGGACAGCAGCGTAGAAGAAATGGAAATCTACTGGCAAGAGGCTAAAAAGCTCCCTGATAGAGCTTAGTTATGCCGTTCCTTTGCACCATGCTCCGGTGCAGGGTTGAAAATATACCCGGCTTGAAGGCATACTGATTTCGAGGCATCCCGGTTTAAAAGCACAGCGGGTTTGTGAAGACTTGCCAATGGGGAGCGTTTTGTAGTAGGATGTTGGCTTAACTGGGGTCCAATAAAAAAACACCTGCCATAGCAGGATTTTTAGGGACAAGCCAGAATAACTTGTAGTAATTCTGAAAATAACTGTAGCTTACAGACAAACGTGCTACAGTTGAATTCAGAGAGGCTTCGGCCGCAGTTTGACCTCACGTCTGCTCCATATATGGACATGCAGCGTGATGATTATTTTTTGACATTTGGGAGGCTTTTATCTATGAACAAGACAGATTTGATCAACAATATTTCCAGCAAAAGCGGTTTGAGCAAACGTGACGTTGAAGCTGTATTGAATGGCGTTCTTGGTGAAATTACAGATGCACTCGCTAGTGGCGACAAAGTGCAACTGATCGGCTTTGGTACTTTTGAAACGCGCAAGCGTTCCAGCCGTACAGGCCGCAACCCACAAACCGGTAACACGATTGAAATTCCAGAATCGACCGTTCCTGCTTTTAAAGCCGGTAATAAGCTTAAAGAAGCCGTCAACTAATGCGTCTTGATAAATTCTTGAAAGTCTCGCGGCTGATTAAGCGGCGTACTGTAGCCAAGGATGTCTCCGAACAGGGGAGAGTGGTGGTGAACGGACGCGAAGCCAAGCCAAGCAGTGCGGTCAAAGTAGGCGATGAGATCACCGTCCAATTTGGCCAAAAGCTGGTGACTGTGCGAGTGGAACGGCTCGCCGACACCACACGCAAGGACGAGGCTGCAAGTATGTACACTTTGGTGAAAGAAGAGCCTATCGCCAGGGAGAACGGTTTGAACTGGTAAGCAGGCATCGGATTTTCTCATCACGCTGTACATGAAAGCACTTCTTCATCATTTGATGAAGGGGTGCTTTTTTCTGTAGATGATAAGCTTTCTACTGCAAAGTATGCTGATGTAGAGCAAAAGCAGTTCTAAATCATATGGCCCCTCTCATAAGCTAAGAACAGAAGGAGGGGTACATGCCATGATTGAACAAGGGAAGCCCAAGCACCACGATCTGCGCATGCAAGGCCGCAAACAGCTCGATATTTCAGGCGTCAGCAATGTGGAGAGCTTTGACAGTGAAGAGTTTCTGCTTCAGACCGAGCTGGGCCATCTCACCATTCGCGGACAACATTTACATATCAAAAACCTCAGTTTGGAAGAGGGGCTGCTGTCCATTGAAGGTCAGATTCATTCCCTCGTCTACCTGGAGCCCGGGGCCCCAGCCAAAAATGGAAAAGGCCTATTCGGCAAGCTCTTCAAATGAACCCTTACACACAATGGCTGACGTTGACGTGGATGCTGCTGTCGGGCATAGCCATGGGAGTGGTGTTTGACAGCTACCGGGTGCTGTCCATCCGCTTTCATTTTGCCCGTTGGAGCGTTCATATGTTGGACGTGCTGTACTGGGTGGCCTCGGCGCTGTTTATTTTCCGTGTGCTGTACGCGAGTAATCGCGGTGAGCTGCGGTTTTATGTCTTTTTAGGACTACTTTTGGGGGTTTGGCTCTATTTTTGGGCCTTTAGTGTTACAACCCAACGTTTTGTGGTAATGTTATTAGAGATCGTCCGCAGACTGACGTTGATCGTGAACAGCATACTGCGCATCCTGATTGTTCTTCCGGTGTTGGCGCTGTATCGGCTGGTACGCAAGCTGGTCGGATGGACATGGGCACTTATCGTGTTCCTGGGAAGGATGCTGATATACATCTTGATGCCAGTTTGGAAGCCGATTCTATGGCTAATCGGTCCGCTCAAAGCGCGCTGGAAGACTCCAGAGCCACTCGTGAAGCTCGGCATCAGATTGAAAAACACAGCAAAAAAATGGTTTGGAAGGAGGTAGTATCATGCGTAATTCGTCTGTAGATCGCCATTCATCTCCTACGTCCAAGTCCAACGCGGGCGGGCGCAGGCGAATCATGATTTGGTTGCTATCGCTTGCCGCCTTTGGTAGTTGGGCCATTTTCACCTTTTTTTCTCAAGAGATGACTATGGCTGATCGAAGTGAACAGCTCACCCAGAAGGAAAAGCAGAAGCAAGCTGCTACACAAACAGAACAACAGCTTCAAACCGAAGTGAATCGTCTCAAGGACCCCGAATACATTGGAGAGATTGCCAGAAGCAAATATGGTCTCTACAAACCGGAAGAGACGCCGATCATCGGAGATCAGAAATAGGAGCATGATCGGGCCAATGCTTAGTTGACCTTAGTTCCGCCATTTTGTATAATCAAATCACCACAGCGGGATTTTTTTGCAAAAAATCGGTTGTATATTTTAAGGGAGGATCATTTTATTCTATGGCAATTGAAGTGGGCACCAAGTTAGAGGGCAAAGTGACAGGCATCACGCATTTTGGAGCATTTGTGGATTTGTCTGGAGGTGTCACGGGTCTCGTTCACATCTCGGAAATCGCCGATAACTACGTTAAGGATGTTAACGACCACCTGAAGATTAATGATGTCGTGACGGTGAAAGTCATTAATGTTGACAAAGATGGCAAAATTGGACTTTCCATTAAGCAAACGATTGACAAGCCGGCAAGTGAAGCCCGTCCGCCAAGAGCTCCAAGACCGGAGCGTACAGGAGGAACAGGTGGAGGAGACCGTTTCGGCGGTGGAGGTTCAGGTCCAAGTCAAGGACGCGGTGGTGGTGGTTTCAACCGTGATCGTGGAGGCCGTTCTTTCAAGCCTGCACCGGGTAAACCTTCATTTGAGGATAAAATGTCACGCTTCCTGAAAGATAGTGAGGAACGCATTTCGTCGCTGAAAAAGAACACCGAGGGTAAACGCGGAGGACGCGGCGCGAAGCGTGTTTAGTTCACTTTGACAACCGTATCAACCATACACGGAAAACCGTACAGTCGAAAGACTGCTACGGTTTTTTTGCGTTTTACCGACAGCACATGAGGCAGGCAAGCGCTGCAGAGGATACAGACAGCTGTCAGTCTGCGAGCATATGATGAGAATCATGATTTGTTGAACAACCGAAGAACAATTGTACTGGAAAGTGTATGTTTTTTTTGTCGTGTCCACCTAATCGTCCGACAAACTCCAACGGTTTTCCGTCTATCTTCTGTGCAAATCGCTAGTTTGGACGTAGTAATGGACGACAGGGAGAGGCTGTGCAAGTGAAGGATTGGTGCAACTTCCATCCGCTTCCATACGCGTGTAGCCTGATTTTCAGGCCGATGCTCTGCCCTTTCGCGCAGAACGTTTTTTTGTCGGAAATTTCTTGGAATAAGGCGTGAGGTTCTGACAAACTTTCTCAATCGTTCCGGTTTAAGATGGGAACATCAAATTGATGAATGGGGTGCCTGACGCATGATGGAGAAATGGAACGTGGTACAATTTCCGGGTTTGAAATCTAGAAAGTCCAGATCCAAAGAACGTACGGAAGGTTGGACTTCCAGACTCAAGAAGCGGCTGGATTCACATAAAGCGGTGCAATGGGTCATGGCGCAAAGATGGATGCTGCTATTGTCGGCTATGGGACTTTTGCTGGGGCGCGCCATGATTTTGGACGAGCTTTCTCCTTTTGCCCTCGCTTATTTTGCGGTCATTACATTCCTTCGCCGTGATCTGATGCTGCCTATAGCTGTATCGGTATTGCTGGGCAGTTTGTTGGCTCCCTATCCATCGTTGTTCATGATTGGAGGTGAGCTGATTGTATTTTATCTCTTGTTTCGCGGGCTGCGAGCCTTTGATCGTCTGGAATTATCCTATGCCCCGCTGATGGTTTTCCTGTCTGTGTTCATGGTCAATTTATTTAACGCTGTGATGGCTCCGTCGTTCACATGGTATGATCTTGTCATTGTGGGAACGGATGCGGTTCTCAGCTTTATGCTTACACTGGTGTTCACGCAAGCGATTCCATTGTTTACGTACCGAAAAAAGACAAGCCAGCTCAAAAATGAGGAAATTTTGTGTCTCATTATTTTACTGGCCTCTGTTATGACAGGAGCGGTAGGATGGACCATTCATTCACTGTCTGTCGATCATGTCCTGTCACGATATTTGGTCTTGGTGTTTGCTTTGGTTGGAGGCGCTTCACTAGGTGCTTCGGTTGGTGTGATTACCGGCTTAATTCTAAGCTTGGCCAATATGTCTGCGATTGTGCAGATGAGCTTGCTTGCTTTTGCAGGCTTGCTGGCAGGGATGCTGCGTGAAGGACGAAAGGGTGCTGTTGCACTCGGGATGCTGCTGGGCTCTTCCATTTTAACGATCTATCTGGATGGGACCGGAGATGTGCTGACATCGACCTGGGAGAGCTGTGCGGCCATTTTATTATTTTTAATAACCCCAAAAAGTTTCTTTAAAGCGATTTCTACCTATGTTCCCGGTACACAGGATCACGCCAATTCCCAGCATGAATACGCCAAAAGGGTTCGTGACCTCACCGCAGAGCGGGTGACGAAATTTTCCCGCGTGTTCAGTCAATTATCCCGTAGCTTTCATCAGATATCTGCGAGTGAGGGCGCAAAGCCGGACGGAGAAATTGAGCATTTTATGAACGCCGTAGCGGAAGGCACGTGCGCCTCCTGCTTTAAGTGCGAGCAGTGCTGGGACAGCAAGTTTATGCAAACTCATCAGTATATGACGGAAATGATGAGCGCCATCGAGGATAACCCCGATTTGGAGCCGGAGCAGATGCCGCCGCAATGGAGCAAGGCATGCGCCAAAACGGGCGCTGTACTGCAGGTGATGAAGCAGCAATATAGTCTCTATCAGCATAATATGCAGTGGAAGCGCCAAGTATACGACAGTCGTCAGCTTGTTGCTGACCAGCTATCAGGCGTATCACAAATTATGGAGGATTTGGCGCGGGAAATTCAGCGCGAAGGACAGACCATGCATCGGCAGGAAGAGCAAATACGGGAGGCGCTTGAGCGGCTCGGCTTGTCCATCCAATCGATTGAGATTATTAATCTGGACGCGGGTCAGGTAGAAATCGAGATTGTCCATGCCTATACAAGGGGATTCGATGAATGTCGGAAAATCATTGCTCCACTGCTGTCGGACATATTGGACGAGCATATTGCCGTGATGCGCGAAACGGCGGCAGATCGCCGCCAGGGCTTGGCCACCGTCATGTTTGGCTCTGCCAAGACGTATGAGGTGGCTACAGGAGTAGCCAGTGCCGCCAAGGGAGGAGATTTTTTCTCAGGAGACAGCTATAGCACCATGGAGCTGGGAAACGGGACCTTTGCAGTCTCCTTGAGCGATGGGATGGGGAATGGGGAGCGTGCGCAGCAGGAGAGCAGCGCGGCTCTAAATATTTTGGAGGAATTACTACAATCGGGGATGGATGAAAAATTGGCGATCAAGTCGGTTAACTCTGTCCTGATGCTGCGATCACCCGAGGAAATGTACGCCACCGTCGATATGGCGCTGATTGACCAGTATACGGCCCGAACGACCTTCATGAAGATTGGGTCTACGCCGAGCTTTATTAAAAGGGGGGAGGAGGTCATTCCTGTATCTGCCAGTAATTTGCCAATTGGCATTATACAGGATATTGAGGTGGATTTGGTGTCGCTTCAGCTAGAGCCGGGTGATATTCTCATCATGATTACAGACGGTATATACGATTCGCCTGGTTATGCGGTCAATAAGGAAATATGGATGAAGCGCATGATTCAGGAAATTGAGAGTGATGATCCGCAGCAGCTGGCCGATTGCTTGTTGGAACGGGTTATCCGTTACCAGCAAAATCAAATCTATGATGATATGACGGTTGTTGTTAGTAAAATAGATCATTACCGTCCAGAGTGGGCGACCCTTCATGTACCGGGTATAAGCTGGGCGGAGCGTCCACGGACGGTGAGTTAAACCGACATTGCCCGGGAAATTCCCTTCTCGCTTTTAAAAATCCGCATTCTTCGTTTGAATCGTTCCGGAATAGGCAAAGATAGAATCTATCGGGATAGATTAAGAGGAAGCGGAGGTCAAAAAGCGATGAAGCAAATTTTGATCATTACAGATGGATGTTCCAATGTAGGTGTAAGTCCGGTCATAGCGGCAGCTCAGGCTCTACAGGAAGGCATTACAGTGAATGTCGCCGGAGTCATAGATTATGGAACCATAGGCGAGCTTGGCAGTACGGAGATTCGGGAAATTGCTAAAGCTGGAGGAGGATTCAGCCAAATCGTAGGCACGAAGCAGCTGGCCCAGACCATGCAGATGATGACGCGTAAAACGGTGGTTCAAACGATTCAGCAGGCGGTTAATAGAGAGTTAACGCATATTTTGGGTGAGGGGGGCGCCCGGCATATCGGTGAGCTGCCTCCGGCCAAACGGGCTCAGGTGGTGGAGGTGATGGACGAACTGACAGAGACCAGCACCCTGGAAATTGCTTTACTCATTGATGCCAGTGCGAGCATGAAGCCCAAACTTCCTGCTGTAGAGGACAGCATTCGCGATTTGCTGCTCAGTTTGCAGTCCAGGAGTGGACTCAGCCGCATATCTGTATTTCATTTTCCGGGCGGCCGCATGGGTGAAGACGTGGTTATGGATATCGGCTGGACCTCTGAGCTCAGCCAGATCAAATCGCTATTCGGACGTCTGCGGATGAAAGGAGCGACGCCGACAGGTCCAGCCATTTTACAAGTGATTGATTATTACCGATATGTTACACTAGAGGAACAGAAAGATATGGAAGAATCCTATGATAAAGGAGAAGGGATGCTCGGTGACTACGTCGTCTGATCCCGTTCTTGCACCCGGAACGGTCATCAAGGGCAAGTGGAAGCGGAGCAGCTATGTCATTCAGCGCCTGCTGGGCCGGGGAGCGAACGGAACTGTATATTTGGTAAAAGAAGCGCAGGCCGATCGGCAATTTGCTCTGAAAATGGGAAGAAACACGCTGGATCTGCAATCAGAGATTAATGTGCTGACTACATTGCAGTCTCAGGGGACCAAGGCGATATTCCAAAAAAATGGGAATCCTTCCTTTTTGTTTGAAGTAGACGATGTGGTGTTACGCAGTGGAGAGATTCCCTTTTATGTCATGCGATACGTCAAGGGCGATCCGCTTCATCGTTTTGTTGCAGCCAAAGGGGCGGAATGGTACGGTGTAGCTGGAACCGGTATCCTCAATCGTCTGGCGGAACTGCATCAGGCGGGATGGGTGTTTGGCGACCTGAAGCCGCAAAATATTTTGGTCAATGCCTATGGAGAAGCCGAATTAATTGATTATGGCGGAGTATCTCTTGCAGGCAGGAGTGTAAAACAATTTACAGAATGGTATGACAGAGGATTCTGGAATGCTGGCAACCGAAACGCCGATCCCCAGTATGACCTGTTTGCCTTTGCTCTTCTAACGATTCATATATTGGAGGGCGAACTGTTAAAGGCTGCTGCGAGCAGGTTGCCACAGCTACGCAATACGGCAGAATTGACGGTTATCATTCGCCGCAGCCGCGTATTGCGTCCCTATGCCGAATGGCTGCTCGGTGCAGTGCGCGGAGAATATTCCGATACTCGTGCAGCGGCCCGATCCTGGTCGCATCTGGCTTCAACACATGTCAGGCAATCGTCGGCCAAACGAGGGAATCCACGCTGGCTGGGATATGCTTTCACGGTCTCACTTTTGCTGCTGGCTGGGGCGCTCTGGATAGCGTTGCGGTAGCGGCATGACTTACATAAGATAACAGATGATCATCATTTTTACGGTCGGGAGAAGAGAGGGTCGTCAATGGGAACAACCAAACCGACCGGTGTTGTACAGGAAGTGCTCGCCCTCGCGCGAGATCATTCACTGTGGAGCCCCGGAGACCGCATTGTGGTTGCTGTATCCGGTGGGCCGGATTCGGTGGCCCTTTTGCACATTTTACATGAAATATCCGTTATACATATGCCTTTGCAGCTCATCTGTGCTCACGTTCATCATGGCTTCAGGCCAGAGGAATCGGATGCGGAGGCTGAAGAGGTACACAGCATAGCCCGAAAGCTGGAAATTCCGTTTGAAATGATTCGGGTTGATGTACCCGTCTATATGAAGGAAAGCGGAAAAGGCCCGCAGGAAGCGGCCCGTGAGCTGCGCTATTCCTTTTTGCATAATACGGCTGCAAAGTGGGGAGCGCAGCATATTGCAATGGCCCACCATGGCGACGATCAGGCCGAAACAGTCCTTTTGCACCTGCTTCGCGGCAGCGGTCCCGCGGGCCTGGCCGGTATGCGATTGGCACGCAGGGAAAAAAATGTGCAACTCATTCGCCCGTTGCTGCGTATGTACAAGGCTGACCTGATTGAGTTTTGCAACTTTTATGGACTTTCCTATGTGACGGACAGCACTAATCTGACCTCCAAATACCGTCGCAACGCTATCCGCATGGATGTGCTTCCTTTTTTGGGGCAATATAATGAGCAACTGACACCATCCCTCAACCGACTGGCCGAAACGATGGCTGAAGAGAATGATTTTATGGAGGCATCTACGCTGTCGGTATACGAGGAATTGGTACGCTTGGATAACGGGAGATACATGTTTTCCATTGCTTCCTATCGCAAGCTACCCGTTGCTTTACAACGGAGGTTGATTAAACTAATATTAAATTATCTGCCTTCGGACAGTGATAATTTTGATTTTCGTAAAATTGAGACCGTTCGACTGAGACTTCTTCAGGAACAACCGTCCACGTGGAGTTTGGACTTGGGAGGCGGTGCGGTTGGAGTCCGCGAATATGACCAAGCGGGGTTGTTTGACCGAACGCAAGGACCTATTGGCGAATGGTGTTATGGACTAGACGTATTGCCTATGTCTGGCGAGCTTGAATTGCCTGAGGCGGGTGGTGTACTTCGGTGGCGAAGAATCTCCTATTCGGATGGACCCTATCCGGCGAATGAGGAGGAAGCATGGTTTGACGCAGATGAATTGAGTTTGCCGTTGACCGTACGCTCACGATTACCTGGAGATGCCATGCATGTCATGGGATTAAACGGAAGAAAAAAGGTTAAAGATATTTTCATTGATGGAAAAATTCCTCCTTCACTACGTTCCGTTATTCCCATCGTCTGTGACCAATCCGGAGCTATTCTCTGGATTCCGGGCGTGCGGCGTTCTGTACATGCCGCAGTGCAAAAGCACACGTCTTCGGTTGTATACATGTCATGGCAAAGACGGAAGAGTCCGGGACACCGATAGTCGCACAGGAACGGCTTTCATAGTATAAACTTAGGAGGTTTACACCGTTGCAGAATGATATTCAGGAAGTATTGATCAGCGAAGAAGAAATTCAGAGTAAAATTAAGGAATTGGGCGCACAGCTCAGCGTAAAATATGAAGGAAAGAATCCATTGGTGATTTGCGTGCTGAAGGGTGCGTTTATCTTTATGGCTGATTTGGTTAAATCCATTACAGTGCCGTTGGAGCTTGATTTCATGGCTGTATCAAGTTACGGAGTGTCCACGAAATCCTCAGGAGTCGTTAAAATCATTAAAGATTTGGACGCATCGGTTGAAGGACGCGACGTTCTGATTGTCGAAGATATTATCGACAGCGGTCTGACGCTGACACATTTGATTGAACTGCTTAAGAACCGTAATGCCAAGTCGGTATGTGTCGTAACCTTGTTCGACAAGCCTGCACGCCGGAGCGTTAATCTTGAAGCGGATTATACCGGATTTACGCTTCCGGATGCATTTGTTGTCGGCTATGGTCTGGATTATGCCGAGCACTACCGGAACCTCCCATACATAGGGATTTTGAAGCCGGAAATCTATACCAGCTAATCTCAGCCTCCAGTCCTAGGACTAAATAAGGCCCTTTGTTGAGAAGGACTTACAGGCTATGGTAAAATAACTTAAGTGTCTCGAGAGGAGGTAGGGGATGAATCGGTTCATCCGGAATTCTGGTTTTTATTTGATTCTTTTTTTAGTTGTGGTGGGTATCGTTCAGTTTGTTAGCAACAGTAACGAAGCCTCCGATCTCCCTAGATATGACCAATTACGGCAAGAGGTTAAAGCGAATAACATCTCTAAAGTAACGGTCCAATTTGACGGTTACGCCTATCTTGTAACCGGTGCATATAAGAAGCAGCCGGCTGATGCTAAATCGATTAATTTTTCCGTATATGTTCCGCCAACGGATCAAGCACTGAGTGAACTGGTTAATGCCAGCGAAACGAACAGGTTTGAATACGTACAGAAGAAGATGGAAGGCGAAAGCATCTGGTTGACGTTTTTGACTTCTATTATTCCTTTGGTGATCATGTTCCTGCTGTTCTTCTTCCTGTTTAATCAGGCGCAGGGCGGCGGCGGCAAAGTTATGAACTTCGGTAAGAGCAAAGCCCGTCTTTATAACGAAGAGAAGAAGAAGGTTACCTTCGAGGACGTGGCCGGGGCTGACGAAGAGAAGCAGGAGCTTGTCGAAGTCGTAGAATTTTTGAAGGACCCGCGCAAGTTCGCTGCTGTGGGCGCTCGTATTCCAAAGGGTGTCCTGTTAGTGGGCCCTCCGGGAACGGGTAAAACACTCTTGGCCAGAGCCGTTGCAGGCGAAGCAGGAGTACCTTTTTTCAGCATTTCGGGTTCTGATTTTGTAGAAATGTTCGTCGGTGTCGGTGCTTCCCGTGTTCGCGATTTGTTTGAAAATGCGAAGAAGAACGCACCATGTATCATTTTCATCGATGAGATTGATGCTGTTGGACGTCAACGTGGTGCCGGATTGGGTGGCGGACACGATGAACGTGAGCAAACGCTCAACCAATTGCTCGTAGAGATGGATGGATTCGGCGCGAACGAAGGTATCATTATCGTAGCGGCTACCAACCGTCCGGATATTCTCGACCCTGCATTGCTTCGTCCGGGACGTTTTGACCGTCAAATTACGGTTGACCGTCCAGACGTTAAAGGCCGCGAAGCTGTATTGCATGTACACGCACGCAACAAGCCGTTGACGAAGGATGTTAAATTGGATGTAATCGCGAAACGCACAACAGGTTTTACAGGTGCTGATCTGGAAAATCTGCTGAACGAAGCTGCTTTGCTGGCAGCCCGTCGTAACCGCAGAGATATTTCGATGCGCGAAGTAGATGAAGCTATCGACCGTGTAATCGTAGGTACAGAAAAACGCAGCCGCGTAATCAGTGACCGCGAGAAACGAATTGTTGCTTACCATGAAGCAGGCCATACGATTATCGGCTACTTCCTGGAAAACGCCGACATGGTTCACAAGGTAACGATCATTCCACGTGGACGTGCAGGCGGGTATGTCATCATGCTTCCGAAGGAAGATCGCATGCTGACGACCAAGCAGGAATTGCTGGACAAAATTACTGGCTTGCTGGGTGGACGTGTATCCGAGGAACTGTTTATCGGCGAAATCGGTACGGGAGCCTACAGTGACTTCCAGCAAGCAACAAGCATCGCACGCAGCATGATTGTGGAATACGGTATGAGTGAGAAGCTCGGTCCAATGCAGTTCGGTACTTCACAAGGTCAGGTTTTCCTTGGACGGGATATCGGTCATGAGCAGAACTACAGTGATCAGATCGCTTATCAGATTGATCAGGAGATGAATCGCTTTATCACTGAATCTTATGAGCGTGCAAGAGAGCTCCTGACCAAGCATTCCAAAGAGGTTCATCTGATCGCTCAAACCCTGTTGCAAGAAGAAACCCTGGAGCTTGAACAAATTAAGCGTTTGATCGAGACAGGTTCTTTGGACGGCAGCACGAATGAGGGTGAAGGAACACCGGAAAAAGGTGAACCTGTGATCGATAACATTGGAGACGTTCGTGTACGTATTCAAGGCAAGGATGACGAGCCTAAGAATACGACGGATCAACCGAATGATATCCCTAATCTGCAGAAGCCAGAGGATGATAACAATTCGGGCAACTCCGGTGGTACTCCACCGACAACAACCTGATCTTCAGGTTGGATAGTTGAATAAGCGTATATATAAGCTCCGGGGAACCAGTAACTTTTGGTTTTCCGGAGCTTTTTAAAATATGGCAGATGATTGCTGACGTGATTTGACAGACAGAGGAACGTTGTGTACATTTATTGTTAAATAAACGGCTGTCGTGTTCTTGGCATATACAAGCCAACAGCCGCTGCAATTGAATTTCTTTCCTTTAGAACTTATACCGTGAGCGCATACTGTACAATCTATGGTGTGCGCTATTCTCTGTGAAATCAGGTGAAGGCATGATTCCAAGATATCTAGTTGATTTTGATGTAGCGGAATTGACTAAATTGGAAGCCGACGTGTTAATTATCGGCTCGGGCATTGCAGGCTTATATACGGCGATTAAGGCCGCGGAGGATCGGAACGTGTTGCTGATCACCAAGAAGGCTTTGATGGAGAGCAACACACGTTATGCGCAAGGCGGCATCGCCGCTGTCACATCGGACGAGGATACACCTGCTTCTCATATGCAGGATACCTTGATTGCTGGTGCAGGCTTGTGTGAACCGGAGGCAGTCAGAGCACTTGTTCATGAAGGTCCAAACGGTATACAGGAGCTAATACGTTTGGGGACGGCCTTTGACCGGGAGAACGGCGAGCTTGCACTGACACAGGAAGGTGCACATAGTCATCGGCGCATCCTGCATGCGAACGGAGATGCTACCGGCTATGAAGTTGTTCGTGCGCTGTCAGAGCAAGTTGCTGCTCATCCCGCTATCAAAGTGTGGGAAGAGTGTATGGTCATCGACCTGTTGACTGATCATGGCGAATGCATTGGGGCTCTCGTCCAAAGGCCGGATGGCGAAAGGTTATATGTAACTGCCAACGCAACGATTTTATGCTCGGGCGGAAGCGGGCAATTATTCCGCTATACCACCAATCCGGATATCGCAACCGGTGATGGTATCGCTATGGCGTATCGTGCGGGAGCGGCTGTGCGGGATATGGAGTTCGTACAGTTTCATCCGACGGCGCTGTGCCGTCCGGGTGCTCCGAGGTTTCTGATTTCCGAAGCCGTACGGGGGGAAGGGGCCGTGCTGCGCAATATTCATGGAGAACGGTTCATGGAGCAGTATGATTCCCGGCAGGAGCTTGCACCTAGAGATATTGTAGCCCGTGCTATCGTTCATGAAATGGAACGTACCCAGGCTACATTTGTATACCTGGATATTACAGATGAGCCGCCTGAGCGGGTTAAGCAGCGTTTTCCTACGATTTATCGGACATGTCGGTCCTTTGGCCTGGATATGACCACAGACTGGATTCCAATTGCACCTGCCGCGCATTATATGATGGGTGGCGTTCAGACCAACTTGTATGGGGAAAGCTCTATTGCTCGTTTGTTCGCCTGCGGGGAGGTTTCTTCCACAGGTGTTCACGGAGCTAATCGTCTGGCGAGTAATTCGCTATCTGAAGCTATCGTATTCGCCAGCAGGATTATTGAGCGGCTGCATTCATTGCCGCCGCTGGCTGGTCATACGTTATTAGCTTACAGCGATAACCGTGCAGAGCTCCTGGCTTCATCTGTCGTGAAGGAGCGGCACAAGCTGCAAGAAACAATGGCTCGTTATGCTGGAGTTCGTCGGCATGGGGAAGGGCTGCAAGCAGCGTTAGATGAGCTGCACAGCCAAATGCCTATATTTAAGGCTGTGATCACCAGCCGGGAAGAGATCGAATTTGCCAATTTGCTCACCTGTGCTTTATTGGTTGCAGACGGTGCATTGCTACGGGAGGAGAGCCGGGGAGCGCATTATCGCGAGGATTTTCCTAAGACAAATGATAGCGTGTGGCATAAGCATGTTCAGCAGCGGCGTGAGCAAGGCATAACGGAGGAGTGTGTTCATGACATCTAACAGCGAGCATTATGGAGAGTTTAGCGGATATCAGGAAGAGCTGTTGGCACAGATTCGCAGCTGGCTGCGGGAGGATACCGGTTCTGGCGATGTAACCACGTGCTGGACGATTGAGCAGGGTCACCAGTCGAAGGCTGTGATTCATGCCAAGGAGCCTGGCATTGTTGCAGGTTTACCTGTGGCTGCGCTTGTATTTCAGATAGTCGACCCTTCCTTGTCATTCACTCCGCTGGTAACCGATGGACAGGCGATCGAAAAGGGGAGCATTCTGGCTGAAGTGAACGGAAGTACCCATTCGATTTTGACCGGAGAGCGACTGGCACTCAATTTGCTTCAACGGATGTCCGGTATTGCAACGCGGACTCAATCTTTTGTAGATCAATTGCACGGCCTGCCCACCCGTCTGGTGGATACGCGTAAAACAACACCGGGACATCGACTGCTGGAGAAATACGCTGTTCGTGTGGGCGGCGGCTCCAATCATCGCTTTGGTCTTTACGATGCTGTTATGATTAAGGATAATCATATTAAGGGCGCGGGCGGGATTGCACAGGCAGTGAGCCGAGCGCGTGCTCATATACCGCACACCATGACCATTGAAGTAGAGACGGAGAACATGAGGCAGGTTCAGGAAGCTCTGGATGCCGGTGCGGATATTATTATGCTGGATAACATGTCTGTTCAGGATATGAAGGAAGCAGTTCGTTTCATTCGTGAACGGGCTCCACATGTCAAAACGGAAGCCTCAGGCAATGTATCGCTGGATACAGTACGTGCGATGGCTGAGAGCGGCGTAGATGTGATTTCTGTAGGCAGGCTGACATACTCCTTCCATAACCTGGATATCAGCCTTGACCTTAACGCAAAGAAAGTTAGGTGACACCCTTTGATTCTTGTAGTGGATGTAGGTAATACCAATATTGTTCTGGGGATGTACGATGGGACCGAGCTGCTGCATCATTATCGGATCAGTACTTCCAGACAGGCAACCGCAGATGAATACGGCGTACTTATACATAATCTTTTTAGTATGGGTGGCGTATTAAAGGATGATATTCAAGGGGTTATTATTTCCTCTGTTGTTCCGCCGTTGGTTCGTGTATTGGAGGACATGTGCGATAAATACATAGGCAGAACGCCGTTAATCGTCGGACCGGGCATCAAAACCGGTCTTAACCTGCGTTATGAAAATCCGCGTGAAGTAGGGGCAGACCGGATTGTGAACGCAGTTGCTGCTGTCGAGCGGTTCGGCGGGCCATTGGTTGTGGTGGATTTTGGAACAGCAACGACGTTTGATTGTATTGATGATAAGGGAAACTACTTGGGCGGAGTGATTGTGCCTGGTATCGGAATTTCGACGGAGGCATTGTATCAACGAGCTTCCAAGCTGCCCCGTATCGAGCTGGAGAAACCCAAAAAAGTTATTGGTCGTAATACCGTTCATGCCATGCAGGCCGGGATTATTTTCGGCTACGCGGGGCAAGTGGATGGCATTGTGAGACGCATTAAGGAAGAAATGCAGGCAGAGCCTACGGTTATTGCTACCGGAGGTCTTGCTGAGCTCATCGCATCCGAGACACAGAGCATTCAGAAGGTGCTTCCGATGTTGACGCTCGAAGGCTTGCGCATTATTTACCAACGTAACGCTGAATAAAAAAGTGGATATAAGCTGCCGCTGAGGCCAGCCGATGATTTTATCGGTTTGGATTAGCGGCGTTTTTCGTCTATACTGAAATATGTTACGTTTTTGAACGATTCGCGTGATCTGTCAATGCAGGTTGTTTATATAGCAGGAAATCATGCTTTAATTAGCGCAAACACGAACAAAAATAAGCAGCGTAGCTGCCTTGGAGCATAGGGAGGATATCAATATGGAAAAGAAACAGGATCGGCTTATTCGCGGAACAGCCATGGATGGAAGGGTTAGAGCTTTTGCTGTTCGCACAACACAGTTGGTAGAGGAATTGCGGAGAAGACATGATACGTATCCTACCGCTACCGCTGCTTTGGGGCGTACACTCACAGCGGGTGCCATTATGGGTTCTATGCTAAAAGGCAACGAGCGACTGACCATCCAAGTTAAAGGTGACGGGCCGATTGGGCAAATCGTCGTGGATGCCAATGCTGCAGGTGAGGTACGCGGCTATGTTGCCGAACCGCATGTACATTTGCCAAGCAACAGCATGGGCAAGCTGGATGTAGCAGGTGCTGTAGGTACAGAAGGCTTTATTCATATTATTAAGGATCTGGGGTTAAAAGAACCTTATCGCGGTAGTACTCCGATTATTTCGGGTGAACTGGGTGAGGATTTTACCTATTATTTTGCCAAGTCGGAGCAGACACCGTCCGCAGTGGGTTTAGGCGTATTGGTGGATACCGATAACTCCGTTATTGTGGCAGGCGGATTCATTATTCAGTTGCTACCCGGCCTGAATGATGACGAGATCACAGCCATTGAAAATGCGGTTGGCTCACTTCCACCAGTTACAGCTCTGCTGGATCAAGGCCTGGAGCTTGATGAAATGCTGCGCTGGATGCTGCCGGACGTTCGGGTCCTCGACGAGACGGATATTCATTTTCAATGTGAATGCTCACGGGAGCGTGTGGAAAAGACATTGATCAGCTTGGGAGAAAGCGAGTTGACACAATTAATTGAGGAAGAGGGACAGGCCGAAGTTGTGTGCCACTTCTGTAATGAGGCTTATCAGTTTAATAAGGATGATTTGCAAAATCTGTTGAATCAGGCCAAAGCCTAACTGGATAGGCGGTGCGAGCGATGACTACACGGGAGAAAGGATTATGGGCAGCCGTCATTATCCTGACCGTTAGCGTCACCGCCTTGGGTGGTCTGATCATGCTTCGGGGGCTGGTAAAGCCGGGTGATATAAGCAAGGATGACGGCGATCATACTGTGGCGGAGATTGGTCAGGAAGGCATATCGGAGGAACAATGGGTTGCAGAGCTAAAGAAGCGATACGGAGCCAATACGCTGTTGCAAATGTTGAATCGTAAAGCCGTGCAAGCTGAAACCAAGCGTCTCGGTATTAAAGTCACCCAAGATGATCTACAGCAGGTGCTGGAGGAGGACAGTAGAGGGTATGCTTCAGCTCAAGCCTATTTTGAGGAAATGCAGCAGCAGCTTGGTCTAGGTCCGGTTGATTTGCGGAATGAAGCGGAATACCGGATTGGCTTGGAGAAAATAGCCACGCAGGGTATTCAAATTAAGGAAGCGGAAATTGACGAGTATTGGAAGCAGCATCCCGAGGAATTTGCTGCCGGTAAGCAGATCAAACTGGCAGCCCTTTATGTACC
This sequence comes from Paenibacillus kribbensis, assembly GCF_001705305.1. GTDB lineage: Bacteria > Bacillota > Bacilli > Paenibacillales > Paenibacillaceae > Paenibacillus > Paenibacillus kribbensis_B. Next base: position 50,845 of record NZ_MCBP01000019.1, read on the forward strand.
TACGGTCGAGGGAGCAGAGGCGTTGCTTGAACGGGTCAAACAGGGAGAAAGGTTTGATGCGCTGGTTCAAGAATTTTCAGGTCAGTCCTTTGGGAACAATACCAGTGGACAGCTGGGATGGGTGGATGAGCATGATCCTTTTCAACCGGAGGCGATTATGAAGGCGGCGAGGGAACTGAGCTCTGGGGATGTTGCTGGTCCCATCTCAGTTAACGATGGTTATGCCGTTATCTATGTACAGGATATCCGCCTGAAAGCTTCTCCAGACAAACAACAGATTCGACAGCAAATCCGTCGATCGCTTGCGCTTGCCCAAGCGGCTCCTTTGGAAGAGGTCGAGAAAAGCCTGCGTGATAAATATGGTGCGCGTATTTTATCCGAGAGGAATATGCCCTCCGCTTCTCTATGAGCATGGCAAAAAGCCTTGGGATTGAAGAAGCACGGTGCTGAAGACGAGGGGCGGCAGCATTGTGTTTTTAGCGCTTGTATTGACATTGGAATTGAAGATTGTTATGATTAGCGTATAAAACCAACTATTTTTATCGGAAATTAAATAAGCACCCTAAAAGCAAGAATGATCTACTAGGAATGGTTTACAATGTGATTTCGCAATTTTTAATATAACATCACAGTCAGGGAGGAACTTATTATGGCTAAAGTCGTTAATAGTATCACCGAACTTATTGGGGGCACTCCCCTTGTTCGCCTGAATCGGCTCGTACCGGAGGATAGTGCTGAAATTTATTTGAAGCTGGAATATCAGAACCCCGGCTCCAGTGTAAAAGACCGTATCGCGATTAGCATGGTAGAGGAAGCTGAACGTGAAGGGCTGCTTAAACCAGGCGGTACAATTATTGAAGCGACTAGCGGTAATACAGGAATCGGCTTGGCTATGGTTGCTGCTGCGAAGGGCTACAAGGCGGTAATCGTTATGCCGGAAACGATGAGTATAGAACGCCGTAACCTGCTGCGTGCTTACGGAGCTGATCTGGTGTTGACACCTGGATCGGAAGGTATGAACGGTTCCGTTAAGAAAATGGAAGAGCTGCTGAGTGAAAATCCGGATTATTTTGCTGCAGAGCAATTCAAAAATAAAGCTAACGTCAAAATTCACCGTGAAACAACGGGTCCTGAGATTGTGGAAGCGATTCGCTCCATCGGCGGAACGCTGGATGCTTTTGTAGCAGGCATAGGTACGGGAGGAACTATCTCTGGTGCCGGAGAAGTGCTTAAGAAAGAATTCCCGGAAATTAAAATTGTCGCTGTAGAGCCGGCTTCTTCTCCACTATTAGCTGGCGGCAAGCCAGGGCCTCACAAAATTCAGGGACTGGGCGCCAACTTTATTCCTGAGATTTTGAACCGTGACATCTACGATGAAATTATTCATGTAGAAAACGATGAAGCTTTCGAGGTAGCGCGTAAAGTAGCCAAGGAAGAAGGTATCTTGTCGGGTATTTCCTCCGGTGCGGCTGTTCACGCGGCTTTGAAGCTGGCTAAGCAATTGGGCAAGGGTAAACGAATTGTTGTCATTATTCCAAGTAATGGTGAACGTTACCTGAGTACACCACTATACAATTTTGAGCTGTAATTACGCCGTAATTGTGTATACTATATGTAAGGAATCCCTCATTTCCCTGTTGCCAGGGGGGTGGGGGTTTGTTTTTAAGGAGAGAATACAGACTTTTAGCAAAGGAATGGAAGGGGAAGCGCACACGGATGAAATCGACAGCTAGAGTGACGGCCGCGCAGTGGCAGGTTTGGCAGGAAGAAGGCTGGAGTATACTTCCTTATATTGCTGAGTATCAGTTGCCCGTGGGCGGTTTGCCGTTATCATGGCGCAAGGCATGGGAGGATTCATCGCCATATGCCTTCTTGCTGGAGAGCGGTAAGGGCGGGAGATATACCTATCTGGGCTTAAATCCGGTTGCCATATTGGAAGGTAAGGGAGAACATGCAGTTTGGACGGATCTACAAAATGGGGAGCATGGTGATATATATGGTCAACCTCTGACCGTTATGAACGACTGGATCGCCCCCTACCGCGCGCCTCATGTACCTGGCCTGCCTTTTTTCACTGGAGGAGTTGCGGGTTATCTGGGCTACGATGTAGCTCGCTCGCTGGAGCGCTTGCCTATTCAGGCTGCGGATGATACAGACATCCCCGATTATGTGTGGATGCGGGTGAATGAGCTATGGATTTATGATCATGAAAAATCGTGCATATATTGTGCTGTTCACTTGCCCACTCCTGTCCATACTGAAGCCGCTAGCAAGACCGATTTTGCTGGTCATGTTGCGCTGGCTGAGCAAAATAACATACTTTATGAGCATTATGCGGAAGCTGTTCGTCGAGCAGAACGGATGTTGACTCAGTGGGAGAAAATCATGGATGCCGGAGAGGCTGATCCAGCGTATTCTCGTCGTCGTACAAGGCTTGCCGAAGCGGAGCTATCAGCTGTTCATCATGAATCTGAAGGTTGGGAAGCCGCATTCAACCAAACCGATTTTGAACATGCTGTGAAACGTGTACAGGAGTATATCGCACAGGGTGACGTATTTCAGGTTAACCTGTCGATTCGCCAGCAACGTACGCTTGCAGCCCGCCCTGAAGATATATATGAATGGCTGCGTCTGTTGAATCCTTCCCCTTATATGGGGATGCTGTGTATGCCGGATTTACAGATCGTCAGTGGCTCGCCGGAGCTACTGGTGAAGCTGGAGAATGGACGTGTCAGCGCACGACCTATTGCAGGTACGAGAAGAAGGGGGCTGACACCGGATGAGGATGCCGCTATGGCTGCCGAACTTTTATCGAGCGAAAAAGAACGTGCAGAGCACATTATGCTCGTCGATCTGGAGCGTAACGACATCGGAAGGATTGCCGAATATGGCTCGGTACATGTACCTGAGCTACTGACTGTCGAATATTATTCGCATGTGATGCACCTGGTTTCTCAGGTTGAGGGAAAATTAGCCTCTGGTCGTACGGCCATAGACGTGATTGGCGCTACCTTCCCTGGCGGGACCATTACCGGAGCACCCAAGGTGCGCACGATGGAAATCATTGAAGAATTAGAGCCTGTCCGGCGAGGTCCTTATACAGGATCGCTTGGATGGATTGACTATAACGGCAATATGGAATTAAATATTATAATAAGAACACTAGCTGTCAAAGGCAGCACTGCCTATTTACAGACAGGTGCGGGTATCGTTATTGATTCAGACCCGTACAGGGAATATCGGGAATGTCGGAACAAGGCCAGAGCTGTCATGAAGGCGGTACAATGTGGTGAAGAAGAAGCTGCTTTGAACAAGAGCGGTATCCTAGGAGGGTGAGTCGTATGATTTTGGTGATTGATAATTATGATTCGTTTACGTACAATCTTGTTCAATATTTGGGTGAGCTTGGCGAAGAAGTAACCGTAAAGCGGAATGATGAGATTGATGTGAAAGGCATAGAAGAGCTGGCACCAGAGCATATTTTGATCTCGCCAGGTCCATGCACGCCGAACGAGGCGGGAATTTCGTTGGATGTCATCCGTCATTTTAAAGGTCGTATCCCGATTTTCGGCGTATGTCTCGGCCACCAGGCCATCGGACAGGCTTTTGGCGGTAAGGTGATCCGGGCTGAACGGCTCATGCACGGTAAAACATCACCGATTCTCCATCACAATAATTCAGTATTCGAAGGCTTGCCATCCCCGTTCACCGCGACCCGGTATCATTCGCTGCTGGTGGAGCGCGAGAGCCTGCCTGAATGTCTAGAGATTACCGCTGAAACCGCAGAAGGTGAAATTATGGGTTTGCGGCATAAGGAATTCGCCGTAGAAGGAGTTCAGTTCCATCCCGAATCCATTATTACCGACTACGGACATCAATTGTTGCGCAATTTTCTAAAACGTAAGGTAGGCGTCTGATTCATGAAATATATCGGAGTCAACGGCGTCCTCACGGAAGCCGCAAAGGCCGTGATTCACGTAAGTGATCACGGCTTTTTATACGGCATGGGCTTGTTTGAAACGTTTCGGACTTACAAGGGTGTTCCATTTTTACTGGATCGGCATCTGCATAGACTGGAGGAAGGCTGCCGCATGCTCGGCATTCCTTTTCAACCGGACGAGGAGCGGCTCACGAGACAAATCCAAGGTCTGATGGTGGCAAATGGACTGGACGAAGCCTATATCCGCTACACCGTATCAGCGGGTGAAGAGGTGCTTGGCTTGCCATCCGGTGACTACTCGCAGCCTAACCATATTTTGTTCGCCAAGCCGTTGCCTTCTGCAAACACACAGGCCGGGGGAGCGGCTTCCCCATCGGCGCTCCAGCTGCTGCGAACCCCGAGAAACACGCCAGAGGGTGAGATTCGTTTAAAATCACTCCATTATATGAACAATATTCTTGCAAAACGGGAGCTTCAGCAGTATACCGCTGCCGTCCAGTACAAGGCCGAAGGCATGATGCTTACGGCCAATGGTTTTCTGGCAGAGGGGATGGTCAGCAACCTGTTTTTTGTGCGACATGATACGTTGTATACGCCTGACCTGTCCACTGGAATTCTGCCAGGCATTACACGTGAGTTCATTTTGGAGCTGGCGCAAGCGCGAGACATTCCCTGTGAGCAGGGTTTGTATCGTTGGGACGAGTTGCAGCAGGCTGATGAGATTTTTATGACCAACTCCATACAGGAAATACGTCCTGTCCATCTGCTGCTGGAGCCGGACGGAGCTACACATCACATATCGGATTTCTTGGGTCAGACCGGGTCCATAACAGCCTTGCTGTTGCACGACTATAGACAGAAAGCAGGGATCAAGTGAATATACCAACTCTTTATCAACGCAGCTATCGCATGGGAGCTGCTGAGCTTACGCTCGGACATGCCACACAGATCATGGGTATACTGAATGTGACTCCGGATTCATTTTCCGATGGGGGAATGCATCATAGTCCGGAGCTGGCTGTTTCACATGCCTTGAAGCTGGTAGAGGATGGAGCCGATATGATTGACATTGGCGGAGAATCTACACGCCCGGGCCATGAACCGGTAGGTGTGGAAGAGGAGCTGGCCCGGGTTATTCCGGTCATCCAGGCGATCCATCGTATCGCACCGCACATTCCGTTATCTGTGGATACTTACAAAGCCGAGGTGGCCCGCCAGGCACTTGAAGCGGGGGCACATATCATTAATGATGTGTGGGGGTTTAAGGCAGACCCCGACATGGCGCGTGTCGCTGCTGAGTTCGATTGTCCAGTTATTTTGATGCATAATCGTCATGATCGCAACTATAGGGATCTGGTATCTGATATGCTGGCCGATTTAAAAGAAAGCATCCAATTGGCGCTCGATGCAGGTGTACGCGAGGAACAAATCATTTTGGACCCAGGCATTGGTTTTGCCAAGGATTATGATGAAAACATTCATGCCATGACTTCTCTTGATACATTGAGTCAGCTAGGCTTTCCGCTGTTATTGGCCACGTCGCGTAAAAGATTTATCCGTACAGCACTGGATTTGCCTGTGGATGATGTGGTGGAGGGTACAGCGGCTACGGTTGCCTTTGGCATTGCTCAGGGTTGCCAGATTGTGCGTGTACATGATGTGGCCCAAATCAAGCGCACGGTACGTATGTGTGATGCGATGGTGTACGGGTCTAAAATGCACTGAGTTATGGTGGGTAAAGCCCGCTTCATGAATGATTTGATCCTGCGATCGCTGTTGCAACGGGATTCTTTGAATTGGTAAAACATATGACTGTAAGAATCCCGTTGCAAAGGCGAACGCTCCGCTTCTTCGGATTCAAATCCTTCATTACGCTACTACCAGCATAAAGTCACTGCATTTTCAGAAAAAAAAATTATTATAAAAGTTAAACTCGAAAAATGCACATTAAAAAGGAGTAGGCGGAATGGTGTTGTACAAGCGATGGGAAGCACCATCCGACCGCGTAGTGGCACCGCGTGTACACCTTTGGTTGAGCTTATATAGAAAAATCTAATAAAAAACAGGGGGACTACCCGCGAATGGATAAAATGGTTTTGCATCGCATGGAGTATTACGGGTATCACGGCGTTTTTCCCGAGGAACGCAAGCTGGGACAGCGTTTCTACATCGATTTGGAATTGGAGCTTGATCTGCGTGAGGCGGGCGAGCAGGATGCATTGGATAAAACGGTAAATTACGCTGAGGTGCATTACACCGTTAAAGACATTGTAGAAAAGGAATCTTACCAATTGATTGAAGCTTTAGGCGAACGTATTGCATCTTCCCTACTGGACACTTATACTGGTGTAAATGCACTGACTGTCAAAGTCACAAAGCCGCATCCGCCGTTTGATATTCATTTTGAGGGCGTGACGGTTGAGCTTTATCGTGCAAGAAAGTAGGAACGTACATGAACGCACATTCGACCTCTGAGGCATCAGAGGCTTATATTGCTTTAGGGGCTAATTTGGGGGAGCGTGAGCATACCCTGTATGAAGCCATCACGGCGCTGGACGAACATCCGGGTATACGGGTGCTGCGTTGCTCCAGCCTGTACGAGACTGAACCTGTCGGGTATCTGGATCAGCCTTCTTTTTTGAATATGACGGCAGCCGTATCTACAACACTTGCTCCCGAGGAGCTTCTGGCTTTTATGCTGGAGGTGGAAAGTCGTCTGGGTAGAGTAAGGCATATTCCTAACGGTCCGCGTACGATTGATCTGGACTTGTTATGGATGGAAGCCGTGCAACTGGCCACACCGGATTTGGAGCTTCCTCATCCCCGCATGTTGGAGCGTGCTTTTGTGCTTGTGCCATTGGCTGACATCGTTCCGAACCAAGATCCATCCGGTCTGTACAGTATCGTGCATACTGCATTGAATTCATTGGATGGAAAGGATGGCATACAACTTTGGAAAACATGCAGCTGGCGCAACGGCTCCGCGCCTTCCGAAAGCTTAAAGGATTGACACAGCAGGAGTTGGCTAAACGAACCGGCATATCCTTGGCCGTATTGGGTGCTGTGGAGCGAGGCAATCGTTCGTTGGAGCCTGACATGTTGAGCATGATTGCCCAAGCGCTAGAAATTGAAGTCCGGGAACTGACGGAATGACGATAAGTGTACGATATATATAGAAGGCATAAAGGAGTGAACAGATATGTTGAAAATCGGCGGTATTGAAATGAAAAACCAAGTTGTACTGGCTCCGATGGCGGGGGTGTGCAACCCTGCCTTTCGCCTGATTGCCAAGGAATTCGGCACAGGTCTGGTATGTGCGGAAATGGTTAGTGATAAGGCGATTATTCACGGGAATAAACGTACGCGCGAGATGCTGTTTGTGGATGAGCGTGAGAAGCCGCTTAGCCTGCAAATTTTCGGGGGAGACCGTGAGTCCTTGGTGGAGGCGGCGAAGGTCGTAGATCAGGAGACGAACGCGGATATTATTGACATTAATATGGGCTGTCCCGTTCCCAAGGTGACCAAATGTGATGCAGGTGCTCGTTGGCTGCTCGATCCAAATAAGATTTATGAAATGGTATCTGCTGTAGTGGAGTCCGTAAGCAAACCGGTGACGGTGAAAATGCGTATCGGTTGGGATAGCGAGCATATTTATGCCGTAGAGAACGCCCGCGCTGTAGAACGGGCCGGAGGTCAGGCTGTCAGCGTGCACGGTCGTACACGGGAGCAGTTGTATACAGGGCATGCGAACTGGGATATCATAAGAGACGTTAAAGAAGCGGTTTCCATTCCTGTAATTGGCAATGGTGATGTAGCATCACCGGAAGATGCCCGCCGCATGCTGGATTTGACCAATTGTGATGGCGTGATGATCGGGCGCGGCGCTCTGGGTAACCCGTGGATGCTGTACCGTACGATTGAGTACTTGCAGACGGGTAAGCTTTTGCCTGATCCTTCACCGGAAGAAAAAATCCGCATAGCCATCCTGCATATGGATCGTCTGGTGACACTGAAAGGCGAAGCAGTGGCTGTAAGAGAAATGCGCAAGCATCTGGCTTGGTACCTTAAAGGACTTAAAGGCTCTGCGCGCATTAAAGACGTTATCATGGAAGAAACCAAGCGTGATGATATGGTGCGTATTTTGGAGCAGTTTGTATCTCAATTGCCCGCGGCAGATGTAGACGAGTTTTCCGCAAGCGCTGCTTCTCCTGCCGCTGTTGCGCAATAATGAAGTCGTTTCTCCCTTTGTGCGCGATTGACTTTTCCAATTGCTTGCCCTATAATCGTTCAGTATAAAATCTTGATGTATGCAACAAATTGGATGCAGCTCTTAAGACAACAGCAGGAAATGTTCTCATTCCCTCAGAGTGGCATATGATGTTTTGAAAGCGTGCATTCCGATGCACTTTTAAACTTTTCCCATGACAGGAGAATCGGTTAAGATGAGCGATAAAGAAGTCATTCTGACACAGGAAGGCCTTAGAAAGCTCGAGGATGAGCTTGAGAACTTAAAGTCCGTCAAACGCCGCGAAGTGGCGGAACGGATTAAGGTAGCCATCGGATACGGGGATATCAGTGAGAACTCCGAGTATGAGGATGCAAAGAACGAGCAGGCTTTTATTGAAGGCCGTATCATTACACTGGAAAAAATGCTACGCAATGCCCGCATTATCAATAGTGATGAAATTGACACCGATGTTGTGGGAGTCGGCGCAACCGTGACCGTTGAAGATTTGGAATTTGGAGATATAACAGAATATGCGATCGTTGGTTCCGCTGAATCGGATCCGCTTCAGAACAAAATTTCCAATGAAAGCCCGGTTGGCAAAGCAATCCTTGGTAAGAAAAAGGGAACTGTTGTGGATGTCACTGTCCCAGCAGGGGTTATTCAATATAAAATCGTGGATATCAAGAAATAAGAAACGGACCTTGGAATTAAATTAAAAGCTTCCATAAGGAAGCTTTTTTTCTCTACACCCGGACGGACCCCGGCCCGTTTACTCATAATAAAGGAGCTGATTTAGCACCATGTCGGATGAAACTACGAATCAGGAATCACAGGAAAATCGCGAGGAATTAAGTGAATTGTTGCAAATTCGCCGCGCCAAATTGGACGAGCTGCGCTCATTGGGCATTGATCCCTTTGGACGTAAATACATACGCACGGCTGAAGCGGGCGTACTGTTAAGCAAGTATGACAGTCTGACCAAGGAAGAGCTGGAAGAAAAGAATCTTGAAGTTAGCATTGCAGGCCGTATCATGGCTAAACGGGTGATGGGTAAAGCCAGCTTCGCTCATATACAGGATCTTAGCGGACGTATTCAAATTTATGTTCGTCAGGACAGTGTACCGGAAGAACAGTATAAAGCATTTAGTATTTTGGATCTGGGCGATATTGTCGGTATTAAGGGTGTGCTGTTCAAAACCAAAACGGGAGAAACTACGATCAAGGCACTGGATATTGTGGTCTTGTCCAAGTCCCTGTATCCATTACCGGAAAAATATCATGGTCTGAAGGATGTTGAATTGCGCTACCGTCAGCGCTATGTTGATCTGGTTATGAACCCGGAAGTGCAAAAAACGTTCATTACACGTTCCCGCATTATTCAATCCATGCGCCGCTATTTGGACTCGCTCGGTTATTTGGAAGTTGAGACTCCGACATTACATTCCATCGCCGGCGGTGCAGCAGCCAAGCCGTTTATTACGCACCATAATGCATTGGACATGCAGCTTTATATGCGTATTGCCATTGAGCTTCATCTCAAACGACTGATTGTCGGCGGAATGGAGAAGGTATATGAGATCGGACGCGTATACCGTAATGAAGGTGTTTCCACACGCCACAACCCTGAGTTTACAATGATTGAGCTGTATGAAGCGTATGCCGACTACCAGGATATCATGCAATTAACGGAAAACATGGTCGCTCATATTGCGCAGGAAGTGCTTGGTACACAACGCATTCAGTATCAAGGTCATGAAGTGGACCTGACACCGCAATGGCGCAGAGTGTCGATGGTGGATGCTGTTAAAGAAGTAACAGGCGTGGATTTTGGAGCACACCTGAGTAATGAAGAAGCTCATCGCCTTGCGAAGGAGCATAACGTAAAGGTAGAGCCGCATATGACCTTTGGCCATATCCTTAATGCTTTCTTTGAAGAATTCGTAGAAGAAACGCTCATTCAGCCAACCTTTATTACAGGGCATCCGGTTGAAATCTCGCCGCTGGCGAAGAGAAATGAGCAAGATCCGCGCTTTACGGATCGTTTTGAGCTGTTCGTGGTAGCTCGTGAGCATGCAAATGCGTTCACCGAGCTGAATGACCCGATTGACCAACGCCAGCGTTTTGAAGCACAATTGCTGGAACGTGAGCATGGCAATGACGAGGCTCATGAAATGGATGATGATTTTATCCGTGCACTGGAATACGGTATGCCGCCGACAGGCGGGCTGGGTATCGGCATCGACCGTTTGGTTATGCTGCTGACAGATGCGCCGTCCATTCGCGACGTGCTGCTTTTCCCGCATATGCGTAACGTACAGTAGAATAACATAACATTATGAATATAGAGGATCAGCCGGGCTTCTCTCCCGTGTCTTGTTCCTCTTTTTCATAAGAATGGATGGAGAGAGTATTTCTAATGAAACGCAGCGTCAAGCTTGCCCGGTTTGCGTCGCCTCCTTTTATATTGGTCATCGGATATTTGCTGATTATTGCATTAGGCACTTTGCTGCTGATGCTCCCTATTTCCAATCATAGTGGACATGCTCCGCATTGGATTGATTCGCTGTTTACGTCTGTTTCGGCTGCTTGTGTTACCGGATTGGTCGTGGTGGACGTGAATTCAACCTATACGATGTTTGGAGAAACCGTCATTATGGTGCTGATGCAGTTGGGTGGGCTGGGTTTTATGACCTTGGCGACCTTGTTTGCATTGATGCTGGGGCGACGATTGTCGTTGAAGGATCGGCTGCTGCTGAAGGAAGCGATTAATGCCGACAGCATGGAAGGAATTGTGCGCATTATTCGCAAGGTGCTGATCTTCTCTTTTACCATTGAGGCGATAGCTGCCATAGTCATGGCTTTGCGGTGGATGAGGGAGATGCCTGTTGGACAAGCGATATACTATGGAATATTCCACTCGGTATCTCTTTTTAATAACGGGGGTTTTGACCTGTTTGGGAGCAGCTTCCAACAGTATGCTGGAGACTTTGTATTCAATATAATTGCATCTGTGCTTGTCATTTCAGGGGGATTGGGTTTCCTTGTACTGAGTGATCTGTTCGATTTTCGCCGTACCCGGAGACTGAGTCTTCACTCCAAAATGGTGTTAAGTGTGTCGGGTGCGCTTATTGTGATCGGAGCACTTGTTATATTTATTTTTGAGTTTACCAATGCTCGTACCCTGGGTTCATTGAATTGGGAGGGGAAATTGTACGCTTCTGTCTTTCAATCCGTATCTACACGATCGTCAGGGACAAGTACAGTTGATATCAGCGGCTTGAGGCAGGCCAGTCAGTTCTTTATCATGCTGCTGATGATTATCGGAGCTTCGCCAGGCTCTACCGGGGGCGGAATCAAAACAACCACATTCCTGCTGATGATTGGTGCATTGTTGGCCGTCATGCGAGGTCAGAAGGAAATTGTGTTCTTCCGCCATAGGGTTCCCAACGATATCATGATGCGGGCGCTGACTATTATTATACTGGCGCTTTTTATATTCTCGATTGTCGTTATGCTGCTGTTGATGACAGAGGATGCCCCATTCCTCTCCCTTGCATTTGAGGCGGCGTCCGCCATCGGAACGGTAGGGTTGTCCGTAGGAGTGACGCCGGGACTGTCTGACGCAGGCAAGCTGATCATTTGTGTGACCATGTTTATTGGTCGAATTGGTCCTCTTACGATTGCTTATGCTCTTCGTCCACGCTCGACCAAGACGCTGTATCGTCGTCCCGAAGGACATATCGTAATTGGATAGCTTAATAGTAAAAAAAGATGCATCCGTGCTGATTGACACGGGTGCATTTTTTTTCATTAACATCATTTCATGTGCAGCATATCATGAAAAGTGTCCCACTTGAGCATAAGAGACAACGACGGCCTGAACAGATAGCTTTTTGCAGAAAAATGGCTATTTGTTTCCTTTTATGTAATTATAGACAAGATACTAGGAATATTATGTATAATATTGTATGATAGTGGGCGTGAAAGGGGGGGAGCTGAGGGGAATACCAACTTCTAATCTGAAAGGAATTATCTATTATGTATTTATTTATCATTAGTGCTGAAGTTTTATTCTGGGTGTTTGTTGTTGCAGGGCTGATCGCAAGATATATGTTTGGCTTAAAGAAATTGGGCGGTCTTCTTTTACTGTGTACTCCTATTATTGATATCCTGTTACTGATAGCGGTGTTCATCACGGTGAGCAGCGGTATGGAGATTACGACCGCTACTGGTTTGGCGGCCTGCTATCTTGGCATTACGGTAGCGTTTGGTCACAGGATGATTAAATGGGCGGATTTGCGGTTCTCACATTGGTTCGGCAAGGGACCGAAGCCCGAACGCAAGTATGGCGCTGCTCATGCCAAAGAAGAAATAACGGGTTGGTTGCTTCACCTCTTGGGCTGGGCCATCGGCAACGCTCTGTTGTTCGCCATCATTGTGTATGTAGATGATCCACAGCGTACGGTTTCCTTGGAGGGCATTATGAGCACCTGGGCAATCGTTCTGGTCATCGACTTTATTGTCTCCTTTAGCTATGTCCTGGCTCCAAGGAAAAAAAAGGCATAGTCTCAGAAATAATAAGCTTCACAATTGTATGAAATAAGACAGGTCACTCAGGATGTTCAAATCGGGAGGGGCGATGATGGCAAAAAATGAAGTTGTCACTTCCGGTAGTTTAATGAGTCTGCCTCGCTTTGACAGTCACCTCATTTTTGTCTTCCACCTTTGTACTTGCATGGATTCCTTCCGATTTGAACACAGACAAACAGAATCAGCACAGTTTTCATAAGCTGACAGACAGCATGGATGATGTGTTATCCAGAACAAGCTATCACATGGAGCGCGCTTAAATTCCCGAAGGAGTGGGGTTTGTAACTATAGCCAAACTCATCTGCGGAATAGTGTATTCCAATCTTCATGAAGTTTAAATGAATTCTTGTATTTGCCTAAAAGGTCGCTAGTTTAATTTCGGCAACTAACATGATAATATTCCAGAAAACATTACATGTGTCTATATATGTAGACATATAAAATTAAGTTTCTTTTTTGTTGAAAAATGTAAAAAGAAAGGTGGTTTCTGTGGCGGCACTGCTGAGTGGTAAGAACATTTTGATTATGGGCGTGGCTAATAACAGGAGTATTGCCTGGGGGGCAGCCCAATCTTTAGCTGCTGAAGGAGCAAGGCTCATTTTTACTTACGAAAATGAGAGGGTTGCAGACCGGGTGCTAAAGCTTGTTGCAACGATTCCGGGGTCCATGGTCTGTCCCTGTAATGTACAGAGCGATGAAGAATTGGATGCACTGACGGATTTTCTAAAGGAGAAAGTAGGCGTCCTGCATGGTTATTTTCACAGTGTTGCCTATGCTAAAGCTGAGGATTTGGATGGCCTGTTCGTCGACACTTCTCGCGAGGGATTCGCCATTGCTCAAGAAATCAGTGCCTACTCTCTGGCCGCGGTTTCCAGGCGGATCTACCCGCTGATGACGGAGGGTGGAAGTATCGTCACCATGACGTATATTGGCGCTGAACGAGCGATCAAGAATTACAACGTTATGGGTGTGGCGAAGGCTTCACTGGAAGCCAGCATGCGCTATCTGTCGAACGATCTGGGTACTTATGGTATTCGTGTCAATGCGATTTCAGCGGGTCCCATACGGACTTTGGCCGCTTATGGGATTAAGGATTTTAGCACGATGCTAAAGCATATTGAAGAGACGACACCCCTGCGCAAGACGGTCGATACGTCCGAAGTCGGAGATACCGCGTTATTCCTGTTTTCCCATTTATCGAGAGGCATTACGGGAGAAGTTATCCATGTTGATGCAGGATACCATATTACGGGGATGTAAGGAGGGAACGCTATGCTTGTTACGCATACGGATTGCCGAATTATCTCACCTGAAGGGATTATGACAAGGGAGCGTCTGGAGCGAGACGTTACGATCTTCTCCCGTATGTTGGCTCTCCGAGGAGTTCCTGAAGAAGGCAGAGTGATTCTGAAAGCGGCCAATTCTTATTATTTTGTTGTGTCTCTGTTCTCCCTGTGCAACATTGCTGTTTCGGTGACTGTAGTGGACGAGCAGACCGTATTTGATGAAATAGCTCAAATTTACGACGAAGCAGGTGCCTGCTGCATCCTGACCGATTGCGATCCAGGACTTTCTCATGCATCTGTTATTCTGATTCAAGATCTAATCCAAGAACAAGCAGTACACCCACATTGGGTTGGAGAGCCGGAGATCCATGGCATCGACTTTAACAAGTGGTGCGAGAGGTCAGATGCCCTCATTTTGTATTCTTCAGGTACGACGGGAAAACCCAAGGGAATCGTGAAAGCTGGATCAGCCTTCATGGACAATATCAGACATTCTATACACGCCATGAACTACTTGCCGTCTGACCATATGCTCCCCGTTGTACCGTTCTCTCACTTCTATGGTATTTCACTTATTTTCTCCTGGTGGTTAACCTCATGTTCTCTCATCATCTGCAATCCTAAAAACCTCTGGAGCGTCATTGCAAGTATTACGAAAGATCGGGCGACGGTCGTAGACGCTAACCCCTCTGTTTTTTACACCTTGTTGCGTATGTTAAACCGAAAACCCGAACAACTGGAAATGGTCAAGGAATCTCCGGTGCGCATGTGGTGCGTAGGCGGTTCCCCACTCACCCAAGACCTTGAAGAGAAATTCAACAACATATTTGGACAGCCCCTGCTGAATGGTTACGGCCTTTCTGAATTGGGCAACGTTACGCTAGGGACGCTGGAGTGTCCGAAGGGTTGTGGCAAACCGTTGCCTGGTGTGAACCTGAAAATACTGGATACTGCTGGCAACCAGCAGGCGGACGGCATCGTAGGCGAAGTGTGGATACACAGTGCCGGATGCATGGAAGGTTACCTGAATCGTCCAGACCTGACGAAGTCCGTTCTACAGGACGGCTGGTTCAAGACGGGCGATCTGGGCTATCTGGATGACGAGATGCTGTATGTCATTGGCCGCAGCGGCAAGACGGTCAACCGGATGGGCTATATGGTATCTCCAGTCTATATCGAGGACCGGATGGGTTCGCTAGGTTACCGATCCTGCGTGATCACCTTGGAAGATGAGGCTAAAGGAACGTTGCTTGTTGCATTTATCGAAGGCGAATCCCCACAGTCCTTGTCTGTACTCCGCAAAGAGATGAATCGGGTACTTCCTTCATACATGTTTCCCGATCTTTTGCTTCCGCTTGCCCAATTTCCTTTAAATCGGAATGGAAAAGTAGACCGGCTGGAAATGGAGCGCACCGCCCTGGAGAAAGTTGCTTCTCGCAAAGTGTAAGTGTTGAAGAAACAAAATATTACCAAAAATCGCATAAAGGAAAGGGAGAATGCGTCATGAGTATGAATCCGGAACTGGCCAAAAACACGCTTTTTTTGGAAAGGCATGAAGCGATTCTGAAGTGCCTCAATTATTTGATTGAGAATCGGCAGGAAGTAATGGATATTCTCACGCAATTTTCATCCTATCGGGCCGCCAATGCAGAAATTGATTCTACGATCCTCACACTCCAAGGTGCTTTGCAGGAAGTGCAGACCTATCAGCCGAGCTGGCAGCGTTCTATGGCTGTGTTTATGCCTTCCAACGTTATTTTGTACTCTTATGCATTATACCTCTTGATTCCGTCCCTGTACGTTGAGCAAATAGACTTTCGTCCTTCCTCTCACGTAAACGAGTACGTCAGCATGCTGCATGAAAAGCTCCAGGCTGTACATGGATTACCCATCTATATTCGTAAGGTTAGCCAGAGAGTTTTCATGGAAAATTCGGTTATGCCAGCTGATATTGTGGTGTTCACCGGGAGCTATGTCAATGCGGAGAAGATCAAAAAACAAATCCGAAAAGACCAACTCTACATCTTCTATGGACAAGGGATCAATCCTTTCGTCATCGGACCCGATGCCGATCTGGAACTGGCGGTTACCGACGTAATCCGAATGAGACTGTTCAACTCTGGACAGGACTGCCTGGGACCCGACATTATTCTGGTACATCAAGAGGTGACGGAGAATTTCAAAAACCTGCTGATTATGCGACTTGACCAACTGGTGTTTGGAGCCAACAATGATCCGAACGCGAACTATACCCCTATTTTCTATAAAGACGCGTTGTATTCGGTTTCTGAATATTTCAATACGAACGATAAGTTTATTGTTTACGGCGGTGGCATTGATTTCCGTACGAAAAAGATGGAGCCAACGGTTGTATATAGCGAACTAGATCAGGATTTGGAGATTATCGAGTATTTTTCACCGGTCTTCAATGTGGTTAGCTACCGAGACGACGAGCAGCTAATCAAGCGTATTTCCTCCAGTTATTTCAGTGAACGTGCGATGGGCTGCAGCTTGTACGGATCTAATCATCTGGCGGACGTACTTCGAAAGAAGCACACGCTGACTATTAATCAGACGCTTGAGGATGTGGATCAGGGCAATAAGCCATTTGGTGGCTACGGCACGATGTCGAATTATATTTTTTACGATTTCAAGCTTGTCTCGAAGCCCATTTTGATCTCCGAAATTGTTGCAGAATACTTGTCGGAAAAGAGGAGTTTGGTATGACTGTGAGCTTATCCCCCTGGGATGCCATCATTGACTATTTAAAATCGGCCGGGGTTCGTCATCTCTTTGGATTACCTAGTGATGATCTCAAAATTGTATCGTCACTTCCCTCTTCAGGTATGGATTTCATTCTGTGCAAAGATCAGCGTAATGCTGTGTTCATGGCAGCAGGCTATGCGCTCACAACCAACCAGATGTCTGTATGTGTTGTGGGGAAAGGTCCTGCGCTCAGTAATACACTTACGGGGCTGCTGGAAGCGAAGAACCTTGGTGCTCCGCTTCTACTGTTGGCGCTTGGCACCGGAGGGGACAAGTTGGGTACCCGATCCTTTCAGGAAGCCGATCAAATCTCACTCGTGAAGCCGCTCGTCAAATGGGCTTACCGTGTCGAGCATGTGGATCGGCTTGTATGGGCGATGGAACGGGCGGCTTTTTTGGCCATCAACGGGGCTCCGGGTCCTGTCTATATTGAACTACCCGAAAATCTGATGGACCAGCCTGTGCCGACAGGGCTTCAGTTTACCCCACCAGAAAAGCTTACGTGCTCTCCGTCTCTTCGGGAGCTGGATGCGGCATGGGCGATTATAAAGACGGCGCGCAGGCCCCTCATTCTAGTCGGAGGCGGAATGAAGTCAGGGACGCCGAACGATGTCATTGAGCTGTTCGCTCACCAACATGGAGCGGCCTTGTTCGCAACCGCCTCGGGACGGGGTGTAGTGGATGAAGACCACGAACTCTTCTGTGGTGTCGCCGGGCTGTACACGGATATCAACTTGAGACAAATCTGGGAAAAATCTGATGTAGTGATTACGCTGGGCAGCCGATTGGAAGAAACGGCTACGTTCGAGTGGGATATTTTTCTACAAGATACGCCTTTAATTCAGGTCAATGTAAATCTGGAGGATTTTGCACACGAATATAGGGGCGTCAAGCTGCTTGGAGATGGATATGCCGCAGTGGAGCAATGGCATGATCGGCTAGGGCAGAAGCCTGATGGAGAATGGCTTGAAATGATCAGGAGCTGTAAAGAGAAGGCTTTTTCGCAACGGGCCATTTATCTGGAAAAGTTGAAAAAGGCTCCTGGAATCCACGTGCCGGAGCTGTTGGAAATGATTCAGACGGAGTTCCCTGAAAACCTGGTGCTTCTTCAAGAGAATGGATTGCAGGATATGTGGTCCTACTTTTATCCATATTTTCGCTTTACGCACGGTTCTCTTTCGATTGTTCCCAGTGACCAAACGAGTCTTGGATTCGGTGCGGCCGCTGCTTTGGGAGCAAGTGTGGCAACAAAATGTCCAGTAGTGGCACTTGTAGGTGACGGTGCGTTCAATCTCTTCTGTTCGGATTTTATGACGGCGGTAGAGTATCAAATACCGTTAATCTATCTCGTACTCAATAATGGCGGCTATGGTTGGTTGCAGAATCAGATGAACTATAAGCACCTCTCAGGGCAGTCCCTCCCATTTGTTTCTGAGGCGGCCAAGGCAGGAATTCAAATTCCCCGGTATGAGTTTGTCGAGAGTCTGGCAATCCGGAGCAAGGGGGAGGCCAAAGAACAGCTTCAGCTTGCTTGGCAAAAGTATCAGGAGAACAAGCTCGTGGTCGTCGAGGTATATGCCGATCTTGCGGATGTGCATGAAAAAATCAGTCATGTGTATGGCGACTTTCCCCTCTACGAACAGCAGGCTTCCAAGAATTAATTTCAGCGAAGGACGTGGGTACAGTGAGAAGACGTGTTGTAGTGACAGGACAGGGAGTCGTAACGCCGGTCGGGCATAATCTTGCGGATTTCTGGAATTCACTGTTGGAAGGGAAGAGCGGCATCGGACCTGTCACTGCTTTCGATACAGCAGACATTCCGACAAAGATTGGTGCACAGGTTACGGGCTTTGATCCGTTGCAATATATGAGCAAGAAGGAAGCTAATAAAGTCGCACAGTTCACTCAGTTTGCCCTAGCGGCTGCTCGGCAGGCAGTCGAACAATCGAAATTAGTGATTGACGAGCGGAATGCAGGTCGCGTGGGTGTTATTGTCGGTTCTGGAGCAGGCGGTCTCGACGTCATAGAGGAGAACTATGGAAAATTAACAAAGCTTGGTCCCAAAAGGGTTTCTCCTTATTTTGTTTCCTCCATGATGATTAATTCGGCGCCTGGTGAAATATCCATTGCTATCGGAGCCAAGGGACCTTCGTTTGCTGTGGTTACGGCTTGCGCCACAGGAAGTAATGCCATTGGTGAAGCATTACGTACGATCCAGTACGGCACGGCTGATGTCGTGGTCGCTGGAGGAGCAGAAGCTAATTTTAGTCAGCTTGATTTGGCATCTTTTGCGAATATCCATGCTCTCTCCAGACGCAATGAAGAGCCGCAGAAGGCCAGTCGTCCGTTTGATGTGGACCGCGATGGATTCGTCATCGGTGGAGGAGCAGGGGTCTTGGTGCTGGAGGAGCTGGAGCATGCCTTGAACCGCGGGGCTACCATTTTGGCCGAAGTTACGGGTTACGGATGCACAACCGATGCGTACCATATCACGGCTCCAGATCCCTCGGGCTCCGGCCCGGCAGAAGCGATCAGCATCGCACTGCAGGATGGTGGCTTGACACCCCAGGAAATCGACTATGTCAATGCCCATGGTACGAGTACTCCATTTAATGATCGTATGGAGATTAATGCTATTCATAAAGTATTCGGGGAGCATGCTCCACATTTGGCGATATCGTCTATTAAATCCATGACAGGCCATTTAATGGGCGGAGCAGGGGCAGTCGAATTAATCGCGACTGTACAGAGCATGATCCACAGCAAAGTACCACCGACACTCAATTGCGACAACCCGGAAGCCCCTGAATTGAATTTTGTGCCGCATGTATATCAGGAACGTGAAGTCCGTGCGGCAATTAGCAACTCCTTTGGTTTCGGAGGGCACAACGTCTGTCTTGCCGTTCGCAAGTGGGAGGGGGTATAAGCCTGTGAGCGAAGAGCTAATCCATATCCCGGATGTGCTTCCACACAGGTACCCATTTCTTCTGCTGGATGGCGTGACCGGGTACGAAACGTCGCAATGGGCGAAGGGGTACAAGCTTGTTACCTGGAGTGAATGGTTTATTACAGAGGCTAATCCATACATGCCTCCTATGCTAATCGTAGAGTCGCTCGCACAATTGGCGGCATTTGCTGCGATTGACAAAAAAGGTATTTCATATCTGACCAACCTCAATGGAATTCGATTCCACAGCTTGGCGAAGCCAGGGGACCGAATTGATCTCTATTTTGAAGTAATCAAGCGTCGGCGGGGATATATACTCGGCAGCGGTCGCGCTTCTGTAGGCGAGCGTTTGATAGCTGAGGCGGAAGAAATTGTTTCACTTGATCAATGATCGGAAAGAGCGCAGTTAATCTGTCTTTTGTGTCCTCCTGACTGCCTTGCAGCGGGAGGATTTCACATCACGAAATAGGAGTGAACGAGATGAATGACATGCAGTTATATGATTTGACAAATGCGCAAAAACGTATATGGTATACCGAATTACTCTATCCAGATACGTCAGTGTCACAGCTTTCCGGTACAGCCAAGATGAAGGGCCGTATCCATATCGCCGCCTTCATGCAGTCCATTCATTTGATTATCAAACAGTATGACGCGTTCCGCATTCGTATCACATCAGTGGATGGAGTGCCCCAGCAATATGTCGTTCCTTATGAAGAGAGACAGTTGGAATACCTGGATCTTACCCATTATGAAAATATATCTGAGGTAGAAACCTTACTAGAGCAGCACAAAAGGAAACCCTTGCCACTGCTGGATTCTGAACTCTTCCAGTTTTTGATTGTGAAGATTAGCGAGGAAGAGTTTTGGATTAATATCAAGATGCACCATATTATTTCTGACGGGATTTCTATGGTGATCTACGGCAATCAGCTGACAGAGTTTTACATGCAAATCATTCAAGGAAATGAACCAACGCTGAATGACGATTGCTCTTATATTCAATATATTGCAGAAGAGAACGAATACGAGCTTTCTGACAGATACCAAAAGGATAAGTCGTATTGGTTGGATAAATTTTCTGATTTGCCTGAGCTTACGGGTTGGAAATCCTATAATCCGTTATCTCTAAGCACCCAAGCCGTTCGAGAGCATTTTACCGTGCCAGAGGTGCTATATCATGAGCTACAGGCATTTTGCCAGCAGAACAGGATTTCCCTGTTTCAGTTCTTCATGGGTGTGATGTATATCTACATACACAAAGTGACGAATCAGCCGGATGTGGTGATTGGTACTTCGTTCGCTAACCGTGGGAATAAAAAAGAGAAGCAAAAGATCGGTATGTTCGTTAGTACGGCTGCAGCCAGAACACACGTCGAAAAGGACATGGATGTGCTGAGCTTCCTGCAGGAAGTAGCCAGGGATCAAATGTCAATCCTGCGGCATCAGAAATATCCATACAATCAGTTAATCCAGGATCTAAGAGAAATGCATGGCAACAAGGATATTCAGCGGCTTTTTGGCGTCTCCATGGAATACCGCCTTATCAATTGGGTTGATTTGGAAGACGTGCGCATTTTGACGGATTATGATTTCTGCGGCGACGAAGTGAATGATTTTGTGCTTCATATCGTGGAGATTCTGGATGAAGGCGAGCTGGTACTGGATGTCGATTACCGGGCAAAGCTGTTTGAACGCAGTGAAGTAACGGACATGGTTTCCCAGTTGCTTACGATCGCCGAGCAGATCATTCATACACCGCAGCTTTCCATCGCAGAGGTAACCCTGCTGGGAGAAGCGGACGAGCAATCCATTTTGGCTCTCTCGGAAGGGATTGTAGCTGATTATCCGCGTGAAAAGACAATTCATGGCTTATTCGAGGAACAAGCCGAGCGCACGCCAGATCATGTTGCCGTTCAGATGGGCGAGCAGTGCATTACATACCGAGCTCTCAATGAGCAGGCTAACCAGCTTGCGAGATATTTGCGCTCCGAGGGAGTGGGAGCAGATACGCTCGTAGGGATCATGGCCGACCGTTCCTTGGAGATGATCGTCGGCATTATGGCCATTTTGAAAGCAGGAGGTGCCTATGTACCGATTGATCCCGATTATCCTGAGGAACGTATCCATTATATGCTGGAGGATTCGGGAGTCCAGCTGTTGCTCACCCAAAGCCATCTGTGGGAGTGCACCACTTTTGACGGAAAGCATGTGAATCTGGACGAAGCTGCATCGTATCAAGGAGACGCTTCAAATCTGGAGAGCATTTCGGGTTCGAGTAATCTGGCCTATGTTATCTACACGTCGGGCACAACAGGCAAGCCGAAGGGAACGCTGATTGAGCATAAAAATGTAGTTCGGCTGCTCTTTAACGATCAAAATTTATTTGATTTCAGCGCTCAGGATACGTGGACGCTGTTCCATTCGTTCTGCTTCGATTTCTCTGTTTGGGAGATGTATGGAGCCCTTCTCTACGGAGGAAGATTGGTGATTGTTCCGTCTCTCACCGCCAAGAGCCCGGCAGCGTTCCTGGAGTTGTTGAAAGACAACAAAGTCACCATTTTGAATCAGACGCCGACGTACTTTTATCAGGTGATACAGGAAGAATTAGCTCACTCTTCGACAGAGCTTAGCCTTAGAAAAATCATTTTTGGTGGAGAGGCCTTAAGCCCATCTCTTCTGAGAAACTGGCGGGCTAAGTATCCTGATGTACAGCTGATTAATATGTACGGAATTACGGAAACAACGGTGCATGTCACCTACAAGGAAATCACGGAACATGAGATTGAAGCGGGGAAAAGCAATATTGGCAGTACGATTCCGACACTTAGTGCTTACATTTTCGATGAGCAAAGACGCCTGCAGCCTGTCGGGGTTCCGGGGGAGCTATACATCGCGGGTGACGGTCTGGCCCGAGGGTATTTGAACCGTCCAGAGTTGACGGCCGAGAAATTCGTAGAGCATCCGTTTCGGGCGGGAGAGCGGATGTACCGTACTGGAGATCTGGCCCGTTGGCTGCCTGATGGTAATATCGAATATTTGGGACGGATTGACCATCAGGTCAAAATTCGCGGCTACCGAATTGAGCTTGGCGAGGTGGAAGCCCAAATTCTCAAGGCTCCGAATGTACGGGAAACGATTATCCTTGCACGGGACGACGAACAGGGACAAAAATTGCTGTGCGCCTACTACGTAGCCTCCTCCGACCTTTCGCCGAGCGAATTAAGGTCTCAGCTGGCTGTGGAACTGCCAGCTTATATGATCCCCTCTTATTTTGTCCGGCTGGAGCAAATGCCGCTTACGCCAAATGGCAAGCTGGATCGCCGCGCGCTGCCAGCTCCTGAGGGCAGTGTACAATCCAGCGAGGATTATTTGTCTCCGAGAACTGCTGCGGAAGTGCAGCTGGCGCTAATCTGGCAGGATATTCTGGGAGTTGCCCGCGTGGGTATCAGAGATAATTTCTTTGAAATTGGTGGTCACTCGTTGCGGGCGACACTGCTCGTTTCGCGGATTCAGAAAGAGCTGGGATGCAGCATTTCGCTGCGTGAAGTGTTTCAGTCGCCTACGGTCGAGTCGCTAGCGCGACTGGTAAAAGAACGCATTCCAACCGTGTATGAATCCATTCCACAGGCGGAGGAAAGCGAAGCTTACCCCGTGTCCTCAGCGCAGAAGCGGTTATATGTGTTGAGACAAATGGACGGGGGAGAACTCAGCTACAATATGCCTGGGGCATTCACAGTGGATGGGCCATTGGATCGCGTTCGGCTGGAATCTGCGTTCCAGATGCTGATCCAGCGTCACGAATCCCTGAGAACCGGCTTCTTTATGAAGGATGGAGAGCTTGTTCAGCGTGTGCATAGGGAAGTGCCGTTCGCGTTGGACTACACAGAGGCTTCAGGGGAGGATGCGGATACGCTCATACGCAGCTTTATCCGTGCCTTTGATCTCAGCCAGGTCCCATTACTGCGTGTTGGCTTGGTGAAGCTGCAAGAGGAACGACATTTGTTGCTGTTTGATATGCATCACATCATTTCAGATGGGGTTTCTATTCAAATACTGGTGGAGGAACTCACTTCATTGTATCAAGGGGAACAGCTGCCAGAGCTGTACATCCAATACAAGGACTATGCTGTGTGGCAACAGGAACAGTCAGAGACTCAATGGCAAGAGCATGAAGCGTACTGGCTTCAGACCTTTGAAGGGGAGCTTCCGGTACTTGATTTACCTACAGACTTCCAAAGACCTTCTGTTCGAAGCTTCGAGGGTAGCCGAATTGATTTTACATTGGATGAGTTCGGCAATAAGGCATTACAAGAGCTTGCATCCCGTACAGGTACTACGCTGTATATGGTATTGCTGGCTGCTTATTCGGTGCTGCTGCACAAATATACGGGGCAGGAGGACATCATCGTAGGGTCTCCGGTGGCCGGAAGACCACAGGCTGAGCTTGAAGGTGTCATCGGGATGTTTGTCAATACACTGGGTATGCGCAGCTACCCGGCGGGAGATAAGACGTTTGATGATTATCTCCTCGAAATCAAGGAAACGGCGCTCAAGGCGTTCGAGCATCAGGACTATCCTTTGGAAAAACTGATTGAGAAGCTGGGTGTAGGACGTGATGTCAGCCGCAATCCACTCTTTGATACCCTGTTGGTATTGCAAAATACGGAGCAGGCAGAGCAGGACATGGGCGGGCTGCGCTTTACTCCTTACCTGCTGGAGAGCGTCACAGCCAAATTTGACCTATCCCTGAATGTGGAGGAGCAGGGGGCAGAGCTAGCTTTTGGTTTGGAGTATAGTACGGCTTTGTATCGGCAGGAGAGTGTAGAGCGACTTGCTATGCACTTGCTTCGGGTTCTGCATGCGGTTGCTGCGAATCCCCAGTTGAAGCTGGCGGAGATTGAGATGATCACACCGGAGGAGAAGGTACAGATCATTGAAGAATTTAACGCGACATCGGCTCCTTACCCAAGTGATAAGACGATTCACGAGCTGTTCACGGAACAAGTAAAGCGTACACCGGAGCAGACGGCGCTTGTATTCGGCGATGTTCGGCTAACCTACCTCGAATTGGAAGAGAAGGCGGGACGACTGGCCCAAACGCTGCGTCGGTTGGGAACGTTGAGGGAGCAGCCAGTGGCCGTGATGGGCGGACGAAGCATCGAGATGGTCATTGGTATGCTCGCGGTGCTTCAGGCCGGTGGAGCCTATGTGCCTATTGATCCCGACTACCCGGAAGATCGGGTTCGTTACATGCTCGATGATTCCGATGCCAAGCTAATGCTGGTACAAAAGGGCGAGTATGGAAATATAGACTACGGTATTCCGATTGTCGACCTTAGCAGTGAAGAGGCTTATGCAACTGAGCCTGCCCGGCCGGAGACTGCCCAGGGATCGCATGGACTTGCTTATGTCATCTATACATCGGGTACGACGGGTAGACCGAAGGGTGTTATGGTTGAACACCGGAACGTGGTCCGTCTGGTCAAGGAGACCAGCTACGTAGAGCTGAATGAATCCACACGAATTTTGCAGACAGGAGCCGTGGCCTTCGATGCTTCCACTTTCGAAATATGGGGAGCGCTGCTTAACGGCGGACAGCTCTATTTCGTGGAGAACGACGACATCCTGATTGCTGACAGGCTCAAAGCTGCCATTGCCTCGTACGGAATTACAACGCTGTGGCTCACTTCACCGCTTTTCAATCAGCTTTCATTGCAGGATGAGTACCTGTTCAGAGGGCTAAAAACATTACTCGTCGGCGGTGACGTGCTGTCTATATCTCATATGAACCGTGTGATCGAGGCCAATCCTGATCTTGTCCCTATCAATTGCTATGGTCCGACAGAGAATACGACCTTCTCCACCACCTACAAGATTCCGGGTCGCGCTGAAGGGGTAGTGCCGATTGGCCGCCCGATTAGCAACTCGACCGCTTATGTAGTCAATGGATCGCTTCAATTACAACCCATTGGTGCTTGGGGCGAACTGATTGTCGGCGGTGAAGGTATAGCGCGCGGATATCTCAATCGGCCTGATCTCACGGTAGAAAAATTTGTCCCTAGTCCTGTGAAGGACGGAGAGCCCTGCTACCGAACCGGCGATCTGGTACGCTGGCTTCCGGATGGAAATCTGGAATTTAAAGGGAGAATCGATGAACAGGTCAAAATACGCGGTTACCGCATCGAGCTCACCGAAATCGAGGCTCAACTGGCCAAGGTAGAGTCGGTCATCGACGCCGTAGTGGTCGTTCGCGCGGATGAGCTTGGAGAGAAGCAGCTTTGCGCTTATTATGTGGCGGATCGTATGCTCACGGCAGGAGATGTGCGTCTTGCATTATCGCAGGTACTACCGAGTTATATGATCCCGTCCTATTTTATGCAGCTGGATCGTATGCCACTAACGTCGAACGGAAAAGTGGACCGCAGGTCTCTGCCGGCTCCTCAAGTGGGTGCGCATACGGGGCGGAAGTATACGGCTCCCCGTACACCGGCCGAAGAAGCCTTGGCGTCTGTTTGGCAAGGGGTGCTGGGTGCCGAACAAGTGGGCATCCATGACAATTTCTTTGAATTGGGAGGAGACTCCATTAAGGCGATTCAGGTTTCGTCACGGCTACTGCAGGCTGGTTATCGGTTAGAGATGAAGGAGTTGTTCAAATCCCCAACGATTGCCGAACTGAGTGCGCAAATACAAACGGCTGTGCGCATGGCTGAGCAGGGAACTGTACGTGGATCGGCTTGCTTGACTCCAGTTCAACGATGGTTCTTTGAACGGAAGCAGGCAGAGCCCCATCACTTCAATCAAGCGGTTATGCTGTACCGTGAACAGGGATTTGAGGAAAAGACCTTGCACCATGTGCTGAGAAAACTCACCCAGCATCATGACGCCCTTCGGATGGTCTTTCGCCAGACAGAACATGGCTACGAGGCTTGGAATCGTGGTCTTGAAGAAGGAGAGCTGTATAGCCTGCTTACCGTTGATTTACGGAATGAATCGAATCCGGCCGCAGCCATCACAGCACTATCGGACGACATTCAGCGCAGCATCAATCTGGCAGAGGGTCCGCTGCTGAAGCTAGGGCTTTTCCATTGTCAGGATGGAGACCATCTCCTGATCGTGATCCACCATTTGGTGGTGGACGGAGTATCCTGGCGGATTTTGTTTGAGGATATCGCAGCGGGCTATGAACAGGTGACTCAAGGACAAGAACTGACATTCCCGCAGAAGACGGACTCCTTCCGTGACTGGGGTGATGCTCTTTCCCGTTATTCGGAAAGCCCGGAAATCGAAATTCACCGGGCGTATTGGAGAGAGCTGAAGGACGAGCAACTCGAACAGCTGCCGAAGGATGAGGCTGTAGAAAGCCTTCTTTTGCAGGATAGCGAAGTGGTAACAGCACAATGGACTGTAGAAGAAACCGATCAACTGTTGAGAAAAGCCCACCGAGCTTACCAAACGGAGACGAATGATCTGCTATTGGCCGCTCTGGGCATGGCGGTATCCAAGTGGTCTGGCATTGGGAAGATTGCTGTGAATCTCGAAGGTCACGGTCGTGAACCGATTATACCGAACATCGACATTACCCGTACCGTGGGCTGGTTTACTAGCCAGTATCCGGTGGTTTTAGACTTGGACGATGACCCGGAAGTGGCTGCCTTGATCAAGTCTGTGAAAGAAGGGCTGCGCCGAATTCCGCACAAAGGCATCGGATACGGGTTGCTTAGAACGATGGCGAGTCAGGTGGAGGACGCCGATAGCTTCAGCTTGCAGCCTGAGATTTCTTTTAACTATCTGGGGCAATTTGATCAGGATTTGCAAGGAAGCTCGTTGCAGATTTCTCCTTATCCGACCGGAAGCGCCCAAAGCTTGTTGGGGGAACCAGCCTATACGCTGGATATCAATGGCATGGTGACGGACGGGGCCCTGACTCTGACGATTACCTATAACGGAAAGCAGTATAAGTCATCTACGATGGAACAGCTCGCTGGATATATTGAAGAAAGCTTGCGGGAGCTTCTCCAGCATTGCGTAACCCAGGAAAGAACCGTATTGACACCAAGCGACGTGCTTGCGAAGGGTCTAAGCATTGCTGACCTTGAAGAGCTATCTAAGCAGACCAGCCACATAGGTGATATTGAGAATGTATACAGTCTGACGCCGATGCAGAAGGGCATGCTGTTTCATGATATGTTTGAGCCGCATACAGGTGCTTATTTTGAGCAGGCTGCCTTTGACTTTAAGGGGAGCTTTGACCCGGCCGCGTTTGGACACAGTCTGGATGCAGTAGTGGAGCGTCATGCCATCCTGCGCACGAACTTTTATAGCGGATGGGGTAGCGAGCCTTTGCAGGTTGTATTTCGGCACAGAGGCGCCAAACTGGTATATGAAGATCTGCGGGAGATGGACGCAACGCAGCGCGAAGCTTATTTGAAAACATTTGCTGCAAAGGACAAGGCCAAGGGCTTCAACCTGTCTGAAGATGAGCTTCTCCGTGTTTCGATTTTGTGTACAGGTGAAGCCAGCTTCCGTCTCTTGTGGAGCTTTCACCACATTGTCATGGATGGATGGTGTGTTCCGTTAATTACGCAGGAGGTGTTTGAACATTACTTTGCCCTCCTGGAAGGAAGAGAGCCTCAGCTGGCAGAGGTTCAGCCGTACAGTCGGTACATCGAATGGCTGGAACAGCAGGATGAAGAAGCTGCTGCTAACTATTGGAGCCGCTATCTGGCTGGTTATGACCAGCAGACGCTTTTACCTCAAGTCGGGGAAGCAAGTAAAGCGGAAGGGTATGTATCAGAAAAGCTGAATTACACCCTCGGCAGGGAATTGACCGGACGTCTGGAAAAGGTAGCCAGAGATGCTCATGTCACGATGAATATTTTGCTGCAGTCCATCTGGGGCATTGCGCTTCAACGTTATAACGGTAGCCGAGATGTCGTATACGGAAGTGTAGTATCAGGCAGACCAGCCGAAATTCCGGGCATTGATCGGATGATCGGTTTGTTCATCAATACGATTCCAGTTCGTGTGAAGACGGAGGAAAATCTCCCTTTCACAGTCCTGATGAAGCAGCAGCAGGAACAATATATGGCTTCTCATATGTATGACACCTACCCGCTGTTTGAGATCCAGGCTCAGACGGACCAGAAGCAGGATTTAATCTCACATATTATGGTATTTGAGAACTATCCTGTCGAGGAGGAGGTAGAGCGTCTGGGTAGTAGCGAAGCTGCCTTTGAGATTGAGGATGCTGAGCTTCTTGAGCAAACGAATTACGATTTTAATTTAATTATCCTGCCGGGTGAAGAGATGAGATTGCTATTCCAGTATAATACGCTCGTCTATGACTCATCCAATATTGAGCGAATCAGAGGACATCTGGTTCACCTTATGGAGCAGATTGTAGAAAATCCTGGAATATCCGTGGATGCTCTGGAGTTGATAACGCCGCAAGAGAGGGACCACATTCTAACCGTATTGAAAGATACCGTAGTCCCATATGTGCATTATGCCGAGCTTCATGCACAAGCACAGGCTGCACCCATTGGCGGACCTAACGCTAGCCCAAGTGTATATATTGTGGATGATCATTTCAGGCTGCTGCCTGTCGGCGTTGCTGGCGAGCTATGCATCGCAGGTGTTGAATTCGTGCAGGAGCATGATAACCATCCTGAGTTAACAGATGAGAAGTTTGTGGAAAGTCCATTTGCTCCAGGGGAGCGCATGTATCGTACGGGTGACTTGGCTCGTT
Source organism: Paenibacillus kribbensis (assembly GCF_001705305.1). Taxonomy (GTDB): domain Bacteria; phylum Bacillota; class Bacilli; order Paenibacillales; family Paenibacillaceae; genus Paenibacillus; species Paenibacillus kribbensis_B. The sequence goes on from NZ_MCBP01000019.1 coordinate 80,353, forward strand.
GGTTGCCGGATGGCACGATCCAGCATTTGGGCCGGGTTGACCATCAGGTCAAAATCCGCGGCTACCGGGTCGAGCTGAGCGAGGTAGAAGCACAAATGCTCAAGGTGCAATCCGTTCAGGATGTTGTAGCCATGGCTGTGGAAGGTGATGACGGCTACAAGGATCTATTCGCTTACTTCGTAGCGGACCAAATGATTGAAATAAGTGAGTTGCGTGCGGTTCTATCTGAGCTGTTACCGGTGTATATGATTCCCTCCCACTTCGTACAATTGGACAATCCGCTGTTAACGCCAAGCGGAAAAATAGATCGAAAAGCATTGCAGGGAGAGCACGGATGGGCAGCTGCTTCATCTGTAGCTCCGAAGACACCTGTGGAAATTCAATTAGCTGGAATTTGGCAAGAAGTGTTGGGTGTAGAGAACGCGGGAGTGAAGGATAACTTCTTCCATTTTGGAGGTCACTCACTGCGTGCAGCCCTGCTAGTCTCGCGAATTCGCAAGGAAATGAACCGTGAGATAAGTTTGAGAGAGGTGTTCCAGTCCCCTACAATCGAAGGATTGGCTCATGCCATTGAGGGCTATACACCACTCGATTTTGAAGAAATTCCTGCGGCTGGACTGCGTGAGCACTACCCATTGTCCTCAGCCCAAAAACGACTGTTTATTCTAAGTCAACTGGAAGGCGGAGAGCTGAGCTACAATATGCCGGGTATCCTTACGGTTGAGGGACCCTTGGATCGGGAAAGGCTGGAGCAGGCATTCCGTAGTCTGATCCATCGTCATGGTTCTTTACGTACCCGTTTTGTGACTGTTAACGGCGAACCCGTACAGCAGATCCTGACGGATGTTTCGTTTACTGTGGAATATGCGGAATTGAGCGAGGAAGAGGCAGAAGCTTCCCTTCAGCAATTTGTCCGACCTTTTGATCTTGGCGAGGCTCCATTGCTGCGGGTCGGCCTCATTCGGATTGCGAATGAACGCCATTTACTGTTGTTTGACATGCATCATATTGTCTCTGATGGTGTTTCTATGAACATTCTCATAGAAGAGTTTCTCCACTTCTATCAAGAGGAGGATGTATTGCCAGCGCTACAGATTCAGTACACGGATTATGCAGTATGGCAGCAGGAGCAACTCGAAAGCGAACGTCTCCAAGCCCAGGAAGCTTATTGGCTGGATGCATTCCGCGGAAGCTTGCCAGTGCTGGATTTGCCGGGAGACGAAGTCCGTCCTGCGGTGCGAAGCTTTGCGGGGGATCGGATCGACTTCCATATTGATTCTTCTCTGAACGGTTCACTCCAGGAGCTGGCTACCCGGACGGGTTCAACGCTGTTCATGGTACTGCTGGCTGCTTATACAGCGCTCTTGCACAAGTATACGGGTCAGGAAGATGTCATTGTCGGCTCACCTGTGGCGGGAAGATCGCATGCGACACTCGAAGGCCTCATCGGTATGTTCGTCGGCACACTGGCACTGCGTACTTATCCAGAAGGTGAAAAGACCTTTGAGGCTTATTTGCAGGAAGTGAAGGAAACAGCGCTGCGGGCCTATGAAAACCAGGATTATCCGTTCGAGGAGCTGGTAGAAAAGCTGGAGCTTCAGCGTGACCTGAGCCGTAATCCGCTATTTGATACCATGTTTGTCCTGCAAAATATCGAGCAGGGAGAACAAGAAATAGAGGGATTGCGCTTTACTCCTTACGATAATGTACATCCTGCTGCCAAGTTCGACCTTACGCTGACCGTGAGTGAAGCGGAAGGAGCATTGAACTGCACGCTTGAGTACGCGACTGCGATCTACAAGCGAGAGACTGCTGAACGGATGGCAGGCCACTTTGTACAGCTGATTCAGGAAGCGACTGCCAATCCGGCAATGCCGTTGTCGTCCTTTGATATCGTGACACCTCAGGAAAAATCCAGGCTGATGCAGGAGTCGGCCGAAGCCAGAGCAGATTACCCTCGTGACAAGACGATTCATGCGCTGTTCGAGGAACAGGCTGCCCGTACTCCAAATGCAGTGGCAGTTGTTTGTGAAGATGCAGCCCTGTCTTACAGCGAGCTGAACGAACGGGCCAACGGACTTGCCAGAACGCTCCGCGAGCGTGGCCTCCAACCGGACGGTTTGGCTGGAATCATGGTGGATCGATCCCTTGAGATGGTCGTCGGGATCTTGGCCATTTTGAAGGCGGGTGGAGCTTACGTTCCTGTGGACCCTGAATATCCGGAGGACCGCATCCGCTTTATGCTTGAGGATTCAGGAGCCAAACTGCTGCTGACACAAGCGCATCTGGAGAAACATGTCTCCTTCGCCGGGGACATCGTAAACCTGGACGAGGCGGCTTCCTACAAGGAGGATGTCTCCAACCTGGAGCCTGCGGCCGGACCGGAGCATCTTGCCTACGTCATCTACACATCGGGTACGACGGGCAAGCCCAAGGGAACGCTGATCGAGCACAAAAATGTAGTTCGCCTGCTCTTTAATGATAAAAATTTGTTTGATTTCGGTCCTCAGGATACGTGGACACTGTTCCATTCATTCTGCTTTGATTTCTCCGTATGGGAGATGTACGGGGCATTGCTGAACGGAGGACGTCTGGTCATCGTTCCATCGCTCACAGCGAAGAGTCCGGATCAGTTCCTGCAATTGCTGAAAGACCAGAAGGTCACTGTTTTGAACCAGACGCCGACATACTTCTACCAGTTACTACAGGAAGAGCTTGGTCATCACGCGGCAGAGCTGAGCCTCCGCATGATTATTTTCGGAGGAGAGTCCTTAAGCCCGGCCTTGCTCAAGGACTGGAGAGCGAAGTACCCGCAAGTGCAGCTCATCAACATGTACGGCATTACCGAAACGACTGTACATGTAACCTATAAGGAAATTACAGAACTTGAAATTGAACAGGGCCGTAGCAATATCGGTACCACGATTCCGACGCTGCGTGCGTACATTCTGGATGAACAGCGCCGTCCACAGCCGATTGGCATTCCGGGTGAATTGTACGTGGCGGGCGAAGGTCTGGCGCGCGGCTACCTGAACCGACCGGAATTGACGGAAGAGAAGTTTGTCGCTCATCCGTTTGCAGCGGGCGAGCGTATGTACCGCTCGGGTGACTTGGCACGCTGGCTGCCGGATGGCAGCATGGAGTATTTGGGACGGATTGATCATCAGGTTAAAATCCGGGGCTACCGCATCGAGCTGGGCGAGGTGGAAGCGAAGCTGCTCCATGCTCCGTCTGTTAGGGAGGCGGTTGTGCTCGCCCGGGAGGATGGAAGTGGACAAAAGGTGCTTGTCGCCTATTTCACTGCCGACCAGATGCTTACGGTAAGCGAATTGAGAAAAGCCTTGGCTGCAGAGCTGCCGGCTTATATGATTCCGTCTTATTTCATGCAATTGGGGCAGATGCCATTGACACCAAATGGAAAGCTGGATCGCAAAGCGCTTCCGGCTCCAGAAGCCAATGTGCAGACCGGAGCGGTCTATGAGCCGCCAAGGACGAAGGCTGAGGAAGCTCTGGCGTCCGTATGGCAAGGTGTGCTGGGAGCGCAGCAGGTCGGTATCCATGATCATTTCTTCGATTTGGGCGGGGATTCCATCAAAGCGATCCAGGTATCCTCGAGATTGTTCCAGGCCGGGTATAAGCTAGAGATGAAGGATCTCTTCAAATATCCGACAATTGCCGAGCTGAGTCCGTATCTTCAGGCAGCCGGACGCACAACAGAACAGGGTGAAATCAAAGGTACAGCGGAGTTGATGCCAATTCAGCGGTGGTTCTTTGAACGCCATACAGCGGAGCCGCATCATTACAATCATGCTGTCATGCTTTATCGGAAAGATGGCTTTGATGAGGCCGCACTCCGGTTGACGATGACCCAAATTGCTACCCATCATGACGCGCTGCGTATGGTTTTCCGTCCTACAGAAACCGGGTATACAGCCTGGAATCGGGGAATTGACGAAGGCGAGCTCTACACATTGGACATCTTCGATGTGCGACAGGCAGCAGACCAGACGGCTGCCGTTCAAGCCAAAGCAGATGCCATCCAGGCAAGCTTCCATTTGGAGGATGGCCCACTGTTTAAGCTAGGCCTGTTCCATTGTGAAGATGGCGACCATTTGTTAATTGTCATTCACCACCTCTTGGTAGATGGTGTATCCTGGCGCATCCTGTTCGAGGACATCGCGGCGGGATACGAGCAGGCGTTGAAAGGACAAGCAATCGTTCTTCCACAAAAGACCGATTCGTATCTTGTATGGTCTGAGCAAGCGGCGAAGTATGCAGCAGGGCCTGCTCTGGACAAGGAGCGTGCATACTGGAAGCAGATCGAGGAGACGATTTTAGCTCCATTGCCGAAGGATAAGGATCAGGCGCCGGGCACTATTCGGGATAATGAGTCCGTAACAGTAACATGGTCTGCTGAAGAAACAGACCTGCTGCTGCGACAAGCGAACCGCGCGTATCATACGGAGACGAATGATTTGCTCTTGACTGCTCTGGGGGCAGCCATTCAGCGCTGGACAGGCATGGAACAGATTTTGGTCAACCTTGAAGGGCATGGACGGGAAATGATCATACCAGAACTGGATATTACCCGTACCGTGGGCTGGTTTACAACCCAGTATCCGGTTCTGCTGAGCGTTCAAAACGGACAGGAAGTATCTGCACGAATCAAGCGTATCAAAGAGAATTTGCGGCAGGTTCCGCACAAAGGAATCGGCTACGGACTTCTGAAGTATATGGCACCAGAGAAAAGGTTCGGGTTTGGCGTAGAGCCGGAGATTTCCTTCAACTATCTTGGACAGTTTGATCAGGATTTGGAGGGTAACGCCCTTAGCCTATCCACACATTCAGTCGGTAAGGCGCTCAGCGATCACACACCACAGCAATATGCTCTGGATGTGAATGGCATGATAGCCGAAGGTCAGCTATCACTGACGATTACGTACAGTAGCAGGCAGTATCGCAAGGAAACGGTGAATCATTTTGCTGAATTACTACAGTCAAGTCTCAGCGAGGTCATCCGGCATTGTGTGACTCAGGAGCGTTCACAGCTTACACCAAGTGATGTTCTGTTCCCGGGATTAACACTGGAGCAGCTAGATCAAGTCACAGCGCAGACGGCCCACATTGGAGAGATTGAGGATGTGTACAAGCTGACGCCAATGCAGAAGGGGATGCTGTTTCACAGCCTGATGGAGCCGGATTCCTCTTCATACTTTGAGCAGGCTACGTTCGAGCTGCGGGGCAGCTTCGATGTAGATGCCTTCTTCGAGAGCTTCCAGGCTTTGGTGCAGAGACATGCCATACTGCGTACTGGCTTTTACAACAACATCGGTGATTTACCGCTGCAAGTCGTCTTTAAGCAACGGCCAATCCCTCTGCAATACGTAGATTTGCGTGCCGCAACGTTGCAGGAGCAAGAAGCCCAGATCAAGGCTTACACTGCTGAGGATATGGCTAAAGGGTTCAGCTTGTCGGAAGACCCGCTGATGCGAGTGACCGTCTTGCAAACGGATCAAAGCTCCCTGGTGTTATGGAGCTTCCATCATATTGTTATGGATGGCTGGTGCATCCCGATTATTACACAGGAGCTGTTCGATTATTATTCTGCCCTGCGACAGCAAGTACAGCCTGTGTTGCCGCCAGCTCAGCCGTATAGCCGTTATATTGAGTGGCTGGATGCACAGGACGATGAAGAAGCTTTAACGTATTGGAGCCAATACCTCGAAGACTATGACGGGAATACCGTATTGCCGGAAGGCAAAACGAAATCCCAGGCTAAAGAAGCGGGCTACGTTCTGAATGAGCATGTTCTCCATTTGGGTGCATCCTTGACCCGTAAAATGGATGTTGTCGCGAAGCGCAATCATGTGACTGTCAACACACTCATGCAGACAGCCTGGGGACTGATTCTCCAACATTACAATGCAAGCTCGGATGTGGTTTTCGGTGGCGTTGTATCGGGTAGACCGACTGAGATTGCAGGGATCGAAAATATGGTGGGTCTGTTCATTAACACAGTACCTATCCGTGTACAGTCATCCAAGGACGAAGCCTTTGTCGAGGTCATGAAACGTACACAGGCACAATCGCTGGCAGGCCGTGCTTACGATACCTATCCACTGTACGAGATTCAGGGGCAAACGGCCCAGAAGCAGGATCTGATTTCTCATATTATGATCTTTGAAAATTATCCGCTCGACGAACAGGTGGAACAGTCCGGCAATCAAAATGAAGACAATCTCGAAGTCGCGAACTTTACCATGTTTGAACAAACCAACTACGACTTTAACCTGGTTGTGATTCCAGGCGAGGATATCAAGGTCTGCATTCGTTACAACGCTGTGGTTTATGAGCAGGACAGTATTGCGCGAATCGGAGGGCATTTGTTGCAAATGCTTGATCAGGTAGCTACTCGTCCGCAAGCGACCATAGAGGAACTGGAGATTGTAACATCGGAGGAACGGACGAAACTGCTTGACTGGGGCGGCAAAGCCCACACTTATCCAAGTGATCAGGGTCTGCATACCTTGTTTGAGGAACAGGTTGTCCGTACGCCGGATAAGATCGCGGCTATAGATGGCGACGTCCAGATCACTTATCGTGAGCTGAACGAGCAGGCCAACAGGCTGGCCTCTACCTTGATAGCTCAGGGCCTGCAAAGTGAAAAAGTGGTGGGTCTGTTAGCGGATCGGTCTGTGGAGCTGCTTGTCGCCATCATGGGTGTGCTCAAAGCGGGCGGAGCCTACGTACCTATTGATCCTGAATATCCACAGGAACGGATTCAGTATATTCTAAAGGATTCCGGCGCTGAGATTCTGCTCACACAGAGTCACCTGACAGAGTTGGCTTCCTTTGAGGGAACGGTTATGGAATTGGATTCCCCGCATATCTACGGGAACGTAACGGATAACCCTAATTTGTCCGTAAGAGGAAACGATCTGGTGTATTTAATCTATACCTCCGGCACAACAGGAAATCCGAAGGGAACCATGATTAACCACAAAGGGATCGTGAATTACATCTGGTGGGCCAATAAGGTCTATTGTGCTGGGAAACCAACGGATTTCCCGCTCTACTCATCCATTTCGTTTGACCTGACGCTCACGTCTATTTTCACTCCATTAATTAACGGAGGATTAGTACGGATTTATGATGGTATAGATAAAGCGGAGGTTGTACAGCATATTTTGCGCGAAAATGCGGTGGATATTCTCAAGCTGACGCCGACTCATCTCAGTCTGATCAAGGATATGACCATTCCGGCGAAAAGCCGCATTCAGCAGCTCATTGTAGGTGGAGAGAATTTGACCACGCATTTGTCAAAAACCATCACCGATCTCTTTGGTGGCAACATCAAAATCTACAATGAATACGGTCCAACCGAAACGGTCGTCGGCTGCATGATTCACCTGTACGATCCTGTGAAGGATACACGTGAATCCGTACCTATTGGATTGCCGGCAGACAATATATATATCCATATCCTGGATGAACAGCTTCGTCTCGTACCGTTAGGCGTGGAGGGTGAGATGTACATCGCCGGGGACGGGGTAGCCCGTGGATACCTGAACCGTCCTGAACTTACCGCAGAAAAATTCATTAGAGACCCGTTTGCTGTGGAAGGAAATATGTATCGAACCGGGGATTTGGCTCGTCGCCTTCCTAATGGAGACATTGAATACATTGGACGTATTGACCATCAAGTTAAAATACGGGGCTACCGTATTGAGCTTGGCGAGATTGAGGCCAAGCTGCTGGATATTCCACTTGTCGAGGAAGCTCTCGTTGTCGCGTGGGCAGATGCTCATGGGCAGAAATCGCTGTGTGCTTACTTCGTAGCTGATCGTGAAATGTCTGTTAGCGAGCTAAGAAACGAACTGTCTGCCGGACTGCCTGCGTATATGATTCCGTCTTACTTTGTCCAACTGGACGCGATGCCTTTGACACCGAATGGCAAGCTGGACCGTAAGGCGCTGCCTGAACCGAGCTCAGGTGTGAAGGCGGGCGCAGCGTTTACTGCTCCGCGGACAGATGTGGAGAACATTTTGGCTTCGATTTGGCAAGGTGTGCTCGGCGTGCCGCTTGTCGGCATACATGACAATTTCTTTGAGCTTGGAGGCGACTCGATCAAATCCATTCAAGTATCTTCAAGGCTTCTCCAAGCAGGCTATAAGCTTGAGATGAAGGATTTGTTCAGCTATCCGACAGTTGCGGAGCTGGCCCAGCGCGTTAGCACAGTCAGCCGAATTGCAGATCAGGGCGAGGTACACGGAGCGGTGAGACTGGGACCTGCCCAGCGCAGATTTTTCGACGAGCAGTCGACGGACCTGCACCATTTCAATCAGTCGGTCATGTTGTACCGTCGGGAAGGCTTCAATATCGATGCGCTCGCAGAAGTTGTTCGGACAATTGCAGAGCATCATGATGCTCTGCGACTGGTATTCCGCCAAGGAGAGCGTGGATTTGAAGCTTGGAACCGCGGCTTAAGTGAGGGTGAGCTCTATAGCCTCCAGATCCATGATCTGCAGGATGAAACAGACCCGGCTTCGGCCATAGAAGCTGGTGTGGAAGCCATTCAGCGCAGCATCTCTCTGGAGGATGGACCTCTCTTTAGACTGGGTCTGTTCCGCTGTGCGGACGGCGAACATCTGTTGATCGTTATTCATCATCTGGCTGTTGATGGCGTATCCTGGCGCATTCTCTTTGAGGACCTGCAGGAAGGCTACGAGCAGGCCGCACGCGGGGAAGCGGTCAAGCTTCCGCAGAAGACGGATTCATACCGTGCATGGGTTGATGGAATCACACAATATGCGAGCAGTCCGGCGGCTGAACAAGAACGCAGCTATTGGGTAGAGGTAGAAGGAGACGGCTTTGTCCCTCTTCCAAAAGACCAGGTAGACGGCGCTCTTCTCATCAAAGACAGCAAGACTGTGACGGTGAGCTGGTCACCAGAAGAGACAGAGCAATTCCTAAAAGAAGCGAACCGCACTTACAACACGGAAGTGAACGATCTGCTCCTGACGGCCCTTGGTATGGCTGTTCACGAGTGGACGGGAATCGAGCGTGTAGGCATCCTCCTGGAAGGGCATGGCCGGGAGCCAGTTGTACCGGAACTGGATATCACTCGTACAATAGGCTGGTTTACAAGTCTGTACCCTGTCGACCTTGACATGAGAGGCGAGCTGGAGATCGGCGCCAGAATCAAGCGCGTCAAGGAAGGATTGCGTCGTATTCCTAACAAAGGTGTCGGATATGGTATTTTGAAATATCTGGGCGACACATCAGATGCTTCCCTCTTCACGGCAGAACCGGAGATTATCTTCAACTACCTGGGGCAGTTCGATCAGGATCTTGCAGGGGGAACGATGGAGGTATCATCCTACTCGACAGGACCTGAGGTCAGTGAACAGATGGTGCAGCATCAGACATTGAACATTAATGGATTGATTGCCGAAGGACAACTTCAACTTTCGGTCAGCTATAACCATCAGCAGTTCCACACGGAGTCGGTAGAAAAGTTTGTCGGCATCTTGAAGAACCATCTCAGCGAAGTCATTGGACATTGTGTACGCAAGGAAAGAACGGAGCTTACACCAAGCGATGTACTCCTCCGAGATATCACCTTGGAGAAAATCGAGGAGCTGGAAGAGCAGACACGACATATCGGCAGTATTGAAAATATGTATAAACTGACGCCGATGCAAAAGGGAATGTTGTTCCATAGTTTGCTGGAGCCTCATTCGGAAGTCTATTTCGAGCAGGCCAAATTTGAAATTCAGGGAGCATTCTATCCTGAGGATTTCAAACGCAGCTTAAAGCATCTGATGAAACGGCATGCCATTTTGAGAACGAATTTCCATGCCGGATGGGGTGATTTCCCTATACAGATTGTGTTCAAAGAAAGAGCATGTGACTTCGTATACGAGGACCTGCACGAGCTGGAATCCGGTGAAATTGAAGCGCGTCTTGCAGCTTATATTGCTCAGGACAAAGCAAGAGGCTTCGATCTTGCTAATGAAGCGTTGCTGCGTGTTGCGATTCTGCGGACAGCAGAAGAGGCTTATCATTTGCTGTGGAGCTCTCATCACATCATTTTGGATGGCTGGTGTATGCCGCTTGTGCTTCAGGAAGTGTTTGAAACGTATGGGGCTTTGCGTGAGCAAAGAGAGCCTGAACTTCCTGCTGCTGTATCGTACAGCCAGTATATTCAATGGCTGGAGGAGCAAGGTGAGGAAGAGGCATCCTCTTACTGGAGAGGATATCTGGAAGGATACGATCAGCAGACGAAGCTGCCGCAGGCGACAACACAGTCATCGGCAAAAGCAGAAGCAGAAGCCTACGTCTCGGAGAAGCTTGTATTCACGTTGGATGCGGAACTGACCGAGCGGCTGGAACAAGTGGCCAAGCAGCACCAAGTGACGATGAATACGCTGATGCAAGCAGCCTGGGGAATCGTGTTGCAGCGCTACAATAGAAGTCAGGATGTCGTCTTCGGAAGTGTGGTATCGGGAAGACCTGCCGAGATTCCGGGTATTGAAAGCATGATCGGTCTCTTCATTAATACGGTTCCGGTTCGAATACAGGCTGAAGGAAGCGATACGTTCTCCGATGTGATGAAAAGACAGCAAGAATTATATTTGGCAGGACATGCTTATGATTCCTATCCGTTATATGAGATTCAAGCGCAGAGCGAACAGAAGCAAGATTTGATTTCTCATATTATGGTGTTCGAAAATTATCCGGTAGAAGAGCATCTGGAAGAGAAGATTGCCAGTGAAGAGGCTGAATACAAAATTACGGATGTTCAAATGTTTGAACAGACGAATTATGATTTTAACCTCATTGTGCTGCCGGGCCGTAATCTGGAGTTCTTGTACCGTTACAATGCCCGTGTCTATGATCTGGAGAGCGTGGAACGGATGCAAGGTCATCTAACGAAAATTCTGGAAACCGTATCTGTTCAGCCTGCCATCTGTATTGATGAGCTGGATTTGATCACGCCAGAAGAGAAATCGCAGATTATAGAGGTGTGGGGCGATACAGCAGCTCCTTATCCGCGTGAGAAGACCCTTCACGGCATATTTGAGGAAAAAGCGGAGCTCACACCGGATCGAGCAGCCCTTATTTACGGTGAAACGGAGCTTACCTACAGAGAGCTGCATCAGCAGGCGAACCGTCTTGCACGTACGCTGCGTGCTCAAGGGGTTCAACCGGATCAGCCGGTCGGCATCATGGTTGAGCGCTCGCTTGAGATGATCATTGGCATCCATGCCATTCTGAAAGCGGGTGGGGCTTATGTACCAATTGATCCGGAGTTCCCGGAAGAGCGTATTCGCCACATGCTGGAGGACTCGGGAGCGAAGCTTCTGCTGACGAAGAATCATCTTAAAGATCGTTTTCCGTTCACTGGCACGATCCTGGCACTTGATGATCCGCAGGCATATCATGCTGATAGCTCGAATCTGGAGCCAATCGCGGGGCCGGAGCATCTGGCGTATATCATTTACACGTCAGGTTCGACCGGCAAGCCGAAAGGTGTAATGATTGAGCATCGCTCTGCCGTTCATACGCTGAGCCAGTTGGAAGCTGAATATCCGATGTTGGAAGGCGACCGATTCCTGCTCAAAACGACATTCACATTTGACTTCTCCGTACCGGAGCTGTTCTGCTGGTTCTTTGGGCAGGGAACTCTCGTGATCCTGCCGCAGGGCGCGGACAAAGACCCGTTGGCACTGCTGGAGGCCGTGAATACAAACCGTATCACGCATCTCAATCTGGTACCGTCGATGCTCAGTGTTCTCGTTCAATATTTGAAAGAAAGCGGCACCCAGGGATTCCTTACGCTGAAATATCTGTTTGCCTGCGGCGAGACGCTGCCTGTCAAACTTGTGGAAGAGTACTATAAAGTATCTCCATACGCAGTATTGGAAAACATTTATGGTCCTACCGAAGCGGCTGTATATGCGACGCGATATACAACGAGCCCTGAGACTGCTGCTCTAACGCATGTACCTATCGGTAAATCGTACGCTAACGTCCAAGTATGGATGATGGACAGTGCTTCTCAGGTATCACCTGTAGGTGTGCCAGGAGAGCTCTGCATTGCAGGCGAAGGGGTAGCGCGGGGGTACTTCAATCAGCCGGACCTGACGGCAGAGAAGTTCATTCCTCACCCGTACAAGCCGGGAGCACGGATTTACCGAACAGGCGATTTGGCACGATGGCTGCCAGACGGGAATATTGAGTATTTGGGGCGGATCGATCACCAGGTAAAAATCCGGGGTTACCGCATTGAACTGGGAGAAGTGGAAGCACAAATTCTTAAAGTGCCGTCTGTGCAGGAAGCGGTCGTCCTTGCACTGGCTGACGCCACTGGAAGCACTCAGCTTTGCGCATACTTTGTGGCCGAGGAGGGAGTAGCAGCGGGCGTGTTACGTGAGGCACTGGCCAGCGAGCTGCCAAGCTACATGATTCCGACTGCTTTCGTACAGTTGGCGCAAATGCCGCTGAATCCGAACGGCAAATTGGATCGCAAAGCGCTGCCGGCACCGGAAGCACTTCTGCGGAGCACAGCGGAGTATATCCCGCCGCGTACACCGACAGAAGTAGAACTGGCGCAGATTTGGACCGAGGTACTCGGCGTGCAGGAAATCGGAGTCAAGGATCATTTCTTCGAGCTTGGGGGCCATTCCCTGAAAGTGTTGGGATTGATCCAGAAAATCTCTTCCAGCATGGGCGTACAGCTCCCGCTCCAGCTCGTGTTCAATCTTCCGACTGTGGAGGAAATGGCACATGAAATTTCCAAACTACGGGCAAAAGCTGCTTCTGACGAAGAAGAAATAGAAATTCTTCATTTTCCAGGGAAGGGAGCTCTCAAAGTGTTTTGCTTCCCTCCTCGGGTCGGCTACTCTCTGGGGTACTATGAGATGGCCAGAGAGCTGGAAGGACATTGTGAAGTATACGGGTTCGAATTTATCGGCGATCATGTTCAAGGTCAAGATATGCTGGATCGATATGTGGATGCCATCACGGGTATTCAAGCAGAGGGCCCATATGTATTCCTGGGATACTCACTCGGAGGAAACCTTGCCTTCGAGGTGGCCAAAGCCATGGAAAGCCAAGGTCACCATGTCAGCGACCTCATAATGGTGGATGCTATGAGAAAGATGTCCAAGGATGAATCGACACCGAAACAGCTTGAAGAGATTGTCGAGGTGGTACTGGACAGCATTGGGGACCAGTATAAATCATTCCTCGCCGATCCAGCTGACAGGGAGCGAGTCAAAGACAAAATGTTGATTTACTCCATCTACCGGAATGAGCTTATTAACGCAGGTGAAGTTCAGGCGAATATCCATGCCTTGGTTGCAGAGGACGATAGTATTGGTCCAGTAACATCAACAGATAAACTGCTATGGCAACAGGCGACGCTTGGTCAATACGAAGAATACGGAGTCATCGGTACGCACGATGTGCTGCTTGATTCCGGTTATGCTGGGGAAAATGCTAAAGTGCTGAGACATATACTGGGCAAGGTTGCAGAAGCATCTTCTAAAAACAAGCCTATTTTGTCCTAAGATCAATCAACGAGAATAGTATTGGGCAGCAAAGACGCCCGGGTTCCTTTATATAGGAGAAACCCGGGCGTCTTTTGTGTTTTGTATCGCCATAAACATATTAAGTCTCTAATCATCTGTCTTTGATCTAGCAACGATTGATTGAGGGTGACTATTATTGGAGATTAGTCCACGGATGACTTGAATGACAAGCTCGGGCTGATCATGGATAATCATATGGTCACTCTTCTTGGCAACAATAAATTTGCTGTTTGTAGAGATGTTGAGCATCTCACGCTGCCCAATCTGCCAGCTTTGTTCGATCTGATCATTTCCGCATTTACTAATACCGAACTGAGTCAAGTTTTGCTGAATGCCCCGGGTAATCACACGCACAGGGAGGTTTCCCAAATGCTGCCCACGTATGGCATTTTCGGTTATGTTCGCCAGATCCCCCTCCTCGAAGATCTACTCCTTTATACTATTAATTAATCAACAGCCAATGTCATATGAAACAAAATTGCTTTTGTGTGGTTTGTAGCTTGCTGAAGATTTCAGGTAAAGCATCAAAATGAAGTTCGTATTATCCGTCTATTCTCTATCAAAAGGGTGGTCATTATAGAGATGGTTCTCTCATATCATTTTTTACCCATCCTTTCTTTGTGAAATCACCAAACGCGTCATTTTAGGGCGATAAAACAATTTAATAAAAAAGCTTGCATTTAAATATTCAGTATGGTATATTCTAATTCCGGCCAAGAAATACGATATTGCGAGTGAAGGCTACAAAAAAGAATTAAAAAAAAGCTTGCGAAATTGGTTCGGATATGATATGATATAAAAGTTGATGAGGCGACGAGTTGAGTCAACGAAAAAGAAATGTTTGATCTTTGAAAACTGAACAACGAGTGAGTAATGATTTTGTTCGCAAAATCAACAATGAGATATTTTATCTCGTCAGATTCAAAATGAGCTAATCGCTCTTTCTATAACCAACCTCGGTTGGTCTTTAATGGAGAGTTTGATCCTGGCTCAGGACGAACGCTGGCGGCGTGCCTAATACATGCAAGTCGAGCGGGGTTATGTAGAAGCTTGCTTCTACATAACCTAGCGGCGGACGGGTGAGTAACACGTAGGCAACCTGCCCACAAGACAGGGATAACTACCGGAAACGGTAGCTAATACCCGATAGATCTTTTTCCTGCATGGGAGAAGGAAGAAAGACGGAGTAATCTGTCACTTGTGGATGGGCCTGCGGCGCATTAGCTAGTTGGTGGGGTAAAGGCCTACCAAGGCGACGATGCGTAGCCGACCTGAGA
>NZ_MCBP01000001.1:0-730984 GCF_001705305.1 Paenibacillus kribbensis
GATTGTTCTGGTACTACTTGATGAGTATACATATCAGCAGATGGTTCCTGTTGGGTAATAGAATCAATCTCCGTTTCAAAGCGTTTTAGTATATCATGTACGTCTATCTGGTATCGGTTTGCCATCATCATAATATTCAACAGTTGGGTAACCCTATCTTGGTCAGTTGTATCTGACGATGCATCAATATATTCTACATAATCATATAAGGCCTTTATATCTCCAGATAAAAGCCTATATGCAAGTATATTAGCTTGTGACCAGTGTTTAAACAAACCGATCCAGTGTTGGGCATCCTCATCGGTCTCTCTAACCCAATCTAAATTGGAGTAGGCGTATGTATAATGTAATGCCAGCTCATAATCACCCTGCTCTTCACATGCATTGGCACACAGCAAATCTGCATAAGCGATGTACACAAACATGGGACGACTCAGCTTCTTAGCAGCCTCATTGAGTTCTCGGCTGTTCTGTTGGTGTTTCAAAGTATATTGGATTTTCGCTTTAGCTCTCATTTTTCTTGCCATTTCATCAACCTTGTCCCATTTACGCAAAGACCTGTACACGTTTGCCAAATCCTTCAATGCGTCAAGCTGCTCTACTTCATCCAGGCGCTCTACAAAAGCTTCAAATATCGAAGCTGCCCTGAGATTTTGATTTTGATCGTCTCCAACACGAATCGTAAACAAACGATACTGGCAAACTGCCAATCTATCTGAATACTGATACTTTTCCCCTTCTGCTACATTTTCATAAAGGTACGCCGCTGCTTCATTATAACCTTTTTTAAAAGAATTCTCGGCTACTTTAAAAAGTGAAGGAAGATAAACAGGATTATCTAGCAACATACCTACAACTCGTCGCAAGCAATCAAGTCGCCCTAACTCCACGCAGCGGTACAAAAAAGGGCTAATTCTTTTCCAGTTGAGCGGTTCTTCTTCAATACATTCATCAATATAACGTTCATAAAAATAGTCCGGTGGTAAATCCATTCCCATAGTAATGCGATCTAGCTGGTAAACAGATAAAGAACGATTGCCTGTGATGATGCCGCTAAGTGTACCTACATTCAAATCAATAATGTGACCAAACTCGGTCATGGTTAATCCTTTCCGTATCAGATAGGTTTGAACTTCTGCCTGTATCGTAGGTGTGATTTGCATGAATAAACCACCCAATCGTCATAGGATGCATACTCAAATAAACTATGAAGCTGAGAAATAAGCAGTAGAACATTTTTTATTGCTCATGATTGTACCATTTTTTAGAATAAAATTATATACCTTTCAGATATTTACTTAAGATACCTTTTCGGATAGTTTGCGATGATTTCGTGATTAAGGGTATCGTCATTTTGCTTATGTATAGTTTATTGTAGGTGTTAATATTGATCAGTAGAGACATAAAAAAACCTAAACGAATTCATGTCTAGGCTGGCTATCTAAAAAGGTATATAATACGCCCATATTGTATACTGCTGGAAAGAACAGAAAGGGTGCGCGGGCCATGCATAACGGAACCATTTTATTAGTTGATGATGAACCCGAAATAATTAAGCTCATGCAAATATATTTGGAAAATGAAGGATACCGACTGCTCATGGCACGGGACGGACTGGAAGCGCTGGAGCAGGTCAGCCGGGAAACGATAGATGTGATGGTGCTTGATGTGATGATGCCCAACATGGATGGGATCGAAGCCTGTATGAAAATCAGGGAAACCGAGCATTTTCCGATCATCATGCTATCTGCGAAGGGACAAGACATGGACAAAATTACGGGACTCAGTGTGGGAGCGGATGATTATGTCACCAAGCCTTTCAGTCCGCTGGAGCTGGTGGCACGCATCAAATCCCAGCTGCGCAGGATACGGAAATATACCCACCCTTCCCCTGCACTGGAGCATGAAATCATACTGGATGAGCTGTCCGTTAACTCTGCTACGCATGAGGTTGCTCTCGCCGGAGAGTCGATTAAGTTGACACCACGCGAATTCGCCATTCTTGAGCTCTTGGCTCGAAATCGTGGTCAAGTGCTGAGCATGGAGCAGATCTATGAGAAGGTCTGGAAGGAGCAATATCTGGAATCCAACAACACGCTAATGGTTCATGTACGTAAAATTCGCGAGAAGATTGAGACTGAGCCGAGGAAACCCAAATACCTGAAAACAGTGTGGGGCATCGGCTACAAAATGGAAAAATTCGATTAATGGAGGACTTGCGTCTTGAAGGCAAAACGATACGATACGCTGGGATGGAAGCTGGCAGCCCTTAGCCTTGCGGCATTCACTTTAACCGGACTGATTTTGATGGTGTTTTATTATGGAGCGTCATTGCTGTTATGGCTGAATCCTTCCCGTTCATTTTTTGGCACTCGTTTGATCCGCTGGACCGTAAATCACATTGGTTCCTCACTGATCATGCTGGTCGGCGGGCTGCCTTTATATATTTATTTCTTTTTCCTTTTTACGAAAAATACGATCGGCTATCTACGCGAAATTACGTCAGGGATGCAGAAGTTCGCGGACGGAAATCTGTCCTATTCGATTCCTGTGTCTTCAGCGGATGAGCTGGCAACCTTGGCAAAAAATATGAACACCATGGCGGACAAGCTCCGTCTCTCTTTGGAAGACGAACGAGCTTCCGCCAAAGCCAAAAACGATCTGATCACTGGCGTATCCCATGATCTTCGCACACCGCTCACATCCGTGATCGGCTTTCTGGAGTATATTGAAACCGACCGCTACCGGGACGAAATTGAGCTGCGCTACTATGTGAATATTGCTTATGAAAAATCACTGACGCTCAAAAAGCTGATCGACGACTTGTTTGAATATACGCGCGTAAGCGGTGGCAGTCTGCCACTGGAGCTGGAGCCTGTAGACCTCGGCAAATTGCTCACTCAGCTTGCTGAGGAATTTGTGCCGTCGCTGGAACAGGCGGACATGTCCTACCGGGTGCGGATCGTCGAGCCTGTCCGAATTTTGGCCGATACGGACGAGCTGGTGCGTCTGTATGAAAATTTATTTTCCAACGCCATTCGCTACGGAAAAGATGGCAAATGTCTCGATATCACCATAGGACGTGAAGGCGATGAGGCGGTCGTGATCTGTACCAATTACGGCACTCCCATTCCGGCAGAAGATATCCCCCACTTGTTTGAACGGTTTTACCGGGTGGACAAATCACGCTCCAAGGCAACCGGAGGCACCGGGCTGGGGCTTGCCATTACAAAAAGCATTACCGAGCTGCACGATGGCCGCATTTCGGTTAGAAGCAATCGCAGACAAACGGATTTTGAAACCCGTTTTCCGCTCTATCATGCTCATTAGGCTGTGTACACACCCTAGCAAATCAATAGCATTCGTATCAGATTCGGCCCCGCTTCCATTCTACTCTTGCATATAAAAAACAAACCGGCCATAGATCGTATCTTTGGCCGGTTTGTTTCTGACTCTTATGGAATGGGGGTACATATCCCTTTATTTTTGCGATTCAAACAATACTTTCCCGTTGGATTCAATAATCTTTTGGTACCAGTAGAAGCTGTTCTTTTTCCTTCTTTCCAGTGTACCCGAACCATCGTTGTTTTTGTCCACATAGATAAAGCCGTACCTTTTTTTCATTTCCCCCGTTCCTGCACTGACAATGTCGATTGGACCCCACCAGGTATAGCCAAGCACTTCGCAGCCATCCTCAATAGCTTCATGCAGCTGGATCAGATGCTTGTTCAGATAGTCTATCCGCTCAGGATCATGAATTGAACCGTCTTCCAGAATTTCATCATGACTGCCGTAGCCGTTCTCTACAACAAATAGAGGCTTCTGGTATCGGTCGTACATTTCATTACACACATAGCGGAAGCCTTTCGGGTCAATCGGCCATCCCCATGGCGTTTTTTCCAAATAGGGATTGTCGAGTCCCATAATTCCCCCTGTATTGCCCAAGATGGGCATCCCTGCTTTATGTGTCGTACTTCGATAATAGCTAAATCCCAAATAATCAGCCGTATGCTCCCGCAGTAATTGTTCATCTCCGGGCTCCATTTGAATCATGATGTTATGCTCTTTCCAGATCCGTTTGGCATAACTTGGATAATAGCCTCTAAGAAGGACATCGGAATAAAATAAGGATCTTCTTCTCAGCTCATAGGCGTCAAACACATCGTCCGGATTGCAGGTATTCGGATAGATCGGACTCAGGGATAACATAGCGCCCATCATCGCGCCCGGGATAATTTCATGACACAGCTTGGTAGCCAGAGCGCTGGCAACGAAAACATGATGACTGGCCTGATAAATCGTCGGCAGTTTGTGCTCATCGTCTTGAACGACAATGCCTCCTGCCGCCAAAGGAATCGTGTGAAAATGGTTGATTTCGTTGAAATTCATCCAGTATTTCACTTTGTTTTTATAACGCTTGAAGACAACTTCCGCATATTTGGTGTAGAATCCGATTAGCTCGCGGCTTTTCCAGCCTTCGTATTTGCGGATCAGATTCAAGGGCAGCTCAAAGTGGGAAATGGTGATGACCGGCTCAATTCCATACTTCAGCAGTTCATCAAACAAATCATCGTAAAATTGCAATCCTTTTTCATTCGGCTCAGCATCATCCCCATTCGGGAAAATTCGGGACCATGCAATGGAAGTCCGAAAGCATTTCATGCCCATCTCCGCAAACAGGGCGATATCTTCTTTGTAACGATGGTAAAAATCAATCGCTTCGTGGCTGGCATAATACTTGTCCTCATCAATCGTATCATCAAATGTTCCGCCTACAATTCCTCCCCGGAATGCGTCGCTGATCGCTGCTCCTTTACCATCCTCGTTCCATGCCCCTTCGGCCTGATTCGCCGCTATAGCACCACCCCACAGAAAATTTTCAGGAAACCTTTTGGCTATATGTTCTGTCATGACTCATTTCCTCCCTTATTTAATGTACTGTGAGCACAACACTTTGCAAATCTACGGATTTTTGCTGTGTCTGGATAACCTTTTGGTAAGCAGTGCTGTTGGTAACGATGATCGGAGTGGTCAGGTCATAACCGGCTGCCTGGATTTTCGGAATATCAAATTCAAGCAGCAAATCGCCCCGCTCAATCCGTTGCCCTTGTTCTACATGCTTCGTGAAATAGTCGCCTTTCAGCTTAACCGTATCCAGTCCCACATGAATTAACAATTCCAGATGGTTGTCGGAGGTGATGGCTACCGCGTGGCCGGTTCGGAATACGAGCGAGACAACGCCGGACACTGGTGAATATACCTTCCCTTCGCTCGGTAAAATGGCTATCCCTTGGCCCATCGCTTCCGTAGAGAATGCCGGATCATTCACTTGACTAAGCGGAACAATTTCGCCATTTATCGGTGCATAGACCTCTTCGCGGACTACGGTTTGTCCAGGTTCTGGCTGTAGGGCGGACACAGATTGGTCTGATTCCGTCTTTCCTGTCTCCGCATCCGTTACCCCGTCTCCTTCATTAAAGCCCAGAATATACGTTAATACGGTCGTAACCACAAATGAAACCGTGATACTGATCAAGTAAAAAGCGATTGTATTTGTAAAGAACGCTGGAATCGTTGTTATGGCCGGGAACACATAAGCAAGCACGGTCGCCTGGAAATGACCGGCGATGGCCCCTCCGACCATTCCTCCGATTACAGCGGCAATCATCGGTCTTTTCAGTTTCACGGACAGACCGTAAACGATAGGTTCCGTGATACCGGCGAACAGTGAAGGGAAAATAGATGACAGTGCGTAAGCTTTTAGTTTTTTGTCCTTGGCTTTCAGAAAGACCCCAAGAGCGACACCGGATTGGGCGAAGGTCGCGGAAGCCATCATAGGTCGGATCGTGTCAAACCCTTTGAGCGAAAGATTGTTGATCATCGCAGGCGCGATCCCCCAATGTAAACCAAACATCACCAGGAAGGTCCAACCGCCTCCCAGGATAGCCCCGGTCAAGAGACCGCTTTGCGTACTCAAAAATTCAATACCATCTGCAATACCTTTACCGGTGTACACTCCGAGCGGGCCAATCACAATGGCAGTAAGCGGAACCATAATTAGTAAGGAAACAAGCGGGACCATAAATAATTCAATGCTTTTCGGAACCACCCGCTTCAGGAATCGTTCCAGATAGGAGTACAGCCAAATGGCTAAAATCGCAGGAATAATGGATGTCGTATAACTCATCAGGACAACGGGAATATGGATAAAGGAAGCAATATCCCCCGTGTTTTCCATCAGCTTGGTAAAGTTAGGCTCCAGCAAAGCGGCCATAATGGCAGCAGATACGATAGGCTGGGTCTTGAACGTTCTCGAAGCTGAAAACGCTAACATCAGTGGCAGAAAGAAAAATACGCCGTTGCCTGCGGCAGCAAGGATAGCATAGGTGCTGGAAGCACTGTCCAGCCACTCTAACTGCGTAAGAATAACCAGGATGGCTTTCAGCATCCCTGCACCAGCCAAAGCAGGTACAATCGGCTGGAAGATAGAGCTCATGACGGTAAAGGCACGACTGATGAAATTACCTTCCTTTGCATCAGCCTCTTTCTTGTCGTTGTCGCCTTTTACCTGAAGGTTATAGTTCTTCGCAATCGTATCATAAACCTCGCTCACATGATTGCCGATCACCACCTGGTACTGCCCTCCGCTTTCGATCACGGAAATGACTCCGTCGGAATTTTCCAAAGCCTGTTTGTTGGCTTTTTGCTTGTCCTTGAGTGTAAATCTCAGACGGGTCATACAATGATACAGATCACGGATATTTTCTTCTCCGCCTACATTCATTACAATGAATTTCGCTAATTCATCATGTTTGCTCATAAAGTCTGCCTCCAATGCTCTCTGGTTGATATAAAAAAACCTGAGTAATCTCTGATACCAAAATGCATTTTAGTATCGAAATCACTCAGGTAATGCCCACGAATGGTAACACCCTGTTAGTTTTCTGTTCTGTTGACCAATCTGGAAATGTGAATCATCAAATACATCATTTCGTCATTGGTTAATTTCTGCTCAAACTGCTTATTCACATAAACCCCTATTTTTTGTACGCATCTGTGCTCTTCCGGAAATTTAATTTTCAGGTCTTCGAACAAATTCATGTACTGTGGGTCTGCCGATTCGTGGGCAAAAAGCCGCTGGGCAAAAAATTTAAGATGAGTTACAAATCGGTTGTAATTCCATGAATCTTCATCAAACTCGACATTAAAGTGATATTTTACAATATCCATAACATCTTTGATGACTTTTGACGTTTTTAGCGTCAGGTCAAGCTTCTGGTTATCCAGGCGGGCGTTGACGAAATGCAGGGCAATAAACCCGGCTTCATTTTCATCGAACGTGATATTGATCCTGTTGCGAATCATCTCCAGCGCATGTTTCCCGATCGCGAATTCTTCGCGATAAAACCGCTTGATTTCCCATAGAAACCGGTTTTCAATCGGGGTCCCCCGTTCATGCCGTTCAATGGCAAATGAAATATGGTCAATCAAGGCCAGATAAATATAGTCACTAATGTCTCCGGCCAGTCTCGGTCTGGCATACTCCACAATTTCATCCGCGATTTCAATACATTCCATCTTTACATCTTTCAGCAAATCCGCCAGCTTCGTGGATAAATCCTGAGTTTTGACAACAAACAGCTTGGTGATTTTCCGCTCATCGATAGTATCTCCCGGCTTCAGGTTGAATGCGATTCCATTCCCTGTCGCAATGACCTCTTGGGCGTCCTCTTCCTCTGCTAATACGACATTGTTGTTAAGCGCTTTCTTCAAAATCATGCGACCACCTGCTTTTTTTTACTGGAAGGCCATTTTTTAAAGAGACTCTGTTAAAAAATGTGAATGCACTAAAAAACCTGAACAGAATTCCGCTTAATAGACGTTATCGCCCATTTACCGGAACTCCATTCAGGTTATGCCTAAAATAGTAACACCCTGAAAATTATGAGATTCATTTTTGTAATCGTTTTCTTGGCTTCATTATAATAGAGTTTCTTTTTTTCTGTCAACCCTTTATTAAAAAAAGCCTTCCATCCGCTTACCGCGGCTTTGGAGCCCCTGAACGGTTCACAATCCAGATGCCCGCCAGCACTAAAATAATGCCAAGCAAGGTAGCCGCTTTGAGTTCCTCATGAAGAAAGATCCAGCCGGATACAACACCGATGATGGGAACCAGCAGAAGCGTAACAGAAGCTTTACTTGCTTCCATTCTGGTGAGAATATGGGTCCACAGCAGGAATGCAAGAGCAGACGCCACAATGCCGGAAAATAAAATATAAAAGATCGACTCGGTGCTAAAGTGCGGCTCCCATCGTTCAAACAACAGGGAATACAATAACAATCCGAGCGCACCGAACGCCATTTGCCAGGTTGTGAACTGGGTTTTATCGCAATGCTGTAGCTTGAGCTTGATAATCAGGTTCGAGAGTGCCCAAGCAATTGCTGAACTCACCCCAAGCAGCATGGCCCACAAATTGCCGCCCAAATGAATGTCCATAGCAAATAATAGTCCCATGATCCCTGTAGCAATTCCGACCGTTTTGCGTGTATTAAGCCGCTCACCCGGAATCATAAAATGAGCCATAATGGATAAAAACAGCGGCATGCTGTACGTAAGCACGGAGGTTAAGCCAGCATTAATGTAGTTCAAGGATATCTGAATTGCAATATTAAAATAGGTCGTCTGGAGAATCCCGCAGAGTATAACCCATTTCATCGTGTGCCTGTCAGGGTTCGGAACCCGTTTCCAAATGAGAATTCCGAACAGGAGCAGCGTGCCTGTGAGAAACCGGAAAGCCGCAAATTGGACGGGTTCAAAGGCTCCATTGCCCAATTTCATGATGACAAAATTAAAGCCCCAGATCAGGCATAAGAGCAGGCTCAAGCCTTTCATGCATCATACGCCTCCGTTTAGAGCACTTCTCCGCCCGATTCAATCACTTTTTTATACCAGTCAAAGCTTTTTTTCTTGTAGCGGTTCAATGTTCCGTTGCCCAGATCATCCTGATCGACGTAGACGAAGCCGTATCTCTTGGATGCCTGTGAGGTCGAAGCACTGATCATGTCGATTGGACCCCAGGCGGTATAGCCGAACAGGTCCACTCCATCCTCAATCGCTTCCCTCATTTGTTCGATATGTCTTTTCAGATAGTCGATGCGGTAATCATCATTAATCGTGCCGTCGGGGTTCATTTGATCTGTCGCACCCACGCCGTTTTCCGAGATGAACAGCGGCTTCTGATAGCGGTCATACAGGTTGTTCAGCGCATAACGTAATCCTTTAGGATCAATCTGCCAGCCCCATTCGGACTGCTCCAGGTAAGGATTTTTCACGCCGCCAATCAGATTTCCGCTTGCTTTGGCATGCTGGTCGGCAGTGGCGCTGGCATTGTTGGACATATAGTAGCTCAGGGACACGAAGTCCACGAGATTATCTCGCAAGATTTCATCGTCGCCGGGTTCTTTATGCAGGACAACGCCCTTTTCCTTGAACATGCGTGCCGTATAGGACGGATAATACCCTCTGGCTTGTACATCGCTGAAAAAGAAGGACACTCGTTCTTCCTTTTGGCATTCAAGCACATCATCCGGATTGCAGGTATTCGGATAAAGCAGCAGATAGCTGATCATGCACCCAATCTGGGAGTTTGGTATAATCTCGTGACAGGCCTTGACTGCCAGCGCACTGGCTATAAACTGATGATGGGCCGATTGATACTTGTCCTGTTCCAGATTCGGGTGATTCTCTTCAATGATCCCGGCGCTGACAAACGGATGGTGTTTGACACAGTTCATTTCGTTAAACGTAATCCAGTATTTTACTTTATCCTTGTAGCGGGTAAATACGGTCTCGGCAAAACGAACGAAAAATTCAATCAGTTTCCGGTTTTTCCAGCCACCATATTCGGTGACAAGATACAAAGGCATATCGTAATGGCTTAGCGAGATGACGGGTTCAATTCCTTTGGCCAGCAGGGCATCAAAAACCTTGTCATAGAATTGCAGCCCTTTCTCATTGGGTTCTGTCTCATCGCCATTCGGGAAAATACGTGTCCAGGAAATAGAAGTACGGAAGCATTTAAAACCCATCTCGGCCATCAGATGAATATCTTCTTCATAACGGTGGTAGAAATCATTTCCCCGACGCTTGGGATAATTTTTGGTGCTGTTTGGGTCCAATGCTTCCTTGACCTGAGCATGGGTCATCATATGCCACTGATCCAGCCAATGCTTTTTGTCGAGTGTCGGATCAAAGGTAAATACATCAGAAATCGAGAGCCCTCTTCCATCTACGTTGTAAGCCCCTTCAATCTGCATGGCAGCGGCTGCTCCGCCCCACAGAAAGTCTTTGGGAAAACCTTTTGCCTGTTCCATGTCGCATTCCTCCAAGTAGGTTATAATTTGTGAAGAAGTATGCGGAACCCGTGTCCCTCAAATGCATTCCGGATTGCTGCATACGCTTTATGCTTTCATGCTACAATCTGGGATGCATTCCAGGTCAAGAACTAAATTTTTGGAGTTGAATGTCATGCACAATATAAAAAGAATTGCTGAAATTGCGGGGGTATCGACAAGTACCGTGTCTCGGGTGCTTAATCATCATCCTTATGTCAGTGAAACTACGCGTACCAGGGTGATGGAAGTCATTCGGGAACTGGATTATATTCCGAATATTAATGCGGTGCAGTTAAAAGTAGGCCGTACCAAGGTGATCGGGATCATGGCCCCAACGATTAACAATTATTACATGCAAATCATCAAGGGAGTATCCAATGCGGGTAAAGAGCAGGATTATCAGGTCCTGATCTACCAGACGGAGGAAAACCGGGATTTGGAAAGCGCGGCTTTAGAGCTGTTGAGGCAGAAAAAAGTGGACGGGATCGTCATTTTACGGCGTATGCTGGATTGGTCTGCTGTGAGGCGTTATACCAAATATGGGCCGATTGTGACCTGCGAGCCATTAAAAAATAAAGAAATTTCATCCATTTATCTCGACCATTATGAAGGATTTCGAATCGGATTGGAGCATTTGGCCGAGCTGGGATTTGAAAAAATCGCCTGCACCGTAGGCAGGAAAAACAGCGTCAACAGCCAAAGAAGACTCCAGGCCTATTATGACCTGCTCGCGGCAAGGAAGCTGCCAGTGAATGAGGAATGGCTGCTCAGCGGTATCCATACGGTGCAGGACGGAATGCAGGCGTTCGCCAAGCTGGAGTCGTTAAAGGAACGTCCGCATGCCATCATGACCACCAACGATCTTGTGGCATGCGGTATAATCTCAGCCGCCCGCAGTAAGGGCTGGAATGTTCCCGGGGATTTGGCGGTAGTTGGTTTTGAAGCTGACGAAAGTCAGGTAGCCGACGCCATGGGACTGACCAATATTACGAACCCGTTGCAGCGAATCGGACAGGAAATGTTCCGTACGTTGTATCGACAGTTGAACGGCCAGCCTCTGGAGCCTGCCTCCCTTGCTTTTGAATTGAGGGTTCGCCAGTCTACCTGCTAATTCCACCTACAAATTAGCCAATCAACAGCGTATAAACGATGCCGGGTCCATGTACGCCGATGGTCAGATCATTTTCAATATCCGATGAGCGGCTGGGTCCGGTAATAAAATGAATGCCTGCGGGCAATTGCTCACGCCCGGCTTCGTCAAAACGTCCTAAAATCTCACCGAGTCGCGTTCGCAGACGCTCCACTGGCAGGAGAATGATCAGCACGGTCGGCAGCAGACTGACCGAGCGGCCCTTCTCCGGCGAGGATAGCACCGCTACCGAGCCGGTGTAGGCGGCGGCCTCATCGGCCATGACGAGGCCGATATCCGCCTCGGCGGCGCGCGCCTTCCAGTCTTCGGCTGGATCGGTGTTCCACACCGACAGTCGGACTTCCGGCAGCGCCGCTTCCAGCTGGAGCGCATCCAGGTCCGGCTCATTCTGCCGGACAATATAGGCCGCTCCCAGCTCTCGCGCCTTGCGCGCGATCCAGTCTGCCGATTGCTCCAGACTCGGCAGACGCACGACATGCCCGCCAACACTTGTAAAATTGGCGGTAAACTCTTCGATGCGCTGCTCCGCGCTCCAATCGAATTCGTGCCAAAAATCAGGTGCGCCGCGAAACGGCTGCACAGGCGGCTCCGTCTGCCGCGGACGCTTGAGCCGCGACGCAATGCCACCCATAAAGCGTGCCTGTTTGGCGCGCGATTCGGCTTCCCGTTGGCGGAGCCATGCTTCGTGGTCCGGCTTCGCCTGTGCAGAAGAATGTGGCCGTTCACTCATGCTGCATTCCTCCTTTATGTCTGTCCGCCAAAATGGCCTCCATTCGGCTGCGAACATTCGATGGCATCACGCTGCGTTCCTGCTCCAGTTCCCGTTCGAGTGTATTCCACTGCTGGCGGAAGGACTTTTTGGCCAGAGAGGGGGCCACACGGTACGTATTCCAGCCCTTTAGCGGACCAAGCTTTAGCGTGACTTCGCCCTTACGGACAACCACCTTCTGGGCAATCTGTCCCAGCCGAATCGCAGCTGTGAAACGTTTCGAGCTGGAAACCACTGTCGCAAACCCCTTCATCCCTGCCCCTTCCAGTTTATCTCCTCGTCCCGCCTCCACCTTGCGTCTACGCAAATAAACCAGCATGTCATGCAACGGTATTTTGACCGGGCAAGCCTCATAACACGCCCCACACAGACTGGACGCACTTGCAATATCGTTCCATTCCTCAATGTTGCCATGCAGAGCAGGTGTAAGTACCGCACCGATAGGGCCGCTATATGTCCCGCCATACGCGTGCCCGCCAATGTGCCGATATACCGGACAGGCATTCAGGCAAGCTCCGCAGCGAATGCAATTCAGCAGCTCTTGAAACTCGGGATTGCCTAGCTGAAGCGAACGTCCGTTATCTACGATGATGATGTGCATTTCCTCCGGTCCATCGGCATCCTGGCTGCGCCGTGGGCCTGAAATACCGGACATGTACATGGTCAGCTTCTGTCCGGTAGCGGAGCGTGGCAGCAATGTGGCCATCACCTCCAAATCTATCCAGGATGGAATAATCCGCTCCATGCCCATCAGCGTAATTTGCGTTTTGGGCAAAGTAGATACCATCCGTGCGTTGCCTTCATTTTCAAACAGAATCATGGAACCTGTCTCGGCGATGGCAAAATTACACCCGGTCATGCCAATATCCGCTTCCAGAAACTTTTCACGCAGCTTTTTGCGGACAAAGCCCGCCAATACCGTCGTATCCGCAGACAGTTCCTCCCCCGCTTCCTTGGACAGCAGCTCGGCAATCTGATAGCGATTTTTGTGAATCGCAGGGATAACGATATGGGACGGGGCTTCCCCTGCCAGTTGAATGATATATTCACCGAGGTCACTTTCAATCGTCTCAATATCTGCCGCTTCCAGCGCCTGATTTAAATGCAGCTCCTCCGACACCATCGACTTGGATTTGACGACAGAACGGGCCTGGCTGTGCGCAGCGATATCCAATGTAATTTGTACGGCATCGGCGGCTGTATCGGCAAAATGAATATGCACCCCGTTGGCACGGGCATTTTCCACGA
Organism: Paenibacillus kribbensis; assembly: GCF_001705305.1. Taxonomy (GTDB): domain Bacteria; phylum Bacillota; class Bacilli; order Paenibacillales; family Paenibacillaceae; genus Paenibacillus; species Paenibacillus kribbensis_B. The sequence continues at coordinate 13,563 of NZ_MCBP01000001.1, forward strand.
ATAGATTTAAGTAATAGTCCAGATGGGCAATGGTATGCAAACGAATTTGACGGCCTCGCTCACGCCATTCCTCCCAATGTCCATGCTGCGTCGAAGCCACCTGCTTGCCGTTACGTAGCCGCTCTGTGGTAAATCGAACAGCCTTGCGCAAAAAATCATCATTGAGGGCCAGATCTGCACGTTTTCGGACCTTTTGACTCATGGAATGTGAATGTACAGCGGTCATGCGTGCTTCACCCCTTCATACAGCAGCTCAGCCAGATGCATCACCCGGACCGGCTCTTTCCGATACCGGAGATTTCCGGCAATGTTCATCAAGCACGCCATATCCAGTCCGACCAGCACCTCGGCTTCCGTCTCCCTGATATGATCCACCTTTTCCGTTACCATCGCTCCTGAAATATCCGGCATTTTCACCGCAAAAGTGCCCCCAAAGCCACAGCAATCCTCGGCAAAAGGGAGCGGCACCAATTGCAGGCCCTTCACACTGCCGAGCAGTTGCATCGGCTCATCCTTTACGCCGAGCAAACGTGTGCCATGGCAAGACGGATGGTAGGTTACCGTATGCGGAAAAGACGCGCCCACATCGGTCACGCCAAGCACCTGTACCATAAATTGCGTAAATTCATACGTCTTTTGCTCCAGCCTGCGCGCCGAGTCCAGCCATTCGGGCTCATCCTTGAACAGCTCGGGGTAATGGTGAAGCATATATGTGCAGGAACCGGAGGGAGATACGACAAAATCGCTATCATCAAATGCTGTCAGAATCGTTTTGGCCGCTGCCCTCGTTTCATCCCAATAGCCGCTGTTATAGGACGGCTGGCCGCAGCATGTCTGTACCTTTGGAAAATCCAGCTGGACACCATATCTGGCAAGTAAACGTGCCATCGCTTCCCCTACCTTGGGATAAATCGCATCACTCAGGCAGGTAATAAATATAGATACCTTCATACGAGACACCCCTTCCGTCATGGAATAGCTATAATATAAACTGAGCTTAAAAGTTACCTGTTGCGCCACTGCGCAGTCGGATGGTGCTTCCCATCGCCACCGCCCCCGGATTTTTTTAATAATTACTCAATGGTAAAAATCCGGGGACAAAAGCGACCGCTCACGCTTGTACAGCACCATTCCGCCTACTCCGTTTTTATGTGAATTTTTCGAGTTCAGCTTATATGAAAAGTAAACGCTTTCTAATTATCTTGAATGTTGTACCTTTTCCTGTTGAGCTGTCTTAGTTAGTCTAACGTCACTATGTTTGAACCGATACCTACTCATTATCAAAAAATCCACTTATGGAGGATACCAGCGGAGCGGTTCATTTGAATCTGGAGAAGCGTCAGCGCTCGCCTAAAAGCTTTCCAAAGGAAAGCTTTCATCGTAAGCACAAGCTTGCAGTGGGATTCTCACCTATACGTGTTTTACATCATCAAAGAATCCCACTGCAACAGCGATCGTAAGATCAAATGAAACTCGGAGCGGCCTCCACCCCGGCATTTTTAAATTCACACAACCGTAACCGGAATTGACAGCTCCGCGAGCTGACTGCGAATCGGGTCTGACAACCGTGAATCCGTAATGATTTCGGACACTTGCGACAGGTTCACAACATGCGTAAACGCCTGCTGTCCAAATTTGCTCGCATCTGCCAGTAAAATCACACGGTCCGCGATGCTGACCATTTTCTGCTTCAGACGAGCTTGCAGCTCATTCGATTCACTAACGCCACGTTCCAAATGAACCCCCTGGCTGGAAAAAAACAGCTTATCCACATAATAGGTTTCCAATGAACGCTCCGCGAGCGGGCCTACGAACGACAGCGAGCGTTGAAGCAGCTGCCCGCCTGTGGAAATTACCTCGATTTTTTCCTTACCTGCCAGCTCTGTAGCTACCCGAATCGAATTCGTTAATATCGTCAGCGGAATATCCGGCAGACTCGATGCCATATACCAGGCGGTCGTGCTGGCATCCAGCAAAATACGATCATGCGGCTCAATCAGCTTGACCGCTTCCTCGGCAATCCGGCGCTTTTCCTCTGCGTTCATAATTTCCCGTACTGCATAGGGTGTTTCAGGCTGTTCGTTTTTGACGCTGACCGCTCCCCCATGCGAACGACGCAATCGTCCCGCCTGCTCCAGACGGTCCAGATCGCGACGGATCGTTTCCTCCGTTACTTTGCACAGCTCGCTCAATTCCGACACCCGTATGCTGCCTTTTTCATTCACGAGCTGTACAATCATTTCATATCTTTCTGCGACCAGCATGGCAATCTCACTCCACATCTTTAATGTACAAAAAGTCTCGCCACCTGCCGGAATCGACCGTAGGCATCCTCCCACGCCTCTGAATCGGCAGGTTCATATACCTCCACGGCAATAGAATCCGCGATGACCCGGCGTGCTTCCCATATATCGGCGAACTTTCCCTGTGCTATCCATTGTACCGCAAGATTGCCGATTGCGCTTGCTTCTGCTGGTCCTGCCCACACGGGTTTTTGAATCGAATTGGCCGTCCACTGACACAGCAGCCGATTTTGAATGCCGCCACCCACCATATGGAGCCCATTAAACTGCTGCCCCGACACACGCTCCGTCAACTCCAAAACGTAACGGTACTTCAAGGCCAGACTTTCCAAAATACAGCGTGTAATCTCCCCCGGTGTCTCTGGCAAGGGCTGCCCGGTATTGCGGCAGTATTGGCGTATACGTGTTTTCATATCCCCGGCGTGCAAAAACAGTTCATCATCCGGGTCAATCAAACTAGTGAACGCCGGAGCCTGCTCCGCCATGTGAACCAATTCAGGAAAGGAATAGGAGCTTCCCTGCCGCTCCCACTCTCTGCGTGCCTCCTGTAAAATCCACAGTCCCATGATGTTTTTCAGCAGCCTGTAGCTCCGACCCACCCCGCCTTCGTTCGTAAAATTAAAGCGAAGCGTATCATCATTGATTACAGGCTGCGCGGTTTCCGTTCCCATCAGGGACCATGTTCCGCAGCTCAAGTATGCAAACGAGCGCTCCAGCGCAGGTACGGCAGCCACAGCTGATCCTGTGTCGTGCTCTGCTACTGCAATCACAGGAATCGCTCCAATGCCCAGATCGGTCATGACCGATGAACGGATGGTACCTGCAACGCTTCCCGGTTCCAGGACCTTGCCAAACCAGGAGCGGGGAATGCCGATTCCGGACAAAAGCTCATCATCCCAGTCTTGCTGCAACGGATGATATAATTGCGTGCTGGTCGCATTCGAAAACTCGTTGTACATTTCACCTGTCAGAAAATAACGCAGCAGATCAGGAATCATCAAGAAATGCTCTGCCTGCTCCAGCAAGGGTGATTTCATATTGCGCATAGCAGCCAATTGATAAATGGTGTTAAACGTCAAAAACTGAATGCCTGTGCGCTGAAAAATAAACTCTTTTCCCAGCCGTTCCTGTACTTTCTCCATCACCCCGTGGGTATGCCAATCGCGATAATGATAGGGGTTGCCCAGCAATTCTCCGGTTCCTCCGATCAGTCCAAAATCGACCGCCCAGGAGTCAATTGCCAGGCTGGACGGATTCACCCCCATATGCTTGGCTTTGAGCAATCCTTGCTGAACCTCATGATACAGACGCAACATATCCCAGTGCAGGCGTTCGCCAACCTTGACCGGATCATTCGAAAAGCGATGGATTTCCTCCACCTCTATACGTGAATCTGTCAATCGTCCGAGCAGAACCCTGCCGCTGCTTGCCCCCAAATCATAAGCGAGGATGCTCACCAGCTTGCACCACCCTTGCCTCTTTGCAAAATCTGCCTGCCATAATCAGACGCCAGATAGGCCTTCATCGGATCAGCAGGCAAACCTTGCTCTTCACGTATCGCTTTGAGCAGCGGTGCCACATCAAACTCAAACGCCTGGCGTACAGCATCCTCCGCACCCAGCACATCCTGACGGTTGGCCGCCTCTTCCACCTCTGCATGATTAATCAGCAAGGCCTTCGCATATTGAGTCTGCACATTCAGCACCGAGCGAATCATGGCCGGAATTTTGGACTCGATATTGTGCGACTGGTCGATCATATAAGCAATTTTATCCACGGTATGGCGAATATCTGCATCCACATCCTGAGCCGCGTTCAAAATCTGATAAAAGATTAAAAACAGCTCATACGGATTGACGGAGCCCACGATCAGATCATCATCCGCATATTTATAGCTGTTAAAATGGAACCCGCCCAGCCGCTTCTCATCCATTAAAAATGCGACAATATGCTCCACATTGGCTCCCGGCAGGTGATGCCCTGTATCCACAAGCACCTGTGCCTGCGGCCCCAGCTTGGTGGCGTAGTTGTACGCCATGCCCCAATCGGCAATATCCGTATGGTAAAAGGCCGGCTCGAACGCCTTGTATTCAATCAGCATGCGCATATCAGGCGTGAGCGCCTTATACATTTCGCCGAGTGCCTCCAGCATCCAGTTTTTCCGTTTGCGAATGTCTCCCTGACCGGGATAATTCGTTCCATCTGCGAACCATAGGCTAAGATCATTGGAGCCCGTCTCCTTCGCAATATCCACACATTCCAGCAAATGGTTGATGGCCTTGCGGCGGATGGCCGGGTCTACATTCGTAACGCTGCCTAGCATATAGTCCTCGTCTTGAAACAGATTGGGGTTGACCGCACCAATCCGCAGACCGAGACTTTCGGCATGACTGCGGAGCTTGCCGTAATTGTCCACCTTATCCCACGGAATATGAATGGCGACCGATGGACATAAGCCCGTCACGGCATGGACCTGCGCTGCATCCTCCAACTTTTCGAACGGATCACGCGGTACACCCGTTTTCTGAAAAACTTTAAACCGTGTACCTGAGTCACCATAGCCCCAGGATGGCGTTTCTATGCTAAGCGCTTTCAGCTTTGTCTTTACCTGCTCCAGGTCAATACCTCGTTGCTGCTGCTGCTCCTCGAATAAGGCATAGGCTTTGTCACTCATCGTGGTTCCTCCTTGGAAAATAAAGTGAGTTATGGAGGTGGGAGGCCGCTTCACGTGCGGATTGTTCTTCCGATCGCTGTTATCCCCAGGCGAACGCTACGCTTCTTCAGAACAATTCCGCCCGCTCCGCTGCTGACCACCCATAAAGTCACTTCTATTTTTTAAGTGTTAGTGTGTATATATAAAAGGATGCAAACACGTAAATAAGCGTTATTACTTATTTACGTGTTTTTTTTACTAATTAACAAACTCTTCGGAACTATGGTCATGTGGTTTGAATTAGTGAAATGGATCTATCGCTTACTAAGGTTCATTTTAATAAAGCTAGTTCTTGTTTTCATCATGTGTAGCTTTATTGACTGCCCTTCTTTCTTCCTAGCGTGTAAAGGCAGCGGGTACGCCGCCGTCGATGGTCAGCATACAGCCTGTCGTTTTTTCCGCCTTGGATGAGGCGAAAAAGGCTATGCCTTCCGCGATATCCTGCGGATAGATATTGACCAGCAATGTCGTCCGCTTGCGGTAATGCTCCTCCAACTGGTCTGGCTCAATACCATAGGCGGCGGCGCGCTCGTTGCGCCAGTTGGAGTTCCAGATCGCCGAGCCTTGCAGAATAGCGTCCGGCAAAATCGTGTTCACACGGATGCCGTATTCGCCGCCTTCTGCGGCAATACAGCGGGCCAGATGCGCCTCCAGCGCCTTGACCGAGCTGTAGGCCGTTACATTTTTACCTGCGTAGACCGAGTTTTTGGAGCCGACGAACACCATGCTACCGCCAAGCGTCTGTTCCTTCATCAGCTTGAACGCTTCGCGCGCGACCAGAAAATAGCCTGTTCCCAGCACATTCACGTTCAAATTCCATTCCTTTAATGACGTTTCATCGAAGGGACTGGAGGTGGCCAGACCTGCATTATTGACGATGATATCAACACCGCCATAGGTCAACGCAGTTTCTGCATAGGCAGCCTGGATCTGATCCTCCTGCGTTACATCCATTTTTACGGCAATGGCACGGTTTTCTCCGTAGCTGCTATTTATCTCTGCGGCTACCTTTTGCGCACCTTCCAGATTCAGATCTGCCAGTACAACATGCGCACCTTCCTCCACCAAACGTCGTGCAGTTGCACTTCCGATTCCACCTGCTCCGCCCGTAATGAGCGCGATTTTGCGTGAAAATTCAGCTTCTGCCGGCGCGAGTGACAGCTTATAAAGCTCCAGCGGCCAGTACTCCACGTTATACGATTCGTTTTCACTGAGCGAAACAAACTGCCCTAACGCAGTTGCCCCCCTCATAACAGCGATAGCTCGATGATACAAAGCACCGCTCACCTGTGCATTGCTCCAGCTTTTGCCTGTATTGATCATACCAACACCCGGAATCAAAATCACACGCGGCGCAGCCTCAAACCTTACGTCACCCTCATGACGGTTGCGTTCAAAATAAGCTTGGTATTGCTCCTTATAGGCTGCTATACCTTCCGCAAGCTTGATCTTCAAGCCCTCTACGTCCTCCACATCCGGTGTCCATTCCACAAAAAGCGGCTTCATCTTGGTATGAACCAGATGATCCGGGCATGCTGCCCCGACTTGAGATAAAGCAGCAGCGTCATGACCGTTTACAAACTCCAGCACGTCCTCCGCATCGTCAAAGGTGAGGATCATCTTTTTCTCATTACTAACCGCTCCCCGGACGGCTGGCATGACCTGAGCCGCAATGCTGCGGCGCTCCTCGGAAGTAAGCGCTTTATAATTTGCGCCGCCAAACGGCTGTTTTTCCTCTTGACGTGCTTTAATATAGCTCTCTGCTTCCTGAATGATTTCGATCGTTTTTGCATACGCCGCTTCGGACGTATCTCCCCATGTCACCAGGCCGTGCTTTTCCATTAATACCAATTCTGCCTGAGGATGATCCAGTACACCTTGAGCAATCATTTTGGACAGCTTAAAGCCAGGGCGGATATAAGGCACCCATACAAAACGGTCACCGAAAATTTCCTTTGCGATTTCCTTGCCGTTGTGTGCACAGCACAAGCTGATAATCGCGTCCGGGTGTGTATGGTCCACATGTCTAAAAGGCAAAAAAGCATGTAATAGCGTCTCAATCGAGGCACGCGGATGCTTGGCATCAATCATACAATTCGCCAGATAAGCAACCATATCCTCGTCAGACATATCTTCCCGCTCAAACAAAGGACGGATATCTTCCATACGAAGCCCTGTAAAGTTATGCGCTTTCATGGTTGCGAGATCGGAACCACTGCCCTTGACGTACATCACTTCCACTTCACGTCCGCGGAAATCCTGTATCGTTGTTTTGGCCGAAGTATTGCCGCCTCCCCAGTTGCACACGCTTCTATCCGTACCGATAAGGTTAGAACGGTAAACGAGCTGTTCCAGCGTGCTTTTTTGCTCAGATGCTTGTGAAGAATTCCACAGACTTTGTACCATAGGAAAAAGACCTCCAAGTTCTGTTTTGGTTTTGAATTGCTTTATTACAGTGGTTATTTTTGCTTACGGAGACTATAACACTTTTGTTTTAATTTGAAAATATGTAATACAAAAATAATCAAAAATAATTTTTAATTTTTAACAACCTGTAAAACGAATACATTCATCTGTAAAACGGCAATTGCCAGCCAGAAAAGAAAGCGCTTTAATAAATGTGAGCTTGAAAGGTCATCCGGAGCCGCCATTCAACTTACAACAAGCACAACCTTCCCGGTCAATAACACTTAGCCATAAAGCTGGCTGATCGTTGTTCGCAGGAAAGCTGTGCTGCTGATTTTATTCTCTAATCATGCCAAATTGGTATCATAGGGGGTTGCGGAGGAATGAGTATGGTTACAAAGACAGGCATTTGGAAACAGCGTTTAGGCTATGGTGTAGCTGATTTTGCATGTAACTTGATTTGGCAAATGATCACGCTCTATTTAATGTTTTTCTATACAGATGTTATGGGATTACAGGTACTTGCAGTCAGTGCGCTGCTGTTAGTCACACGCATTGTGGATGGTGTAGCAGATGCCATTATGGGGATTATTATCGACAAAACCCGTACGCGCTGGGGAAAATCACGCCCTTATTTTCTGTTCGGCGCCATTCCGTTCGGCATTTTGGGAATCCTTACTTTTTATGTGCCGGATATCGGTCCTGTCGGGAAACTGATTTACGCGTATATCACCTATATGGGCTTATCGCTGGCCTATACGATGGTCAATATTCCAATGGCCTCCATTTTACCGAGTCTGACTCGTGATGGACAGGAACGCACGGTGCTTGCGACCACTCGCATTATCTTTTCTTTCATTGGAGCGACGGCGGTTAGTGTCTTGACGATGCCGCTGGTCCGTATGCTGGGTAACGGCTCACAGGCACACGGATTTTTTTGGACCATGGTCATTTTTTCGATAGTGGGCATGATGTTGTTTTTTGTAACCTTCAAAAACGTGGAAGAAAAGGTAAAGCTACGGCAAGAAAAAGTGACTGTCGCTCAAACCTTTTCGGCGCTCAAGGGAAATACCCCTTGGTACATCTTCGCAATCAACATCATCTTTATGTTCGGAGGCATGTTTTTTCATCAAGGCAGCTTGATTTATTATTTCACGTATTATGTGAATCGGCCCGATCTGATCGGCCTGATCGCAGGGATTGGCTCCTTAGTTCCGATTATCGGCACCTTTATCACCCCATGGCTGGCACGGCATTTGTACAAACGTAATTTGTTTCAAATTGCAAGCGCCATCACTTTGGCAGGCATGCTGATTATGCTTATTTCCGGTACACATATCTTCGGTTTAATTGTTGGTGCGGTCATTTCGGCCTTGGGCAACGGCGTTCGGATGGCGATCTACTTCTCCATGCAGGCGGACCCGGTGGATTACGGGGAATGGAAATCCGGCATCAGCGCAGCAGGCTTTATTTCTTCACTGAATGGTTTTATCGGGAAGGTAGCTCTGGCTTTGGCAGGTGCTGTTTCCGGTGTATTTCTAACATGGGGGAATTATGTTCCCAATCAAACGCAAGGCGCTTCCGCCCTGTTCGCCATTCAACTGAATTATCTCATTATCCCGTTGATTCTGACGATTGTTTCGATGATTATTATGTATTTTTATCGTCTGGATCACATTTTCCCACAAATCCGTAATGACATTCAGGAACGGAATCAGGCGCTGAATGCGTCTCACGGGAAAGACACTCCGGATGTTAGTAAAAATCAAGATACCTTACCTCAATCGGTTTGATGATCACAAAGGAGGCATTCACATGTCAGATCAATCCCCTGTTCAACAAGCTACAAAAACAACGATTCTACGTAACGAAGCTTTTATCAATCTGGCGGTTCAAGCACAACCGCAATTGAATACGTCTACTGTTCACCCACATCAAATGGTGGAGATTGTCCGTGATACAGACGTGATACATGGCTGGAAAACGAGTCCGGTTCAATGCGTTTCCACGCTGTCGCAGCAGCATTATGGCAAGGGAGAGGAATTTATTCTCGACTTTGGCACACATCAGGTGGGATACTTGTCCTTCTCTGTTCGTCCAGTCGGCAGTCCACCGGATGCGCCGCTTCATCTCAAACTGACGTTTGGTGAAATGCCTGTCGAAGTCGCAGAGCCTTTTTCCAACTATACAGGCTGGATCAGCAGCTCATGGCTACAGGAGGAAACAATATATGTCGACGTGCTGCCGGGTGTCATTGAGCTACCACGCCGTTACAGTTTCCGTTATGTGAAATTTGAAATTAAAGATACGTCCAAGAAATATCGTGTAGCCTTCGATGACATCCGAATTCAAGCTGTGACCTCGGCAGATGCCTCACACCTTGTCCCGTTGGAACATGCCGATCCACTTCTGCGTGATATTGATCAAGTCAGCATCCGTACTCTGCAAAACTGTATGCAGGAAGTATTCGAGGATGGCCCCAAACGTGATCGGCGATTGTGGCTGGGTGACTTGCGACTTCAGGCGTTAGCAAATTATGAAACCTTTGGTAATCATGAGCTTGTCAAACGCTGTCTCTACTTGTTCGCAGGAGTACCGAATGACCGGGGCCAAGTCGCGGCCAATCTGTTCATTACGCCATCATTAATACCGGATGATACGTATTTATTCGACTATTCTTTATTGCTCACCATCAGTTTGTACGATTACTATGAGGCCACTCAGGACAGCGATACTTTGCAGGAGTTATGGCCCACTGCCTACCGTCAGGTCGAGCTGGCTCTGGAGTGTCTGAATGAAGAGCATCTTCCACCGCATAATGATGAATGGTGGTCTTTTATCGACTGGCATCAGCAGCTCGATAAGCAAGCCCCTTCACAAGCGATACTTATTTACACGTTAAAACGAGCCATTCCATTGGCTAAACAGATTGATCCTGACAAGCTTCCGTTCCTGAACCGTCGGTTAGATGACGTCACAGCAGCAGCACTTACCCGATTGTGGGATGAAGAACAAGGCTTCTTCGTCAGCGGTCCCAACCGCCAAATTTCATGGGCCGGGCAAATCTGGATGGCTTTAGCCGAAGTGCTGGATACAGAGAGCAATGCTGCTCTCATGCAGCGCCTGCTGTCCGAGCAACCGGAAATCGGCCTGACAACACCATATATGCATCACTATTTGGTCGAAGCTTTGCTGATTACAGGTGACCGGGATGCAGCCGTCAAACACCTCAAGTCCTATTGGGGCGGCATGCTGCGGGACGGAGCCGATACGTTCTGGGAATTGTACGATCCCGATAACAAAGCCTTCTCGCCCTACGGCAGTTATCTGATCAACAGCTATTGTCACGCGTGGAGCTGCACCCCAACCTACTTGATTCGTAAATATAAGCTGTAAATATAAGCTTTAAACTATAATGAAGCTGTGCCAGTATAGGTTATGCGAACCTTGCTGGCACAGCCTTTTTCGGGGGCTATGGTTACTTACCATTTAGATATGATATTGACTTTTGAATTCGAAAATCTCATCAACAGCCTGATGATACCCGCCTGATTTTCGAAAGGATTCCCTAATATTTGCAACAGCTTGCTTGAAAGTTGAGCGGCTTAACACATGATCTACGGCTTCACGCAGCTGATTTGCAGTCAAGCTTTGCATTTGTAATTTAATGCCTGCTCCGATATGGGAGACTTGCTCCGCAATGATCGGCTGATCCGCGCTTTGTGGGATTACAATTAGCGGAACCCCGTAATAGAGACCTTCATGGGTACTGTTCATTCCACCATGTGTAATAAATAATCTAGTGTATTGCAGTACTTCAGTTTGTGGAACATAATTTTTTACGATGAAGTTTTCAGGAATTTCCCCTAAATCAGAGATTTGGGCTTTATTCCCAATAGACATGACAATCGTATGATCAGTGTTCCCAAATACCTCAAAACAAAGCTTATAGAAATCAATGCTTTGGTTAAAGACTGTACCCAATGAAATATAAATTGGGTTTTTGCCCTTGATTGCAGCAAAGTCGAAATTTTCTGGAGTTAATCGTGAAGAGATGGACGGACCCACAAATTTATAAGTTTGGTCGAATGCTTCTCCATAAGGTTGAAACTCCCTTGTTGTATAAACGATTGTAAGTGATGCAGGATTACAAAACACTTCGTAAGGAGAATGGATCTCCACATCATATTTTTCCTTCACCATTGCTGTCAGGCTTTGAAATTTATCGTTTATAGGTTTAACTATTTCTGCAGGGACTTCCTTCGAGAATTGATCCAGCATTTTATCGAATGATACTTTTGTCTGCGCAAAAGAAGTACAAGAATTGATTGCAGGAAGCTTAAGCATTTGAGCAAGTAAACGTCCACAACCAAACATGGAATCATGGATGATATAATCAAAATGCTCTCCTTTGATCTGTTCCAGAACGCTTGGTATAACTATATCTGCCGTAAGTAAAAGACCGTTGATTCTTTCGAATAAATAATCTCTTCCGCCTGAGATAAAGGCTTTTATAAATTTTTGATCGTCAAATGTTTGTACTGAAGCTCCCGTCTTCTCGATGCGCTCCCGAAAAGCTTCTATACAAAAGTACACTACTTCTTCTCCACGCGAAATAAGCTCTTGTACAACTCCAATAGTTGGATTGATATGTCCCTCTGATCCGCCATTAATAAATAAAACACGTGCCATTTCTACCACTCCTTAGGTATACTGTGTCTGATTCAACAGATTCTTGCCCTGTCCATGTCAAACCTGATCCGTCCGTCCCTTACACGCACGATATTGACTTGGCGTATACCCTGAATATTCCCTAAATTTTCGATAAAAAAAGCCCAAACTTTCATATCCTACCTCGTACGCTATTTCGCTAATGTTCTGATCGGTATGACGAAGCAGCGTCTCTGCGCACAGCATTCGCTGGGTTTGAACCAGCTCCCGAAATGTCTTGCCTGTCTGCTCCTTTAACAAATTCCCCAGATAATTAGGGTTAAAATTAAACGCTGCCCCCAATTGGGGAAGTGTGCAATCCCGGTAATGCTGCTCAATGTACTGCAAAATATCAATCATGCTCGCCTTACCCGGCCTGTCGTCCAGCTCAAAATTCATATCCAGCTGATACACCCGCATCAGCTCGGTAAGCAGCAAAGGCACATAATGACTAAGCATCTGCTGGGCATAATCCTGCCCGGACCAAAATTCACACAGCATATTTTTAAAAATATATTGTACATTCTCATAATGCTGGGAATGAAATAAAATATAGCGTTTGTGCTGCCTGTCCCGGGATACCGCGTCAGCCAAAAAATCGGCCACAATGCCTGTATTGCTAAAACGTCCAAAAAAAGTAGTTGAGAACGTTTCCATTTTCATAATCAAATTGACTAAAATATCATTTTCCCCAAGCGCATAAATACTATGCGGCACATTGGTATCCAAAATACATATCTGCCCCTGCTCCAGGCTGATCTCCCTACCATCAATGATCTGTCTGCATCTTCCGGAATACATATAATTCATTTCAATAAAATCATGATTGTGTAAAGGCATGTCCGCAAACCGATGATGCTTGCTCATATAAATGGAACCGCTATCAAAAAAATATTTGCCTTGCATACGAAGAACCTCATGCCCGATTTCACTTTCGGTAATCTGAAACCCTAGTGGTTCCAAATCGTTCACGTTTTTCCCGGTGCGAATCTGTATTTGCTCTACAGCATCCAGGCTTCTCAGAAATTGATCCAACTGCTGGTGGTTCAAGTCGCTCCCTCCTGTTCTCTCCCAGATGTCATGTAGTGAACTACGGATATTTGCTGATTTTAATAATCTGAACAATAGAAGCATACTTCCAGTGTAACTTATGAATGTTTACCTTTCCAGCCTGGCGTTCAAAAGCTGATCATATCCGTACTGCTTGCGTGTAAGCTCCTCCTTACGCTGTTTTTCCATAGCTTTTACCCCCAGGTCCCATGCTTCCTCCGGCTTCACCACAAATACGCCATCGTCATCGCCCAATACGAGGTCACCCGGATGTACACTGACTCCAAACAGGCTTATCGGTGTATTCACCTCCCCCTCCAGTTCCAAAGCGCGTGTAGTCAAAGCGCTAATTCCTTTTGAAAAGACGGGAAATTGCAGTTGATTCAGCACGCTAACATCCGTGACACAGCCGGAAACAATCACTCCGGCCAGTTGTTTTTTCATCGCTACATAGGCTCTGAATTCCCCCCAGCAGGCTCTGGCATCGTCTCCAGACATATCGACGACAAGCACATCACCCGCTTGTGCCAATTCCAGTGCATGACGGATCGCGGTGGAATCCAGATGGGGAAGCCTCACCGTAACCGCATTCCCCAACAAACGAATAGGACGAAACAATGGCTGCGCTCCCTGCATACATCCAAAATCCGTAAAATGCCCTATCGTGGAAGCACTGATATGCTGATAAAGCTCCAGTAGCTCCTTCGTTACACCCTCGACACGAGGTTGAATCCGAAACATGCAAGCCAGCTCCTTTCAGGATCATAGTTTCTGCTTAGCTCGTACAATGTATTTTGGGACAGGTAGGGCAATAGCCGCCCTTGTCCTTCATCTGATAAAAATAACAACAGGTTTTGCGCACACGCACTGCTTTCACAGTGCCAATAGAGACGGTAGATACTGATGACATTGGGGGACGCTGTGTACGAGCAGCCCCCGCATACCGAGCCAGCGGATTGTGCCGTTCTCCAAACAAGTGAGCCGGTGCTTCACAGATCAAATATTCAAAATCCTCTTCTATTCGCAGCCGATCCCCGCCATTCAGTTCCTGCCGGATGCGGTTCTCATACAGCGCATAGACATAGATGGCGGTGTTTTCCCACAATACCGTTCTCGGAATGGAGGCAACAGCAGAAACCGAGCGCCATATCGGGGCCAAATGCTCTGCAAATACCTGCCCGATGACGTAATCACGCCAAGCATAACGCTGGCGCTGGTCCGCATCACCATTGTCCCTGTCCCCATGTTCCATTTCGTTGCCATATTCCGTTTCTTTGTTATATTCACTAACCCGCAGTCTGTTCAAATGCAGCCTTGGAAGCCACGTATCCTTGACAAAATCAGAACGGATCGTACAATCGGCAATCCCGACTCCCAGCGTCTTGTTATATACAGACATCGCATACAGAGCCGGGGATACGATCAAAAAACCGTATCGTTTCGCCAAGGCAGAGGCCGTCACCTTGCGTGAAGAAAAATCATGCAGTTCTGACAGGCGATCCAGATACATCGTACATGAAGAGGCATCCAGCAAATCGCCAGCGGGTAGATCATATCGGCCAATGGGTGCTTGTACATCGCTGCTGATTCGCAGCTTTTCCGTGAGATACGACCATTCCGCAGGCTCAAACAAAGACCTTTTGCCGTACGGCATCCAGCTTCCTCCCCTTTCCATGAGGAATAAACATCGGAGTCCCGTACAACGGATCAGGAATGACTTGACAGCGCAGCTGGAATACCGTTTCTACCGTCTCCGAGGTCATGATTTCTTCCGGCTTTCCCTGCGCATAAATACGCTTATCGTGTACTGCAACCATATGGTGCGCATAACGACAGGCCAAATTCAGATCATGCAGCACCATAACAATAGTCCGTCCTTCGCGTTCGTTCAGATCAAACAGCAGGTCCAAAATCTCAATTTGATGTGTCATGTCCAAATAAGTCGTCGGTTCATCCAATAAAATCATGTCCGTCCCCTGCGCCAAAGTCATGGAAATCCATGCACGCTGACGCTGTCCACCGGATAAAGAATCCACCGGACGGTCCGCAAAGGCCTCCAATTGTGTTGCCCGCAGCGCATTTTGCACCTGCTCCTCATCCTCTACCGACCACTGTTTGAGCCAGCTCTGATGCGGATATCTGCCCTGCTTGACCAACTGATATACCGTTAGCCCTTCCGGGGCCGAGGGTCCCTGCGGCAAAATGGACAGCCTTTTGGCAATTTGCTTGGAGGGGAGCTGGGCAATCGCCTGCCCATCCAGCAGCACCGCTCCCGCTGCAGGCTTTAACAGCCGTGCCATGGCACGTAAAATCGTCGATTTTCCACAGCCATTACTACCGACCAGTACCGTAATCTTTCCCTCCGGAATTTGCAGGTCCAGCTCTTGAATAACCGGATCTGTCCCATAGTTAATCATCAGGTCCTTCATCTCTAACCCCATACAGCTTCCCTCCCATATCGTGAAGTCATCTATTTTAGTCGTACAAACGTCTATTCAAATATCCAAAATTTCAAAAGCGCTTCAGCTCGCCCTTAATGCCGATTCCGTCGCTGAACCAGCAAATACAGAAAAAACGGTGCCCCTACTCCAGCTGTAAAAATGCCTGCGGGAACATCAATCGGATAAAAGGCCGTGCGGGCCAGCAAATCAGCGAGATACACCAGCAATCCCCCTACCAGTGCTGACACCAGCGTCAGTCCGCCCATGGAGCGGCCTACCAATCGACGTGCAATATGTGGCGCAATTAATCCAACAAAGCCAATCGCTCCCGCGACTGCTACCGCAGTTCCGGCGAGAATTACACTGAGCAGCAGCAGTATCACACGGTGCCGCTGCACCTCTACGCCCAGCCCGGTGGCTACATCATCCCCCAGCTCCTGTGTATTGAGACTGCGTGCAAAATAGAGAACCAGAGGTGTACAGACCCCAATGGCGATCAACATCGTATATACGTTGTTCCACGATGCCCCATACACGCTGCCCGTCAGCCAAATGTAAGCCTTGCCGGCTGTAAAGGACGAGCTCATAACCAGCATCAGCGTCGTAACCGAACTCATGGCAGAAGCCAAAGCAATCCCCACCAGCACCAGTCGGATTGGTGTTACGCCGTCCTTCCAGGCCAGCATGTACACCAGCAGCGATACGACCAGTGCGCCAGCTACAGCCGCCACAGGCAGCCATTGGAAGCTCAAAACAGCTCCTCCATAAGCAATGAACGTCACTGCTGCAGCAGATGCCCCGCCTGTAATGCCCAGGATATCCGGGGATGCCAACGGATTGCGAATAATGCCCTGAAGCACCGCCCCCGCGATGCCCAAAGCCGCGCCAACCAGCACTCCCGTAACCGCTCGCGGGAACCGCAGCCTGTACAAAATAAAGTCATGTTCGCCTGAACTGCGTCCCCATATCGCTCGAAGCACTTCCCAAGGATGTACATACGTATCTCCCCAGCCCACACTGATTACACCCATGATCAGAAGCGCCAAGGCCAAACCACCCATCATCCATAACACTTTCTTTTCCAACTGGATATGAAATTGGCCGTTCCTGCTCCGCAGCGTTACATAACGCTTCTTGTTCAACCTACCTGTGCTGGCACCATGCTTCACCTTCATAAGCTTCATTTCCACGCCCCTCCTTTACGGGCAATGTAGATGAAAAAAGGAACCCCGATCAAAGCCGTAATCACGCCAATCGGAATTTCCTGCGGTGAAATCAGCACTCTGGCGGCAGTATCAGCCGATACCAATAGCAAAGCACCCAATACCGCCGAAAAAGGGGTACTCCAGCGGTAATCCGCACCAACCAAAGCACGCGCCACATGCGGAATGATCAGACCGACAAAGCCAATCGCCCCTGCAATCGCAACAGAGCATCCAGCCAGCACCACAACAATGAGGCCCATGGCACATTTTACCCATAAGGTATTTTGTCCCAAGCCCTTCGCTACATCTTCCCCGGTCACAAGCAGATTCACCGCTCTCCCCATCAACATCGCCGAGATCCCCGCCACCAGCATAAAAGGAAATAAAGGCTGCAGCATCTCCAGCGAACGTCCGCTCACAGAGCCAGCCATCCAGAACAACACATTTTGCATCCCCGTTTCATTCATCACCAAAATAATCTGGATCATGGACATAAACAAGGCGTGAATGGCGGAGCCAGACAATACAATCTTGATCGGTGTCAAGCCATCCCGACCTAATGATCCGATGACATATACCAGCACAGCCGCCAGTCCTGCACCGATCAAGGCAAAGCCCATCAGAGACATCATAGACTCGACCGAAAACACGACCGCAGCGATAGAGACGAAAAACAAAGCACCCGCATTGATACCGAACGTGCTGGGCGAAGCCAACGGATTGCGAGTAAGCGCCTGCATGAAGGCTCCTGCGATCGCCAAGCTCGCGCCTACAACAGCAGCAATGATTGTGCGCGGCAAACGTTCGGTATGTATCAGCACATGCTCTACATTTTGAGCATCATAATACAGTAGAGAAGATATCATCAATTGCGGTGGAATCAGCGTTCTGCCCAACAGCAGGCCAAGGAACAAGGCGCCCGCGAGCAGGAGCAGACATACGCCAAGTCCGGTCCATTTTCTTATAATCGTCGTTAGCATCGTTGCATATCCTCACTCTTTCAGCAGCAATGTACAACACAAAAGAAGGATGAGAGATATAGACCCCTCACCCCTCTGCTGTATTTCCGTCTTGCTTTGTGATATTTATTTATAATTTCAGATCATACAATTGATAAAGATCATCCAGCATCAGATTTGCGCTCAAATAGCCACCGGCCAGATTCCAATTCACTTCATTAACCTTGAAAATGCTTTTTTTCTTGTATGCATCAAGGTTTTTCCACAAAGGATGGCTTGTCCAGGCCTCATAATTTTTTTCAATAGCAGCCTGATCCTTACCCGAGTTAAACACGAACAACGTATCTGCATTCATGTCAGGTATGCTTTCCTTGCTGTTGACTTTGATTCCCCATTTGTCCCCTTCTTGCTCAGGAGGGCGGGTGAAACCCAGTTCCTTCAGAATCTGTCCTGCGAAGCCCATATAATAAATACGCGCATGGTCTGCCCGGAAATTAACGATGGAAGCCTTGATCGGCAGGCGATCACCCATTTTCTTTTTAAAGTCCGCTACACGCTGATCCCAATCCGCCAGCAATTGTGCTCCCTTGTCCTCCTGATTCAACACTTGCCCGATCAGCTTCACCGTATCTTTCCACTCATATAGCTGATCGACTGCAACCGTAGGTGCGATTTCCGACAATTGCTGGTACGTCGCTTCGTTACGGAATTTGGTTGCAATGATGACATCCGGCTTCAGCTTATAGATTTCCTCCATATTCGGCTGTGTCTCCAGACCAACTGTTGGAATCCCTTCAAGATCCTTTTTCAAATAATCATATACCGGCTCGGTTCCACTCGCCTCCACAATCCCCACAGGCTTTATACCATAAGCGATCATAACATCGTTGGCTCCGTTATACAGCGTTACGACCCGCTTGGGTGTACCCTTAATTTCGGTTTTACCCAAGACATGCTCGATGGTGCGTACGGAGTCGGTTGAGGCAGCTTCTGGCGCTCCACCGGAATTCGTACTCGTACCCGCGCCTCCAGCACCGCAGCCTGATAAAAGCAGCAATACAACCATGAGTGCAACCCATATACTCCCTTTGCTTGATGCTCGAAACATTTCTCTATTCCCCCTATTTAGATCGCCAATAATGATATTCATTCTCATTATTAATTATAAAGAGGGGTCTTAGCATGACCATGGACGTTAACGTCCTTTATTTGGACGAATCAGACAACAGCAGCTCTAACGATTTGTCCAATAACAGATCGTGAGACAACGAAGTATAGCATGTATACAGGTGCCTGCTATCACACATATGGTGTACGGCCCCATTCCGTACCGCCTTTAGCTGCTGCCATTCGGGAGAACGCCACAGAGCCAGACACTCCTGCTGAATTGCTTGTTCTTCACAGGCGTTGCCATAATGGCGATAACACGTCAGCAGAATGCGGTCTGCATCAAATTCATTCAGCTCACTCACCGTTACCTCACGGTAATGGGCGATATTTTCGACCCCCGCAGGCATCACCAGCTTCAAGTCTCCATACAAAACCGATCCCACATTCCGCTGTCCATACACACACATTTTCTGGTTCCCAACCCCAACGATCAGCACGCTCTCCCCACCGAGCTTTTGCCTGACCTTTCGGGAAATCCGTTCTGCTTTTGTTTCATATCGCTCCAGCCATTCCACCGCTTCCACATCCTTGCCGACAATACGGGCAATCGACTGAAAATGAGTACGCCAGCTTTGGAAAAAGGGTACGGTGACGGTAGGCGCAATCTGCTCGTACATCTTCTCCTTTTTTGATTTCTCAAAATCCCTGAATTCACAGGTTAAAATCAGCTCAGGCCGGGCCGACATCAGCCTTTCCAGATCGGGCTGAACCTCACCTACTGATATCGTGTTGCAAAAGCCTTCGGTGACAGGGTAAGCCTTGTTAATCACCGCCGCATATGGCTCTATGCCCAGTGCAATCAAATGTCCGGTTAACAGATGCTTGAGCGAAGCGATTTTGTCCGTATATCGAATCGTATTGACGTAGGCTGAGGGAGAGCGTCCAGTGGCGGCTTTAAATTTACGGCTAAAATAGAACTCATCGCTAAAGCCGACACCGTGAGCAATGGTGCGAAAAGAATCACGAGTGAGCACCAGCGCTTGCTTCGCGTGATTCATACGAATGTCTGTCAAATATTCCATCGGGCTTTTGCCGATCATTTTTTTGAACATACGCGAATAATAATCAGCGCTCATTCCTGCCAGCTCTGCCAGCTTGTCCCGCGTAATATCGGAAGCGTAATGCTGCTCCATGTAGTGGAGCGTCAAGGTCACCGCCTGCTGCACGTCCGGCTTCTGATCCCGGCTCGCATGCTGAAACAATGACATCAGCATTTCCTGAAATAAAATATTGGCCTTCATTTGGTCCCATATACGATCACAATGATGCTTCTTCTTGATTTCTTCGACCCTGTCCATCACAAAACGAAAGTGGGGAATGTTCCATTCTTGTGGCCCGATGGCCTCTGCAGGTATGTAACAGTCCAGCTCCCCCGACGGCTGTAATGCCAGAAAACGGATGACATAATAATCCGCCGGAGCGCCGGACAACAGATGGAGCTTCATGACTGCGCCAGGAGCGAGCATAAAGCCCTTTTGACGGTAAAGAGGATACGTCATTCCATCAATAACGATATCCCCTTCCCCTTCATTGAATAATAACAGCGTATGAAAAGACGTTTCTTGCCGGGAGAAAGAACGGCCAGAGCACACATGCTGAATATCTTGCAGTTTATAAAGAAATGAAGTAAAGGATTGATCCTGCGTATTCATGGCTCCCAGCCTTTCTATATATTGATCATTATTCTCAATGCTATGAGAACTCTTTTCATTATATATAGACTGAGTCGGATTTTGCAAAATGGAATTGCGCTCAAGCTTATAAAGGATCTAAATTTTTGGAATGATCAATATTCAAATGATAAAACGGGTTCTGTATACGGCTTTGACCAGACGGCATACTGCCGGGTACGCCGGACTGCTCCAGCAAAGGTTTAACCAGCAGCTTGAGCGGCCACTCCGGATTTTCAAATACCATTTGCTTGATTTCCCGGCGAACGTCAGCCTTGAAGGGCACGCGGTGGATGGCGTTCTCCAATTGTTGCCTTAATACAGACCACAGGGACGGTTCGTCTATGCCATAAATATCTGAAAGTGTATCTATAATCGCGTACAGATTTACTTGAATGCCCAGCGTTTGCAGGTAGAATAGCAATTTCTTTGGTGTTTCATTGTACAGGCTGTTGGAATAGCCGGGTCGGATTTGGTATTCAGGATCGGCAATCCCATGCTCTGTCAGCCAGGGTAGATGCAGACGAACAGAGTCATGGTCGCGTAGCAAAATGTGTTCGATCTTTCCGTTTTTCCAAACCAGCACACAGTTTTGTCCATGGATCTCAGGCATAAGCCCGATGCGGTACAGGCGCAACATGATTTCAAAAAACGTCAGGCAGACTTCACCGAACAGCTGTTTTACCGAAGTTGATGTGTCAGGAAGTCCGCGTTCAGCAGCCCATTCCCGGAAAAAATAATGCTGCTTTGCAGCCAATGCAGACATGGGAATAAGGCGAACGGCAGGATCATGGATTAATTCGTGCGGATACATCCGCGCCATCGCAGCCAAATGCCGGGGTGGATCGTCATACAGGCTGCCGTTTTTCGGCATATAAGCCCACCAGGAGCCTTCATCGCATAAAAACAATCGCTCCTGAAGCTGCGGGTCACGTGCTTTGGCCTGCTGCAATAAGGCTTGTCCGCGATCCCCGTTAATCAGCTTCACAGCAGGCAAATAGCGGGATGCCCCCAGTGAAAATACGCCTAGCGGCAGCTTCACATAATTGGGACCGCCATCCTTCGGAGACAAGGAGCGTACAGACGAGGTCGCCTGAAAGGTTCCAGCCTTTACATCCAGCGGAACCCACACTTTGTCTGCCTGCTCGGCGTGCAGATGTTGGGGCAGCATATACGTGAGCTGCCACGGATGAACAGGTATCGCGATATAGTCGGCAGACAGTCCGCGTTCCTGCATCTCCTGCTCTACCAGTTGACGTTCGGAGCTGGACAGAAGAAGGTCGTCAGGCTGCTGTCCATCGTATGGACGTTGTATGTCCAGTTCAGCTTCGGTTGCTGTTGCTTCTGCTTCTGTGCCCGCAAAATGAGGCCCCTGTGTGATGCCCGCTCCGGTCATAATCGCGTCCTTGCAAAGTGCTACCCAGCTTAGCGTGATATCCTGTCCAAATTCAGCGATATATTTTCGATAGTCCTGCTCGTTCAAGCCTGTTTTAGCTTTGGATACGGGGTGAAAAGGGCGATCACGCAACGAGGAATGCTGTTCCAGGCGTTGAAAAGCCTCAGTGGGTGATATTCCCAGGATATTGTCATCTGCCAGTCCACTATCCAGCGACCATGCGGTTTGCTGAATTGTCTGCTCCAGTAGCTGAACAAACCGCCCCACTCCTTCCTGGCGACGATATTCCTCGTCCAGACATTCCTCAATTACACGTTGCATCAGCGTCACCGGGTGAAGCCATTGGGCATAGAATTCTTCTTCCTCTGGATGCCGCTGAATTTCGTACACACCACCTGACCGCAAGTAGCGATAGGGCTGAACCACCGCAGCGTGTACAGGGAATAAGATACTGTGCTGCTGCTCCCGATCCACCCACCAGCGGTAAAGGCTAATCGGACCGCCATTTGCAGCCCTATCCCCATTGGAGTCAGCAGCTTCATTCTCCTTAAAAGAAAACAAGTCGCTTAATTCAGGCTGAACGCTAGCATAGTAGCTTTGCCATTGCGGGATAGACAACAGTTCAGCATCGGCATGCTCCCAAAACCCTTCCGCCAGTAATGTGTTTACAAGATCCTGCATAACATGGCTTTCAGCCTGTTTTTGTCTTTGCAGACGCGTTGCTTCTTCGGATGAAAGCACCGGGTTCGTGTTTAATGTGGACTTCATACAGATTCATTCCTCCTTCTTCATGTTAGATGGGAAGCACCATCTGTCTGCGCAGTGGCACTAAAGGTAACTCTCAAGTTTGGTTTATCAAGTCTGGTTTATATAGTAGAAACGCGGATGGGGATGGCTGAGGAAGTCATGATGCGAAATCGTCCAGCCGTAGGCCCCGGCAATGTGGAACAGCAGAACGTCTCCGATCCGCAAATGCTCTACGTGCACCTCGTGTGCAAGCACATCCTTGGGGGTACAGAGCTCTCCTGCAATCGTCACCGCTGTCTGTCGCCGCTCTGTTCGCGGGAAAGGATATGCCCAATTGTCAACAGTAATTACCTCAAAAGGCTGATTATGCTGCCACGACACCGGCAAACGAAAGTGGTGGGTTCCCCCGCGAATAATGGCGTAATGCTGATCATGATTGGTTTTGAGGTCGATTACTTCTGCCGCATAATACCCGCAGTGTGCCACGATGTAGCGCCCGGACTCAAAAATCAGCTGGATGCCGGGAATACGATAGTCCTCCAATACTTGCTGCAATTCCTCTATAAAATCATTCCATTCGAACCTGCGCTCCAGATCGGTATACGAAATGCCAAAGCCGCCGCCTGCATTCAGATAGCGGATGGATAGATCATGCTCCTGAATCCAGCCCTGCACGCATTGCAAATACGTAGCAACCATGCGGGCGTGTAGCCTGGCATCCAGGTTGTTGGAGAGGGAATGCATGTGAAAGCCCTCCAGCTGCACAAACGGCAGACTTTGAACAAGTCGGATTGCTTCCGGTACTTGAATTTCGTCTATGCCAAATTGAGTAGGCCGACCGGACATTGTAATGCTCGCCTCTGGCAAAGTACGCCGCAAATTAATGCGCAGCAAAATAGCTACATGCTGTTGTCTGCGTTCTGCAATCCAGCCGATACGCTGCAGCTCATGCAGACTTTCGGCATGAATCAGCATCACATTGCGCTCTAGCGCTTCCTCGATTTCAGCGTCCTTTTTCCCCGGACCGCCAAAAATAATCGGCACATCGGCTGATACTTCACGGATGATACGAATTTCTCCGATGGATGCCGCTTCAAAGCCTTTCACAATGGGAAGCAGGCTGGCGATCAATTGAGGATCGGGATTGGCTTTGACCGCGTAAAACAAAC
Organism: Paenibacillus kribbensis; assembly: GCF_001705305.1. Lineage (GTDB taxonomy): Bacteria > Bacillota > Bacilli > Paenibacillales > Paenibacillaceae > Paenibacillus > Paenibacillus kribbensis_B. The sequence goes on from NZ_MCBP01000001.1 coordinate 37,502, forward strand.
TGCAATCGTCGGGCAAGCTGCTCACACAACGTTGTGCCCGTTCCCTCAGTGCACCCAGGTCATAGATATAGGCGCATACCGGTTGCTGCTCTCGTTCCCGTGTTTGCTGGATAAGCTTTTCCACATACGAAACGATCTGCCTCCCAGACAGTGCTGTAACAAGCTGACTCATGTTCATCCTCCTTTAATGTTGCGAGCTAGCATAGGCCGGACCTTCTTGCTTGCAGGGCACGAAAAGCAATTCCCCGCTCATCACCCAGCACGAAGGCATGGACCCCTTGCTCCACCCATGCACTGTATTCCCCGTCCCTTCGCGGAATGGCACAGTACGGAATATTGGCTTCCCGTGCAGCTTCAAAGACCCGCTGTAATCCCTCCTGTACAATCGCCGCATCAGTCTGCCATGGCACACCGTACGATTGCGATAAATCTGCGGCTCCTTCCAGCACCATGCCAAGGCCTGGTACGGATAAAATATCTGCAATACGCTTCACGCCTAGTTCGCTCTCAATCATCGGCACCAGCATGATCTGATCATTGGCCTGCTTCATGTAATCCACCAAACTTCCCTTGCCAAATGCGGCAGGTCTGCCACTGTTCAGGCTTCGCTTGCCCTTCGGGCTATATTTTGCAGCCTGCACCAGTTCCTCCATCTGCTTCCTGCTCTCCACATGCGGAACGACGATCCCCTGTGCTCCGCTGTCCAGCACCCGTAATATGACCTTCGCATCGACCTCGGGCACACGCACCAAGGGCGTGATTTGTGCGGCTTCCGCAGCACGGATCATATGCTCTACGGTCTCGGGATTGATCATGACATGCTCCATATCAATGATGACAAAGTCATATCCGGCATGTCCGATCATCTCGACCGTAAGCGCCGCCGGGATGGAGGCAATCAGGCCGAATACCTCCTGCCCTTTCCGCAGCTTCTCCTGAAGCCGATTGATCGTTAGCATTGGGGCTCCCGGTGTGCATACAACGGATTGGTCCCCGGCTTGAAGTGAAGATCCTCATCCCCGAGCAGACGTCTTTTCATCAATTCTTCAATTTGTACGGTTGGGGCAAACAAGTCAAACAAGTGGAAACGCTCCTCGTGCTGAGGATGCTGGCGCTGATAATCATGAATGACCTGCGCAGACATCTGCCAAAATCGCTGCTCGTCCAGTTGATAATGCTCGGCAAGAAACATCGCCAGTTCGGCGGCTGCAATAAAGAAAAAAGCATCGTAAGTAAAGTCGCGTACATCCTCCGGATTATTCGTTTTGATAAAGGAATTACGGTTAATGCGGGCATGACTTGGCGGCTCAGGATGAAGATGCGGACATTGATCCGGCTCCGTCAGATGGTTCACGGAAAACCTGACGCCATCATGGAAATCCTTAAGTGCCACCCGCGTCGGTTGTCCGTTTCGGTGAATCAAAATCAAATTCTGACCATGAGATTCCATACCGATCCCATGCGCATACAGCATATGAATAAGCGGCGATATGGTAGCCTCCAGCACCCGGCGGGTCCATTCCTCTACGCCGAATTGCTGTACCCATGGATCAATGAGCGGAACCCCGTTTTTCTGCACATAACATAATCCGTTAAAAGGTATCGCGTCCTCATCCGGCTGCAAATAGCCGTGAATACTTTCCCGCCACACCGTCCCCAGCGAGCCGTACGTTTTCGCCTGACGGTATTCGGGCAGCTGCTCGTAGTCAAATGTGATACCCAAAACCTCACGCAAAACAAAGAATCCCTGTTGAGCGGCGTATTCATCGTGCTCCAGCAGTCCATGCAGCCAGTCCGTGATGAGTGCCCCGTTCAGCACGGTATGCCCAGCCATGATCCGGCTGGTCGAGGTGTTCGTAATACTGAGCGACAGCTTCACATAAGCGCGCTCCGGTGTCGTTCGGTTGGACAATGTGCGGATCGACTGCTGCGCCTGATACACATCGCTTGCTTCACCGAGCCATATGATCTGCTGCTCCGCCAGCTCTTGATGGAACCGGGGCAAAATGACCTGCTGCCACTGCCACGGATGCACAGGCATGAGCCGATATGCCTCCGGTTGCTGACCGTAGCTGGTCAACAAGGCTTGGAAGCGCGCAACTTCACTTTCTCCCAGCTCCTGGTGAATAAATGTCTCATAATCAATCGCCTGCGATTGTCCCGCCAGACTGTGGCTTTTGGCAATGGCCAGCCACACAGGACGAATCGGCTGCTTGAACTCTGGACCATACAGCTCATTATCTGTCAGCGTGAATCCAATTCTGGATTTATAGCATGGATGATACGGATGTCCGTCCCCCAAATTGCCTTCCAGCTCATCATATCGACGCTGGTCATCTGCGAGAGATGGCGCTGTCAAATAACTTTGCGCCTGTACATCCTTGAGTAAAGTTTGCTCCAGCTCTTCTATAAAGCGTTGAAGTCGTTCTCCCTGCTGTGCGGCGCTGAGGACTTCGTTCGCAAAATCTGCCAGCGTAGCCGTCGTTTCGCTTCCGTCTGTCCCGACCCGTATGACTGGAATACGAACCAGCCGAATACGCCCAAAGCTGTTCATTCGTTTTCCGACAGAACGGTATTGAACGGGCTGCCCTGAGGTGTCCTTGCCGTATAATATATAATGCTGGCGACCATCTTCCACAGCATCGCCGCAAGTGTCATAAGGCAAAATTTCTTCATATAACAATGCCTGAATCAGTTGTCGGATGATGCGCTGCTCGACCTGTGTAAAGGTATCTGAGCGAAGCGCTTGAATGAAGCGCTGAGTGGCCGAAGCGGTGCCAGAGGAAGTTGTAGAAAGATTGCTTGTGGACAAGTTATCTGAATTGTTAGTTCCAGAATTGTCAGTTCCAGGAGTGTTGGTTATAGTCATGAAGTCACCTCACGAATCTGAATTGGATTAGGAATCGGGATAAACGAAGGTGTATCCCCTCTGGATTGAAAGCAGCTTATAAAATTGGCTTTGGCGGGCAGTGTAGGATTAGTCAATAAATCCTGGATATACGCGGCTAGACGTACACGAGCGTCTGAATCTTGCTTCGAGCCTGTTTCCCGCTCCTGTTGTACTTGTACTTCATCCTGTGCTTCTAGTTGTTCCTGTAATTGCTCCAACACCTTGCGGACCACTCCCCAATACTCCTGCTCACTATGCTGTTGATGAACCGCAAGGGCATGAATCAAAGCACCCAAGTGATTCACAAAAAAATAATAACGGGTACGCAGCCACGGCTCTTGTGCACCATATAAGACAGGACTATCCTCAGAAATCAGTGAACCGACCCATCCGGCTGCCTCAGCCTGTTCACGTACAATACTCACACCCTCCAAATCACGTACATAGTAGCATTCCGGCCATCCGTCCTGAAGGGACAGAAGCGAATTTTGCACATGGGCTTCGAAGGCGATCCCTTTCACCGCAAGCAAACGCAGCATGGGGACCATGGATATGTGGAGATACCGCTCCAGCCAAGCTGACAGGTTCGGCTGCTCTCCAACGTTACTCGAAGAATGGTCCCGAATCACTCCAATCAGCCGCGGCTCCTGTTCACCAGGCAGCGGCTCCAGCAAGGATGCCATGACATAGGTTGATTCAGCGTTCAAGTCCATCGGACGGTAAAGAACCGTAAACTGGTCCGACAGCTGCTCCAGCTCGTGAACCGCTGCTGTTCCTTCTTCTAGTGCCACTGGACCAGACTCCTGTCCGGCATCATATTTTGCATCCGAACCTCCCACCCATTCTGTCTCGTTATTCGGCTTGAAGCATACACGGCTATAGCCCGTTTCTGTCAGCACCTTGAAGGCCTCGGATTGGATATGGGATGACCATTCGGCTGAAAGATCATGGATGACCTTCGCAGCATCCAAGGTACGCCGAGCCTGTTCCTGCGTATTATCGCGCACCAGATTCGTAATTCGGACATGCAACGGCAGCTTGTAGCCGTTTCCGGTTTCTACATTCCATACTGTTCGTATGGAAGAAGTCGGATAAAAAACAGGGCCTAGCGCTCCCATAGGAATCAGTTGCCGCTGTCGTATCAGGCTTTGAATATACGGTTGCCGCAACACATGCTTGGCCTGCCAAGGATGCATTGGCAACATACAATAGTGTTTCAGTTCCTCTCCCCATTGGCGCTCGGCATGCAGTCGTACAGACGGGTCGATGGCGCCCCTGCGATACTCTTCACCAATCCATTCCTCCTGTACGTTATTCTTATGAACCGCGAAATAATACAGCTGGAACACCGCGCTCATCTCGGGACTGTATAATGGAAGCTCATCATCGGCAAATCCCTCCGTGCTTTTCGGAAAAGGATGAAAGGGATGTCCGATCAGCAAAGACTGCTCCGAGTCTATATACGTTAAGTCTACTTCTTGGCTTGAGCCTGTGGATGTACTCCCGTTTGCAAGCTTCAGATGCTTGCCCATAAAAAGCGTCATTTTGTGCAGGCTGTTGCGAATGCGCTGCTTCATCTTTTGCTGCTCCGCTTCTCGCTGCTCGGGATTGGCGTGGTAGCCCAACTCGTCCAGCAGCCATTGTATGATCTCATCCATCTCAAGCAGTCTGCCGGCTCCTTCTTCCTCCGCCTCGTACCACTCGTTCCCATACACATGTTGTCCGGTCGTAGAAAAATGAAGCAGCGTACCTCTGACCTGTCGCCCGGTCCGTGGCAGAATCATCCTCACATCCTGTGCCACCGCATCCATTCTCGGGTCAAATTGCTGCGTTTCCCGCAGATAGCTGTTAACCAAGGCCCGCAGTGTCGCTTGTTCCGCCCAAATTCTGCTCTTGGACCATTCTCCAGCGGCAGCGGAAGCCTCCTTTGATTGTGTCAGCATGTATTTATTCTCTCCCTTCCTGTTCAAGCTTTAGGTGCAGACGCAGGCGCTTTCACTTCCGAGGTATCACGGGATGCACGACGCGCTTCTTTTTCAGGAAGGAATGCGGGTGGCTTGAGGAAAAAAGCGGCGGGAATCGTGAGTAAAATGAGTATGCTCATTCCAATAAAGCCTTCCCGGATCGCTTGCAGCGTCCCCGTTTCCACCGAATAGCCCGCCACCAGCAGCTGAGCCTTGCGAACCTCAAAATAAATCGAAATGACGACCATTCCAAGCGAGGAGGTCAGTCTGCGCATTACATTATTCATCGCCGAGCCTTGGGCTACAAGCTTATCGGGAATCGCATTCAATCCGGCGGTGGTGGCAGGCATATTGGACAGCCCCAATCCAATTCCCCGCAGCATCATGAGGACAAAAATAACCCAGAGCGGTGAATGGAGCTGGAGCATACCGAGCATCGCCGTAGCCGCACACGTAAGGATGAGCCCCGTGCTGATAATCCCTTTAGGCCCCTTGCGATCCAGTTGCTTACCTGCAAGGGTGACGAACCAGCCTGTGCATATAGCAGAAGGCAAAAACACAAGCCCTGTCATCATGGCGTCATAGCCATATACTTGTTGAACCAGCATCGGAACCAGAAAAATGCTGCCAAACATCGCAATCGCCTGTACACTCGCCACGATCACGCTGAGGCTGTAGGTAGATATTTTAAAAACGTGTACATTCAGCAAGGGCTGTTCCTTGATCAGCTCCATTCGTACAAACACCACCAGCAAAATCCCCCCGACAAGGAACAGCAAAATATGCAGCGGGTCAACTACATCTGCCGCCGTCGTTGTTCTACCCAGCGCAAACAGAATGAATCCTACCCCCAAGGTGATCGTTATAAATCCGCTGCGATCAAAGGTGCGCGACGGATTACTGCGCGTGGCGGCCAAGTAGCGTATTCCCAGCAGCAATCCCAGCAGTCCAGTTGGCACATTCATAAGGAAAAGTACCTGCCAGCTGCTAAGCGACAGAACGACTCCTCCAACTGTAGGCCCAAGCATCGGGGCTGCCATAATCGCGATCCCCCATATTCCCGTAACCCTGCCGCGTTCCTCTTTGGGAAAGGCTTCAAAAATCAGCGCCAGCGACAACGGAATCATCAGTCCGCCCGCTATCCCTTGCAGTCCACGACACATGATTACAGCAGTGAGCCCCCATGATATCGAACCAAGCAAGGAGCCTGTAACAAAAAGTGCGAGTCCCCCCAGGTAGATTTTCTTTTTTCCAAAGCGATCCGCCAAATATCCGGTTAAAGGCATAGTCATCCCCATCGTGATTAGAAAAATGGTAATGAGCCAGCTCGCCGTAGCAGCGTTCGTATCGAACACCTTAATGAAGGACGGAATCGCCGGATTCAGCGAACTGTTATTCAGCAAAACCGTAAAGGTGCCGAGCATCACCGTGATGACGACCTTCCATTGATCAGCCACAGCATGGTTTTTCATCCCGTAGCCTGCTTAGTCGTGTTCGTGCTGCAACCCGGCATAGGCTGCATGTACCGCTTCATTGAAAATAAGGAATATGTCGTCAATTTGGCGCTCCGTTACAATCAACGGTGGTAAAAAGCGAATCACGGCAGAATGCCTTCCCCCAACCTCCAAAATGAGTCCACGTTTCAGGCATTCCTGCTGTATTTGAGCAGCCAGCTTCTTGTGGGCTGGATGATGTCCCAAATGATCCACCGGTTGTCGGTCGTCCACAATCTCTACCCCGATCATAAGCCCCCGGCCGCGTACATCTCCGATGCAGCCTGTTTGCTGCTTCAAGATGTTCAGGCGGCCCATTAATTGTTCGCCTCTGGCTGCAGCATGGTCGGGTATATGGTGCTCCTTTATATATTTCAGCGTAGCCAGTCCGGCAGCCATGGCCATCTGATTGCCACGAAAAGTACCGATATGCGCGCCCGGATTCCATACATCCAGTGCTTCGTTATAAATGACCACCGACAGCGGCAGACTACCGCCAATCGCTTTGGACAAGATCAATACATCGGGGATAATATCCGCATGCTCAAAAGCAAACAGCTTGCCTGTACGTCCAAGACCGGTCTGGACTTCATCAATAATCAACGGGATATTCCGTTCCCTGGTAATGCGGCGAATTTCCCGAATCCACTCGACAGGCGCAGGAATAGAACCGCCTTCCCCTTGAACAACCTCCAGAATAAAAGCACATGGCGTAACGATCCCGCTCTCGGGATCATCCAGCAGATTCTCAATATAACGACTGCTAAGCGCATGCGTCTGCTCTCCACCTACTCCAAATGGGCATCGATACGCATAGGGATAGGGCATAAAATGAACATCCGGTATTAAGCCCTGCACCCGCTCTTTTTGTCCCAAAGTCCCGCTGAGACTCATCGTTGCGTGGGTCGAGCCATGATAACCGCCTTGGAAGGAAAAAATGCTTCGACGGCCCGTAGCCGTTTTGACCAGCTTGATCGCAGCTTCCACCGCATCGCCTCCGGTTGGACCACAAAATTGGATTTTGGCTTGACGGGCAAATTCAGGAGGCAGACTGGCGAATAGCTCTTCTACAAATTGCTCCTTCACTGGCGTGGTCAAATCCAGCGTATGCAGAGGTCGTTTTTGATCCAGCAGCTCTCTGATCGCTTCCAGGACCACTGGATGGTTATGACCGAGTGCCAAAGTTCCGGCCCCGGCCAGGCAGTCAATATAGTTTTTTCCATCCATATCCTTGACATAGATGCCTTCTGCTTCGGCGATGGCTATCGGAATACGCCGGGGGTAGGATCTGGCATTGGATTCCCGTGCAGCCTGGCTTTCCAGGTAACGGGTGTTTTGCGAGATAGCAGTTGCAGCTTTTGACAACTCGATCACTCCTTTGATATTGATAATCATTTTCATTAGATTCACCTCCTTATTATATGGAATAAATACCCTGATTCCATGGACATTTCAGACCGGAATTTGGACAAAAACTATTTTAATTCCTAAAATAGAATAAAAAACCACAGTAAAAATCGTCATTTCGACCATTTTCACCGTGGTTCTGTGGCTTTCCATCCTAAAGAATCAGGAACGTGGTTTTTTATATGAGATTTTCGCTATGGCATCATGCAGATGAATGGATTCTTCATTTCGGCACTCCACCGTGAAGGCACGAACGGCCTTCAGCTCGACCAAATCAGCGGCAATTAGCCTCACCATATCCTCGACAAAACGCGGATTTTCATACGCTTTTTCAGTTATCGCCTTCTCGTCCGGGCGCTTAAGGATCGGATGCAGCGGAGCGCTGGCATTGGATTCTGCTGCATTCAGCAGCATGACCTTCCAGTCCTGCTCCATGTCCAGTTCATCTATGCGCGCTTCCATAGTTACCACGCCACGCTGATTGTGGGCGCTGTACTCGCTGATTTCCTTGGAGCACGGACACAAGGTTGTTACCGCCACTGTCAGACCAACCACGACACGGCTTCCCCGTCCTTCCTCATAGGTGATTCGGATTAGCCCCTCGGCATGGTTCAGTCCCGTTTTCCCCAGCATAGGGGAATGCCGTTCGTAGAACCACGGGAACGAAAGCTCCAGTTCAGCCCGTTCCTGATTCATCCGCGCAGTCAGACCTCTTGCAAAACGGGCGAGCTGCGCCAAATCCGTTGTTCCACCCTGCTGCCGATACTCCTCCAAGTGCTCTGTCAGACGGCTCATGTTAATTCCTTTGGCCTCACGATTCAACGAGGTTGTTAGCTTAAAGATTCCGATGCTTACCTGTGAAGCAGGGGCTAAACCCGCCTCCACGGTAATGGGGTGCTTTACTCTGGCGATGCCCACCTGTTCAATGTCGAACAAATAGTTGCGCTGCTCATTTTGCAAATCGGACATATGCTCTTTTAATGTGGGCTTATCTCCCGGAATAGGGTCCACCGAACCGAACAGCCGATGACGCTCTGCCTTGGAAGGCAGTTTCGAGGTTACTCTATTTTCTCTCACACTGATGACTCCTTCAATTATAATTGCCCAAGGCTACCAGAAGCTGTTCTCACCATCTTGTCTTTAATTGTAATAATTACGATTAATCTATATTACTACAAAAGAAACCCACGGTAAACCTTCATAATCCTCTCTCCAACGAAAAAAGCCGCCAATATGGCGACGTCCTCTATTCACTCTATGATTTTATTTAACGGACCCACCCACCTTGGACCTGATTTATGCTTGACTGGTCTTTTTTACGCTCTAATATTATTCTGCTCGATGTGCCGCTTTAGCAAGTGCGCTGTTTGCTCCGGTTGCGAGATCGGAAAATGATGTGCTGCCGGAATATGCAGCGTGTGAAAGCCATGAAATTGTTCGGGCAGCTTATAAATTTGATCCTTCATTCCCCATACAATCGAAATCTTCTCCTTGGACGGTGGCCCGGGGATCTCGGATGCAAACCGAAAATTATCCGCTCTTGTTAACATGGCCAGCGTTTCCGCAGTCGTCTTTCTTACGCGGGGAGAACGCAATTCCTCAAGGACATACGTGATGTATGCTGGCGGGATTTCCTCCATGTTTTCAAAACAAATCTGCGACAGCAATTGCTTGCGCAAGCCTGACTCGTTGAGTCTGCCCAGCACGCTCTCCGTAATTCGTGCACTCCGATATCTGCGCGGAGCGGGATGGAATACAGGCTGCAACAAATGCAAGCTGCTAAGGCGCTCAGGTACACGTTCCCACACTTTGACAGCCAATAATCCGCCGAAGGAATGACCAACAAGGTTGATCGGTGTTTCAAAAGTTTCGATCGCTTGTACTAACGATTCGATGTGACCCTCCAGTACATCCTCCTGATGATGGTAAGGAGATCGCCCAAACCCGGGGAGATCCACCAGGCAAACGGAGGATTCCGGAAACTGCTCGGCCAGCGGTATCAAGCAATCCGCCCCACTCAAAGTACCGTGGACAAACACCATCGGTGGATTTTCATTTTCCACTCTTCGTTCTAGCGTAGCCAAAGGCCCGCGCCTGCTGCGGACATATCCATCTGTATCCATGCGGGAATGTGTAATTCTGTAATCAAGGTCCGTAATGACAAATGGGAAAATGTCCGTATTTACCGTCTGTGTCAATCCGTGTTTATGCTGAATCCCTCGCGTCGCATCCAGTGGGTAGTCCACATCCACAATAAAATCGAGTGACTCCTTTGGAATCCCCAGCTTTCGCCCCATTGGAGTGCCCAGAATGCCGGATAGCCAAGCGGGTGAAATGGAGCCCCACGGTTTCCGAACTCGAAGCTCCTTCGCCATACTCGTTCCCAGCTCCATCATGGTCGGGCTCTGCTGCCTTTCATCCATTAGGTAGTATGTTTCACTGACAGGGTGTGTTTCCTTGGCAAGCACACTGATGAATTCGGCTGCATGATCTACGTGAACCATAGGAAGCCAATGAGACTTGCCGCCCGGAATAAGACCCATGAGCTTGCGCGCTGTAGAAGCCACAAGAATGCCAAGCCCACCGGTTTGAGGCGTATCCCCGTGTGCTGAGTCACCAATGACCACGCTCAAATGGATAACCGACAGTGGAAATCCTTCTTTGTGCGCCCCCTGACGGATACGCAAATCAGCCAGGAATTTCATACGCTCATAGGGAGGAGCCTGTTCCAAATGAGCAATGACAGGCTCCGGGGCATTCCAGTTATGATGATTAAAAGGGCTTTTGAATCCAACCAAATGGATAAAATGTCGTAACCCCTTGCTCGCATGAATATGTGCAGCCAACGTCAGCAGCTCTTCTGCTGCTTGCAAAAAAGCGCCTCTCGCCTCCTCCTCTCCCAGCAATATGTCCATCGGTCCTCCTGCGTGAATCACCACATCTACTGTCTCAACCCGCTTCCTGTCAGAAGAACTCAGCCCCAGAGCGGGTGCACTTAAGTCACCGATAACCGGTGTTAACTTCCCCGTATGCCATGCGGTCTCCAGATTCATTTGCCTGCATATTTGTTCCCACTTCTTCAGCGAGCGGACAAGAACGGTAACGGTATGCTCCTCCCGGGAAAGTTGCTGTAGCGTATGCATGCCGATAAAACCTGTACCGCCCGTGATCAAGATATGTGCCATAAATATAACCTGCTTTCTATATTTTTTAGTACTATATAGTGCTAATCATGATTAAAAAAAATCACTTTAGCAGAAACGCTAAAGTCATTTTTAAATTTACAAGTATGCCTGGGTCTTGACCTGCATGTTGTAAAAAGAGTGCGCCTTCGATAGCTGAGACAATGAATTCAGCCGTCGATCTGGCAGGAAGTTCAGCCCGAATCTCCAAACTCTCCATCCCCTCGTTTAACAACGCTTCCACCGTGGTGATTTGGCTTTGAAAAAATCGGCTCACTTTCTCTCGAAACAAGGGAATATCCCGAGGCATTTGCGTGTACAGAGTAATAAAGGGACAGCCGCCTAAATAATCTGTCTCTTGTTGAGTCAGCAATTGAAGAAGGGTCTCCAGACGTTCCTGCACAGATTGATCCTTACGTGAAACCACCTCAAAAATCAGCTCGTTATACGTTCGAATCAGTTGGTCCAGAATAGCTGACAGCAGCTCTTCCTTGCTTTTAAAATAATAGTAAATGTTCGTTTTGGATACATTGCTGACAGCCACAATTTCGTCCATGCTTGTTGTATGATAGCCTTTAGTAAGGAACAATGAAGTCGCAATGCTCAGAACAACATCCCGATTGGTCGTTTTATTTTTTTTCATCATAATTAGCACTATACGGTACTAAAATGTACTTGTCAAACTTCACTTGTATTTGTCTGCCCCAAAATATTAGTTTTCGGCCAGCACCCGGTCACCTCTAGTCGCAGGCTGAGAGATCACCAAAAACTCAACATCCTCATTCGTTTCATTAAACATCTGATGAGCGATCAAAGGAGGAATCTCACAGCCTTCCTGAGATCCTAACTGGATTCGTTCGCCATCCACTTCAAGTATCGCTGTACCTGATAAAATAAAGAAAAATTGACGGGCATGATGATGATAATGTCTGACCTCGTGTGTATTGCCAGGCATACGCTCATGAATAATGCTCAAATCTTTATGATTCACCAAACGCCAACCATCACATTGATCTCCCCATATATAGTGTTCAGCATTGCTTTTGCTTACTTTCAAATTGAATTCCTCCTTCTTTTTGCAGCTACTGCTTCATTTTAAACGTGAGCTTAAACGACTACAATCCTATTGTTGCTATATATTCGCCTCGATAATTTCCTCCAGCTTAATCCAGCTAAAGTCCTCTTCTCCGCGGGACAGCTTCACTTCTCGCCGACTCGTGTTAATCACCGTTACAATCCCACACAACTCCTCGTCATCAAACGGATTAAATACCCGCAGCGTAATAGACTTCCGTTCATTATAGGAAATGATAAGGGCCTGTTCAATCTGCCACATTTCCTGATCGTCCAGTGTCGGCTTGTCACGTCTGCCCTGCTCCTTCATTAGTCTCAGATACGCATCCCGATGCTCAGGCAAGATCATGCGCGAGCTTTCCCATATGCCATTCCCTTCAAGCTTTTTCCCCATCGTAAACGCCTCCTATGCTGTTTGGGTTACAGGATGCCATGCCAGTACATGGTCTAATCGAAAAACGCGTGGCTGGCCTGTCAGTAAACAGGCAGCCCGTATCAAACCATTTTGCACACGATGCACCTCAATGCGCCGATGAGACAGTTTGCCCTTTCGGTCCATATACACGATTTCCACGATCTGCCCCACGTATTTTTCCAGCATGATCCTTCACTCCTTATCAGAACGTTTGTTTGTATTATATGCGAACATGCGTTTGATTATCAATGTAAAAAATCCCCTGAGGGATTTGACTCTCTCAAGGGATTTTGATACCTGGGAATTATGCAATGGCATATATAACTTTAAAATTCATAGGTGGACAGCTTAATATCCTCTTTATTCAAATCTTTTAATGGATAAACAGGTCCATTCCAATAAGTCAAAATATCAACGGACTCACTCGTGCCATGTTTTTTTAAAGTAAGAGCCAGTTCAAGCAACAAATGAGGAAGCTGATAAGAACTTGTTATAAACTGCACCTCTTCCGGACTTTCACAGTCCTCTGCTCGATAGAACACAAAGTACCCCTCGGTATGGTCCCCCATGAGTACAATATAACGAGCCAGGAATATAATTTCACCATTGGAAAAAGGAATGGAATGCGTCGAAGCAGGAATCAAATCCGTCTTTAATCCCTCTATACGCAACGTGAGCTCATTGTTAAGAGCATCCGTTCTATCTCTATGTTCGCTTATGAGCTGTTCATAATTTACAGGAACAAGCCCTCCATTCCTGATCGTAGTGATCAGTTCATCTATAAATACTTTTTGAGACAATACCCGATTGCTCATCCTCTTCATCTCCATATTCGTGAAAATAGCCATGGATTTCTTATTTCAAATTGTTCAATTTTTATGTATTAAAATCTGTATTTGTTAACTAACCAAGCATTTTTGAGACTGCATTTACGACCCTTTCCATCTCAAATGGCTTAACAATAAAGTCTTTTGCGCCTGCCTGAAATGCTTTTATAATCGCTTCGTGCTGACCCAAAGCAGAACACATTAGAATATTGGCTTTTGGATCAAGCTCGGCAATTTTTTTAACGGCCTCAAGTCCATCCATCTTAGGCATATTGATATCCATGGTGATTAAGTCTGGACGAAAGTGCGCGTATTTCAACACAGCATCATACCCATTTTCTGCCTCTGCAATTACAGAGTGACCTAAATCCAAAAAAATATCTTTAAGCACAGATCGCATAAATAAAGAATCATCCACTATTACAACTGTTGCCAAAATAATCGCTCCAATCTGTTATAAGATTATATCTATCTCCAAAGTTCAATATCGGTGAAAAAACGAGCATAATTAATAGAAAAAATCTGTAAAAACAAAAACGCTACCATTGAATTATAAAAGCAATTGGAAACTAGATACTATTGAATTAGTTTTCAAAAAATCGTTTCACAATGACGTAATTCGTTCCTGTAGGGTAAAGATCACAAAGTACTAGGTATTCAGTGAAACCTTAGCACTATTTTAAAAAGTTACCTATTGTGCCACTTCGCAGACGGATGGTGCTTCCCATCGCCACCGTCCCCGGATTTCCGGAATAAAAACTTTCGCTTGTACAGCACCATTCCGCCTACTCCGTTTTCATGTAATTTACGAACCCGTTTTGATTAAACATTTTCTTGTATCTTTACGGATATGTCTCCTGTTAGACAAGATGCTAATTGAATAGATGCAGTGCTCCGATCCTCCACGTAAAAACGATGCAAACCCGTTTGATAAATTCTCTCCACTCTTGCCAAATGAACAGCGCCAGTTAGAACATACATAGCCTGGCTTAATAAGATAAGCCTCGCTCGTTTCATAATCAAGTTCTTCCTCTTCCCATACATGAACAATCACGATCTTCTCAAGCACAGCAATGTCTGACATGCCTTATCATGGTGAAAGAGCAGGTATTAAATTGCATGTTGCCTTGCAGGCTGACAGCCTACAACCTCTGAAAGTAAGCGAAAGTATTGGCTCTTAACATGACAGACCAATGAGTGAGAATTTGGCCCGCGTTAATTACATTATGGTAATGGACCGAGCTTATGGGAAATTAGAACGCTTGGATCGCTATAAAGAAGATGGACAGTCGTTCGTTGTTCCCTTAAGAGACAACGTCCCTCAGTGTCGCTCTAAAAACCACCACTATCTCCACATTATAGTGTAAAGCTGAAATTTTCGTACTATGTGCCTTTATACCTTTGAAAATCCGTTGAAATACTTAAGGAAGGCGGAACGTGTACTCATCCAAAATAACCTGATAAAAACAAGCCGGAGGCACATGTTGGACAGCACTCCGGCTTATTTTTATATGTTGAGGTTCATCCTGCTCGTAAGTAAGATAAAATCACTCTTGCTATAAGTCGTAATTTAAGATATATTATTAATTAAATAATCGATCATTTAATTAATTAAAGTTTAGTTTAAAGAGAGGGGAATACATTTGGCAAGACCCATCAATGAAGAAAAAAGACTGGAACGGCGTAAACGTATCCTAGAAGAAGCTGTTGTCCTGTTCGCAGAAAGTGGATATTCTAATACCACAACGGCTATCATTGCGCAGAGTGTGGGAGTGACTCCTGGAACCATTTTTCAATATTTCCCTAGCAAAGAAGCTTTATACTACGCCGCTGTCCTTGAGCCGCTTGCTGATATTCAGGCGAAATCGCTTGCTTGTCTACAACAAGAGGGGACGCCGGGTGTATTGATTAAGAACATGGTGGCAGAACAATTCAACCATATCTACTTCTATATAAATGAATTGCGGCTTGTTCAATCTGTCTTAGGACAACGAATAAGATTCCCTGAACTTACACAGAAGGTCCTTGAAAGTATAAAGGTAATGACAGATGCGATCGAATGCGTCTATGCCAAGGGACAGTTAATGGGAGAATTCAACAAAAGCTTTTCCCCAGCAATGATCTCTCGTGCCTATATCTCTTTCTTAAATGGAGTGGGCTTAACTCTTGGAGAAAGTATTATTCATCATCCCGAGTGGGAAAATCTGAAGGGGCATGCCTTTTATTTGTTTGCACCCATACAACCTAAAGAAAAACTGGAGGAGTCTGAATGAGTCAAACATCATTACAACCCGATCTGACATTTAACGTTCGTGTGAAAAAACGGAAGAAAATTTTATGGAGCCTAGGAATCGTGCTTTTGCTTGTGATGGCTCTTGTATTTTTTATATCTTATAAAGTAATAGACACCTTGTTGCACCATCCTAGAGACACTAATGTCAGCTACGAATTGAATATCGATAAGACTCCCTACGAAGAGGTCGAGTTCAAGAGTTTGAAAAATGATAATACGATTAGAGGTTCCTTCTTTCCTGCAAGTGGTCTTTCTGGTAAAGCAAGTAATAAGACGATTATTGTCGTCCATGGATATACGAGCAATCGTTTAGTCAAAGGGCGGACCCCAAAGTTAGTAGAGCATTTCGTTCCGAAAGGCTACAATGTATTGGCATTTGACCTCAGCTCGCAAGGTAAATCCGATGGTGATTTGATTACACTGGGCCTCAATGAAAAATACGATTTGCTAGGAGCTGTAAGCTATTTAAAATCCAGAGACCATACGGGTGATAACATTGGAGTTATCGGCTTTTCAATGGGTGCTGTTACTTCTTTGCTAGCCGCAAGTGAAAGTGATGACATCAAAGCCGTAATTGCGGATAGTCCTTTTCGTAATGCTGGTCTATTTCTGAGAGAGGGTTTGCCCTTCTTTTCAGGTTTACCTGCGTTTCCATTCAGTTATACATCGACATGGATGGCAAATTGGGCCTTTAAGGTTGATCTTGATTCCATATCTCCTATGGATGCGGTAAAAAAGATGCAAGACAAGCCAGTTATGCTCATTCATGGTACTGGAGATCAGCAAATTAGTTATAAAAATACAGAAATTATTTACGAGTCCTTAAAAGATAATCCAAGTGCAGAAGTATGGTACCCGCAAAATACGGAGCACATCGATGCCATCAACCATTACCCCACTGAATATTTCCAAAGAGTAGATCGCTTTTTGGATGAGTATGTAGGAAAATAAATTCAATCCAAGAGAGCCAGCTAGTGGAGAAGCTTGTCCTGACGAAGTAAAAATACCCAATAATATCAAGCATTTTTAGCCTGTAGTGTAGAAAACCACTACAGGCTTTTATTTGCGTTTTAAATGAAAATACATCACGCCTGTTGATTAATCATTTTCTAGGTTATTCAGGAACGACAAATAGACGTTAAGAGATTGAACAAGGTTTGTAAACGTGGTAGACTTTTTCATGAGGTCGCCTCTTTCAAATCAACTTCTGTGGTGGAATTGATTTTACAGAAAGAGCGACCTTTTTTCAATTTTTAAATTCCTATATTTTGCTTAATCAACAGGCGTGGTGATAGTCCTTTCTTTTGTATTTATTCATTATTATTGTTTATTATAGAATTTGAACTCGAAAAATGGACATTAAAACGAAGCAGCCGGAATGGTGCTGTACAAGCGAAGCGGTGGCGATGGGAAGCACCATCCGGATGCGCGGTGGCACGATAAGTAACTTTTAAGTTCAGCTTATATAGAATAAAAAACTGACACCGTGGTCATACCGATGTCAGTTTACAGACTTTATTCATTCAGAGCTTTCTTCAAAGCCTCCAGATTGTTTTTCATCACACCAAGATAGTCCAGGTTGTTCTGTTTGTCTTCATCTGTCAGTCCTTCGAGCGGATTCAGAACATCCGTTTTGGCACCGATTTCAGTGGCTACGGTCTGAGCCACCTTTGGATCTACGAGGGTTTCAAAGAAAATGGTTTTTACATTGTTTGCTTTGGAAAATTTGATGATGCCTGCCAGTTTGTCCGGTGTAGGCTCTTGCTCGGGAGAAAGTCCGGCAATCGGCACTTGAGTCAAACCATATTGCTTGGCCAAATAACCAAAAGCAGCATGCTGTGTAATAAAGTCTTTGCGTTTTGCATCCTTCAGACCTGTTTTGAACGCTGTATCCAGATCCTTCAGCTTGGCAATATAAGCGTCAGCGTTTTTTTCGTAATCGGCTTTATTGGCAGGATCGGCTTTTACAAGACCCGCTTCAATAGCCTCTACTTCCTTTTGCGCCAATACGGGATCAAGCCATACATGAGGGTCCAGCACATGATCGTGACTATGACCTTCCTCTGCGTGTGCTTCGCCTTCTTCCTCCTCAGCAGTGCCTTCCATCAGGTTCAGCCCTTTACTCGCTTCAACTACAGCACGCTTGTCGTTGGCTGCGCTGCTCAAAGCCTGCTCTGCCCAGCCTTCGACGATACCATTATAGACAAATACGTCAGCGTCCTTGATCTGTGCCATATCCTTGGCGCTTGGTTCCCAGTCATGGGGCTCGGCACCAGCAGGAATCAGGGCCGTTACGTTCGCATGATCTCCGGCAACCTGTCTTGTAAATTCATACATCGGATAAAAAGTGGTGATCACGTTCAGCTTGTTAACGTTTTGTGCCGTACCCGGCTCGGTTGGGGAAGGTTTTGAAGCTGTATGATCAGATTGGGCTCCACAGCCGGACAAAATAAGTGCCAGCCCCGCAGACAATACAAATGATTTTTTGAACCATGTATTCATGTTCATAACTCCTTTAACTGTTTATTCTATATAAGCTGAACTTAAAAGTTTCATATCGTGCCACTACGCAGTCGGATGGTGCTTCCCATCGCCACCGCCCCCGGATTTCTTGAATTAAGCCTATGAACAGGGGAGAAATCCAGGGAAGTGATGCTTCCGAAGCGAGCTTTCCTACGGAAAGCTTTGAAAGCGACCGCTTCGCTTGTACAGCACCATTCCGCCTACTCCGTTTTAATGTACATTTTTCGAGTTCAACCTATATAGTTACTATTTTTAATTGCTCTCACTGCGTGCCGCATTTTTCCGCCCGGAAGCCTGCTGCTTGCTCAGCTTGCGGACCAGCTTATGAATACCAATTCCCATGATCAGGAATAATAACAATACCATGGCAATGGTTCCTCCTGGGGGCGTGCTCAGCTCATACGAGGCAGTTAACCCCATAAATACGCCGATCAAGGCAGTTATCATAGATATCCAGATGGCCGCCGCGAAGCTCGGTGCAATTCGTATGGCCAGCGCAGCGGGAAGTACGATTAGTGAAGAGACAAGCAGCACACCAACAATCGGCATGGCAGCAGCTACAATCATCCCCGTCAAAATACTAAACGCAAATGAAATGGACTTGACGGGAAGTCCGTTTGTTTTCGCCGTTTCTTCATCAAAGGTGATTTGGTACAAGGGACGCCGGAAGACGAAAAAGAAAATGCCTCCGATCACAGCCACTACGATCATCAACATCAATTCTGTCTGATTGACCGCTACCACCGAACCGAACAAATAAGCGGAAAACCCTTTATTAATGCTCTGATTCAGATTCATTAAAATAACAGCCGTCGATAAACCGCCGACCATAATAATAGCCACAGAAATCTCACTATACGTTTTATACGACCTGCGGACATATTCAACGATAATCGCGCCGATCACAGCTACAATAAAACCGGTAATCGTCGGGTTTATGCCCAAATAGGCACCCGCTGCCACCCCTGCCAGCGATACATGCGACAGCATGTCCGCCATCAGAGCCTGACGCCGCAGCATCAGGTACACTCCAAGCACCGAGGCCAGCAGTGCAATTACCCCACCGGCACAAAATGCCCGCTGCATGAAGTCGTAGTGCAGCATTTCCATCCGCCATCTTCCTTCCTCTCAAGCTCAATAATACGATCCAAATAATGTTGCACTTCCGATAGTCCATGCGTGACCATGACCACCGTTCTTCCATATTCCTTGACCTGCTGATTCATCAAGTCATAGAAGTGATGACGGCTTTCCTGATCCATACCTGTTGTAGGCTCATCCAAAATAAGCAAATCCGATTCCTGGGCGAGCGCGCGTGCTACACAAATGCGCTGCTTCTGTCCACCGGACAATTCGCCAATCTTACGATGGCGCAAATCCCACATCCCTACCTGACGAAGCGCCTGCTCCGTCAAGGCATGATCCTCAGGCCGCATACGGCGCAGCCAGGAGCCATGCGTGTATCTTCCTGAACGGACAAATTCCAGAATCGTACTTGGAAATCCACCATTGAAGGCAGCGATTTGTTGCGATACAAATCCAACAACGAGCTTCTTGCCTTCACCTGTGCGGTCAGACATAAACACCTTGCCCTGCCAAGGCTGCAGCAAACCCAGCAACAGCTTAAGCATGGTTGATTTGGAAGCACCATTCGGTCCGGTAATTGCCACAAATTCTCCGGAAAAAATTTCAACATTGGCATCCACCAAGTTAGGAACATCTCCGTAGCCAAAAGTGACTTGTTCCAATGAGGCCAATAACATGACGCAAATCTCCCTTTCCTTTAAAAAGCCTGGAGCCACCCGAGCAATCATCATTGCGCAGATTCTCCAGGTCGTTTATGATCATTAAACCATCTACCGTAATTATTACGATTTGGTATTAAAAAAAGAAGCGCTCGATAAACGTAACCTTTACGCATTAGCAAGTTTAACAGTTTAGGCAAGGTTCGTCAATGCTTTGACAACTCTTTTGTTTGTTTACTTCACTTTGTCCGGGTACAGACCTGCGGCCAAGGTTTTCAATGCAATCGGTGCGCGTATGCCTTCCGCCGCTGCAGACAGGGGCAGTACTATAAAACGTTTGTTTTTGATCGCTTCCACACCTGCCAGTGCAGGCTTGCTCAGAAGCAGCTTCTCTTTATTCTCCAGCGAGGTGTCTCCGTAATCCAGAATGACAATGACGTCAGGGTTACGGCTCACAACCTCTTCCCAGCTTACCTCTGCAAAACTTTTGTTGATATCATCAAAAATATTTTTCGCCTTTACACTTGTAATCAATGAGGTCAGATAATTGTTGGCAGCCGTAAAAGGCTTATCTTCGCCGCTGTCATAGACAAACACCTTCGGCGCCTTCTCTACAATCCCAATTTGAGTCTGAATGGACTGCACTTGTTTACGAATGTCACCCACCAGCTTGTCTGCCCGGTCCTCAACCCGGAAAATGCGTCCAATATTTAGTATATCCAGATATACATCTTCTAACGTTGGACCCGGCTTATTGGATGATTCCTGTACATAGGTCGCCACTCCCTGCTCGGCAAGCTCCTCACGGGAACCGAGGTTTTTATCATTAAAAGCGCTCTTCCAGCCCGCATAAGCAAAGTCCGGCGCAGCAGCCATAAATACCTCTTTAGAGGGATACTGCTTGGCCAGTACCGGGATTTTTTCATATTGAACCTTATATTCCGGCAAAATCTGATCATCCAAATACGCAGTTCCTACCATGGAGGATTCCAGTCCAAGGGCCAGCATCACCTCTGTTGCGTGCTGGTTCAGTGTAACCGCACGTTTGGGGGCTTCGGGAAATATCATCTTGACGCCCATATTCTCAAGCTCTACCGGCTTCTCCCTCGTCGCCGATTGCAATGAGGCAGGCTGCTGTCCGTTTGTGGCTGAATCAGTTGTTTGAGCTGTGTTTCCCAATCCGCAAGCTGATAGCAGCAGCACCATCGCCAAAGCGAGCATCATCAAGAATATTGCGCGCTTGCTATATTTTTTCATATTGTACCGTCTCCTCTTTAAAATAGGTGCATTCTGTTTATGTCAAAAATCGTTTTCTCCCCTGAGAGAATCCGGTAAGAAGGTAATATTCGGCTTCCCGGTTTTCGGATGGATACAGACTTCCGTCTCCACTCCGAAGACACTGCGCAGCAGGTTCGGCTGAAGTATATCCTCTGTGATACCGGAGGCAACCACCTTGCCCTCTTGTAATACATACATTCGGTCACAATACAAAGCCGCCAAATTCAAATCATGCAGCGCGGCGAGCGTAGTTACCTGAAGCGCTTTGACCAAATCAAGAATTTGCAGCTGATACCGGATATCCAGATGATTCGTCGGCTCATCCAGCATGAGAAATTTCGCCTGTCCGGCCAGCGCTCTGGCAATCAGCACCCGTTGTTTTTCACCACCGGACAGGGTAGCAAAGCTCTGCTCGGCCTGAGTGTCCATGCCTACCCGCTTCAATGCCTGCTCCACCAGTTCATAATCGGCAGTGGTATCCGCCTCCAGCAGCCTTTTATGCGGATGGCGGCCCATCAAGACGATGTCCCGTACTGAAAAATCAAACGTCTGAGGTGCATCCTGACTCACTACCGCCATTTGCCGGGCCGTTTCCTTGTACTTCATGCGCAGCATATCTCGTCCATCGAGTGTGATCCATCCGTTGTCAGGCTTTAACACACGGTACATATTTTTGAGCAGCGTCGATTTGCCGCTGCCGTTCGGACCGATCAGACCGACCAGCTCTCCCTTTTTGACCTGAAGACAGATGTCATCGATCAGCTGCTTATCGTCAATACTGAAGGTCACGTGCTTAACTTCTACATTCATTTTTCGCCTCCAAATGAATAGGAACTACGCCGCAGCAGCCACACAAAAAAGGGTCCTCCGCAAACGGCTGTCACAATGCCGATCGGCAGTTCTTGCGGAGCCAGCACGAGCCGGGCACATACGTCTGCCCACACCACAAAGATAGCTCCCGCCAACAGGCTGACGGGCAGAACACGTCGATGATCCGATCCCACCATCAGCCTCACGATATGCGGAATCATCAGCCCGACGAAGCCAATGGAGCCACTAACCGCCACAACCGCTCCGGTTAGAAGCGAGGCGACAATGACGAGAAGCACGCGAAACGTCTGTACGTTCACACCGAGTGTCACTGCTGCCTCTTCGCCTGTCAGCAAAGCATTCAGTGAGCGGTATTGAGTCAGCAGAACTATCGTTCCGGCAGCTATAATGAGGGTCGGAATAAGAAGCGTATCCCACTGCGCACCTGCCAGACTGCCCATCATCCAATACATCGCATCACGGATACCCTTTTCATTTGGAGCCATCGTAACGATAAAGCTGGTCACAGCCGACAGCATCATGGACACCGCTACGCCTGCCAGCAGTAATCGTGTCGTCGATATCCGTCCAGCCACACGGGCTAATCCGAACACCATAAGCATAGCTGCAAGCGAACCTAAAAAAGCAGACAAAGGCAGCGCAAACCGTCCAAGGATACCAAAGGCTCCAAACACAATAACCAGCGTCGCTGTAACCGAAGCCCCGGATGAGACTCCTAAAATATAGGGGTCTGCCAACGAATTGCGAATTAATGCCTGAATAGCCGCCCCTGTAACAGCTAACCCTCCCCCTACGATAACGCCCAGCAGCACGCGTGGAAAGCGGATTTCCCAGACGATATATTCCTCCGGCCTGGTCCATGTCACAGGTAACCACTGGTCCAGCCAGGGAAGATGCGACAGTGCAATTCGCCATACCGTTCCTGGCGCGACAGCCACAGGACCGAGCATGACTGCAACTGTGACCGACAGCACCAGCCCGGCAGCCAGTAACAGCAGAATGGTGGTAAATCCCAAAGCGGATTGTCCAGCTGCATGGGCGTGAGATTCGGTCTTTGATCGATAGGCCTTGCTCGTTCCCGAGGTCATGACCGGGTCAATGGCTTCTGGGCCGATTCCAGCGCTCTCAACCGTTCTTCGATCTCAGAAGCAGAGAAATTTTCACCCATAAGGACCGCAACATCGTTCACCGGCTTTTGCGGGCGAATCGGAATGATTTCCAGTTCCCGATAAGCAAACTGGAACATCATCTGACCCTCTGTTTCGAGAAAACGTACAATTCCTTTGGCACGGTAAATTTCAGCAGGCAAGCTGCGGAACAGTTGTTCAAACCTGGAACGCGACACAGGTTGCCCGAAGAAATGCGTGTGAACGACAACATGGTCGTAGGAATGAACATGTCCCCCGTGTCCGTGGTCATGATCGTGGTGGTCATGGTGATCATGAGGGTCATGGTCTGCATGGTGATGGTCTGCAGGATCAACATGAGCGTGCAGATGATTTTCCGAATGATGATCATTCCCGTTATCGGCTATGGACTCCTTTGAATGCGAGACATCCATGCGATCCTCTCCTTGAATGGAGAAAAAAGCACCCGCGTCCACGTCGCTTCGTTGCGTAGTCACAGTCAGCGCATAAGGATTTAATTCCTTGACGAGGGCTTGTACTTTCTGCAACTCATCCGCGGCCAGTAAATCGGTCTTGTTGATAATCAGCTTGGAAGCGCAGCGAAGCTGATCCTGCATCAAACGAAGCGACTTGCTTCTCTCGTTACCCGAGGAAAAATCCAAAAACTGACGCGCGTCCATCACCGTAATAACGGATTGTAAAACCATAGCGGAATACATAGAAGCATCTGTCACGGCATCTACAATTTCCATCGGATTGGCTACTCCGGTACATTCGACGATAATCACATCCGGCTTATATTCCTCGGCAAGATTCGGCAATTCAACACCCAGGTCCCCGCGAATGGTGCAGCATATACAACCACTAAGCATTTCCTTCATGGGAGCTTGGCCGTTCACCACATTGCCGTCCAGATTAACATCGCCCAACTCATTCATCAAAATAGCTGGCTTGAGGCCCTGCTCTTTATAATAAGCCAGTGCATGCTGAAGAAGAGTTGTTTTACCGCTGCCCAAAAACCCGGATAAAACAACAATCGGTATCATAAAATCCTCCTTGTCTTTACAACATTTAATATGGATCGTACCGTAAAAATTTCTTTCTTGCAATCATTTATCGAATTTTAATCGTAATAATTACTAATAATTTGACTTTCTAAATGTTGGGGTTCTATAATTTGTTTAGGCTTTACCCTAAATTCCAATTTGGAGGTTATTCCATTGACTATAGTAGAGGATCCTCGCATCCCTGTAACGATATTGACCGGCTTTTTAGGAGCCGGGAAAACAACGCTGTTAAACCACGTGCTGACTGCCGACCATGGTCAAAAAATTGCCGTCATTGTAAACGAATTTGGTGAGGTAGGCATAGACAATCAGCTTGTGATTGGTGCCGATGAAGAAATATTTGAAATGAACAACGGCTGCATCTGCTGCACTGTGCGTAGTGACTTGATCGATATATTGCGCGGATTACTGGGTGCCAAATTCGGTGAAACGGAGCGTAAAATCGATTTTGACCGGGTACTGATTGAAACAACAGGTCTTGCCGATCCTGCTCCAGTGGCGCAAACCTTTTTTGTAGATGAAATCGTATCGAACTTTTTCAAGCTGGATTCCATTGTAACTGTCGTGGATGCCAAACATGCGGAGCAGCACTTGGATGAGGGACATGAAGCTCAGGAACAAGTCGCCTTTGCAGACGTACTGTTGCTCAACAAGGTCGATCTGGTAGAACCGGAAGATTTGGTCCGCTTGGAAAATCGACTTACCCATATGAATCCCCAAGCCAAAATCCATCGTACTGAACAATCGTCCATTTCAATGGACTATGTGCTGGGACTAAACGCTTTTGACTTGGACAAAAAGCTGGAAATTGAGCCGGGTTTTCTGGAAGAAGAGCATCACCATCACGACGATGATGTATTTTGTATCGCGCTCACAGAAGATCGTCCGCTGGATTTGGACAAAGTCAACGAATTTATTAATGAATGGCTTGTAGAGCATGGGCCTGACACCTTCCGTTATAAAGGCATTCTGAATTTGCACAATGTCAGCAAACGCGTCATCTTTCAGGGTGTTCATATGCTGTTTGGCACACAGATAGACCGCGCCTGGAAAGAGAATGAGCCACGCCGCAGTGAAATCGTCATTATCGGTCGAAATTTGGACGAGCAGTGGTTCCGCAGTAACTTTGCTTGCTGCGTATCCGTATAGCTCATCTCACATATAGCACCAAAGAACCTCCAATTCCACCAATAGCTGTGAGATTTGGAGGCTCTTTGCATGTTGCTCCTTCACCTTTTCTAAGCACTATATCCATTGATCCTGAAAAATCCTGCTCCCCATAGCTTTATCCTGCCCTTGGTACTTGCCCTGATAAGGCACTCGGGCCGCCCGATCCATCCGTGCAAATACCAGCTGACATATACGTCTTCCGGCATTCAACCGAATGGGACGTGATGACGCGTTGAATAGCTCCAGCGTAATTTTCCCTTGAAAGCCTGGATCGACCCAGCCTGCATTCTGAATAAATAATCCCATACGTCCTACAGAGCTCCGCCCTTCTACAAAAGCAGTTAGATAAGAAGGAAGCTGTACTGTTTCCATCGTCGTCGCAAGCAAAAAAGAATGCGGTTCAATGATAGCCTCCTTACTTTCCCAGGAGTCATAGACTGCTTCTACCTCCATAGATACAGGCTCATTGCCAACTCCGGCAATTTTCAGAAAATGATTACCCAAACGAAGATCAACCGAGGCGGGCTGAACCTGTAGGTCATGCAGTGGTGAAATTCCCAGTTTTTTTTGTTTGAGCATCAATTGAATTGTACGATCTGAAAGAATCAATGTTGTTCCCCGTCCTTTATGTACATCTTTTTTAAATCGTAATAATTACTATTAATCAACATAAATATATATGACCACGCTCGAACTTGTCAATAAAGGAGGTGATCCACACGCTCTTCTGCAGGCATGTTTGTCCTGTAGCAGGCATAGGATGTAGACAACAACCCTTATTTCCGAGGAGACGTGGAATGAAAAACAGTACGCTGTTGAAGATGCTGCCTTTTATGATTCCTTTCGCCTTTCTTATCCCCGTGCTTGTTACGCTATCTCCCCGGTGGCTTCATTCGTTGGATATGAGTCAGATGCAGTCGTTAAAAACGGTATTTATGGGCATTTTTCTGGAAGCCATGCCGTTTCTCCTTATTGGCGTCCTGGTCTCCTCCCTTTTACAATGGCTTGTGCCGGAAGCATGGATACGTAAAATGGCGCCTGCGCATCCTGTTCCGGGTGTTCTGCTGGCATCGTTACTGGGGCTGCTGTTTCCGATCTGTGAATGCGGCATGATTCCTGTCGTGCGCCAATTGATGCTCAAGGGAATGCCTGCCTATATGGGCATCACCTTTATTTTAAGCGGGCCGATCATCAATCCCGTAGTGCTGGCTGCAACGATGATGGCTTTCCCTTCCCATCCAGAGGTCACGGCCGTTCGCATGGGGCTGGCCTTTGTCGTTTCCGCAATGATTGGGCTGATCGTATATACCTTTGTGCGTGTGCATCCGCTAAAGCGGTCATTGCTGTCTTTTAACCAGCAGAAGCAGAGCGACCGGACTCATCGGCATCATCGCACCATGCGAGGCTTTTTTGTACATGCTGGCGATGAATTTTTGGACATGAGCAAATATCTCATTGTTGGTGCATTATTGACGGCCTGTATTCAGACATTCATCCCGCGTGATGAAATGCTTTCGTTAAGCGGTGGAACGATCGGCTCATATGTCTTTATGATGGGCTTTGCCTATGTACTGTCGCTGTGCTCCACCTCCGATGCCTTTGTCGCTACCGCTTTTTCGCATACCTTTACATTAGGTCCGCTGGCAGCCTTTCTTGTGCTCGGTCCGATGCTGGATTTCAAAGGTACGCTTATGCTGCTAAGCACCTTCCGTACCAAATTTGTCGTCGCCCTGTGCCTGCTCATTATTTCGCTTGTCTTGGTGGGTTCTATAGCTGCTGAATGGTTATTAGGAAAGTGAAAATCAGGAAGGTGAGAATTAGGGAGGTGAATGGCGTGAATTCAGCCTTTAGCATCCGCTGGCAATATGGTATACGCTCCTTGCTTATGATTGGTTTGGGCCTGCTTATCATCACATTAAGCCGCATGAATGCACTTCATTACTACTTGGCGCCACACATGCAAAAGCTGCTTCTGCTCTGCCCGGTGCCCTTGCTGTTCATCGCTTTGGCGATGGCATGGCATGGCATTGTCGGGGAGCGAGATGGCGGGGATGTATGTGATTGCGAGCATCCTTTACCTCAAAGCTGGTTCAAAAAAACACTCGTATATGGAATGCTGCTCATTCCACTGCTGTTCGGCGCTTTGCTGCCCAATCAGGCACTCGGCAGTGATATGGCAGCCAAAAAAGGCATGTCCTTCACCTATCCTAACCCGGATATTCGCCGCAAAACAGATATACAGTCCGCCCAAGCCCCTGTATCCCCTATTTTATCATCGGTGTCTTTTGGGGCAGCTTCGTCTCCACCCAAGGACAAATGGAGTCAGGAAACGCTGGATAAGCTGTTTGTTCCGCCTGACAAGTACAATACGGAATTCGCCGAGCTGGCAAAACGCCTGTATCAGCAGCCCATCATACAGATCAAGCCGGAAATTTTCTCTGAAACCATCGGAGCCATCGAATTATACAAGCACGCTTTTGAAGGCAAAAAAGTACAGGTGACCGGCTTTGTCTATAAAGACAGCAGCCTGCTGGATAAAGGTTTATTTGCGGTGGGCAGGTTCCTCGTCATGTGTTGCACTGCTGATGCCATGCCCTTCGGGATCATCGTTCAATCCCACAAGACCCTGTCCTTTGAGAAGGATACCTGGGTGACCATTGAAGGAACATTGCATGCCACACAAAAAGGCAATACACCCGTACTCGAAATTCGGTCCGAGAAAATAACGACTGTCGCGCAGCCGAAATCTCCTTATGTCTATACCCAAGCAGACTCGGTAGCCACCTTTGATCGCTTGAATGCAGCACACTAATCCCGGCAAGGAGGATACATGATGAACAAGGTTCCAGTGATTTTAATCAGCGGTTTTCTCGGAAGCGGCAAAACGACCCTGCTTCTGCGCCTGCTGGCCCATACCCGTCAAATTCCGCTTCGCGCTGCTGTATTAATGAATGAAATGGGTGAATATGACGTAGACGGTGCGATTATTTCAGAAGAAATGCCTGACGTAACTGTGGAAGGATTGCTGGAGGGCTGTATTTGCTGCAGTAAAAAAAGCGAGCTGGCAGGTGCGCTGCACACCCTCCTCAGTCAGGAGCCGGATTTGATTTTTATGGAAACGACAGGAGTAGCCAACCCTGAGCAAGTGCTGGAAGAGCTGCGCTCCCCGCTGCTGGCAAACCGGCTCTATCTCGTTCATAGCATCAGTGTTGTGGACGCAGAGCTTTTTCATGAATACAACAGCCGCTTCACCGCTGACAAGGAGCTGGTTCGAACTCTGCACGGGCAGCTTCGCACCGCAGACTTCATTGTGGTGAACAAGACAGATGCCGCAAGTAGCCGTGAAGTGACGAAGGTCGTCAAGAGCATTCGCAAGCATAACGATACGGCCAAGCTGCAAACGACTGCATATAGCCAGGTTGATCTTGAGCCACTGCTGGAGCCTGTTCTGGCCCGTTTATCCGTTGCTGCCAAGCCTGAGCAGGTGCCTCAACCCGCACCAGTACAGGCTCAGCCAGCCGATGCAGTCGCAACGTCCATCCCCACTACGATCAAAGAGAACGGACGACCTGCCAGTATGCCCAGAAGTACGGCATTTAAAGTTATTTCTGCGCACAACCATAGCTACAGCTACGATCCCAACCAGCCCCATTCGTTTTCCCGTCTGGAGAGCGTGACACTGCATCAGCATTCTCCACAGCAGCTGGAAAAACAGCGCTTGGAAAATTTCCTGACTGGACTCGGCTCCTCACTGCTTCGGGCGAAAGGCTATTGCGTGCTTCCACAGGAAGGTACAATGCTTTTGCAATTTTCGGGAAATCACTTCGAATGGCAGCCTACGGCCCTTCCGGTAAGTCAGGGATATGTCACGCTTATTGGGGAACAACTGGACAAGGCATTTATTGCCGACCAATGGGAGCAGTGCTTCGTTTCGCTTTAACCGAAAAAAGGCTGTTCCTTTGACCTCTACAAGTCATGGAAGAGCCTTTTTCAACGACTATCCTGTACATGGTATATACCTTCATTTTAATGAGTTATTTGCAGAGGGTTTTATCTGTAGATAATAAAAAAGCGTTGTTCGCGAATTATTGACATAATCCACGAACATAACGCTCGACTAGTTCTTAAGGTTGTATTTTTTGTTAAAGCGATCCACACGACCACCGATATCCACGTTTCTTTGTTTACCTGTGAAGAACGGGTGAGAAGCGGAGCTAGTATCTACACGGATAACCGGATATGTGTTGCCGTCTTCCCATTCCATTGTTTCTTGCGAATGTTTAGTGGAGGCACTCAGGAAAGTGAATCCACAGCTAGGGTCCAAAAAGATAACTTTGTTCAATGTTGGATGAATATCTTTTTTCATTTGTTTCACCTAATCTTTCATGTCATTTTAGTTTCAAACTCAAACGTACTGGCGTAATACTCCATCAGTTGACAAAAGGAACAGCTATTCCCCAGAAAAAAAGACGACAGATCGCAACGGTTGCGCTCAGGCTCGTAAACGACAAGCAAACGATGCCACATATTTCGCATCGCCCATTGTACGAACGCCCCACATCTTTCGTCAGCCTTCATCGTTATATAAGCATATAGTGAATGGTCCTCCGGCTCGTCCCAAATGCTCACGCCAGCACAGGAGAACTCGGCAACCATGCTCTGTCCACTGGACTAATTCAAGTTTTCGCCGGTTCCATAATACAGGCCGCTATGTAGCCAGCCTCAAATTATCTAGTTTCACGATGGATCGTGTACTTTTTCAGACGCGGAGAGTATTTTTTCATTTCAAGACGCTCCGGGTGATTTCTTTTGTTCTTGGTTGTTGTATAGTTGCGATCACCGGATTCGGTGCATGCCAAGGTAACAATTACGCGCATTTCTTTTCCTCCTTAACTGGAATACATGGTATACAATTACAATAGTAATTTTTACGATTAGTTCTATTCTATAATTCAGGCTGCTCTTTGTCAACCTTAGCGTGTCGGCTTATCGCTTCTTCTATCGTATTCCAGCGATTGCGATACTGTGCGAGTTTCGGATGGAGCTCCAGTGGTTCGCTTGAAAGCACTAATCTGACGTTTCGGATCCATTCCTCAAACGATGCATAGGAAGCGCACAAATTTGCAATTTCAGGACTTATATACAAAAAAAGCGGAGGAGTGTATTTTTCCATCAAAAAACGGATGGCTGCTTCAATCGGCGTATATTTTTTACGCTTACCTTCCCAGCTTTCAATCACAACAGCGCTCAAAGCCTGCTCTCGCTGCCACTCCCCCAGCTCGTCCGCCCGCTTGTAATATGAACGTATCGGCTGCTTCCACATTCTTCTGGCTGTTTCTTCGTGTAGCGGATACAGCACCAGCTTTGTAAAAGATAATGCTGCCCCCGTTTCCGCAAAAAGCTCCAATTCTCTCGCTGTAATCTGCTCAAACGTATCATAGTAGACTATGGTCCCTTTATGCGTCTCGATTGGAGGCTCATAGCCATAGGGTACATATTGAAGGTTTCTTGTCATACCGGACACTCCGTCCTTCCATAGATGAACTTTTCCTTCTATATTATACCCTTGTTTTGGCATGAGTTTGCATCAAATGATCATCCTTGTTCGACAGCAGGTGTATTACGACGTGAACCCCGCTGGAACTGTAACGCGTAAAGTCCCATCGTCACCAGCGCAATCAGTGCAAGAACCGTAAATATATTGCTAAAATTAAATACCTGCACATTGGAAACGACAGGATTCAAATGGAAAGTAGCTGAGCTATCGAGCGTTTTGCCCAAAATGCTGGTGGTCATCGCCCCGGAAATAAAGTTCAGCAGAGACAACAGTCCCATACCAACCCCTACCTGCTCTCTCGCCAAGGTACGGGAAATCGTGTTGGACATGGCGATTTGCATGAAGGTCTGACCTACATTTCCGAAAATCAGCAAAAATAAGATCAGGTAAGGCGACGCCCCCACAAACGTGGATAAGCTGATAAAACAGATAAATATCAGCGTAACCGCTGTGTAGACAAGGAATGAGTTGCCTTTGCTATCCGCCAAGCGCCCGCCGCTTTTGCCCAACAGAGCCGATGCAATCGCGGCCGGAAACATAATCAGTCCAATCGTGGCCGGCGTAAGCTGATTGAGACTGTTCAAAAACTGCGGTGCCAGGTACGGTAGCCCAAAGCTAATCCCTGCCCCTAAAAAGGCGATAAGCAGACCATACGAATATTGCTTGTTGCGGAACAGCTTCGGCTGGATGAATGGATCATTCGCAGTGTTAATACGCCATATAAACAATGCAAATAACACAACGCCGAGCCCCAAAAATATCATGTTCGCTTGCGAAATCGAAAGCAATAAGAAGGCTACTGTTCCACCAAGCAATAACCCCCCAAGAAAATCGAACTTCTGATCCGCTCCACGCTGGTCGTCCAGGTATTTGCGAAAGAACGGCAAGGCGATAAGTGGCAGCATGGAAATAATGAACAAAAAGCGCCAGCTCGCAAAGCCTGTAATTAAACCGGAAATAATCGGAGCCAGCGCCGTACCTAATGCCAGGCCGATTGCCGTGACACCCAAGGCCTGTCCTCTTTTTTCAGCCGAGAAATAGCGGGCAGGTACGATCATAGCCGTTGCCGGAATGACGGCAGCCCCGGCAGCCTGAAGCAAGCGAGCTATAATGAGCATCCAAAATTGATGGGCCAACAGACCTATTAGCGAGCCTAGCGCAAAAAAGATAATCCCAAACGTAAGCAAATCCTTGAGACGATATTTATCCGCCAGCTTGCCGTAGGTCACCGAGCCAACCGCATATACGATCATATAGCCGGTCAGCAGCCAACTTACATCGGAAGCACTAATATGAAATTCCTTGCGAATTACAGGCATAACTACATTAAACATAAAGGCGTTCATCACTGAAAAAACAAGTGTGAAGGCCAGCACACGCATAAGCTTATCCGCATTCGGATAAGTTTGCTCTTGGATCATATGGTTTCTTCCTCTCCTGTAAAATGCCCTCTATGCTGAAAGCACTTAGCTCTTTATAGATCCACTCAAACGCCAGTATTCGCAGGACGATAGTCATGAAGTATTTTTTTTAACAAACCGCGCAGTGTCTCCGATTCACTGATAGATAGTGTTTCGCCTACCGAGCTTTTAATCTGCTCAATGGTGCGTTCCGCTGCCTTGTGAATCTTCAAGCCTTCCTCGGTCAAATATATTTGCTTCATTCGAGCATCCTCCGGGTGGCTTTGACGCACTGCCCAGCTTTTCGCAACAATCCCGTTGACCAGGCTGGTAACACTTGATTTATCAATAAGCAATAGCTTTTCCAAATCCGTATTAGTCACTCCAGGCGACATCGCCAGTACATAGAGCGTCTGCGATTGCGAGGAGGTCAGACCCAAAGGACGCAGTGCCGTTTCAATCTCGCGCCGAACAGTGGTAAAGATCCACTTAATTAAATACATGGTGCTTTCTTCCTCCCAAGGAAAGCAAACAGGATACACCTCACTTCCCATCTCATACCTAACCTCCGCATTGGTCAATTTTTAATAGTTTGAATTCCAACTAATTTTAAACAGTCATCTGCCTCTTGTCAATACTTTTCGTAAGTTACTTTATTATCTAAACACATAACAAAAAGACGAGCCTGTAAGGGAAGCTCATCTTTTTGCTTACAAATAAAATATGTCGTTGCTTAAACAAAAAAAACATGAAGAATGCTTGAAGCAGCTTAATCCCCTGACTTCACTTGAACCAACGGGTATTCTTTGCCATCGACCGTAACTGTGCCAGCATCGTCCAGCTCCAGCCGTTGCCAAATGGTCAGGAGCGTACGATAAGGATACTTTTCCAAATCATACTCCGTTGGCGCGTTAGCATCTGCGTTGGCTCCATCGCCTGAACCTGACCCCTGGTTAGCCGTTGTTGCTGTAGTACCGGACGTTGTACTTCCTGTGGCTTGATTGGCAGTTGTGCCGTTGCCCACTCCAGGAGTTGTCGAATCACTACCTACCGATTTTCCAGCCGGTGTCGTGCTTCCGGTAGCGGCACCGCCGGTTTTCGCGTCACCCGACTGTCCTTTGCCGGTTTTATCGATTGCTGCCTTGTCGTTTTGCTCAGCAAGCGTAAAATCTTCGTATGAATGCTCCTGTTGATCCGCGCCGACAAGGACGAGCTTTTCAGGCTTAAACTCCGCCTGCTCCGCCGATGTTTGAAACGCAAACAACAGCTTGACCATTTTCGTAGTCGACTTGGTGTTAGGTATATGGGTCACTATCGTCGTCGGTTCCTCTTTTACAGGCACTGTAGGCTCTGCTACAGGCTGCTGCACAGGCTTAGGAGCCGCAGCAGGCGCAGGTGAATCACCAGATCCGATCACCCCGGCAGCTTTCAGGCCGCCCAGCGTACCTGCAATGACAATCAGCACGATCCCCGAAATGATGCCGCCTTTGCGAAAGCGGCGCAGCGTTTTGACCAAAGACGTATCTGTCTCGCGCTTCGCTGTCAGATAGAAATTTTTGAAGACCGGATTTGCAGGTTCAAAATATTGACGCCACAGTGTTTTTTTATGCAGCCCCTCGCGCCCTTCCTTTTGGAAAAACAACAGCAGCGCCCGTCGATAGGCCGGTTCAAAACCACCCCGTGGTGTAGCAAATTCAGCCTGTGCCTCGGACCAGCGGATAAAGCGGTACATCGTATCGTTATCCTTCGCCCATTTGCGAATGGAGCTAACCAGACGGGCAAAATCCAATATTCCTTCTCCTGTGCCGTCAGAGTGGTAGAATGCGGGCAGCAGTCGGGCAAAATGGCCTTCCGTTAGCTGCTGGGGCAGCCATCCGTAAGCCCAGTCTTGCACCTTCTCTATTTCGCCCGGCTCCAGACCGTCCAGCACCGACGGTTCCGGATCCTCCGTGCTAAACCAATCATAAGCCGCGATCAAGCGCACCGCTTGTCCCTTGAGAGGAACGGGCAGCTTGCCAACCCACTGTACCAAGTCAGGCCGCGTGAAGAACGGAATTCGTACGAGCTGATCAGGTGATATTTCTTTTAGCTCTACTTCGGTAAGCAAATACCGATCCGACGCCTCCTGCAAACGCTCTGTCAATCCGGATTGCTCCAACGGGGAAAGCTTCCCCCCCGCTGAACTGCCATCCCATTGACACAAGCGTTGATGAATGGCGGCCACAGTCTCTACCGGCTTTCTTTCGGCACGTAGTCTGCCCATCAATGCAGATTCAGCCAAAAGCTGAAAATCGGCATTCGCTGATACCTCGATATATCGACTGCCCCATTCATGCACGACTGCCAGCAGGCCCTTTACATCCGTTGTTCTTTTCATCTGACTGTCCATGTAGGGAATGAACAGCATTTTGGTAAGCGCCGGATTCCCCAGCACCTTTGTAAAATACGCCTTGCCTAATGACGGATTCTCTTCAATTGTATGATAGATATACGTCACAGCTTCCGTATTTCTGGCGGTATAAGCGTTATTCAGCGAGCGGATTAAATATTCTACCAGTCGATTTTCGCTGGTGCGGGTATGAACCTTATAATAGTCCTTAAAGCAATCGACCAGCCCCACCTCTGGAATATATCCATCCTTCACCCGGTCAAATTCGTGATCAAAAAATGACAAAAACAGATCATTCAGCTGCATTTTACGTGACAGCGCATCAGGTGACGATAAATAATCAGTCAGGCTTCGCAGCACAGCAACTCGTCGTTCGTTGTATAATGCGCGCTCTCCCTGCTCAATTCTGTAAAGTGTAATAAGCTCATGATAGCTGGATAACGTCAGGTTACGCCCTGCCTCCATGCCTGTCAGCATTTGCTCGGCAAATTTGAAAAAATCATCCGGCGTCCCGCCACCAAGCAGTGTACGGACAATCCAGTCAAAATAAGGCTGTCTCACCTGCTCTGCATCCACATTAAGGATTCGACTATGGGTCGACAGGTCAAATACAAAATCCTTATCCACATTCCGATCACCGGGCCGTAAACTGAAAGGCTCCACGAACATCAAGTGAATACCTTTCCTGCTGTTCGGCTCCAGCGCATATGTAAGAAATCCGATCCTGTTACGATATGCATAAGGCAATGCCGCGTATAACACACCGAGCAGCAGCTTGGCTGAAGATGCCACCTCTTCTGCAGGAACATTCAGCGCAACATATACTTTTTTGCGGCCTGTGGCCGACATCATAACGGCGTATAGAAGCTGCTTGAACACTTCTTCGCTGAGCTTCAATTGAGTCAGCACCGCCGACGGGTCAACAGATGGAAATACGCTTCCACCCGGCAGTCGCTCCAATTCCGGCAGTTCCGTTCCCTGCTTAATATCATAGGCACCAACAAAGGAAGTGTTCAGCCACTGCTTGTAATCAGACGGAGATTCACCATGTCCGGCCGGAATCACATAGTTATGCGTGAAAAAAGCGCTTCGCAGCCCGGTAAAATCCGTTGCTTTATAGATACTCCGTCCCAGGACCACATCCCCGGACTCGGTCCGCACCAGATGTATGGCTTCAGGATAAATGCTTTCTTGCTTCTCGCCACGGGCCGTTAAGGCAGCAGGAGCATCATATACGCATAAAGGATGCAGCACCTTTTTTATAAAAGAAGCATCCAGCCCTTTGGAATTAGCCACCGTATCGAAGCCTTCCGTGGGACGGAAAATTCCACGCCGTTCCCGTGTGTACATCTGCTGCTGTATCAAATGAGAGGTCGAATGACTCACTGTGATTCTCTCCCCTCAATGTACTGCAACTTGTAGAGCAGCCAGATGAATGGCTCATCCACCCGGATCGGACTAACCAGCCCTTGCAGCTTTTGCTCGACCGGATTGCTACCCAGAGCGGAAACCGCGAAATAAGCCGTATCTGTAAAATACACATCCATCGTACCCTTGAACGGCTTATCCACCTTCTCGATAAAGCGCCGGACTTCACCATCAATGTTCGCGAACTCATCCAAATCCATATACTTGCGGTGCTCCATCGGATTAAAAATGTTGCTGTTCGTCTTGATGTATGTGCCTTCCTCATCTGCCAGTGCAGTCAGCATGTCACTTTTGGTCAGGACGACTGCGGTCGGAATGTCCGTTTTTCCCTTATCCTGATATGCGATAAAATCACCGAACATCGTCAGTACGACATCACGCGGTTCATCATATTGCGAAACCCATTCGCCCGGCTTGTCGCCAAGGTTGATCTTAATACGCTCTCGAATCGAGCGAATTTGCAGTGGATCGACCATAAACAGAATACCTGCCGAATTCTTAATATGCTGTCCATGCAACCCCAGATAGTCCTGATCGACCATCCCCTCGCCAGCAACATCAAAAAATACGAGCGTCAGCGGCGGTTTTTGCTCATCCTTAAATACAAACTGGAAGATAAAAGGCTCCTGCATCTTTTCTTTTTGTGTGGATGTAAGCAGGTCGCCTCGCTCAAATAGCGGTTCCTCATACATGCTGCGGAACTTGCGGCTGATCTCTGCATTGAGCGGCATGCAAGCCGCATCAAAATGATCAGCCGTTACATGCTGCAACGTGTGAATCAGGGAAGTCATATAAACCGATTTTCCTGCCTGCGAAGCCCCGATAATCGAAATGATATTGCTTGGCACCTTACCTGCAGTCACGGGCAGTTCGTTGTGGCAGTGCGGACACAATCGGTGACGCGTCAGCTCACCATAACGGTCCGTCAGACCTGTCAGTACATGATCCGAATATAATCTGTGCTCCTCTGGAACATCGTGGGGATGAAGAATCGCCTCCATATCATGCACGCTATCCAAACCAAAGCGTTCCCGATATTTGTTCAACAGCTCATCTTCACCCAAAGCGTAATCCTCGTCATCTTCGCGGTGGTGGGAAGCACGGAATACCACTTCCTCCGGGGAAAATTTACTAAAGCAATACGGGCACACAATATCATAAAATAATGGCCTTGGCGCTGCCTGCGGCTTTCTTCTGAATAAATTGCTAAGAAAACTCATGGGTTGCGGCCTCCTTTCATTCAGGAACTAATTCATATATCGTGCCATATTTCTGACCATCCGTAAAAAATAACCGTACATATTCATCTCCGCCCACTTCAATCGTGGGTAAAACATTCCGGCCCGCGGCAAAAGGTGCCGTGAACGGGTACAAGGTTCCATCCTCACGGTCGGCCGGGTAACCTCCACGTTTCTTCACGTAGCAAAGTGCCTGCTGCGGAACAGGAACCTCGGCAGTAACCTGAATCTGAACTGTTTTGCGGCTGCGAAACCAGCCTTTTTTATGTTGAATCGCATATCTGATTTTAGCTCTACCCGTGCTCAGCTCCAGCTGGTTGGCTCCGTCTTGTTGACAAATCACAAAAGTGTCGCCATCCTCACGCACAGCCGGATACACGGTATAGCGCACGCGTCCAAACCCTTCAACCCGGTCACGGTAGCTGCCTGCTGCCTTATATTCCTCACGCGTAAATAGCTTCAGGCTTGAAAAAGGTGGTAAACCTCTACCCTCATTCTGCCCTCCTGCACTCGGATCAGATGATTCCTTCGCAATATATACCACGGTCGCGCCTTCAGGCCACTGCCAGCGAAGCACAACTCGGTTGTCGTCCATTTTGTAGCTCAGCTCCGAAATGACAGGATCACCAGGCTGTGCATCCCTATACTGCATAAATTTCAGCCCCCGTTCTAAAATCCACTGCTGCGTCGATTGCGCTGCGGGGCTTCCGGTGCTCCCCTTCGCCGGCCTGACGGTCCACTTGGGCTTCCTCCACCGGAAGATCGGCGCGTATGTTCCGCAATCGGAAGAACAAGCGAAAAGACAGCGATAAGAGCAGCCAGCACAAGCGCTGCCACCAAACGGATCATCAGATCACCGATCGATGAGCCCGACAGCCCCTTTTCCAAAATGAAACCGGCAAGCAATCCGGCAGGGACTCCGCCAATCGCAAAATTCCGTGCCAGAAAGCGGTTATCGAACATCAGTCCAAGAGCCAATCCCAGCAGTACTCCGATAATGACCAGAGCCGTTACGCGATAAATGGCAAAATACAGACTGTCCGCATATTCACCTGTCCGCTCCGTTACCAGTGTGCGATCACCAATTTTATCATAAATTTTACCAAATGCTTGAGCAAGGCCCTGGGCGTTGGCTACATTCGAATAAGTTCCGCCTGTCAGACCAGCAATATTTTGCAATAAAGCTATCCCTTTCGATTCAGCCAGTTTCAGGCCGATGGTATTAATCGGAATCTGGCGGGCGATAAAAGGAGCCAATGCTGTCTGGGTATCCAGCTCGCTAAAGCCGTCAGACAGCATAATAACGAGCGAACCTTTATTGGCGTTGCCCTGGTTTTCAATCTCCTTGATCGTCTCGTCCAATGCAAGTCTAATTTCTGTGCTGGCGGACTTTATGGTATGCATACTATCAATTTTGGCATAAACCGCCTGCTTTTCTGCCTCCGTCCCAATTGGAGTAAACGGCTGAACCAATTGCGCATTGGATTCAAAGGAAACAATGGCCACCCGTTTGTCTCCATTCATTTGTCCAATCAGGCTCTTGGCAGCCGACAGCCGTTCATTACCAGGATCTGTATCCTGCATACTCCCGGAATTATCAATCACAAGCACCAGGTCCTGGACACTTTTGCGACCCTCCGGGTTTACCTGATAGCCCAGCTCCAGCAGCAGACCTGCCACGAACAGCATCACCAGTGTAGCAGGCACCAGCAGCTTCCAGGACAGCCCTGAGTAGCGTTGCCGCCACGAAGGCCCGTTTAACTGTGGTGAAATCAATTCGCCGATAAGACATCCCAGACCAATGCATAGCGCCAAGATACCAAAATACAGCCCAATCACAACAATATGCGGCCAGTGTCCTATCCATTTGTGAAGAATAATCTCTCCTACAATGAAGCCCACTACAGCGCCCAGCAAGCCGAACAGCAGCAGGAGAACATTAAATTTACGCTGCTTCATAAGAATCGTTGCTTCCTTCCATCATTAAAGTAGGATTAACAAGTGGCTACCGCAATTCCGGCAACCGATCCGCGGCGATTCCGTGAAACTCAAAACCGTTCGCGGTATATGTCTCATAATACGTCTTGCCGTTGCGATACACCATCAGATCCTCCAGATGGAAGCCACCCATCAAATGCAGCTTTTCCACCCCGCTGCTGCGACGCTCATGTACAAACCCCAGCTTGTAAATACGCGAGGTAATGTCCACGTCCAGCGCGTAAGGAAGAAATTCGCCCTCGTAGTCACCAAAGAAATACTTTTCTTCATACCGATGCTCATGGGTATAGTCCAGCAAGCGCACGTTAATTCCGCCATGCTCCTCTAATGTTTGGTACAGCTTTTTAAACAGCTCATCCTTTGGAACGACCAGCCGATTTTCATATGCAGCGGCTACATTGGCACGCCGTAGCAACTCCTCTTCGAATGTCTGATTAAACGGCTGTGAGCTAAGGATCATGGCACGGCAGGTCTGTGTAAGTCGATCCACTAGTAGGGACAGACCTCCGTCCAGCAATCCGGACACAGGCCCCATATGACGGGTATCAAAAAATACAGATTTCCCCCGTTTGGTTTCCAGCTCGTGCATGACATCCTCTGTTACACGCTCGTAATACTCGAACAGGTTTTGCCCCGTGTAGCTGTCAGCCTGGCGAATACTGTCCGCTGCGGCTTGATGCAGTTCACGCTCCAGGCTGGCAAGCTGTACCGTAATATGCTTCGCCTGTGCATGCCATTTTTCAAGCGCCAGCTCATAGCGGCGCAATAGCTCCAGATCCGCTTGAATCCGCAGCATGTGCAGCTTATGACCGTAGACTGTCTCAGTCAGGTAACGGATCAGGCTGCGCACATTATGCTTATCCATGAGCGGTAGCCGTTGAAAGGGCTGATCCTCCACTCGGCCGCTATAGAGAGTATCCAGCTCGGCAGCACTAACCTGCAAATCATTGGACGTATCACGAATCAGTCCCCGGATAGCCGTAAGCACATTTCCCGGTTTATTTTCATCCGTCCAATCCGCCAGCTCGAATAGGCCGATTTCGGGATGCTCCTTGGCAGCTGTGTTCACAGCCATCTGCAGATGTAATTCCGCCTGAAAATCGCCCAGACGTTTGTGTACGATCCGTTCACAGTTATCACGGAAAAAGGCTTCACAGCCCTGACCAAACAAGGCTTCTTCCGCCTCACGTAAGGTCATTCGCTTCAACGATCCATAACTGGCTCCACTCGTCATCAGCGCGCCCATGTCTGTAATCGCATCATTCCCAGGCACAAGCTCATTGCGCGTACGCCCGCGCTCGGCAGCATCCAAGCCAAAATAAGTCAGCTTATCGCGTACGTCCCATTCCCGCTCCGTTCTCATACGTGCCAGCAGCTTCACATAAAAATGATACAGCACCGTCAGCGCAATCGACTGGTTGGGGCGCTTGACCCGGGAAAATCCGGCCGACACATAGCCCTGCCGCCCGGATTCCGTCATAATATTGTTCTTAAACGATGTATTGTTGTAGCCCCCATCCTGTGGCCGATAGAAATCTCCTGCCTGATAACGGTTTTTGAGGAGCTGAATGTGACAAATGATGTCGCAGCTCTCGCGCAGGCTATTAGGCACCGTTATGCCGCGCTCGTTCTTGTCGGACAGCACATAAACAAGATCGAACAACGGCGATGGAGCATGGAATACCGGGATGGTCAATTTGTCCTCGGTCATATGGAGCGACGCGGTAAACGTATACTCCGGGCTCTGGATATAGTCCAGTTCCCGCATAAAAGCAACGGACGTTGCACTACGGTAGCCGAATTGGGCAGCCTGATCGCCTTCACTCACCAGCACATACAAATCCAGCTGTACGGACTTGAAGGATTGCGCAAAAATATATTCCGCCAACAGCGTAATTTCGGGAACCAATACATTCATCGGATCATCGGCTGTCGTCAAGATCGACAAATGGACACGCTCGAACGAGGAATACAACCGACCGTAATCCGCTAAGTGCCCACTTGCACGGCGCAATGCGGTGTTAAGTTCAATCAACTGCGATTCATGTGTATAAAAAGCCTGATGCAAATCACGGCGTATCGTTTGGTGACTGCTATCCTCCGGTACTGCCACCGTATGCATGATGACATCCATAGAACGATCAACAGCCGTCTGCTCTTCCTGCGAACAGATCTGAATATACGTTACCCCTGTGCTGTTATCCCACTTGGTCCGGTTGATATCTGCAATGGTGTTTATCACCGATCCCATACCGTCACCGATAAAAAGAAACACGGACGGGAAATGGATGCTGCTGCGTCCATCCCCGCTTCCGATTAATTGGTCCTCTGCGGCTGCATAGTCAGCCGCATAACGCAACAGCTGCTCTCTCATACTTTACTTCAACTTTCTGCGAATGTCGTTTAATTTACCGGCCATTTGAGCATAAAACGCATAAAGCTCAGCTCCATTAGCCAGTTCCACCTTTTCATACTCCAATTGATTACGGGCTTCTGTAAAGGTCGCAGCGAGTTCATCCAGCTTCGTCAGCAATGGTGTAATATCCTCCGATGAAGTCAACACAGCATCACGGCGATCCGCTTTACGCATCAGGGCTGCAAGTTTCTTCTCTTCCAGACCACGGAAGTTTGTAAACACTTCAAACTCCACATAATTACGACTCTTCATAACGTTGGCAAACGGCTCCCAAG
Organism: Paenibacillus kribbensis; assembly: GCF_001705305.1. Lineage (GTDB taxonomy): Bacteria > Bacillota > Bacilli > Paenibacillales > Paenibacillaceae > Paenibacillus > Paenibacillus kribbensis_B. Next base: position 79,489 of record NZ_MCBP01000001.1, read on the forward strand.
CCTCTTCCTCTTCGTCACGATCATAGACGTACAAAGCGCCTTTCTTCGTAATCGTGTCGGTATAGAGAACCTGGATGAATTGATCCAGCCATTTTTCCTCATCCTGATATTTGCCCAGCAAAGCCTCCAATTCCGCAGCCTTTGCTTCGATTTCAGTATATTTCGACAGCTCATCACGAACCACCTGTGTTAACTCTGGTGAACGGATCAGGTTTTCCTTGGCCATTTCTTCATTGATGCTGCCAAAGATGTCTTTGCTCCCCGTCTGCTCCAGTCCTTCAGCCAGTAGACGCTTCAGCTCAGACCATGCTCTCTTCACCTCACCCAGATTTGGCTTGGATTCCTGCAAACGCATATCGTAGCCTGCCAACAGCGCATTCAGATCCAGCGCGCGTGAACGCAGCACGGTAAAGCGGCTGCTCGTATTCTGATCGACATCCTTCTCACGGATAACACCAAGTGACTTCGCATGGTCGAAGTCATTTCGGATACGGGCATTGTAAGCCTGCACACGCGGATTGACATAGGTTTCGCCCCATGATTTTTCAGGAATTGGCGAAGGCAGATTGGTCCAGTTGTTCTGACCTGTCTGTACCAAATGGCGGCCAATCCCTTCGCGGTCAAGAATCGTTTTTTCATAGCTTTCTTCATATACTTTGAGCGGCGTATATACAAACAGCGGTACGCCATTGCGCGTATTGAGCCAGAAAATACGGTTACGGACTTCACTCTCTTTAATGGTAAAATGCGATTTGCCAATCGCATTATTTTGATAATTGCGAACACCCTTCAAAATGTTAGGTGACTGAACAGGTACCGATACAAATCCCCATGACGGGAAGTACAAATTACCCGAGCTGTTGCTCAGATGGAAGACAGGTACAGCCTCCTCATCCAGCTTGCTCGCAATGTAGCGCTCCACAAATTTTTCAATCGCTTCATCCTGCCCGTATTTCATGACGAGGAAATCCTCCATGGAACGGGTAATGAGATCACCGAATTTATCAGTTAGGAAATTGGAGATGGAGCTGATGATGTCCATATCCTGATCCTTCACCCACTGATCTGAATTTTCCAGCAATTCCTGAGCAAAATCACGAATCAAATCATCACCGTTACGCTTATCCAGCAGCTTGGTCACGACTTCAGAAATATCCGGGACGCTTACCAGATTCCAATAGTACGTTTTGTTGCCTTTATGATCGGACTGTTCCTCGCCATTGATCAGCAGGTCGCCGTTTTTCTCGAAAATGGCACTCAGTGCGTTCAAAATTTCAGTAAATACATTATAAATGCGGTTGTTTTCCTTATTTAGCAGGTCATACAGGTCTTCATAAAATTCAATAAGCTGCTCTGTACGCTCCACATCGGCCCGAAGCCAATATTCGTTGATTTTTGCTTCAATATACGCATTTTTCTTTTTATCCTTGGACACAAACGCGCTCTTGGCATCGCCCAGCTTTTCATTCGCCTGCTCCCGCGCCCATTCAATATCCGTAGGAATACGGTGCAGAGATTCACGCAACGTCTCGATGTAAGAAAGCAGCATTTTCAGCAAGCTGAATCCTTTTTCCGTATAAATCATACGAGATACATAGAACGGTCCTTGCTCGGGATGCAGAAACATCCGGCGAATCTGATCCGTAAACTGCCCGGTAATATCGCCTGGAAGCTGTTTCTTTGCTTTAATATATTCTTCACGGGCACGTGTCAGGAATGTTTGCTCCAGCTCGGTGTCCATATTGACAACTTGCATTTTCACAACATTGCTATAGCTTAGTCGTTCACTATTTTCAAAGCCGGGCAGCGGCTCAGGTACACGGGATTCAAAGTTTTTGATCATGCTATCCAGATCAACACCCAACTTGCGGGCAAGCTTCTCTACATCCTCCTGATTCGGCGATTGCTCGAACATTTTGGACATTTTACCAAACATCCGGTAAGCCAGATACGTGGTCATTTCCTCCATAGGCAACACTGCCGAGGAAGCCCCGATAATATTGTAATCGTAGTTTGCAGGATAAGTCTTATTCATTTGTGCAATGTTCGTACGAATGTTGCTGATATAGTCATGAATGGCGAACTCTTCGCCCGACTGTTTTTCCTCACTCGCCATAAAGTTGGTGATGTTCTCGGCGGTGACATTCATGCAATAATCATAAGCATTTTCCAGCAGCTTGCCTTCCGTATTCGTGGCCGAAATAAGGTGACACAGATTAAACGGCGGCAGCGGCGAGTTTACGGTCAAAATGTTACCGTACTGCTGCTTAAAGCGTTCGCCGCGGCTGTCCACATTCATCCAGTAGTCCAGCTCTTTCAGCGCGGCATAGCCATTCTTTTTAATATATTCACGTGTATGCTCGCTCAGGCTTTTGTTGGCCAGGTTAATATCCGGTGTAAATAGATAACCTAATGTATTCACTCGGTCTATACCTGCGGAGCCGTAGTCACGTTCAATAATTCCCCGGACGATATAGGAGATATCGAGGAAGGTACCACTCCCTGTACCGCCGGACAAACCGGACAGCAGGAATACCATCAGCTTCTTGTTGGTGCCTTCCGACAGGGTTTTGATTTTTTTGTCAATGCTTTGTACGACCTGATTGATTTTGGTGAACAGCAGCAGGCGTCCAGCCTGACGTACCCCTGCGGCTCCGTTCATTCCATCCGTAATGCTCAGCTCGGGAGACAGCCAGTCGGTAATGTACGGCTCCAGAATGCTGCGATTTTGCAGCAATCCGCCGATTTCAGCATTGGACAGCAGTACAAACTCATTGATCGGGTCCAAACCAATCCCTTTGTATTTTTTGTTGCGGTCTTGTTCATTCGTTTCAAAAGCGAGAAATTCCACATTGTCCGGCTTTTCGCTCTTTTTCTTGGAAATCGGATCTGCCGGCAGCTTGAATCTGCGGTTAATTTGATATTTCAAGCGAAGGAGGGCATCAATCCCCGTACCTCCAAGTCCGATAATTAATATAGGATTATCAATGGTATCTACTCTGATCTTGTCGCTTACGATTCCCCCACCGAGTGAAACGTCTAATTGCTGGATATGCTCTCTAACTACGGGTTTCATAGATTTGACCTCCTAAGGGTTCGTTTAGCTGTTCACTGAAATGAATTCCAGTAAAATGGTTTTGTCCACACTAGCCAGCGGGATCGTCAGACGATCGCCGTTTTTCAGTTCAAGACCGCTGCCTGTGTCTACAGCGCGCCCGGATTTTTCAATCGTAATCTCCGGGGTGCTGCGCACCATGATACGATCCTGGTTGGCTGGCGTGAACACCACCTTGTCGGTTCCGGCAAATTCCGGTGCCAGTTGCAGCAACTGGTGCAGATTGAATTTGCCCCGGAAGGTGTTCAGCTTCTTGTATTGCGGATACGTTTTTTCACCGGTATTTTCATCCCGGATTTCCAGTACAATTTGGCCGACAAAGCCACGATTGGCTTTTTTGACAGCCTTCCAGATGAAAAATGCAGCAACCAGCAGAACAAGCAGTCCCAGCCCTGCAAGAATGAGTGGCAGCAGTTTGGACTTTTCGGCAGGTGCTGCCGCTTGAGCTGTGCCTGTATTCGTGCCACTGCCCGCCCCTGCTTTAGCACTGATGGTTATGGGCTGGGTTTCACGGTAAAAGCTCTTCTCCTCTGCTCTGACGGTCAGTTCATAATCATGCTCATCCGGAATCGTGTAGGAGCCGGTAAAAGCATCCCCTGCATTGGTTAGCGGCACCTCATTCGTTGTTCCGGAATCCAGGTCCTTGACCTTCAGAACAGCATTCATATTCGCATACAATTCCTGATCCTGAAACTGCTGGTTATTACTCGTCAGATAAGAACGAATTTGCACCGTGTCACCTTTTTTGTACGATTTGGCAGGCGGTGCGTCCAGCTTCAACTCCAAATCATAGTTAAATACCAGGTTAATATCAATCTGATCCTGCTGGACTCCCTTGACCTGGAGCTTCCAGTCGCCAGCTACAGGCTTGAGCAGTTTGATCAGCGAGTAGCTTTTCGACTTGGACAACAATACATCGCTCGAAGGAATCGGCTTGGTGTTGCCCGACGGATCTACCAGTCTTGCATCCACCGGTTTCGAGGACATAATCGAAATGTTGGCCTCCAGCACGCTATCGTTCGGTACGGTTACCGTAACATCCTGATAGTTGCCGTTAGCCGTAATGGACTGCAAGGGCACAACCTTCAATTTCAAATTGCTGGCGAAAATTTCACTCAAAATGTTCGGCAGATCATCCGCCGAGCTTGTAATAAAGGACTTGCCGCCCGTTTGCTGCGCAATGTCGGCGAGCTTGTTTTTATTCAGCTTTCCGTCTGCATTCAACCCGATGGTATAGATCGGAACACCGCTATTTTTAGCTTCGGCTACAGCCTTCGCCATATCCTGTTCGGACTGGCTTTCGGTTCTGCCTGTCGTTTTATTAAAATCGTTGTTGCCATCGGCCAGCATAACGATCATAGGCGCATGTCCGGCTGTTTTGCCATCCTGCAAAATGCGAATCGCTTCCTTGACGCCTACGGAGGTGTCAGTATACGCCCCCCGGTTCAGCCCGTCAATAAACGCCTTCAATTCCTGCTTATCCGCCTCAGACGTGATGTTAAGCAAGGCTTTTTCGCGCTGTACAACATCCGTATATGCTACGATTCCAACCTTGTCATTTTGCGTCGACAGCATATCAATAAACATTTTCATGGCTTCATTGCCAATTTTCCCAGGATCACTGGTGTTCATGGAATTACTTACATCGACGACCAGCACCGCATCTACCTTGGAGGCAGAGGGTGAAGCGGCATTCGCCGTCTGCGGCTGCCATGCCGAAATCGAAGTCATGATCATTGCAAATATGATTCCGATGACCAAAAACCATTTTCTGTCTCTACTAAACATCGCTTTGTACCCCTTTGCCGGTTAATTCTCATTCTAGAAACTTCTCACTCTAAATTACAGTTGTACTCCCCTACTATTAAATTATAATGAGTTTTACATGAGCGCCAGCTGAAAATACTGCCTGAAACGTCTTAATGTCGCCAAGAAGCGTGCTATACCGCGAGATTTTACCAATATCCTGCAGTAATGATATAATTATACCCCAACCAGGGCAATCGGGCACCAGCCTTCTCCTTTATACGACAAAAATGACAGCAGCGAAACCTGCCCATGTAAAATATCGAAGTCAAAATCCAAGCAGAAAGAGGAAGTACACTATGATCTCATACGGATGTCTGGCGATTTTGTTTCTTTTTGTCGCCGTTAAATTAATCATTTACTATATACATAAAAAACGTGCTCCGTTGATTGCGCAAATCGACACCGAGCTCCTGGCACTGCTGAACCGGAGAAGTGAGCGCAATGAATAGCTCCAAACAGGCTGTACAATTCCGTCCATTTACCCGCACAGAGCATGCCTTCCAAAAGCTGAGAATCTGCAAGCATTGCGGACAATTCACCGCCCTCTGGGAAGAAAAATGTACATCCTGCGATCGGGATACGCTGGTTCCTGTAGAGCAATACGCCAAGCTCAGTGCCAGACGTTATTTTCGCAATGACCTCGCCGTTGGCATCATGCTGTTGGCCGCTGCTGTCTTTTTTGGTCATTCAACGCAGCAAATGCTTCTGAGCGGTATTGTCGGTGCACTCCTCCTGCTGCCCTTGGTGCTTCTGCAGCAGCGTATTTATCCTCATGAAAAGCGCAGACAGCTTATACGCCTGTTCAGAGGACGTATAACTCAAATCCATGAGGGACTGGGTGTCAATCATAAAAACGCGGTTGCCCTGCGACAGCTCAGTGAGCGTGTCTCCTATGAGATGCTGCGTGAGATTGCTGTTCTCATACACAACGACCGGATAAGGCTCCAGCAGGTCGCCCTGCTGCAATCCTTTGTTCTGCGCAAAGATATGGAGTTGACCCTCGACCCTCTCCTGATCAAAAGCTTTGAGCCGCTTATGGTCAGATATATTGGAGAAATTGCCAGATTAAATCGTGAGCTGATCAAGGATCGGACATTCCGATATGTCACCTTTTATGAGCGTCGCATTCTGGAAATGGCAGGAGGCGAGGATATTCTCGTCCGCGTAGCCAATGCGGCTGTCCGCAAAAAGCGTTACGTGGTCACCCATGCCGCATTTATTTCCAGATATGTACGCAAGCTACCCAAGGAAAGAGTCCAACGATTATATCATATCATTCAGGAAAATCCGTTAGAACCCTTCGGAGACCTGGCCGATGAGGTGAAGATCATGTACCTGATGGAGCAGTATAAAAGCTGATCTGCTACAACGCCCTTCTATATATGACGTCATATCGATTACAAATCACTGCAATAAATCAGAAAAAAACCGTCAGGATCGCCAACGTGCCTCCGGACGGTTTTTTGATTTTGGACTTTTATAGGGTATATGTGACTAATTGGCTTGTCTTCTTTATTGGCCTTGCAGCTTGTGACACGCATGTTGATTGGATATAAAATTAAAAGCACGCACACCCTTGCTGTCATACACAATGATCTCCTTATTCAAATACGGGTGCAAACCGTTAAAATAGCCGGGCATGATCAGCTTGCGCATAAACAGGTTTTTGCCTAGCATCCGGGGTGAATTGGTCGCTACCACAAGCATTTGTCGGTATGCAGACCAAGGACTAGGCTGAATATATGACAGACAATATTCCCCTGCTATAAAATCACCGCCCAGTGTATACCCTTCCTCCGTACACACGAATTGCAAATTTTCCTGGTGTCGTTGAAGCAGCTCATGTCTGGTCAAGGCCGAAGTGATACAGATCACGTTACTGTCAGCCAGCTCTTCCTCCAAAATGTCATGAGCAGACACAACAGGATAATGAACACCGATATAGGGATTCCAAGTCGCTGTCCGCGGGCTGGCCAAGGCGTTCGCTGTCCGTTTCATCGCCTGCTCTTCCTCTGGTGTAGCATAGCTGGATGGAAGAACAATATGAAGACGCTCCATATAAACGTCAAGCACGCCCATACCGTGGCTCCGAGCATTTCTTCCTGCGCTTTTCACCCCACTTGTTTCCTGCTCGGTCTTTGTTTCTTTTGCAGAGCTTACATCGCTTCCTCTCCCCCGCTCAGCAATCAAACGGTATTCAGGCGAGGGGCGCTTCTGTGACTCCATTTTAACAAAGCGAAAGCGACTGTATTCCAGCAGATCCAACACGAAAATACGAGCTCCGATACGTACCTGGGCCAGCTCCAGAGCCATGACTTCATGGGAAAGATGAATGATAAATTCGTCAGCGTGGACGGCTGTAATGTCCAGTTCGCCTGTTGTGCTCATTTCACCGTGCAGCTCAGCATATTCCTCGTGTTCATCCATTTTCGCCAGCTCCAGCCAATAAGCACGATTATGTCTGCCCCGTTCTGTCCGGTAGGCTATGCGCTGAGGTGCGACATCTCTTTTCCATTGCATAAGCCAGCCCAGCACACCGTCCAGAAGCCTCAGTTCATGTGTGTCCCAGTGATTGGAGCAATGCTCCACCACACCTTTGAAATGGCTGGATGCAAGCTCAGTTTCAGGAGCCGTATAGGCCTGGTCAAACAGATAATCCTGCTCGCCAACAATGTTCAATACAGGCAAATTTGACAGATTCATTAGCTGCTTTGGATGCGGCGCACCTGCAATCACAGCAATAGCTGCAAAACGCGAAGGATACGCTTGTGCCATCGCCCAGGCAGCATATCCGCCGTTAGAATAACCCGTCAGATAGATTCGGTCTTCGTCCACCGGGTACGATTGCAGAATGACATCCAGCGCCTCCAGAAAAGCGGCTTCGCCAATATAACTGCCCAACGTTACGCCACGACACGAAAAAGTAACAAAGATCGCCTCTTCCTCCCAGTCCCGCCCGAAATCACGTTGCTGGAAATCCGGTAGACCCAGCTCATACCGTTTGCCCGGCATCAGGACAATCAAAGGATACTGTCGTTCTGCCGAAAAGCTTCCTGAAAGCTGTCCTCTGGGAAGCTGTATGGTATAGCGCTGTAAGCTGTTATCCAAGCGAGAGACAAAAAAGCTTTCGCCAATCCCGTCAGGAGACACAAAGATGTTTTGCTCCTGAAGTGAGAAAGAATGCTGAGACTGTTCGGCACATCCATATGTGAAAATTCGTTTTAATAGCTTGATATATTCACGCACAACCCGATAGTCCCAGATTTCAAAAGGATCTTCCGGCAAAGCCGTTAACCTTTTTAGTTCCTCCAGTAGACCTTCTATCTGTATTTTTCGGGCAGCTTTAAGAGCATCCCTGACGTGAGCCTGCTTGTAGTGGTCATACTCTTCCTGCAAACCCTGCACAACGGCAGACAAAGGACGTACAAGTACCGAGTACACAAAATGGTGCTCTCCTGCCTCATGATCGTGATATGCAACCGTAAAATGCAGCATCCCTGTGTTCCCGGTCATTTCCTCATCCCAGGCATACCTTTGCTCCTGCTCCCAGGTCGCTTGAAACCGATCCAGCTTCGTTCCCGCATCATCCGTTACCTCGATCCATACCGTTTGATCTGCAGGCAGATCTACGCGATCCTTACGCAGCAAGTAAAACGAGATCGGACTTTTTTCCCCCTCCCTCTCCGAACTTTTCTCAACCTCTAGCCAAGCCATATGAAAACGTATATTACGCTCTACAAATTCACGCTGCAGCTCTGTCACATCTGGATGATCGCATATCTGAGTTCCGCTAATACGAATAGAACGGGCTTCATCAGGAATAAACGCTGCGATGATGATCACTGTGTGATCGCCTTCCTCCATATGCAAGCGAAAAGGACCGGATTCCGCATAAACCAGTATGCCGTCTATCCAAATTTGTCCTGTCCCTTCAAACGGTCTGATAACGACTTCCTGTGCTGCCATACAACGAAGGTTGGAAACCAGCAAAAGCCTTTCTTGCTCGGCCAAAGGTGGGAAAACACCTAAATTCAGTTCCGCGTTCCGGGGGTCGAGCTCGGTTAATAATCGACAGGCTGCCTTTCCCCCGGCTGAAAGCTCCAACCCCTCTTCACATGCCTTCTCCAAATTCCAGTCCTCATGTGTGAAATAATTCGACCATTCCCTGCCCACACCGCAATTTTCCGGCAGCTCGACCGGACCGATTGCATAAGCAGACGTCAAACGAACCGGATGATCCGACAGCACAGTTGTTGCTTTTTCCAGATGCGTGAACCTCATAACATTCCCCCTCCAGGTTTTGGTTTCCTCGAAAGACGTAGCCTCGATATTCTTCCGAAAATTTTTCCGTTAACACTTAAAACAACTATATAAAACTATTCGTTATCATCTCTGTTTACTCCTCTGTTTTTCCAAAAAAAGAAGCTGTCTATAAACCAAAAAACGAAGAAAGCAGAGTGCTTCACTTCGTTATTAAAAATTTCTATATTTAAAATCCTATTTAAAGCTGACATGATTATTGCTAACTAGACTTGGTTATAATAAGTTTAGGTTGAACTTACTATATTCAAAACCAAGGAGGATGTAAAATGGAAAAAATGTGTATGGAAATGATGATGACCATGTGTATGGAAGACATGATGGCTAAAATGAAAAGCATGAAAATGTGCATGGAAAAGATGTCTGATATGGATATGATGGACATGAACATGGATATGATGATGACTAAAATGCAAGAATGCGACGAAATGATGACGATGATGATGAAAATGATGCGTGACATGAAGCAAACTTCAAAATAATTTAAGTATAAGTATCATTTCTTCAACTTATTTTCGTAAATTATTGGCATTGCAGTGTCAGCTGCATGCCTTTTTTGTCTGCTTATAACCTTCTATGCTGATGCTTTAAAAATGTGCGTAACTCGCTTGTATTTGCTTTTCCAGCTTGATTCGTTCCAACTTCAGCTCCCAAATCTGTTCGCTCCACGAGTTTCGCTCCACCGCGTTATTGCTATTCCGCAAAAGATCAAATAGCTCCAGCAGCCTGTCGTTAATCTGATCAAAATGCCGCCATAGCGCATTAATTTTAGAATCCCTGGTCTCCTTGCCGTTCTCCTGCAAATGATACTGCAAGGCTTCCTTGAGCTCTTGTTGCCACTTTATATCATTTAATTGTTTGGCATAGTTAAGAAGATCCAAATAGTCATCTACCTGCAGGTAACTATGTATTTTTGCCTGTTGCATATGTTCTCTCTCCTTATTTAATATCCTATTACCGAGTATTATACTCGGTTTTTAAGGAAAAGCAATATTTTTGGACAAAAAAAGAGGTAGCCTCAGCTACCTCTTGATCTTTACGCTTTTAGTCCTGCAATGCCGCCTGTAAATCCTCGATCAAATCCTCCAGATCTTCAATCCCCACCGAAATCCGCACCAAACCTTCGGTAATGCCCAGCTCTGCGCGGCGTTCTGCCGGAATAGAGGCATGGGTCATACGTGCTGGAACGCTGATCAGGCTTTCTACTGCTCCCAGGCTCTCAGCCAGCGTAAAATATTTCACTTTTTTCAGGAGTGCTACCGCATTGGCATCACTGCCCACATCAAAGGAAATAATGCCGCCAAAGCCATCGGCCTGTGTTTTGGACAGCTCATGCTGTGCGTGGCTTGCCAGCCCAGGGTAGTAAACCTTGCTGACCTTCGGATGTTTTTCCAAAAAGGCTGCGATTTCCTTCGCATTTTGCTCGATCGCTTCCATACGCAGACCCAATGTTTTGATACCACGGATCAATAGCCAGGAATCCTGCGGGCCGAGAATACCGCCAATGGCGTTTTGCAGAAAATGAAGCTGCTCGCCCAGCTCTTCACTGTTTACTACAGCCAAACCGGCTACAACATCGCTGTGTCCGCCCAAATATTTGGTCGCAGAGTGAATGACGATATCCGCTCCAAGCGTAATTGGCGTCTGCCAATAAGGAGTCGCAAATGTATTGTCCACAATCAACAAAAGCTCATGCTTTTTCACCAGCTCCGAAACTGCACGGATATCTGTAACCTTCAACAGCGGATTCGTTGGTGTTTCGACATACAATGCCTTCGTATTCGGACGGATTGCTTTGGAGATGGCCTCCAGATCCGTCGTATCCACGAATGTGGACTCAATCCCGATCCGACTGAGCACCTTGCTTACAATACGATAGGTGCCTCCGTATACATCATCGGTCAGCAATATATGGTCCCCTGCTTTAAACAAGGAAAATACCGCATGAATCGCTGCCATACCGGAACCGAAAGCAAAACCGCGTTTGCCTTCTTCCAGCTCCTTGATCAGCTCCTCCAGCGCAAACCGGGTCGGATTGCCTGTACGCGAATACTCGTATCCCTTATGAACGCCGATTTCCTCTTGCTCATAAGTACTTACCTGATAAATAGGAACGTTAACCGCGCCAGTATGAGGATCGGTAGGGAGCCCGCCGTGAATCAGTTTTGTTTTACGTTTCATTTTAAATCCCGCCTTCATATATTTTTTTGCTCAGATAACGTTCGCTGCTATCCGGGAAAATGGTAACAATATGTGCACCATCCGGTGCGCTCTCTGCTTCCAGTAAAGCGGCATGCAGGGCTGAACCGGAGGAACTGCCGACGAGAATCCCTTCACGCTCCGCCAGTTCCTTGACACGGTTGAACGCGTCCACGTCGCTAATGGTATGAATGGCATTAAAATAAACTGTATCCACAAACTCAGGAATCAATTCCATGCCGATTCCTTCCGTTTTATGCGGACCTGACTCGCCGCCATTCAAAATGGACCCTTCCGGCTCCACAATGACCGTTTTAATGGCTTCATTTTGCTCCTTAAGATAACGTGAGGTTCCCATAAATGTGCCCCCCGAGCCTGCTCCTGCCACAAATACGTCCACCTTACCATCCAGATCGTTCCAAATTTCAGGGCCCATTGTCGTATAATATGCCTCTGGATTATCCGGATTGCTGAATTGACGTGGCAAGTATGCATCTTTTATTTCCGCAGCCAATTCCTTCGTTTTCTCGATGGCTCCTTTCATCCCCTCACTTGTCGGGGTATGAACGATACGTGCACCTAACGCCCTCATCAGATCCTGTTTCTCTTGACTGAACTTTTCAGGCACAGCAAAAATGACCGAGATGTTATAATGAAGCGCCGCCATAGCCAGGCCGATGCCTGCGTTGCCTGCTGTTGCTTCAATTAAAGTCCCGCCTGGTTTCAGCTGACCTGTCTTCAAAGCTTTTTCAATAAGAGCCTTACCCACCCGATCCTTCACACTGCCGCCGGGATTCATAAACTCCAGCTTGGCAAACAGACGAATTCCTCGCGGAAGAGAATAGCTGTTCAACTCCACTAATGGAGTGCGTCCGATTAATTCAAGGGTGTTGCGATATACATTCATAATTTTCAAGCTCCTTTTAATAACGAACCCTAATAAACCAATGGTCAAAAAAATATCAGGGTATTGTCGGGAAATTTACTTCTTTATCCTAAAAACATAGTAATACGGTGTGTATATATGCAATAAGATTTTATGTATAATTGAAGCATTTGTCAAATCACTTAGGCTACCCATTGGACTTGATTGCTACAAAATATGACCGCGAATTCAAAATCGTTGCTTTGAAATTTGCAGTCGCTTTAACAATGTCCGCAACCAAGTCCTCCGGTCATTTTACGCGGTCAAACAGGAACTTGCGCCCGAATAGGTCAGCAATGGTATTCCCCTCGTTCCCATTTTGCCAGCAAATCATCAAAAAGGTGCTCATCGCTCGTTTGACCGTTATCCTGAATCATTGCATCAAGCTTCGCTATGCACATCCGGTTTTTCTCAGTCGGCACATAGGATGTATCCAAAAAAGCGTCAATCATGTCCTGGATCACGCCCCAGCCGACAACCATACCGCCGATGCCAAGCACATTGGCATTCAGCTCCCGGCGGGCATAGCGGACCGTATCGGTAGCGCTTGCAACAACAGCCCGAACGCCGGCTACCTTATTGGCCGCAATGCTAATGCCAATGCCGGAGCCGCATACGACGACGGCGAGATCGGACTCGCCTTTTGCCACACTGCCCGCCGCTCTCTTGCCGTAAATGGGATAATGCGTTCTTTCCTCGTTATAGGTGCCTTGGTCTATGACCTCATGCCCCTTTTGAGCAAGATAGGAATGCACCTTTTGTTTCAGATCGATCATAATATGGTCACAGCCTACGGATATTCTCATCTCAGACCTCCTCCCGAATCATGCGTTTCAGCATATCGACCCTGATTCGCTGCCGTCCGCCGTCAAAAGCTGAAGCGGTAAATGCATCTACAATGCGCAGCGCCAGCTGCTCCCCGATAACACCCGAGCCGAGAGCGATCATGGAGGAATTATTATGCTCTCTCGTCATATGCGCTGAGTACTCATCCGTAAGCGCTGCACAGACAATCCCCTTGACTTTATTCGCCGCCATGTAGGAGCCGACGCCGTAAAGATCGACCGCAATGCCGTAGTCGCCCTCGCCTGCGGCAACCGCCTCCGCTACCGTACGGGCCGCTTCCACGCAGTCCGTCGCTTCTCCAGCCGTCTTATCCGCAACCTCATGCCCTCCGGCAAGAAGATGAGCCTTCAGAGTTTCCTTCAATTGCAGACCGTCACGGTCCGAGCCGATTATAAATTTCATCCCTGACCTCCCATGTGAAAGTATTGAATATGCTTACATCATCCATCTGACAAGCAGCAGCACGATCAAGCCGACTACCCCAATATCACCATCCGAGAAAATAATATGCTGGAACCCGAGCGAACCGGCCAACAGCAGCAAAACCGCAGGCAGCAGTGTAGTAAGAATCCCGTTTGCGGCCCCGCCCAGCACCGCGCCCCTGACTCCTCCGGTCAGGTTCCCGTAGATGCCTGCGGTAGCTCCGGAGAAGAGATGAGCCGCGATCCCGGGAATAATAACGCTCATGCCGAATGCCGGCAGCAGAGGCATGAGCAGCAAGCCCGCCACCAGGCTGGACACGAAACCCAGCATGACCGCATTCGCTGCAAAGGGGAAAAAAGTAGGCGAATCGACGGCACTTTTACCTCCCGGGATAAATCTCGCCGCCAACCGCTGAACCGCCGGAGCCAGGTCATTAATCAACATACGGATTCCCGCGAATACGATGTAGACACCTGCGGCGAAGATTATCGCCTGTATGGCTGCGAATAGCACAGCGTTCATTCTATCGCTGTCGCTCGCTTCCCATGCGCTACCGCCTGCCGATAAGGAAACAGCGAGAAACAGCAGCAGCATCGTTAGCGTAACAGCGTTATTGGAGTCGCGAAAAAAAGCAATACTCGGCAGCCTGTAATTCTGCGCCGGTTTGGAGCGGTTCCCGCAGACTTTGCCGAGCCAGGCCGCGAGCAGGCTGCTGACCGCCCCATAGTAGCCAAGCGCGATGTCATCGCTGCCCGTCAGCCTTCTCGTGAAAGGATGGATGATTGCTGGCGAGAAGACCATTGCAAGTCCCAGCACAATCGAGCCAACCGCCACCGTTACGGCAAGCTTGGCACCGCTGGACGTCAATACTGCCGCCAGCGTGCAGGCCATATACAAGGTATGATGTCCGGTCAAAAATATATATTTGAACCGGGTGTACTTGGCCAGCAGGAGATTCACGAACGTGCCGAAAATCAGAATCAGCACGGTTTCGAGTGCAAACCGGTTGATGGCCAACGCAGCCATGGCATCGGTGTTCATAATGACTCCCTCGACCTTAAAGGCCGACCGGAATAACCGCCCGAACCAATCCAGCGAATAAAGCAGCAGCCGTCCCCCGGCAATCAGAATCACAAAACCCGTTATTGTCTTGATGACGCCGGAAATGATATCCGGCCATTGCTTCTTCTGCACCAGCAGAGCGGAGGCAGAAAGCAATCCGAACAAGAGAGCAGCCAGCACAAGGCGGTTGTCAATTCCAAAAAATGGTGTCATAATCCCTCCCCTGACGATTCTTCTCAGGCCTGCAAATGCTGCGCCAAGACACGCTTGATGGCGTTCAGGTCAAGCAGATTCGGTATGGCCGCTACCTGACGTGTTCCATCATCCAGCTGTCCTACAATATCTTCCGCACCCATGTACAGATCCGCGTGCTCCGATTTACTACTGCCCAAATCCGTGTGGGAGACTTCTGCCTCAAGACCTAATTCCCCCAGGGCACGCTTTACATTCATTTCGAGGATCAGGCTGCTTCCCAGACCGTTTCCGCAGACAACAAGTATTTTCTTCATGATATATTCTCCTTAATAGATGAGCCCAGGCAGGCGAGGATCTCGTGAACGGATTCCGCATGCAGCAGGGTCTCGATATGATTGGTATTTTCGAGCAACACGGCCAGTTCCGTTAATAATGTAATATGAGAGCTTTTGTCAGGCGCCGCCAGCACAAACAATAAATGCACCGTATGCCCTTCTCTTTCCGAAAAAGATATTCCCTCTTGTACCCGCAGCAGACTGATCGACATGTTCAGAACGCCATTCTCCGGCCTTGCATGCGGAATCGCCACCTTCGGTGTAATAATAATGTACGGTCCCAATTTCCTCACATTGTCAATCATCGCGTCCACATATTCCTCGGTGATAGCCCCTTGTTCGAGCAGTGGCGAGGAAGCGATTCGAATCGACTGCTCCCAGCCCTCCACCCTGTCCAGCAGCCCAATTCTGTCCGGTGTCAGCAGTTCGGTCAACATTCCGTATGGACTCCCCCCTTGTCTGGTCATCTGGTATATTTGATCCCGTTATCAGTATATAAGGTGCCACAGCTGCTAATAAGTCCAAATCCCCCGCACTTCTTTATGCAAAGATTGAACTAATAAAAGAAAAAAGAGGGCTATTTGCCAGTCTGGTCAGACCAGCGGAATAGACCTCTTCGTAATATCACTTTATAAGCGCCGGGGAATTCCCCCGCCAGGCGCGGTAACCGGCGCCGATGACTCCGGCCTCCTGGTTGTCCTTAGCATAAATATAGTTCAGTCCCTCGGCGGGAAATGGCTTGCGGGCGTGGCTGAATATTTTCGCCTCAAGCTCTTTTTTCGGAAATCCCGACATATGCAGTACGCCGCCGCCCAACACAATGTAATCCGGGTCCAGTATATTGATTTCAGTAGCTATCACCACCGCCACCGCTTCGAGAAAATCCTGGATAATCTCATGGCTCCCATACTTCACGAAAATATCCTCAAACGGAGTTCCGGCAAAATGAAGCTCATGCAGCTCGCGCAGCCGCTTGCCCGAGGCATACTGCTCTATGCAGCCCGGATTGCCGCAACTGCATAAATCCTGCCGCCCCAGCACAGGAACATGTCCCAGCTCTGCTGCCGAGCCATGCTTGCCAGCAATGAAGTGATCCTCGTAATAAATCGAGTTGCCGAAGCCGGTGCCAAGATAAAAGCCCACTACAATGCCTCGACGTTCCAGTTTATGCGCGACGATCTCTGTCAGCAGCAGAAAATTCACATCATTATCCAGATAAACAGGGATACCCAGCGCCGACTCCAGCGGATCAACCACATTCACCTGATTGAAGCCTTCAATATTCGGCGTTGAATATACGGTCTTCTTGTCTTTGCTGACCACGGATGGAAAACCGATGCCGATCCCCTTAATCTCAGCCTCCGGATGCTTTTGAATATAAGAAGTTATATAGTTCCGCAGATTATCCTGGGGCTCTCCTTCTGCATATAACAAACGGCTGCTCTCGATATGAAAATGGCGCAGCTCCCCCATCTCGGACAGTAGCCCGATACGAAAATTCGTTCCGCCAATATCGATTCCGATGGTGTATCCCCCTTGTATACGTTCATTGTTGTCCATACGCTAGCATCTCCCATCCGAATTGCCTTGAAACGCTGCGAGGTCTCTCCCGATCGCTCTCATACAAATGGCTCCTGTCTCTCTTGGTAGTATCTTAATTTGCTCTTTCTATACGGAATACCGCAGGATGATCTCCGTAATCTCCTCAGTAGATTGCGAGCGGAACAGCTTCTCAATGTTGCCTTCGTCGGTCAACAGAGAGGTGAGCTGGGACAAGGCTCTAAGATGGGTTTCATGATCCATCGCGGCCAGCGTAAAGATGAGCCGCACCTCGTGCTCCGGCTGCTCTGAAAAGGCTATTCCCTCCTTCAGTACCAGAAGGCTGATCCCCGTTTTATTAACGCCGGACAGCGGATCGGCATGTGGTACCGCTACAAGCGGCGCAATAATGATGTACGGCCCCCGCTGCTTCACATTCTCAACCATCGCCTCGACATAGGAATCAGCAATGGCCCCCTCCTTCAGCAAGGGCCAGGCCGCAGCAGCAATCCCGTCTTCCCAGCTATCTACGTGATCCATCCGTTGAATCCGGCTTGACGTCAACAGCTCGTTCAGCATCGGACGCGGCGCCTGATCGATTCGAATCCAGTCTTGGCGAGCCATATAATCCCGCAATTGCCCGTATAACTGTTCTTCATTGCGGATAAGGGCATGTTTGCGGATGATCTTGATCAATCCCTCAATAGATTGGCCTACATTGTCATAAGTCCCTAATTTGGCATAGATTTTCTTAAGCAGGTTGATCTTTTCAACATCGCTCAAAATCGGGCTTACGAGAAACACCTCATTGCCGCCGCTTCTAAGCGGTGAAGTGCTGAAAACAAAATCTGCCTGTGGCATGGCCGTCTCATAATCGCGGATGGCCATCGTTTCTATAAAGTCGATCATCGGAAAAAGCTCCTGTAGTTGCTTTTTCAGCATTTGCGACGTTCCAATACCGCTGGCGCAAACGACAACTGCCGTGACCCGCGACAGAAACAGGACTCCCTCTCTTTTCATCCATCCGCCGAAATGCATCGCAATAAAGGTTACCGCATCTTCGTCAAGATGTACGCCCGCTTCGATTTCGAAATGATGCACTACTTTTAAGGTGAATACGTAAACATCCTTATATTTATCCTGGATCATTTCTTTCAAGGGATTAGGAGCATCCAGATTATACTGAATCCGGTGATATGCGGATTGAAGATGTACGGTCAGCCCCTCCTCCAGCCCTGCGCGCTCCTGAAATACGATACAGGCCTGCTGCTGAAAATCATCAATCATCCGCCTCGCGATATCCCTGATTTTCTCATAGGAAGAGGAGTCTCTGCGGGATTGCTTCATTTCATGCAGCTTTGCGCCCCGCAGATGCATCGTTAAATAAAAGATTTCATCACTGGGAATGGGCAGATCCGACAGACGCTCCAGCGCAGGAACAACCGTCTTGCTGGCGGCGCTGAACGCAGCCGAATCCTTTAGTGTTTCTTGGAGACGAGCGTCCACCTTAACGTTTCGCCGCCGCAGCATTCTTCTAAGAAAATAAAATAGTTGAATGCTCAGATTCCGCAGCGTATCATCTGTAAACCGGATCTTGAGGGTACGCTCGTACAATGTCAATGACAAGTAAATGCTTTTCACCTGCTCGATCTCGAACAATCCGTAAGCGGGCTGCCGGTCCAGCTGAATGTCATCCGCGGTGAACAAGCTCTTGCTCCATTCCAGATCAACCGTTAACTGGGAAAGGTAATGAGTAAGCGCCTTGCGAATATTTTCTTCTGAGCCCTTCATGTAATAACCCGTATGCCGTTCACACAACAGCGTAGTCTGAAAATCATGCAGCTCACTTCTCAGCAGCTTGAGGTCCTCAATTGCCGTATTGCGGCTGACCCGCGTGCGGTTGATAAGATCTTCCAGTTGCACCCGCTTTTCCCGTCCGATAATATAGACTGCGATCAGCGCTTTGCGCTCCTTCTGTGAGTACTCATAATTCCATTGCTGGATATTGCTGAACTTGTCCGGTGCTTTTTTTCTTGTATCCTCATCGAGATGAAATCCTGCCGAGCGAACATAATAAACGGGAGAAAGCTTGTTGTCCTTCAGCCAATCATTGATTTTCTCGATGTCATAATATATCGTGCGTTTGGATACCTGAAAAGCAGAGGTAAGCTCATTTATGGAAATATGGGAGCTGGAACCAAGCAGCTTGGTCAATATATTGGAACTGCGCTCATCCAATGACATTTAACCACTCCCTTTACTAGGTATTCAGACTTCGGCGTTCACTTGGGAATTGAAATGCTCCATCATTTGGTCCCATGCCTTGTTCAGGTCGCTATCGAGGTTGAACAGTCCCGACGTTCCAACGATAAACACTTCGACTCCCGCCTCTTCCAGTATCTTGAATGTTTTTTCATTGCAAGAGCCGTCGATTTCAATCAGATAGTTATAGCCGTGCTTTTCCTTGAGCGCCTTCGCTTCACGAATCTTGTCAAGCACTTCCGGAATGAATTTCTGTCCGGCAAATCCCGGATCGACCGACATAAAGGTGATTTTGTCCAAATGGTGAATGTAGTGCTGGATGTGGCTAAGCGGTGTTGCCGGATTAAGCGCGATTCCCGCCTTGCAGCCGGTAGTCTTGATCGTATCAATCATACGAAAGGCTTCACTGTTAATGACCTCGGCGTGCGGACTGATGTAAGTGGCACCTGCATCAATAATCATTTTGATGAATTCGGAAGGCTTTTCGACCATCAAATGCACGTCCATCGGTATCGTTAAAGACCCGCGGATCTGCTCCATAAAATAGGGAGAGAGCGTAATGTTCTTGACATAGTGACCGTCCATAATGTCTATGTGCACCATATCCGCTCTTTGGTTCAGCACCTTGAGCTGGTTTTCAATATCCATCAGGTTCATACACATTAGGGATGGAGAAAATAAATGCTTTTTCATCGTTTTTTTCACTCCTATTTGTTAGGCTGTCACTTTTTTGCTTCCGAAGAGACGGTCTAGGAACACCGCCAGGATAATCAAACCGCCCATGACGATTTGCTGATAGTAGGTCGGTACACTCAAAATGTTCAGTCCGTTATTAATCACACCGATAATCAGACCGCCCATGACGACCCCGATGACTCGGCCCTTTCCTCCGAAAAAGCTGGTGCCTCCGATGATGGCCGCAGCTATCGCTTGCGTCTCATAGCCTGTGCCGGCCAGCGGTTCCGCTGCCCCCAGACGGGCAGTCAATACAACGCCTGCAATGCCAGCGCAAATTCCGGAAATGACGAATACGATCAGCGTATGTCGTTTGATGTTGATCCCCGAGAACCAGGCTGCCTGGCTGTTGCCGCCCAGTGCATAAATGTTGCGGCCAAGTTTGGTTTTACCTGTAATAAAGATGAATACAAGAGCTACGATCAAGGCAATCAATACCGGAATCGGAACAGGCCCGAGCCAGCCGGCAATGCCGCTCTTGAAGCCCTGAGGAAGCCCGAACACCGGCGCCGCCTCCGAGATGATCAGAGTAAGCCCGCGATAAATCGCCAAGGTCCCCAGCGTAATGATAAAAGGATGCAGGCCTGTTTTATTCACCAGAAACCCGTTGAAGCAGCCCAAAGTCCCGCCGACTACAACGCCGCCGATGAGGATCGCAACCGGCCACGGCATACCCGCAATCATCATTTTGGCGGAGATCATACCCGTAAGCGCCATAATAGAGCCTACAGAAAGATCGATTCCGGCGATGAGAATGGTGAAAAATTCGCCAACGCCGATCAAAATGGTAACCGCACTCTGCAGCAGCACCTGGGTCAGATTGCTCGTTGTCAAAAAGTACTGGGGAGAGCCGATACCCAAGCCCAGTGTAATCAGCAGCAGGATACCGAAAGTTCCGTACTTTTCCCAAATCAGGTTGAATTTTTGCATAGATATTTGCTCCTTGACTATGATGTAGCGGCCAGCATGATTTTTTCTTCCGTGGCCTCTTCATTCAGTAGAGTTTTGTTAATGGTGCCTTCCCGGAACACGGCGATTCGGTCGCATACCGACAACAGCTCCGGCATTTCCGACGAAACGACGATGACGCCCACACCGGACTCCGCCAGATCACGCATGATCTTGTAAATCTCGCCTCTGGCTCCGATATCAATTCCCTTGGTCGGCTCGTCAAAAATAACTAATCGTGAGCCGGCGGCCAGCCATTTGGCGATCAACACCTTCTGCTGGTTACCACCTGACAACTCGGTTATGTTCTGCTCTACACTGGAGCATTTAATATTGACTGTCTGCTTGAATTGTTCAGCCAATTTGATTTCCTCTTTGTGATCTACGAGTCCCCAGGTCCCTCCGGCGGTTGACTCCTTCAGCAGCTTGGAGATTGAGATATTTTTCCAGATTTCGAAGTTTTTCAAAAAGCCCGTCTCCTTGCGAGCCTCCGTTACGTGTCCGATGCCCAGCTTGATGGCATGATATGGGTCCTTAACCTTGATTTCTTGGCCGAACAGTTCTATTCGCCCTTTTTGTATCGGTGCCGCGCCGTAAATGGCATTCATGAGCTCCGTTCTTCCGGAGCCGATCAAGCCGGCAAAGCCGAGAATTTCCCCTTTATGCAGCTTGAAGCTGACATCGTTCACCCGTTTGTCTTTTCGGGTCAGATGCTCCACCTTCAAAATCACTTCCGTATTATTGTGCTGACTGTCCTCCGATTTCAGGTGGCGTTCGCTGACTGCGCGCCCCACCATCATCGTTATCAAATCCTCACGCGTAACGTCCTTGATATCCCGTGTGCCTACATACTTGCCGTCCTTCAGTACGCTGACGCGGTCCCCGATTTCCAGCAATTCGTCAAGCTTGTGGGAAATGTAGATAATACCTACACCATAGCTTTGTAGTTGGCGGATGATTGCGAACAGCTTGTTCGTTTCTTCGATCGTAAGCGAGGAGGTCGGCTCGTCCATGATAATGACCTTGGCGCGCGATGCAATCGCCTTCGCAATTTCAACCTGCTGCTTCTCCGAAATGGATAGCGTCTCCACCATTCGGGTGGCCGAACACTTCAGGCCGACTCTTTCAATCATCATTTGTGCAAGCGCATGCATCGTCTTGTGGTCAACGACCGGGATGCCGAATTTTTTGATCATGGGCAGCTTTCCCACAAAGATATTTTCCGCGATGGACAACTCGTCGATCATACTCAGCTCCTGATAAATAACGCTGATCCCCTGTTCGGTCGATTCCTTCGGCGTCAGCTTTTTAAATTCGCTGCCGTTAATGACGATCTGGCCCTCGGTCGGTTCGTATACGCCCGACAAAATTTTGATCAGCGTCGACTTGCCCGCCCCATTCTCTCCAAGCAGTATGTGAACTTCGCCTGGCTTCAGTGTCAGCGACACATCCTGCAAAGCCTTTACGGCTCCGAAATGCTTTGCGATATTTTTCATCTCCACAAGATATTCCACTTCGGTTTCTCCTTCCTGGAGCGGTGTTCCCCAGGGAACTCCGCCAGAGTGGACCGGTACCGGAATGTCAGCTTCGCTCCGGCACCGTCCTTTTCTCTGTACAGTTTTACTTCTTCGTGATCAGTTGGGCGTCGATCCAGACCGTTTCCGGTTCAGCATCAACACTGCCTTGCTTCTTTGTGTTAATCGCATCGATAAGTCTGTTAAGGGAAGTGATTCCGATTTCGGCAGGGTCCTGGGCGATTGTCGCATACAGGCTGCCGGCTGCGACGGAATCCCGGGCTTCCTGATCCCCATCCGTTCCCACTACCAATACCTGACCTGCTTTGCCCGCATTCTCAACAGCTTGCTGCGCCGCCAGAGCCATCGTGTCATTAGCCGCATAGATGCCCTTCAGGTTCGGATAACGCTGAAGCAGGTTAGCCGCTACGTCCAGCGCTTTTTGACGATCCCAGTCAGCCGGCTGGCTGTCGACCAGCTTGATTTGGGAAGCCGCTGCAAAGGCGGATTCGGCGCCCTTCTTACGGCTTTCTCCCGATGCGTTGCCTGCTTTTCCTTCGATAATTGCCACTTCGCCGCCCTGTTTACCCAGCGCATCTACAATAGCCTTACCGCCTTGCGCCCCGATTTTCTCATTGTCAGAGGTAGCGAATGCCAGAACATATCCGCCAGCATTTTTCAGCTCATTCATATTGATCTTCTCATCAATGTTAACGACATAAATTCCCTTTTTATTGGCTTGAACGATGGAAGGAATCAGGTTAACCGGAGTCAATGGTGCCACAGCCACGCCGTCAAAGTCTTTGCTCAGAATGTCTTCAAATATTTTCACTTGACCCTGCAAATCGGTTTCGTCCTGGGCAGCGAAAATTTCGACTTCAAACCCCTTTGCTTCCGCTTCTTTCTTAATTCCGTCTCTCATCGCGGTCCAAAATGGATGGTTAAGCGTTTTCAAAATGACAGCTATCTTTGGCTTTCCTGTCTTTGTGTCCGATGTTCCTCCATTTGCCGGAGCCGCGCTTCCGCCATCCGCATTCTTCGTAGTGGAGGTTGCGGTGCCTCCATTGCCGCAGGCCGCCAAAATCATAGTCAGTGTAAATACAGTAAGCAATAATACAGCTAGTTTTTTCATCGTTTATAATCCCCCTAGAGATCATATTATTTTGATCGTGCTCCTTCTGTCTCTGACACCAGGCTGCTTCTGTGCGATCCTCACCTCCCTGAGAGCATTGCCCGCAGTAACTGTGCTGCTTCAGCCATTTCACCGTTTGGCTCGGGGCCGACCTTGCTTAAACACAGTGTAGTGGGTGAGGATCGAAAATTTAAGTCCAAATGACGCAACATGTTTTGTGCAATTATAGACCGCTCAGGGCAGACCTGTAGTGCTGCTTCTTGCCAGGAGTTTTACATCCAGCTGCTTCAACTGGATCGGGCTGCTCTTGTCCTCAATCTGATGAATAAGCTGATATACCGCTTGTTCACCCATTTCATAGATCGGCTGAGCAATAGTGCTAATCTCCGGTTCGGTAAGCCCGGTCATCTCAATGCCGTCAAATCCGATCAGCGCCACATCATCCGGCACCTTGCGCCCTGATCGAAGAAGCGCTTTTAAAGACCCGATAGCCATAAGGTCAATGGTGGCAAAAATACCGTCAATCTCCGGGTGACGCGCAAGCAAATCCTGCGTCAGCTTAAATCCGCTCTCCATCGTGAAATCACCTTCCACGATATACGAAGGGGTAAAGCGCCCATACCGGGTCAGCGTGTCGATATATCCCTGCAGACGGTCCTTGGCGGGAATGACGATCCCCGGTCCGCTAATGTGGGCGATATTTTTGCAGCCCACCGATAACAGATGCTCAACAGCCATGACTGCCCCTTTATAGTGATTGACCTGAAGCATGGATATGTTGTGCACCGCCTGTTCAGAGGAAGCACGGTCAATCGAGACTATCGGGATTTTGGCCCCCAACAGCTCATTGATTTCGTTCGTGGCAAGCATTTGTGTGGCAAAAATAATGCCGTCCACATGTCTTTTCTTCAAAGCTTCAATGTAACGAATCTCTTTCAAACTGTTTCTGTCGGAGTTCGCCAGCAATGTCGTATACCCGAGTTTGGTCGCCGTATCCTCGACCGCTTTTGCCAAGGCAGAGAAAAACGGATTCGATATTTCCGAAACGATCAGGGCAATGGTATTGGTCTTATATCCCGCCAAACCTCTGGCCATCGTATTGGGTGAGTAATTTAACTTACCGACCGCGTCCTTAATTCGATCCTCTGCATCCTTACTGATATATCCATTCTGATTAAGATATCTGGACACCGTCGCTACGGACACATTCGCCAGTTTGGCAACATCCCGAATGGTAGCGATAACAATCACCTCTGCGCTAATATGATGTGTAACCGTTAACACATTCATATCATTAAAATGGCATTTACTCATCGTCATTTTCCAAAAATCGTCTATTTACAAAGATATTCAGGGTTAAAATCTTATAAAATGAATCCAATCAATAGTGTGGTATCGGTTACACATTCATAGTAATTGAATACGCTTTCTTTTTCAAGCATGAAATTCAAATTTTATATTCACAAAATCACTGCAACTTACAATTAATAGATTAAAAGAGAATATCCTCTTAAATCCAGACGGAAATCAGTCAATGAAGCGGGCTGCTCCCGCGTATTTCATAAAAAAAAGGAGCCTGGTCAACCAGAGCTCCTTTACATATCCCGTTATATTGGGGCTATACGCTGACGATCGCCATCAGCAGCCACAGCGTTTTATTTACCCATTGCGTCCTGCACATGCTCTTTACAAAAGTCCGCTACGGCCTGCACTTCATCTTCCTCAAGGTCGAGGTCGATGTAGCGGTTCGTTCCTTTTTCAATCAGCTCATATTTCAAAATCCCCGACTTCTGCTCGTCCACCAAATAAATGGTACGGATGGTCAGGCCGTTTTCAGAGTACAGCTCGTCGTCCTCCTCCACCTCGACATCGATGATAAATTCATAGCGCAACCCGCTCAAAATACCAAAAGCGTCTTTAATTTGCTCTACGGTAAATGTTTTAAAAGTTAACATGTCTTCATTCCTTCCGGATTTCCTTCAATTACTGTGCATTCTACGCCCGCAGGCAGTAGCTGTTCAACTTGAGTGCGTACTTCTTGACGATTCAAATCTTGACCGAGGATAGAAATCCAGCCCCGATCATTGCGTGAGCGAATTAAACGTCCTATGCCTTGTCTAAGTCTAAGTGCCATATGAGGCATATCTATCTGCATAAATGGTTCCGCCGCATCCTTGCGCAATGATGCAAACACTGGATCATTCGGAGGAAAAGGCAGCGACCAGACGATAACATGCGACAGAGACGGCCCGGGAATATCCAGGCCTTCCCATAAGGTAACCGCGCACAAGACGCTTTCCTCATCATTCTGAAAAGCCGAGATCAGATGGCTGATTTCCGCCGAGCCTTCATACAGAAAACGGTAGATAGACGCCTCCCGATAAGCGGCGAGACCTGTTTGGAAGACAGTCAGTTCCTCTTGTGAAGGAAACAAAATAAGCGCTCTGCCTTGTGATTTTTCCAGCAGTGCCAGCACTCTCTCGATTGGATGATGCTCTGGCTGCAACGGATACAAGGCCGCTTGCATCTGATCGGTATAGTCATAAGGTGAAGCGACGGAAAATGTCAGCGGATTTTCAATTCCGAGACTGTGAGCCATATAGTCAAATGAGTTCTCCACGGAAAGGGTAGCTGACGAGAATACGATTGGCATATGCTGGGCAAATACTCGTTCCTTGAGAATCTCCTTTACCATTTTAGGCATAACCACGAGCGTTAATCCGTCCTGATCCTCAATCACCCACGAAATCAAAAGCTCAGGGCGTTTAAACAAGGCCAAAGCCGTCTGGATCATTTCAAGATGTTCTTCCACGATCTTGACCTGATATTCATCCAGCGAAAATAGCCCGCTTTCAAATACAAGCTCCTCTTCAATGGTGCTGATCAGGTCGCCAAAACGGTTCACCTCTCGAATCAGCGACTCATTCAGATTAAATTCCTTGCGGTCAGAACCTTGTACAGGTTGACTGTTCTTTTGAAGCGCAGCAAACAAAGCCTCACTTTGGGATATTGCATCTTCAATTGTCATGGCCAGAGATTCCCGTACTTCCCCCTCCAGCAGACGAGTAATAATCGCCTCAAATTGTGCATGCTTCAGTTTGTAGGTGAGCGCATTCTGTGCCGCCGTCTCCAGCAAATGCCCTTCGTCAAAGACAACAGAGCTGTGCTCCGGCAGCAACGGCAGCTGACCCTCACGTTTTCTCGCTTCATAGGTCCATACATGCTCCATATAAAAATCATGCGAGCAGATGACCAAATCCGCCGCTCTGCGGTAATGATCACGGGATAACGTCTGCCCGCATCGATGACGCTGATGACAAACGAGACAGTCTTGAAAAACGTCCCATCCCAGTCTGCTCCATTGTCCGTCCGTCAGCTCAGGATATTCCTTGCGGTTCCCGTAAGGGGTAAAAGACTGCAACGTGTCTGGAAAATGAACAAAATCCGGCAAGTCCTGATAAATATCACGAAAGACATCCGCATCCTCATCCAGTCCGCTACGGGCCTCGTCCAGCTTGTTCAGGCAAATATACTGATCAGGCGACTTGCCCAGTCTGGCATCAATCGTCAAATTCAAATGCCGTGCCAGCTTGGCGATATCCCCTTCCGGCTTTACCAGTTGTTCGATCAGTGACTCGTCCGCACAGGCGATAATCGCAGGCTTTCTCATGTACCGGGCATATGCAATGGCGTACAGCAGGTACACCAGCGTTTTGCCCGTGCCCACACCTGCCTCCGCAAATATGGTCTTTTTCT
The DNA here is from genome assembly GCF_001705305.1 of Paenibacillus kribbensis. GTDB lineage: Bacteria > Bacillota > Bacilli > Paenibacillales > Paenibacillaceae > Paenibacillus > Paenibacillus kribbensis_B. The sequence continues at coordinate 106,604 of NZ_MCBP01000001.1, forward strand.
CCTTATAGGCACGCTCCAGCTGAAATGCCATATAAATTTGTTCATCCCGAACCTCAAAGCCGACTTCAGGCAAAACTTCGTAAAATACATCCGCAATCCAGTCACTTGCCTGCTCAATAAATGGCTTGGACGGATCAAAGGCAAATGGATAAGTAGTCAATCGGGCTGTGCCTCCAATTCGTTCATAATGTGCATCCTTTCATTATAACGCAAAACAACCCAAAGGGAATACGCAAACTGTAAGAACAGCTTACAATTTTTATTTCGGTCTAAGGACTCCTTGAAAATAAAGGCACATGCTTTCGTCTGAATGAGACGCTACGTGTAGCATTTGATCCTACGATCGCTGTTGCCCCGGGATTCTCAGATTTTTATAAACCTTTTCAAGGTTAGAATCCCATGGCAAAGGCGAGCGCTTCGCTTCTCCAGATTCAAATCCTCCACTTCGCTGCACACCACCGTTATATTGGTATTTTATAAAGAAAAAATTTACTTTTATAACACAAAAAATAAATAATCATAACAAAATTAAAAAAACAAGAAACCAGCTAATGTGTTGCAAGCATTAGCTGGTGTAAGCTCATGCCCTAAATTTTTTGCATATTCGTTGATCGTTGACAATTGACTTTGAGTCACTTATAATTGACTCAAAGTCAATTATTAAATATATGGAGGTTCAATTTATGAGTCAAAAAGTCGCATTGATTACAGGGGCATCTTCCGGCATAGGTAAAGAAGCAGCAATCGAGCTAAAGAACAAGGGGTTTACGGTTTATGCAGCTGCCCGACGCATAGATAAAATGCAGGATCTTGCGGCAAAAGGGATTCATCCTATTTCATTGGATGTAACCGATGACGAATCCATGGTTCATTGCGTCAATAAGATTCTTAAGATAGAACACAGAATTGACGTTCTGGTTAATAACGCAGGATATGGTTCATATGGGGCGACTGAGGATGTACCACTGGAAGAAGCCCGGCGTCAAATGGAAGTAAATGTGTTCGGGCTTGCGAGAATGATCCAGCTTGTGGTGCCGAGTATGAGAAAAAATCAATTTGGAAAAATTGTTAACGTTTCTTCAATGGGAGGTAAAATTTGGACCAAGTTTGGTGGCTGGTATCATGCGACAAAGTTCGCGGTCGAAGGTCTTTCGGATTGCCTTCGCCTGGAATTGGAACCGTTCGGAATTGATGTCATCGTGGTGGAACCAGGCGGAATCAAGACGGACTGGGGTATTATTGCCGCTGAAAACCTTAAAAAGGTATCTGCCAAGGGTCCCTATGCACAGGCAGCCAGCACGGTAGCCGATGGTATGATCAAGAATTATACAGGCAATCAATTATCGAAGCCGGAGCTAATCGCGCGCACCATTGCTAAATCAGTAACCGTTAAAAGACCAAAAACACGTTATCTTGTAGGTTTTATGGCAAAGCCTATGGTGTTCATGAAAAATGTTTTTGGAGATCGTGCCTACGATAGAATTATCAAAATGTTCAGCTAAGATACCACAACATCATCATTAATTGCGAAAAGGAAAGACAATGGCATCTTTTTTTATTAAGCACACGAGTTTTTCATAACCGCAGCGAATTCAATGACGAGGTAAAGGCCTTTATAAGCATAGATAGTTAATTGTGGTTTTATTTTGACTCCAAATCGATACGGGATTAAAATTAATCGAAATGGAGTGATGATGTTATGGCAAAACGTGCGATGACTCCTGAAGCAAAGGCTTTAAAAGCTCAGGCCATTCTAGATAAAGCGGCAGAAATGTTTCTCTCATCCGAGTATGAAAAAATTAAAATGTCCGATATCGCCAAGCAGATGGGCATGTCGAACGGCATTCTGTTTGTGTACTTTAAAACTAAAGAGGCCTTGTTTTTTAGCCTGCTGTGTCGGGAGTATGAGAAAAGGCTTGCGCGTCTGACAGAAATGGCGAAAGAATCGCCAATCAGGGATTTCGATGACTTCAAGAATCTTGTCATGAATGAGCTTACAGAACTGGTTGACTATAATCCCCTGTATGTAAGACTAGAATCCATGCGTACGGCAATATTCGAAAAAAATGTAGACGCGGAAACAATGTTAAATCAGAAAATGAATCTATACAAGTTGACGACGGATTTGGTGACCATCATTTGTGAAAATAATGCATTAACGCAAGAGAATGTAATGGATATCCTCCAAGCTGAAGCATCGATTATAACCGGTTGCAAGTTATCTGCCACCCTGCCTGCGGAAGTTATAGACATTATAGAAAAGTACGGGCTGGCTGGACTCAAACGTGATTTTAAGAATGATGTTCTTGCTACAATGAATCATTATTTAGATGGTTATATTAGAAATAGAAGATAAAATTTTGAAAAGAGGCTGGAAGTATGGTACAACCCCAAAAGCGTCACGTATAGGCAGGGAATGCTGCTAGGCAGACAGCTGGTGCTGCAAGAATACAGATCGAAACAAACATTAATTAAGCTAATCCCAACATTACATTATGGGATTAGCTTTTTTTTGTAACATCAAGCTGAATAACGCCAAGACCATTAATCACAAGCTAAGTAGCTTACACAGCTATAATGATTTTTCTGATCGCTTCGGGCATTCAGACCGACATGGTACTGGTTGAAACTATTTATGGACTTTCATTTCTTACGGCATTGGATTTGTGCTTGTTTACTTATACATACTGGTTTTGAAATGGGTGAAATGGGCGAGAAATAGACGAAGGACCCCTTGACAAACATTAGCTGGTTTCTTATTGATTGGAGAATATGCTTTAAACAGAAGCTCGCTCTCCTTAATTGATGCTTAAAATTCGCCAATTAGATCCGATTTTCCCCACTCTTACTAATACAGGATTCTGTTCTTCTTCCTCTATATAAAGCTTAATTTTAAGCAACCTTATTTCTTGTATATTCATATTCTGCTCTATAACATTTTTATTTTTTACATTATGGTCCGAAACTATTTCAGGCTCAGAATATGTGCTACTTACCTTCATTTCCTTGATTTTCTTGAGTTCCGTAGCGGCATTGGCTTCGCCCATAACGACACGTTTGCCCATTATATCCGGGTTTGAATTAAGGAACAGCAACATATAAAATTTCTCCCAATACTGTTCATATTCCAAAAAGCTTTTGAAAAAGTTATGGCTTTCAAAGGAAGGAATGGGAGCGTTCGCTTGAAGCTCATAGGTATGGAGCAAGCTGAAATGATTATCTACCGTATTGGCACGATACTTTTCCACAATAGGGAAACATTTCAACGCGCTGTCGAGATCATGATCATTTACAGCTTCAAAAAAGGCTTCTACCACCGATTCGGGTGTGGAAAATTGCCCCTCAGTGGGTTGTGGCAGATCTGCCTGGAAATTCTCCAAAAAAGTGCTTCCAGTCTGATCTTTTCTAGCATCTCCAGAGGCGATCTCTCCAGAGCGTCCTTTATTCGTACAACCCGCAACCGCTACGAGCAGCAGCAGGACTATTACTGAACAAAACATCCATTTTCGTTGTTGCATGAATTCATGTTCCCCCAATATTTCGAAAATCAAAGACTACTTAAGTTTTCCTTACGAATTGGTGATATCTGCTGATACTGGTAGACAAGCCGATTGCTGCTCATTGCGCTGCAACTCTTTTTTATTTACAACCAGGGTGCTGGCACAAAGATCGTGAACCCCCTGTTTTTTCGCAGTAAAAGCAACTACAATATAAATAATATGAATAAACGTAAAAGAAATAGCTTTAATCCAGTAACGCCCGGAGGCGTGCCAGAATCCAAGCCGCTTTCCTTCCTTGTCTACGACAATTAGAGAAAACACTAGCTTCCCTGGTGTTGCTTTTACCTTCGATGACTCCCAGAGTACACAATACAACCATGGCACTATGAGCCACAAGATCAGTGGCAACCACATCATCAACACTTTTATGAAACCTGTCTCCTCTATGCCCAGAAGGAATGGAATACTAAACACTCCTCCTATTAGAAGAACAAGTACAAAGACAATGACCAGATCAATTATAAATGCTGCTGTTCTTATCCAAAATCCTCCGTATATTCCTCTTACGCTATCGTTAGTAGCTGTCATGATGATGTATAACTCCTTTTGCCTATGAGATTTAAATTGCCTATGAAATTTAAAATCCAGTTTATTCCTGTATCCAAAAAGATATCATACGGCTCCCCACCTATATTGTCAATTTACGAATTAAATTCAGCCTTTTCACGCATAAAAAAAACAGCGTATATGTAAATGAAATTACATACACGCTGCCTCACAGTTCATTTAGCAAAAACTAAACAAGCCTTCTTCCCCGCGCAGCTTTGCCAAAGCCTCGACAAAGAAATAATCGCCGTAGATAATGGGAACGTTGATGTATTTTCGCTCAGGATAATGTACGGTTCCGTTCATCAGCAAGCCCTCATGCTCTTCGCCCCACGCTGTGCATGTGTGATGCAAGCCCATAAGGATGGATTCTGCCGCTTGAGTAAAATGCTCCGCTCGTGTCGAATATTTGGCCAGCTCCAGCAAACCGCTTGCTGCAATGGCCGCAGCAGATGAATCCCATGCTTCACGATGTCCCTCTGGTGCTCTAAAATCCCACACAGGCAGACAAGCATCTCCCAGTTGGGACAGGAAAAAGTCTGCTGTGTTCTCGGCTACCTTCAAATAACGCGAATCGCGCGTGTATCCGTACGAAAGCGTAAAGCCGTACAAAGCCCATGACGTGCCGCGTGCCCAGGCGGAGCCGGGAGCGAACCCCTGACCACCATGCTCGGCAACCTTTTTTCCAATTTCCGGATCAAATTCGACCACATGTGCGATGGAGTTATCCGCACGGACAAATTCACGCGCCACGGTATCCGCATGCTGCACAGCCAGAGCAGCAAAACGAGGATCTCCGCTTTCCTCCGAGGCCCAATAAAGCAAAGGGAGATTCATCATACTGTCTATAATCGCGACGCCCCGTGTATCCATGTCCTTCGAATGAAAATTCCACGCACGAATAAAACGGCCATTCACGTTAAAACGGGCGGCCAGCAGATTGGCAGCCAGCAATCCCCGTCTTCTGGACTCAGCATCTCCTGTCAAGCGATAGGCAGCCACACCGCTGAGCAGCCAAATAAAACCGAGATCATGGTCTACCGCTTCGCTGTTATAGAGCACGTTTTCCAGACGACTCTCGCACCGCTGCGCAATCCCGGCGGCTCCGCTGTCAGGGCCGGCCCGATTGGCCAGCCATAGCAGCCCCGGGTAAAAGCCTGCTGTCCACCACGCTTTCTCACGATTGTCATAGCGTCCACCCTCTGCAACATGGGGAAAAGCGTCTCCCAGTCTTGCCGCCAAGGCAAGCGTTTTGTCCAAAGCCAGCTCCCACGATTGCTCCAGCCATGCTTCTGTTTTCGTCATTTCTTGTCCTCTCCCTTTCTCCAACGCTTCGAAAACGTCTATAACTACAGCCCTAATGATTCAGGCAGCCGAATGATAAAGGAAATGCGACTGCCTGTGCATTCCAGACGCGCTCCCTTGAGCAAGCCGTTCCGGCAGGCTACGGAAGTCAATTCCTCCGGCCATACCACGTTCGTTCCTTCCGTTGTCGGGATGACTTCAAGACTGGCACCTGCGTATTCCACCCGAATGCTTTCCGTTTCTTCCCCGGCTGACATAACATGATGAATTACGCTGCGCTCCCGACCGTCATACGCCATTAAGGGAACTAGCGCTCCCACATGCTGAATATTGCCATGAAGCTCATACTCCACCTCAATTTTTCCGCGCACTTGACGATAATGTGTTCGGATTTCCCTCACCCCCGGGAATGGTCCTCTCCATAGCAATGTAAAATCCGTTGCTCCGTCAGATGCTGAGCTTTGCTCCACCTGTACGGACCCTCCACCATCCTGCGGGTCAATGCCTCCGTCCCGGTCGAATTCCAGCGTTCCGGGGATGCCTTCCGACAGGCTGTGCCACTTTCCGTCCTCTGTTTGCCAAGCCGGAGAATAGCTTAGCGGGAAAATATCTCCTTCCGCGAAGCCTGTAAAGCCGCGGTCTGCATGCCCTGCTGAGGACGGACCCATCAGTGACGGCAGCGAGGTCTGCTGAATACGCACAATGCCGGGAATATTGTACGGGTCATTGAGCGACGTCTGCACAAGCATTTGCTGCCCGTCTACTGTTGCAATGACCGTCTGGAACCAGCCGTCCGTTTCGAGCACCCGGCTGCCAATCTCCGCCGGTATAGAAGCTGGAGTAATACGCTCTATCCCCTCCCCGTACAGCAGGGTATGAGCCAGCACAGCCGCTGTCCACAGACTGTAGCAGGTGTGGTTCGAGTACACCTCGAAGCCATGCCGTGCCTCGGACGAATAATGATTGCGGACAATATGCAGCTTGCCATCGTCGATTTGCCAGCGGCTAATCGCCTGCCAGCACAGGTCCGCTGCCTGCCGGAACGCACCCGCAAGCCCGTGCTCGCCTGCTGCATAAGCCTGCTGTGCATGGGTCGTAAAGACAAAGGCCGCAGCCGCTTCGTTCCACTGATGCTGCGCGCTTCGGCCACGCGGCGGAATTTCCCCGTGCGGGGATAACGCCAGCAGTGAGCTGAGCGCCCCTCTGCGAAGATGGTCACGTAGCTCATGAGCGCAGCCGCCATCATATCCGTTCTCCAGCATCACGCCCAGATGAAAGCGAGTGACGATATCGTAGGCGAACGGGCTATTGGGCCGGTCCAGCGGACCGTCCTGATACAGTCCCAAGCCGGTAAAGCGAGGCAAATGGTAGCTGCGGATATACGTCTCCATCCACTCGGCATCGGCTGCAAGCCCTTCCGCGGCACGCAAAAACTCGCCGGACATCATAATCGCATTCCAGTTGATCATCCGGTTCGGATTTTTCATTTTGCTCATCGTAAAAATGTAGGTCTGTTCCGGCTCAATTATGCTCAGCTGCTGCTTCCAAGCTGTGGCTTGCTCTGGCAGCAAATTTTTCAGGAGCCGATACGCTCCCATCATCATGATGGGAAAAAAGTCCGGGTGCTGATCCGGCGCTTTTTCCTCCACTACACAAGCGATGCTGTGCGTCAAAGCCGCAGCAGCAGATTCGAGTAAATCATGCCGACCTTCTTTGACCAGCACCGCTGCAGCCAGCGCATAGGATGGGGTGGAGTAATACCGTTCACTTCCAGAATGGGGGTCAATGATAGCTCCGGTTTCATCCTGATGCAGGGTATATGCACGAACGAGCTTTTCCAGCATGGCAAGCTTACGTTGGCGTGTCCAGCCGTCCTCCACTCGATTCGGTGTGATTTCCAACTGCTCTATAAATCTCTCCAGTTCCGTCTGCCAAGGATACACACTACCTGTATGAAGCTTATTCATCCTGTCTGCCTCCCATTCAACATGAAGATTGATTGATGATAAAAAACAGATTGCAATCTACACTTGCAGAATCGTTCCAGCGATCTGAGGCCAATTTCAGCGATGTTTTATAAAACACAAAGGGTACTCCATCATGATCCACATGCTTCACTGCCTCCACCCTTGGACGCAGTACACTGGCATCATAATCCAGCCTGACCACAGCCTTCGTTCCTTGCCATTCCACGAAGCCCGTTCCTGTTCTGGGCTGAATACGGCTGATCAAAAGCTCCTCCACATCCCATGGTTTTATACTCACGCCGGACGATCCAAACTCAAAATGATCTGTGACAGTAAGCCTCGCTTCTTCGTTTTCCTCCAGCACAGTCCATGCAAAGGAGCGGGTGAAAACCGTTAATTCTTCTACCGGATACGCGGATGTCAAATCAAGTTTTAGCCTTGTGCCCGTCCGTGTCTCCTCCTGCTCATCTACAGCAATATCCAGTACAACCGCCTTTGCCCTTGCACCCGATTGCTGCATGGTCCCATTGATTATGGGCACAGAATGGCCGCCGGAGGAAATGTTGATGATCGACTCTCGTCCCGGTGAAAAATAGGCTTTCGTATACAAGCCTGCTCCCAGATCACACAGCAGATTTTCACCACCACCATGAAGGATAAAATGTCCTAGATCGTTATGATTGTGCGGTTCATTGTTATGCCCACCCTTGGCTGAAAATGCAAGCATTGCGCCTAATTCAGGCCTTTGTCTTCCAGCTCTGCTACGGCACATCAGCCATCCTAGCTGTGGCAAATAATCGACTCCAGCCGCATCGCTTCCAAATGCCAAAGGATTTGTCCATACCAGGTTGCGCAATACGTGTGCCCAGCGACGACAAGGGTCCTCCAGTAGACCAGGTACGTGAAAAGGGAGTGTCGAGCGGCCTTCCTGCAAGGAATTTAAATAAGAGATAAGTCCAGAGGGCAAGCGTTCAGTTTCACTGCTGTCTGAATAATTGGCGAAAATTCCATCCGACAGATGCACCCGCTCCGCAAAGGCGGCGATTTGCCTCACCTTTTCCGAGTTCAGAATATCTACGGCTTCCCCGGTAAACGCACGCAGCACATCGGCAAAATAAATAAAATAACCAAAGCCGTATACCCAATAGCCAACGCCCTCAGGACACCCTCCATCTTCCCCGTAGCCTGCCAGGAAGCAATCCAGCGCGCCGAGCATTTTCTCGATAGCCTCCGCTTTGCCCAGACTGTCTTCCCCCAGCAGCAATGCAGCGATTCCGCAACCGGAAGCGCATACGGCGGCCCAGTTATGGTCTGCTGTCTCCCATTCAAAATGGCGAGGCTGCCAAAAAACAGGCTCCAGCACACGGCGCCCGACCTCTTGGCGCACCTGAGCGACCACATGTCCATCCAACTGCTCGCCTAGCAGCAATAAAATTTCAGCCAGCATCTGCGCTGTTTCAGAAGCAAATAAATCCACCTGCTGCCAAGGCGGTGTCACAGTGTCCTCTTCCCTGACATGTGCAGGAAGCGCCCATGTGTACTCGCAACATATTTCCAGCAGACCGCTTTCCACCTCTTTCATCCTCCAGGGCTCCGAATCGGCAACAGCTGCCAGCACCAAAGCAGCCAGTCGTCCACGCCGTTCAAAGTACACATCCTCATACGGCTTGCGCTCTCCCGTATATGCAAATTGTCGGAACAAGGTCAACGGGAGCTCAGGCCATGGTGTTCCCCGACTATCCTTACAGACACGCTCGATGTCCATCCAAAGCCCGGCGTATACCGGTTCAGCGACAGTCGCCCGCAGCCTTTTTGTCCATTCACTCCTTACACTTTGCCTTGCTGTGCCCTGCACCCCATCAGACAGCACCATAACGAGCCGCGAAGCAGGCCAAGCCTCCTTCAAAAGACTCATTCGCTTTTCCTCCCCATAAGAAGCATTCATTTCACCTTCTTTTTTTGTTAACGCTTTCATTGTATCTAACAATGAGCCTAAATTCAAAGGGGTAGCCCCACCATTTGGAAAAAATAAAAGAACCTCCACGCCACGTTTCCGTGGTCATGGAAGTTCTTGCTTTACACTACTTCCAGTTTTTAACCCCATCATCTTCCAGAATACCTAATGCAGCGTCTGAAATATGAGGGTCACGCAGCAAAGCATCCTCGACTCTAAACTTGATATCATCCGCATCTGCCAGCGTCATTCCCGGTGTAAGCTCAATCAGCCCTTCCACGTGATAATAGCGTCCCTCCTGCAAGATACGCATTTGATAAATATCCGTTACATGCGTATCTGCAAGTATAATCGAAGCCACACGTTCTTCGATATCCGGGGGAGCCGATACACCAATCAAGCCCACCATATTATCGTAGCCGACCCGAAAAGCAACACCGACCATCAGACAACCGATAAGAATACTCGAAATCCCGTCCAACAGCTTAAAATCTGTCAGCGATGTGACCACGACAGCCAGCAGGGCAAGCACACCACCCGTTGTTGCTACCAAATCCTCATAAAATACCAGACGGGTTGGTGGCGCAGCACGTCCCACATGACGGAACGCAGAGATAAAAATGCCGAATCCCTTGGCTTCTACTCTGGATTCATGCAGCACTTCTTTCATTGCTTTGCTCCATACAAATCCGTCAACCACCAGTGACAAAACAAGCACCACTACATTAATCCAAAATCCCTGGGCAGATTCAGCCGGGTGCTGCAGCAAATGAATGCCTTCCAGAGCAGTTTCATAGGCCATAATCGTTACGACAATAACGGCAACCATACAAAACAAGTTAATCACCCGACCAAAACCGGTAGGAAAGCGTTTTGTCGGCTGTTTCTCTGCCAGTACGCTACCCGCGAATACAAATATTTGGTTCACTGCATCTGCAATGGAATGCATCATCGTGGCAAACATGGAACCACTGCCTGTCAAGGCAAAAGCAATCCCTTTAACCAGAGCAATCCCAGTATTACCTAACGCCGCCGAGCCCGAGGATTTATTCCCCTTTTTTACTAGACTCCAAAAGGAGTCCTCTCTCTGTTTCTCTTCCATCCCGTAGCTTCCTCCTGAGGTATACATAATCTGATATAGCCACATTATGTAATCATCTGCTATGTATTATTTTTAACCCGTCCATATTTTACCTAACCATCTGAAGAGAATCAATACAAACTATAATATTTATCACATGAAAAACAGCTAAAAAAACATACTCCTCAGAATCTGGAGCATGTTTTTTTCTTTAGTATTATTTCTTTCTTTTATTCAACCATAAGTATAAGAGCCAAAACAAAGATATCAGTATGCCAGCGACCACTGCTAATTTCAGCATGATTCCAAAGTAGGATAACATCGGATTTGGCGCATACGCGGTTGCTGGCATGATCATGCAGGACAAGCCGACGAAGATTATGGAGGCAGCAATTGTCCAATCCGATTTATTCATCATTCACCTCTATACTTTACAACGAGCTAATAAGACGAATCATCCCATTTGTAGCCTATTCCCCAAACCGTTTTTATAGGGTTATACGACAGTCCAACAAGTTGTAATTTTTCTCGGATGTTTTTGATATGAGTATCAATGACACGATTTTCCCCCAAAAAATCGTTCCCCCATAAGCGTTCAACGATAGCGTCCCGTGAGAACGTTCGTTGCGGGTGCTGGGCTAATAATTGTAAAATGTCATACTCCTTTTGTGTTAAGTCGATGTTTTCGTTCAGCACCAGTACCTGCCGCCGTTCCGGATATATGGTTAAATCCGGGAACGTAAGCTTCTGCTCCCTGACCACAGCATGGGCTTGATGACTGGAGCGTCGCAACAATGCATAAATTCGGGCAATAAGTTCTTCCGGGTCCACAGGCTTCACGACATAATCGTCCGCCCCTATGCCAAGTCCGAGTACCTTGTCCTTGATCTCACCTCGAGCGGTTAGCATGAGTATTGGAACAGACGCAATTTCTCGCATTTTCTTGCAAACCTGCCATCCGTCCATGTCCGGCATCATAACATCTAATAAAACAACGTCATGCGTTTGGCTTCTAAAAGCCTTCAAACCTTCACTTCCGTTAGATGATTCGGTTACGTGAAATCCTTCGTTACTTAAATAAATTCGAAGAAGATTTCGCATATTCCATTCGTCATCGATCACAAGCACTCTTAACTGACCCACGCCTATTCCCCTACCTTAGTGAAGTCGTTGTCCCTACATCAGCATAACAAACATGAGAGCAAGTATCCATTTGAGGTTATACACACTGCTTCAACATTTCTTCTCCTTCCTTGCCTTCCATCATTTTTTGCATATTCTTCTGATCCATCATCCCCTTCATGTCCATCGCTTTACTCATGGATGTGTGCATACCTCCATTTTGATTCATCATACTCATCGTAGCGTTTGACGTATGTCCATGTTCATCAGCCTGATCAGACGTAATCGACTGTTCACTACCTTTCCCTTGACTCATGTTCCATTGACTCACCAGAGTAACTCCAATCATTGACAATGTGATTATTGCCGTAAGCAACCAGTATTTCTTTTTCATCTAGTATTCGCTCCATTTCGTCTCATTTTTTCATTTATCTAAAAGTTATCATCCATTAACCTTCTCATGTATCTGATTTAATTGCTTCTGTATTGCCTGGTTTTCCTTAACAAGCACCTCATACTCTGATCTGCTTACCGAATCTTGTAACTCCGTTCTTTTACCATGACCATGATGTCCTTTCATGCCAAACATCATAAAAATCATCATGATAGGGCATGCAAGCACAAGCAACCAACTCCAATCCATGCTGATCCCTCCTCTTTTGGATGTCTTGAGTATAGCCCTTAATTATGTGGTTTTTATGAGGAAATTCTTATAATTAAAATTTGTGATAACTTCATACTTTCCACAAAATTGTGACCTATAATGCGTCTTATTAATAATAGAAGGAGGGAATGTGTCATGAATAAAGCTTTACTTGGAAAGACAATCCTGGGTATATTTGTGCTCAGTAGCATCTTGGCTGGTTGTTCAACAGCTAAAGACGTTAAATCTACAGCAGCTTTATCTAAAGAAACCACGTCTAAAGCAGTATCATTAAAACAAACGGTCAAGCCCACTGAATTAAATGGTGAACAGGCAACCTTAACGGCCGAGGCCAGTAACCTGGAAGTAGAAGAAGGAACGTCCCTCCCGGTTTGGACGTTCAATAACTCAGTGCCAGGCCCCCAAATCCGAATTAAAAAAGGAAAAACCGTAAACATTACCGTGAAAAATCAGTTAACAGTGCCCATCTCCTTGCATATCCATGGATATCCGTTACCTTTTAAAATGGATGGTGTTCCGGGGATCACGCAGAATGCGATTGCTCCAGGCAAGAGTTTTACTTATACCTTCAAAGCGACGGTTCCCGGCACGTACTGGTATCATTCTCATCAGGACAGCGTCAATCAGGTCGATAAAGGACTTTATGGTTCCTTTGTTGTGGAAGATGAACTGGTGAAAGCGGATCGGGATTATACGTTAATGTTGGATGAATGGATGAGTTCAAGCTCGGAAAGTGATCATGAAGGCATGATGAACATGAGCATGCCCGGCATGGATCATTCCTCAACCACAACCGACTCAAGTGGCCAAAGTGAACAAAATACATCTGCTCAGCCGGGACATGATATGAGTATGTATGATCTCTATACGATAAACGGCCAAACTTATAATAGCTCGCAGCCGCTGCAAGTCACCCAAGGAGACACCGTTCGTCTGCGCTTGATTAATGCAGGATATTTGAGTCATTCGCTTCATTTGCATGGACATCGTTACCGTATCATTGCTACCGATGGCAATCCTGTCTCTGATCCCAAGTGGGTTAAGGACAAGCTTCTTTCGATTGCCCCCGGTGAACGGGTAGATATTGAATTTCAGGCTGATAACCCGGGAACGTGGTACTTGGAAGAGCACGGTTCCAGCCCAAGGATTTCGAATATGAAGCAGCGTATTCAATACACCAATGAGCAGGGAACAAAGGATCAACCCGATCCATTAACGAAACTGCCTACAGTAGATCTGACAAACTACGGAAAATCGCAAAAAGGCCGGTTTTCGCTGAATGATGTGTATGATGTAAGTTACACCATGAATCTGGGAACCCGTGAACAGCAGGGAAAACAGGAATATACGATCAATAACAAAGTGTATCCCGACACGGAGCCGCTTTCTGTACAAACTGGAGATAAGGTGAAAGTTCGTTTTGTAAATACATCTGCCAACGATGACCATCCTATGCATTTGCACGGTCACACGTTTCAAGTCCTAAGCAAAAACGGAATTCCGCTTAAAGGTTCCCCCGTATATAAGGACACTCTGAATGTTAAACCCGGAGAAGAATATATCGTAGCGTTTACAGCTAATAACCCCGGTGATTGGATGTTTCACTGTCACGACTTGCATCATGCCTCTGCTGGTATGGTGACGGACCTGAAATATAATGATTTTCAAAATACATTCCAGCCTGATTCGGGCTTGAACAACACTCCTGAATAGTTCCTGATAAAGCAAATTTTTGCCCAGTACAAAAGCCAGATTTCCCGAATAAGGAAGTCTGGCTTTACATTCATACATCTTTTTCTATTTCCCTCCTATTTATGCAAAAGGAAATGACAAACGAAAGACAGTCCCCCGTCCCAATTCACTCTCTACCTCAATCATTCCTCCTTGCAACTGCACCCATTTTTGGACAATGGCAAGGCCAAGCCCCGTACCTCCAAGCTCCCGAGAACGAGATTTTTCCACCCTGTAGAACCGCTCAAAAATATAAGGAAGTTCATCCGGCGGAATTCCTGGCCCTGAATCGGAGATCATAATGACCCCGAATCCATTCCCTTGCTGTAAAGTGAGTTCGATCGCCCCCTCTGTTGTATAACGTATGGCATTATCGAGCAAGTTTAAAAGCACCTGTTCCAAGCGGACAGGATCGACAAGACATCGTGGTATCGTTTCCAGAGCGGATACCAATTGTAATCCCTTTTGCTCCGCTTTTATCCTTACCTTATTTGCCGACTTTTCAACGGCTCGCCTGACATCAACGGATTCCAAATGGAATGCAATTTTCCCTTCCTCCATTTTGGCAAGCTCAAACAAATCGTTAATGATCACCGTCAACCGATGAGCCTCATCGGCTATAATGTGTAAATATTGTTGTTTTTCTTCTTCATGATCCACGAGTCCATTGGCCAAGACATTCGCATATCCCTTTAAATAAGTGACAGGAGTTCGAAGCTCGTGAGAGACATTCGCAAAAAACTCTGAGCGCGTGTCACGATATCGTTTGAGCTCCATTGCCAAATCATTAATCGCGCCGGACAATGAGCCTACTTCGTCATGGGAACGGACGGGAAGACGTACTTCCAACTCTCCTTTTGCTATGCTACGAGTAGCTGCTTCCATTTCTACTAATGGAGCGGACAGCTTTTTGGCAAGGATAAAAATACAGCCGAGCGCCAGCAGCAATGTACCAAAGCCTGCAAAGCCAATAAGATAACGAACTGAACGGATCGATTCTTTCATATGTTCTAATGAACTCACGACATAAATTCCCTTGATCACAGGATTTTCCGAACTGTTAACCGGGATACCATGCAATAAATACAACTGATCACCTGCAGTAAACTCCTTTTCAATTTGCTTCCCCTGAAGCAATCGTGTATTTTCCCACACATTCGGCCAAGCCTGAATCTTTTTCTGTTTTGTAGAAGTGGACATGTCAAGAAATTGACCCTGCCTATTCACTAGATAAATGTTAGCCTCGGAGAACTCGGCCATCGGTTCCACAGCATAGATTCGATCACGAAGCATAGTGGATAAGTGTAAAGCTAGCTCATTTGCTTCCTCATGTGCTTTTTTCGTATAGAAATTGCTGAATAGCTGATTGATGACCATACTAAGCAAGACCAAAATCACAAGAAACAAACTAAATATGGTGAGACTGAGTTTTAAATATACCTTATTCCATTTCATGCTATCCTCCTTTACTTGCTAAAGCCTAAAGCACGTTCTTTAGATCGTATCCTGCATTCACAAAAAGACCACAAAAAACACATGGTTTCTCTATAATTTTTCGTTACTTTAATAACAAGTTCAAAATTATGAGGGAGGTAAAAGTGTGACCCCAAAAAATCAGGCCTTACAAAGCAATGTTAACAGATCGGTGCTGGATACGCATGGCTACACAGAGACCGTTTTTGAATTTCCTAATAACCAAGTAAAGAAGCTGTTTGTCAAACGGCTTGCAAACTACGAAGCAAAGAATGATCCTTACGATTATGTGATCAATCCGAATTTTTATGGAGTTGTCTACCCCTCTATTCTTATCGAAATATTTATGACACCCAAAACAAATATCCTGGTACAAAAATCAGTTAATAACCAGGTTCAATTTGAAAACGGTCAGATTATTCAGGAACAGGCCATGAATAAAACGATTGACCTGATCGTTTGCCCAAATTTGGAAAATGCAAGAAACATGCTGCCAGAGTCTCTTTTCCAATCGGCTGCAGCAACATTATCGGTCCAAAATCCGACAAGTGTCCCGCCAGTCCCAGATGACATGTTTCGTCAAGAGCTGTAACTCCAGGAACAATCATGCTTTGGCATACAAAGCAGCCAGCCGACCCGTGGTACGAGGAAGGCTGGCTGTTGTGTTATCAGGAGCTATACCCGGTGGTCCATCGGCAAAGAGAACAAATATATATTGATTACTGCCAACAAAATCATCAGCGCGTAATAGGGCAGCAGCTTTTTCCAAGAAGTCCTATTCCCTATGCGATAAACAGCATAAGCTGAACCGACAAGACCCAGTAGAATAACAAGATACTGCAAAAGCTGTACAGTACCCACAGAAGCCAATGCCAGGTCTCCAGTTAATGTATAGCCAAACAAATTACTCGTATTGAACCAAATGGCTTTTCCTTCTGTGAACATGTGGAAAAGATTATGAGCCAAGTGACCAGCCAAGTCAAGCGGAATAACGGCGTAACCAAAACGCACGAAATTCTCTTTTACTTTCTCGGATGTTCCTTTGCGGGCAGTTAATTTCGCTGTCCCCCACAGCATGGCGATTGGAATCATCATGGAAACCACAAAAGCAACCGTAAAATTCACCGGGTAGTAGGTAGTTTGCGTAATCTTGCTAATTACTTTTAAAATATCTTGCCAAATTCCTAACATCGTAAGATTTTGTACAAAAACGATTCCCATAATAACTGCTGCCAAAAATGCATGCTCGGCTTTTGGTTTTTTGATTCCCCACAGCTCTGCAGTCGGCGTTCTCGGGGTGATACGGATGGAATTGTTAGGGCATGACTTCACGCAGTTTCCGCAAAGGTTACAATCCGCACTGTCATCCATCGTACGGACAAATTGAAACATTGGACATCCTTCTGTCTTGCCGTTGCCTTTAAAACAGGATTGTGTCTTGCAGGTTTTACAAACGTCAGGTGTTCCCCGAAGCTCCAGCATACCCGAACGGGAATAGTTGCCCGCCAATCCTCCGAGAAAGCAAAGTGTTTTACAAAAGGTCCTTCTTTCGAAAAATACAGAAGTACCGACAACCATCGTCGTCAGAACAAGAAGCAGATATCCGGAACCGCGCGGCGATTCAATGATCCCCCAAATGTGATCGGACCATGTAATCATGATGAAAAAAATATCAATCATCCATATTCCATATTTCTTTAAAAACTTCGGCATCGGCCTTTCACTGCCGACCAGCTTTCGAACAATGTCACTGATTTTACCGAAAGGACAGACTGCGCACCAGAAACGTCCCAATACCAGAAAAATAATCGGAATGGCCGGCCACCACAGCACCCACGTCAATGAAGTTCCAAAATTTCGACTGGGGTTGACCGTACCGGCAACCAGCTCATATACAATAACAGAAAATACGATCATAGCCGCCCACTGGAATATTCCGGGATACCATCGACTCTTAATAAAAGCTTTTACAAACGGAATATCCAAGAGGTTATATTTCTTTTTTTCAGGTGGGATGCTCACCTGCTGCGTCTTATTTGCCGGGTTGATCATGCTTGAGCACGCCCCTTCTTCAGTAACCATTTACGACAGGCTCCATAAAGGATAAATGCCAACATAATGCCTGCAAATGTACTTAATACCGGAATATTGGGAGGTGTCTCTACTACTTCCTTGCCGTGTCCGCCATGTCCACCACTTTCCGCAGATTGATTAGGGTCAGATGAATCTTTACTGGTGCCCATGTCCATATCCATGTTCATGTTTTGGTGTTCCTCCATAGTCATACTGTGGGAATTAGTCCCATCCATCTGCATATCAGAAGTCATTTCTTCTTTTACCGGGTTCTGTAGTTCTTGTACCGTCTCGTGCCCTGCTTGTCCATGCGCATCGTGTTTTGTCGCCTCATCTGCCAAGGCTGTGCTGACAAACGAGAGGAGTCCAATAAGCACAATGATGATTCCGCATCTTTTCATTCATCTCTTCCTTCCTTTCGAGTTCTTTAATCTGAGTTATTGTAAAAAGAAAGTGTGTAGAAATTGTGTGGAAATTGCGATAATTACACGAAAATCCAAAAAAAGATGATATTTCAAGACATATTGGAATTCCTCTGGCAACATCAAAAAGCCGTTGAACCAGCAGAACCGCTTCATTATGGTGAACGGTCTGCCGTTTCGACGGCTTCAAATTTTGCGGCCTCAACCCTTTTCATTCAGCCAGATGGCAAGCCACCCAGTGATCTGGACGAGCCTCTCGATAGAGAGGAACCTCTTGGGAGCAACGGTCAATCGCAAAGGGACAGCGGGTATGGAACTTGCAGCCTGAAGGAGGGTTAACCGGGCTCGGGATATCCCCTTTGAGCAAAATACGTTCCCTTTTCAGCTTTGGCACCGGAATAGGCACAGCGGACAGCAGCGCTTTCGTATACGGATGCAGCGGATTTCCGAATAGCTCATCACGCGAAGCCGTTTCGACCATAGAACCCAGATACATCACTCCAATGCGGGAACACAGATGCTCTACCACACTCAAGTCATGGGAGATAAAAAGATATGTCAGCCCCTGCTCGGCCTGCAATTTGGCAAATAGGTTAATAATCTGCGCCTGTATGGACACATCCAGCGCCGATACCGGCTCATCAGCGATGATCAGATCCGGCTGAAGTGCCAGCGCCCGAGCAATGCCAATCCGTTGACGCTGACCTCCCGAAAATTCGTGTGGAAAACGGTCGATATGATACTCCGATAATCCGCACAGCTTGAGCACATCCAGCACAATGGACCGGACCTCCTCCTTCGTCGCTAGTCCATGATCCAGCAGCGCCTCACCAATCGCAGCGCCGATCCGCACCCGCGGATTCAGCGAGCTGTACGGGTCCTGGAAGATCAGCTGGATTTTGGGACGAAGCTCCTGCATCCCTTTTGCGGACAATCTGTGCAGGTCAATGCCTTTGTATTTCACGGTGCCG
Source organism: Paenibacillus kribbensis (assembly GCF_001705305.1). Taxonomy (GTDB): domain Bacteria; phylum Bacillota; class Bacilli; order Paenibacillales; family Paenibacillaceae; genus Paenibacillus; species Paenibacillus kribbensis_B. Next base: position 125,473 of record NZ_MCBP01000001.1, read on the forward strand.
TCCGTTTTGTCCGTCAACCTGACAATTGTGCGGCCCACCGTGCTTTTGCCGCTCCCTGATTCACCCACCAGGCCGAAGGTTTCACCTTGACGGATGGTAAAGCTGATATCGTCCACCGCCCGCACATGCCCTGAAGTACGATTCATAAACCCGGATTTGACCGGAAAGTACGTTTTTAAGTGGTCAATTTCCAACAACGGCTCAGCCATGCACAACCGCCTCCTCATATAACCAGCAGGCTGCCTTCTGCTGAGCTGAAATCTCTTTTAATACAGGCTCCTTCACGCGACAAATGTCCATACAATGCCCGCAGCGGTCATGAAAGTAGCAGGAAGCCGTCAGCTCCAGCGGATTAGGCACCTGTCCAGGGATGGAATAAAGCTCCTTTTGGCGCTGATTAAGCACCGGTTTGGATTGAAGCAAGCCTCGTGTATAAGGATGCTTGGGGTGGTTGAATAGCTGCACTACCTCGCCTTCCTCGACGATCTTGCCCGCATACATCACAATGACGTAATCAGCCATTTCCGCGACAACGCCCAAATCATGAGTGATTAGCATGAGCGACATATTGGATTGGGCTTTAAACTCACGCAGCATATCAAGAATTTGCGCTTGTATTGTCACATCCAGCGCCGTGGTTGGCTCATCCGCGATTAGCAGCTTGGGACTGCAGGACACAGCAATAGCGATCATGATGCGCTGCAGCATTCCCCCGCTCAGCTCATGCGGATAACTTTTTAAAATCTGCTCCGGTCGGGATATGCCGACCTGTTCGATCAGCTCCAGTGCCCGCTTGCGTGCTTCCTTGCGGCCCAGCTTCAAATGCTCAATCAGTGGCTCGGACAATTGTTCACCTATCGTCATGACCGGATTTAGTGAAGACATCGGCTCCTGAAAAATCATAGATATTTCATGTCCGCGAATTGTACGCATCTCATTTCTGCCAAGCTCCAGCAAATCAGTACCCTCAAAACGGATGCTTCCACCCTCCACTTTACCACCTGGACTCTGGATCAAGCCCATGATCGACATCGCGGTAATGCTCTTGCCACAGCCCGATTCACCGACAATGCACACCGTTTCCCCCGGCTTTACGCGAAAGCTGATATCATCTACCGCCTTAACGGTTCCTTCTTCTGTATAAAAATGAGTGCTTAAATGCTCAATAGAAAGTAAATTGTTCATGGTGTATGATCACCTACCTCTTATGTTTCGGGTCAAGTACATCCCGCAGTCCGTCACCAAAAATATTAATAGCGATGACTGTCGCAAAAATAGACAAGCCTGGCGGTATCCACAACCACGGACGCTGCTGAAAATCCAGCACATTGTTGGCCGCATCAATCATGTTGCCCCAGGTCGGTGTCGTGGGCAGTACGCCAAGCCCAAAGAAGCTGAGGACAGATTCACTCAGGATGGCTCCGCCGATGTTTAATGTAGCAATAACGATCAGCAACGGCAAAATATTGGGCAGCAAATGCTTGAACAGCTTACGGCGATTGGATAATCCCAGCACTGTCGCAGCCTGCATAAATTCACGCTCCCGCAAGCTAAGCATCTGGCCTCTCACCATCCGCGCAATCCCAGGCCAGTTGACCAAACTCAGCATCAGCATGACAATGTACATCCGCTGATCGGGCGGAACCTTCCAGTCAGACAGCAGTGCGCCCATAATAAAGAGCAGCGGCAAACTGGGAATCGTCAGCAGCAAATCAGCAACGCGCATAATGATCTGATCGGCGATTCCGCGAAAATATGCAGATATGACCCCCAGCGTAGCCCCCAAAACAACTGACAGCACCATAGAAGCCAAGCCCACAGTCAGAGATATTTGCCCTGCCTGCATCACACGGGTCAGCACATCCCTTCCCAGCTTGTCTGTTCCCAGCCAGTGATGGATGTTCGGCCCCTTGTTCATCATCAATATATTGGTTTTGTTATCGGCATAGGGTGAAAATAACGGGCCGATAAAACAGAGCAAAAACATAAATATCACGACGAGCAGCCCAACCATAGCCAGCTTGTTTCGAAACAGCTGTCTGAGCGCTTGCTGCCACATCGAGGATTTAACAGCTGGCCGCAGTCTGCCGCTGCTTTGGCTCAAATTACTGCTAACAGATGACATTCCATAGCCCCTCCTTACACTTTTACACGCGGGTCGGCGATGCGATACAAAATATCGGACAGCAGCGTGCCGATGACACTCAATATGGCAATCAGCATCGTGAAGCCCATGAGCAGCGGATAATCCCGAAGCGAAAAGGATTGCATATACAGTTGGCCGATGCCCGGCCAGTTAAAAATCTTTTCAATAATAAGTGATCCGCCAAACAGCGCCGGCAATTCAAAACCAACGAGCGTAATCGCAGGCAGTAATGCATTTCTCAATGCGTGCGTAAAGAGTACCTTTCTTTCCTTTAAGCCCTTGGCACGTGCTGTGCGGATATAATCCTGCTGGATCACATCGATCATATTGCTGCGGAAGTAGCGGGTCAGTGAGCCCAGCCCCAGCAGCGTCATCACGATCACCGGCAAGGTCATATGCTGGAGAACCTCCTTGACATACTCCATGCCTGTAGCGTTACTGCCTGTATTGAGCATGCCGCCCGGTGGCAGCCACTTTAGATCGACCGCCGCAATTTTGATCAGATACAGCCCGATAAAAAAAGATGGAACGGACATCGCGGCGAAAATCAGTACCATGACCAACGTATCGAACCAGGAATATTGCTTGTATGCAGCAATCACACCCATAATGACCGCAATCAACCAGGTCAGGAAGGTCGATACAATGGCCAACAAGAACGAGTTCCAGATATACTCATTAAACAGAGTCAGCACGGGTTTCTGCTGGGCAAGCGAATAGCCGAAATTGCCATGCAGCGCATTTCCCAGCCAGTTACCATAACGTTCAAGAATAGGCTTGTTCAGGCCGTAGATTTCTCTCAGCTCCGCCTTTCTCTCCGGCGACAGCTTCAGATTGCCACTAATGAAATCTCCCGGTGTCATGGCGTACAGGAAAAAAATCATCATCGAAGCGGCCAGCAAAATAATAATCATGTACGTCAGTCTTTTCGTTAAAAACGAGCTCATGACAGACTCCTTTCAATTCAGGGTCAGGCTGCTCGATCACAATCCCCATTTGGGAAGCCCCTTGATCCGAACCTGGGGTTCTTCACAAGGGGCCCGCATGCCTACCTTATTTAAGAGACCATTCGAACAGATTACCAGCCAAGCCAATGAACGGACTGACCTTTACATGCTCCATCCGACCGTTGTAGGCATATACCGTCTTCTTGTAGTTGGTGAAAATGACAGGCAGTTCATCATTTAACAGCACATATAATTCTTTATATACTTTCTTGCGTTCTTCAATATTCGTCGTAGACAAGCCTTTTTCGTATAACTCTTTGACCTTTGGATTGTCATATCCCTTGATTTCTCCATTGACGAATTGCTCGATTCCATCAGATGGATCTGTCAGCATGCCTGTCGAGAAGGCGGCCAGATCATAATCCTTCCCTTCCACTTTGGCGACCATGGCGTTAAAATCTGCAAAAATTTCCGGCTGCAAATCCACACCAATCGCCTTGTAATTCTCCGCCGCAAGCGCAATAAAGGTGTCTGTCTCCGGACGCTTGGAGGTCAGCAGATGAATGGTCAGCTTTTCGCCGTTTTTCTCACGGATACCGTCACTACCTTCTGCCCAGCCCGCTTCATCCAGCAGCTTTTTTGCTTTTTCCTGGTCGTAGTTGTACGGGTTGATTCCGTCCGTTGTGTAGGACCAGAATATAGGAGAAGCTGGAATGTTGGCGACCGCCCCTGCTCCCTGAGCTGCATCGACATAAATGCTTTTACGATCCAGTCCATAGGTCAACGCTTGACGAACCCTTTTATCCTTCAGCTTTTCATTTTCCAGGTTGACCTGCAAATATCCATAGGTGCTCGGGGTGTAGGGCAAAATGTTCAAAAAGCCAAGCCCTTTCAGCTTGTCGATATTTTCCTGTGTTGCGGTGAAGGAAGCAAAATCGGTATCGCCTGTTTCAATGAACTGCCAAGCATCACCCTCGGCTGTCTTATAAATGAAGTGCTGCGTTTTCGGCTTGCCTTTGAAGAAGTAGTTATTGGCCTCCAGACGAACCTCTTGTCCTGGTACGAACTTTTCCAGCTTATAAGCTCCGTTACCCAGAGGACTGCCATGCAGATTTTTAAAATAATCCAGCTGTCCGAACTTGTAATCCTTGCCGTAGTAAGCCTTGGACAGTACATTGTCACCGAGAATGGACAGAGCCAACGCGTTTGGCTTTTCCAGCGTCGCAGAAATGGTCTGCGGATCAATCACCTTGATCCCGTCGATTTGTTTTGCCTTGCCTTCCGTATAGGCTTTGCCGCCTTTAATGTTCAGCTTTCGGATTTGGCTGTCGCCAGGATAGGCTTTGTCATAGATCAACGTCCAGGTAAAAGCGACATCCTCTGCTGTCAAAGGGGAGCCATCGCTGAATTTGGTACCTGGAACCAAATGGAATGTATACGTCAGATTATCCTTGGAAATATCCCAGCTCTTTGCCAGATTGGGCAGTGGAAGCCCCTTCTCGTCTACCGTAACCAGCGGAGTCCACAACTGCGAGATGACATTGCCGTCATAACCGCTCTGGTTAAAATACGGCGTGAACACGCCTGCCGGGTCGGTCAGACCGACAATAATCGTGTCGTCTCTTTTTTGGGATACTTCCGGCAACTTGGACAGATCAGAGGCCTTTACCAGACTTGTTAAAGGTTGTGCTGTAGCAGCCTGCTGCGTGTTCTCATTATTCTGCGTATTAGCATGGCTAGCGCTATCCGATCCCCCGCTGGAGCAAGCAGCTAATAAAGCAGAGCTTGCCAGAAGTAGACTGCTAAGTAGAATAATTCCCTTTTTCAAAATAATCCCCCCGAGTTAATTTAGTAAATTCCGATAGAACAAGTTGTGATTAATAAGATAAATCTCATTATAGGAATCTATTCCGGTTCTGTAAAGAGAGAACTCTATTTTTTATGTAAAAAAATAGACGTCAACTCATCTGGATTCCAAATGACCTGCGTCTATTTGTTTAAAGTGTTAAAGTCCAAGCTGTGTGTGCAGCCTAATTGCGCTCCATATAGCCAAGGATACTCCCATGCATTTCATCCACGGCCGAAAGCCTCGCGCTGTAACCAAGCAATGTTTCGCCATCAAAATGAGCATGGATGAAACCAGCGGCACGGAGCTTGAATATATGGTCATGTGTGATTCCCTTGGACAGCTTGAGATGACGGACAATCTCGATAAAGGTTCGTGGAGACTGGCTTTGGTACAAATATTTTAAAATCTTGAGCCTGCTCTTCTCCCCCAGGCTTCGAATCATCCGGTATTCCTGTGGAGATAAGAAGTCTTCCTCTTGAACGTAAATCCCCGCCGCATAATGACACAGCAGGAGCGATCCAAACCGATAAATGATATTAATGGGTTGAAAATGGTATTGTGGCACCAGCAACACTCGCGTTAGTCCCTCGGAAGGCTCAAATCGGAAGCCACTGGTTGTACGATCCACCCATTCCATAGAGCTATATACATCCTTCTCCTTATTTCTCTGTTCGGCTTCCTGCTCCAGCCCGCTTAAAATCTTCGTATCCACATGGCAAAAATATTCCTCATACCAGCCGGATAGCAGCCGCAAAGCAAGTCTGCGAAGCTTCTCCATATCGTCAGGCAGCGGGATACCATAGGCTGATGCCTGATCATGCAATTCCTGTGCAGTCTGGCTCTCCAAACGATCTACAACCTCAGCAATATCGCCTTGATCTGCAAGCATGCAGACCAGTCCATAAATGACTTTCCAATCTGCATTGATTTCCATGGACTCCAGCAATCCGGACAAGCCTGGAGACAGCGTTCCTCGCACCTGCTCCGCCCATGCGGATGATAAATCAGTCTTCTTGTAAGCCTTGCGGCAAATAAAGGTGTGCAGGCTACTGAGCAGCTCAAACACCGGTCCATATGCTACATGTACATCATAAGGAGCATCCACGTCGTGACTCATCGCTCTCTGTCCTCTTTTCTTTCATGTCTAACGTTCATTATACATATTATCGTACACACGTTCATTCTCAGTAATCCATGCATACAAATATGAACGATGCAGACCACATAATCAAGATACAAAAAAAGCCTGATATCATCAGACTCCAACTGTACAGCTATGAATTAAAAAAGGTTGTCTTCTGCATATTGCAAGAGACAACCCTTTGAAATAGTAATGTGATGCTTAAAGCTAGTTCGCTGCGACTTTCCACTCTAAAATCCCTGTGGATGCCGAGCCTTGGGATACCATTTCAATTCTTAATTTCGTTGTTTTTACAGGTGTAAAGGCGGTCGTATTATATTGATCCGCCGTAGTGCCCAATCCTTTGGCCTGTTTGACATTGGACCAGCCTCGACCGTTCCAGTACTTGATCTTGTAAGATTTGGGAACATCAATGCCACCCCCGTCTTTGAACCAATATACATCGGATTGGGATACTGTATATTCTTGATCAAAATCATATTGAACCCACTGCGTTCCCGTTTCAGGCCAGTTTCCGTACACGGCGTGACTTCTGTCATTGGAGCTGGTGGGATCAAAGCCATCATTGAGTGCGCTCACATTTTCCCAAGGCGAAGTATAGGAAGTACTGACTTTTGCAGCTCGCGCAATGTTCACGTTTTCGTCAGGTGATGTATCGATGGGACCCTCGTCGCCGTTAGCCACGCTTGGGAAACGGGAAGTATCTTTTTTGAGCTGACTCCAGGTATAACGCAGCATCCAGATATCCCAGTCGGTGATATGATTGGAATTGCCGGCCCACATAATGGTGTTGGTTGGAAAGCCACCTGGTGGACGCTCGTGTTCTTGATAAAAATCGTTTAAGCCAAAACCATGTCCAATCTCATGTTCGGTAATCTGAATCTCATCAGCGTTCACCGTGCTCAGAACGTATTCATCATTCATACGTTGTCCCCAGTCACCGCCGGCTCCCCCACCGAAATTTTCTGTAGCCCAAAGATACATATCAAAACGTTTATCCAATCCACCCGGATACGAATAGTTCGGGTCCGAAAAATGCTCAAATCGGGATATTTCATTAGGCGCAACGGGAAGTGCAGCAGGAATTCCCGGTTGTTCGGAAGCTAACACATCTGTAATGGTATCCGTATAAATGACCTCGTCAGGCTGCTTGTCCAGCAGCAGTGAAGGATCGGCAACAGCCCAGCCTACCACTTTTACTTTAATATTCTTATAGGGCCAGCCATCATATCCCTGGAGATGCTCTGTCCAATGGTTCATCTGGCGATCTAGCATTCTAGCAATATCCTGGCGTTGCTTCAGTGTAACGGGCTTGGAAGATTGCCAACGCACTACATAGTTTAGCGTTCCTTTTCCCGCAAAAATTTGATCAAAAATCAAATTTTTACGGTTAGTCGAGCCTTCGGTCAGCATTCTATTCTTCCAAACCCACTCCACCGATGATTTGAGATAAGCTGGCATATCAGCCAATGTCGAATCACCCGTTGCCGCAACCACGGCACTCTCATTCATATGCGCATCCGCAGATACAAAGCTAGCATTTCCCATCAGTAAGGAGCTGGCAATCACCACAGAAAATGAAGCCGCCATCATTCCTTTTTTCTTCAACATTCGTTTCCCTCCATATCATTTTCAAAATATGATTTATTGATTAGCTGCTCCTTGATTAGCCGCTACTTTCCACTCTAAAATCCCTGTGGATGCCGTTCCTTTGGATACCATTTCAATTCTTAATTTCGTTGTTTTTACAGGCGTAAAAGTGGTCGTATTATATTGATCCGCCGCTGTTCCCAATCCTTTGGCCTGCTTGACATTGGACCAGCCTTGACCGTTCCAGTACTTAATCTTGTAAGACTTGGGAACATCAATGCCGCCCCCGTCTTTGAACCAATATACATCGGTTTGGGATACCGTCTGCTCTTGGTCAAAATCATATTGAACCCATTGTGTTCCCGTTTCAGGCCAGTTTCCGTACACGGCATGACTTCTGTCATTGGAACTGGTGGGATCAAAGCCATCATTGAGTGCGCTCACATTTTCCCAAGGCGAAGTATAGGATGTGCTGGCCTTGGCAGCTCGCGCAATGTTAACGTTTTCGTCAGGTGATGTATCGATGGGCCCCTCATCCCCTCTAGTCGTATTAGGGAAACGGGAAGTATCTTTTTTGAGCTGACTCCAGGTATAACGCAGCATCCAGATATCCCAGTCTGTGATATGGTCGGAATCACCTGCCCACATAATGGTATTGGTTGGGAAGCCACCCGGTGGACGCTCGTGCTCTTCATAAAAATCAGTTAAGCCAAAGCCATGTCCAATCTCATGTTCCGTGATTTCGATCTCATCCGCGTTCAATGTGCTAAAAAGATAATCATCATTCACACGTTGGCCCCAATCCTGACCGGTTCCTCCTACAAAATTTTCAGTTACCCACAAATACATATCAAAGCGTTTATCATATCCACCCGGATACGAATAGTACGGGTCCCAATAGTGCTCATATCTGGACAAGTCTGCAGGCGCAACCGGGAGTACGGCGGGAATTTCCGGCTTTTCGGAAGCTAGCTCATCTCTAGTCGTTTCCGTATAAACGACCTCGTCAGGCTGCTTGTCCAGCAGCAGCGAAGGATCGGCAACAGCCCAGCCTACCACTTTTACTTTAATCTCCTTGTAGGGCCAGCCATCATATCCCTGAAGATGCTCTGTCCAATGGTTCATCTGCCGACCTAGCATTCTAGCAATATCCTGGCGCTGTTGCAGCGTAACCGGCTTAGAAGATTGCCAGCGTATAACATAATTAAGAGTCCCTTTTCCCGCATCAATTTGATCAAAAATCGTGTTGTTACGAGACGTCGATCCTTCGGTCAGCATTCTATTCTTCCAAACCCACTCCACTGATGATTTGAGATAAGCCGGCATATCAGCCAGTGTCGAATCACCCGTTGCTGCAGCCACGACACTCCCGTTTTCAGCAGAAGCTGCGGACAGCATCGTAGCATTTCCCATCAGTAATGAACTGGCGATCACGACTGAAAAAGAAGCCATCATCATTCCTTTTCTGTTCAACATGCATAGACCTCCATATTTATTTGAATGAATACGGTAGATTGCCTGAAACAATTAACTCTATCACCTCTTTTGCGTATTTATGTATTGATCTATAAGATCAACGATAATCTATCAATCCTCCTTGTCGTTTTTTGTAAATAATCACAAACTATATTATCACTGGATAATTGCATCGTCAATATTTTCCTTAATGATTTAAATTAGGTATTTTGATCGTATATTGGAACACTATCATCGCTTCTTGTGCAAAAAACAGGTGTTTTATGAAATAAAAAACCGTTCCTTCACTACAATCAATTCCATCACAGAATTTGATTTTGGAAGAAACGGTCCTATTTATAAGCTTTTTGCGCTATTCTACGTATCTTTTATCGGGAAGGAAAACGAGAAGTATCCTTCTTGACCTGGCTCCAGGTATAGCGCAACATCCAGGTATCCCATTCTGTTATTTTAGGAGAATTTCCTGCCCACATAATTGTAGGTGTCGGGAATCCACCGGGTGGACGCTCGTTCTCTTCATAGAAATCTGGGAGGCCAAATCCATGACCCATTTCATGCTCTGTAATCTGAATTTCATCAGCGTTCAGGGTGCTCAGGATATAATCATCAGACATGCGTTGTCCCCAGTCACCACCGGCCCCACCGCCGAAATTAGCTGTTCCCCACAGATACATATCAAACCGCTTGTTCAATCCGCCGGGATAAGCATAGTTGGGATCATTAAAATGTTCAAATCGGGACAGTGCGTCAGGCGCAACCGGGAGTTTAGCAGGAATGCTTGGATTTGATTTGCTTAAATCATCTATAATGGTATCCGTGTAAACGATTTCATTAGATTGTTTGTTAAGAATTTGTGACGGATTCGCAACAGCCCAGCCTACGATTTTGACAGTAATATTGTTATAAGGCCAGCCATCATACCCTTTCAGCTGCTTGTTCCAATTATTGACCTGGCGGCTCAGCATGGAAGCCATATCTTTGCGCTGCTGAAGAGTGATATTTTTGGGAGATTGCCAGCGGACAACATAATTTAACGTCCCTTTTCCCGCATAAATCTGATCAAAAATCAAATTTTTACGGTTGGTTGAGCCTTCTTTAACGATTCTATTCTTCCAAACCCATTCTACCGATGGCTTAAATTTTGCAGGTATATCGGCAGCGGCCAAGCTAATGCTCGTGGACTCAACATCGGAAGCGCTTTCCAAATCAGGGGCCGCTGAACCTATATTAGCCCCGCCAACCAGTAAAGAAGCTGCCACTACCAATGAAAAAGAAGCCATCATCATTCCTTTTTTCTTCGGCATTTCTTCAACCTCCATAACCTGTAATTTTTTGATAATCATACTTGGGAATAACAAACCTATTATTTTCGTATACTATTTCACCCACTCTCAATTTGAATAAAATAACATTTTTATAGTATCACTGGAATAACAAATCGTCAATTAAAAAAACCCCTCTTTGCAAAGAGGGGACAAATATCGAAGGAGTAGACTCTCCTCCCTACTCTATGGATACCAATGCCGATTCTGCCAGTGATGCCAGCAGCTTCGCCGTTCCCGGCAGCGCGCGTTCGTCCAGGTCAAAAGCCGGATGATGCCATTCCTGGCTGCCCGAAGTGCCGACAAAAACGAACACACCGGGGATACTCTTCTGATAAAGCCCAAAATCTTCACTCGCCGAAGACGGCACGGGGCGAACAACCTCCAGACCGGCAGCGCAGGCTGCCTGCTCCGCAATGACAGCCAGCTGCCCGTCATTCAGCACAGGTGGCGGGCCTTCGATCCAGCGGATGGTCGCTTTCGTGGAAAAAGCATCGGCCACGCCTTTGACAACCTGTTCGAAGCGTTCAGCCACCTGCGCACGCACGTTCTCGTCGAACGTCCGGATCGTGCCGTCCAGATGGGCACGGTCCGGAATGATGTTCCAGGCGTTGCCGCTGTGCAGCTTCGTGACACTGATCACTGCGCTGTCCAGCGGGTTGACGCTTCGGCTCACAATGGATTGCAGGGCCGTAATGATATGTGATGAAACCACAATCGGATCAATCCCTGCATGCGGCACGGCTGCATGCGTACTCAGCCCCTCCACCTCAATGTAAAAGCCATCCGCCGCTGCCATTAGCGGACCTTCCTTGATACCGACCGTGCCTACGGGCAAGTCCGGCTTATTATGCAGGCCGAATATGGCCTGCACGCCTGTCAGTGCACCGCTGTCCAGCACCTGGGCTGCGCCCTTGGCTTTTTCCTCTGCTGGCTGAAACACCAGCCGAACCGTACCTTTCAGCTCTGGCTCCCGCTGTTTTAACAATACAGCAGCCCCGAAGAGGGAAGCCGTATGAAAATCATGCCCGCAAGCATGCATCTTGCCTGGATGTACCGAGGCATAAGCCAATCCCGTCTCCTCCTGAATCGGCAGCGCATCAATGTCCGCTCGAAGCGCCACAAGTGGTCCCTCCTGCTGCCCGCCGATTTCTGCCACCAGTCCGGTGCGCAATGGCACATCCAGAATGGTTATGTTCTGTTCTTCCAGCAGACGGCGGATATAGGCGGTCGTTTCAACTTCCTCATTTGACAGCTCGGGATTTTGATGAAGATGGCGACGAATATCCACCAGCTTCTGCTCCAAAGCCTGCTCCTTGGTCCCGGTTGCTCCACTCATTCCTATCCCTCCTTCGTGAATCCAGAATGGTTACAACTTTTTCAAGCCAATAGCAGCTAGGATTGTACAAGCGATCCGGCAAAAGCTTCATGCAGCAGCTCGAACGAACGCACGCGCTTTTCAATATCACGTATTCCCGTCGTTACGATCAGCTCATCAGCCTGATATTTCGCTTGAATTTCCGTCAACGTCGCATAGATTTCGTCTTTATTGCCTTTGTTAATTTGCGCTTCCGTAACCTCAATCGTATACTCTTCACCCGATTGCTTGCCGAACTCCTCTGCACTTTCCAGCGTTCCCACCGTCGCCGTTTTTCCACTGGCCAGAAGAATCTTGTACAGCTTGTGCTCACCAGCCAAGGCCGCAGCCTCCTCGGAGGTGTCAGCTACAATGACGGACAGTGCAAAAAGAACCTTCGGTTCTCGTCCAAGACGATAATCGAATGACTCCCGATACGTGCGGAAAGCATCCAATGCGGCCTGCTCACTGCTATTGATAAATTGCGAGAAAACATAAGGCAACCCCAAACGTGCAGCAATGCCAGCGCTGTCTGCGCTTGTACCCAAAACGTAAATTTCTGCTGGTGTTTCCGGAATCGGATTCGCCTGTAGTCCGACTAGCGGCCCTTCCTCTGACGGGATATTATGAATATAACGACTCACTTCATCAATTTTTTCTTCCAGAGAAGGCGCACCATGTACGTTACGCTGTAACGCCTGCGTCGACTTTGGTAACCCACCCGGTGCACGGCCAATGCCCAAATCTACACGACCCGGCGCAAGAGATGCCAGCACATTGAAGTTTTCGGCCACTTTATACGGGCTGTAATGCTGAAGCATCACCCCGCCAGAGCCGATTTTAATATGCTCGGTACGTGCCAGCAAATGGGAAATGAGTACCTCCGGTGAAGAGCCCGCAACCTGCTCGGAATCGTGATGCTCAGATACCCAAAAGCGTGAAAATCCCAATTCCTCTACACGCTGTGCCAGTTTAATTGTGTTGCGAAGCGCCTGTGCTGCTGTTTCTCCCTCGCCTATAGGGCTTTGATCCAGTACTCCGATTTTAATACTCATGTCTCCCTCTCCCGTCTATATCGAATAATTATATTCTGGTGTAATCCGTTTCAGGAATTGCTTGGTCCGTTCTTCTTTGGGGTGATTAAAAATATCGTCCGGTGTGCCTTCCTCGATGATATGACCGCCATCCATAAATACGACATGATTGGAAACATCTCGTGCAAAGCCCATTTCATGCGTGACAACAATCATCGTAATACCTTCCTTCGCGATCTTGCGAATCACCGACAGCACCTCGCCCACCAGTTCAGGGTCCAGCGCCGAGGTCGGCTCATCGAACAAAATGACTTCCGGATTCAACGCCAAAGCACGCGCAATACCGACACGCTGCTGCTGCCCACCGGACAGCTGGCTCGGATAATGATTCAGCTTCTCGCCCAGACCGACCTTCTCCAGCACTTCGGTACTGATCTTTTTCGCTTCCTCCGGCTTCACCTTGCGGACCACGACAAGCCCCTCCATGACGTTTTCCAGCGCCGTTTTGTGCTTGAACAAATTGTATTGCTGAAAGACCATGGCCGTCTTTTGCCGTAAAGCCAGAACATCCTTTTTCGCAGGACGCTTGCAGTTCACCGTAAAATCACCGATGCTGACTTCTCCGTCATTCGGCTTTTCCAGATAATTGATGCAGCGCAGCAAGGTCGTTTTCCCAGAACCGCTCGGGCCCAGAATAACGACGACCTCGCCTTTGTTTACGGCCAAATCAATGCCTTTGAGCACCTCATGTTTACCGAACGATTTCGTTATATTTTGCAGACGGATCATGATGCTCTCCCTCCATGAAACACATTGATTTTTTTCTCCACCAAGCCGGATATTCGCTCAATCAGCACCGTCAACCCCCAGAAGAGCAGAGCGGCCGCAATATATACTTCTAAATATTTCCAGTTGGTAGATGCCAGAATTTCAGCCTGTGCCTGGATTTCTGTTACCGATACCGTGAAAGCCAAGGTGGAGCCATGTAGCATCCCAATTACGGAATTCGTCAGGTTCGGCAAGCTCACCACAAACGCCTGCGGGAATACGATTCGTCTCAGCACTTGCCACGTCGTCATGCCGACCGCATAAGCGGCCTCGATCTGCCCCCGATTCACCGATTGAATACCGGAACGGACGACCTCTGACATATACGCACCGCTGGTAATGGAAAACGAAATGAGAGCAAATACCATATAGGGAACGTCTTTGGAATGAAACGACCAGCCGAAATGCTTCGCTCCCGCATCAATCAACAAAGGCAAGCTGAAATAAATAAGCAGCAAATGCATCAGCATCGGTGTACCCCGGATAAAGGTAACGTAACCGTGCGAAATCTGGGACAACACAGGCACCTTATAAATACGGGCCAGCGCCGTAATTATACCGATGACCAGCCCTGCCAGCACGGAAATTACCGTAATGATTAACGTGTTGGGCAACGCGGAGAACAACCCTAAAAAGGCGGTATACATAAATCCAAAATCCAGGCTCATATGCCTTTGCCTCCTTTGCTAAGACGTGGACTCCTCAGGTACCGCACCACAAAACCTTTTCGTTGTTCCGGCTCTTTCCGGACGGTATCCCGGTGTTCATGTCGGAGAAGCACATTTTCCAGCACTTTGAACAATTTTTGTAAAATCAGGCTGATCGCCAAATAGATCAAAGACAGTGCAATATAGGTTTCAACAAAATGCTGGGTGGCCGAGCCTAATGTCTGTGATTTACCTGTCATCTCCATCGCTCCGATGGTAAACGCCAGCGAAGTATCCTTCAGATTACCAATGACCAAATTGGAAAATACCGGAACCACAACAGCCAGCGCTTGCGGCAAAATAATGCGTGTAAAGGTCTGATATCCGGTCATGCCGACCGACTGTGCTGCCTCGATTTGTCCGCGGTCTACAGCTTCCACACCGGACCGGATAATCTCCGAAATAAATGCCCCGCTGTTAAGCGCATAGGTCGCTATGGCAAACCACAGCACATCCCATCTGGAGGAATTGATATCTACCAGCTTCAGCAGCTCCGGCAAGCCGTAATACACCAGAAACAGCTGGATTAAAATAGGAGTTCCGCGAAAAAAGGAAACATACACCTGAGAAACACGTTTGAGAAAAGGAATGTTATACATGCGAGGCAGCGCAACCAACAGACCGATCATCAGCCCCAATACTAGCGAGCTTGCCACAATAAACAACGTGATGTGCAAATAAGACAGCATTTTCGGGATAAAGCTAAAAACATAGTCAATATTGAACTCTCTGCTCATATACCTGCCTCCTTCCTATACATCAGCGGTCAGAATACACGGAGTACCCTGACCGCTGAACATTCAAACCTATCCTTATTTCTTGTTGCTGCCTTCCTTTTTCACATCCTCCAGAGACTTGGTAAAGTCCTCTCCGAGCCACTTAACGCTCAGCTTTGACAGCGTGCCGTCATCCTTTACTTCCTGGATCGCTTTATCCAGGTCGTCCGCCAGACCCTGCTCATTTTTGTTCAGTACATACAATACATCCGATTGAGTCAAAGGATCACCGACGGTTTTCAGAGCTACTTCTCCTTTTTCATCCGTGTTAAAACGGTTTGCAAAATCTGTCGTAATGGTAGCATCGATACGGCCGCTCGTAATTTGTTGTACCGTATCATTGGCTGCACCGCTCGTATACACGATGTTCAAGGCGTCCCCGTGAGTTTTGTTGTACTCCTTTAGCACATAGGCCGCATTACTGGTTGGGCTGGTAAGTACCTTTTTCCCTTTCAGATCATCAATCGAATGGACCGTATTGTTATCCTTTGCTACGGCAACTCTGTTCAGGAAAATACTATACGGATTTTTGTTGAACAGATATTTGGCTTCGCGCTCCGGGTTCTTTTCCATTTGGTGAGATACCATGTCGATTTTACCGGCATCCAGACTCAGCAGCAGATTGCCGAAGTCCATTGTTTTGAATTCAAATTCGTATTGAGGCAGGCGCTTGTCCAGTTCCTTGATCAGTTCCACATCAAAGCCTGTTAGATTTCCGTTTTCGTCAATAAAGCATACATTTTTGAATTGAGTACCTGTGCCTACGATAATTTTCTTCACGTCTCCATTTGAACCTGACGCGCTAGACGCGTTATCTGAGGAGCCGCAGCCTGCTATCACCAGGATCATCGCCACAACAGACAATAATGCAAACCACTTCTTCATATGAATCCCCCTCGTCTCTTTGTATATCAGCAGTTTGCGACATACATGCTAGCTATAACATTTAGTAGTCAATAATTCCTATAAGTTTAATTGGTTTTAAGATGTGACTAATTTAACACCTGGAATCATATACGTCAATCCACCAAGTAATAGAACTTTTCTATAACATAACAGCCTCGCGGAAGCCATCTGTCAACGCATCTGCAAAATCCGATGTCACTGCACAGTCTTCTTTGGTTGCCACAATGCTAATCTGCATAGATACACTAGCCACCTCAGGCACATGAATGCGGAACAATTTCTTATCCTTCACTTCACGACTTACACAGACATCCGGCAAAAAGGCAATGCCCGCTTCTTCCAATACCAGCTTTTTGGCCGTGACCACATTATCTACCTGAAACGCAATATCCGGCGGCTGTTCCAGTGATTCAAAAGCTCGATGAATTCTCATCCAATCTAAAGATCCGCATTCAAAAAACACCAGTGTTTCATGTTGAATATCCTGAATGCTGGCCTTGCCCGTCTTCATAAACGGATGACCCTCGTATACATACAGAGAAATAGGATCTTCATAAAAAGCAAGCGTACGAATGGATGGGTGCATTACTTTACGGACAAAACTAATGTCTACCTCACGGTTCAACAGCTTATGTACCAGTTGATCCGTTGTAGCCGTCACAATTTTGTAGTTAACCTCCGGATAGCGGGCGCGGAGCTGCTTTAAAATTTCAGGAATGATATAGTTCGACACCGATATTGTGCAGCCGATTCGAATTTGCTGAGGAGCTTTCTTGCGCTGTTGGAGCTTTTGCTTTCCTTTTTGCAGCACCTGAAGCATCTGCTCTGCGTAAGGAAGAAACTTTCGTCCATCCTCCGTCAGAACAGTTTGCTTGCTTTGGCGGTCGAACAGCTTGCATTCCAACTCGCGCTCCAGCGTCTGAATCCGTGCTGTGACAGAGGGCTGTGACAAGAACAACGCTTCTGCCGCCTTGTTAAAACTGCCATAATGATTCACGTATACAAAGGCTTCCATATTCTCGATATTCATACGCAAGTCCCCCAGTGAGTTTATATACATTTATCCAATATGTTAACTCGGTTTTTTGTATCATAAAACTCACTGAACGACCTGTCAATGGAAATATTGAAAATATCTATCACTTTAATAGCTCATTCAGCTCTTTCACAGAACGGTCCAACCGTGCAACCAATTCTTCGGACAACCCGTATGCTTCATCCGGCAGCCGTTCAACCCACTGATCCAACGCATACACACCGCCAAGAATATGTCTTCCGCCCAGCGCGTTGAGAACTGGCTTCAAGGCATAGTCTATGACCAGCAGGTGAGCCAGCGTGCCACCGATAAATAAAGGAAGTACAGGTTTGCCTCTCAGTCCCTCCTGTGGAACCAAATCCAAAAATATCTTCAACAGGCCGGAATAGGCAGCTTTGTATACGGGAGAAGCCACGATGATGGCATCTGCTGCTGCAATCAGCGCAAGTGCTTCAGTAACAGCGGGACTGTTAAAGTTGGCCTTCACCAGGTCCTCGGCTGGCAAGTCGGCCACATTCAGCAATGTGACCTCCGATCCGGCCTGCTGCAATTGCTCGGTCGTATAGTTAATCAAGCCGTATAGACGGGATTGTGTTGACGGACTACCTGACAGGATGACAACCTTGGACATATTTCTACCTCCTTCTGTTACGCGTCTACTTTCACTTTGGATCTGGCTGCTGTGTAGCGATTTTCCGGAATGGGTACACCCAGGTTTTCACGGAGTGTGCTAAATTCATAATCCTGACGGTAAATGCCACGCTCCTGCAAAATAGGCACAACCAGATTTACAAAGTCATGCAGACCCGATGGCACATCAGAACCGATAATAAATCCGTCTGCTCCTTTTCTTTCAAACCACTCCTGCACCCGATCCGCCACCTGCTCAGCGGTCCCGATAAAAGCGGTTCTCGGTGTTGCTGAACGCAATGCAACCTCGCGCAGAGTCAGATTTTGCTCTTTGGCAGTCCGCTTGATTTTATCTGTACCGCTGCGGAACGCATTGCTGCCAATATCATCAAGCTCAGGGAATGGCTCATCCAGCGGATATTGTGAGAAATCATGATGATCGAAGTAGCGTCCCAAATATTTTAACGCGGCCTCAATCGTCACCAGATTGGTGATCTCCTCATACTTCCGTTCCGCTTCTTCCGTCGTGCTGCCGATAATCGGCGAAATGCCCGGTAAAATGACGATATCCTCTTCCGATCTGCCATAGCGGACCGCCCGTTCCTTCACATCACGATAAAACTGCTGCGCTTCCTCCAATGTTTCATGGCCCGTAAACACAGCGTCCGCTTCCTTCGCAGCCAGGTTTTTACCATCCTCCGAGGAACCTGCCTGGAAAATAACCGGCTGTCCCTGCTTGGAACGCCCAATATTCAATGGGCCCTGCACAGAGAAGAACTCGCCTTTATGATTCAGTGTATGCAGCTTTTCTGGGTCAAAGAATACGCCGGTTTCCTTATCACGAATGAACGCATCCTCTTCCCATGAATCCCACAGCCCTTTGGTTACCTGTAAATATTCATCGGCAATCTTATAGCGCTGCGGATGCGACGGATGCTCGCCCTTGTTAAAGTTCAGAGCAGAGCCTTCCAGCGGGGAAGTCACCACATTCCAGCCTGCACGACCGCCACTGATATGATCAATGGAAGAAAACTGGCGTGCAACCGTGAACGGTTCGCTATAGGAAGTCGACAGTGTACCGACCAGTCCGATATGCTTCGTCACCCCGGCCAAAGCGGACAAAATCGTAATGGGTTCGAAACGGTTCAGAAAGTGGGGAATGGATTTTTCGTTAATAAACAGGCCATCTGCGATAAATACAAGATCAAACTTGCCTTCCTCTGCCTTTTGCGCCTGTGTTTTATAAAATTCAAAATTAACACTCGCGTCCGCAGGCACTTCGGGGTGACGCCAAGTCGTCATGCTTCCCCCAACACCGTGAATAATGGCGCCAAATTTAATTTGTCTATTCTTAGCCATGACTCTTCCACCTCTCTTGAACATAATGGTTATCCTTCGGCTTATACCGCTTGATTGTAACTTTCCAGCACTTTAGCCAACTCTTCCAGATCCGGGTTAAGTAGAGCTTCATATTTGTTATCCCCACCCACTTCTACGACAGGGACATAACGAATACCGTATTTAGTCTCCAGCACGTCACGCAGCACATCATTTCCGTCCACTTGAATATTTTCATACGGCTGATTTTGGGATTCCAGGTACGATTTGATCTCTCCACAAAAATGACAGCCGGTTTTACTCCACAGAACAACTTTAGGTTTGGACGACATATACATACCTCCGTGAGCTAATGTTTATAATCCCGATGAATTAAATAAGAATTATATTTATAATGTATCCTGCTCCCCCCTTTCCGTCAATCGCTCGGCTAATAGATATCGACAATGCAACGATAGAAAATTTTAATATGCTTTAAACGGTTTATCTAAAATTAAAGTGCTCGCGTTTAAACAGACCCTGCTGCGGACATGCTTGGAATATTAGCGCACTTGCGGCAAAACGAAATGAAATGAGGTGGAGCAAATGCAGGATTGGGCCGAGGTTGTTACACGCACATTAATGGCTGTCGCTGTATTATTTTTAATTGCCAAAATTCTCGGAAAACGTCAGGTATCCCAGCTTTCCGTGTTCGAATATATAACCGGAATCACGATAGGGAATCTGGCCGCTACCATTCCTATGGAGCGAGAACACACTTGGTACTTAGGCTTTATAGCCTTGGCAGTTTGGGTCCTCACAACATTTGTCATTGAAATATTGCAAATTAAAAGCAAGAAAATCAGAGATTTTACCGATGGAAAGACCACTACTCTGGTCAAAGACGGCAAAATTTTAGAGGATAATATGAGAAAGGAACGGCTTACACTAGATGAGCTCATGGAGCAGCTGCGGAGTAAAAATGCATTCAAGGTGTCTGACGTGGAATTTGCGATTATGGAGACCAGCGGTGAGATCAACGTGCTGCTGACCAAAGACAAGCAGCCGGTAACCCTTAAGGATCTCAATATGCTGCAGCTGCCGGAGAAGGAACCAACAGCCATTATTATGGATGGACAAGTCATGGAGCAGCAAATGGCCTACATGGGAATTACGCAACAATGGCTGGATGCAAAGCTGAAAGAAAAAAGTCTGACGGTCAAAGACGTATTTTTCGCGCAGGTGGACCAGCAAGGGGAGCTGTACATTGACCAATACAGCGATAACGTACAGATGTCCAAGGCACAGGACTCTAACCAAGCTGTGCTGACGCTGCTGCAGCAATGTACAACCGAGTTGCAAAAGCTGGCTACGAATTCCAGTGAACAGCAAAGGAAGCAGCTGTATGAGCTGTGCTCACACAACTTGAAGGAAGCTATCCAGGAAATGCAGCCGGTAAATTCATCTAGATCCTGAGCGTATACGTATAGGACATAACAATATAAGTATGGAGAACCAAAAGGGAGCGTACGATCAGCCGTTTACGGCTTTGAAGACGTTCCCTTTAGCCTGTCATGGTTTCATCTATGTCTACAGTAATCATTTTGAATATGATTACTGTAGCGCGCTGAACCTATTTACCGAACCTATTTACACGGTAAAAAAATAATCTCGTTCTATCTTGCTCACTCTTAAACCAAATGTTCTATACCACTCGGATTTCCCTTTCTCCTGTGCTATCTTGTGCAGCTCGTTATGTTTCCAATGTTTTATAGCGTCCAGGGACTCCCAATAGGAAACGGTGATGCCTACTCCATTTTGGTCACGAACACTTTCCATGCCCAGAAAACCGGGTTGTTCAGCAGCCAGTTTCTCCATTTTGTCTCCCATCATTCCGTATCCGCCATCTCCTTCAGTACGTTCAGAAGTAAAGATAGCAGCATAATACGGGGGCTGTGGCGTTTTTGCAATGGAACTCATAGGTGTACCTCCCAGAGATTAAATGGTTATCAGCTTTTTCTTAAGTAAGGATTTTGCAAAATCCTCAAATTCGATTATAACCACAAGACTGAGATAAAAAAAATGAATATATATGATACTATGTATGAATATATTTCATTCATCGTAGGAGGACACATGAATTTGTTTAAATATAAGGTCTTTCTTAGCGTAGTAGAAACGGGAAGCTTCACCAAGGCAGGAGAACTTCTCAATCTTACACAGTCTGCCATTAGCCATGCCATTTCCGGTTTGGAACATGAATTGGGCTTGACTCTTCTGATCAGAGGACGTTCAGGCATTAAATTGACCAGCAACGGAGAACGTCTGCTGAAGCATTTCAGAGAGATCGTACAAATGAATGAAAGACTCTATCAAGAGGTCGCTCTAATCAAAGGACTGGAAACCGGAACCGTAAAGATAGGTACGTTCTCCAGTGTATCCATCCAATGGTTGCCCGGTATTATCCAAAAATTTAATGAGCAGTTCCCACTTATTGAACTGAAACTGCTCGACGGCAACTACCATGACATTGAGAATTGGATAGCCAGCGGGGAAGCTGATTTTGGCTTCGTTAATCTGCCGACTTTAGACGTACTGGAAGTATTGCCCCTAAAAAAAGAAAGAATGCTGTGCATACTGCCATCTAATCATATGCTTCGGGAGCAATCAACCATACGTGTGGATCAACTCCTCGATGACCCCTTCATTATGCCTGCTGCTGGCTGCGATACAGATGTACGGAGAATTTTTTCACAGCACAAGCTTGCTCCGAAAATCAAATATGAATTAGAAGATGATCATGCCATTATGGCTATGGTGCAAAACGGCTTGGGCGTAAGTATTCTTCCGGAAATGATTTTAGTTCAAAACCCATATGAACTTTGTATTCGACCTTTGGATGGGCCATATTCACGTTCCATTGGTATCGCCGCTGCTTCTTTAAAGAACATCGCTCCAGCCGCCAAAAAGTGTATGAACTTTATTGCTGAATGGATTCGCTAACACCTATTCGCTATATCTATACATCCTGTTTAATTCAGAGACGAATCATTATTGCCCGTCTGGCCACGGCAGAGGATTTTCAAAATCAGACCAATCCATGTTCATCTCCGTGTCGTTCAGCAGACATTGATCCAGTTCCTCTTCCAGATCCGATTGCTCCATTCCGATACCGATCATGACAATTTCGTTCATGCGATCCCCCCATTGCTCGTCCCAATTGTCCAGAGCTTCCGGGTCGGCTGCGACGATCTCCTGCCGTTCTTCTTCCGACAACGCCGCAAGCCAGCTTCCCGCCGGTCCAAACTGAATGGATGGGCCTGCCTGGCTAATACTCGCTGCCCAATCCTGGGGGGTAGCAATCCAGACCAAGCCTTTGGCGCGCACGACCTCCTGCGGCCAATAGCTCATAAATTCAGCCAGTCTGGCAGGATGAAACGGTCTTCTGCGGCGATACACAAAGGAGTGAATACCATATTCGTCCGTTTCCGGGGTATGGCTATCCAGTTCCAGCTCTCGAATCCAGCCAGCGGATTGACTGGCCTTGTCAAAATCAAAAAGCCCCGTATTCAAAATGTCCGAAGGAGCGACTTGTCCCTTAGTAGTACGAATGATTTTGGCTTCAGGCTGTAATCTGCGCAGCACACCCTCCAGCTTGTCCAGCTCGGCAGACTGAACCAGATCGCATTTATTCAGAATGAGTACATCACACGTTTCAATCTGGTCAATCAGCAGATCCGAGACATCACGCATGTCGTCTTCTCCAGTAGCCTGCCTACGATCCAGCAGTGTTTCCCCTGATTCAAAATCATGCCAGAAGCGGTTCGCATCGACCACAGTCACCATGCAATCCAGTTTTGCCAAGGAGGATAAATCAATGCCCGTTGCTTCATCGGCGTACGTAAAGGTTTGAGCGATGGGCACAGGCTCACTAATTCCTGTCGATTCAATTAAAATATAATCAAACTCGCCCTGTTCGGCCAGCTTCTTAACCTCCAGCAATAAATCCTCACGCAATGTACAGCATATACAGCCATTAGACAGCTCAACCAGTTTTTCTTCTGTTCTGGACAAGCCTCCTTCTTTTTTTACCAGTTCGGCATCTATATTTACTTCACTCATGTCATTAACGATCACCGCTACTTTCATTCCGTCGCGATTGTTTAACACATGATTCAAAATCGTCGTTTTCCCTGCACCCAAATATCCGCTCAGCACAGTTACCGGTATTGCTTTTTTATTCATTGACAGTATGCTCCCTTTGCTATTTGTTTGTTATGTTCACATTTTTAAATCGTAATAATTACTATTAACGTCGGCATTCAGTAATATACAGCATCTCTTTTGCCGTGTCAACGATGAAGAATGTCTTGAAATAAATGATCAAACATTATTATTATGGGTATAACGATATTTAAAGAATAAGGTGAATGTGTTGCGATCCATTTGGCTAGGTGTGTTGGCTGCTTTCTTTTTTGCTTTTACATTTGTTCTCAATCAGTCTATGGAACTGTCTGGCGGGAGCTGGATTTGGAGTGCTTCATTGCGGTATGTATTTACGGTTCCTATTTTACTCGTCATTGTTATGAGCCAGCATAAGCTCAAGCCTCTTTGGATCGTCATGAAGGAACGGCCGGGAACGTGGCTGTTGTGGAGCTTCATTGGATTTGGCTTATTTTATGCTCCATTATGCTTCGCATCGGCTTATTCGCCGGGTTGGCTGATTGCGGGTACTTGGCAAATTACCATTATTTCCGGTTCTCTGCTTGTCCCGTTATTTACAGAGGTTGTACAAACGGAGAATGGTCCAGTAAAGGTGCGCGGAAAAATCCCCATTCAAGGACTTATGATGTCTCTGATTATTTTAGTTGGGATCCTCCTTATGCAAGTCAAGCAGGCACAATCTATTTCTACACAAGATTTTTTGTTCGGCTTCCTGCCGGTCATCATTGCCTCCTTCGCATATCCACTAGGTAATCGCAAAATGATGGAGGTTTGTGCAGGACGGTTAGATGCCTATCAACGTGTGCTAGGGATGACTTTAGCCAGTTTGCCCTTCTGGTTACTGCTTTCGCTGTACGGGGTGTTCAGTGCGGGAATGCCAAGCATGGATCAGACAATACAGTCTGCTCTGGTAGCTGTGTTTTCAGGAGTGATCGCGACGGTTCTATTTTTTAAAGCAACGGATCAGGTTCGCGGAAATATGCAAAAGCTGGCGACCGTTGAAGCAACACAATCTCTGGAGGTGTTGTTCGCATTAATGGGGGAACTGATCTTTTTATCCATCCCAATTCCGTCGCTTCTATCATGGCTGGGTATGTTCGTCGTTATCCTCGGTATGGTTCTTCACAGCTATGTTGCACATCATAAGAAACCGGATCAACGAATGATATCCAAAAAGATAGACAACGCTTAACACAGGACAAAAAAGCACCTCACTTGTTTGGGATCATGGAAGAAAAAATATCGCACAACTCTTGCGCAATGTTATACCCATTTGCAGAGTTGTGCGATTGGTATTGAACCGCTATGTTCGAGTGTCTCTCTTAAACCTCCTGAAGTGTCCGAGGCCAGGTGGTGATAGTCAGTCGCAGATCATTAGATATCAAGCGCTGCATGATATCCTTGATATATTGCAGTCGTGATCGTAGATGCCTTGACACAATCTCCGATTTGTGAAACATAAGGTGCACAATCAATTAACTCATCTACTACGTTTCTTCTTGCTCGTTGTCCAAGCGCACAAATGACTGAAGTACCTGGAACAAGATGTTCTTCACCATTTTGATCAGCGCAAACAACACCTTCTTGTGTAACACATAGCCCTTTAAATCCTAAATGAACTTGAATGTTATTCTTTTCGATTTCTTTTAGCATAATTGGACGATGTCTAATATTAGCATCTGGAGCCAACTCTGTTCTCATCTCTACCAGATGAACAGTCTTACCTTCCTGGGCAAAGTGAATTGCTGCTTCACAGCCTGCCAGACCGCCTCCCAAAACGACTACGCTGTCGCTGACCCTATCCTTCTCCAGATAGTAGTTATTAACAATGACTACGTTATCACCATTCAATCCTGGAATCGGAGGAACAAGTGGAGCGGAGCCGACTGCTATAATTAACGCATCCACATTTTCTTTCTCTGCATACCCCTTAGTAACAGATGTGTTCAAACGAATCTCAACACCGGCGTCCTTGGCCAGTTTTCCGAGAGTAACACCTAACTCATACATCTCATATTTAAAAGGAATCGCCTGTTCTCCCCTCAATATACCGCCTACCTCGTCAGACTTCTCACAAAGAATCACTTTATGTCCGCGTTTAGCTGCAGTAAGGGCTGCATAAAGTCCGCCTGGGCCTCCGCCGGCTATTAGAACCTTGCGTGGATTAGGGGAAGGATATATTTCTGTTCCATCCATTTCACGACCAATTAATGGGTTAACCGTACAACGTCTTGTGGATGTTTCTGCACGTTCTGCCATACAGGTGAAGCATCTCAGACATTTAATAATGTCCTCGTCGCGGTTGCTCATCACCTTTTTGGGAAGCTCTGGATCAGCCAGCAGTGCGCGAGCCATTTCAACAACATCCGCCTGACCGCTGGCAATGATTTCTTCCATTTGAGCCGGGTCATTTAATCCGCCAACCGTTGCAACCGGAACACTTACATGCTTCTTGATCTCTGCTGCAAGATAAACATTACTTCCATGAGGCAAGAACATCGAAGGGTGTGTGATACCAAATCCTGTCTGATAAGTTCCTGCAGATACATGGAGCAAGTCGACTCTTGATTCGATTAATTTAGCAATTTCTATACCTTCTGTCAGATCATAGCCGCCTTCAAATAACTCTGAACCACTCATTCTAAACTCTATTGGGAAGCTGGAACCCACAGCTTTACGGACACTGTCAAGAACCTCCTCTGCAAAACGCACCCTGTTTTCCAAAGATCCGCCATACTTGTCTGTTCTGTGGTTGAAATAAGGAGAAAAAAACTGATTGATCAACCATCCATGTCCGCCATGAACCATAATCATTTCAAAACCTGCTCTCTTGGCAAGTCCGGCACATCTACCATAAGCTGCTACGATGTCAGCAATTCGTTCTTGTGTAAGTTCCTTTACTTCTCTGCCGTCTGGACGTACTCCGGGACTGGGTCCCCACTGTGCAAGTCCTTGTTTCTTATTTTTGTCAGTCAGATAAGTTCCTGCATACTGTCCAGAATGAGACAATTCCACGCTGGCAATTGCCCCGTGACGACGAATAGCATCTGCAGTATAGGTAAAACTAGCAAGAGAATCTACTGTCTCTAGATCCAGATGGTACATATGGGAAGCTTCCGTTTCGGGATGAACCACAACTTCACTGACCGTAACTGACGCAGCACCGCCTTTTGCTCTTAATTCATAAAAAGCTGTGGATTTGGGTCCAATAGTGCAGTCAGCTGTAATATCTGTACCTCCCATAGGAGCGCCAAACATCCTATTTCTGAAAGTCACATTTCCAATGGTGATTGGTTTACATAGGTTTGGATATTTTCTTTGCATGATTTCTTTCTCCTTATCTGTATTTGTTGCTTTTTGACGTTTAATTGGTAGCTTTCTGATTTATATCTACAGCCATCTTCTGATTTTTTCGGGTAGCCAACTTATATACAAATGTTAGAACAAGTCCGGTTATGCCAAGAACGGCCGCAATGACAAAGGCTCTCTGATAACTATGATCTGAGCTGTAAACATTACTCATAATTGATGGGCCGAAGTATCCTGCTACTGCAAATCCAATAAACATAATTCCATAATTCACACTATTATTTTTCACCCCAAACTGATCGGCAGTAAATCCAGGAAATACCCCCATCAGTGCGCCAAAGCATAAACCAATCACCGAAATGCCAGTATAGAATGTCAACACACTGCCTTCGCCTGAGAAATAAAGCATTGTGAGTCCTATTACCGAAAAGACTGATGAAAAAGCCAGGGTATTGATTCGACCGATTTTGTCTGAAATATAGCCTGCAACGATTCGTCCGCCAGTGTTAAACAACGCCAATACGGAAACAACTGTCGTAGCGGCTGCCGCAGACATGCCAATCATTTTCTGAGCTATAGGAGAAGCTTGCGATGTACACATGAGTCCAGCAAAAGCTCCACACATTAACAACAAGATCATGATATAAAACAGAGGACTTGCAAGCATGCCCTTCCAGTCTTTGTCGTTCTGAATAGAACGTCCAACATTGGCAGCCTTTGGTGTCCATCCTGCAGGGACAAAATCAGATGGACATTTCTCAATGAAGAAAGAAGCAGCACATACAATAATAAGAAATGCTATACCGATTATAATGAATGCTGATGTCACACCAGACTTACTGATTAAACCATTGGCAATAGGAGGTATAATAACCGAGCTTATTCCATAAGCAGCCGTTGTTACACCGCCAACTAATCCTCGTTTGTCAGGGAAAAACTTTATAGAGTTGCTAATTGTGCATCCGTAAACCATTCCTGTTCCAAGGCCAAGCACGATACCATAAGCAAATACCAGGTAGCCTACAGATGTTGCAAATCCTGATAAAATCATACCTCCTCCAAATAGCAGGCCCCCTACAAAGATCACTTTCTTGGGTCCGAACCGATCATTAATCCAGCCACCTGAAATCATCGTGATAGGACCTACTGAATTTGTAATCGTAAATGCTATGGCCAAATTCCCCGGTGTTAAACTAAGTCCTGTGACGCTGCTCAAATATTCTGCCATTGGGGCAGAAAATACACTCCACGCATAGATTGATCCAATACACAAATTGATAAAGCAGCTTGCAATTAGGATAATCCATCTCTTTTTTGTAAGTTCCACTAAGATCCTCTTCTCCCTCGTTGTTGTATTGTGAAATCATTCACATAATCCGGGTTTAATATTAACACGCGCTTTTGAATATATCAACAGAAACATGTATATAATTATATGTTTTATTAAATATGTTTCATAAAATATGTTTTTGTTCATATATCAATCTTATGGTGGACTCGGTAAATATGTTATACTTAACAAATAAACGACGAAAATGTATAGGAAGAGAGCCTTATGAGAACTTTAAAATATGCCATCCTAGGCTTGTTAAATAAAGAACCTATGACTGGTTATGATATAGGTAAAGAATTCAGTAAAGATTTAGGCGAATTTTGGACTGCGAAGCACAGTCAGATCTATCCGGAATTAAAAAAACTGCTTAATGAGGGACTTATCGTCTACGAAATTCAAATTAGCGGAGAAGTTTTAGAAAAAAAGTTGTATTCGATTACGGAGAAAGGCAAAGAAGATTTTTTACAATGGTTAAAAAAAGCAGAGCCTATTGAACCCACTCCCAAAGATGTGTTTAGGCTGAAAATGTATTTTTCTAATAATCTGGATGTAACAACTCGATTGTATCTGTTGGAGCATCAGCTGCTTCAACATCAAGATAGGCTGGAGCATTTACGCAAAAATAAAGAACGCTATGAAACGATTCCTCCTCTGGATAGTGATAATTTTGGCGATTATCTTGTATTAGATGGTGCTATTTTACGCGAAACTGTAACCATACAATGGCTGGGGAATTATATTTCTTACTGCAAAGAACAGCAATAATATAACAATATTTAAAAAAGCAGCAGGCCCAGATATTATTCCTGGTCTGCTGCTTCTTTGCGATTCGCTTCTTTTCACCCGACACTCATTGTCTTTGCTTCCACTGATGCTAATTTGCCTGAAAAGATGCTAAATTACCAAGCGTAAGCTTCTGGCGCAGGTTTGCCCGGGCCAGGGAAAATCTCGTTCAGCTTGGCAAGCACATCGTCAGTCAATTTGACCTCAGGCACCCGTAAAGCATCCTCCAGCTGTTCCAAGGTCCGCGGCCCGATAATTGGAGCGGTTACAGCCGGATGGGACAGTACCCAAGCCAGTGCAATCACGTCCTCCTTCTCGCCCAGCTCGCGGGACAATGCAGCAAATTGCTCCAGTTTCGCACGGTTCTGTTCCACCCTTTCCTTGGCGCGTGCGCTACGGGAGCCTGTACCTGCTAACGCATTACGTCCCAGCAGTCCACCAGCCAACGGACTCCAAGGAATCACACCCAGTCCCAGTGCTTGAGCTGCCGGCAATACTTCTAGCTCGGCAGAACGTTCATTCAGATTGTACAGATGCTGCTCGGAGACAAGACCGAGAAAACGTCGTGCCTTTGCTTCGGCCTGCGCCACCGCGATGTGCCAGCCCGCAAAGTTACTGGAGCCAATATAATCCACTTGTCCCCGATTCACAACGGATTCGAACACACCCCATAGCTCATCCCAGGACACGTTCCGATCAATATGGTGCATTTGATATAACTCGATATGGTCGGTCTGCAAACGTTTCAGAGAAGCATCCAAATGACGGCGAATTTTGTAAGCAGACAAGCCTGATCCTGCGTTCGGTCCGTCATTTTCATTTTTCATGTCCCCGTATACCTTCGTCGCCAGCACGACCTTCTCTCGTCTTCCGCCACCCTGCTGGAACCAGCGTCCGATAATTTCCTCTGTCCATCCTCTGCGGTCATGACCATATACATTGGCTGTATCAAAGAAGTTAATGCCCGCATCCAGTGCGGCATCCATGATTTTAAACGCATCCTTTTCTTCCGTTTCCGGTCCGAAATTCATCGTGCCCAGACATAACCGACTAACCTTCAAGCCTGACTTCCCCAAGTATGAGTACTCCATACTACCTCCCGCCTTTGCTTAAGATTTATAAATTCCGCAAAAATTGCATAAAAAAAGACCATACCCACTTCATTCACCAAAAAAAACCACTTTGAAACACCCTAAAATGCATTTTTAGGTTGGATAGTGTATACAAAAAAGCCCCACGCACTGCCGAAGCAGCAAACGCGAGGCATCCTCCCTCCTACTACCCGCCGAATGTTAAAAGGAAAGTGACTTTACGGTGGTTGCCAGCGGAGCGGAGGATTTGAATCTGGAGAAGCGGAGCGTTCGCCTTTGCTACGGGATTCTTACCTTTTCATGTCCCATCCAATCCATAGAATCCCGTGGCAACAGCGATCGTAAGATCAAATCCTTCGCGGAGCGCGCTTCATCCACCGTAACTCACTCTTTTTTCAACAATTAAGGAATTAATTTCGTTTCCTTCGCGCGCTCGGCCATTTTTTTCGTATACTTGCTGAGCGGCTTTTTAAGCACCAAACCAAACAGGAAGCACACTCCGATAAATACAAACAGCATCATCACATCTCGTGTTACCGTTGAAGGCAACATCCCTCCTACCGTTTCCCGTAGCAGACTAACCGCATAGGTAAATGGGACGAACGGATTTAGCGCCTGAAAAAATGGTGTGCTCGTCGCAACCGGGAATGTTCCGCCTGAACTGGAGAATTGAAGCACCAGCAGGATGACCGCCAGACCCTTGCCAATATTGCCGAACACAGAAACCAACGTATAGGTCATGGCCGTAAACACCAGACTGATCAGCATAGACGACAATACAAATGCTACTTTGGCATCCACATAAGCCCCGAGCAGGAACAAGTCACCGAGGGACACGCTCAGCGCCTGGAATATGCCAATCGTAGAGAACGTCATAAGCCGTCCGAAATACACCTGGTAGCTTTTATATTGGCCTTCCGGGTCCTCCACATCTACCCTGAACATCGAGACCAGCAGCATCGCACCTACCCAGATCGATAATGTCGTGTAAAAAGGGGACATCGCAGAGCCATAGTTCGGGATCGGGTATATTCGCTCCTGCTTCAGCAATACCGGGCTACCGAGAAAATCGCTTTCCTTCTTCACATCCCCCTTGAGCAACGCAATGGCTCGTCCCAGTGCATTTTCGCCTCTCAGCTTACGAATCGTGTCTGCCGCGTGACGTATGGAATCCTCAGCATCCGGAAGATCTGTTCTCACAAAATTAGCGACTTGGTGTACCGCTTTTTCTGCCTCGGGGAACTTGTTTTCAATCAAGTCAGCCATTTTGACAAACTGTTGTTCCGCCCTTGGCAAATCATTGCGTACAAATTCCGCTGCCTGATGGATTTTACCTTTAACTGCAGGCAAATCGTTTTTTACAAAGTCTGCCGCTTTGTTGACAGCAGTTGTGAACTCGCCCATGCGCCCCTGAATCGTCGTAGCCGCTTCATGCAGCTTCTGGCGGTATTGCGGCAAATCCTGCTGGAGACGAGTCAGCTCTTGCTGACCGAATTCTGCCGCAGCCTGTGCATCATTTAATATCTTTTCAATATTCGGCAGCTGCTCTTGAGCGGTATTCAGCACATTGGCGGAATTGCGCGCAACGGTTTTGATTTGATCCAGCGCCTTTTGAATCGCGGGTGCATACTCCGTATCATAATTGCTCAAAATGCTGTCAATTCCGCTGCTAACCTCTCCAGCCAGGCGGTCAGCTTCATCAAGCAAATTTTGTGCAGGCTTCTCGCCACGCTGTATGGCATCTCCAATGCTTGTCACCGTGCTGTTCAAGCGGCCAAGACGATCCTTCAGCCCGCCTACACGGGAAATGAGCGAATCCAGAGGCTGACTCGGCAAATATCCGTTCACTCGGTTTAACAACTGGGAAATATGATCCAGCACCCCAATGGCAGTCGTCAGCCTTCCGCTAACCCGATTCGCCGCAGCCTGTGCTGCTTTAGGATCAAAATCCACCCCACGAATGATGCCTGTAATCTCCGAAACTTCATTCGCAATTTGCTGGACCAGTTGCAGGTCCTCTTTGACCAGCGTTCCAATGGAGTCGAGCGCACCCTCGTTTTTGTCCAGAAAATCAAGTAGGCCGCTTGTAAAATCCTTGCCTGTATCCGCGATTTTCTTCACTTCCGGTAGGGCTTTCTGTGCAGCATAAATGACCTTAAGAGCTGTTTGTGTGTCCTCCAAGGCAGTGGTCAACGCACTTTCCACCTTGCCAAAGTTCTGATCCAGCTCGACAATCCGGTCTCCGGCCTTTTGAATGTCCGGCAGCCTTTTTTGTATATCCAAAATGACTGAAGCTACCTTATCCAGCTCAGGCAGGTTTTTGTCAATTATAAGCACCAGCTCGCCAGCACGGTTAATTTCGGGAATCTTGTCCTTCAGTGCAATGATTTTTTGCCCCTGCGCCTTAATTTTGGGCAAATTCTGCTCCAGCTGAATCGCTTGTTTACCTAACCTGTCGATATCCGGTAGCCGATTGTTCAGCTCCAGCACCCGGTTCTCAATGTTGCGAATGGTAGGCAGCTCCTCTTCCAGCTTCACCCCGGCTTCCTTTAGCTTGGTCAACACAGCTTGACTGGCCGTTTCAATAAAGTTTTGGCTAATCTGGTTCGTCAGAGAGGTGGCCCCGGAGGAGGTGATTTTCGGAGCAACCGCATTGATTTTTTCATTTACCGCGTAATCAATCTCCGGCTTTTGCGGATTTTCCGTAAGCACGCTCGTAATTTTCTTCGAAAAATCCTTTGGGATGAGCAGGCTGGCATAATAATCACCGTCCAGCACGCCTCTTCGCGCCTCTGCTTCATTCACAAACGTCCAGCCCAGCTTCTTGTTATTGTGAAGGTTATGCAGAACCTCGTCGCCGATGTTCATTTTTTTCCCGTTCACCTCAGCACCCTGGTCCTGGCTCGTTACTGCAATTTTAATACCTGATGTATTCGCGTAGGGGTCCCACATCGCTTTCAAATTCACCCATGCATAAACGGAAGGCAAAAGAATGATACCAATGACTAATAAAGTCCCGGTCGATACTTTGAATACATTTTTCCAGTCTGTTAAGTAGATTTGCCATATCTTCCGCAACCTCACCACTCCTTGTATGTACATTAACCTATCGTCCAGTGTTGTATGCACACGTATTGTAAACGATTTGAGTGGATGAAGCCAATCATGTGAACTTAAGACTCGGGTCAGAAATCCCAAACCGAAAGAAGCCCCTCAAGCCTAAATGATAGGCTCAAGGAGCTTCTTATTTACTACGTTATCCGTTTTTCAGCAGTCTGGCCGCTGAAAAGGCTGTACCATGACGCAATTTCCGTTTTTCCAGCCGTTTGTGCAGCGAACGGTTATACAAGACCTGAATGACAAAATACGAGATAATGCCCAGTACCACACCGAAAATCGACATCCCGATCAGAATGTGCAGCCCTCCGTGCAGCAAGTCTCTGAATACAGACCAGTTGCCATGAAACAGCTCCATAAAAGAATGCTCGTGAAGTCGACCGCCTCTGACGTGTACCGGATAATGAGATGGGTAAATCCAAGCCCCAAGCTGCTTGGCGAACGGCATCAGCACAATCGGTAAAAAGGTCAGCTTGCCTACAACGTTACCCACAATGGCCGCAGGCATCGAACCGCCGGACAGCCGAACAATGGGATAAAACACAAGGTAAATCAGAGATGCCGTGGAAATCACAATCATCTCCAGCCCGAAGCCAATGGCAAAGCCCAAGGAGATTTTTTTGACGCCACCAGGTGCACGCAACAGCTTGATAAAATTCAGACGAATCGCCCGCCATATATTTTGGAACATATTATATTTCTTCTTCGATTTATGAGGTTTGAGCCTGTTCGGATTGAGCTTGATCAATAGGAGGACTCCTTTAACAGTATGTTTATACTGTCATTATAACCCTCAGCGGTCGAAAAGCAATGCTATTCCGCCTGTTTCGCTTTTTTAGGACAAGATTCGCTTGTTGACATCGTTTTTGAGAGGTACAATGTCCCAAATTTCCGCTGCGTACTGCTGAATTGTGCAATCACTGGAAAATTGGCCGGAATGAGCCATATTCACAATGGCACGCCGCGTCCACTCGGACGGATTCCGGTACACTTGCTCCACATGAACCTGCGTATCCACATAGGCTGCGAAGTCCTTGAGCACAAAGTATTCATCATTATGATCAATCAGGGATTGATAAATGGCCTCAAATTCTCGTTCATGCCGTGTAAAAGGAGCATCGTTTACCAGCTGATCCAACACTTCGCGCAGTCTTTCGTCACTGTTGGCTGTTTTACGCGCCGAATATTGGCCGTCCTGAACATACACCTCAATCTGATCCACCTTCAAGCCAAAAATGAACATGTTGGCATCGCCCACCATGTCATGCATTTCCACATTGGCTCCATCCAATGTACCCAGGGTGAGTGCGCCGTTCATCATAAATTTCATATTTCCTGTGCCTGAGGCTTCCTTGCCTGCCGTAGAGATCTGCTCACTGACATCCGCTGCAGGAATGATCAGCTCCGCCAGCGAAACTGAATAATTTTCGAGAAAAACCACTTTCAGCTTGTCCCTGACATCCACATCCCGATTGATCGTATCCGCCACATTGTTAATCAGTTTAATTGTCTGCTTGGCAAGAAAATAGCCCGGAGCTGCTTTAGCCCCAAAAATAAAAGTGCGTGGCACCATATCAAGCGAAGGATTATTTTTGAGCTGGTTATACAGATGCATCACATGCAAAATGTTAAGCAGCTGTCGCTTGTAGCCATGTAGCCGTTTGACCTGTACATCAAAAATCGAGGACGTATCCAGCCGGACACCGTATTTAGCCAATATATGATCGGCAAGCCTGATTTTATTATTTCGCTTAATCGTCTGAATCCGCTCCTGGAACGACTCTTCCCCACTGTAACGAAGCAGGTCGATCAGCTCGCGTGGACGGGTTCTCCAATGTGTACCGATCGTTTCATCATACAAGCTTGCCAGCTCAGGGTTCGCGTGCATCAGCCAGCGACGATGGGCAATTCCGTTCGTTTTATTGTTAAAACGACCAGGGTACAGCTCGTGAAACGACTTCATTTCACGTTCCTTCAATATTTGTGTGTGCAACGCCGCTACCCCGTTAACGCTGTAGCTGCCGACGATAGCCAAATGGGCCATGCGGATTTGTTCACCGTGAATAATCGCCAGCTGTCCAATTTTGATGTCCTGACCTGGATAACGTTCGAGCAGCATAGCGCAATAACGCTTGTTAATCTCTTCAATGATTAAACAAATACGAGGAAGCAGCTCCCGCACCATATTGACAGGCCATTGCTCCAAGGCCTCGCTCAATATCGTATGATTGGTATACGAAACCGTCCGGGTCGTAATATCCCATGCTTCGTCCCAGCCCAAGCCCTTTATGTCCATTAGAATACGCATCAGTTCGGGTATCACCAGCGTTGGATGCGTATCGTTAATGTGCAGCGCAATTTTGTCAGGCAACTGGCTGTACGGTAAACGAAGCTTCTCGAACGTACGCAAAATACTTTGCAATCCGGCCGAGCACAGAAAGTACTGCTGCTTCAAGCGAAGCAGCTTGCCCTCATAATTGGAATCATCCGGGTAGAGAAAAGCCGAAATGGACTCCACCGAGCGATTATAGTCGAGAAAGCGGTAGTAGCCACCTTCGCCCCGAATCGGCCCTCGGACGGGGTCTAGCGCTGATTCCGCGCTCCAAATCCGCAGCGTGTTCACCTGTGCGTGTCCATAGCCCACCAGCGGAATATCATATGGAACAGCCCAGACTGTTTCGGCATCCTGAGTCTCGAATACGAGACGGCCATCCTGTTCACGAGCCTCCACCCGTCCCCAAAAGTGGACCTCGACCTTCTTGTCAGGGCGGCGTTCCTCCCATACATTGCCCTTTTGCAGCCAGTAATCCGGCAGCTCCACCTGATTTCCGTCTACAATACGCTGCTCAAACAGACCATACTTATATCGGATGCCGCAGCCATGTCCAGCATAGCCGAGGGATGCCAGCGAATCCATGAAGCAAGCGGCCAGACGACCGAGACCGCCATTTCCCAGCCCGGCGTCTGCCTCCTGTTCTTCGATTTCTCCCAGGTCCCATCCCAATTCTCCCAGTGCTTGCCGAACCATATCCAATACACCCAAATTCAGCAAATTGCTGCCCAGCAGACGGCCTATCAAAAACTCCAGCGAAAAGTAATAGACCTGCTTCTCTTGTCCTTCTTTATAGGCTTGGTTCGTTTCCGCCCATTTCTTGCCGACCTGTTCGCGGATCATACCGCCCAAAACCTTATATACGTCTTCCGCCTGAGCTTCCTGCATCGGTTTGCCCAGCCTTCCGACCAGTTGCTCTCGAAAAGCCTGCTTAAAAGCTTCTTTATTGCTGAACAAAGGTGTAACCTCCTGTATTTCGGTTTTAAAATGCAGAATATATTTTCTAAATGACGATGTTCTTGGCAATGACATAGGGAACCTTAGTGTCTCCAATCAGAGTCCTTTCCGATGAAAGCTCCACATCCTTATCCAAAATTACATTCTGGACAATGGCGCCTTTGCGAATCGTGCATTTTTGCATAATAATCGAGTTGCTTACCCGCGCGCCCTCCTCTATCCGTACCCCGCGAAAAAGAATGCTATTCTCAACCTTGCCCCCAATCGTGCAGCCATTGGCGACAAGCGAATGCTCCACCTCAGCGCTGTGGGTGAAGCGGGTCGGGGCTTCGTACTTGATTTTGGTATGCACCGCCTGATCCTGAAACAGCGCTTGATACTGCTGCTGATCCAGCAACTTCATGCTATTTTTATAGTAACTCTCGATGGAATTAATGACCGCATGATACCCTTCATAAGGATACGCAAAAATGCGTAGTCCGCTTGGATTTTTCTGAATCGCATCCCGGAAGAAATGATTATCCTGATGGGCAATGCAATGCTTCACCTGATCCAGGTACAAGCTTTTGTCCATTACGAACATTTCCAGATAAATATTATGATGATCCTGCTCCTGATGAATGCCGGTCACTCGCCCGTCCTCGGCAATCTCCAGCCGTACGCAAGGCGCATGCTCAGATTCGAGCTGCTCTGTAGCTTTGTAGACAAGGGTAACGTCTGCATTCTTTTCCCGATGATAACGGTATACATCCTCAATATCTACCTTGTTGACATGCTGTGTTCCTGCATGTATAATGACTTGCCCTGCTGAGCGATGAAAAAAGTCCAGGTTGTTGTGCACATGCTGCAAATCCCCGCGTGAACCATCCGTCGGATCATTCCAGTCCGGCGGTAAAATAAACAGCCCACCTCGTCTGCGATCCAAATCCCAGGGCCGTCCTTCACCCAGATGATCCAGCAGCGAACGGTATTTGCGGCGGACAAACAGTGCAATATCATGCACCCCTGCATGCATCATGTTGGATAAGGTAAAATCAATGAGCCGGTATCGACCGGCAAAGGGAACTGCGGCCCCGCACCGGAAATAGGTCAACTCCTTCAACTGATCCAGTTCGTGATCCAGGTTGATAACTCCAATGAGTCGGCTCATAGCGGACACCGTCCTTATCCGGGTTATATTCGTGCATGAAGCTTGCATTCCTGATCGAACAAAATAATCTCATCCGGGCTATCCTCAGATCCGATGACCATGTTGTCATCAATAATCATGTTCTCGTTCACGATAGCCCGATGAATACGAACATTGCGTCCAATTTTAACGTTCGGCATGATGACGGATTCGGTAATAACGCTGCCCCTGCCTACTTCGACCCCATAGAACAGCACGGAATGCCTTACTTCTCCGTCCACCATGCATCCTTCATTGACAATGCTGTTTTTCAAAATCGCTCGTTGGGTGATGTACTGAGCCGGTTGATTGGGACTGCGGGTATAGATACGCCAGAAAGAGTCATTCAAATCCAAAGGCGGGTCCTGCGCCAGTAGATCCATATTAGCCTCCCACAAGCTTTGAATCGTGCCTACATCCTTCCAGTACCCGGCAAACGGATAGGCATACAGCGACCGTCCATGCTGGAGCAGCATCGGAATAATATCCTTGCCAAAATCATGCGAGGATTCAGAATCGCTTGCGCTTTCCAGCAGATAGCGACGCAGTACCTCCCATTTGAACAAATAAATGCCCATCGAGGCCAGTGTACTTTTCGGCTGTTCCGGCTTCTCCTCAAAATCGTATATTTTCAGGTCATCATCGGTGTTCAGAATCCCGAACCGTTTGGCTTCCTGAATCGTGACATTGATGACAGAAATCGTGCAGTCTGCTCCCTTTTCCTTGTGATAGTCGAGCATGCGACTGTAGTCCATTTTATAGATGTGATCGCCTGACAAAATCAGTACATGATCGGGGTCATACTGATCCAAAAAATGCAAATTACGGTAAATCGCATCCGCTGTACCTCTATACCAGTTGTTCCCGTCCTCTTTTTCATGCGGAGGTAACACAAAAACTCCTCCATCCAGGCGATCCAAATCCCAGTCGCTGCCTACGCCGATGTACGAATGGAGCACCAACGGTTCGTACTGGGTCAATACGCCTACCGTATCAATACCAGAATGGGCGCAATTGCTAAGGGGGAAATCAATGATACGGTAGGTTCCTCCAAAAAATACAGCCGGTTTGGCAAGTGTCCGGGTCAGTCCTTTGAGTCTTTTGCCCTGTCCGCCGGCAAGCAGCATGGCCACCACTTCCTTCTTTCTCATCACAAAGACCTCCCTGTCATGTGCGTCTGAAGCAATTGCGGCAGGATATTGGGATCATATCCATTAAACGTGAATAGACACTCGTAATCGTTTCATTGTCGATGGAACGGGTAAGATTTCATGGAAAGGGTAAAACCATAGTTATGCGGAACAAGCGCAGGGAAGCACTAAATTGTAAAATCTCGTTCAGCATTTCACATTAAAGAGGTGCTATTCATGAAAAATAAAAAATGGGTGGTAGCCGCATTGGGAATGGGTGTTACGTATCTGATGAGAATTTGATGAGAAATAAAGGGGCATCCGATAAGAAAAAAAGAGCCTCTCTGAGTGGATTTATTCAGGGAGGCTTTGCTCTGTCCGGGACCATATCGGTAGACGTCAGGCATTCTCCTTGCGTTTTTCTACTTCCATGATATGTTCGACGGTAAAGGTTCGATGCTTCCATTCGGAGGAACGGTAGGCTTGCAGAAGCCCTGAGGCATGAATTTGCTCTTTGTCCACCTGCTTAAAGGTATGAGTAATCCCCACCTTCCCTTTAAAAGGAAAAAAAGAGAGACCCACTGTCTGATCCGATAACCATTCGGCCCGAACCCGCCCTCCTTCATGGCGAACAGCCGGGAAGGTCAAACCATCAGCAAACCATTCATAATCTGCCGCAGGCGTCCCTGGCTCCCGGCTGCACAGAAACAGACTTAATTCGTCGCAGAACAACATTCTGCGCACATCCGTACGCACCTGATGATCGAAGGTGACGCCGCCCGCCAGCTCCTGTTTGAGCCTGTGTCGTCGCTGTTCCTCCGCCTCCAGATAAGCACGCGTAAGCTGCTTGTCCTGAGCATTTTCATGCTCGGTCCGTCCGACCAGCTCCTTGTACATCAAGCTGCACAGCAACGCCGCATACGAATTCACCTGCTCGACTTCATCAATCCCAAGCTGATAAAACACAAAACGAGGACTGAGCGGAAAATCAATAAACGTATAAGGTGCAGATACATGATCATTCCAGAAAGGAGCAGCGTCCAACTTAATCCAACCCCGGTCATGCTCCTTGGCTGCATATACAAAATCCTGCTTATGCCGCCTATTCTTGAAGGCACTCTCTTCCCATTGTGAAGCCAGTTCACCTGAAATGTGGGCATGGTCATGCTGCGTTGTCATTACATAAGCTTGGTCCGTTTCATAAATAACCATATGCTCTCCCCTTCCGTTTGGCGATTCATCTGATATGTGTACAAACTTTCTGATCGAAGGACATGGTTATACTTACATTTATTATATCAGGATAAGGGTAAAAAGGCAGTGAAGTTTTAAAGGCTCACACATACAATATCTTCTAAAGAATTTACGAAAAAGACTATCAGATGGTACGATAAGACTATTGATGTTCCAATCATTACCTATGTACCTAGATCAGGAGGATTACAAGATGGAAGAATTAGTTCGTTCGATTCAAAAACAGGTTCGAATCAAAAGAGTTGCCTGTTGGGCGGGGATCATTATGTTCGGCCTTGGCACGTTAGTTGGCATTGCGACACAAGAATGGTTTATGACGCTCCTTTCGCTTGGGCTGACCGTTCTGGCGGTCTATGGGTTAACCCAGATGAGTGGTATGACGAAGTATGCCTCGGAGTATCAACCGGGGAAAGGGTTCCGCTACTATCGCCGTACGGTTCAACAAAAACTGCGTTATCTTACTTGGGGGCAATGCTTTCTGGCCGTATTTATCGTCCTGCTTTTCTTCTTGCGGAACGGCGGGCTCATCCCTTTTCTCATGGCCGTTTTTGGTATACTAACCATTCAGTTCAGCATTAAGAAACGGATTAAAAATCATCAGGAACCCGATGCTGCTGTGTTGGATGATTTTGTACGCATGGGGATTGTTGCTGCGCATGAACAGATTATTGGAGTGTACAAAGATTTTGTACATTTAACCCATACGTTTCGGGGAAACCAGATTATTATCGTTACAGACAAACGCCTGATTTCTGTATTTGTGGAAGAACACGGGCGTGCGTTAAAAACCGAGATGCTGCTTGCGGGTATACACAAGGTGCGGGCCATCGGCACGGGCTTTCAGGGCCAAGGTTTATTGCTGTCCGTAAGCAACCGCGACCATAACGAGCTCCATATTCATATGGTCGGGAAAAGTATATTCTTTTCTCCAGAGCAGTTCATCGGTTCCTTATTGCGGGCACTGGATGCAGCACTAAAAATTGGGACATACCCTGCAAAAGAAGCATTTCCGGCTTACCAACAAACGCAGATTTCATTGCACCCCTCAGAACAAGGTCTCCTGCATAAGCCCACAACGGCTTAAATAAACGCCCAATAGCAAGTAAGCCCTGATCATGATGAGCTTGCTTGCTATTAGGTATACCTTCCTGTTCTACTTTACTTCTGCCTATTAATGATTGGCTCCATGATAGAATACCGAAATGAGGTCATGACTTGTAACAAACACCAGCAAGCTAAACAGACTGAGCGACAGAGGCCGTGAAATCAATTTTTTCATCCTTTAACACTCCTTTTAAAATAGTTATATATTGGTCTTGCTGTGTTGCTGTAGCTTGGGTTCGGAAAATCTCAAATATAGCGGTACATTTTCTAAACTCATGCTCATGTTCCATACCCAGGGTATCTGACAGCATAAGGGATTGCAGAATATAATCCAATGCAGCTGTAACTTTTTGCTGCTTGATGTAGTAAAGAGCCAGTTGATAGCAGAAGCGAAAATAATAAGATACATTTACGGGCTCTTCTAAATATTTGAAATCATCAATTTGTTCGGCAAATGATTGAAGTATAGCCTCTAAAGGATAGTCATGCCTGTATGCACCTTCTACGATAGAAAGAAGCCCCGGTAACAGCTCCTCCGGATTGTCTCTAAGAAATTGGACGTATTCCTGCAGCACTTCAGCATAGCCGGACAAAATATCAAGGGCATACAGATTGGCTCTGGCAGCAAGGCGATAATATTCGACTTCCGCTTCCCCCTGCTGATCAAGGCCATTAAACCAGCCCAATTCCGCATATTTTTCGATACAATCCCGGGCGGCTTCATAATTACCCTGTTTTTGGAAGGTCATGCCTTTCATAAGATGACTGTAGCCGTAGTAATATACTATCGGCCGTTTGCTATGTATGAGTTGTACAGGCTTCTTGCGCGCTTTATAAAGCTGCAGCTCCTGATACTTTTGGCTGGCATGGTTATACAGAAGATCACATAAAACAATCATGTTGGCTCCGTCTGCAAATGAAAATGACAGCTTAATCATGTTAACAAGTGTGTCCAGATCTGTGATATGGGAGTGAACGAGATCATCCACCCTCCCCACCTCCTTGTCCGACTTTTAGTACTCATCAAACAAAAGCATGATCTACGTTCTATCTAAAATATAACTTAATTACGTATTTATTACGTAATTAAGTTATATCATAAAATCAAACATATGGCAATAATAACTCCATATGAAGCAAAGGAAATGCCCGACCTGATCCATCCAGCTCAGATCGCCCTGTTTGGACAAAGCCAAAATGCTTGTAGAAAGCATGTGCTTTCTCATTTTGCTCATTCACGTCCACTTTGAGGTGTGTACCTTTTATTTTACCCGCATGTTGGATGAGCCGGCTGCCTATACCCTGCCCATGCAACTCAGGATCGACAAATAGCATCTCTATTTGGGGTCCGGCCAGCCCGATAAATCCTGTTGGACCTTTACCTTCATTCCACGCCATCCAAATTTCGACTTCTCTAAGAGCGCCATTGCACACGATATGATGATAAAATTGGATATCCTCTTCCTTTAAAAAGGTGTGTGTCTCGCGTACAGCCCGATACCAAATATCTACGAGCTGATCATGATTCTCTTCCCGATAAGCAACAATTGCATCCCGCACTGTAATTCCCCCTATTCCTAAAATGATTCGGTTTCCCCGTAAGTCTAGCACGCCTATTTGGAGATATACAACGTAAAAAGGGAAGCGGTATAAATTCCGCCTCCCAATGTGTTACAAGCTGCTACAACGTAACCCCGTTTTTAAAAATAGCAAGCTCCCTGAAATTGTTTTTCTCGTTGTTTACCCAAGTTCCGCTGGCTACATCGACAATGTAATCCACAAAGTTGCGGAGCGCATCTTCCATGCTGACATCCTCCACCAATGAACCGGCATTATAGTCGATCCAGTGCGGTTTGGACTTATAGAGCGGCGAATTGGTCGATACCTTCATCGTCGGAACAAAGGAGCCAAAAGGCGTGCCGCGTCCGGTTGTGAAAATAACGAGCTGGCAGCCCGCTGCTGCGAGAGCCGAAGATGCAACCAGATCGTTCCCCGGTGCGCTGAGCAGGTTGAGCCCTTTGGTCTTTAGACGCTCCCCGTACTGAATAACATCCGTAACCGTGGAAGAACCGGATTTTTGCGTACAGCCCAGTGATTTATCCTCCAGTGTCGTAATGCCCCCTGCTTTATTGCCCGGTGACGGATTTTCGTATACCGGCTGCTTGTAATCCAGAAAATATTGCTTAAAATCGTTAATCAGATGTACGATCTTGCCGAATACTTGCTCATCGGCAGCACGCTCCATTAAAATGGTCTCCGCGCCAAACATTTCAGGCACCTCAGTCAGCACCGTCGTTCCACCCTGCGCTGCCATATAATCCGACAGTCGACCAAGCAGTGGATTGGCAGTAATGCCCGACAGACCGTCAGAGCCGCCGCATTTCAAGCCAATGTTCAGCTCGGATAAAGGCACAGGCTCACGCCGATCTTCCTGCACTGCCGCAAAAATTTCATGCAGCAGCCGTACCCCTTCCTCCACCTCGTCCGATACTTCCTGAGACAGCAAAAATTTTACCCGCTCCGGATCATATTCACCGATAGCTTCCTTAAATTCCTTCATTTCGTTGTTCTCGCAGCCCAAGCCAAGCACAAGCACACCGCCCGCGTTCGCGTGCTTTACGGCATCAATTAAAATCGTGCGTGTATGCGCATGATCGTCTCCCAGCTGAGAACAACCATAATTATGCTTGAGCACAAGTGCATTTTCAAAAGGCGTAATATCGCCCACTTCCTGCTTGAAGCGATTCAATATAAGCTCGGCAATCCCGTTCACACAACCGACTGTTGGGACAATCCACAACTCATTGCGAATTCCCACACGACCGTCCTTACGCCGAAAGCCTTGAAATGTCCGGCTCTCCTGTTCATATAAAGGGGCCGCTGGCTTGGGGTTGTAGGTGTACTCCTCCACGCCCGTCAGATTTGTCTTCGTATTATGCGTATGCACATGCTGCCCGGCCTGAATGGGCTGAATGGCATGGCCGATGGGATATCCGTATTTCAGGACGTGCTCACCTTCGGGTATGTTGTGCAGCGCAATTTTATGCCCACGCGCCACATCGTCGACCAGCTCCACGCGTTGATCTTCTTGCGTACCCCATGCCAGCGTCTCTCCCCGCTTGTAATCGCGCAAAGCGACAGCCACGTTATCTTGATGATGGATTTGAATGAATTCCAGCATTCCGGTTTCCTCCTTGCTTATGCTCTGGGCACACTGTTCCCGGTTAGAGATTCCAGCGTCTCCTTTATTCCTCTGCTTGTCATTTCATACACGTGCTGTGCCGTCTGTTCGGCCAGACCCTCGATCTGGTTCAGGTCTTGACCCCACCATGTCTGCTTGCCAAGTACCTGTTCGGTCAATTGCTTCGCCCCGGCAAGTGTTCCGTCATATCTACTCCACAGCTCACCAAATGCGCCCAACACTTCAGCTTCATCTGCCAGGGCGATCGACTCGCCGTTTCGGTCTCCTCGGTAAAATACAAGCAGAGACGCCAGCGAAAATACCATTTTAGCGGGCAATGCCTTATGCTGCTTCACATACTGTAGCAAGGACGGCAAGTTCCGTGTCTTGAACTTGGACACCGAATTCAGAGCGATGCTCATGACATAATGATTCACATATGGATTACGGAAACGTTCAATAACATCG
Organism: Paenibacillus kribbensis; assembly: GCF_001705305.1. GTDB lineage: Bacteria > Bacillota > Bacilli > Paenibacillales > Paenibacillaceae > Paenibacillus > Paenibacillus kribbensis_B. The sequence continues at coordinate 169,986 of NZ_MCBP01000001.1, forward strand.
TCGGCGTATACATTCAATTCCGCTTCCGGGGAGTCCAGTGTCGGAATAATTTCGTCTCGAATCAGCGACTGGATAAAAGCGCCCATGACATGATGCTCGACCGCCTGCCCCACCGTATCCAGACCATATAAATAAGCGACAGGTGTAAGCGCCGTATGCGCCCCATTCAAAATGCGCACCTTACGTGTACGATAGGGCGCCATATCGTCAACAATCAGCACATTCAATCCTGCCAAATGAGCTGGCAGTTCTTCCTTCAGCCACTGCGGTCCTTCAATGACCCACAGATGATACTGCTCTCCTACAACGACCAAATCGTCCTTGTAGCCCAATTCTGCTTGAATTTCATGAATTCTGTCTCTGGGATAGCCAGGTACGATCCGGTCTACCAAGCTGTTGCAGAACGTATTTGCTTCCTTCAGCCATGTTGTAAATTCAGCCCCAAGCCCCCATTGATCCGCATATCTCAGCACAATCTCCTTGAGCGCATCTCCATTGCGGTCGATCAGCTCGCACGGAATGATCACCAGTCCCTTGCTCCGATCACCTTTGAAAAATTGAAAGCGCTTGTACAGTAAAGCGGCCAATTTACCTGGAAAGCTCTTTTGCGGACGATCTTCCAGCCGATCCTCTGGCACATAAGCGATCCCTGCTTCCGTCGTGTTCGATACGACAAAGCGCAGCTCAGGCTTTTGGGATAACGCTTCATATTCAACAAAGTCTGAGGTGTACGGATTGAGCCCACGGGTTACACACTCCACTACGGTATGTTCCTTCATGGCTTGCCCGTCCTTAATCCCTTCGAGAATAACCGTATACAGGCCGTCCTGCTCACCCAGCTTCTCCACCATGCCTGCTGGCTGCGGTTGTACAATGACAACACCCGTATTCCATTCAGCCAGTTTATTCATTTTGTCGAATTGCCAGTCTACAAACGCACGCAGGAAGTTTCCTTCCCCAAATTGCAACACCCTCTCAGGATACGGCTCTGTTACAATAAAGCTTTTTCTGTTTAATTGGTCTAATTCATCTACTTTTTTCATCCGGAGTATCCTCCCACTATTACCATTATGATTGCAAGGTTATTTTATCACAATGCACACGTGAACAAAATAGTTTTCTCAATATTTTTAGTTTTTATATATATTAATGACAATAATATGAACACGTTAACATACAAGTTTGTACAACAATCCGCAGTCGATGCCACTCCTTCTGCTGTTTCGCACCTGATCCAAGACGGTTAAGGGCTAACTATCCTCCTTTGCCGCAAGCTTGTTCTTATATATCTCAGGAGAATAAATGCAAGAAAGCACGGGCAGGATAACGTTACTTAATAGACAAAGGCTAGACAAGGACCAGGCAGGAGGAGCTTCTATGAAGACAATCGCAGATACTATTGTACAAGTTTTGGTCAACGCAGGGGTCAAACGGATTTATGGCATCGTTGGAGACTCTTTAAATAATATGGTTGATTCCATTCGCAGTAATGGTCAAATTGAATGGATTCATGTAAGGCACGAAGAGGTGGCTGCCTTTGCAGCCGGGGCAGATGCTGACCTTAGTGGAAGCATTGCTGTATGTGCCGGAAGCAGTGGTCCCGGAAATTTGCATCTGATTAACGGATTATATGATTGCCACCGCAATCGGGTACCTGTACTCGCTATTGCAGCCCATATTCCAAGTGACGAGATCGGAAGTGAATACTTTCAGGCTACACATCCCGAGCATCTTTTCGGAGAATGCAGTCACTTCTGTGAGGTTATTACAACACCAAGGCAGGTTCCTAGAACACTGACCATGGCCATTCAACAGGCCGTTTCACGTTCAGGTGTCTCCGTCATTGTTCTTCCCGGTGATATAGCAGGTTTGGAAGCGGAAAAGGTCCTCGTCCCCGAACACGTCTACCATCCTACTGCACCTGTAGTGCATCCGTCACCTTCCGAAATTTCCCGGCTGGCCGAGTATTTGAATAAAGGCGAGCGTATTACTTTACTATGTGGGGCCGGCTGTGCACAATCTCACGAATTGCTCATGCAACTGTGTGACAAGCTAAAATCACCCATGGTATCCGCACTGCGAGGCAAGGAATATCTGGAATATAGCAATCCTTATTATGCAGGCTTAACCGGGCTGATCGGATATTCCTCCGGGTACCATGCGATGATGGATTGTGACGTTCTGCTCATGCTCGGAACCGATTTTCCTTACAGACAATTTTATCCCGAGGATGCGATTGTGCTGCAGGTAGATATAGAGCCCGCCCATCTCGGCAGACGCACTCCTTTAACCTATGGATTGTGCGGGGATGTAAAAGCAACGCTGGAGATGCTGCTTCCTCATTTAACGTCAGAGCATGAGTCCAAGCATCTGGAAAAAGCCGTCTCCCACTATACCAAGGTCCGCGAGGAGCTGGATGAACTGGCGGTTGGTAAACCAGGCCATATACCGATCCATCCGCAATATCTCACCAAGATCATTAGTGATCTCGCTCAGGAAAACGCCATTTTCACCTGTGATGTCGGTACGCCGACGGTGTGGGCAGCACGTTATTTGCAGATGAACGGCCAGCGGCGGCTTATCGGTTCCTTCAACCATGGGACGATGGCTAACGCACTGCCGCAAGCAATTGGTGCACAGGCCACTGAGCCTGCTCGGCAGGTTATTTCCCTCTCGGGCGATGGCGGACTCACGATGCTGATGGGCGATCTGCTTACCCTTAAACAGTATCAATTGCCTGTTAAAGTCATTGTATTCAATAATGGCGCTCTTGGTTTTGTCGAGTTGGAAATGAAGGCAGCCGGGTTTCTGGAAAGTGGTACCGAGCTGGTTAACCCTGATTTTGGCGCTGTAGCGCAAGCCATGGGACTCAAGGGCATCCGGGTTGAAGATCCATCTATGCTGGAGGATGCCATTCAGCAAGCATTGGATTATAATGGTCCTGTGGTGGTGGATGTGGTCGTGAACCGTCAGGAGCTATCCATGCCGCCTAAAATTAATCTTAAACAAGCAAAAGGTTTTACCTTATGGATGATGAAAGCGGTACTGAACGGTCGCGGTGACGAGATTGTTGAACTGGCAAAAACCAATCTTATACGTTAAATACCGATGAAGCAGCACGATTTCAACAAAAAAAGGGCAGGAACAGCGCATAATGCACTGGACCTACCCTTTTGCAGCCTGCCTGTTTTCAGAATGATACTCAGCCTGGTCTCTTAGCCGTGGATTTCCGCTTCATGAGCGCAGTCTCCATAAATATAAGCTCACCCTCGTTCGACGGCGACTGAATCCGTTCGAGAATGCACTCAGCTCCGCGCGCGCTAATCTGCTCGATCGGTCTTTTGACCGTCGTTAACGGCGGGGTTGTATACATGGAGAAACCAATATCGTCAAAGCCAATAACAGATACGTTCTCCGGTACCTTCAAGCCGTTTTCAAATACTGCATTCATCGCACCGATGGCCATATCATCGTTAGAGCAAAATACCGCAGTCGGCGGCTCCTGCAAGGAGAGCAGCTGCTTCATCGCCTGGCTTCCGCTTTCAGTGTCATAATGCCCCTGGACGATGTATTCGTGTCGGATTGGCTTGCCACTATCAATCAGCGCGTTCATGAACCCTTCGCGGCGCTGCTGGGTAGACTTAAAGCCTTCGACCCCTTCGATGATCGCGATGCGTTCATGCCCGCTTTCAATGAGAAAGGAAACCGCCGCATAGGACCCTTCCTTATCATTGGAAATCACATTCACGATGCCGGCTCCGGACACCTGTCGGTTCAGTACAACAAGCGGAATGCCCTGACCGAGCACATGATAAATAAACGGGTTGTCCGCTTCGCTTTGACTCATCAGAATGATGCCATCAAAACGCTTGCGGTGAATGGCCGAAAAATCAGTATAATCGTCAATTCCTCGCACAAACAAATTGTAGTCCACCCCGATGACATGATTCACTCCACGTATGGTATCCGCAAAAAAACTGGAGCTGGTACCTTGTGAAATACTGGTGAAAAACAGGCCAATCGTATGCGAGCGCTGGAGAACAAGGCTTTTGGCGTTAAAGTTTGGAATATAATTCAGTTGCTCTGCCAATTCCATAATCTTGCGTTTCGTATCTTCTTTAATCAGCGGGCTATTGTTGAGCGCCCGGGAGACGGTTGTATGGGAAACATTCGCCAATTTGGCAATGTCTTTAATGGTAGCTGCCATATACGTATCCTTTCTTTAGTGAGGCTCTAAAAAATTATATACTCACCATACCACAGGAGCCGCCCGGAAAAGAAGACTTTCACAAATTATACGCGGTTTTCCGCATGTCGACGCTGCAAATCTTGAACCATTTCTGCATGTTTGCTGTCAGTCAGCTTATACATTTTACCGATGACCAGCATGGCCAAAGCCAGGGCAATAGCCGGATAGAGACACAGCAGTGCCTTGATCCCGAGCAGTGTCCCAGAGGACTGAACCACGTTCGGAACATATCCGACAAACGCCAGTCCGATACCCGACAGAAAGCCGGACAAAGATTGAGCCAACTTACGCGAAAAGTTGAATAGTGAGTACGTAATCCCTTCCTTCCGCTCCCCGGATGACCATTCGCCGTAGTCAATGATATCGGAGACAAATGCCCAGGTAACTCCGTTAGGAATACTGATACCAATGAACGAAATACTGGCCAGAATTGTGAAAATATATACATTTGAAGGCATAAAAAAGTTCAAGGAATCGGCAATGACACTAACCAGCATCCCGAGTATGGCTGTTTTTCGTTTACCAAAGCGCCGTACCAGCTTGGGCAGGAACAACACACCCAGCAGCGAAGAGCCGATAATAATAAAATTCATATACGCCATTAGCTCTACATGCCCCAAATTATATTCGGCAAAATAGACTAGCAGTGCAGACTTGATATTGTACGCGGATATGGTGAAAATCGTCATTAAAACAAGTACCAGCAAAGGCTTGTTAGTCGTAAAAGTGTGTACAATAACGCCTAAAGATAGCTTTTCCTTTGGTCCGGATTGACTAATAATGCGTTCTTTCGTTCCTCGGTAACATACAATGAAAGCAATCACACCAATGAGTGACATGATTCCCATCACAACCGGATAGCCAACATGATGGTTAGGAAACAGCAAAATAAGCGGCATGACAACGACACTGGTTACAAATAATGCGCCCAGTGAGCCCGCCTGACGGAAAGAAGACAAGGAGGCACGCTGAATGGTATCCTGCGTAATGGCCGCACCCAGTGAGCCATATGGAATATTTACAATAGAATAGCCAATCCCCCAGATCATATAGGACGCATAAGCGTAAATGAGTTTGCCTGTGGGTGAAATATTGGGCGAAATAAATGTAAGAATCGTAAGAATCGCAAGGATAACGCTTCCAAAGATGAGAAAAGGCCTGAATTTTCCACGTGAACCGATATGTTTGCGATAATCAACAAAGGACCCGACAACCGGATCACATATGGCAGCAAAGAGCTTGCTGGCCAAAAAGATGCCGGCTGCTGCTCCCGCTGAAACACCTGCCACATCCGTAAAAAATTTCAGCAGATACAGCTGCCCCAAATCAAACATGAATCCATTACCAAAGTCACCCATACCGTACGAAATCTTTTCTTTCAGGCTAATGTGCTCGCCTGCTTTGTTGTCAGCTTGAACGCTCGCCTGTACGATAGGCACTCCCATACCTACACACTCCTCTTTATTTGTGATTTTATTCACATAAATGTTTGATGTCTACTCGTTTGTCACTCGCTCTTACCAGGCCATTAAATACAGCTCCTGGCAAGAGCATCTTTTTTTATGAAATTGATAAGCTATTGCGTTGACATACAAGTGTCACTTGCTATGAACAACGGTGGGGAAATTAAAATATTGCTCGGCGTTATTGTAGCAAATATTTTGTACCATGGCTCCAAGCAGCTCCATATCCTCAGGCGCCTTGCCCTCCTGAACCCACGTTCCGATCAGATCGCAGAGTATGCGCCGGAAATATTCGTGGCGTGTGTAGGACAGGAAGCTGCGAGAATCCGTTAGCATACCGATAAAACGGGACAGCACCCCTTGGTTGGCCAGCAGCTTCATCTGCTCCTGCATGCCTTCGATATGGTCGTTAAACCACCACGCAGTACCAAACTGAATTTTGCCCACGGTTCCACCGGATTGGAAGCAGCCCGCAAGACTTGCCAGCACTGGATAATCAACCGGATTAAGCGAGTACAAAATGGTTCTTGGTAATCCTCCTGCCAGCTCCTGCGCGTCCAGCAATGCCGCCAGCGAGCGGGCAAAGGAGCCGTCATTTACGGAGTCGTAGCCGGTATCCGGTCCCAGACGGCGGAACATAGCGGTGTTATTGTTGCGCAGTGCGTGAATATGGTACTGCATGGCCCAGCCAAGCTCTGCATACTGCTTGCCGAGGAATACCAGCACGTATGATTTATATTTCGCCTCCTCTAGCGGAGTCACACGGCCTTCCTTCAGCGCCTTGCCGAATATAGCTGCCGCTTCTTCCCGTGTCGCTTCCTCATAGACTACAGTATCCAGCGCGTGATCGGATACCCGTCCTCCAGCAGCATGGAAATGGCGCACCCGACTCGCCAGCGCATTTAAAAATCCTTCAAAGCCGGAAACATTCAGGCCGCTGACCTCACCCAGGCGGGCTACCCAAGGCTGGAAGGTTTCACGATTAATTTCCAAAGCTTTGTCGGGGCGGAAGCTTGGCAGCACAGCCACTGGGAAATCGCTCAGCTTGCTGATTTGTTTATGGTATTCAAGGTGGTCCGTTGGATCATCCGTGGTGCACACAACAGTTACCTTTGAATTCACAATCAGATCACGTGCCCCAAAGCCCTGTCCCTGCAGCTTTTGGTTCACTTTCTTCCAGATCAAAGGTGCGTTCTGTTCATTTAGCAGCTCATAGACACCGAAAAAGCGTTGAAGCTCCAAATGTGTCCAGTGGTACAGCGGGTTACCGATCAGCGTAGGTACGGTTTGTGCCCAAGCCAAAAACTTGTCATAATCTTCGGCATCCCCCGTAATTAAGCGCTCCTCTACCCCATTGGCCCGCATCAGTCTCCACTTGTAATGATCTCCGTACAGCCAAGCTTCCGTAATGTTTTTGAATTCTTTATTTTCATAAATTTCCTGCGGACTTAAATGACAATGATAGTCGATAATCGGCATATCCTTGGCATACTGATGATACAAAATTTCAGCTGTGGGATTGCTTAACAAAAAGTTTTCATCCAAAAATGCTTTAGTCATTACTCTCTCATCCCTTCTATAGTCCTCTTTCCAACAAAATTGTTAACGTTAACAAAAATGATTGTATTCTGCCCATTATTTAGCAATAGCATTCTGCATAACTTAACAGGTCACGTTATCACACAAAATAAACAAGCTCTATTACGATCCTGCTTGTCATATCCCTCTGGATCATTTCACCTTAAATTTAATGTTTACGTTAACAACAATTACATTGTAACCGCTATCCTTTGCAGAGGAAAGTGATTTTTATCATGTGGGATGACAAAAAATAGACAGGAACCCGATACAGGCATGCGAAAACCAGTATTTCGTGTGCTTCATACGAAGTAACTTTTCCTTCGATAGGAATTCCATTTTCACATCTCCGCACTTTGCAATTTCCCCCTTTAAGCAACACTTTGAAAACGAATTCAATGTTTTTTTCCATTTTTCTGAAAATTTCACTCTTGAAAATACCAGTTATTGTATTATAATTGTCATACGCATCCATTGTTTTACATTGAAAGTATTTCAATATATTTCAACACGAAAAGAAGAGGTGATTGCATTGAGTACAAAAGTGCAAGATGTCCAAGCAAAGACCGTTACGAAAGGAGCTGACCTTGTTGTCGATTGTTTGATCAAGCAAGGAGTAACGCACATTTTTGGCATTCCAGGTGCCAAGATTGATTCCGTTTTTGACGTTCTTCAAGATCGTGGTCCAGAATTGATCATATGCCGTCATGAACAAAACGCCGCCTTTATGGCAGCTGCGGTCGGTCGATTAACTGGGAAACCAGGCGTATGTCTTGTTACCTCCGGCCCCGGTGCATCGAATCTGGCGACAGGACTTGTCACCGCTAATGCGGAAAGTGATCCCGTTGTGGCTCTTGCTGGTGCAGTCCCAAGATCCGAACGCTTGAAACGCACGCATCAATCTATGGATAACGCCGGACTATTCGAACCCATCACCAAATACAGCGTCGAAGTAGAACATCCTGATAATGTACCGGAAGCTATTACCAATGCATTTCGGATTGCGACCTCAGCCCAGCCTGGAGCAACTTTTGTCAGTCTGCCCCAGGACGTGTTGACTTCGTCATCCGAAGTAACAGCTATTGAAAAGCTTTCCCTTCCACAGCTGGGAATTGCGCCAGACGGGCTAATCAAGCAAGTCGCAGGCCAAATCAAAAAAGCCAAGCTGCCCGTACTTCTTCTCGGTATGAAAGCCAGCACTCCTAAAGCCACAGCAGCCATCCGCGCACTCATTCAAAATACGGATTTGCCTGTAGTCGAAACATTTCAGGCCGCTGGAGCCATCTCTCGTGAGCTGGAAAGCCACTATTTCGGAAGAGTGGGGCTATTCCACAATCAACCAGGCGACATGCTTCTTGCGGGCGCAGATCTGGTACTGACGATTGGCTATGATCCTATAGAATATGATCCAAAAAACTGGAACATTCCCGCAAATCGAACCCTGATTCACCTGGATGATCATCAAGCGGATATCGACCATGATTATCAGCCAGATTACGAGCTTATCGGTAATATAGACCTGATCGTAAGCAGCCTCGCAGAGGAAATACCTACCTTAAAGCTGCCTAAGGCCTCATGCGCCCAGTTGGACCGACTTCGCCAGGATTTGAATGATCAGGCTGCTATTCCTGCACGCAAACAAAATGATCTGATTCATCCATTACAATTCATTCGTACATTACGCAGCCTGATTGATGATAACGTCACGGTCACCTGTGATGTGGGTTCACACTACATTTGGATGGCCCGATATTTCCGTTCCTATGAACCGCGGCGCCTCCTGTTCAGCAACGGGATGCAGACATTAGGCGTAGCTCTGCCTTGGGGTATTGCTGCCACACTTGTCAATCCTGGTCAAAAGGCCGTTTCTATTTCTGGTGATGGAGGATTTCTTTTCTCATCCATGGAGCTCGAAACCGCCGTACGTCTTAACTCTCCGCTCGTGCATATCGTATGGAGAGATGGAAGCTACGACATGGTCGCTTTTCAGCAAAAAATGAAATACGGCAGAACTTCCGGTGTAGAATTCGGAGATGTAGACGTTGTGAAATATGCCGAAAGCTTTGGGGCAACCGGTTTGCGCGTGCATGGCCCGGAAGAACTGGAAAGTGTGCTGCAGCAGGCACTCCATACCGATGGTCCCGTGGTCGTCGATGTTCCGATTGATTATCAGGATAATATCCAGTTGGGACGTAAACTGCTTCCTAATCAGTTAAATTAACCTTAACCAGGCCTCACTCGTGACAGCTTCGTGACAATGAAGGAGTTTAACGTTTTTTTATGCTTTTTTTGAGTTGTTCATGTTATTTACTGAAAATTTACGTTTATTATTGAAAAAGAAAGAAAATAAATGCATACAATTACAAAAGGAAGTGTATTGCCATGACCGTTGCAGAACTGGAAAACAAGGAAGAAACTGATCATGATATTTACCAAACGTCCACCATGCTTGCTTTATTAGATGGTCTTTATGACGGGGTCGTTACCTTCGAGGAACTGCAAAAGCACGGGGATTTTGGGCTCGGTACATTTGACCAGCTCAATGGTGAGATGATTGCGTTTGATAGTGAATTTTATCACTTGCTTCCAGACGGTACGGCCCATCGTGTACAACCGGAAGAGACTACTCCTTTTTCCACAGTCACCTTTTTTCGTGAAGATTTCATATATACCATTGATCGCCCCATGCATCGCGATGAGCTGGAAGCCCTGCTGCTCAAGCTGTTTCCAAGCCGCAATTTATTCTATGCCTTCCGTTTAGATGGCACTTTCCGTGAAGTAAAAACACGGACCGTGCCTCACCAAGTGAAACCTTATAAGCCTTTTATTGAAGCAACCAAGTCACAACCTACCTTTACTTTTAATGAAGCTTCCGGTGTAATTACAGGATTCTGGACACCTGCCTATGCGCAAGGTATCGGAGTAGCCGGCTTTCATCTTCATTTTATTAACGACGAACGTACCGGAGGCGGCCATGTCTTTGATGTAGTCGTCGAAAAATGCACCATCCGCTTATGTCAAAAATCCAATCTGCATCTGGTGCTGCCCGATACACCGGATTACTTGACCGCCAACCTGTCCAGAGAAAACCTGGATAAAGAAATCGCTGTTACCGAAGGTGCGCAATAATCGCAGGGTATAACTCATCAAGATACGGACCCTATAGCTAGACACTAGACAGCAAAAGATCACAGTCAGGGAATGAGGCTTACCGCTTTCCGACTGTGATCTTTTTTTATGTACGAACGTGTAGCGCAATGCTGCTTTAGCTCTCACTTGGGCACACTTATGCCTCAATCTGGTCCAGCTTATCTGCATAATAATGAATGGCACGGGCGTACTCCTGTGTTGATAAGTCAGAAGTCGTTTCAGCCAACTCCATGAGCAGCCCCTCCATGGCCTTCCCGTGTTCACCCAGATTATATAACACCATAGCATAAAATACCCGAAACGGCCTGTAATCTGAAAATTCGTCCATCCCGGTTTCCAGCCACGCTTTTGCTTTGGTGTACTCTCCCAGCACACGATACGTACTGCCTAATCCCAGAATGGCACCTTTCCTCGATTCTGTAGACAACGTCATAGCTAGACTTTTTTCATAAAAAGAGACTGCTTCCCTCTCCAGGCCTAAAGTATCATGCGTCCAGGCTGTCTGATACCATAGCTCCGCATCATTTGGCTCCTGTTCCAGTGCTTTTAATAGAAGCTCACGCGCTTGCTCTGCCAGTCCTGTGCGTCTTAGCTCGCTGACTTTTGCAATAATACGATCCACGCTAATCCTCCATTTCTTATTCTCATCTTTATCCTTGAGATATATGTTACCTGACATTTAAATACGATGTAAATGGAAATTCCCCAAAAATATGAAGCACAAACAAAGACTCTCCGCTCAGGAGAGCCGCTATAGATCCGTCGTTAAGGCTTATTTTACCTTGAATGAGCCCGCACTCAGTATTCCTGCTACACGCTGGGCATCGAAAATACGCGAAAGCTCCTCCACTGCCGTTAGGTACAATAGCCCGTTGCCTTCCTGCTTAGGAGAATTGCCGAGTGGAATTGTGCGTTTGATGAGCTGTGCGTACAGCTCCGGTTCGGTGAGATGACGCTCAAAGCTCGCATTCGCCAGCTGCTTAATCAATGCCAAAGCACCTGCTACGTGCGGGGTAGCCATCGAAGTTCCGCTAAAGGTCGCATATTTGCCGCCCGGAACGGTGGACAATATATCCTCTCCCGGTGCAACCAAATCCACTTCATTATTGGAGTTGCTGAATTCCGAGGTATGTCTGTCAAAGTTTACTGCACCTACGCTGATCACTTCATTATAGCAGCCGGGGTAACCGAGCTCGTCCGTTCTCTCGTCACCGTCTCCCTCATTGCCAGCTGCACAGATGACCAGGATTTGGCTGTCCACTGCCTTTCGCACCGCTTCGTGCAGCTCTGGCACATCCTCGGGGCCACCAAGCGACATTGAGATGATATCTGCCTTTTGCTCAATCGCATAATAGATGCCCTGAATAATCCAGTCGTATTGGCCGGAGCCCTGCTTGTTCAGCACTTTGATAATGAGCAGATCCGCCTCAGGAGCGACACCCACGACACCATGCTCATTTTCCGCTGCCGCGATGGTTCCTGCCACATGTGTACCGTGACCGTTGTAATCCTTGAAAACTTCCGGATCGCCTCCATCGTCATCCGTGAAATTCCGGCCGCCAATAATGCGCTCCTTCAAATCAGGATGGTCCGAATCACAGCCCGTGTCCAGCACGGCCACCTTCACTCCACGGCCTCGGGTCTGGTTCCATACCGCTGGAGCCTGAATCAGCTCTACACCTCGCGGTATTTCATTCACTTGTTGCTCCTGCCTGATCACTTGGTAAGGAATGATATGCACTTTACGTTCCATCCTATTCCCTCCTTCATGGATACAATCGGAAACCATCCGTCTATGAAACTTTGAAACCCTTTAATAAGTGTATTGTTTGAGGTTACTATATTCTAGCAATTTTTGAAAAGTTTGAACATCCCCATTTTGCTTATTTCTGTAAAAAAACAGACACCCCCATCATTTTCCTGGAGAATGTCTGTTTTATTTAAAAATATATCTTTTCATGCTCCGCATAGATTTCAAGCGCGCGTTCCATCTTATGCACGTAGGCTTCATCCTGACTGGAACATAGAAATGTAACGTGCCCCTCCTGCAATGGACCCGCTTTTACCGGAGATGCCAGTAAATTACGCTCGGACAGCACCTGTTTTAATCGTCTAACCGTCCCCTGGCTCCCATCGATTAGCTGAATATGAGAAGGCAGCAGTTCCTTCAGAATTTCCTTATAAAATGGATAATGCGTACATCCCAAAACGACTGTACCATATATATCCAGGTTAAACGAAGACAATTTACGGTTAAAATATTCGAACAATTCTGTCCGGTCAAAATTTAGCTGCTCACAATATTGCACAAGCTCCGGCAGAGGTAGTGAGTCCACACTTCCATGATCGTCAACTCTGGATACCAGCGCTGCATAACCGGATTGCTTTAAGGTTAGCGGTGTGGCTAATACCAGTACTCTTTTACCATTCGCTCGATTCATCTCTACCGCAGGCTTCACTGCAGGCTCCATGCCAATAATCGGGATAGAATATTCTTTCCTCAGTTCCGCAACCGCAATACTTGTCGCGGTATTGCAGGCAATGACCAATGCCTTAACCTCTTCTTTTAGAATCGTTTGTACTGAAGCCTTGACATATCCGCGCACCTCTTGTGGTGTTTTCGTCCCGTAAGGAACATGAAGCGTATCTGCCATGTATACAAAACTTTCGTTCGGCAGCCGTCTTAACGCCTCAGATAATACCGTAATTCCACCTAGTCCTGAATCAAAAAAACCAATTTTCAAGCTGCTCACCTTTTTCGTTCAACTGTTGTACCGCATCTTGCCGGCAACGTCGTAACTTCATTTTTTACCTATTCATCCATACTCTCAACTGCTCATATTTAAATTTTACCGCAAAACTGATAATTTGCAAAAGAAACACATGATTTTTACAGTGTAAAAAATAAAGCGGCTTTTTAAAATAAATTTAATATAAAAGAGTTGACAGAAATTATCTTTATATTGTAATATTACGAGGTAACTTACTAACTTAACTTACTTATTCAATTTACCTAGGGGGAAATATTTCATGTCTAAAGTATTGTTTGTCAAAGCTAATGATCGTACAGCCGAAGAATCTGCAACGGTTAAATTGTATAATGCCTTCGTGGAAAGCTACAAGTCTTCCCACCCATCTGATGAAATCACTGAGCTGGACCTGTTCTCTGTCGAGCTTCCTTATTTGAACGCCAACATGATTAACGGTACGTTCAAATCCGCTAGAGGCTTGGAATTGAACGCTGAAGAAGCTCGCCTGGCCAACATTGCCAATGGCTACCTGGATCAATTCCTGGCAGCAGACAAAGTGGTATTTGCTTTCCCGCTCTGGAACATGACAATCCCTGCAGTATTGCATACGTACATTGACTACCTGAACCAAGCTGGTAAAACATTCAAATACACTGCTGAAGGTCCTGTGGGCCTCGTAACTGAAACTAAAGTTGTCCTGTTGAATGCAAGAGGCGGCGTGTATTCCGAAGGCCCGGCTGCTGCTGCTGAAATGTCTTTGAACTTCATGAGCAACATCTTATCCTTCTTCGGTGTAAAAGACATCGTGAAGGTTGTACTGGAAGGACATAACCAAGCTCCAGATCAAGCACAAGAAATCGTTGCATCTGCTGTACAACGCGCAACAGAAGCAGCAAAATCATTCTAATACCATATATATGATCAAAAGAGGATATCCGCACCCCGTTGGGGATGGATATCCTCTTTTTTTGTTATTGATATTCCGTTATTTTTGGCCCCTACCGGAGAGGGCCGGACGCCCCTCTACATAGTTGACGTAATCTGCGACATACTTCTCGAGCTGTTCATCGCTCACTTCGCGAATTCCGCTCACTACAAAGTGCGGGCGGTAGATCATTCCGGTGTAGTTAGCAGTCTGCTGGAACGGCCGCAGCAACTCGCTGTAAGAGTAATTATGAAGGCCTCCGGCTTGGAACATACTTTGAGCACCTCCCGAAGAGATGGCGATGAGGAGCTCCTTGCCTTTCAGCTTATCGCCTCCTTTGCCGTGAGCAAAACCGAGCTCGAATACTACATCCAGCCATTTTTTCAGCAAAGAGGGCGAGTTGTACCAGAAAAGTGGAAATTGAAGCACGATACGGTCGTGAGCCGTCAACAGCGCTTGCTCACGTACAACGTCGATCTTTTCGTCCGGGTAAGTCTCGTAAAGTCGATGAACGGTAACATTGCCTCTTCGTTCAAGCTCTACCGTCAATCGTTTGTTAATGCGGGACGCCTTCAAATCCGGATGCGCAACGATAACGAGTGTTGTAGCACTGCTGGACAGGTTGAAATGATTGGACATATGTAACAGCTCCTTTTTTCATCATTGAAACAATTCGAGATATGTCGATTTGTTGAGTAGAATAAAAAAAGATTAATTCATAAATCTCGAATTATCGATTTGTATTTTATATAAAAACTGAATTCAAATGTTTTGAATTCAGTTTTTATTACTAGAGGTCTTGCTGAATGTAGGAAGCAATTTGTTTTATTGCTTCTTCATCTCTTTTGTAATATGTCCATTTTCCTAGTCGAGTCGCTTGTATAAGTCCCGCCCGCTGCAGGAGAGACAAATATTGAGATGTTGTTGATTGGGTCATATTCAGTTTTGCTGTAATCTGACTAACACATACCCCAATCTCAATAAGATCGATCCCTTCCTGGGCCCCAAAATGGGCTTTAGGGTCTTTTAACCACGCTAAGATTTGAAGACGTGCTTCATTAGACAGTGCCTTAAATACTTCAATTGGGTCAGTTGGCTTCATATAACCATTATATCGACGTTTCTCGATATGTCAACTCATTTTCATGCAATACCTTGTATGTTAAGGAATGAATTGCTGCACGATTTTAACGATCTTGCCGTCACGCAGCGTCACATGGTACGGAAATTGGCTGAGGTCCAGTACATCTTTTTTGGCGAAATCTTGTTCAAACTGTTCCAGCGGAATCGACTCGTTCCATTTCACATCTGTGTCTTCAATACGACCGGTATGATCATAGATTTGTACCTCTACCGAAGCATCCGGCGCAACCTGATATACATCATTTTGAACGGAATTGTTTACGATGTAGTAGCCGTCTGGCGCTCCGTCCAACCCTGTATTTCCTTCATGCTCCAAAAACGCCTTGTCCGCCGCCTTACCTTCATACCATTCAATCGGATCTGCCGACAAATAGATTTGTCCGTTACGCATCTCCATTTGGTTTATATATACGGTCTCCTGATTTTCAGCAGGTGTTACGGGCGTGTAGCCTTGTGCTGTTGCTCCCGCCGCCGTCATCAGCATCATCATTAAAGCCAATACTGTCCATTTCGAAGCTAATCTCATCATGTCTGATCTCTCCTTACCGTCTGGGTATGTACACGGTGTCTGTAAGCTTCATTACCCTTGTGCACTTATCATAAACGTTGTACGGTTTAAAAGTGTATCAGATACATAAAAAATAAGTTACGATTTTTTAAGACTTGGTCTTAAAACTTGATTACATGTCCTGCTACTTCTCGTCATCTTATCAAACCGACCTGACGCGCCTGTTCCTCAGTGAGAATAAACTCCTCATTTCCCCACACCTCGTCCTCTTTGGTTACACCAAACATCCCCATAATCTCTATCCAGATTCCTTTGTCGGTGGCTTCCTTTTGCGTAATGATAATTTTCATGCCAATCCCTCCTTTATATACTTTTATCGGTCTCTGTGGCCCGCTACGCGAACAGATGGTTTCTCCGATCGCTGTTGGAACCTGATTTGGCGAACGCTATCGCTTCTCCGAAATCCATCTGCCCGCTTCGTTACTCAGTTTATCCCTGCCATTCTCATTTTTATGATATCGTCTCTAAAAACAACGATCTAAACAAACTGATACCGATGCTCAGGCCAAAATGTATATTTTCATTTAAAACCTCTGACCCTTATATGGAATTCGCAATGCTTGTCCTACATTTACCTATGGAATCATTGTTTCACTTATAACATATGTACCCTTTT
Organism: Paenibacillus kribbensis; assembly: GCF_001705305.1. Classification (GTDB taxonomy): domain Bacteria; phylum Bacillota; class Bacilli; order Paenibacillales; family Paenibacillaceae; genus Paenibacillus; species Paenibacillus kribbensis_B. Next base: position 186,428 of record NZ_MCBP01000001.1, read on the forward strand.
CCTACTGAGATTATTCGTATTTTATTTTGTAATTTTGAAGCTTTAGATTACATTCGTGGGTAATGACTTCTTTAGAAACGACTAAGCGTAAAAATAAAAACGGTCGCAGATTAATCTACGAACCGTTTTCTAAAAATCCTCTATGCTTGGTGAATCACCGAAACCATCGCCAAAAGCACCAAAGCAGCGGAGAGGACGGAATTATTCTGAAGAAGCGGAGCGTTCGCCTTTGTCCCCGGATTTCTACCCTTGAACATACAATCAAGAAATCCGGGGGCGGCAGCGATCGGAAGAATGATCCGTCCTCGTAGCGGTCACATCCCGCATACCGTTACTTAGTCATTTTACACGGAAAAGTAAAAAGGCTGTACACATACCGGCTTGGATACGGTTACTTGTTGTCCGGTATAGGTTAAGCGGCCGCTTGCCTTGTCTACTTTGAATGTAACAATGTTGTTCGTGTCACGGTTTGCCACCAGCAAATGATCACCGTTTGGAGTCAAAGCAAAATGGCGCGGATGCTCGCCTTCGGCAGACACATGCTCTACCAAGCTCAGCTTGCCATTTGCTCCGTCTACAGCGTACACCACAATGCTGTCATGACCGCGATTGGAACCGTACAGATAAGCACCATCCTGCGAAATTGCAATTTCAGCGGTTGTGTTTTCGCCAGTAAAGTCAGACGGCAATGTTGGTACACTCTCCAGCTCAGTGAGCTTGCCAGCTTCTGCATCATATGCAAAAGAAGTAATGGAGGAATCCACTTCGTTAATAACAAAAGCAAACTTACCGTTCGGATGGAACGTCAAGTGGCGTGGACCTGCACCTGCATGAGTTTTGGCTTCACCATGAAGCACCAGTTGACCTTTACTAGCGTCAATGGTGTAGATACGGATCAGATCCAGACCGAGATCTTGTACGAACAGGAAGCGACCGTCAGGGCTAAAGAAGCTGGAGTGAGGATGTGGACGATCCTGACGCTCAGGATGCGCTCCTTTTCCTTCATGCTGCTTCACATCCAGCAACTCACCGATACGTCCATCCTCAGTCAGAGACACCAGTCCCACCATACCTCCGTGGTAGCTGACTACGATAAGGAAACGGTCGGATGGATCACGCTGAATGTGGCAGGTTGTTGAGCTGACATTTTCGGCGCGATTCAGCAATGTAAATGTTCCTTTGACCGGGTCAATTTCAAACGCAGCAGCCTCGCCTACCTTCGCTCCGCTAGCCGAAATCGTCTCACCAATGGAATACAGCTTCCGATTTTTAACGTCCACATTCAGGAATGTAGGATTTTTCAATCCGGAGAACTCATCCTGTAGTGTAAGTGCGCCAGTCTCTTCATTAAAAGTGTACGCATACACTCCACTACCTTCCAATTCGGCGTAAGAGCCTGCGAATACGAGCAATTTTTGTTGTGCTGTCATGGTTTTGTCCTCCTTGAATTAGAAAATAATGGCAATTGGAATGATTGCTCCTGGTTCAAATATCGCTTTAAGAGACGCGTTCCACGGCAGGCTCTGTAGACAAAGCCACGTTTCCCGCGATGGCACGCGAGATCATGCAGGATGTTTCCGCCTGCTCTGTCAGACGTAACGCTTGTTCGATCTGCGATTCTAACGCATCAGCGGCCAGCTGAACCCGCGGACGATGCACGATTCGACGATATGTAAAAATATTGTTCGTTACATCGACAATCCCTTCGGATTCCAGCGCCAGGGATGCTACCGGGAGACTGGCACGCTCCATCATAGCTGCCAAAGTAATCAAATAGCAGGTTGCGGCAGCACCGAGCAGCATTTCATCCGGATTCGTACCCACACCGGGGCCACCCATCTCAGCCGGGATCGAAATCGCAGTCCGTAGCTGTCCGGCTTCAATACGGCCATCGCTGTTGCGTCCCCCATTCCAGTCTGCCTTGAGCAGAAAGGTATGCTCCATTTCAGGTCACTCCTCTCTCTTGTATTATGAATCTTTACATAGGTGAATGTAAAGTTAGTCAACCTCCTGATTTTTGGTTTCGGTCCCCAACAACCCTACAGCGGCTGCTCCAATCAGGATAGCGACGAAGAAAATCACAAAGATAGCGGATAACCCAATGCCCTGTCCTACCAGTATACCAACCACCAATGGTCCGATTACGCCCCCGATACGGCCAAACGCAGCCGCCATACCCACACCGGTAGAACGGACGGCCGTCGGATACAATTCCGGTGTATATGCATACATCGCTCCCCACGCGCCGAGATTGAAAAAGGACAAGCAAATCCCAGCGGCCAGCAGCATCCCTGCCGTTTCCGCGGTTCCGAACCAAATGGCAGACACCGCCGTCAGCAGTAAATAGAGGATCAGGACGAATTTGCGGCCCAGCTTTTCAATCAGATACGCGGCGGTAAAGTAACCTGGTAATTGTGCAAGTGTCATGATCAGGACGTACTCAAAGCTTTTAACCAGTTCAAAACCTTTCATAAACATCATGCTCGGCAGCCACAGGAACATACCGTAATAGGAAAATACAACCGTAAACCATAAAATCCACAGCATTAGCGTAGACTTGCGATTCGCTCCCGACCAAATAGAAGCCAAACGTTCCCGTAGCGGAAGCTTGACGCTCTGCTGCTTGTAGCGCGGTGAATCCTCAACAGCCCTGCGCAAATAAAGAGCGTACAGCGCAGGTACTGCGCCAAGAATGAAGGCCATCTGCCAACCATACTTTGGAATGACAAAATAGGCAATAAGGGCCGAAAGAATCCAGCCTGCCGCCCAGAAGCTTTCCAGTAATACAACTGCTCTCCCTCGCTCCTTTACAGGCACCGATTCCGACACCAGCGTCGAAGCTACAGGCAATTCCCCGCCCAAGCCTGCGCCGGCAATAAAACGCAGCACCAACAGCATCCCAAGGCCCGTCGCAAAAGCAGACAGACCACTGGCAATGGAAAAAATTAGCAGTGTCCACACTAATATAGCGCGTCTGCCGTAGCGATCAGCTAAAATCCCGGCCAAAGCGGCCCCAAACACCATTCCTATTGAATTCATCGAAGTCACCAGGCCAATTTGCTCTGAGCCCAAATGCCACTCCTTGGCCAGCGCTGCGACTATAAATGAAAGCAGTCCTACATCCATGGCATCAAAAAGCCAACTGAGCCCCGCGCTAAACAGCAGCTTCCTTTTCTTAGCTGGTGGTAATGAAGTTAATTCACTCATGATTCGCTCTCCCCTAAATGCATCATATACAGCCGTATATTCAGATGTCTTGTCACCTGTAGCCTAGCATCTATTGTACCGCAAGCCTCCTGAATCTGCGAGTATTTTACGCAGAAAAAAACGGAAGATTGCCTACGGCAATTCTCCCGCCTTCTGGAACCTGCCACTTACCGGTTTTGGACCAGACCGATGATCGTCACCATGAGCACCAGCAGCTGGATGAGTGTATCGTTACTCATTCCAATCGCCTCCATCCCATATGAGATACTCCTTCGGCCGTTTCCCCTCTCCCCGGATCATGAGCTTGTTCCCCAATACATACTTATGCAGGCGGCGGGCAGTTTATGATCTTTAAGGTTTAATCCAGGAATATTGCAAATCCATTTCCTGAATGCATTCGCGATTATCGTGTTCATCATTCGCCACCAGCGGAGTCACCGGATAGATGCTCATATCGCCTTGCTCATATGTGCGCAGTAACGGCAGCAATTCATCGACGTTTTGAATGGACGGGTTCAGCCATGCATCAATATGTTCGGGGTCCAGAATAGCCGGCATACGACTGTCGAATTCACGTATATCCGCATTGGCCTGGACTGTCATCATCGTACAGGTACGCAGCGGCTCCTTACGACTATCCTGCCATATTTCATATAAGCCCGCGACCGCAAACATTTTCTGTTCCGGCAGTACCACTCGTACAGCACACATGCGTTTACCTAATTTTCTCCAATAATAAAATCCGTTGCAAGGAATGATGCAGCGCCGGGTTTCAGCCATCTTGCGATAGCTCGGATTTACCCGAAGCGAATTTAAGTCGGCGTTGACACAATCCTTGCCCCAATAGGGGATAAATCCCCAGCGAAATTCATCTAGTACCCGCTCTCCATCCTGATGCAGCACAATCGGGACATGCTGGGTGGGACTCATGTTATAACGTGTTTTGTAATAGTACATCACCCGCTGTATACCAAAATGATCCCTTACCTCATCCAAATCAGCCGATAACGAAAATCTTTTGCACATAAGCTCTTCTTCCTTCCGCCTTTTTCACCTATTGTGCGGATATACAAGGAAAAATATGCATACAGCTCAAAAGCGCATGGCAAAAGCATATAGCAATATCCCCGCAGTTGTGCAGCTACGGGGAATACATACTACCTGAGTTCGGTTTTATTTCTTTTCAACTGCATGACCGCCAAATTCATTGCGCAGTGCAGCAACCACTTTACCATTGAACGTATCGGTGTCAAGAGAACGGTAACGCATCAGCAGGGACAAAGCAATGACCGGAGTCGCTGCCTGAATATCCAGTGCTTCCTCAACTGTCCATTTGCCTTCACCGGAAGAGTGCATAACCCCGCGGATTTCATCCAGATTCGCATCCTTGGAGAATGCACGTTCAGTCAAGCCCATCAGCCAGGAGCGGATAACGGAGCCGTTGTTCCACACGCGCGCTACTTTCTCATAGTCAAAGTCAAAATTGCTTTTCTCCAGCACTTCAAATCCTTCACCGATGGAAGCCATCATGCCGTATTCCACACCGTTGTGAACCATTTTGAGAAAATGTCCGCTACCGGATTTACCTGCATACAGGTAGCCATTTTCCACCGCTGTATCGCGGAAAATAGGCTCAACAATCGCCCATGCTTCCGGGTCGCCGCCAATCATGTAACATGCACCATGGCGTGCGCCTTCCATACCGCCGGACGTTCCTGCATCCATAAAGCTGATGCCGTATTCTTTCAGACGGGTATGACGGGCAATGGACTCTTTGTAATGAGAGTTGCCACCTTCAATAATGATGTCCCCTTTGGACAGCAATGGTTGAAGCTGATCCAGCACCGAATCAACAATTTGATGGGGAACCATAATCCACAGGACTCTTGGAGACTGGGTTGCCTGTACAAGCTCTTCCAATGTGGAAGCACCCGTAGCACCATAATCCTTCATTTCTTGAATCGCAGCTGCATTCACGTCATAAGCAACAACTTCATGCTGATGGTCGATCAGGTTTTTTCCGAGATTCAAGCCCATTTTTCCCAAACCAATTAGTCCAACTTGCATTGTAAAGGCCTCCTGCCGTAGCAAAATATATTGTCTATTTGTTAATGTTTATGAACGAACAACTGCTTTTTCAGAACTGTTGGACTTTTGGTCCAACCACCATGTAAAGCCTTGTTCCTGCAACAATTGATCTGAAGCTTCCGGACCATAGGAGCCTGCTGCATAGGTGTGAAGCGGAACTTCTCCACGAGCAAAAGCTTCCAGCACGGGTTGTACCCACATCCATGAAAGCTCAACTTCATTCCAGTGAGCGAAAAAGGTGGAGTCGCCGCGCAGCGCATCAAAGATGAGGCGCTCATAAGCTTCCGGTACATCCTTGTCCTCAGAATCATAGTTCATCAGAACCGTTTCCAGTTGACCATTGTTCAGCGGGTCTTTACTGTTCAGACGCAGGGTTACTTTTTCATCAGGGTTCACATGAATGATAAGTAAGTTTGGTTCAGATGGCTGCCCTTGTGCAGCATATGGATCTGTACTGTCTTGTTTGAATTCCACGACGATACGTGTGGATTTTTCCTTCATGCGTTTGCCAGTGCGAATATAGAATGGTACGCCTGACCATTGCTCATTGTCAATCCATAGACGGGCTGAAATAAATGTATCATTTTGTGAATCAGGCTCAATACCCGGTTCTTCTTTATAGGAAGGAACTGCGTTTCCGTTAATCTCACCACTCGTATATTGCCCTCTAACCACACTGGAAGCAATATCGGAAGGATCAAGCGCACGCAATGCCTGCATAACCTTGCTTTTTTCGTCACGCACCTGATCAGCCGTTACATGTTCAGGCTTGTTCATGGCAGCCATCATCAGCACCTGCAGCATGTGATTTTGTACCATGTCACGAATAGCTCCGGAATGATCGTAGTATCCAGCACGTTCTTCAACCCCTACGATCTCGGAAGCGGTAATTTGTACATTGGAAATGTACTGATTATTCCATACTCCTTGAAGCAATGGATTAGCAAATTTCAAGGCTTCCAGGTTTTGCACCATCGGCTTGCCCAAGTAATGGTCAATACGATAAATCTCATCCTCAGCAAATGTTCTGCTCAAACGATCATTCAGCTCACGTGCGGATTCCAGATCATGTCCAAACGGTTTTTCGATAATAAGTCGTTTCCAGCCTTTGGTTTCGGCCAGACCGCTTTCCCGGATATTGAGGGCAATCACATCAAAAAATTCCGGTGCCACCGATAAATAAAACATGCGGTTCCCCGGAATTCCCAAATCATTTTCACGCTGTTCAGCAAGCTGCAGCAGCTTTTTATAATCTTCCGGATGATTGACGTTCAAAGCGCTATAGCGGAAAGCACTCAGGAATTGATCCATCTGTGCACGGTCATCATTCACGTGTCTGGAGAAATCCTTAATGGATTGCTCTACATTACTTTGAAACTGCTCATCAGCCACTTCACGGCGCCCCATCCCAATTACAGAAAAGGAAGCCGGAATTTTACCTTCTACAAACAAATTATACAAGGCAGGGTAAATTTTGCGTTTCGCCAAATCCCCTGTCGCTCCAAATAAGACAAAAGTCATTGAATCCATGAATTATTCCTTCTTCCCATTATAAAAGATGAGGTTATTAAAAGTTACCTGAGGAATTAACGTAACCCATAATACACCCAAAATAAGGGGCAAGTCAATCAAATTTTAGCAAATTCGTGAACATTCGAAATATCCTGCAATGATAACGTTTTCTGTGGTATGATTGACGAAAGGAAAGAGAAAATAATGTTAAATCTGTCACAGTTGCTACAACATGATATAGTTACTATTGGTATACAGAGTTACTTTTAGTATACTGTTTAAAACAACAATGAAATTGAGGGGATTCAGATGAGCGACGACAGGCAGCCCAAGCTTTTGTGCGGTAAGGTGGAACAATCCTTTCAGATCATCAGCAAAAAATGGACCGCTCTCATCATTCATACTTTGATGGAACATCCCAAACGATTCAGTGAAATTCACGTCTCCATACCTGATCTTAGCAAACGTATGCTGAACGAACGCATCAAGGAACTAGAGCTTTCAGGCCTAATCCTTCGCAATGTCATTACAGAGCGGCCTGTGCGTACCGAGTATTCGCTGACACGCAAGGGAAAGGAACTCGGTGATGCATTGAATGGTGTAGAGAGCTGGGCCGAAAGATGGCTTTAACCACCAACAGGAGATCGTCCTACACGTCTCCTGTTATTGTGTTACCTTTTAAGGATCATAATACAGGCTAACGTACGAAAATAATGGTACAACCACGCGGGCAGTCTATGATTTGGAATGAGCCCAGAAAGGATGAGATGGATGGCATTTGGCATTACCCGACAGGAGCTTGCAGCCTGGAAAAGAGAGGTTAGTCGCGGTGAAATTGCTTTTCTGACGCATTACTGGCTGGATGATCGTTTTCCAGGAATTACAACGGTTACCAAGGTAGGCTGCTCTAATTTGGACAAGCTGCGCTTATGGTGCAGCAATAACGGTTTGGACTCTCGATATATTCATCAGCGTCAGCCCTATCCTCATTTTGATTTGATCGGCAGCAAGCAAACGGAGATTTTACATAAATACGGCATGAGCGATCAGTTGAAACGCTTCGGCCAGCATCTTCAAACGAGTATACATCCACCCTTTTGAACCGCAGCTCTTAGAGTTGCGGTACTTTTGTTGGCATACCGGATAGCACCTTGTGTATCCAAATAGCGGCCATCGCCCCTTCTCCCGTCGCTACAGTCACTTGCTCGGCATGGGCTCCCAAATCGCCAACTACCCAGTCACGTAACGAATGGAATGACAAAAAGCACTGTGGATACCACAGTGCTTTCTCAGGATGAAACCTGACCTGATCGTATATTGTCTGACTTATTTAAACGTTTTTACGCGTTCTTCTACAGGTTGGAATTCTTTATCACCTGGTTGGAAGGTTGGTTTACCGAATGGCATTTCAGCAATCAGCTTCCAATGTTCAGGGATGTTCCATTCATTTTTTACTTTTTCGTCAATCAAAGGGTTGTAATGCTGAAGGGATGCGCCCAGTCCTTCTTGCTCCAGTGCCGTCCATACTACCAGTTGCAGCATACCATTGGATTGATTGGACCAGATCGGGAAATTGTCCGCATACGCTTCAAATTGTTGTTGCAGACCCGCTACAACGTTGTTGTCTTCAAAGAACAAGACCGTTCCGTAGCCGCTGCGGAAGCCGTTCATTTTCTCAGCAGTAGATTTGAATTGCTCTTCGTTGCCTACAACCTCACGCAAAATATCCTCAGTAATATTCCACAGTTTGTCATGCTGCTCTCCGAGCAATACTACTGCGCGTGAAGTTTGGGAGTTAAAAGAGGTAGGTGTATACTTAACAGCTTCCTCTACAATCTCTTGAATCTTTTGATCGGAAATGACTTGTTCTTTGCTAATACCGTAATAGGAGCGTCTTTCTTTCAAAGCTGTGAAAAAGTCTTTAGCCATTTTGTTACCTCCTGAGAAAAATTAATTACTTTTCGTAACTAAATATATATTACACTTATCTTAATGTCAAGAGATTTCTTTTTAAATATTACCACTTGCCTGATGGTTTATACATCGCCTTTGTATTTTTTCTCACTGGAAGAGGTGTGCTTGCTTACGTCCTTGTCGAATTCCTCCTCGCGTTCCATCTTTAAATCTTCTATGGGAATAGCATCTACTGTCTGCTCACTCTCAAAACGATCAAACAGGCTCTTCTGCTCTGTCGGATACTGCTCCGCATGATCCCGGCTTAAGGGCTGCTCCTGTGCATCATGCTCTGTCACTCCTCTCCCTGTCCGTTCTTTCCCGCCATTCTGATTCTGATGGTGCAGTTCATCGTCAAATGAGGTCATTGTTGTTTCCCTCCCTATCGGCTTGGTTGTCCACAGTATACTTTTACCTTTCAGAACATGGATTAAACCAAAAAAGAGAAAATCTCCGTAAAGATTTTCTCTTCAAAGGTTTTCTCTTCCTATGCCTATTTGATCACTTACTGGATTATTCCGGACGGGATTTGCCTACGCACTCATGAAAAAGATGAGTTTCCAGCTTTTCTCCCTCTACGAGCTTCTGTACCAGCTGTGTCCCCGCAGCAGCCGTCATCTGGCCATACCAGTCGCCTTGAGGATATACGATCACAACCGAAGCATCGTGACAACGGCCATTACAGCGAGTTCTGGTCGTATGAATATAAGCGTCTGCGTTTTGTTTACGAATTTCATCCCGGATTGCTTGTGTCACTTCTTCACCCTCATGTCGCATACATGTACCTCCATTACAGATCAACACATGGTGCTTCATCGGTTCTAATTCAAATATAGCCATAGCTTCCCCTTTATTCAACGGTTGTTGTTTGATTAATGTTTATGTGGATAAAGAACAAGCTTTGCTTCCAAGCGTCCACCTATAAGGTTTAGCACAATAAATGAGTATTCGTCCTCACCACGCTTGTCAGTCGGAGAACCGGGATTCAGGACAAGCAGCTCTCCCACCTTTTTGACCACCGGAATATGCGAATGTCCGTAAATCAGACAATCCAACGGTTCTCCCTTAAACGTATTCAGCGCAATATTCTCTGTAGAGCCGCGCCAGCCGTGCCCGTGAACCATACCAATCCGTTTGCCACCGGCTTCAACGATTCGTTGATAGCCCAAGCGATTTACGATGTCTATTCCATCATTGTTTCCGGCAATTCCTTGCACAGGTGCAAATTCCGCCAAGCGTTCATATACGAACCAGTCCGTCCAGTCTCCGGCATGGAGAATGAGATCACTGTCTTTTAACTCCTGTACAAGCCGACTCGGAAGCGCCTTGCTTCGGTACGGCATATGAGTATCTGATAGTACGACGATTTTCATATTCAATTCTCCTTACCGGCGTCTCTACACAGACGAGCTCTGGTGTTCAACCCGCTGCTGGAGTGCCTGTTCCAGATCCCGCAGCGTAACGGTCTCGAAAAACGCCTGTATTTTTTCTTCAGCTACGGTATATAAACCGTCTAACAAAGCGTCTATGTTTTTGCCTACCTCACAATTATGATTGCTGTCGGTATGAATGGCGAACAACGGGCCTTCATCTTTGGTCGCTTCATATATCATTTTAAGATTAATATTGGTACTCGACATGCTCAAACGAAAGCCGCGTGCTCCCGGCGATGAGTCAACCAGACCGGCTTGCTTGAGTCTGCTCATAATTCTTCTCACGACGACCGGGTTCGTATTGATGCTTGAAGCGATCAGCGTCGAAGTCATTCGCTCCGGCGCTCCTTCAGCCAGTAGAAGCAGACAATGGATACTAACGGAAAAATGGGTACTCATGTTAACCACCTTTATATGTGTGCCTCATTAAATGTTGTTGTAAAATGCATACCTACATCATACCACATTAATGAGGCATCGACACAGCGCTTACTGCACCTTACTCCGGAAAATAGTCATTTTCAGGACGCAATCGCACTTTCAACTGGCGCACGCTATATTCCAGCTGCTTGACGATGTCCTCCAGCTGACGACGATCAAGTCCGCTGAAATCGGCAGCAGGCTTGGGCGCATTTTTCAAATCACGTATCGTTGCCTGCTGCTCCTGCCACTTGTCCATCAAGTCGGCTATATTCGCATAAAAGCGTTCATAATCCTTGATTATTTCATCCAGAAAAGCATCTACCTCGTCCGGATCATAGCCGCGCATTTTATTTTTAAACTGTTTTTCATGAATGGAGAGCGCGTCCAGCTGAATGCCCAGTTGTTTAAATAACTGTTTTTGCTTATCCAGACGACGCTTCATATGTTCATCCATCGGTTGTTCCCTCCTTAACACACTATTCTTTTTATATCACATTCTAGGCCGGGAATAAAAGTCGCTGCTGATTGTCCAGCCCTGTGAGCGGGTATAAACAAAGCAGCTTGTCCTTGGGACAGGCTGCTCTTCTGATTTTTCTATGAATGCGGTTATTTCAATAGTTGTCTTGTTCCGCTTTATGCAGCATGCCTAAGCAACGGTCCAAATCGGTTTTAACCTGCTTTTTGTAAAGTCGGGCCTTTTCCTCCCCATCATCTGTAAAATGATAGAGTACAATTTCCTGAAAATCCACACGCGGATCTGTTCCTTTTAATCGTTTGGTACGGTAAAAAACGCCTTCCTGTACCAACTCATGCAGCGCTCGGTAGACCTCACTCTGAGGCGGAACATATCCGAAGCTGCTAAACTCATCCTTCATCGATTCAAGCATCTGATATCCATAACCGCGATGCCTCTCCACCATTGTGATCAGATAAATTTTGATAAAAGCCCGCTGGGATATCATAAACGCCATTGCACTGCCTCCTCGACACCTTATTCATACACCTTATATTCCATTATAAACCACTCTGTGTCCATACACTATTTCCTTTCATCAGATGAGAGTGTATGAAAACATTCTGCCCCTTTTGACGGTTCTTAAAGATGGTGAGAGAACTAAAATGAAGCACTCTTAGGCAGGTTGCGATAGGTAGGATGTAGCTGTGTTTCTATTTTTCTATTATGAATTTTTCATATAGTGAAATTATATTATAAAGTATAAAAAAATAGGTCCCAACCCTGATTTCGATCTTGGAATGACCCCTCCATTTTTCAAGAAGCAACAGCTTAAAATATCATTTTTTCATTGTTAAAAGAAACTCAAGACAGGAATTCTGCGTTTAATTCTTCGGTTTATACGAAAAATCTCGCTGCGGATTTAAGCAGCATCCACAACGAGATCATTTGATGCATGAGGAAACCGCAAGGTCAGACTTGCTTTTGCAAGACTGGCGGCCCTCCGGCCGGGCGGGGACGAACCCGAAGCCCCACAATCCATTTGCCTAAAGGCATACGGGCCAGCAGCCATGTTCCGGCAATGGACAAGGCCACACAGAGCACGAACGAGGCCAGCGTACGAAGTACGTGGCTCCAGTCTGCAAACAACGTTTCGTCAAAATAATAGGTCACACGCAGCATAAAGGCATGCATCAGATACGCTCCGTAGGACAACGTTCCGATGGCAGTCAGCATACTCGCCACACGTCCCCCCTTATGAGCAATCCACGTGGCTACCCGATAAGCCACAAAAACAGACGTAACACAATATATTGCCATGATCGGACGCAGCAGGGATAAGTAATTAAAGGAAAGAACCGTACCTCGCGGTGTCTGGAACAGACTGGTCATCTCATACAGCAAGTATCCTGTAAGCACGATAAACAGCGGCCAGTATATCACCTGCGCCTTGGTTACCCAGGCATTCCAGCGTTTGACGTTCATCCCGGCTGCGGCTCCTAGCACAAAATAAAAGAAAAAGTAGATCACATTCCGGTCAGCATATAGGGTAAACCAGGAGGTGATGACCGGGAGCTGGAGCTTGTCCATCGCGTGGTACACAGGTCCAACTGCGAACATAAGCAAAAAATATAACGCGCCAACTCCAGCCAATGCAGCGGGTTGCCATTTTGACGGCAGCAGCGCAGACAAACGGCGCACAGCATAGCGAAACACAGGAAATAGCACATAGCATTGGATAATCATAACGATGTACCACAGATGATAACTGCTTTTTCCGTTCAAAAGCTTCTGCAAAAAATCCAACGGGTGAATAGATCCTCCACTTTGGACAAGCTGATTTCCCAATTCGTATAAAAGAGACCATATGATATAAGGCACGATGATGTCCATGAATCTTTTACGCAAAAACGTTCCGTACTTTAAGGCTCCATCATAATTGTAAAACAACACCATCCCGGTGATAAATACAAACACGGGAACTGCGAATTTGGAACACAGCAGTAACAGTGTCAGCAACACCCCATCCTGGATGCGCGCCCCCTGCGCAACCGCATAGTGTGCAACGGAATGCTGAAGAACAACGGCAGCAAAAGCCAATCCTCTCAGCAAAGCGACTTCGGAAATTCTCTCTTTTTGACTCATGTCACTCTCCTGTTATGTCTAGCAAAGTATGAATCTATTATAACTGCAATTCCACAAAATAAATATAGAATGGATTGCTGTTCAATGCTTTGGCTTTGCTCTGTTGGTCGCCACGGCTTCCAACGGATCATCCGGCCAATAATGCTTGGGATATCTGCCTTTCAGGTCCTTTTTGACTTCAAAATAAGCCTCGCTCCAGAAGCTGGACAGGTCGGATGTCACTTGCACAGGCCGCTGGGCGGGTGACAGCAGATGCAGCACGAGCGGCACACGTCCGCGACCAATCCGCGGTGTTTCCCTCATGCCGAACAACTCTTGCAGCCGCACTGCCAGTGCAGGTGCCTCGGGATTCGAATAATCGACAGGAATACGGGAACCACTGGGTACACGTACATGCGTCGGTGCTTCCTGCTCAAGCTGCTGCCGCTGCTCCCAATCCAGCCTGCCGAGCAGCAATTCGCTACCGTCCAGTCGTTGCAGATCAGATACATTTTTGGCTCCAAGCGCAAAAGGCAGCAGCCACGTTTCCAGTGAATCCAGCAGCGCGGATTCCGAGCTGTCCGGCCAATCCTCAGGTGCCGAGAAGTGCATAAAAATCAAGCGTGCCTGCAGCTGAAGAGTTGACCGATTCCATGACAGCAGCTTCAGTCCACGTTCACGGACGCCTTGCATCAAGGCACCAGCGATTTCCTCTGCCGGAGGCCGCTCATAGGACGTTTCCTTTAAAACGAGCGCGCCCAGCTGTAAAACCTTGCGGGCTCTCACAGCTGAGGCTGCACTGTCCCAGTACACATGGGCTTGTTCCAGTAGCAACTCGCTGCAATGCTCGATTAGCTCTTGCAGCTCAACCGGTGCCGCCAGTTGAATGGCACCGTCTGCTCCCTCGTCGTCCACTTCGGCGGCGACGAGATAGGACGAGCGCGACATCCACTCCACTTGTCGGAGTCGCGCGCCCCGGCCGCCGCTAAGCAAAAAGCGGCCGTCACCCCGGCCCTGCGCGATCCGATCCGGATACGCAAAGGCCAGCAGCAGCCCGCAGGACGCAGAGCCATCAGGCTCGTCCTGCACTGCGGCTGCTTTCGGCAGCGTGGCTAGCAGCTGCCGGCTTTCCTGCACGATACGGCGAATCACCGTATCGTCCGCCGCCCGCAGCAGGCTGTGCGTGCTGCGGGCGTAAGCCGCCTCGCGCAGGGCGTCCAGCCGCGGGCGCAAATCCGTTCCGCCATGGGCGCGGAACGGGTCGCGCTCTTGCAGCAGCGCAGCCAGACGGCTGGCGGCTGGCGCTAGGCCAAGGGCGGCCGCGCGCAGCAGCATGTGCCCGAGGCGCGGATGCGCGCCCAGGGCGGACACCTCGCGCCCATGCGCGGTGATGCCACCTGCGCTGCCATCGGCTGCGGCGCTCAGGCAGCCGAGCTGACGCAGCAGGCTCGTGGCCTGGCGATACGCCGCCTCAGGCGGGGCATCCAGCCAGGCCAGCTCGGCGGGCTCGCGCACGCCCCAGGCGGCCAGCTCCAGCGCGAGCGGAGCCAGATCTGCCGCCGCGATTTCCGGGCGGCTGGCATCCGGGAGCGCAGCGTGTTCCTGCGCGCTCCACAGCCGGTAGCATACGCCCGGCTGAAGGCGGCCCGCCCGACCGCGGCGCTGGTCGGCGGAGGCTTTGGACACCTTGACGGTGGTCAAACGGCTCATACCGGTTCGCGCGGAAAACACTGATTCCCGCGACAATCCGCTATCAATCACCACCGTAATCCCCGCTATGGTCAGGCTGGACTCGGCAATCGAGGTAGCCAGCACGACCCTTCGTCTGCCCGGAGCCGAAGGGCGTATCGCCTCATCCTGCTGTTCCAGCTTCATACTACCGTACAGTGGGATTACCTTGACATGTACAGGGAGCTTCCTTGAAGTCAGCTCACGCTCCGTGCGATGAATCTCTCTCGCACCAGGCAGGAAGACCAACAGATCTCCTTCATGGGCATGAAGCGCTTTTTCCACGGTTTCTGCTGCAAAAGCTTCTAATGAGGCCGATGAAGGCTTGGACATATGAAAAGTCTCTACCGGAAATACGTTGCCCGGACATTCCAGCAATGGGGCGTCTCCCAATAGACGGCAGATCGGCTCGGCCTCCAGTGTGGCAGACATAATCAATATTTTTAAATCCGGCCGCAGCAATGCCTGGCTTTGCAGAGCAAGCGCCAGTCCTAAATCTGCATGCAGGCTGCGTTCATGAAACTCATCAAAAATGATCAGTCCAACCCCCTCCAGCGCCTGATCATGCTGCAACATTCGGGTCAGCACGCCCTCAGTAACCACTTCAATCCGCGTATTCGGTCCTGTTTTTGTATCCATGCGAACCCTGTAGCCGACTGTCTGTCCGGTGGATTCACCCAGCGCTTTCGCCATTTGCGCCGCTGCGGCACGTGCCGCCAAACGCCTCGGCTCCAGCATGATCATCTTTTGCCCCGCCAGCCACGGCTCATGCAGCAGTTCGAGCGGCGTAACCGTCGTCTTGCCCGCGCCCGGCTGTGCAATCAATACGGTAGCTGAATGGGATTGCAGCGCATTTTTAAGCTCGGGTATCACTTGCATGATAGGCAGTTGTTTATATGCCAAATGAAATTCTGTCAATTGAAATCTCTCCAATGATACGCATATGCGTAGAATCTAAGTTTTGCTTCTTTAAATCTATTGTTCTGTTATGAATTTTTCACTACCTGTAATTATTATGGTCTGACATGATTCTGAATCTATTATACAGATAATTAAAATTCCCGTCTGGCTATCCTATCGCAGGTATGCAAGTCGTATGCAAGCCCCCGATGTCAGCTTCGTGACCTGTCGGGATGCACTCGCGGCAGGATCGTTTTATAATAGTATTATATGGATTTGTTGAAGGACGGAATATAGAAACGAGGTAGCTTTCGTATGGAATTACAGGCCCAACCCATCAGAGGGAGATTTGCCCCAACACCATCGGGATGGATACACTTGGGAAACGCCCGCACCGCACTATTATCATGGCTGCATGTTCGTTCTCTGGGCGGAACCTATATTTTACGTATGGAGGACATAGACATGACTCGGGCTCGCAGCCCATTGGCCCAGGGGATTATGGAGGATTTGCGCTGGATCGGCCTGAAATGGGACGAAGGGCCGGACGTAGGCGGTCCCTATGGTCCCTACACCCAAAGCCAACGGCTGGAACGCTTCCAGGCTGCATTGGAGAAGCTACAGGGGCAGGATTTGCTGTACCCTTGTTTTTGTAGCCGGGCGGACATCGTCGCTGCCGCCAGTGCTCCGCATGGACTGTCTGGTGAGGGACCAGCCTATTCGGGGACGTGTCGCAGTCTTAGCCCTCAGGAAGCAGAGGCCAAATCACAATATAAGCTCCCTTCACTTCGCTTTAAAGTACCACAACATTCGGATGCGGTAATTGCATTTCATGATCAGGTAGCGGGCCATACGGCCTTCGGCGCCGGGGATGGAGGAGATTTTATCGTTAAACGGGCAGACGGCATGTTCTCCTATCAGCTGGCCGTCGTTGTCGACGATGCTAACATGCATATCACCGATGTGCTGCGCGGGTATGATCTGCTTGATTCCACCCCCCGTCAGCTATTGCTATATCAGGCTCTCGGCCTGGAACCGCCACGTTTCGCACACGTCCCTCTAGTTCTGGGTCCGGATGGTCGGCGGCTTGCCAAACGGCATGGAGCAGTAGCACTCCGGGCGATGCGTCGGCAAGGGATCACACCGGAAGCGGTTATTGGCTGGCTCGCCTATTTTTCCGGGCTGCTGGATTCTCCCGAGCCTGTGAAGGCTGTGGATTTGGTCCAGGGTTTTCATTTGGACAAGCTGCCCAAGGAGCCAGTTATCCTTACGAAGCAATTTCTCAGAAAGCTGTCTGCTTTGCAGCGTTAACGCTGTTATCGACGATAGTGCTCAAGCATACGGGCAAGGGCATTCCGCCCTTTGCTCCTGTCGCTTCTACTCCTCCAACCGCTTGCGCACAGCCGACTCATATTCATAAAATACAGACGAAGTATTCAGTCCTCTTTCCTCCAGCAGCATGCGGAGACGCAGTGATTTTTCAGTCAGTCTGCGACTGATCCGCTCCTGCTCTCCTGCCTCCCGACAAGCGTGAAGCAAATCACGCAACTGGACACATTCCTGCTGCAGCTGAAGCTCCTCCGGTAAAATACCGGCATTTTTCAGCAGCTTGTACGACATGCGCAGCTCCTCTGGAACATGTGATAAATCTTCGATGACCAGTGGCTTGCCTACTCCCGGTAGATGATCGAACTCACCTCTCGCCATTGCCTCCGCAATCTTCTGCTCAGCCATTCTGGAGAACATTCCCATAGATCCTATCCACTCCTTGTCTAAGCATCCTATGTACAATCTATATTAAATAAATGAGGGTTCCTTTACCACTGTAGCCTGCATATTTATAGGATATCCTGCGTCCATGGAGGAGAAAGAGTGATTATTCTTCAATGCCGAGCAATTCGGATACTTGTTTTCTATATTTTTGAGCCTTACGTGTTCCGTGAATGAGATTGGACAAGCGGCTAGGAGGAATGTGGTATGTATCGCAAAATGTTCTCTGATCTAATTGTTTCTCGACCAGTTTTTGTTTGATCTTCCACCCGAAAGGGGTTACAGGATTTCGTTTATTCAACATCGATACCTCCATGTGAAGTTTTGAATAGGATGGGGTTTAACGTTCAGCCTTTAGTAGCAGCACACGTCATACGCTCATTAGCTAGAATTTTGATCTGCATATTTGATATTGATTCAATAAATCATCCAATTTTCGGGATTCTTCAAGCACTTTGGGATGTGTTAAAAATCCGTATTTCTTCTGGACTTGATACAGTCTTTTTCTGGCCCGTTCGACACGAAGTAAAGTCACACCATGATTCATCAACATGATTCCTCCTTCTATGTCATATCCTAATGCAAAACGGCAAGTTTTGGATTTTCGAAAAATTTGCTCGACAAAAAAAGTGCTTCTGGAACATTCCAGAGACACTTTTTGGCGGTTTATGTTTAGTTAAAATGCTACAGTCTCCTGCAAGCTGAACTTAAAAGTTACTTTTTGTGCCACTACGCAGTCGGATGGTGCTTCCCATCGCCACCGCCCCCGGATTTTCTTGAATGAAGCCTATGATTAAAGGTAGAAATCCGGGGACAAAAGCGACCGCTTCGCTTGTACAGCACCATTCCGCCTACTTCGTTTTCGATATACATTTTATAATTCAGCTTATAAATCGGAATTTTCAATGTTATTTACATACATCGCTTGGATCTAAAATTAGGGAACTATTAATTACCACTAATAGTAAAACAATCTTTCTTTTCGCCCTTTGTTAACTAAACTTTCATATTTTGCATAAAGTCTAGTGTCTGCAAAGGATTTGAACTGCTCAAATAATCTTATGCAGCTAATGAAAAAGGCTTCTTTATTAATAGCTAATGATTTAGATAAAACGTCTAGCAAGAATTTGAAGCCGAATAAGTAATCCCCTCTATTTAAGTAGTATTTTGCCAGTTCATATTTAAAACGTATTGATTGTTCTGGGACCACTTGATGAGTGTACATATCAGCAGATGATTGCTGTTGAGTGGTATAATCAATCTCCGTTTTAAATCTCTGAAGTATATCATCTATATCTATGTTATATTGGTTTGCTGCCATTACAATATTCATCAGACTGGCAATCATTTCTCTTTCGTTGTTATCTGATGATGAAACAATATAGTTAACATAATTCTGTAGGGTACTTAAATCGCCTGACAGAAGCTTATATACATAGGTATTACCTTCTGCTCAATCTTGGAACAATTTGATCCAATGCTGCGTATCCGCATCCGTCTCTGTAACCCAGCTTAAATCAGCATAGGCATATGTATATTGTAATGCCTGCTCATAATCGCCTTGGGCTTCACAGACACTTGCGCACAGTAAGTCTGCATAGGTGATATACACAAACATAGGACGACTTAGCTTCTTTTCATACTCGTTATGCTTCCTCTGTTGATGTTTCATTGAATATTGAATTTCCGCTTTATCTCTCATTTTACGAGCTGTTGCATCAAGCCTATCCCATTCACGCAAAGAACGATACACATTCGCCAAATCTTTTAACGCATCAAGCTGATCTATTTCATCCAAACGTTCCACGAAAGGTTCAAACAATGTAGCTGCCTTGAGATTAAGACTTTGATCATCTCCGATTTGAATGGTAAACAGACGATACTGACAAACTGCCAAGCACTCGGAGTGCTGATACTTTTCCCCTTCTGCCACACTCTCATAAAGCAGCAATGCCGCAGCGTGTCGCCCCTGTGCAAATAATGTTTCCGCAATATCAAATAGTCTAGGAGAGTACAATAACTTGTCCATGATTGCTCCAACGATTCGTCGGATCGCATCCAGCTTGTCCAACTCCGCACAACGATATATCAGCGGCTCAATTCGACGCATATTAGGGGAACGTTCGATGATGTAGTTTTCTATGTATAAGTCGTATAAGTGGCCTTCCGGTAAACCCATAGCCACAGTGATTCTGTCAAGCTGCTCCACGGAAACAGGACGATGCTGAGTAATCCAATTACTAAGCGTTCTTTGATGAACACCTGAATATTCCGCAAATTGAGCCAATGTCATGTCATTTTGTTTTAGATAATCCTCAAACTCTGCCGTAATCGTAGGTGTATGCTTCAAGTCATAACCACCTTTCACATAAAAATTCCATAATTTTAAAATCCACACTTTATTTTTCACCAAAATTAACCATCTGTCAATATATTATGTCTACATTATTTGAAACAAAAATTTTGCATAACTTACTTTATAAGAGGACATATGGTGAACCGAGTATCAAAAGGAAACCGGATTGCCCCTAGCAAAAAGTTTTACACGATTGCACTCCATGTCCTCATATGGAGTGCAAGGGTAATAACTAAGTCGATAGTCTTCAAGCACCCAACTTTAATTCATGCACTCGTATAGAGTGCGACTGGGTAGCTATTAGAGCTGCTAAACAGATGGCTTCAATTTCAATCCACGCACTCGTATAGAGTGCGACATGATGCCAACGAACGCATAATGCAGGATATCGTTATTTCAATCCACGCACTCGTATAGAGTGCGACCTTTGCCCAAATCACCATAGCGAGTAGGGGTATTATTTCAATCCACGCACTCGTATAGAGTGCGACTTACGTCCAGTCAGGATTGGTACACTTGTATGTACATTTCAATCCACGCACTCGTATAGAGTGCGACTCCGGTTGCACGGGCTTGTCTTGGTCGAACAAAATTTCAATCCACGCACTCGTATAGAGTGCGACGTGTATAGCTTGTTGGATGCATATCCAGCATTGTATTTCAATCCACGCACTCGTATAGAGTGCGACTCTGCCGCCTCGGCGCGAGTGATTTTCTGTTTTGGACGATTTCAATCCACGCACTCGTATAGAGTGCGACCCGAAAGGACATACCAACGCCATTCGCCACAGCTATTTCAATCCACGCACTCGTATAGAGTGCGACAGCGAAAATGCAGTGATTCATACTCTAATGAGATCAATTCCACATATTTCCGCAAAAAAACGATGCCGAAAAGGCTTGAATCAAGCATTGACATTTATCGAAAACAACCAACTCACATCTTTTTCGACAAATTTCGAGGTGCGAAGGACCCGGGGTTTTTATGCGAGCTTCACATTCGCACCTTACAAAATGAGCGGGCTTTCCATATCGTAAGCCTCTTTGACCCCTACGTGCTCTACTTTCTTTTTGTAGTTATCTCCTAAGTTGTAGAATCGCAGGCTGTCTTCTTTTTTATCGATCAATTCTTCTAATTCATATTTTAAACGGCGGAACTGGGTCGAATCCAAAATACATTCAAATACGGAGTTTTGCACCCTTTGTCCGTGATCTACGCACTTTTTCGCAACCTTTGCGAGTCTTTTTCTGCCTTCTCTATCCACCGTACTTACATCATACGTAATTAGGATTAACAACTTCACACCTACTTCCACAAAAATGGAGGATACTCGTCCAAGTCTCCCCGAATATGCCTGGCCAAAAGCAATGCCTGTGAATAAGGCACTAGCCCCCAAGACATTTTCTCATTCAGATAAGGATGAATGATCTTGTCCTGCTTCCGTTCCTGCCAGGCCTTCAATACGATTTTCCTCGTATCATCGTCCATCATGACAGCCCCGTTTTCTTTTTTGTAAAACCCTTTGCCATGAATCAATTTTTTGTTAATCAAGGACAGTACAAAACGGTCGGCATATACTCCTCGAAGCTCTTCCATCACATCCAGTGCCAAAGAGGCTCTTCCCGGACGATCTCGATGCAGGAACCCTACATACGCATCCAGACCGACAGCTTCCAAAGCCGATTTCATATCGTTAGACAGCAATGTATAGGCAAAGGATAACAACGCATTTACATTATCTAACGGCGGGCGCTTATGGCGTCCATGGAAATAAAAATCATCTTTTTGCTGTAAGATCAGCTCATCAAAAACGGAATTATACTGAACTGCCGCCGTACCCTCCAAGCCCCGTAAAATGTCAAGCTCCTCCACTTCACGGACCTGCTTCATGATCTCTGTTAAAGAAGCGCTCACCTTCTTCATACGATCCGTGTCAATCCGAAGCTGGTGGTCCCTCGTCGCCCGTTCCAAAATCCATTTATGGTTATAGATCTTGCCTATAATCATATTTCTGGCTACAAAAGCACTCCTTCTATCATCATCGGAAATCCGGTACTGTTCTTTTCTCAGCACTACATTTCCCCGACTTTCTCCCGTCACTCGTGCCAGGAAACGTCCGCTTCGCGTCATAAAGGTTAGGTCTATGTTGCGTGTTGCACAAGCTCCCATGAGGCCCGGACTGACTCCTGCGTAGCCAAATGTGCAAACAGCCTCCAAATTGTGCAAAGGATACCGTGCAAGAATGGACTCTTCTTGTTTGATCACGATATTTTCTCCATCCAGTGACAAGTACGTATTCGGCAACGTCACAAACAATGTGTTCAGTAATTTTTTCATTCAGCCAGCCTGCTTTCATTAAAGCTTGAAACTGATTTTTTATTTAGTATTTCGGGCACACATATATTATGTAGTGAGCAGCTTTGGCAATGCGGTCCCGCTTTGGCTTTGGGTGTATGGTTGCGCTCAAAATAATGTCGCATCTCCTGCAAGCTTGTACGTACACGTTCTCGGTCAGACGCCGTGATGATGACCTCTACACGATGTTTGATCTCATCGTAATAAAAGTAGCCCTTTGAAATCTCACATACGAGCATTTCTTCAAGACACATTACTTGTGCGACCAACTGAGCATGGTCCGAATCATTTCGTTTCGGTTTGCCCCGCTTGTATTCAACAGGAAAAGGAAGGTACATGCCTTCCTCCCCTGCAAGCCGAACGCCGAGAGGATCACGCACAAACTCCACCACGTCACAGATACCAGTGATCCCAAGCTCTCTGGAATGTACAGGTAATGCGCGTACAACGAGCTTATCCCCTCTTTTTTCACGAATCATCGGCTGATCGGCTTTTCTGTGCAAATGATTGCCCTCAATCGTCCGTACGTTTTCTTCCCATTGTTGCTCGATGTGAATAAGCGCCCACTGTCTTCTACAGAAATTAAAATGCTGTATACCGGATAATAGCAAATAATCTTCTTCGTTATAGCCCTGCATACTCTTGAACCTCTAAGCCTTCGAGTGGTGTCAATATACATTCATAATGTGTATCAAAAGATTTGTCGACTGTATTTACATTTTCTTTCGGTTTCACTTCCAAAGATCGGTGTACTTTAGCAGATGAGTATTTTCCAAGCTTGGAATTATGCTCCCACCAATAGACTTTATGAACCTCCATACTACCGTCAGGACGGGCCGATGATACATCATTTTCAAACAAGGAAATCAGCGCTTCCCTGATCTTTGCCGCATCTTCGTTTGTAAATCCTGTTTTTTCAGCTAGCTGTGTATTGATGCTTCCCTTAAAAACGTACACGCCAAAATCCACCCGGTGCTTCATCCCCATTGTATCGGAACCTTTTTCGCTTCCTGGTTCGGAGTTTACACTTTTGGTAATTTGCATGCTGGTAATATCAATAGGAAGAACACTGATTGCCGTATGTATAGATACAGGACCTCTTACCCCTACAGATACTCCTGCCCCTTTACCCACCGCTTTGAATGCAAAAACTTGACCAAAGCTACGAACATCCATCCACTCCTGGCAGGCCATTCTGGCAAACTCCTCGCTTGAGCCTTCCTTGCTCTTAAAAATTTTTCCCAGCTCAGGGTTGGCTTCGGCACGTTCTCTTAAACTATGAAAAGAATCCAGTTTGCGATCATTCGATTGAACAAAGATAGACTCACCCATATCTTGCAGACGATTTCTTATTTTCCGTTTCAGCGCCACATCTGAAATTTCCCCATACCCATCGTAATTTTGCCGTGGGCGATTGCCATTCAGGGGATCGCCATTGGGATTTGCTTTCGCGACAGACAATACAACAGCAAAATCAATTTTATGATCCAAAATAGACATATGATGATTCTCCTTTTCATGTAACCCTGTATTTTAAAATATTTTATGCTGAGGTGTTGTCGTCTTGGCTGTCATTCGTTTCTGCGGCACTTGCCCCATGTTTCTTTTTATCCGTGTTGTGATAGAGCTTATAGCGCTGGCTGTAGAATCCAAGCAAATATTTCCCGGTGAGCGGCTCGTTATTAAATTGATCAAACGGGATTTTTGAAGCAACCTCATCAATCATGATGGAATAATAGTTTAGGCTTTGACCATATTTGGCTTGATGCGGCTGCAAAGCATTTTGAATCGTTCTCCAGGTTCTTTCCGGATGCTGTGAGAATACACTCATATAGCGTATGGCATTAGTGGAACGCTTTTTTTCCTTATCCTGTCCACTTCGTTCCAGTGCATTTCGTTCCAGTACATCAGCAATGGCCAACAGTCTGCCGAATAAATAGCTGCGATCCGTATTTTCTTCATCTAATCCCACGTTGTATCCCTCCCGTGTGTTAATCAATGCACATGTTATACTCAGTGTCTTCTCCCATTCCCATTTGTCCATAGCTACCGGGTTAGAGGCACGGTGAGTAGCACTTCTCACAATATCCTGCGGAATTGTTCGATTATCCACGATGCATGGAAGCATTCGTTCCATCAGGCCTTTAACGAGTTTGTCATTCGCCTTAGGGCCGTATGCCGCGAAAGCAATGTCTTTGGTCGCCGGAGCCCCCCAAAATTGTAATAGCTCACCTTGCTCGTCCTTTTGATAACGATGTAACCAGGCACATTTTGTATGCCAATCAATAAGCCTGTCAAAATACAATTTTTTATCCAAATTCCGATAATAGAGAACAGCCATGCGCCCTGTTGTTGCTGAGTCGAGCACCAGAATATTGACGTTTGCTTTGGAATCTGCTTTGACGGTCAGTTTATTACGGTAACCCGTTAGTGCTTTGGCCAGATCAAAAGCAAGCTCTTCGTTCGTATGACTTTTGATTGCTGTCGGCCGGGATGATTCAATGCCAAAACCCATTGCAAAGATGTTGTCATTGTCGGTAAGCCTCGGCACATTCGTGGCGTCATTACCCCAGACGAGAAAAACACGGTTGTCCATGATTTTCCCTTGACGATGAATCAGCCATTTTAATGCATTATGGGCTTTTTGAGATACTTCATAGCTGATGCTTGCTGCTTCATGACTATGAGCAAACCGTCCTCTGAATGTGAATCCGCTCGTATCATTAGCAGAAATCAGCTTTGCTTTATCCCCGGAATTTCTGATTTTGTTTGCATGCTTGTCTGTGCTCGGGAGCTGCTTTCCGGTGACATAACAAATGTCTTCTTCGCCCAGCAACTGACTGTAGTAACCAATAAATGAATCATATAGTTCTGTATCCTGCCAGACTTTAGTTAATGCTTTATCTGGTGAATATACGTTAAAACGAATAAATGCGCTCTCCAGTTCACCGGGAACTGCCGTAAATATACGTGGTTTTTCCCCAGGTGAACGCTCATACTTCTTGTCCCATTTACTTATTAATTTTTGATCCTCATCAAGGTGTAAAATAGACTCGTCTACCAAATCTTTAATCAGTCGGCGCTTGCTCAAGTAAAGATAGATGCTTTTCAGCTTGGGAGTGGCATATTTTGAATTAGCCCACCCTTCTAACTGCTGAATGTAAGCAGCAAAGGGCTCTTCTTTTTTGATCTTTCCGCCATATGCGACAAAATCTCCGGCGACATAGCTTAATTTATCATGCAGCGGATAAGGCGCTACGACAGAGCCAGCCCGGCTGGCCGATTTCTCTGTGCAAGGAATTAATGTGCTAAAATCGTCCTTGTCCAGCACTTTGGCTGAATGAAAATCACCTTGTTCCGTAATTTCCACTTCAATTTGTGCATTTTGAGTTGTATGAGAGATGGGAAGCAGCGTGTATTCGCGACCATCATGCTTTTTTTCGGGCACACCCACACGGTCAAGGTTGGATTCATAGGTTTCATATAAATTTAACAGCCAACTCATTTCATGCCCCACCCCTCCCACTCTGCAAGCAGCTCATCAGCGGACTGAACGTTATTTTCATCAAACCGTTTGGGCTGCATATCCGCTATAATGCGAACTTGTGGGCATTTCTCCGGTGGAATAAATTCAATAACTCCATCCTTCATCACCGGATTCCACAAGCGTACCTCCAACTGATTCCTGCCTGTCTCATCCGGGTAGTTAATCCCGTGTACCATATTTCCCAGATGAATGTCGCCATAGCTATCATAGAAACCGGGTGCTTCACCAAAAACACAGGGCTCCACATAAGCTTGGCATTCTCGTGTACCCAGGAAAATATCTCTGCGTCCACCCGCTAGCAACGAGCGTTTGAGGATATTATGATGCTTGTTTTCATTACGGTCATATTCCATCTCGGGACGATGCAGATTAAAAATAAAATGGGCTTGAACCTCATAGCAAGGGTCTTTGAGATAAGTATAATTAGCAAGCGTATTGCCGCCGCCATATTCAATGGGCCGAATTCCCTTGGATTCCATTCGGATAGCGTTTAGAATACGAACTTTGTCTATAACCATCGTAATCGTAGGCTTCCAATAAATACTTTCTACGATCCCTTTTAATGCCTGATAGGTTGGGACACTGTATGTTAGTTTCTCACCCCCCAGTTTGGTTAGCGGGTCTGTGAACAGTGCATATTCTCCATACACTCTAAATTCAATTGAGTTTCTCAACTGGCATCTTCCTCCTTTCTAGGTCTTTTTATCTAAATGCAATACCAGAATATTACTTTCGACATAGTCAGTCAACACGAAAGATAAACCCTTAAGCCCCGTTAAAAGCATTCTTAAAGGATAAAACCACCATGCAAGCTATCATTTTGAAGATTAAGCCCATATGAGTCATCATAAGCCCCATCGGTCAGAGCCCATATTTTTCCGTCCAAAAAAGAAATCAGCGCCTTATTGTGACTCAATTGATTTTTATCTGTGTTCGTTATATTAATGGTGAATTGCTGTGCCCTGCGGAGCAGGCTGCTAAGATCCTCTATGCTTTGCTGTCCATTCAGATCAGCGATGATCTCTTTTCCTTCCTTCTCTCCATCCCCATAAGGAACAATGACGGCTGTCGTATGATCCTTAATGACTTGAAAGTGGTCTGCTGCTGTCTTATAGCTATTCGCTAAAAATAAAGGGAGAAACGTTTCCTTTTCTTTGAAATAAGAATGATAATACGTATTCTCACTGCGACTAACAGATAATAGCTCGGTCATGTTTTTTCTTAGCTTAGGTATGAAATAGTTCAAGTCTGTTGCCAGTTCGGTATAATACTTTTGGAAGTATATTTCCATAGCATGTCCGGACAATATGTTACCACCGTAGCAGGTTTTGTCACGTTTTAAGTCGATAAACATTTTTCTGGTGATTTCTTTACCTATTTTGATTTCTTTGAGATCTTTGAGATTTTCTTCTTCATGATCAATGACATACACCTGCTTCGTTCCATCTCTTCCATGGCGATTACATCGGCCTGCCGCCTGAGCAATCGAATCCAGACCAGCCAAGGATCGAATGACACAATCAAAACTAATATCCACTCCAGCCTCGATGAGTTGTGTACTAATACAAACGACAGGTTTTTTATGCTCCAAAAGTTGTTTTACTTCCTCCAATATGCGATTGCGATGAGCCGGACACATGGATGTGCTTAAGTGATAGACCGGGATTGCACTGTTTCCTTCTGTTAATCGGTGATATAGCTTTTTCACCACCGCTTTTGTATTTAAAATAACGAGTATGCTTTGTTCATCAGCAAGCTTTTGCTCAACAAAATCGGCAAGCTTTTCCGTATTAAAAGTGTCGCCTGTCGCATTGTCAACAATTTCAACCCGCTTAAACTTTTCGATAACATGATCGAGGTCATATACCATTTCGGCATCCGGTTCAATATCCAGCTTGTTGTGTACAAAATCCAGTTCCGGTTGGGTAGCGGTGCAAAGAACAATACTTGAAGAGGCATATGTTTTCAAAAAATTCAGCGCTTGATTAAACAAAGAAATACAGTGTGTGGGGACTTTTTGGACCTCATCAAAAATAATAACGGACTCACTCAAATTGTGAAGCCTACGGACATTTCTGCTACCACCCGCGTAAAACACATTTAAAAATTGCACCATGGTCGTGAAAATGATTGGCGAATCCCAATTATCCTTAGCCAGCTTTAATTTTTGATGCGTGTTCATAACGACATCCTCAAGCTCATGACCCTCAGCATCTATGTCCTCTACTTCGTCCATGACCAGATTGGAGTGATGCTCCAAAATGTTAGCGTCATCCCGTATAATTTCACGAACCTCCCGAGCGTTTTGTTCGATAATCGTCGTGAATGGAACGACGTAGATGTTATGCTTCTTTTCAAAGGTGACTGCATGCTTTAGGGCATAACGCAGACTGGCCAGCGTTTTTCCACCCCCTGTAGGTATGGAGAGTGTAAATATCCCGGAAGGCTTGACTGCAAATTGCTCACATTGCTCGGACATTTGCTTTCTAAGCAGATTAATGGTTGTGTCGGCATTCTCTCCTGATTGCAGATCGTTAATACGCTCCATTAGTCTTTCGTAATACGTTTGAAATAGCTGTTGGCGATTCATCGGTTCATTGCTGTTCTTTTCGTTTTTAAGGTTAATTTCTTCAAAACAACGGGTATTCGTGCGATCAGCATCAATCAAAGCACTGAACACAAACTTGGATAAGAACATCATTTTGAGTTCAATATCTGGATTATCATCCCGTTTCATATAATCAGCCAACTCGATCCCTGCTTGATTCACATAATGAATAAAGGCAGATTCCTCCATCACCTGTTCATAAAAAAGGGTCACCGCATGGTCAAACCCCTCTAATTCTCGATCACGCACCCGCTCCAAAAATTTTGATTCCAGGTCAGGGTCTAAAAAATCCTGCAAATAGGCATGATGTGAAATAATCGCATTCCCTACAACTTCGGATAATAAAGCTTTGTTCATGAAATCCTGCTTATCAAATGCCCCTTGAGGTTGGATGTGAAAGAGATTAAATAACAACTTCCCACCAGCGGTAGAATGATCCACACTTCCTCGTTTCGGCGGATTGTCAGGATTTTGTACGGCTAAACGTATGTAATTCTGGAATTTTTCTGTGTATTTCCCCAAGTCATGCAGCATACCGGCGAGTCCGGTAATATGTCGTATTCCTATTTTGCCTCCATAAGTTTCTGCTAATTGTTGGGTTTCCAACAGGTGGTCTGCAACCGTCTGAATCTCTTGGTCGCTTTCCCGTATGTGTGCGATATATTGCATTATTAATCCCCTTTAATTTTTCTTCGAGAATAACCTTCTTCCAAGTAAACACAAATAAAATCCAGTTCATGCTAATGCATTACCTGCGGTATACATTCTGTTCATTACTTTGATACAAACCAGTATCCCATAATAAGCCTTGTCACCTGCCTTTTTTAGCACTTTTTCCATTGTTAGCAGTAATGAATCTCCTCTATAATACCACACTTATATTTATGGATGTTTTCCCAAAAGGGGTTCGAATGGCAACAAACTGTATAGAACAAGTATAAAAAATTAAGGTTTTTTGGATTTTTTTCCTCGTAAAATTATTGCTGTTGTAATGTCTGCTAATGCATAATTTTTTTGTTTCATCTCATTAGCTAATGCCTTCAATTTCTGTTTTGTACCTCTAAGTTCTTCTTCCAACTGTTTAATTTTCATTTCATCAGGTTGCTCAGAAACATTAATCCAAGTTTTAATTTCGTCTACAAGTAGCCCTTTAGTGCGACAATAATCTAATAACTCATCATAATTAAATCTATCAACTCGCAACAAAATACTAAATTTCCCCAAAGTGTTTTCTGTTTTTGAACTGCTTTTCTCCATCTTTAAAGGCCTCCTTGTATTTCACTAATAAACTACTGA
Organism: Paenibacillus kribbensis; assembly: GCF_001705305.1. Lineage (GTDB taxonomy): Bacteria > Bacillota > Bacilli > Paenibacillales > Paenibacillaceae > Paenibacillus > Paenibacillus kribbensis_B. Next base: position 216,183 of record NZ_MCBP01000001.1, read on the forward strand.
AATAAACTACTGAAAATTAACATTGTCTACCTCAAAGATTTTCTGAATATAATTTTATAGGAACCTTATATAAAACACAGTAATACACCTCCCAAAAGATCAAAAAAAATTATCTTTTGCAACGTAGTCCTTAAAAAATTGCTTTAAACTAACGATTTATGATACACTCGCCATGTCGCTGAAAGGCGTGGATTGAAAACTATATAATTATATTGAAGAGCCCGCCCTTAGCGGGTTTTCTCATGCTTTTTAAACATAACTTCCGTCTTTTTTCCTATCCTTTGTGCCTCTTCACTAAATTATTGAACTACACTTAGTTCCTGTCCGTTTTTCTCCAACTCCTTTTATTAGCTTCCTATCAATTTCACCGTTAAAGTCCAGTATTACTTCTTTTGCTTCGTAATTATAAGAATGTCCACGATTTCAATCCATGCACTCACATCGAGTGCAACCATCGCCAACCAAACGTACCTTTTTGCCTTTTGCATTTCATTCACGCACTCATATGGAGTGCGGCTCGATAACACTTACGGATATCCTTGAGTATGAGCCGATTTCAATCCACGCACTCATACAGAGTGCGACAAGGCCGCAGACCAAGGCATAACGAGCATAAACACATTTCAATCCACGCACTCATATAGAGTGCGACGACAGCTTTATCTCGCGTCTAGCAGTGTTTACGATTTCAATCCACGCACTCATATAGAGTGCGACGTTGGTTCGGTGACTATGAGGTGCCGCTATGAGTATTTCAATCCACGCACTCATATAGAGTGCGACGATACATCGTCCATTATCACGCTAATTTCACGGTATTTCAATCCACGCACTCATATAGAGTGCGACGTGAAAATCAGGCGCTTCGTTTACGTCTACGATATCATTTCAATCCACGCACTCATATAGAGTGCGACCCGATTGGTAGAGTTCAAGCGTATAGGATTCTTCGTATTTCAATCCACGCACTCATATAGAGTGCGACGGATCTGCACAAACAAGTAGAGCGACTACAAATATTTCAATCCACGCACTCATATAGAGTGCGACGTTGAACTGAGCAGGCTGGTGCAAGGTGGTGTGCAGATTTCAATCCACGCACTCATATAGAGTGCGACAGCGAAAATGTACCCAATTGATCCAAAAAAGATATCTATTTGGTACATTTTCAAAATAAACAATGCCAAAAAAGCCTGAATCTACGATTAACTTTTATCAATAACAACTGATTTAATCCTTTTCGACAAATTTCGAGGTGCGAAAGACCCGGGGATTTTATGTGAGCTTCACATTCGCACCTTAACCAAAATGTTACAATCAGAATACCATAAATCCTTTTTCCGTCATAGAAATGCTTTCACGTTAAAACAATAAGGACTCTGCCCCATCAATCACAATTTGTGCACCCGTAATGTGGCGCGAATGATCAGAGGCCAGGAACGTTACCAAATCAGCTACCTGCTCAGGTTGGCCAGGTCCATTCGCCAGCGGCTGCCCTCCTTCGGGAAAATGAACGGGAATAGTAATCTGCTTTAACCTTTCGGATTTCTCCGTTGTTTCATCAATATTGGTCGAAATGGCACCAGGATAAATGACATTGACGCGAATATGGAATTTGGCCAGCTCCAGCGCAGCCATTTTAGCAAACCCGGTTTGACCTGCCTTCGAAGTGCTATACGCTGACATCCCAAAGCTGGTAAAACGCTGATTTCCATTAATGGAGCTGGTAATGATAATGCTGCCGCCTCCGTTTTTTTTCAAATGAGGTACCGCATACTTCACCGTCAAGAAAGTACCGTCGAGATTTATAGACAGCGTTTGCCGCCAATCCTCAATGCTCAAATCCTCAATCGGCCCAAGTACCCCGTTAATTCCTGCATTGGCAAAAACGATGTTCAGCCCGCCAAACAGTTCAACTGCTTCCAGGACTGCTTTTTCCACGCGAACCGGATCGGCAATGTCCACATCAAAAGCACGGGCCGAGCCTTCTCGTATCGCATTAATCTCACTTTCCGTCTCCAAAATCCGCTCGTTACTTACGTCAAAAAGGGCGACATTCGCTCCTTCTCTCGCCATTTGAATGGCCGTTGCTTTGCCAATTCCAGAACCGGCCCCCGTGATTAGAGCAGTTTTACCTTCAAAGCGCGCGCTTCCTAGAGGTGTGTAGCTCATATGTATCGCTCCTTTCAGTGTCCTGTATAATCACAAGATTACCCAAAAGGGCATACTTTATAATCACCGTTTTTGCGCTTTTGTTGCTATTTCTTTTCGTTACTCGAGAAAAAAGAGCATTACGTTAATACCACTTCTTTTCTTCTTCTACCTCCGTTGCATTCAATAAATGAAAAATATGCATAATTCCATTTACAAAAGATGACCAGGAACAAAGAAAAAGGACTCCCCTTGGTTTTAGCCATTACAGAGTCCTTGTGGGTAGAAAGCATCAATAAGCCAATCGTTTCTAATTTTATCCTAATTTCAATTCATGCACTCGTATAGAGTGCAACCTATTTTGTTGTCTTCGATATCAACCGCTAATATCATTTCAATCCACGCACTCATATAGAGTGCGACTAACATGGAGTACGCGCGCGATAGCATAACCGGGAATTTCAATCCACGCACTCATATAGAGTGCGACTCCTTAGTACCTTGATCACCAAGCGTGATGTAATATTTCAATCCACGCACTCATATAGAGTGCGACCTGATCCGCATAGTACGTAAAAATTTTTCGGACTATTTCAATCCACGCACTCATATAGAGTGCGACGGCTTAATCTCTTTCCCGTAGTAGTTGCAATGAAAGATTTCAATCCACGCACTCATATAGAGTGCGACAGCGAATATACACCCAATTGATCCAAAAGAGGTATCTATTCGGTACGTTTTGAAAACAAACGATGCCGAAAAAGCTTGAATCTACGATTGACTTTTATCAATAACAACCAATTCAAATCCTTTTCGACAAATTTCGAGGTGCGAAGGAACCGGGGTTTTTATGTGAGCTTCACATTCGCACCTCTCAGTAAAAGTAGGATCGCGTTTTATTTCACCTACCACTGCAATTCAATAAATGCAGCATCATCATCGAGTCCCCCGGTATGGGAGGCATCCAGTAATACTTGTATCTGCTCATCTGGGACAGGCTCGCGAATGGGGTCCAAATCGGATAAACCGTCACTATATACCTGTAATCTCATCGGCATATCTACGGGTATGCTTCTTTCGTACCAATGAGGCTTACCTCCGATCGGTCCACGACTTGTGGACCAACGCTCCGCTGTGGAGAAGGTATGATCAAACAGCTCGCTGATTTCCTCCATACCGTTCCATAGTCGCAGGCGTGAATCTCCCTGCCAGGCAAGTCTGAGACGCCCACGGGTGCCGCGCTTCGGCAGTTCGATCCGACCGCAAATATACATGGACTGGCTTCCCTGACGACGTTTATCCTCCAATACTGAACGCATTAAGCCAGATTCGTGATCCAAAGGCTGCCGATCCAGTTCCTCTGTAGCTGTACTAGCCAAACGTTCGAGATACATCCTCAATTGATCAGCAGACAGATCCCGCCCCTCCTCCAGCCAATCCAGTAAAGAAGAGCCCAGATAGCGGGCTGCAAAATCTCCTCGATAACTGAGCCCGACACCGTCACATAAAACAAAACAACAGACAGATTTATGAATACGCACTGCGGCAAAATCCTGTCCGCTTTCCCCCATGCTGGCAGATTCGGCAGACCTTCCATATCCGTAACGACACATAAAACGACTATGATGAGATGATAAAGGCTGATCGCCCGTCTGAGAGCTTATATAAGCAAAATGCTGAGCCAGCCTTGCATCCATTCCCTTTCTTTTGCTCGCGGGGAACAGAGACAGCAGTGGATTCATGCTTTTACCTCCTTACCGTACAGGCGTTGCGGCCGACATTTGAAAACCGATCGACACCAGTTCCGCACAGGTTCCAGGCAACATCATAATCGCTCCTTCACCCAACTGATAATCTGCCTCAAACAGCATTTCCCGATAGCTTTCAGGGAGTACAGAAGACATATTACGCAATTTCACAGCATGCTCATCCTGCAACGGCGTATTGTGCGTCAAGCCTTTCCAGCGACGAGGGTCCTGAATAGGCGTCTCCAGCAGTCTGTCAGATAAAAATATATTTTCTACCAGCACATTGCCGTCTGGTACGCTCATGCTCATAATGCGCTTGGCAATCGGCTCAGGATCATCGCCTGTAGATACCCCATCTGTCATATGGCATACCAGAGGAGCAGGGCAATCCTGCATCCCCGGCAGCTCTGCCTGTAAAATACGTTCGGCTTGCAAGAAAGCCTTTGCCGAATCTGAAAATCGTTTGGGTGTCAAATCGGGCAACGAACCAATGGCCGCGATTTCATCAATCCCTTTTACACCATTTAGCAAATCATACACGTCGTCACTATAAGCCAAAATCGCAATCCGATAGCGTGCAGTCAGACGATTCCCTTTGGTTGAACGGAAAACCATCTGCCGGATTGCCAACGATATAGCCTCATACACAACGTCAATGCGCCGTCGCCCCTCCATCAGCATGTTCATCGACGCGCTGATGTCAATCAGGTAAATGATCAGGGCGGGGGTACGTTGTGATGCCTGTATTGTATAATTCATGGTTTGTACATGCTCCCCTCAGTTACCTTCTATCTCTATCTATCAGCCTATTTATTATGAATATATCAAAATTAAATTTTAGGCATTCTAAAATTCGTGTCGCTTAAAAAGTTATAGATAGAAGAAGCCCGATATCCCACTTCGCCTACCGAACGATAATAGGATGGATTACTATCATATAATGCTCTAAACTTATTGGCAAAGCTTTTTGCCTTTGCCGTGCTTCCCCCCTCCTGGGAGGCGTAGGCCTTGTTATACAGAGTAATAAGCTGAAGAACGTTCTCCTTGTTGCGCGCCTGTATCGACGCTTTTTGCCTTTGTTCCGCCTCAGTTGCCGCTTTACGCGCTGTCTCTTGCTGGGCTGCACGGGCTTCCTGGTCCTTTTTCCAGACCAAATACTTTTCATACTTTGCCTGCTGATCATACGCTTTTTGCTTGGCCAGCTTGACAGCCGCCTGCTTATCCTTTTCCTTTTGCGCAAGATATGCTTCATATTTGACCTGCTGATCTACCAGAGCCTGCTGTTTTTTCTGCTCTTCCTGCTGTTTTTGGGCAGCAAGAGCCTGTTGCTTGGCCTGCTGTCTGACCTTCTCTTCCGCTTCCTGCCGTTGCTTTTCAGACAATGCCTTGTGCGCGGCCTCCTGTTCGGCAGCCAGCTTGGCTTCTGCCGCCTTCGCGGCTTCTTCCTGTTTGGCTGCTTCAATTTGCCGCTGATTGGACTGATCCGCAAGAATGTTAACGGCCGGGATTCCTGCCGCAAGCAAAACGACCGCAGCCGCTGTCGATATGATAAACGGTTTGGATCGATACCAGACTGTCGATTTTTCAGGTTGCTCTGGGGTCTTGGGATTTAACTGCTCCTCTAGCCCTGTAATAGCAGCCGATACCTCCACATGCAGAGGACTGCCGTCTTCCACAAAATGATACAACGACCGATATACCTCCAGCGCTGCAGCAGGCTTGTTTTGCTGCTCAAGCTCGCGGGCTTGTCGGAACAGCTTGTCCGTTACCCCTCGCTCCTCCTGCTGCTCCTCAGCAGCCTGATTTAGCATTGCAGCCTGCTCAGCTTCGAGCGGTGCAACTAAAGAGGATGCAGTCTCAGCGGAAGAACTACCCACGGCGGCGGCTTGTGTTATTTCTGGCACCTCAGGTTCCGTCGCTTCTACTTCAACAGGAACTTCCAGTTCAGTAATTGCATTAAGTACAACCAGCCATTCGCCAAAGGTCGGGCAGCTGCTTAAATCCTGACTGTCCCAGGCACGGCTGAACAACTCTACCACCTTGCTCCCCCATCGAGTTTCCAGCGACTTTCGCAAAATGAAATATCGCTCGCAAGGTGTCTGCATTTCATGCTGGTCAAAATAGCTTTCGCCCCACGCTTTGTCTACAACTACACGGTCAGACCATCCGAGCATTTCTCCAATGATAATGGCTCCTGCAAAACGATCTGCATATGCGCTCCATAACCCGCTGTGAACGGTACGGTGTGCAGCATATCCCGGTGAACCTGCCAATAGAGCGTCCGGACGATCCATTTTGGTACTATACATTTGCTCCACGTCCACCAATTCTACAGCTGACGTGCCTTCAGGCAGTTCCACTTCAGAAAAAAACGGAAGTATGACATTTGGTGCTGATAAATCACAGTGCGCCAGTCCTTTTTGCTCCATAGCCGAACCGATACCTGCCAGCGCTCTGGCTAAAGCCAGACTATCGAAAGCCTCAAGCGGACGTTGATCTGTAAGACAATCGAACCACGTCGTACCATGAATCCATGGCATTAGTACCGCATACAGCAAATCAGGCTGCTCGGCAATCAGACTTCCGTTTCTTTCTGGAGTGAGCACATCACGCTTGCATACCTGCAAACCGGGAATATCCCCGTATGCTTCCATATGCTCAGATTGATAAACCATAGCCGGGATACGGAACTTCGGAAAAAATACTTTAAGGGCTTTAGCCTCATGTGGCGCTCCACTTTTGGCATTCAACTGATATACAATGCCTTGGCGCCCCGCTTGAGCATAAGCCAAACCGGGTGCAGCCGGATGTCGTCCAACCACATAAGTTGTGCCGTTTATGATCAATTCGTCTCCCGGATTCGGTTGAAAAGACATGAAACATCCCTCTCCTTACATCGTTCAATATGCTAGTTTCCTCACTTTATTATAAACATCCGTGGATGGCAAGAAAACCGGGTGTCCTGAGATCGCCCGGTTTTCTTGAAATATAAGAAGGTATACGTTTGACGTTATCCTCTGTTCTTATATTTATCGCAGAAATGGATATCATCCTGGTAAAGGACAGCCAAACCGTTTCTACATGGAACCACCTATACTAAACCGTGAGGAATGGTTCACATATTGCTTCTTCATAGAGTGGTAAATTATAGAGTAATGCCTGACTGGCAGCTTACTTGGCTTGGTCAACCGTACGGAATTTGTTAGCAATAGCCGTCAATTCTTGGCTGATACTGTTCAAAGTCGTTACGAAAGCTTGCATTTGTTTGCTAGCTTCCTGAAACTCTTGGAAGAAACGTTGCTTGGTCATACCTTCCCATTGACCTTCCATACCTGAGATGGACTGTGTCAGACTGGAAACGATTTGCTGACTTTGCTCACCGCTTTGTTTAAATTGGTTGGCTACCTGATCAACCTGTTCTGGTGTAATTAAAATGCGTCCTGCCATTTTTCGGAGTCCTCCTTGATGAAAAAATGTTTATTGTTTAACTGGTTTAAATTGTACTATGATTATTTAATTCCCTACAAAAGGCAAAGGTCCTAAATGCAATAATCCCACTTTTTAACTATAAAACAGCATCTAACAGTAGGATTCTGACAAAAAGACACCTAATAAGTCCCAAAAAACCGGTAATTATGCTATTAATTCGTATGAACCTCGCAATCGAACAGGATAATCACGAAATTAGCTCTGCTAAGCGACAGGTTGATCTCCCGCTACAGACGGGTCCGTAAAATACCAATCCTGCGGACTGCTGGAGGTTGCCTGCTCCAGAATATCCTGATTCAGTTTTCCTGAATCTGAAGACGGTATGCCGGTAATGGCATGTACGACAGATTGCGGGTTTGAAATCAGATTGCTTCCTTCCGAAGTCTGCTCAGGCAAAATAGACGTGGATTGCTGATTTGACCAATCGAGCATCGTGACGGGTCGACCCAATGGTTGGCCGGCAAATGACAGAAACGTATGGTAGTTGTGGTCGACAGCCTGAAACTCCTCTGCCTTTCGGTTCAGTTGTGCACCTGATGTATGGAGATAAGCATGAATCTGCTCCGACATTCGCTTGGCCTGCATCCAATGATTCAAGGCCGTCTCACGTGCAGATACATCCCAATCCACTGATTGTAACGCCTGCTCCAAACCTGCTGTTAACTGTTGAATTTGCTCCGCCGCATGCTGTAGCTGCCCGCTAAGCCCCCGAAGCACATCCGGTTCAACTCGAATGCGCATATCCATCACCCTTCTTCTGTCGCTTCTTCAGTTACTGTCGACTGTCTCAGCCAATTTAATAATAAATCCACAAACTGATCCCTCGAAGTCATGGCTGCAATAAGCCAGTCTCCATTACCATTAGAGCTCATACGAAATATCCAGCTCATTGCAGGACACAGGACAAAAGCCGCCCGTTGTGATTCCCACTCCCTGCCGTTCCAAACCAGCAATTGCAGCTCTCCTTCGGCCACTCGTGAGCTTAGCGACTGGGCCAGTTTGGCAGCCCCCTCCGCATCACCGCTAGCCTCGGTTAGCTTACTGCTGATTAGAGGCACACTCTCTCCTGCAGATTGCTTGTAAATTTCATTAAATACCTGCTTTGAAAACATGAGTGCTGGAGATTCAGGTACAAGCCGATCTACCCAGCCCATTTTATCAATCAATGTTTCACAAGCCTTTTCCACATTGCCCAGATCATACAGGCGGTACTCATCGGGTTCATCAACGGATTTCACAAGCTCCACGACACGCTCGTTCGTGCAATGAAGGTAGCCTTCAAACCGCTTGCCTTCCCGTGTGTAGCGTATGCGGCAAGCCCTGTTGGATAATCCGGCGATAGCAACCCTCGAAAAAACAGTAGGGGGCATAGCCAACTCTTTGCCCTTATCTACCTGTTTTAGATAACCCTTTTCCAAAAGAGCAGCTTTTACCTGTTCCCACTCTTCTGCCAACTCCTCTGCCAGATAGCCCTTAAACGGATCTTCCACCCCAAGCAGTCTGTCAGAACCCAGCACGCCTGCCAGAAAAAACAGTTCCTTGGACTTGAGGGTTATTAACTTCTGCTTGGAAGCTTGAAACGTTAACATTATGAGCCACCTCCCTTCAAACTACAACATGCCATCGGTCACGAATTTTCGTTATCCAATCCTCACAGCTCACCTGCTCTGAGAAAGGAATTGCCGCTTTAATCCTGGTAAATTTGCGCCGTACGTAGTATCCCTGTCCAGGCGGCAGGACTTTTAGGCCACCAGCAGCGGCATTCGCTTCCGAATAGGGGATACGAAAGAACGATAAATCATTCGAATCCAGTGTTCCAAAAAGCATACCGCTTTGGCTTGCCTTGACATCATTGAACCAGTCTACCCCAAAGGTCGGGAAATCAGAGGGCACGCCCGATAGCACGACATGCACATTCCGATCACGTCCCAACCGTACAATGGCGGAGAGCTGATCCTTTATCATAAAATCGTTCAGCTGTTTGCTTAACATATCCGCATCATCGATGACCAGCAGTAATTCGGGATCATTTCCATCCTTGCTCCGCTGTTGAACAATATCATGCACTTGCTGTACCAGAGGCCCAATTTCTTCCTCGCTTTCGGCCACAGCCTTGACATGAGGAAGATGCCGCAACCGCGATAGTCCACCGCCTCCATAGCGGGTATCAAGCGTATAGACTTCCAACTGTCCCGGTGAGGTGTAATAAGCCAGCGATAGGATCCAGCTCATGAGAAAGGAAGTTTTTCCTCCCTCCATCGGACTGCCGACGATAAAATTAGGGCCCTCTTTGAGATTCAGGAGGAAAGGCTCAAGATCGTCACTCTGTAGACCTACAGGCACCTCATAAGGGAGCGCACTGGAAGGCCCACTTGTCCGATCCCACTGCTGTAGCAGTTCCGCCAGCGGAATACGCTCGGGTAGCGGGAGAATGGCTGGAGCGTGCGCTCCCTTCCATTCCTGCACAATGCTCGCGATATTGCGGCGCAGTTGTGCCGAACGTTCCGTCTCATCTCCTCCCGGTGAAGGCAATGCCGTCTGGAACTCAAGTGGTGGAATATGCCCTTTAACCAGAGCACGGCCCGGAATTAAAGGTCCCGGCGTTTTCGCAGGTCGTCCTACCGCGTAATAATAATCACTCGGATCGGATAATTCATAAGAAACAGCATTCGGAATGTTGCTGCGGAATTTCTCAAACACATCCGTAATCCGGTTCGCTGTGATGATGAACGTGATACCTAAACTGCCACCTTCACGTAAAAGTGATTCCAGCAGTTCATTTTCATCCGGATAAGCATTGCGGAAATTAAGATAGCCATCAATAGCTACGACAATTTGCGGTACATCCTCGACCGCAGAACGGCGATACGAGCTTATCGTTTTAACGCCAGCTTCGGAAATCATTTCCTTGCGTACAGCAACCAGCTTGAACAGATAACGGAACAACCGCTTGATCCGGTCGTCCTCCTCTGCCATCATAACAGCACCGATTTGCGGAAGTTCCCCAAAATCGCGCATCGTCCGACCCATATCGATGATATAACCGTTCCAACGGTTCGCATCAAAGCGCTGAGCCGTTGACATCAGCAAAGTCTGCAAAAAGGTCGTCTTCCCCATGCCAGGCATGCCGTACACCGCCCAATGGCCATGATCCAGTGATGCATAAATCGGCTCCTGGCGCTGATTCGGCAGATCGTCAACCAACCCGATGAGCGCCTTCAGCTCCAGAGGAGATGATGCACTATCTGTTTCCGTGCTTGGACGCAAATGAGTTAAATCAAGCAATTCAGGCAGCGGCGGAAGCCACGGTCCCTGAAGCCGCTCAATGCCTGCTTTAGCAGCCTCATTTGCAATATAATCAATGAAGATTTGAAGCTGCTTGGGAGCCTCTTCTCCTTTGAAGCCTGAACTGGCGCGTTCACCACCCGTCAGCAGCGCTTCACGTTTCCCGTTCAGTCTCACTTCATGTACAGGCAGTGCGGAAGAAATATCACTGTTGCCTATATACGTCGCACCGCTCCAAGCAAACTGCATCTCCTCAAACACTTCATCGCTGCCAACTTGGAAGTATCCTCGTCCCGGCTTGGTAATCCACGCCGCATTCGGTATTTTCAACATATCACGGCTATCACCTTCGCTCTGCACCCGGAGACAGATACGGAATCTGGAGTTACTCCAGATTTTATCGTCTACAACACCGGCGGGCTTCTGGGTTGCCAAAATCAAATGGACACCCAAGGTCCGCCCAATCGCTGCAATACTGATTAGCTCGTCCATAAACTCGGGCTGATCCCGTTTTAGCTGTGCAAATTCATCAATAATAATAACCAGATGAGGCAGCGGCTGTTCGTACCGCTGCTGAAGTAACCTGTAATATTCATCAATATGCTGCAAATTGCCTGCATCGTTCAATATTTTCTGTCTTCGAACCAGCTCTGCCTTGAGAGATATTTTGGCACGCTCAATCAAGTTGTTGTCCAAATTCGTAATCGTACCCACTACATGCGGCAGGTTGACGAACGTATTGGACATGCCGCCACCCTTGTAGTCGATCAGCATAAAAGCAAGATCATGCGGGTGAAACTCGGCGGCAAGCGAGGCTACGATAGACTGAATAACCTCACTCTTCCCTGAACCTGTCGTACCCGCAATCAGGCCGTGCGGACCATGCCCCTGACGCTCTATTTTATCATGCAGATTGATCATGATCTTCTTGCCGCCTGCTCGCACACCCATCGGCACCGGTAAAGTATCCGGATGGCGGTTGCGCCGCCACCGTTCTGTTACGTCCAGTTCCTTCACATCCACTACGCTCATCATATCAAAGAGAGGCAGTACAGACGGAATATCCGAAGCCGAGGAACGCTTCAAGCGAATAGGAGCCATATACCGCGCCAATGCATCTGCGTCTTCTTTGGACAAACGATCCGGCTTAAAGCTCTGCTGTTCAACCTCCGCCGATTCCGATTTGCGAGCATATACCCCCTGCTCCTTGGAAGCCTCCACGATCAGCTGACACTGCATCGGCAATGCTTCCTTACGAGAAGCCAGCACGATCGTGCATGCATCAATGACTCGTCCGTCTTCCAGTAATAATGGAAGCAAAGGCTCTTCCTCAATCAGCTGGCTATCGGATAAAACAATCACATAGCAAGGGATTTCCATTCCTTTTCCATGACGTTCGCTGCGATTGTTCTTACGGCGGTTCAGCCTGGCGAACAGAAAATCAGCTAATTGATGGGCGCTACTGCTGCGATCTGACATCATCCGCTGGGTTCTGTCATCATCCCACACATGCGGAAGCCAGCGCATCCAGGCCCATTCATTTTCCTCACGCTCATCATAAAAGGATGCGATTTTCACTTCATCCGGCGAGTGACGCACAGCCACCTGCGCCAGAATCACTCTTAAGGCAGCAAGAGTATGCTCTCGCTCACCGACCAGTCCTACCACTTTGGATTGAAACAACGGTAATGCAATGGAAGCCGCATCCACCAGGTGAAACTCTTCCTCCAGCTCATCCGCAGCCCCAAGCAGAGGGTCACGGTCGTAGCCGTCCGGGCGCGGAATCTGTAGTTTAATATGAAAGGGAACTTGTCCAGTTCCAATACGGACCTGCAAAAAATCCTCATCCTCCGGCGAGCGTTCCCAAAGAGAGCTGTTGCGGTTTTTGACGATTTGAGCGCATATTTGCGGATCACCGTGAATTTCATATAGCGTGCGAATTTGTTCCTCGCGTTTCAGCTCAAGCTCTTCACGATGCTTCTGGAGTTGCTCCCGGTACATCCGGTCCCGTTCCTCCAGCTTGCGCTTGTATTCCTTCTTGTTACTTAAATAGACGAAAAAAGGAATCGTATAAGATGTAAGCATCATGACCACAGTAATCATCTGAAACATCAAATAGTTACTATTGCCCATCTTGCCCGTTTTGCTCATATATACATAAAAGCCTACAGTCACCAACGTCATCATTAACGGAATAAGTATAGATATAATAGAAAAAGACGGCTTGCTCGGCTCAGCCGGAGGCCGTAAAATCTCCAGCTTCTCCTCGCGGAGCGCCGGCCTTAATCTCGGGGATCGCTGGTATAATACATTCAAGACAAAAGTCCCCCTTTTCGCTTACTATTTCATTTTACCAAGGTTTCATATAATTTCATGTGTGTATTTACCCATTTTTTTCGTTTTGAAACAGCGAACGCCGCCCGTATACAGGTGCTTCGTCCCGGGTTGTCGAAAAAGCACGCTGAATACGTACCGTGCAGCCTTCCCGCAAGCCTGCCCCCGTAAGCAGCTGGTCGTCCTCCACTCTGAACCAAAGCCCCTCCGGAAACTTTGCTTCCATAATATATTGCATTCCCTCCGCTGGAGGCTCTCCAAAAATGCGCACACCCAGCATCAGCTTCAAATGCTCCACCGAATATTCATCGGCCACCTCGATGTCAAACCACTCTGTTTCCTGTCGTCCTGAAAGCACGGTCAGGATCATCTGTCATCCCTCCCGATCCTTGATCAATACAGTAAAGTTCCCACAAAAAGCCTATTTTCGATAGAAAGATGGCTATCGTAACTGTAGCATTCGCCTATTAGACTGTCAATTTGTTACAAAATACCCACTCTCAAAATGATTTAAAGACTTTAGTCTCATTCTTCTGAATTAAAAAGAGTCAATTGAATCATAAATACGTATTTGATCGTTTTTAATAATCGCATCTGCGTCATTTTGTCAATTAGTTAGAACCAAACTCGATTGTTATCCAGATTATTGTGAACAGTTTGTAAATTTCTCAGACCTTTATGTTTTTATAAGGTGTTTTTAAGGTAATTTTAAGAAACGGGCTCTACAATAAAGCCATGAAATAACTCAGGTGAGGTGATTTTTGTGAGAACATTAATTACATTTCAAAACAAACGTATTCCCGTTTACTTCAATCAAGATAACAAGCAACCTATGCAAAAAACATTAAAACTTCTAAGCAACACTTTGGAGAACAAAATCTCCAGCGGCAAGCGTGCCCTTCAGAAATGTCTTAACTCTTTGATCAGTATAGAGATTATCGGTTGTGAAGCCATCCTGCATAGCGTTAGTGAAAATGATTCATTGGCACTGTCCCTCTACTAAGAGGGACTATTTTTTTGTCCGAACGCAGACAAAAAAAAAGAGAGAGCTCTCCAGCACCCTCTCCATATCAGCGGCTTTAAAACATAGGGAACGTCTTTCGGGATCGTTAGTCAAAGTTGCGAATGACAAAGCTCCAGACTTCCAAGTATATTGTTAAGACTGGATTGTTACTGGCGTGCCGATGCTTACCTTCTCCTGAAGCTCAAGCACATCCTCGTTATGCATTCGGATGCAGCCATGTGACACCAACTGCCCAATAGATGAAGGATCATTGGTGCCATGAATACCGTAATGCGGCTTGGATAGCCCCATCCAGAACGCTCCGAAAGGGCCGCCGGGATTGGGCTGCTTGTTAATGATCGTAAATTGTCCGCTCGGCGTCTGTGTAGCCACTTTACCAATACCGACGGGATAACTGGCTACAATTTGATCGCCATCCTTCAAATATAAACGACGTTCGGTTAAATCCACCACGATGTTGTAGTTCGGCATACGCTCACCCCTTTACACCATATGCCGATCACAACCCAGATTTTCTTGTATTTTTACCAAAAATGCTTCAATTCAGCTCAGCCTACCATTCCACATCCCGTCGCCAGCCGCTTCGCTGATCCCTTCGACCTGAGATTGTGCCGGTACGGCTATCCTTTCTCCGCCGATCCGCTTCCTTGCGGGCCTGATACTCCAGTTCCCGCTGCATCTTGCGATAATTGTTCACCCTGGCTTCCGACAATTCCCCTGTCTGTACAGCTTCCTGCACTGCGCATCCGGCTTCACCCTTGTGCTTGCAATCTGCAAATCGGCATTTCTGTGCAATGTCCGTAATATCGGCGAATGTATGAGCGACACCCGTGGAATCATCCCACAGGTTAAGCTCACGCATGCCGGGTGTATCCAACAGAACGGCCTGCTTGGCGATAGGAAAAAGCTGTCGGTGGGTCGTCGTATGCCTTCCCCGGCTGTCTTCCTCTCTCACATCCTGTGTCAACTGTACTTCGGTCCCGGAGAGCCAGTTTACAATCGTTGATTTACCGCTGCCGGAAGAGCCTGTTAAAGCAACGGTACAGCCGGGCTTAAGAAACGCCTCCAACTGCTCCCTGCCCTCATTTTGCAGCGCAGAAATAACGATCACAGGCACACCGGGAGCTACCCCTTCTGCTTCTGCGATCCGTGCTTCAACATCGTCACAAAGGTCGCTCTTACTCAACACGACCACCGGGTTTACCCCACTGTTCCAGGCCATAATCAAATACCGCTCCAGTCTGCGCATATTAAAATCATGATTCAACGCATTTACGAGAAAGAGGGTATCCACATTGGTCGCAATCAGTTGCTCCTTCGTCTCAAAGCCCGCAGCCTGTCGGGATATTCGGCTTTTGCGCGGCAGGACGGCATGAATCACAGCATCCGACACTTCATCCGGTGTGGAGATCGCCACCCAATCCCCGACAGCAGGCATTTCGGCGGGTTCATCGATGATATGACGCAGTTTGCCAGAAGCAGCTCCCCAGCGTTCCCCATCCATCGTTATAAGCTTGACTTTTTGCCCATAATCGGCGATCAAGCGGGCAGGACGAAGCTCTGTATTTCCTGCACGTTCCTCAAAACTTTGCTTCCATTGGTCCCAATAACCGTTCCACTCATCAGACCAACCATATTCATGTATACTCATTTTTTTCCTCCTGAAAATCATCTTTTTGATTGCAGTGTTATTCGATATGTGCACATTTTTCCTCCCGCAAGCAAACAACGCAAAAAATCCGCAGGGAAACCCCTGCGGAGAGTATGCGGCTGAAGCCGATGTAATCCGTTGTTCGTTCACGTAAGCAAGCGGTCTTATGCACCAACCGCTCCCCGGAACCAACACCGTATACAAAGACATCTAACCGTAAAAAAATCCGCAAGGGATCACTCCCTGCGGATTTCGTCGGTTCTACTGTCCAACCAACTGCTAAGCCAAGACTATATATTATACAGTCTTAACTGAGCATCGTCCGTGCGGGAGACGAGTCATTCTGCTGCTGAACCCATCCATTCTTGTTCGTACGCATATAACATCGCCTCCTCCTAAAATTTCCTTTATCATACAAGTCGATAAATCATCTGTCAAGCCTGCCGCAAAACTTTTTTCAAATCTTTTTTGAGTTTCGTTTAGCGCACCTGATCCCAGCGCGTCCACATCTCACGTGGATTCAATTCGTACATTTCCCGTTCCCTATACATAAACTGATGCATAATCAGCTCACGCCGAATCGTCGCAAAATCGTCATGGTACTGTTTAATCCACTCGTTTAATTCACGTTCAGGATACACGCGGCCCGGCTCCAGCTTTTCAGCCAGCATCTGAAGCACGATCAGCTTTTTCTTGTATTGTGCAGGAATTTGGCGCAGCTTGCCGTCCTTGGCAAAAAAATTACGTAAAACCGTCGCCTCCAATGTTTCATTAAGCTCTGACATCTCTTCCTCACCCTCTCCCTTTTCGAAGATAAAACGTACCGTCGCCTCGGCATGCTGCTGGATCAGCTCCGGATTCAATGTAAAATACACCGTATTTTTATCCCGTCGTTCTTTGATTAATCCAGCCTCACGGAGTTTGGAAGCATGATGAGTAACGGTCGGTTGGGATAAATTCAGCTTTTTCGCCAAAGCCTGACCATGCATCTCCCCACGGGACAACAGGAGTAATATGCGCATACGCGTCGGATCAGCAAGCGCTTTATGATAATTGACCATCTTATCCAGTTGCATCGTGATAACACCTCTTTTCCTTAATCCAAACTTGCTCTACAAACGAACTCAACCAAAATAGATATTCATCTAATTATATGTTTGTTAAAAATGCATGTCAATCATATCCTTCCATTACTTCTTCCTGAAAACGGCTGGATATTATGTACGCATTGCGGTAGGATTATTATTTGAAAAACTTCTTACATACCCGTACATTTTGCATCAATCCAGAGCACAGCTTTCATTGATCAAAATATTAATCAGAATGATGCACCATGCTAATCCTGCGAAATATTAACGCAGTAGACCAATACAATTGGAGGTTCATCTATATGCACGACGTAATTATTATCGGTGGAGGTCCATGCGGGCTATCCGCTGCCATCGAATGCAGCCGCAAAGGTTTGCAGACCGTCATTATTGAAAAAAGCAACATTGTTCACTCTATTTTTCTGTATCCGACGAACATGCAGTTTTTTAGCACCGCCGAACTGCTGGAGATTGGTGATGTTCCGTTCAGCACCCCCAACGACAAGCCTTTTCGTCATGAAGCTTTGGCGTATTACCGTAAAGTAGCGACACATTATAACCTGAACATTCAGCATTATGAGGAGGCTCGATCCATCGCTCGTCAGGATGATGGTACATTTACCGTTCATACCATGAGCAAGCGTGGAATACCCCAATCGTATTCGTCCCGCTATGTCGTAGTGGCTACAGGATATTTTGATCATCCGAACTATTTGGGCATTCCCGGGGAAGAATTAGATAAAGTCACTCACTATTTCAGCGAAGCCCATCCTTATACAGGAACCCGAGTCGCCGTCATTGGCGGCAGTAACTCCGCAGTAGATGCAGCGATGGAATTGGTACGGGTCGGGGCTACGATTGATATGGTATACCGTCGGACCGAGCTGTCTCCCTACATCAAGTCGTGGATTCGTCCGCTGTTCGACAGTATGGTACAAAAAGGAAAAATTACGCTGCACTTAGGTGCTCGTATTACGGAGATTCATCCGGATCATGTAGTAGTCACTCCGCTGGAGTCAGCAGCATTCCGACTGGAAAATGATTTTGTGCTGGCACTGACCGGGTTTCACCCCGAACGAAAACTACTGGAATCTGTCGGCGTCCACATGGCTGAAGATCTGGACAAACCCGAGTTTGATCCTGCCACGATGGAAACAAATATACCGGGTATATTTGTGGCAGGCGTAATCGCTTCCGGCAGCAATGCCAATGAGGTATTCATTGAAACAGGTCGCTGGCATGGACGCCAAATCGCTGAGCATATTCAAAGCCAAACGAACTAAGGAGAACACCGACATGGATTACAGCTCACTTATTTTACTGGCGCTGGCTGGTCTTGGAATTATCAGCAGCAATTCCACTGTGACCATCGCCATGGTCGTATTATTGCTACTGCGGGTAACCAGTTTGAATTCTGCCTTCCCCTGGCTTGAAAAGTACGGTTTAACGATCGGAATTATCATGCTGACAATCGGGGTCATGACCCCGCTAGCCAGCGGTAAAATCAGTATCAATCAAGTGATGGAGTCCTTTCTGCACTGGAAGTCACTGCTCGCGATTGCCATCGGCATCCTGGTAGCCTATCTTGGCGGTCGCGGAGTAACCCTGATGTCCGGTCAGCCTATTATTGTGACAGGTCTGCTCATCGGGACTGTCATTGGCGTTGCCTTCTTTAAGGGTGTACCTGTAGGACCGCTTATTGCTGCCGGACTGCTGTCTCTCTTGATCGGCCGCTCCTAAATCCTTGGCTTATGCTCCGAATGAAAGCAATCTGCATGTCGGGCTGAATTCAGTCCCGCTTTTGTGTTATACTCTTATCGCATAATTTGGTAAATGCAGGAGGCTTGACCGATGTCTCGACAATTTGTAACGGAAGCTGTAATGGTGGCCATATACGGCCAGTTGCTTACATCTCCCGCCCCTGTTGAATATATAGTGCCTTATACATCACTGCTGGAGCTATACGAGTTTAAGGATAGCACGGAGCCTCTCATGGATAATCCTATGGACGATCAGCATGTGAAGCGAAAGGTAAGCGAGCTCATCAGCTATTTTGAGGAGCCGTTGAATCAGAAAAAAATACGGCGTGCCCTTCAGATGCCCTGGGGCAAAAGCTTGCCCATTCTATTCGACGCCAACACCTCGCTCATTGTTATTAATGCTGTGGATACGGCGCACTATGGGGAATATTTTGATCCGATCGAAACCGAGCTGGTACTGACTGCCCAGCGTGAAGCATTGCCCATTTTGACAGATCAATTGGATTGGATTCACCGCATTATTGAAGCTTCTGTACCTGTGCATGTATATGACATTGATGATTTTGATTTTGCAGTCGATGATCCGATGTTTAACAATCCTTAACATATGTCATACCTCCTTAAACGCAATAAAGCGGCGGAGTATCATGCGCAGGCTAATACCCTGTAGCACGATGCTCCGCCGCTTTTTCATGTCCGCAATCAACTCTTGCACATTATTTTAACGCTGGGACATTACACTTGCGTTTCCTCCGTGTAAGTGTAAATAATGTCGTCATGTTCCTCCAAATACTTGACTTGCAGATCATGCCCCTTCAGATACCAGTAATCCTGGTCCTCCATATAAAACGTAATGCCAGCCGCTTCATGCTGCAATACGGGATGCTGCGGAGGCTCTACGGCAATTCCCAGAGAAAAGCCTGGATGCAACCCACCGCCAGAACTGTAGCGAACAAAAAAACGGATCGAATCACCATGATTCAAACCTAGCTCCTTAATGTACCACTGTGCCGCAGGTTCAGTTACCTGTATACTCATGCGTTATGCTCATCTCCTTGTACAATGACATTCTGCCAGCTATATCATAGCATCTTTTGGAATGACCACCAACCGTCCTGTACAAGCCAGCCTTTTGACACAAGGCATATACATTTTTTGAAAAAGGTTTGACAATTCGCAAAAAAGGGTGTTAAGATTCAACCATACGAGATCCATTTTGAAATTTATTACAATTTGAATGCTTACTCACGTAAGAATGAACCCAATTTGAGGAAGAAAGGAGTGTTTCCGGTGCTAAAATTTCATATTACATTTCACCCATATCTACAAACACAACAACTTCATACCGGAGCATCTCCCCTGTCGCAACTTTCGGAATTGGACCATTCACATTGTATGGTTTAATACGAGTGGTTGTCTGTGTTTGAGCAGTTTTTCAGTGGTGAGTGTGCTGAAAATACCTGCGCGCCATATGATATTGAGATTTAAGGCATATCGTCTGCGGACGGTATGCCTTTTTTGCGCCTGTTGCCCGATGAAGCTTGTGGCAGCAAACTGCTGTTGTTTTTCAAAATGGTACACAACTCTCGAATGAGCTTGTTATGAAAGGATGGGATTCCTCTTGTTTTCGGTACTCAAAAATTTAAGCTGGTTTTTTAAAAAAGAACGAAGCCGATACTCCATTGGATTGTTTATGCTGATAGCCGTTGGTATTGTAGAGCTGGCTCCTCCTCGGCTGCTAGGCAGCGCCATTGATGAGATCGTGCGCGGTACGATTTCCTGGTCCTCTCTTTGGCGTTATATTTTTATGATCTTGGGCATTCTCGCCGTCATCTACTACGTTACGTACATATGGATGCACAAGCTTTTTGGTGGTGCCAATCTGGTGGAGCGTCTGCTTCGTACGCGCTTCATGAATCATCTGCTGCGGATGACGCCGCCTTTTTTTGAACGCAATCGTACAGGTGACTTGATGGCTCGTGCCACGAACGACCTGCGTTCCGTAGCTAGTACAGCGGGCTTCGGCATGCTGACATTAACAGACTCCACGGTCTACCTGACCGTTGTACTGGTTGCCATGGGCACCCTGATTAGCTGGAAGCTGACACTGGCGTCTATCCTGCCGCTGCCTTTTATTGCGCTGGCCATGAGCATTTATGGCAAAGCCGTTCACGAGCGCTACACACTCGCACAGGATGCATTTGGCGATATGAACGACCAGGTGCTGGAATCAGTGGCAGGCATCCGGGTTATTCGCGCCTATGTGCAGGAGCGGATGGATGAAAAGCGTTTTGCAGATATTACCGAGGATGTGTTTCGTAAAAATTTGGCAGTCGCCCGAATGGACGCTCTCTTTGAACCAACCATCCGCCTGTGCGTAGGACTTAGTTACGTCATCGGCCTCGGCTATGGGATTTATCTGGTCTTTCATAACGATATCACGCTGGGCGAGCTGGTCTCCTTTAACATGTACCTGGGAATGATGATTTGGCCGATGTTTGCCATCGGTGAGCTGATTAACATCATGCAGCGTGGCAGCGCTTCTCTGGATCGGGTCAATGAAACGCTCAATGTCCAGCCAGACGTACAGGATGCAGCCCATCCCGTATCGGTTAGCCGTCCTGAGACCATTACGATGAAAGACGTTACCTTCCGTTATCCCACCTCCACTGTCGATAATTTGTCTCATATGAGCCTGGAGTTGAAACGTGGTGAAACGCTAGGCGTTGTCGGTCGAACTGGCAGCGGGAAGTCCACTTTGCTCAAACAACTTTTGCATGAGTACCCGACAGGCAGCGGTGATATTTTAATCTCTGGCACAAAGCTGGAGGACATTGCCGTTGAGCAACTGCACAGCTGGATCGGATACGTGCCGCAGGAGCAAATTTTGTTTTCCAAATCGGTACGCGAGAATATTCAGTTCGGTAAACCTGGTGCAGATGATGACGACATCATGGAAGCTATCCGCACTGCTGCCTTTGATCAAGATCTGGGCACCCTGTCCGATGGACTGGATACACTCGTTGGGGAAAAAGGGATCGCCCTGTCCGGCGGCCAGAAGCAACGTGTATCGCTGGCGCGCGCCTTTATCGGTGACCCGGATATTCTGGTGCTCGACGATGCACTGTCTGCAGTAGATGCTCGTACGGAAGCACGTATTATCGAAAATATCCGGCGTAAGCGCTCGGGTAAAACAACCCTGATCTCCACTCACCGTCTCTCGGCTGTTGAACATGCAGACCGGATCGTCGTGCTGGAGCAAGGACGCATTATTGAGGAAGGAACCCACAGTGAGCTGCTTGAGGCTGGCGGTTGGTATCGGCAGCAGTACGAACGGCAACAAGTGGAATCTGATCTGACCTCAGGGGAGGTATCCTAATGAAACCCAATGTCGGCAAAAGGCTGTTCCAGTACGCCCTGACGAGCAAAGCAGGTTTTATCGCTGCACTCATCGCACTGGCTATTGGAGTAGCCGCCGAGCTGGCCGGACCCTTCATCGCCAAAACGATGATCGACGACCATATGCTCGCTATAGAAAAACCATTTTATGAAACAACGAGTGTGGACGGCACTGTAAGTTTTGCCGGAACCCACTTTAAGCGTGAAGACCGCTTTGAGCCTGGAGAAGCCAAAGGTCGCGAAGCGAGGATTTTACAAGTTGGCAAATCCTTTGTATTTGTTGATGGCTCGGTGCAGGTAGCTGACGGCAACCGCTCCTTTGCCAACGGTACGCTGACGGTGACACGCGGCTCCGATACCTTTCGCTATGAAGCCAAGGCTTTGACTGCTGATGAGCTGTATAGCTTTTACAAACCGGAAATGCCCGGCATCTTTCAGCTGATTGGCTGGTATTGCTTCTTTCTGGTCGTTTCGATCTTTGCCGAGTTTGGCAAAACGTACTGGCTGCAATCCTCTGCCAACAAGGTCATTCAGAAGCTTCGGCTGGACCTCTACGCGCACATTCAGCGCTTGCCGGTTTACTTTTTTGACAACCTGCCCGCAGGCAAGGTCGTATCGCGTGTTACGAATGATACTGAAGCGGTAAAAGACTTGTTCGTAGCTGTACTGTCAAACTTCACCTCCGGCATTGTGACGATGACAGGGGTATATGTTGCACTCTTCCTGCTGGACTTCAGACTGGGCCTAATCTCCTTGTTCATTGTACCGCTGCTGATCTTGTGGATTGTGCTATACCGCAAGGTGGCTACACGCTACAATACGATCATTCGATCCAGGCTCAGTGAAATCAATGCAATTATCAATGAATCTATTCAGGGCATGTCCATTATTCGTGTATTCCGGCATCAGAAGCAAACGCAAACCGAGTTTGAAGAATTAAATGATGACTATATGAAGCATCAGAATAAAATGCTGAATTTGAACGCTTTTACTTCGCACAATTTGGTCAACGTGTTGAGAAACCTCGCCTTTGCTGTGGTGTTGTGGTATTTCGGATCCAAGGCGCTCGGCACCACAGACAGTGCGATATCGCTAGGTGTCCTGTATGCCTTCGTCGATGTGCTGGGACGACTGTTCCAACCTATGACAGGTATGGTCAACCAACTCGCCGTACTGGATACGTCCATCGTGTCCTCTGGACGGGTATTTGAACTGATGGATGAAACCGGAGAACCCGTGACGGACGGCACCATGCCGCGCTACAAAGGGAAGGTTGCATTTGACGACGTATCTTTTGCCTACAAAAAGGATGATGTGCTTAAGCATATTTCCTTTACAGCACAGCCCGGCCAAACGGTTGCCCTGGTCGGACATACCGGATCAGGTAAAAGCTCGATTATTAATCTGCTGTTCCGCTTCTATGATCCGCAGAAAGGAACGATCACCATTGACGGAACGCCTGTCAAGGAAATCCCTAAGCAATGGCTTCGCCATCATATGGGCATTGTTCTTCAAGATCCGTATTTGTTCACAGGTACGGTAGCCTCCAATGTCAGTCTCGGTGACAGCCGCATCACCAGAGAACAGGTGGACAAAGCGCTGCGTGACGTTGGAGCTGACAAACTGTTAGCCCACTTGCCGCAAGGCTTTGATGAACCCGTTATTGAAAAAGGCAGCACGTTATCTGCCGGACAGCGCCAGCTTATTTCCTTTGCGCGCGCACTGGCCTTCGATCCAGCCATTTTGATTCTGGATGAAGCTACTGCCAATATTGATACCGAAACAGAGGCGCTCATTCAATCTGCCCTTGAGGTACTTAAAAAGGGACGTACGACCTTTATCATCGCTCACCGTTTGTCGACCATTCGGAGTGCGGACCAAATTTTGGTGCTGCACCGGGGTGAAATTGTGGAACGCGGTAGCCATGAGGAGCTTATGGCTCATGGTGGTCGTTATTTCCAAATGTATCAGCTTCAGTCGGGAACGGTTGGAACAGATGCAGATGCATCCGCATCGCCTGCGCAGGACGGCTTGCTTGGCGGTAAAGATACTGTAGCCGCAATGGCTACGGTTTCTGGAAAGTCTGACAATCGGACGGGTTCCAGCGCTTCGCAGAAAGCAGGTTCCGGTCAAGGCGGCCCCGGCTTGGTTGGCGGAAACGCTTAAGTCGGCTCGTAAAGCTGAAATGAACGACATTACATTGGGCAAATGATCCGCATTGATGCATTAAAATTATGCATTAAAAAACCAGCAAGTTTCCACTAGATATAGGAGACTTGCTGGTTCTATTTTTTTATATGCTATATTTCCCGAATCAGCTAAAGACCTTATTTAGCTACCGATGTACCTGTTCCTGCGGGTGGAAATACGGTTCCTTCTACAGCTTTGAGCGTAACCTTATATTTGCTGTCCACCAATGTACTTGTGTGGGTATCTGTAATAACCTGGATGTTCATTTCTCCCGGCTTTGGACTTGTTAGCTTGTAGTAAATGACTGCATTCGTATCATCTATATAGTCGATATGATCCACTTCAATGCCGTAACCTGGATTAGGTGCTTGCAAACGCGTGATTGTCACCTTGTTCTGCCGATCATTCGCCTTTTCTATGCTCATACTAATACCGTTTTGCTGAACCGGGTCTGAAGGCTCGGCCGGATTTTCAGGAGTGGCTTCAACCGGTCTATGATTTTGCACAAATTCAGATGCATTATAGACCATTTCCGCTGCCTCCATTCGAGTTACTTTACGATTCGGATTAAAGTTGCTTTGTTCATCCAATTTGGCAATTTTGGTCAACAGCAGAAATTGAACTGCTTCACTTGAATCCTGGTCCAGCTTTTTACCGTCCGCTACATTAACGTACATACGAACAGTTGGGTATTCTCCTGTGGCACTCACTGCTTTATACAGAATGTTCGCAAATTGTTCCCTTGTCATGCGGGTGCTCGGGTCAATATCCGGTGACAGAGGGATTTGATGCTGTGCTGCAATCCGGTAGGACTTGGCATACCAGGCTGAAGCGGGAATGTTTGCAAAGGAACCGGTTGTGAAATCGGGCATAACCTGAAGATCCATGGCATTAACGACCATATGCACTCCTTGTGCATAGGTAAGTGTTTGATCAGGTGCAAACTTGTCCTTTGTTATTCCCTGAATAATACCTTTCTCCTGAAGCGAATTCACGATTTTCTCCTGTTCAGCTCCTTTTATATCACGAAAAGCAGAAGCCGATGTGGCAACTGCCAATGAGCAGATGACGAGTAGAGCAGCTGTCACACTTTTATTTTTTTTCATAAGGTGCACCTCCATGTTTACTATGTTCTATACTTACCGACGCAATAGGAGCAGCAAATGTTTCACATATGCACAAAAGGATTGCAAAACAGCACAGTTCTTGCGATCAGTGTAACCCGTTAAGCTCCTTTCTGCTCACAATCTTTAGGTATACACCGATCAGCACAAAAGCATACAGCGCAAGAAACAGCCCTTTATTTCGCTTTGATTACATCCGGTTAGGCGCTTTCAGCCCAAGAAGCTGCAGCGTACTTGCCAGAATATCCGCAGTTTGCTCCGCCAGCTGAATACGCCATCGTCCACCATCAACAATCCGTTCCTTGGCGTAAAAACGGTTGAACGCCTGTGCCGTATCCAACGCAAATCTCGCCATAACCGAAGGCTCCAGCTGCCGAACCGCACGTATCAGTTGTCCATGATAGCGATCCAGCTGCTTAAGCAACTCCCAGCCAGCATCACCGAGCATCACGCTTGTTCCACCGTCAGTGCAATCAGGTGAATGTCCCTTCTGTACAGGGACGATGTCACTGATAGTAGAACGGGCATCAGCGCTAGCACGAGCTTTTTCCAGAAGACTGCGTATACGCGCATGAGTGTACTGCACATAAGGCCCGGTCTCGCCCTCAAAGGTCAGCGCCTCCTCCAGTGAAAAATCGACTTCATTTAGACGGTTATTTTTTAAATCACCAAAAATAATCGCTCCGATCCCAACGTCCTCAGCTATTTCCTGTTGATCCTGCAAATCAGGGTTCTTCTGCGTGATAATGGCTTGAGCACGCACTACAGCTTCATCGAGCACCTCCTCCAGCTTCACAACCTTGCCGCGTCTCGTAGACATTTTCTTACCTGCGAACCGCATCAGTCCAAACGGCACATGCTCACATTGCTCCGCCCATGCCTCCCCTGCACGCTTCAGTACCGCAAATACCTGCTGAAAATGCAACCTCTGCTCCCCGCCAACGACGTAAAGCAACCGATCAGCCTTCATCACCTTACGACGATAGATCGCTGTTGCCAGGTCACGTGTCGGATAAATCGTGGTCCCATCCTTTTTCAAAATAAGGCACGGTGGCAGCTCCTCCTCTTCCAGACGAACCACGAGTGCCCCGTCGCTTTCCTCCAGCAGTTCTTTCGTTCTTAATTGGGCAACTACTGCTTGCATCTTATCATTGTAAAAGCTTTCCCCTAGCACATGGTCGAATGTAATGTTCAAACGCTGGTACATGCGATCAAATTCACCCAGACTGACCTCAACAAAAAACTCCCATAGTCGCTGTGCCTCGGCATCCCCATGCTCCAAACGCCGGAACCACTCGCGGCCTTCATCCTCCAAAGACGGGTCACGCTCGGCCTCCTGATGAAAACGCACATATAGCTTAAGCGACTCTCCAATCGGATCCTGTTGCAGCTGCTCCTCATTGCCCCATCTTTTATAGGCTGCAATTTGCTTGCCAAATTGTGTTCCCCAGTCCCCCAGATGATTTACGCTAATAGGAACATGTCCCGTTTCCCCCAGAATGCGATACAGGGCAGCACCGATGACAGTAGAGCGAAGATGGCCGATACCAAACGGTTTGGCGATGTTAGGTGAGGACATATCAATCACCACCCGCTGCCCATGCCCGATATCTGGCTTGAGGAAATCAGGTTGGTTCAATTCAGCCAGCATAAGCGGAATCTGAACAGAACGATTCAGTGTTATATTTACATAGGCACCAGCAGCCGAAGCACTTAAACCTTCCTCATGGCTTATTGCCTCCGCCAATTCAAGCGCAATTTGCTGTGGAGACTTGCGAAGCTTTTTAGCCAGCACAAAACACGGAAACGCCAAATCTCCCCATTCCGGCTGCGGAGGTATCTCCAATAAAGATAAAATTTCCTTCTCCCCCAAGCCCGTATGGGTCAATAAAACCTTAGCAGCAGTCAACAATAACATGTCTTCTCTCTCCTTCTCTATTAAGATTTCAGGATTTTGCAAAATCCTTGTCTAACAAAAAAAGCTCCCGCCTCTTGAACTAATTCAAGAGACGAGAACTTCAATATCCCCGCGGTACCACTCTTCGTAAATCGGGTTGCGCAGCCAAAGCTAGCTTACACAAATCGCCGATTTCACTCGAATGACGAATAACGGTGTCTGCCGGGCTGATCTACTAAAGGAACTACACTCAAGGAAATCTCCTGAATGTACTCCATGCTTCGACCAACCGTCTCCCGGGTGCGCTTCACATCAAACCTCATACCGGCTTCCACCTTTTCCGGCTCGCTGTAATGATTGGCTCCAATGCTACTCTCCCATTCCACGACGTTAATTCCCATCATTATACAAATCTATTCAGTAGAAAGCAACCTTTTCTTCTTCAGGCGCTAACTCCATATATGTAATTACACAGCCACCAATTGGCGGCAAGCCTGAAAGCAACGACGGCAGACTTCTGCACATTGTTTGCAATGATCATGGGTATGCTTGCTGCATTCGGCAGCGCATACTTCACAGGCATGAGCACACAACTCACAGATTTGCTCGGCGAAATTGGTTCCGTGCTCCAGCATTTGAGCAGCAAACCCGCATATCTCCGCACATTCCCTGCTCACTCGGATACATTCACGCAACATGGCCAAATCATATTCCTTTAAGCTCGCTACATTGCAAACATTGCAAGCGTTCAAACATTCCAGGCAAGCATCTACACATTGTTGGTATGAATGATTCATGTTACATTCCCTCCCAGTTGTTGACCCTGCTGTACTATTACCCACTAACGAATGAGATTAACTCCATTGGTGTTCACGCTTTCAAGAATATATAACCAAAATGCTCCGGCTTATGTAAGGAAGTGTACTATATTCCAATACATGAACGCAAGGATATTCATCACAAGGCTTTGATTCTTCCACTTCTGACTTGCATACAAGCCACCATTCCTCTATTGTAAAAAGAGTATGCTTAACCACCACCAAGGAGTGAACATAGCAATGAATATATCTTCTGTAGAGGAACATCGACGGGAAGCTCCGCAGCGGGTTAGCTGTATGGTCATCACCGTCTCCGACACGCGCACCGAAGAAACAGATACTGGAGGACGATTGCTTATAGACTTGCTGGAAACCGACGGCTATGAGGTTGTCCGATACGTCATCGTCAAAGATGACTATGAAGGCATCCGGCAATTGGTATCCGAAGCTGTCGAACAAGTTGACATCGAAGCTGTGCTTTTGACAGGCGGCACTGGTATTTCCCCTCGGGATACTACATATGAAGCTATCTCCTCCCTACTGGATAAAGAGCTGCCAGGGTTTGGGGAAATCTTCCGCTATCTAAGCTTTGCTGAGGATATTGGTTCAGCAGCTATATTAAGCCGTGCTGTGGCCGGTACGATAGGCCAGACAGCTGTATTTTCCATGCCTGGCTCACGTGGGGCTGTACGTTTGGCGATGGAACGCATTATTGTACCTGAGCTGAGACATGTCATGAGAGAAATTTATAAGTAAGCTTTCTTTTTCCATACTCGCCGCAACACAAAAAGGCACCCCATACATTCATGAGGTGCCTCTTCATGCTATTATTCCTTTTCTTCTACTTCAGGCTGCATATAGCTGTCGATCAGCTTTTGCTTCAGCCCCCACACCTTTTCGCTGAGATTAACGCGATAAATTTCAGGGTTCAGCTTCCGCAAATATTCTGGCCAAAACAGCTTCAACTGTGAAGCATGGTAAACTCGAATTTCATCCAGCTTGGGAAGCTCATATACCTTCTGCCCGTTTACGAAAATGGGCTCAAGCATCGGTACAGCTTCGTAATTTTCTACATATTTTTTCATATATGGATGCAAAGGATTAAACAGTTTCAGACGCTTTCCATTACGCGGACGCTCTTCATCCGGAAAAGAAATATAATCTGCAACGGCTTTTCCCTTCTTTTTATCCACGATGCGGTATACATCCTTTTTGCCCGGTGTGGATACTTTTTCCGGATTGCCCGAAATCTTAATCGTCGGCAGCATTTCGCCGTCCACTTCCCGCTCAACCAGCTTGTACACTCCCCCAAGTGAAGGTTGATCCGAAGCTGTAATAAGCTGTGTTCCCACACCCCATACATCAATACGCGCCCCTTGGGCTTTCAAATTAAAAATTGTATTTTCATCCAAATCATTGGAAGCCACAATTTGTACATAATCTAAACCTTCCGCATCAAGCATTTCCCGCGCCTGGATGGATAGATAAGCTAAATCACCGCTGTCGAGACGGATTGAATTCATGCGCTTACCCTGGCTCTCCAGCATCTTCGCTGTACGAATCGCATGAGGAACGCCGCTTTCCAGCGTGTCAAAGGTGTCTACCAGCAGCGTAACCTGATCTGGCAAAACCTTGGCATACACGTCAAAAGCCTCCTGCTCCGACATAAAGGTTTGCACCCAGGAATGAGCATGTGTTCCCTTCGTCGGAATCCCAAAGTGCTCTCCAGCCAGCATGTTGGACGTCGCGTCAAAGCCTGCTACATAAGCTGCGCGTGCCCCCCAAATTGCCGCATCTGCTTCCTGTGCACGCCGTGTGCCGAATTCAAGCAGCGTGTCGTCATTTGCCACCTGTTTAATACGTGATGCCTTGGTAGCGATCAGCGTCTGATAATTCATAAAATTCAATATCGCCGTCTCCACCAGCTGTGTTTCCATAATCGTTCCCTCAACGCGTATCAGAGGCTCGTTCGGAAATACGAGAGCTCCTTCCTTCATCGAATGAACCGTTCCGCGAAATCTAAACTGCCGCAAAGCCTCCAGAAACATAGGATCATACTTCTCCTCCTGTTCTGACAGGTAGCGAATATCCTCTTCTGTAAAACGCAAATTTGAGATGTAATTCACAATACGTTCCAGACCAGCGAACACCGCATAACCGTTGCCAAATGGCAACTTACGGAAATACGCCTCGAACACTGCTTTACGCTGGTGACTTCCATTCACCCAGTGAGCGTACATCATATTAATCTGATATTTATCTGTATGTAATGCGAGGCTCGTTGACTGCATCATATTCATCCTCTCTGACTGTCACCGGTTTTGCGATTGCGACGGCGTACCGCCTCATCTGTCCAGTTCAGCAATATCCGACTCCATTTTGTTATCGGATACTGGTACACAATCGTTAAGTTATTTACTTGTTCTGTAATAAAATCGTATCTTCAGCCGACCATACGGCAGCTCCCAGACTTCCCTCAAAATGACCCAAAGCCCAATCATGTCCAGCCTGATTAAAGCTCGCCACGGCATCCTTGTATACGGTAATAGCAAAGCCTTTGTTATACGCGTCTACAGCCGTGTGGAGTACACAGATATCCGTACATACACCAATCAGATGAACTTCCAAAATACCTCGTTCGCGCAGCCTGAGCTCCAGATCGGTCCCAGCGAACGCACTATACCGTGTTTTATCCAACCAATAGATAGAATCCCTTTGTTTCTCATAGAGGGGGTGGAGCTTGCCATATAAATGTCGTCCCTCAGTTCCACGTATATTATGTGGAGGAAACAGCTTGCTCTCCGGGTGATAAGGATCTTTTTCCTCATGTAAATCCACAGCCATGACAACAAAGTCCCCCTGATCCACATACGCCTGTGTGATTGCTGCAATCCGATCATCCAAGTCAATCGCCGGTTGACCTACAGGCAAGCTGCCATCTACAAAATCCTTTGTGTAATCAATAACAATGAGTGCCTTCATCGTACAGTCAGCTCCTTCATCCTCAACGTCGGGGATTGTGCGCTCTTCGTAGGACCTCTATCTCATCACACTATGTGTAGATAGACAATCGCGGTACTCCGTCACTAAAACGGTACAGCTGAGCCGGTCTCTGTGAATACTGATTGGAACTGAGCGGTTTACCATCTTCATCCCGTACCTCTTCCAGAATTCCCTGTCTGCTGCGGGTCGATGTTATTTTACGGATAAAATTCGGCTCTTCAAAATCCGGTACGACACTCTGAATCACCTGATACAGCTCGCCCAGTGTAAAATGTAGAGGCAAAAACTGCTTGGCTATCGTTGTCTGCAGCATCTGCAACTGAATCTTCCGATAAGCATCGACGATAATGTCCCGGTGATCAAACGCCAACTCCAATTCCTCCAGCGCCTCACGGATCGTGAACAGCCCTACCTCGGAAGCATCATCCGCTGCCTGCCGCTGCTCCAGCATCCATTCCTCTACCAGTGCAAAAAATGCATGCGATATAATCCAGCCACGCGGATCACGCCCCGGTCCGCTGTATACACCTAAATACTCCAGATGTCCGCCGTCCACACCAGTTTCCTCTAACAGCTCCCGCTTGGCCGCTCCATACATAGACTCATCTTCCTGGCAAAACCCTCCGGGCAACGCCCAGCGTCCTGCAAACGGCCACCTGCGGCGCTTGATGAGCATTACCTTCAGTTCCCGGATCGGCAATGTTTTCGTCACCGTCTTGCGTTCCCGCTTCGTTAAGGTAAACATAACGATATCTGCCGGAGCACCATCCGGGGTGCGGTATTTCTTAATGTTGTACGACGCCTTCTGGGCCTCTTCATTTACACGATTGTTATCCATTCGCATCACCATATTATATCGTTTTGATAAATTCATTATGACATAATAAAAAGTTTTGTCAAGCGCTAGACCTTGTCTGAGTCATTGGGTTGTTTATGCAACACTCGAAAGGTCGCCGTAGATATGCATCCGAGAGTCCCTTCACTATCCCTTACTTCTGCTTCCGTAGTGATGGTGCGACCTGCCTGATGAAGAATCCGAGCCTTCGCTTCCAGTGCTCCTTGCCTCATCGCTGACAAAAAATGAACATTCAGGTTCGTCGTCACACATGACTGCAGTTGACGTGAGCTCATAGCTACCATTCCCATGGCCTGATCCATTAACGAAGTCAGCACGCCTCCATGGACGATCCCCATGACATTCGTATGCTGCGGGCCAGCCTGCAAAGCGATGCGTACCTCGTTCTCGTCCACACCGACCAGCTCACACCCCAAATAACTCCAGAATGTGTTCCCTTCCCCCTCTACCATCTTACGCAGCTTATCCATTCCTAGTTTTCATCCCTTCTTCAATATCCGTTACTTCCGATGTCCACCACAGTATGCATGGTTCAGTATGCATGGTTCAGTGTGCACACCTCCGATTGCCTCCGAAAAAAAGGCGTGGAAGCTAAGCCTCCACACCATACATCTGATTTTAGTCACTACAATTAGAGGCAGAAGTGCTTTTTCCCTCTTCTACATTCACCTTTTCCGAAACCGTATCACGGATAGCCATGATCACCATTTGCAGCAATTCATTAATTTCCACCTGACTTTGCTGGAACTCCGTTACAATCGGAATCCCGTCAAGCTCTTCCTGCAGCTCCTGAAGCTCGGCCTCTATTTTGGCAATCATTTTTTGATTCTTCAAGGATTCAAAGGCTACAATTTCCTTTTGCTTCTTCTTCATGGTTGCAATCAGTTGCTGGATGCGCTCATGATCCCGGATCTTTTCTTCTGCTTTCCGAAATAACTGCACTTCCTCACTGTTGCCCAAAATACCTGCCAACTCTTTGGCTTTTGCCAATATCATATCGCGATTGACCAAATGATCATGCTGGCGCGCCGCCGATTGAAGTTCTGTCTGTTGCAACCGCTCCTCTGTCACTGTCCATCGCTCCTTTTCTCACATAGACGTTCTTGCACCCGTTGGTACTATAGTCATTCAAATGCAACACGCTAGAATCTTTTTTATCCGTTAACCGCAACTGCGGTTTGAACCAGATCACCCTTGATGTAGAAGGTCATAGGCTCTGTAATTTTCACTTGAACAAAAGTACCGATCAGATCCTTGGAACCTTCAAAATGCACGAGCTTATTAGATCGGGTTCGTCCGGCAAGCACCTCGCTGTTATTTTTGCTCTCGCCTTCTACCAGTACCTCAACCACCTCGCCCCGCAGTCGACTATTAAAGCGGAGACTGTTTTCATTCACAACCTTGTTAAGGCGTTGAAGACGCTCTTTTTTGACCGCCATAGGTACATTGTCTTCCATCGAAGCAGCTGGCGTACCTTCACGTGGTGAATAGATGAATGTGTAGGCGAAGTCGTAACCGACCTCCCGCACAAGTGATAGTGTATCTTCAAACTGTTCGTCTGTTTCACCCGGAAAACCTACAATAATGTCCGTTGTGAGAGAAACATGCGGAACAGCCGCTTTGATCTTCGCTGCCAGATCCAGAACACGTTCACGAGTATATTTTCGGTTCATTTTCTTCAATATATCCGTATTGCCGGATTGTACCGGCAGATGAATATGCTCCACCAAATTGCCGCCCTTACCGAGCACTTCAACCAAATGGTCATCAAAATCACGTGGATGTGATGTGGTAAAACGTACACGCGGGATGTTGATCTTGCGCATATCATCCATCAGATCTCCGAATCTGTAATTCATATCCTTCAAATCCTTGCCATAGGCATTGACATTCTGACCTAGCAGGGTAATCTCTTTAAAGCCCTGACGTGCCAAATCCCGTACCTCGGCGATAACATCCTCTGGTCGACGGCTTCTTTCCTTACCACGTGTGAAGGGGACGATGCAGTAGGTACAAAATTTATCACAGCCGTACATGATGTTTACCCAAGCCCGCATGCCCTCGCGCTTCTTCGGCAGGTTTTCGATAATGTCGCCTTCCTTGGACCACACTTCGACCACCATTTCTTTGCTGAAGAGCGCTTCTTTAACAAGTTGAGGCAAACGGTGAATATTATGGGTACCAAAAATCATATCAACAAAACCGTGTTTTTGCATAATTCGGTTAACGACATTCTCTTCCTGCGACATACAGCCACACACGCCGAGCAGCAGTCCTGGCTTTTCTGTTTTGAGATGCTTGAGATGACCCAGCTCGCCAAATACTTTATCCTCCGCATTTTCACGGATGGCGCAAGTGTTCAATAAAATGATGTCTGCTTCCTTCCGATCCTCGGTTGCCTGGTAGCCCATCTGCTCCAGCAAGCCTTTTATAGTTTCGGAATCATGCTCATTCATCTGGCAACCGAATGTATATACGATATAATGCTTTCCCTGACCGATATGCTTTAGCTCATCCGGGACTGCGTTATCATACAATACCTGTACGTCCTCTTTACCGCGCTGCTTTTCTTTTCTATGGTTCGGCTCCGCCATAATGTTGATTTCACGTCCGCGAATGCGGATCTTTTTGCTATGCTCATCTTCAGAAATAATCTTCGCATCCGAGAAATCAAAATATTTGGAGTAATCTTTTGTTTCCTTAGCCATTCCTGGTCACTCCTTACACCATCTATTTCACGCCATTTGCGCTTTTACTAAATTCCTATACATGTGTATTTTTTTAAGCCCATTAATATCCTTTGAAAAAGGCATTACACTAAATTATAGCATGATTTATAGGTCATAGCCATAGAGCAGCCACAAACACCAAATGCCTTCAATCTGAATGAGTGATCTCTATATGTATATGTGAAGATTTGTGAATTTTCTATATATGTAAAAAAGCCCGATTCCTTTGCAAGAATCGAGCTTCCACAGCCTTCCGGCATCCAATACGTATATTAGTCTACGATTTCTGCGCTGTCGCCGTTTTTCACACCGGCTCCGTTCGCTTCATCCGTATCAATGTGCATATCCAAAGCAAAGGAATCAGATACACGTGCAATCACATTTTCAAACACAAGGCCACGTTCGCCGCCGACACGTACTTTCAGCAGCTGCTTGTCCTTAATGTCCCATTTAGCTGCATCAGATGTATGAAAATGAATATGACGGGCTGCTACAATAACACCCTCTTGCAGTTCCACTTCTCCGGCTGGTCCTTTTACCGTGATTCCTGGTGTACCATCAATGCTGCCAGATTCACGTACAGGTGCTTTAACACCAATAGCAAAGGAATCTGTACGGGAAATTTCGAGCTGGGAAGCTGGACGAGCCGGTCCCAAAATGCGAACCTTATCAAATTGGCCCTTAGAACCAATTACAGCTACGGTCTCATTTGCGGCAAATTGTCCTGGTTGGGACAAAGGTTTAAATTCAGTCAATTGATAGCCTGCTCCAAACAAAATTTCAATATGTTCTTGAGTCAGGTGAATATGACGTGCGGAAACGCCGACAGGTACGATTTTGCTCATCGTAAGGTCACTCCTTTTTCTCTATACAATACTTTACATACCTATGCTATTATACTCCTATTTCGTCAAGAAAGAAAAGGAAAGCGCACAAAGTTCCCTTTTTTGACATAAGAGCATTCAAAAAGACCTTTTAGAGGGCAGATTGGTTTGCAAATAATGAAGCGCATGACCTCCCAACCAGCCCGTGACCAGTTCCTCAGGATAATGCTTTAATAGCAATTCTGCAAACTCGGGATATTTCCCCGGATGCTCCAATCCCTGTACATGGCGCTCGATACCGTCAAAATCAGAGCCGAACATCATATGCCGTGCACCGCCTAAGGCACAAATATGCTCAATATGCGGTAGCAGATCCTCAGCGGTTACTGTACCCTGCTCCTTGATAAACATCGTGACAAAAGTCAAACCGATTCGTCCGTCACATGCGATCAACGCCCGAATCTGATCATCCCGCAAATTGCGTGGATGTGAGCAAACGGCAAAAGCGTTCGAATGCGAGGCGATTGGCGGTAAAGTTCCCTCCTCCAGTACCTCCCAGAATCCTTGTACGGACAAATGCGATACATCTAGCAGCAGCCCCAGCTCATTGGAGCGCTTAACCAGCTCACGCCCTTTACGTGTCAGGCCGCCCCCTCTTGGCTCCATAATGCCATCAGCCGCCCAATTTGCATAATTCCACGTCAGTCCAATGAGCCGTATTCCCATGGCATAGCACAGTTCCGCATACAACGGATTCCCTTCCAGCGCGTCTGCTCCCTCCAGTGAGAGAAGAGCCCAAGGTGAGTCGGTTTGATCCGCCCCGTTGCCGTCCAAATGCTTCAGCTTTTCTGCCTGTTCGTCTTGTTCTACCAAATCTTCCCGCCACAGCAAGGGCCTCAGCCCACCTGAGGAAGATACCACATGCTGCCTGAACAGCTCAATTTGACGAACTATATGCTCAAATCTTGGCGTGCCCAATACCTGTGAAATATATATCGCAAACGTTTGCAGCCGCACATTTCCTTCCAGCAAGCGCTCTTTTGTGACATCAAGCGATGGATGACTGAAATCCACCTGCGAATCAAGCTGCATTTTACACAGCACATCACAATGGAAGTCAACAACTGGCCGTTTTGCATTTAACTTACCGTTCATGCACATTACCTCCTTCATAGCTTGAAGCACGAAATGTATTTAAAAAATCTTATCGCAAAGAAGCATAAAGCAAAAAACCCGTTTACGCAGCGTAAACAGGCTCAGTCAACTTCCATTTATTATCTTGGCTCTACAATCAGTTTGATTGCGGTCCGGTCTTCTCCATCAATAACAATGTCTGTAAAGGCAGGAATACAAATCAAATCCACTCCGCTTGGTGCGACAAATCCCCGGGCAATGGCTACCGCTTTAATGGCTTGGTTTAGTGCACCGGCTCCAATCGCCTGCAATTCTGCATTTCCGCGTTCACGCAGTACTCCTGCAAGCGCGCCTGCAACTGAATTGGGATTGGATTTTGCTGATACTTTTAATACATCCATAGTAAGTACCTCCCCTGGGAATGATGATGGTTTGATTCCACTATTAGATGTTATTCGAGGGCCAGCAAAAAATTCCTGCTTTTTGGTGACAGTTTTCCATATTGTTTCCTTA
Organism: Paenibacillus kribbensis; assembly: GCF_001705305.1. Classification (GTDB taxonomy): domain Bacteria; phylum Bacillota; class Bacilli; order Paenibacillales; family Paenibacillaceae; genus Paenibacillus; species Paenibacillus kribbensis_B. The sequence goes on from NZ_MCBP01000001.1 coordinate 253,200, forward strand.
AGTAGTTTGTAAAAAAGTTAATCCATGCGCCATTCATCTTCTTTAAGTCTGATTTTCTGAATTTTGCGGGCTTTTCCATTGTCATCATCCAACTCTACGCTGATGGCATGAAAGTGCCATTTGCCCATGTCCACTTGAAAACGTACCGGAAGCTGAGTCTTGAATTTCTGCAGCACAGCCTCTTTTTGCATACCAAGCACTCCCTCATAGGGACCCACCATTCCCGCATCTGTCTGATACGCAGTTCCTTGCGGCAAAATGGTATCATCATTACTCTGTACATGTGTGTGTGTACCTACCACAATAGAAGCACGTCCATCCAGATGCCAGCCCATAGCGATCTTTTCCGAGGTTGCTTCAGCATGAAAATCGACCAGAATATGCTTGTGTTTTTTGCGCAGCTCATCTACAATTTCATCGGCTGCACGAAATGGGCAATCAATAGCTGGCAAAAAGGTTCTGCCCTGCAAATTAACGATTGCCAGCTCTTTCCCTCCACCCTTTACAACGGTGTAACCCCGTCCCGGTGTTCCCGGTGGAAAGTTGGCCGGGCGTATAATACGCGGCTCATCATCTATAAAATCAAATATTTCCTTATTGTCCCATGTATGATTTCCCATCGTAATCCCATGAACGCCCCAATCAAAAAACTCCCTGGCGATGGCTGGGGTAATCCCTCTTCCCGAAGCCGCATTTTCTCCATTGACAATAATAATATGCGGGTTGTATTTTGACTTTAACGAAGGAAGATTTTCCCTCAGTGCCTTTCTGCCTACACTGCCGACGATGTCTCCAATAAATAATACGTTGATAGAAAGCCCTCCCTAGTCTGCCTTACATAATGAAAAGTGGCCCTACAAGCAGCGGCCACTTTTCATTGAAATGCTTTTATTTTGCGTATTCTACCGCGCGGGTCTCGCGAATGACGGTAACCTTGATATGACCAGGATAGTCCAGTTCATTTTCAATCGTTTTCGTTATATCGCGGGCCAGTCGGAATGCTTCCGCATCATCAATTTTCTCTGGCTGTACCATGACACGAACTTCGCGTCCGGCTTGAATCGCGTATGATTTTTCAACGCCTTCAAAAGACTCGGAGATACGTTCCAGCTTCTCAAGACGACGGATGTACGTCTCTAGCGTTTCACGCCGCGCTCCCGGTCTTGCAGCTGACAGAGCATCTGCTGCTCCGACCAGCATGGCGATCACTGAAGTCGCTTCGCAGTCGCCGTGATGTGAAGCAATGCTGTTGATGACGACCGGGTGTTCCTTGTACTTCTTCGCCAGTTCCACGCCAATTTCAACGTGTGATCCTTCCACTTCGTGATCCAGCGCCTTCCCGATGTCATGCAGCAATCCTGCCCGTCTTGCCAGTACAACGTCCTCGCCCAGTTCCCCGGCCATCAGACCTGTCAAGTATGCAACTTCCATCGAGTGCTTCAACACGTTCTGTCCGTAGCTCGTACGGAACTTGAGACGTCCCAAAATTTTGATTAAATCCGGATGCAGACTATGCACACCCACCTCGAAGGTAGCCTGTTCGCCATACTCGCGGATTCGTTCGTCCACTTCTTTACGGGATTTTTCAACCATCTCTTCAATACGTGCCGGATGTATCCGTCCGTCCGCTACGAGCTTCTCAAGCGCAGTACGCGCAATCTCTCTACGAATCGGATCAAATCCGGACAAAATAACAGCTTCCGGCGTATCATCAATAATGAGGTCAATTCCCGTAAGGGTTTCAAGTGCACGGATATTACGGCCTTCGCGCCCGATAATCCGGCCCTTCATTTCTTCGTTCGGCAACGTAACAACAGAAACCGTCGTTTCTGCTACATGGTCTGCCGCACAGCGTTGGATGGCCAGTGTGATGATTTCACGAGACTTTTTGTCCGCCTCTTCTTTAGCCTGCTGTTCAATTTCCTTAATCATCTGAGCTGTTTCATGACGAACTTCCTGCTCTACGTTGGTCAGAATAATACTTCTTGCATCCTCCATCGTCAGATTGGAAATACGCTCCAGCTCAGTTACCTGGCTCTTGTAAATCAAATCAATTTGCTGCTGGGTTTCATCGATTCGTTTCTCTTTGTTGGCCACTTGTTCTTCTTTACGTTCCAGCGATTCCAATTTTTTATCCAGCGATTCTTCTTTTTGCAGCAATCTTCGTTCCTGTCGTTGAATTTCATTGCGACGTTCACGAGTTTCTTTTTCAGCTTCGGCACGGATGCGGTGGATTTCATCTTTCGCTTCCAGTACCGTTTCCTTCTTCAGTGCTTCCGCCTCTTTTTTCGCGTTCTCCACGATTTGCGCGGCAGCTTCTTCCGCACTGGAGATCTTAGCTTCTGCAATAGATTTGCGAATAAAATAACCAATCCAGAACCCAAAGAATAACGCGGCTACAGCAACGAGAACGAACCAGATCGCAGTCATCATACTGTTCACCTCCCCGTTGGTTCCTCCAAGGCATTCCTTGGGACTTTTTGCAGTTGTCATATTTACTTTAATCGTCAAACTAAGATAACGACACGAGGTCGTTTCATTTCATATGCACATGCTCTCACATGTACAATTCCGCCTGGCATAGCGGCATCACTTGTTATTTGGCGATGAGAACTTACCGTGGATTCCGCTTTTTTGGAAGGAAAAAGGGCATTCCACAAGTATCGTTTCATATATATTTTATTATTTGACAAATGGCATTGTCAAGGGAATGCAAACTTTAGTAGGCTACCGTGTAGTTTCCATGTAATAACCTGCTCGCCCTGCCCGATCAGATCACCAACCAATGAATGACCGACATTTAACAACTATTCATCCCACTGCGATAATTCCTCATCGTCATAAGCTCCGTTCTGCTCAGACGCAGTGAGATGATTGACTACTCGACGTGTCATGTCACCCGAGTATCCGCGTCTCATGAGAAAAGGATACGTTTTCCGTTTTTTCTCCATCACGTCACCGCGTACCTGTTCCCACTTCTTACGTCCGATTACCAAAGCACTTTCCCATTCCTCGTTATCAGTGATCTCTTCTAAAGCTTCCCCGATAGAGGCTTTAGAGATGCCCTTCTGACGAAGTTCCTGCCTAACCCACATCTTACCCTTACGTTGACTCGTTATACGCTGCCTGGCCCACTGACGGGCGTACAAATCATCATCCACGAGTCGTTCCCTTTCAAGTCGCATCAACACTTCATCTATAACAGCCTGACCCAGTTCCTTTTGCACCAATCGCTGCGCAATTTCCTGACGTGTACGTGGCTTTCGACCCAAATAATAGAGCGCATATACGTAACCCTGCTGCTTTTCATCTACCAGAACGATATCTTCCAGTTCTTTTTTGTCGAACAACGTTCCTTTAAACATATTGTATTTGATCATTACATCTTCCAACACGGACAGTGAATATGGGCCGAAATGAATGATGTATCTTCCACGTTTGCGTCCCTGTCCCTGCTCCACCTTGGTAATCATCAACTCTTCGTTATCCGGAAAATGAGAAATTCCTTGCTGCTCATTTTGTTCCGAGGTAAATTCATCTTTATCGTGCAATTGCAATGTGCTTCCCTCACTTTGAAATTCACGAAAGCAGGTTGAGAGCGCCTGCCACGCAAAAGTTAGATTCCTGCTGACAGAAAACAGACTGTGTTCGATGCAAAAATGCCCTGCACAACTGTGCAGGGCATCAGAATTATGCTATTCAAACGGACTGTGCCATAATCACCAGCCTACAGTTCACATGACAGAACAGAAACCAAGATTCAGCTAAGCTTATTCAAGCTCTAGCAGTTCCTGTTCTTCCTTGGCTTCCTGCGCCAACTCTTCTTCTGTCGGTGGCACAACCGTCGTAATTAAATTACTGGCCACCCGAATTTTTTGCTCGATTGTACTAGCAATGTTCGGATTTTCCTTCAAAAATTGCTTCGCATTCTCGCGTCCCTGACCAAGGCGCTCGCCTTCGTAGGAATACCAGGCTCCGCTCTTGTCGACAATATCATGCTCCGTACCGATGTCGATCAAGCTACCTTCTTTGGAAATGCCCTCACCGTACATAATGTCCACTTCGGCCTGACGGAAAGGAGGAGCCACTTTATTTTTCACGACTTTAATACGTGTGCGGTTACCCACGATGTCGTTACCCATTTTCAAGCTTTCAATACGGCGAACATCCAGACGTACCGTTGAGTAAAACTTCAATGCACGTCCACCTGGTGTGGTTTCAGGGTTACCGAACATAACACCTACTTTTTCACGCAGCTGGTTAATAAAGATAGCAATGGTTTTCGATTTATTAATGGCTCCAGACAGCTTACGCAATGCCTGCGACATCAAGCGCGCTTGAAGACCAACGTGGGAATCCCCCATTTCGCCTTCAATCTCTGCCTTCGGCACAAGTGCCGCTACAGAGTCAATGACAATAATGTCTACTGCTCCACTACGTACAAGAGCCTCGGCAATCTCAAGTGCCTGCTCTCCTGTATCTGGTTGCGATAGTAACAACTCATCAATATTGACACCCAGCTTGCTCGCATACGACGGATCAAGCGCATGCTCGGCATCGATAAAGGCGGCTTGTCCGCCTGTTTTTTGCACCTCTGCGATAGCATGAAGAGCTACTGTCGTTTTACCGGATGATTCCGGTCCATATACTTCAATAATCCGGCCTCTTGGAAAGCCGCCCGTTCCTAACGCAATATCCAAAGCAATTGAACCACTGGGGATCGTTTCCACTTGCATGTGAGTGGACTCACCCAACTTCATAATGGAACCTTTACCGAATTGCTTTTCTATTTGACGGAGCGCCATATCCAGCGCAGCACGACGATCTGACAATAAACTCACATCCTTCATTGTTTGTACTTTAATAATACCTTGTTTTGACACGCTTGCCAAGCATTTTTTCGAACATACATTCGTTTTTTTACTCAGTCGGTTCTCTACTATAATTGCATCCGTCTCTTAAAATAAAAAAAGAACCGTAGGCAAAAGGCTTTGCAACGGTTCTTCCGATAAGATCATTATATCATGAATAGTCTATCAAAAACAACTCTACGATTCGTACCTCTACATCATGAAGAGAGCTTCTCGTTCTCCATCAATCTGCGCCACAATCTGTATAGGATTGCTTTGACAGATCGCAGACGGATTGCTTCACGGTTTCCACTCAGATTCAGCTCATATACTTCCGTTTCCTTGTCGCGTTCAGCAATGCCGATGTATACCAGGCCTACAGGCTTGCGTTCGGAAAATCCAGGTCCGGCTACACCTGTGACTGAAAGTCCGAAATCGCTGTCCACAACCATTCTTGCCTGCTCCGCAAGCACAAGGGCCACTTCCTTACTCACTGCGCCGGGTGCATGATCCCCTTCCAAATAATCATGAGGAACGTTAAGCAGCTTCATTTTCATTTCATTGGAATAACACACGATGCCACCTTGAAACATAACAGAGCTCCCCGGTACGGCAGTAATGTGTTCCATCAGCATCCCGCCTGTGCAGCTTTCCGCAGCACTAACCGTTAGCCCTCGCTTGGACATCAGGTCCACGATGACCTTCTCCAGCGTAACATCCTCGCTTGCATACATGTGTTCGGAAAGGCGTTGTTGAATTTCCGCTTCCGTAGCCGTCAGCTTGATTAAGGCTTCGCTTTCACTAGCCGCCTTGGTGGATATGCGGATCGTGACTTCCCCTTCTTTGGCATAAGGAGCAATAGTCGGGTCTGTCTGAGACTGAATCAGATCTAGAAGCCGGGTTTCCAGCGCGGACTCACCAATCCCTGCAAATTTTAGCATTTTCGAATAAATCGGCATTTCCTTACCGCTTAATGCCTGCTGAAGCAGCCAAGGCTTCGCTTGATTTTCAAACATCGGTTTAAGTTCCTTGGGAGGACCAGGTAAAACTACATAAAATTTACCCTCCTGCGCAATGGCGTCGCCTATAGCCAATCCTGTCTCGTTTTCAAGCGGGGTAGACCCTTCAATAGAAAGCGCCTGACGGCGGTTATTCTCGGTCATTACTACCCCACGGTTGCGGAAAAACTGTTCGAGCTTGTCCATGGCAAGACGATCTATATGCAATTTCCGCCCCAGCACAGCAGCTATCGCATCTTTCGTCAAATCATCCTGAGTTGGTCCTAGACCACCGGAAAACAAAATAATATCTGCACGCTTCTGAGCCAGTCGTACCGCTTCCTGAAGCCGATCCATGTTATCGCCAACTACGGTCTGAAAATATACATCAATTCCGATTGCGGCCAACTCTTGTGACAAGTATTGAGCATTAGTATTCACGATTTGTCCAAGCAATAATTCTGTTCCTACTGCGATGATTTCAGCCTTCATTGTCTTTTCCTCCTGTACTGCAAATGTTGTGGGAATTATGTAAAGAAACAGCAATAAGTATTGTCCCTATTGCTGTTTCCATTAAAATTTATCCTGTTAAACTTTGGAGGAACTCAGCAAATGGATATTCTTCACAAAGTAATCTATACCCGAATAAATGGTAACCAGCGCAGCCGCCCACATCGTTATTAAATCGAACGGAATACCCAGAAAAACAAACGGGAAATTATTAATGAGCAGCGCTACAATAGCAACAATCTGAATGATCGTCTTTAATTTGCCCCAGTTGCTTGCAGCGACCACAGAACCGTCCAGCAAGGCAATCTGACGCAGACCCGTAACCGCGAACTCACGGCTAACAATCACAACGACAATCCACGAATCAATCTTGCCCATTTCTACTAAAGAAACCAAAATAGCGGTTACCAAAAGCTTATCAGCAAGAGGGTCCAACAGCTTGCCCAAATTGGTGACCATGTTATTTTTACGGGCCAAGTATCCGTCAAGACCATCCGTGCTGGCTGCTATGAGGAAAATGATAGCCGCAATCAGCTGATTATACGGCAAGTTGAAAGCTCCGATCTCAATCGGCGGCGGATAAAAATCAAAGTCCACCAGCAAAGCCAGCATCATCACCGGAATTAGGCAAATCCGCGTAATTGTAATTCTGTTGGGTAAATTCACAACACACTCTCCCCTGATTATCGTACTTGATCACAAATGGCAGTTTTCGGATTGAATTCAATCCGATGTAAATCGCTTCCGACAAGCGCTATACACCTGAATTGCCTGCATTTTCGTTACAAGTATAATATGGTGCAAAACGCATGTCAAAATAACCTGCCCACATCAAGCAACGTTTTTTCCTACACAAAGCATGAGGGAAAACGGCTTTATTTCATGTTCGTAAATTGAAGCTCCAATGGCAAATCAGCTTTACGCAGCAATTGAATGATCGCCTGTAAATCATCCCTGCTTTTTCCCGTTACGCGAATTTGATCACCTTGAATCTGACTTTTCACTTTTAGCTTGGAGTCCCGAATAAGAATGTTGATTTTTTTGGCATTATCCTGATCAATCCCCTGCTTGAGCGTAAGGCGCTGGCGTACTGAACCTAAAGAAGCTGGTTCCAGCTTGCCAAACTCCACATTTTTAAGAGACAATCCCCGCTTGACCATTTTGGATTGTAAAATATCAATCACCGCATTCAGCTTGTATTCGTCTTCCGATGCAATCGTAAGAGCTTCTTTCTCAAGCTTTAGGCTGCTTTTACTCCCCTTGAAATCAAACCGTGTTTCAATTTCACGCTCCGTCTGATGAACTGCATTCGTTAACTCCTGCATATCCATTTTGGAGACGATATCAAATGAATTTTCTGAAGCCATCGTTTCACTTCCCTTTCCACAACAAAGTTCAATATCTAATTATAGGCTAGTCATTTACAAAAATCCAATAATCCGCTCACTAAAAAGGCGCTCTTGCCAGTTTCTCTGACAAAAACGCCTTTATTTCATTCCACCATTCAACATGTCTAATTGTGGATGCGGGTTGGAGTTCGGAACATATCCAAAACTCCAAGCAAAATGTGAGCAAGACCAAAGCCCAGTATGCCATAGCCCCAAGCACTCGGTGTGAGATAATAGCCAAGCAAACTGACAATGATTCCGAGCCCGGTCACAATCCAGCTTACGGTCATAACGTATACACCTCACTTTGCGGAAATAAAATGACTGGCATCCCAAGAATTACAATCATTAGTATTTACTCGCACGAAGATGTTTATTCGCCGTTCGTAGTTGTAGAGTCTGTACCACTTTGCGTAGAATCCGTATTGCTGCCTGTCGTCGAATCTGTAGGTGAACCCGTCACCCCGGCACTTGTTCCGGTAGAAGAAGGTTCTCCTTGCTGTATCAGTACACGAGTAGTCGATTTGTTATCGGTTATCGGCTGGCCAGCTACAGAAATGTCTGTGGCAGAAGATCGTCCTGATTTGATATATAAACCTTCCGGACCAATATCAAAAGACATGGCGTCCCCGCTTTTAGTCATACCATAGCTCAGCTTTTCACCACGGGAGTTTTGTCCCTTGTACACCTCAAGCCAGCTTTCACCCGTTGCTTTAATATCAACCTTGACCGTGGCCCCAGTCGAACTGGAGACTTTGAAAATCGTCGTTTTGCCTTGCTTGCCGTCCTGTGCCACAGTTACACCTTGTTGTGGCGCAGTTGTATTCGGCTGCTGGCTATTGTCAGGTGAAGTTCCATCAGGAGTAACTGTTCCCGTACCACCTGGCTGAGTCTGTCCCGTTTGTCCTGTATCAGTAGTTTGCCCGCCGCCACCGTTAGGAGCCGTCGGTTGGCTATTATTATCCGGTTGGGTTGTTGTTGTGTCCTGTGGTTGCGGCGTAGTTCCGCCCTTCGTAGTATCAGGAGCAGACGAGCTTGGTGTTGTGACCGGTGTTGTGTTTTCTGCTGTTTTTGGAGCTGAATGATTGTTACTCACCCAATAAGCATAAATAACCCCAACAATGAGAACTAGAAAAAGCCACATTAACGCGGTAGGCAACCATTTAAGATTCCCAATTGTAGCGGGACGGCTAGAGCGTTTCTGTGTGACAGGCTCCATGACCGCTTCCGGTTCAGGTTCAGGTACATTGCTTTGATGTCCTTCCAAAATCTCATCGGGATTTAAACCGACCGTTTCGGCGTACGTTTTAATAAAAGCTCTGACATAAAAGCTTCCCGGCAGCACTTTGTAATCGCCCGTCTCAATGGCTTCCAGATAACGTTTGCGTATCTTCGTCATTTCCTGAACATCGTCAAGGCTCAATCCTTTTTGCAGCCGGGCCTCCTTTAATTGCTGACCCAGTTCTGACATGTCATCATCTCCTTGTATAATTACGCTTATTTAAAGCTCTTCTGTATAACTGGCTGTAAAGGTATCATAGATAATTTCCTCAGCCGGATTATTGCGAAGTTCAATAATGATATTAAAATCGTCAAAGCTGTATCCCGATTCACGCACAAATACGTCAGGATGCTCGATCACTTTGGTGCTTGGCATGCTCATAATTTCCTGAAGCAAGTGATAATGTCTTTCATTGGATCGAATTGTACTCACAATCCCGTCAATAATAAACACGTTGTTCGGGTTCATTTCCTCCTCGGAAAGCTGACTACGCACCGTCTGACGCAGAAGCGTCGAGGATACAAAAGTCCAGCGCTTCATGGCGCATACGCTACTGGCAATAATAGATTCCGTTTTACCTACACGTGGCATTCCGCGAAGGCCAATGACCTGATTGCCGTCCCTCTTTAATACTTCACCCAAAAAATCGACCAGCAACCCAAGCTCATCGCGAGTAAAGCGAAATGTTTTACGATCGTCCGAATCCCGGTCAATGTAACGACCATGTCTTACTGCCAATATATCGACCAGTCTCGGAGCACGCAAGGCCGTGACAGTAATGTTGCTGGCCTTTTTCAACGTATCTCCGAGAATGCGTATTTTCTCATCGTCATCCGTTTCCAGCAACATTCCCCGTCTTTCGCCTTCAACACCATTGATCGTTAATATATTAACCCCCAGAACACCAAGCATGGAAGCAATGTCCCCCAGCAGTCCGGGCCGATTTTTATGTATCTTGTACTCCATGTACCACTGTTTCATTTCCTCCGTCACATTAGCACCTCATTCACATTCAAACCGCCAAAAATACCAAATCAAAGCATTATTGTATCATAAAATAACATCATTCGACAAAACCAATTATTGAGACCTGAAAGGTCATTATTGAGTTGTATGTTTCAATAATGATTCAATCACGTTTATGATATATAAATTACAATGGAATTACAAGAACAGGTCTGTAACCATTACAGAAAAGCCCCCCAAAAGGGAGCTTTTCATGTGAATTCCTGCTTATGTGCTGCTTTTGGCTAATTTGACCATTAGCCGGGCGATGGTGTGACGCTCACTTTCATCGGCAACTCCCCACAGTTCTTTCAGTGCACGGTTGGAATGGTTGGCTGGGTCAACCTTTTCATCCAGAAAATCGCCGATTTCATAAGCAAGCTCTGAAATGGTATCCTGACTGATGCCCAGCTTCTCCGCTTGCTCCACACGCTGACCGAGGAACTTTTTCCAAACATCAAAATCCTTAACGACTGTTGACATGCTTAAATCCTCCTTAGATGATTCAGATTTAAAATCAACAGTTGTAATATTCTCTTCTCAGACGCTTACTATACTGGTGGATTCCTCCAAGCACGGCTTCCCCTTAAGTCACCCATCCCCCATTAGGACTTATGACCTGACCGTTAATATAGCCTGACTCAGGAAGTGCGAGAAAATATACCAGGGACGAAATTTCATCAGGCCGAGCCAACCGCCCGGCAGGAATTGCCTCTTCCAAACTGGTAATTTCCCCCTCATCCAAATGATCCAGCATCGATGTATCCACTGCGCCCGGAGCTACAGCATTTACCGTCACCCCGGAAGGTGCAACCTCTTGAGCCAGCGCTTTCGTGAAAGCGTTAATGCCTCCTTTGGTGGTGGAGTATAGCACCTCGCATGAAGCACCACATATCCCCCACACGGATGACACATTTACAATGCGGCCATAGCGTTGAGAAATCATATAAGGCATAAAAGCCTGCGAGCACAAAAAGGTCCCCTTAACGTTGACGGCCATCACTTCGTCCCATTCCTCTTCCGATACATCCGATAGCAGTCCATAATGAGATAATCCAGCATTATTCACTAGAATATCCGGCCTCATTCCGTGATTTTCAAGCTTTTCCCGCATACGCTCAATCTGCTCCTTGCTGCGCAGATCCGCAGACACGGTCATCACCTTGCCTGAATAAACCATACAACGACGGGCAACTTCATTCGCTTTTTCATGGGACTTCATGTAGTGAATGACTACATTCATCCCTACAGATGCAAACCGCTCGGCAATCGCCGCCCCAATCCCCCCACTCGCTCCTGTAATCAGCACTGTCGTATCGCCAATGGCTTTTAATGCTCCGTTCTTGGTGGTCATCGGTTCCCTCTCCCTGGACATTACGGACTCACCACCAAAGATATTGCTAATTGATCCCATTGGATATGATCTTTCAGGCGCCGATTTACATCCTCTAGCGTAATACTTTCATAGATCGGCAACAGTTGGAAGAAATCACTGCCCCGAAAGCGATGCCTTGTAAATTCGTGCGCAATATTTTCGGGTGAGTTGAGCGTACGCAAATAACCGCCGATTTTCTTTTTACGGGCTCTTTCAAAATGCTCTGCCGCAAAACCCTGCTTCTGGATAGACTCAACCTCTTCACGTATTCGTGCCAACAATCGATCCGGGTCTTTGGTATCCCCACCGATGGCAGAGAAAGCATACTGTGGCGTAGAGTTATACTCATGACCAAAACTGTCTGAAATCAAATCCTCATCGTAAAGCTTTTGATACAGCTGAGTGCTGGAACCGAAAAGGAGATCAAGCATCAGCTTGGTTTCCAGATCATGACGGAGCAATTCCTCACCCGTCAGACCTACCTTGGCCTCCTTGAATCCGAACAGCAACTTCGGCAGGGAAACCGCCAGCTTCACCTCACGGCGCGGTTCTGCAACCGTGGCAGGCTCCTCATCAAAAATCCGCTCGATCTCTCCCTGCGGCTTATAGTCCTTTTTCGCCTGATTATTACGCACCAGTTCTATCACTTCCGCCGGGTCCACCCCGCCGACCACAAAAAGAATCATGTTGCTCGGGTGATAAAAAGCTTCATAGCAGCTATACAGCGTTTCCTTTGTAATCGTGCTGATGGATTGAACGGTACCTGCAATATCAATGTGCACCGGATGGACTTTGTATAGCGCTTCAATCAGACCAAAGTAGCTCCGCCAGTCCGGGTTATCCCCATACATATTGATTTCCTGGCCGATAATGCCTTTTTCCTTCTCTACATTTTCATCCGTAAAGTAAGGATGCTGCACAAAATTTACAAGAGTAGTCAAGTTTTCCTGAATGCGTTCGGTTGCAGAAAACAGATATACGGTCTGATCAAAGCTCGTAAATGCGTTTGCAGAGGCCCCATTCGAAGAAAAGGTAGCAAAAATATCGCCCTCAGGCTCTTCAAACATTTTATGCTCCAAAAAATGAGCGATCCCATCCGGTACCTTGATCGGTTGTTGACCTTCCACACGGAAATGATTATCGACTGAGCCATATTTTGTTGCAAATGTGGCGTATGTCTTCTGAAAACCCGGTTTGGGCAACACATAGACGTGCAAGCCGTTATCCATCACTTCAAAGTACAACGTTTCCTGCACATGCTCATAAACGATGCGCTCCACCCGCTATTCCCCCTTCTGGTCTCTCAAGAAATAAATAGTGTCCAGTCGGAACGTCCGGGCGGCATCCTGAACATCCTGCACCTTGACAGCCTCCACCTGGCTCAGCAGCTCATCTACCGTCCGCTCTTTGCCGGAAAGCTGTCTGTTAAAATCGTAGGCAATCATTTCAAAAGCGGAATCCTGCATTTCCTTTAGCAAGTTGCGAATCATTGCCTGCGTTTGGGTCATTTCCAGTTCGGTAATCGCTCCATTTTGCGTATCTTCCAATTGCTTGCGAATAATAGTGACCGCTTTTTCGTAATTGGGAATTTCAATACCGGATTGAATCGTGCCAATGCCCTTATGACCGTCATACCGCGATGAGGCGTAATAGGCCAAGCTTTCCTTCTCACGCACATTGACGAACAGCTTTGAATGCGGATATCCGCCCAAAATTCCATTATACATCAGCGCAGAAGCATAACGATCATCGCCATACGTAATAGGAGTACGCAGGCCCATATTCAGCTTACCCTGATTCACATCAAGCCGCTCTACTACCGTTTGAACATCGCGCTCCACCGACTTGAGCTGCTCGGGAACATATCCCGTTTCCGCTGAACGGTTTAACTGAAAATAACGATCAACATACTTCTCGACTTCATCCAGCGTTGTATCCCCCACAACGTATAAATCCATGCTGGCCTGATTTAGCCATTGTCCATAAGCCTGATATAATCCCTGTGCATCTATGTTTTCCAAATCAGAGCGTTGGCCGAGGGGGTGCAGACGATAAGGCTCATCTTTACACATTTCCTCCATGCAGCGCTCTGCGGCATAACGCATTTTATCGTTAACTATAGATTCCAGCTTCTTTCGTACATTTTCTCGTTCCTGCTGAACATATCCAGTTCGAAAAGCACCATTTTCCAGGGCTGGTTTTGTCAACACTTCTCCGAGAAAAGCAAACGAACGATCCAACAAGCTGTCCGAGCTGTTTACAAAGCTGTCATTGATCGTATCCATGCGAAATTGCACGATCTGATAATCTCCGCGCTTATAAACATCGAATCCAAAGCCCGCCCCATACAATTGCTCCAATTGTTCTCTGAATTGTGTAGTCTGCGGATATGATTCTGTACCCCGCCGCAGTACGAATGGTGTCAGTCCCACTCGGGTTACGGTTTCCTCTCGTAGCGGAGTACCTACATACAATGATATGGCAAACGTCTTAAAGCGTTTGGTCGGCAGCACATGAATCCTTAATTGCCTGCGCGTGCCACGCTCGAAACCTGTTTTGTTCAAGTCCAAAACTCCTTTGTGGCGTCAATTTCGTCCAGCCTTTTGTTAGCATAGACCGTTGTGAATCATTCTCCTGTAAAGAGGTAAAGTGTGCCAATCTTTATTCTAACCATGCAAAAGCCAAGAAGCAACCGGAGACAAGTTTCCGGCTGCTTCGGCGGTTTACATGCAGAAAATATGCTCACCAATCGTCTTCACCTGCGGACGGCTCCAAATCCATTTGGAGGTGGCTGTTTTCGGATTAAAATAATAGAGACAACCTCCGCTTGGGTCCCAGCCGTTCAATGCCTGGCGTACTGCTTTTTGTGCAGTTTCATTTGGCGTGAGCCAGATTTGACCATCAGCTACAGCTGTAAAGGCTCCGGGTTGAAAAATTACCCCAGACGGTGTGTTTGGAAAACTGGGGGATTTGACCCGATTCAAAATAACAGCCGCCACGGCCACTTGACCTTCAAACGGCTCGCCACGGGATTCACCATAGACCGCATTGGCCATAATTTTAAGATCATTTTCAGATAGTCCCATCGTGTTGGCCGATCCCATCGTTTCATCATTTTGATCGTTATTGGCCGTCGTCTGTCCCTTTGCAGAGCCTTGGTTGTTACGGTGCAAAGGAGTTTCCGTCGGCTTCCAGTGAGGAGTAGCGTTGACAAGCTTCAACTTAGTTTTTGCTCCGACCACTCCATCCGGAGTCATGCCAAACTCCTTTTGAAACCCCTTGACAGCCTTTAATGTACTGCTACCAAATTGGCTGTCCACTTGAGCGCCGAAAAAGCCCAGTAGCTTCAATCGTGATTGCAACTCATATACATCCTGACCGTAAGAACCAAAATTAATCGCTTCTGAGCTAAATGTCGGCTGGGAAGGCTGTGCAGCTTGTACTTTCTGTTGTGTGCTCAGCGGCTCTGCTTGATGCTGTGCAGATTCATTTTTTAAAAGCCCTGTGTACGTAATAGCCGAGGCTACGAGAATACCCGTGCAAATCCAGACCATTGTCTTTTTCATATGCTGTGATCTACCTTTCTTTTGTGGGATTAACAGGATGGCTACGTTTATTATGACAAGCTCCGCTCGAAGCTATTCACCCTTTTAATCTTCTTTCAGCAGACAGCCGCAGCACCTGAAAAAACAGCAAAAAAAAACGCTGTCTGTACGGATGAAGTTGCCATATTGAAGCAACCATCCAAGCGTACAAACAGCGATTTCATGTAGTTCTGGATAAAAGTTAATGATCAGGAGCTAACTTTATTTTGCTGATATTGCTCTATTGAGATAAGTACCTCCCGAGGCTTGCTGCCCTCGTAAGGGCCAATCACGCCGCGAGCCTCCATGGAGTCAATCAGTCGGGCAGCACGTGTATAACCGATCCTCATCCGGCGCTGAAGGAGAGATACGGAGGCCTGCTTGGCTTCCAAAATGATGGTAACGGCCTGATCATACAGCTCATCCAGCATTTCATCCGCATCAGCCGATACCTCTTCCACCTCAGGCACCAGCGTTTCATCATACTGTGCTTCACCCTGCTCACGCACGTAGTTAACAATATTCTCCACTTCCTGATCACTCATGAACGCCCCCTGAACGCGAACCGGCTTGGAGGCACCCATCGGCATGAACAGCATATCACCACGTCCAAGCAGCTTCTCAGCTCCCCCCATGTCCAGTATGGTACGGGAATCCACCTGCGAAGAAACACCGAAGGCAATACGTGAAGGAATGTTGGCTTTAATAACTCCGGTGATAACGTCAACCGAAGGTCTCTGCGTAGCAATGATCAGATGAATGCCTGCAGCACGCGCCATTTGGGCAAGCCGGGCAATCGCATCCTCCACATCTCCGGCAGCTACCATCATCAGATCCGCCAGCTCGTCGACAATAACGACAATGTAAGGCAGAAATGCAGCCGGATTGTCTTTCATCAGATTGTTATAGCCTTCAACATTGCGTGTTCCTGATTTGGAAAATAACTCGTAGCGTTTTTCCATTTCAACTACGATTTTTTTCAAAGCAAGCGAGGCACGCTTCGGATCGGTCACGACTGGAGCCAACAAATGCGGAATTCCGTTGTACACATTCAACTCCACCATTTTAGGATCGACCATTAGGAATTTGACCTGATCTGGCTTCGCTTTATACAAAATGCTTGTAATAATCCCATTAATACACACCGATTTACCTGAACCCGTTGCTCCGGCTACAAGCAAATGGGGCATCTTGGCTAAATTACCAACAATCGTCTGACCTGCAATATCACGTCCAAATGCAATAGATAAATTGGAAGCAGACTCCTGGAAAACGGTCGTCTCCATGACCTCTCGCATCGTTACGATAGAAACTTCATTATTTGGAACCTCAATTCCGATAGCAGATTTGCCAGGAATCGGAGCCTCCATACGGATATCTTTTGCAGCAAGCGCAAGCGCAATGTCATCCGTCAAGCTTACAATACGGCTGACCTTCACACCAATGTCCGGCTGAATTTCATAACGCGTTACGGCAGGTCCACGGACAACCTCCAGCACCTTTGCCCGCACACCAAAGCTTTCCAGCGTTGCCTCCAGCTTGCGTGCCGTTTGCATGTAATCCTTTTGCCCCATACCCTTGCCCGCGTTTTGCGGTTTGGCAAGCAAACGAAACGACGGAAGCTTATACGGTCTAGGCGGCGGTGGAGCAGGCATGGCTGCATCGGCACCTTCAGTCCCGACACCTGTTAATCCGGTTGCAGTCGTCTGAGCTTGTCCTTCAATACCTTCTGTTGTGCTATGAGCCGCCGATGCATTATCCATATCTGTGTTTACCGCAGCATCCGTGAAGTTATCATCCAGCGGCTCATCATAGACAGAATCCGACTGCTCTGCCTCTGCCACAGACTCCTCAGCTTCTGATCTTCTTTCCTCATGCTTCACCTGTTCAAAGAAATCCCGAATAATCGGCGACCTTTTCACCGGAGTTGAAGCTTCTTCCCCAGCGTGCTCGACCACATCAGACAACTCTTCCCCCTGGTTTACGTTTCTCCACTGGGGTTGTGCGGCCTCAGCACCATATGGAAGCTCATGATCTTCCTCATCCATAGGGGCGGAATGCTCTTCCTTGTCCGCTTTATCAGATTTTTTGAGACCAAACAACTGAAAGAAGATCGGCTGCTTGCGTGCCGGAGGCTGCATTTCTTCAAAGTCATCATCCATATCCTCCTCATAAGCAGGAATGGGCTCGGACTTGACTTTTCTATTGCCTCTGTCAGATGCGGAAAGTGGAGTCGCTTTACCAATCCACTTTTTTCGCACGCTTCCCCCTGCTGTCAGTAGCTTGGTCCGTACAATCCGTACCAAATCCACATAAGACAGCTGGGTTAACAGCATGAAGCAAATAATAAACATGACAATCATAATCAGCTTGGCTCCTGTAATCCCGAACAGCCACAACAGAACGGTAAGCTGCAATGCGCCGACGTACCCGCCGCTAATATCCTTGTTCAACATGGAGGTATGGCCTACCTTGTCAGGCGACAGCAACTGCTCACGCATATCTATATGTATTTGGCTCATCACTCCGCCCGGTTGAAGCGCGTTAATCGGCCCCAAACGCTGCTCCATCGATGAAATAGAACTCATAAGTGTAAAGGCGAATACCAGTAACAGCAATCCCGTTTTACGTGAGTTCCACTGGTTCGGCCATTTACGGTGAATCATCACCATCAGACCGTAATAAATACCAATCAGAGGGATTGCAAAATAGAATTTTCCCAGTACAAGCCCGAACATCTTGGATAGCGACCGGCCAACCGCCGCCTCACCCGATAGCGCAATGACCGCCAATGTAATCAGCACAATGCCGTAAATTTCAAATTTTAGAACTCCGCCAAACACAGCCTTCTTTTTCTTTTTTCTTCTTCTGGACATACAAGGTCACCCCCCAGAAGAATATTATACCACGTCACCGGGTATCCGCACATATGTTCTTTTTCAGCAATAAATGACCTATTTTCGTGTTATTCGACACCTTCTACGACCACTCGATGACTTGCCCTGGCTCATAGCGCGGATTCAGGTAGGCTTCCAGCGGGCAGTCCAACAATCGTACAATGATTCCCCGACGACTTTCGAGCGGCTGCACCTGCATAAGCAAACCGTCCACCCGAACCTCTGCAAACCCCTCTGGCTCCTTCCACATACCTTCCCACACCATTTCCATTGGCATTACCGTATATAAGGTCATTGGGGCAGCTCCCCGCTATGCTCACCTGAAGTTGTCCCTGTGGGGCTGTCAGTAGCATTGGGTGAAAAAGGAGCAAACGGAGTCTGCTGCTGATTCCCTGCCATCCCGCTTTGCTGACGGCGTGTTTCAATGATGGTGTTCAACTGTTTCAGTGCCTCTCCGATGCCGCCAACCGCATCCATCAACCCATATTTTACTGCATCGGCTCCACCCACTGCTGTACCAATATCGCGGTTTAATTCACCCGTTTTGAACATCAGTTCCTTGAACTTTTCTTCAGTGATCCGGGAATGGGAAACAACAAAACGCACGACGCGTTCCTGCATTTTCTCCATATATTCAAACGTTTGCGGGACTCCGATGACCAGGCCGCTCATACGAATGGGGTGAATGGTCATTGTCGCACTCTCGGCAATATAGGAATAAGTGGATGATACAGCAATAGGGACACCAATGCTATGCCCTCCGCCAATGACGATAGTCACTGTTGGCTTACTCATCGAAGCGATCATTTCAGCAATAGCCAGCCCAGCTTCTACATCACCACCAACAGTATTCAGCAATATCATTAATCCTTCGATCCGTGGGTTTTGCTCTGCCGCTACCAGTTGGGGAATGATGTGCTCATACTTGGTCGTTTTGTTTTGAGGCGGTAAAATGAGATGTCCTTCAATTTGTCCGATAATCGTCATGCAGAAAATATTGGATTCGCTTCCGGGCATGGAGGTTTGCCCCAACTGCTGTATGGCCTCCATAGCAGGTAAAGCGGGTCTTTGTCCAACTTCGGGTTGATCCGGCGCTTCTGTTTCCTCGTTGCCAGATGATAGGTTGCTGTATTGTTCCATATGGGTGATCTTCCTTTCGCTTTACGCATCTATGTGACCCGTATTCACCCTATAGTATGGGATGGGAATGGAATATTTTATACCCGCCCCCATGCCTTTCCTCAGCAGAAAAAGTCAAAAAAGCCTCTCCACCCGCGGAAACCGTCCAATATTTCCTGCGGGAGAGAGGCGACTGTGTGCCTGTGACTTAAGTTTTTAATTCAGGTTTTCCAACAAATTTCAATTGACTCACACTTCCATTATAATTGGCAGGATCATCGGTCTGCGACGAGTTTGCTCGTACAAGAAGCGACCCAGCGCATCCTTGACATTTGTCTTGAGGGAAGCCCATTCATTTACATTTTCACTCATGAGCTTATGCAATGTACTTGAGACAATACGATTGGCCTCATCCAGCAAGCCTTCCGATTCGCGGACATATACGAAACCACGGGAAATGATATCCGGTCCCGATTTGATCGTGCCGTCTTGCTTGCTCAGCGTTACAACAACCACCAGAATACCGTCCTGTGACAGCAACTTGCGGTCACGCAATACGATATTCCCTACATCCCCTACACCCAGTCCGTCGATTAGCACGTTGCCTGCTGTAACTTTACCAGCTCTGCGCGCTCCGCCGTTCTGAATTTCAATGACTTCACCGATGTCTGTGATGAAGATGTTCTCAGGCTCTACACCTACTCCTTCAGCAAGCAGAGCATGACGACGTTGCATTCTAAACTCACCGTGAATTGGCAAGAAGAATTTGGGTTTCATCAGGTTCAGCATCAGCTTGAGTTCTTCCTGGCTTCCGTGTCCAGAAACGTGGATCCCCGGATTAGCTGCGCTGTAATATACATTGGCACCTAAACGGAACAATTCGTCAATCGTGCGACCCACATATTTTTCATTACCAGGTACCGGAGTAGCTGCGATAATGACCGAATCTCCCGGAAGAATATCCACTTTACGGTGTGTGGAACGAGCCATTCTTGTCAAAGCGGACATGGGCTCACCCTGACTGCCTGTGCAGAGAATAACTACGCGATCTGCTGACATTTTGCCAACTTCTTCAGGCTCGATCAGCATTCCGTCTGGAATTTCCAAATAGCCCAGATCAGAAGCGATTCCTACGACATTCACCATGCTGCGACCGATAACCGTTACTTTACGCCCTGTCGCTTCCGCAGCATTGATAACCTGCTGAATGCGGTGTACGTTGGAAGCAAAAGTTGCTACAACCACACGCTGTCTCGACTTACGGAAAATATCTTCCAGCACGATGCCAACGCTCTTTTCTGAAGGCGTAAAGCCCGGTTTTTCCGCATTGGTGCTGTCTGACAAAAGAGCCAGTACGCCACGTGCGCCGATTTCAGCCATACGCTGTAAATCCGCATAATGTCCGTTAACCGGAGTATGATCAAACTTGAAGTCGCCAGTATGAACAACAGCACCTTCAGGGGTATCAATGCAAACACCTACAGAATCCGGAATACTATGGTTTGTTTTGAAGAATGTTACCTTCAGCGAGGAACCCAGCTTGATTTCGGAATCAGCATTGATTAAAATCCGTTTGGTTTCGCCAAGCAGATTCGCTTCCTTCAGCTTGTTCTCCACCAATCCCAGCGTCAATTTGGTACCATATACAGGTACGTTCAAATGTTTCAGCACGTAAGGCAAACCACCGATATGGTCCTCGTGACCATGAGTCAGCACAATGCCTCTTACCTTGTCGCGGTTCTCTGTAAGGTAGGAAATATCAGGAATAACGATATCAATGCCGAGCATGTCCTCTTCCGGGAATTTCAAGCCGGAGTCCACCACGACAATGTCATTGCCGTATTGAACGACATACATATTTTTCCCGATTTCACCGACGCCGCCCAAAGCGAAAATCATCAATTTATCGTTGTTTGTTTTTTTAGACAAATGAATCTAAACCTCCTATGGTAGTTGGACGTCGTACCTTGATTTGTTTATTTAATTTTCAAAAAAATACCGCACCCAGTCACTTGACCCCATTATACATGATTAAAATACGAAAAAACAAGTCATCCAGTCCGTTACGCTAGGTTTCCCATTGCCGCCTAAAACCATTAGTCCGGTCCATTTATCCAGATGAATGGTTAAAAGCACGACAAAAAGGGCGTTTCATAAGAACGCCCTGCATGCCGAAGTATCTTGTCAGGCCATAAACTCTCACCGCTAGATCTTTAATTACCGAGTAAATAACTTCTTGATAAACTCCGCTTCCTCCTCGGTTGGAGGAATAAGCGGCAACCGAACCGAACCGACCTTAACATTCCGCAATTCCAATGCGTATTTTACAGCGACCGGATTAGGCAGAGGATGAGGACAGCCGAATAAGCCCTTGAACACCGGGAACAGTTGCTGATGCAACTTGGCTGCCTCCTGCGCTCGTCCTTCAACAAGTGCATCGATCATCTGCTTCATTTCTGCGCCAACCACATGGCTGGCTACGCTGATAATACCATATGCGCCTACAGCCATAGCAGGCAATCCGGATGCGTCATCCCCCGAATAAACCACAAAGCCCTCTGGAGCTGCCGCTGCAATCTGTGTAACCTCTGCGAGTGATGCACATTCCTTGGTGCCCACAATGTTAGGGATTTGTGCCAGACGCAGCGTCGTTTCAGCTGTCAGACTCGCTGCAGTACGACTTGGAACATTATACAAGATAACTGGAAGGGAAGTGGAATTCGCAATGCTCTCAAAATGCTGATACATCCCTTCCTGATTCGGTTTGTTATAATAAGGCACTACCAGTAGCACACCGTCTGCTCCTGCCTGCTCCGCAGCACGGGTCAAGTGAATGGAATGACGTGTATTATTGCTTCCGGTTCCGGCAATGATTTTACATCGTCCGGCTGCTTTTTCTACAACAAATGAAAACAGATTGATTTTTTCCTCATCACTCAGAGTAGGGGACTCGCCTGTTGTCCCTGATACGACAAGTGACTCTGAATGTTGTTCTTCTATTAAATAATCAATCAACGAGGACAATGCAGCCCAGTCAATCTCTCCTTGCTGATCAAAAGGTGTCACCATTGCGGTAATCAGTCTGCCGAAGTTCACCATGCTGCCTCCTTTTTTTGCATGTCCAAGCATGGGCATGCGCCTACTGATGGAGTTCGAATTTATTATGCAATGCGCGTACAGCCTGCACCATATCATCTTTTTTTACAAGTACCCAGATGGTCGTGTTGGAATCTGCCGATTGAAGAATCTGTACGTCTGATTCTGCCAATGCCTCTACAATCGTCGCCATAATACCCGGTACCCCGTTGATACCGCCTCCTATGACTGAAACTTTAGCACACCCGGCCAGAATCTTAGGCTCTAGGCCCAAACTGTTCAACACTTCAACCGCTTTGCTTCCATCATGATCGGACACAGTATAAACTGCCCCGGATGGAGTGACATTAATAAAATCAACGCTGATTCCGTGCTCAGCCATAAATTTGAATACTTGCAGCTGCAAATGTTCCAAACCCGGCTTTAATTCTACGGTAATTTGAGTGACGTTGCCGACATACGCAATACCGGTCACGAAGCGGTCTACGATGTCTGCCTCAACGTCCTTAAAGCCTTCTGGGTGTGTAACCAGCGTACCTTCTCCTTCAGAGAAGGTGGAGCGAACACGAACCGGAATATTCGCCTGCATAGCGATTTCAACAGCACGTGGATGGATAACCTTTGCTCCCTGATGAGCCATATTACAAATTTCCGTATAGCTAACATGTGAAAGCGGCTTGGCATTTTCTACAATGCGCGGATCTGCGGTCAATATGCCGTTCACATCCGTATAAATATCAACCATGTCCGCATGTAGAGCAGCACCCAACGCAGTGGCTGAAGTATCACTGCCGCCCCGGCCCAGCGTAGTCATATCACCGGTTGCCGTCTGTCCCTGAAAACCTGTCACAATAACGACCCGGCCCTGGTTTAGCTCTTCCACAATACGATCCGGCTTTATATCCAAAATACGAGCATTGCCGTATTGATCATCCGTAATAAAGCCTGCCTGTGCGCCAGTTAGCACCGTAGCAGGAATACCTTCCTTCTCCATTAGGCTGCATAATGTAGCGGCAGAAATGATTTCACCACAGCACAGCAGTAAATCCCGTTCACGCTTCGGAAGACTGTCGCCGTTAGACGCCGCCCAATCGAGCAGCGTGTCCGTCGCATAAGGCTCTCCTTTCCTCCCCATGGCTGACACAACAACAACCAGTTGAACATTTTGCTCCAGCTCTCGCTTCACATGTCCTAGCACCAGTTGACGCGCTTCAGGTGTGGACAGCGAAGTTCCCCCAAATTTTTGCACTAAAATACCCATCATTCTTCCCCCATCTTACTCCCTGCTTTGGGAACGTTACTCCGCATTTGCAGCAATAATTTCCGCGATTTGCACCGCGTTCCATGCCGCTCCCTTGAGCAGATTGTCGGATACGACCCACAAATTTAATCCACGGCTATTGCCCAAATCACGGCGTACACGTCCTACGAATACATCCGGTTTCCCTGCGGCTTCGGATGCCAGCGGATAGAGCTGGGCAGCAGGATCGTCCACCAGCGTTACCCCTGGTGCTGAAGCAAGCAGATTGCGGATTTCCTCTAAATCATAATCTTCTTTAAGCTCTACATAGACAGATTCCGAGTGACCGTATACGACAGGAATTCGTACACATGTTGCCGTTACGTCTACGGATTCGTCACCCAGTATTTTTTTCGTTTCACGTACCATTTTCATTTCTTCCAGTGTATAACCGTTGTCCTGGAATTTATCGATTTGCGGGATAGCATTGAAAGCAATCTGATGCTTCACCGGCAACGAACCCACCGGCAGCAGGTCAGGCTGAACTTCATCACCGCTAAGAATCGCTGCACTTTGACGATTCAGCTCATCAATGGCACGGCTTCCGGCGCCGGATACTGCCTGATATGTGGATACAATAATACGGGAAATGCCATACTTATCATATAATGGTTTCAAAGCAGCTACCATCTGGATGGTGGAGCAGTTCGGGTTGGCGATGATCCCCTGATGTTCAGCAATTTTGTCACTGTTCACCTCAGGAACTACAAGAGGAGCTGTCGGTTCCATTCGGAATGCGTTCGTGTTGTCAATGCAAACTGCCCCATGACGAACAGCATGTGGTGCCAGTTCCTTACTTACGTCTCCGCCTGCACTAAACAAGGCAATGTCGATTCCTTCAAAGCTGTCGGGGGTAGCGATCTCTACTGGAATTTGCTGACCTTTAAAGCTAATTAACGTGCCGGCAGAACGAGGCGACGAAAGAAATTTAACTTTGTCCACAGGAAAATCTCTTTTTTCCAGCAGATTTACGATTTGTTCTCCTACAGCCCCTGTCGCTCCAACGACAGCTACATTAAACTTTCTATTGCTCATCTGGCTTATCTCCCCTTCTCGACTAAAAAAACCATTTTTTATTCTGAAAGCATCCACCGCCAACAAGAAATTAGACCCGATGCATAATCGAA
Source organism: Paenibacillus kribbensis (assembly GCF_001705305.1). GTDB lineage: Bacteria > Bacillota > Bacilli > Paenibacillales > Paenibacillaceae > Paenibacillus > Paenibacillus kribbensis_B. The sequence continues at coordinate 277,731 of NZ_MCBP01000001.1, forward strand.
TCATCTTCTAGGCGAGGGATGCTCAGCAGTTAACTATAGTACTTCATAGGGTCTTGCGTTCCACAATCATCGGCTGAAGCTGTTTGCCCTGCATTGCTTCGTAAGCTGCCTCCGGAATCAGCTCCATATTAGCCACAAGCGAGTTTGGCTTTTTAAGTGGATTGTCCTGTCCGAACGGCACAAAAAAGATGTTTTTAGCTACTAGTAACTTGGCGATATTGGCGGCATTCAGACCCAGTCCATCATTCGTAGATATGGCCAAAAGAAGTGGACGACCATTGCGTAAGTGCGCCTTGGCAGCCATTAAAACCGGACTGTCTGTCATCGCGTTCGCCAACTTGCTCATCGAATTCCCCGTTAAAGGCGCAATCACCAGCACATCGAGTATTTGGGAGGGCCCCAGTGGTTCAGCCTCCACAATTGTAGAAATGATATCATTCCCTGTTATATCTTTCAACTGTTTTTGCCAACTTTGCGAACTACCAAAGCGAGTATCCGTTGTTAGTACCGTATTGGATATAATGGGAATGACCTTAGCACCCTCATCAACTAAGCGCTGTATAACAGGCATTACCTCTTCAAATGTGCAATGTGAGCCTGTAATGGCATAACCTACTGTTTTCCCTTGCCAACTCATTGTGCATCCCCCCGCTCAGGATTATCTTCCATTAACAACTGCACCAGTGTATTCGCTATAATGGCACCAGCAGTTTTGGGAGCAACAATACCGGGAAGGCCGGGGGCAAGCACAGCTGTGATTCCACGTTTTTCCGCATAACGGAAGTCACATCCGCCCGGAATCGAGGCAAGATCAATAATCACGGTGCTCAGTGGCAATTTAGACAGGATTTGCGCTGTGATTATCATAGAGGGTATCGTATTAAAAATCAAGTCAACTCCCTGTGTCTCACTCGCTAGATCCCTTGTCATAAAAGGGCTCCACCCCATTTCCACCGCTCTCGCCGCTTCCTCTGCCCGCCGTACTCCAACCTTCACCTTGGCTCCCAAACCCTGCAGTGCCCTTGCCATGGTAAATCCAGTCCGTCCCATGCCCAGCACCATACAATCGGCACCATGAATCGTAAAATCTGTATGCTGAATGGCCATCATCAATGCGCCTTCGGCCGTAGGTATGGAGTTGTATATGGCTACATCGTCTCTATCCAGCAGCTCTACTAGCTTCAAATCGTGCCTGTTACAAATATCTTTTAAGTATTTCCTAGCCATCCCTGTGTACACAACGCAATGCGGTGGAAGAGCAGCAGCATGCTCATTCAAAAATTGGAGCTTTTGCGCTCCAAAAAGTGCAGTCACGTTCCCTTCCTCATCGCATCCCACAACCGGCAGAATCAGCGCGTCTGACGATTCCAGCAACTCGACAGACAATGGCTCTAGTGATACTCCTTTGAGTGGTGCTTCAAGCTTATCAAAGCCAACCACGCTGACGGTAGCATCCATGTCCACACATTTGCGGATGACTTCGAGCTGCCTCGCATCGCCCCCCAAAACAAGGATGCGTATTCCTGTTAGCATCCGGATCACTCCTTTCCGAGACACGATATGCTTTTATGCTTTTATTCTATGCATGCGCCCGGAAAGGGGTGAAAAAACAAAAAGCCGCCCCTTTATGGGACAGCTTTTATGTGTATTTATATTCATAAGCGGGCCATTTGAATACATGCCAAGAGCGATTTCAACTCGGTGATATATAGAGCGAAACGCATCAATTCGTTTACATGTTGTGCTGCCGAGCCATGAAAAATGAATAAGGAAATTTATAGATAAACATATATTCAGCGTCCTGTATGGCCAAAGCCCCCAGCACCACGCACTGTTTCAGACAACTGGTCTACTTGTTTCAATTCTACCTCAGGCACAGCCTGAAATACCATTTGCGCAATTCGCTCATTACGTGTAATTGTGAATGATTCCTCACCCAAATTAATAAGCAGTACCTTTATCTCCCCACGGTAATCTGCATCAATCGTCCCTGGTGTGTTGAGACAGGTAATACCATGCTTGAGAGCCAGTCCACTACGCGGACGAATTTGTGCCTCCAGTCCCGCTGGCATCGCTATTGCAAATCCGGTTGGAACGAGGCAACGTTTGCCCGGCTCCAGCACCAGCTCTTCCTGTACCGCTGCATACAGGTCAAACCCGGATGCAAGCTCTGACATTTTACGAGGCAACTCAATATCTTCATTGTCCTCAAGTCTGTTAATTTCCACGTAAGTTAACAAAATAGTCCCTCCTCATATCCTTAACCGCTGAATCACTTGCTCCGACCATCGACAGAGCAAACGGCTCCGAGAACATCCGGTCCAGCACCTTGTTCACATCATCAGCCGTCACTTGCTCAATATGTTCGATCATTTGATCCAGCGTATAATGCCGACCCAGCATCAACTCATTTTTTCCAAGACGGTTCATCCGGCTGCCTGTACCTTCAAGGCTTAAAATCAAGCTTCCTTTTAACTGCTCCTTGCCTTTATGAAGTTCATTAGCGTCCAATCCGTTGATAGCCATATCCTGCAGCAACTCCAGCGTCAAATCCAGCACGTCCTTCGTTTGCTTAGGGGCCGTCCCTGCATAAATCGTGAACAAGCCGCTATCTGCATGAGAGCTATGATAGGAATAAACCGAATAAGCCAGCCCGCGCTTTTCCCGAATTTCTTGAAACAAACGTGAGCTCATGCCGCCGCCGATCGCATTATTCAGCAAGACCATAGCATACTGCAGTTCGTCGCCAGTTGCAAATCCGGGCAGGGACAAGCAAATGTGATTTTGCTCCGTCGCTTTCTCATGATACAGCAGCTCACCGTTAAACGCAGGCACCGTCAGCAACGAAGCGGTTCCATGATTATCAAAATGTCCAAAATGTTGCTCCAGCAATTCGATAATTCGATCGTCCACATTGCCAGCCACACTGATAACTGTATTATCAATGGTATAATGCTCCTTCATGTAGTGGCTGAGTTGTGAGCTATCCATAGCAAGCAGATGCCCTTCGGTTCCGAGAATTGGATAGGCCAGTGGATGTTCACCATAAGCTGCCCGAGATACAAGATCATGCACCATATCATCCGGTGTGTCCTCGTACATGGAGATTTCCTCAAGAATCACATTTTTCTCTCTTGCTAGTTCATCACGATCCAATTTGGAATGAAAGAACATATCAGACAATACATCGACCGCGATTGGCAGATGCTCATCCAGCACTTTTGCATAATAGCAGGTATATTCTTTCGAAGTGAACGCATTCACATTTCCTCCGATAGCGTCGAATTGCTCAGCAATTTCCTTAGCGTTAAAGCGCTCTGTTCCTTTGAAAAGCATGTGTTCAATAAAATGAGAAATACCGCTATTGTTCGGTGTTTCATTCCGGGAACCGGTTTTAACCCAGATGCCAAAAGAAACTGAACGTACGGTTGGAATTTTTTCAATGACCACTCTTAGGCCGTTTTTGAGTTGAATTCTTTCCACGATTGGCCCTCCTAAACTGAATTGCATACTTAGCCATAATATTCAATCCTAACAGAAAAAGGACGTTCACTCAACCGGAGCAGGTAGCTGTCGATCAGGGGAAAGCGTCTGACTGACAGTTCCGAGCACGAGCCCCTTACTCCGAATGGCATGAATCATGCCTTTGAGAGCCGCCGCTGAGGAATCCGTAGGGTGCATTAATATCAGGGAGCCTGATTCAACCTGACTGCTGATTTTGTTAACCACCGATTCTGGCGACGGATGCCTCCAGTCTACGGTGTCCAATGTCCACAGCACGGTTTTGAGTCCGAGTTCTGCGGCCAGCTCAACGGTTTGCTGATTAAAATCACCTGACGGCGGGGCAAACCAGCTGTTTTTCACACCCAAGGTTTCTTGAAGAAGCACTTCCGTCTTCTGTATTTCTTGTGTGGCCCTTTCCCGACTCAGACGGCTCATATCGGGATGAGAGTAGGCATGATTGGAAAGCTCATGTCCTCTTTTTTGAATCTCCTTGGCGAGTTCAGGATTTTTTTTCAACCAGCTTCCATCCAGAAAAAAAGTAGCCTTAACCTTTTCCTGGTCCAGCGTATTCAATATCGGTACGATATACTCGTTTCCCCATGCCACATTGATCATGAAGGAGACCATCGGCTTCTCAGGATTCCCCCTGTAGATCGGCACATTACCCAGCTGGTTCAAATGTACTTTGGGTGCCAATTGCCGATACACATACTGGATTGGGCGGTCTGGAGCTTTAATCGCTTTGCGATAGGTGGCATCCAGATCGACCTCCAGTCCGTTATAGCCCGGAATAGCCTTCCATACTCTGTCGATCTTGGCATCAACCGGTTCCCGTCGCTGACGGGCTGCTTCAGCATGTAGTCGCTGCATAAGCGCATTATCAGGTAAAGCTGCAACTCCCATTGTTGCTACAGCCTCAGGATCGTTAACTTTTGTGCCTTGTCCGTCACGTAATTGACCAATGTAATCACGAACCCCGCTAAACTGCCCGATAATCAGCGTGATGGCCAAACTGGCTACAATCCACACTGCTCTCTTTGCCCTTCTCATGATCCCTTCATCCTCCCGCCCGTTTGTCCACATTGTATGCGGGGAGGACAAGAACTATGACGTAGTAAGCTTCTAGAAGCCCACTTCGGCACAGCCTTGCGCGTATGTATGAAAAAAGAGCCAGAAACGTAGCTCTGCCTCTTTCCAAAAGCTTAAATCATGCTATTCAAATCCCGTGTTCCGTAAAACGGATAGGCTTCCTGTTACTGTGGTCCGCAATACCAGCACCTAGGACTTTGCAGGAGCTTCAGCCGTCAGAACCGCCTTACGGGACAAATTGACACGACCTTGCTGATCGATTTCAGTTACTTTCACCGTAATCGTATCTCCAATAGCAACCACATCCTCAACTTTGGCTACACGCTCAGTAGACAGTTGAGAAATATGAACCAGACCGTCCTTGCCCGGTAAAATCTCGACGAATGCACCGAATTTTTCAATCCGCTTCACTGTACCGATGTAAATTTCACCGATCACAACTTCCTTAACGATACCTTCAATAATGGAGCGTGCCTTTTCATTCATCTCCTGGTTTGTGGAAGCGATGAAAACACGACCATCCTGCTCGATATCAATTTTCACGCCGGTTTCTTCGATGATTTTGTTAATGATTTTACCACCTGCACCAATAACATCACGGATTTTGTCTGGATTAATATGCATCGTCATAATTTTTGGAGCGTACGGAGACAACTGCTCGCGTGGCTTTTGGATAGCTTCCATCATCTTGCCAAGAATGAACAAACGTCCTTCTCTAGCTTGCTTGAGCGCATCCTGCAAAATTTCACGGTCAATTCCGTCAATTTTAATATCCATTTGAATGGCAGTTACACCTTCTGCTGTACCAGCCACTTTAAAGTCCATATCGCCCAGATGATCTTCCATGCCTTGGATATCCGTCAGCACGGAAACATGATCTCCGTCCTTGATCAATCCCATAGCTACACCTGCAACCGGAGCCTTGATCGGTACACCTGCATCCATCATAGCCAGTGTGCTTGCGCAAATACTAGCTTGGGAGGTTGAACCGTTCGATTCCAGCACCTCGGAAACCAGACGGATGGTATATGGAAATTCAGTTTCGGAAGGAATTACTTTGGAAAGCGCACGCTCACCAAGAGCACCATGTCCAATTTCACGTCGACCCGGCGCACGCAAAGGACGAGCCTCACCTACGCTGAATGGAGGGAAATTGTAATGATGCATGAAGCGCTTCGTTTCTTCCAGATCAATACCATCCAGAATTTGTACGTCACCCAATGCGCCAAGTGTACAAACGCTAAGCGCTTGTGTTTGACCGCGTGTAAACAAGCCCGAGCCATGCGTACGCGGCAAAATGCTCGTGTCGCTTTCGATCGGACGAATTTCATCAAGCTTACGACCGTCAGGACGCACTTTATCATGCGTAATCAGACGACGAACTTCCTCTTTCACGATATCATAGAGAACTTCGCTCACGTCTTTCAAAAGCTCAGGCGTCTCTATGTATTGTGCTTCAAAGTGGGCAACTGTCTCTTCGTTGACTGCATCAATCGCATCTTGACGGGCATGCTTTTCTGCAATTTTAACAGCTTCCACCAAACGCTCAGCTGCAAAAGCACGTACTTCACTGTTCACTTTGTCATCAACAGCATGCAGCTTAACCTGCATTTTCTCTTTACCTGCCACTTGAACCAATTGTTCAATGACTGCCACAATGTTCTTAATCTCGTCATGGCCGAACATAATCGCTTCCAGCATGACTTCCTCTGGAATTTCGTCGCCTTCCGCTTCTACCATCATGATGGCATCTTTCGTTCCGGCTACAACCAGGTACAAATCGCTGGTTTTCTGCTGTGCAATATCCGGGTTAATCACGAATTGTCCGTTTACACGGCCTACAGCAACTCCACCAATCGGCCCCTTAAAAGGCACATCCGAAATGCTAAGTGCCGCCGAGGTTCCGATCATCGCTGCAATTTCCGGTTCGCAATCCTGATCGACACTCATCACCAGATTCAACACCTGTACATCATTCCGGAAGCCTTCCGGGAACAATGGACGAATCGGACGGTCTGTCAAACGACTGGACAAAATCGCTTTTTGACTTGGGCGTCCTTCACGTTTAATAAATCCACCTGGAATTTTCCCAACAGCATACAATCTTTCCTCATAGTTTACGGTCAGCGGAAAAAAATCCAGATCTTTCGGTTCACGGGAAGCAGTCACCGTACAAAGCACAACTGTTTCTCCGTAGCTTACTTTAACTGCCGCATTGGCCTGTTTCGCAAGACGTCCTGTTTCCAGCACCAGCTTTCTTCCGCCGAGCTGCATTTCTACACGTTGCTCCATGGTATCCCTCCATTTCATTTCATTGTAAAAGTTCTATACATATCCAGTATTTCCTGCGCAGGTCTTATTCATAAGAAATTCACATTCAAATAAGATATGTAATTTTAAAAAAGATTCTGCATTTCAAAAAAGATTCTCATTTCAAAAAAGAACCCGGCTGCTGTCCGCCGTCGCCTTAGCAGGGACAAGCGGTGAACAACCAGGCTTCTTTTCTCATTACATGTCTGAAAATTAACGACGCAGTCCGAGACGCTCGATCAACGCACTGTAACGTTTAACATCAGTCTTCTTCAGGTAAGCCAAAAGTTTACGACGCTGACCGACCATTTTCAACAACCCGCGGCGGGAGTGATGGTCTTTCTTGTGCGAACGAAAGTGACTTTGCAAGTTGACGATGTTTTCAGTAAGGATAGCGATTTGTACCTCAGGTGATCCTGTATCGGATTCATGAGTTTTGTACTCCTCGATCAATTGCTGTTTACGCTCTTGAGTCAATGCCATCCTGTTCACCTCCTTCATTATAATCGCCACTAGCCTCGTAGCCGCCGGTGAAAGCGGACAACCAAGCTAAGGTTCATCGTTGTTTACACAACATAAGTCAGTATAACACAGCGCCTGTCTTATGTAAATAATTTAGCCCAACAGCTTTTTAGCCGTCTGTGCGTCATTGCCAATTTGGCTGATCAGCTCGTCTACGGAAGAGAATTTACGTTCAGGACGGATGTAATGATGAAGCTCAACCACCACGGACTCCCCATAAATCTGCTGATTAAAATCAAACAGATGCACCTCAAACGACGGATTCAGCACGCCTTCATGAAAGGTAGGCTTAACTCCTACATTCATGACACCGCTTATCCAACGATTGCCTACGAGCGCCCGTACAGCATATACACCCTTGACCGGAATTACGTAGGTATCATCCAGTTTGAGATTAGCGGTCGGAAATCCGATCGTGCGCCCCCGCTTCTCTCCATCCATTACAGTCCCCCGTATACGGTAAGGACGTCCCAACCAGCCAGACGCTTCGGTCAGATCCCCGGTCTGCAAAGCACGGCGGATACCAGAACTGCTCACCTTTTTCCCATCCAGTTCAAACGGGGGTACGGTGTGAACAGCCATCTGCTCTCCACCAAGCTTGCGAAGCGTATCCTCATGCCCGGCACCTCGGTAGCCAAACCGAAAATCAAAGCCTACTACTGCCGTTTGGATTTGCAATGGAAGCAGTACATCTGTCATGAACGCTTCAGGGCTGACCTTGGAAAAATCTTCGTTAAAGCTCATAATATAAAGAACATCCACACCCATGTCGGCCAAAATAGTCTGCTTGTCCGCAAGCGGTGTTAAATAACCTTCATAGTCACCTTTTTTCATGACTTCCTTCGGGTGAGGATGAAATGTCATGACAGAACCCGGCACTTTCTGTTCCCGAGCCAGCGAAACGGCTTGGTGTATGACGCTTGCGTGTCCCAGATGAAGACCGTCGAACTGACCAATCGCCGTGACCTGTGGACGCCCCCATTGCTGTAAAAGCTCATCACTCAATGGATAAGATAATGAAACGGTAATCATATTCATTCACCTGCATTTCACATCATTTGACTAACTTCGTCAAAATTATAGCACAATTCAAGGTAAGAAAAACGTCTATCGACGTACTTTCACAGAAGCCAGACCGCGCCTAGCGGAAGTTTTTCTTGCGATTATAAAATTGTTTAGCTCCGCTGAAAATTTATAAATTCTATAATCTTAAAAAAACTTTAATTGGAGCGATCGCCCCTGATTCATCTTGTCCATATATGCCTAAAAACGTGTTATCCTCTTTATACAAACGAAAGGGCTGGCTGTCGGTCACAGGTGGTGAAATCATATTCAGCGACAAACGTTGACCTTGCAAAGCTGCAGCTGCCTTTGCTTCAGCCACCGTATGCTCAGGCATATAGTCAATCGCCTGATCGGTTGCAATGAGCCGTTCACCCAAACTGCCATCCGCTACGCAGCGCTCTATCTCTTCGAACGTCAGGCAACGTTCCGCGGATATTCCCGCAGACATGGTTCGCTCCAGCTTGACCATCGTCGAAGGATATCCCAACGCACGGCCAATATCAACACATAGTGTACGGATATATGTCCCTTTGGAGCATAGGGCACGGAAGGAAATATCCACATACGATCCTGTCTCCTCGAATCCTGTCATCTCCAGCTCGTAAATGTCTACTTCGCGGCTTTTGCGCTCCACGGTTTTTCCTTCCCTGGCCAGTTCATATAGACGTTTGCCATTCACTTTGAGCGCAGAATACATTGGTGGCACCTGAGAGATCGTACCAACAAAACGCTCCAGCGTCGCTTGGGCTTCCGCTTCCGTCACCTCTACCGGGTGTTCACTTTCTTCAGTAACCGTCCCCGTAAGATCTTCAGTATCGGTCGCAATGCCTAATCTCAGCGTAGCCTGATACTCCTTGGGCCGCTCCTGCATGTATTCTACGACTCGGGTAGCCCGCCCCAGACACAAGGGCAGCACACCGGTTACCTGCGGATCAAGCGTTCCAGTATGTCCGATTCGCTTCATCCCCAGTAGACGGCGAGCCTTTGCCACCACATCATGAGAGGTAAATCCAGCGGGCTTATAGACGGGGAGAATGCCTTCCCAACTTGCCTGTTCCTTCTTCATCGGGTTCATAGCTCGTCCTTCACCCGCCCCACAACGGTCTGAATAATATCCTCCAGTTTGCCTTCCAGCCGGCAGCCCGCAGCGCGAACATGTCCTCCGCCCCCAAACGACTGGGCTAACGCAGCTACGTTAACACGACCTGCTGATCTCATGCTGGCTTTAACCGCTTGTTCATTGATCACTTTAAAGAAAATGCCTACTTCAACGCCACGAATATTTCTTGGATAGTTAACAATCCCTTCCAAGTCTTCGTTAACAGCTCCACATTCCTTCATATCCTCAGGTGTAACAACCACCCAGGCGACTTTACCATCCTCCGACATCGTAAGCGTCTGCAATGCTTTGGTCAGCACCTTCATTTGCGGAAATGTCATTTCTTCCAGCAAATTTTCAGACAAAGATGGGCCGTCTACACCGTAAGTGAGCAACTGAGACACAATAGACATCACCTTTGGCGAAGTGTTGGAATACCGGAAGCCTCCTGTATCCGTAAGCAGTCCTGTATACACAGAAGTCGCTACTTCAACGTCCCACTTCACTGCAAACATTTCCAGTAAATCAAAAAGAATCTCCGCTGTTGCCGCTGCTTCCGGCTTAATTATATTCACCGTACCATACGCATCATTCGTTGGATGATGATCAATATTCAGGATAACGGCATCTTCCGCAAAAAACTGTTCTGTCAGACCAACACGACGGTAGTCTGCACAATCCACGCAAATAATCCGGTTGTATTTCCGTTCTGGCGGTTGCTGGCTCATATCCATAATCTCATCGGCATGCCATAAAAAATCCATGCGTTTGGGAATAGCTCCCTCGTTCAGCATGGTAAATTTCTTCCCCAGACATGAGAGAAGCCAGCCCACCGTTACGGTGGAGCTGACTGCGTCTCCGTCCGGCTGTACATGCGATACGATCAGGTAATCATCATGCTCCAGAATAAATTCCTTCGCTTGTTGAAGCGCCTGTTCATAGGTATGCATTGCCGTCTCCTTTACATTCAGTTCATGGTTTCTTCGGATCAACAGGAATTCTTATTTTTCATCCTTGTCGATATCACTCAGGAGCTTTTCAATTCGACTGCCGTAAGCAATAGATTCGTCAATTTTGAAAATCAGCTCAGGAATATGGCGGAGCCGTATCCGTTTGCCAAGTTCAGAACGAAGATAACCGTTCGCTTTGTCCAATGCTTTCAGGGAAGAAGTTTTTTGTTCTTCATCCCCAAGTACGCTCAAGTATACTTTCGCTTGGGACAAATCGTTTGTGACATCGACACCCGTCACCGTAATAAAACCGATACGGGGGTCTTTTAATTCGGTCTGTATGAGTTGGCTTAGCTCCTTCTTGATCTGCTCGCCAACCCGACCTGTACGTATTTTAGCCATGGATGCTCACCTCTCTGCCGTTAGCGCTCCACTGTTTCCATGACGAACGCTTCAATAATGTCGAGTTCCTTAACATCATTATAGCCATCAAGGGTAATACCGCATTCGTAACCTTGGGCAACTTCTTTTGCGTCGTCCTTAAAGCGTTTCAGTGAGTCGATTTTACCTTCAAAAATCACGATGCCGTCACGAATAAGGCGTGCTTCTGCTGAACGGGTAATTTTACCGGACGTCACCATACAACCAGCGATCGTACCGACTTTAGTAACTTTGAATACGTTACGAACTTCAGCGTGTCCGATCACATTTTCTTTATATTCAGGGTCCAGCATGCCTTTCATAGCCTGCTCGATTTCTTCAATAACATTGTAAATGACGCGATGCAGACGAATGTCCACTTTTTCAGCTTCCGCTGTAGATTTCGCCTGATTATCAGGACGAACGTTAAAGCCGATGACGATAGCATTGGAAGCCGCAGCCAAAATAATATCGGATTCGGTGATTGCACCTGCACCACTGTGAAGAATTTTGACGCGTACACCTTCAACTTCAATCTTGTTCAAGGAGCCTTTCAGCGCTTCGACAGAACCTTGTACATCACCTTTGATAATGACGTTCAGATCCTTCATTTCACCGTCCTTGATGTGTTGGAACAGATCATCCAGCGTTACACGGGTGTTGCTGCCCAGATCGGACTGACGCTGCGTGATCGCACGTTTATCCGCAATAGCACGGGCTTTGCGCTCATCCTCAAACACCATGAACGGATCGCCAGCGAGTGGAACTTCTGTCAAACCAGTAATTTCAACTGGTGTGGAAGGCCCAGCTTCCTTGAGACGACGACCTTTGTCGTTGACCATGGCACGTACGCGCCCGAAGCAGTTCCCCGCTACGAAGGCATCACCGACTTTCAGAGTACCGTTCTGCACAAGCACACGAGCTACAGAACCGCGACCCTTATCCAACTCAGCCTCAATGATAGTACCGCGTGCCCGTTTGTCCGGGTTCGCTTTGTATTCATTCACTTCAGCTACCAGCAGAATCATTTCGAGCAGATCTTCCAGACCCATTCTTTGTTTTGCTGAGACGTTGACGAAAATGGTATCTCCGCCCCACTCTTCAGGTACCAACTCATATTCAGTCAGTTCTTGCTTCACTTTATCCGGGTTCGCATCCGGTTTGTCAATCTTGTTCACAGCCACGATAATAGGCAAACCTGCCGCTTTCGCATGGTTGATGGCTTCGACCGTCTGCGGCATAACACCGTCGTCAGCTGCAACCACGATAATCGTCATATCTGTAACTTGAGCACCACGAGCACGCATTGCAGTAAAGGCCTCGTGACCCGGTGTATCCAAGAAAGTGATTTTTTTACCGTTGATTTCAACCTGGTATGCACCGATATGCTGTGTAATACCACCGGCTTCGCCACCTGTTACATTCGTGGAGCGAATAGCATCCAGCAAAGTGGTTTTACCATGATCGACGTGACCCATGATTGTTACAACTGGTGGACGTGTTTTCAGATCCGCTGGATCATCATTTTCTTCCACCGTTTCAAAACGATCTTCTTCGACCGGAATCTTCACTTCTACCTCAACGCCAAAGTCACCAGCCAGTAAAAGAATGGTATCCATATCCAGTTCCTGGTTGATCGTTGCCATTGTTCCGAGCATAATCAGCTTTTTGATAACTTCTGACGCATCCTTATGAAGCAGCTTCGCTGTTTCGCCTACGGTCATCTCGCCACGTACAATAATTTTCTTAGGCGTGTTATCGATTTTCTCACGACGCTCCTGCGGTTGGCCTTTACCACGGTTGTTAAATTTCCCGCCACGATTGTTACCACCGCGGTTATTGCCACCACGGCCACCGTTACCACCGCGTCCTCCGCCTTGACGGTTATCGTCGAAACGGCCTTGACCGGAACGGTTATTACCGTTACTGAAGTTGCTGCCTGTACGGTTGCCACCACCACTACGGTTCGCATTGCCGCTTCCCGTAGATGAAGATGTTCTTACTGCCGTCCCGCCTTGGCTACTCCCTTGAGAACGTGTACCTGTGTTACTAGCGGAACGCTGTTGTCCTCCTTGTTGTTGACCATTACTGCGGTTCTGGCTGCCTTGCTGGCCACTTGGTCTATTCGTACTTTGTTGACTGCGGTTTTGACCGCCCTGCTGACTACCTTGCGCTTTTGGAGCGCTGCTTCGACTACTGTTTTGGTTGTTGTTTGTCCTATTCATACTTACCTGCTTTTCCTGTTGATTTTTGGTTTGCTCAGTTGAATGATTACTGTTCTGACTTGAACCGGTCTGACTTGAACCAGTCCGACTTGAAACGTTCTGGCTTGAACCAGCCTGATTCGAGCTTACTTGCGCCGTGTCTGCTCCACCTTGTTTGGCCGCAGCATTGGATTTGATATTCTTAAAAAAATTTTCCACTTTGCCTACGGCATCATGTTCCATGACGCTCATATGGTTGTTTACGGGAATATCCAGCCGTTTAAGAATGGTGATAATTTCTTTGCTGCTCATGTTCAACGATTTGGCGTATTCGTATACCCGCACTTTGTCTTTGCTTTCTTGTTTACTCAATATACTCCACCTCCGACATTATCCCCGCATGTTTCATGATCAATTTCGCGAATCCTTGATCCGTCACAGCCAGCACAACCCGTTCAGGTTTGCCGATACTGCTTCCCAAGCTTTCCCGGTCAAATCCTATCAATAAGGGGATTTTGTACGTCCCGCATTTGTCGCGGAATTTCTTTTGAGTATTCATTGAAGCATCTTTTGCAAGAATGACCAGCTTGGCTTCTGAAGACCTGATCGCTTTATAAACGATCTCATCACCTGTTAGCAGCTTGCCAGCTCTCATGGCAAGACCCAATCCAGACAGCGCCTTATTCATCCTGCACGCTGCCTTGTGCCGCCAGGAATTCTTCCTCGACGGCAGCAAAATCACGACTTAGCTGCTCATAGATGTCAGGATGAACCGAGTGCTTCAATGCTCGATCCAGTGCCTTACTTTTTTGAGCCAGCTTGAAGCAGGCGGCTTTGCCACACAAGTAAGCGCCGCGCCCTGACTTTTTACCGGTCAAGTCAATCAGCACTTCGTCTTCAGGGGTTTTAACGACACGGATCAACTGCTTCTTTGGCATCATTTCATGACAGGCCACACATTTGCGCAAAGGTATCTTTCTCTGTTTCATGCATTAACCCCCCTACACTCCGCTTAATCTACAGAAACGGAATCCTGATGCATTTCATCGGTGGATGTTCTTGGTCTGCCAAGCTCTTCCTCCGCCTGTGTTTCACTCTTAATATCAATTTTCCAGCCAGTAAGCTTAGCAGCAAGACGAGCATTCTGTCCTTTAATACCAATAGCCAGAGAAAGCTGATAATCCGGCACAATGACACGCGCCATCTTTTCTTCTTCAAATACCTGTACCTCAAGTACTTTAGAAGGGCTTAACGCATTAGCAACGTATTCGTCAACGTTATCGGAATAGCGCACGATGTCGATTTTTTCGCCACGCAGCTCATTCACAATGGTTTGTACCCGTGTTCCTCTAGGTCCTACACAGGAGCCTACCGGATCAACCTCTTCATTGCGGGAATGAACCGCGATTTTAGAACGGAAGCCTGCTTCACGCGCTACAGAACGAATCTCTACCACACCGTCAAAAATTTCAGGCACCTCGAGTTCAAACAAACGCTTAAGCAGACCCGGATGTGAGCGGGACAGCATAATTTGCGGCCCTTTGGTTGTGTTCTCTACTTTGGTAATATAAGCCTTAATCCGATCCAGATGGTTGAATTTCTCATTTGGCATCAGTTCGCTCAACGGCAGAACCGCTTCTACCTTGCCCAAATCAATATAAATATTGCGTGGGTCTTGGCGCTGTACAGTTCCTGTTACAATATCTTCTTCCTTGTCCACAAACTTGTTGTAGATCAAGCCCCGTTCCGCTTCGCGGATACGCTGGGTCACGACCTGCTTCGCTGTTTGTGCAGCAATCCGTCCAAAATCACGTGGTGTAACTTCAATTTCAGCGATATCCTCCAACTGAAAATGCGGATTAATTTCACGAGCTGCCGGCAACGAAATCTCGGTGCGAGGGTCCAATACCTCCTCAACAATCAGCTTGCGCGCATATACCTTAATGACTCCCGAGTTGCGGTTCATATCAACACGCACGTTCTGTGCGGTGTTGAAATTCCGTTTGTAGCTGGAAATCAAGGCTGCTTCAATGGCCTCAAACAGCACATCCTTGCTGATCCCCTTTTCTCTTTCCAACTCGTTCATTGCTTCAATAAAATCCATACTCATGGATTACTGCTCCCCCTTTCAAATGATGGCACCTGTGTCCTGGTCAGCACACGAGGTATAAAACATGAAGTCATGTCAAACAGCAACAGTCAAATCCAAATTAAAATATGATCGCGAACCTTGCACCAGCTACCTTTTCATAAGGTATGGCATGCTTCTTTTGTCCGCTTTGAACGGTGAGCTCCCCATCTTCAAAAGAAAGCAGACGACCTTCAAATTCCTTCAGGCCGTTGATCGGCTCGTATGTAGTAACAAATACATTTTTGCCTACCGCTTTAGTTACGTCCTCCGCTTTTTTCAGCGGTCTTTCGGCACCTGGTGAGGATACTTCCAGAAAATATGCTGTAGAAACCGGATCATTCTCATCCAGCTTTTGGCTCAGATATTCACTGATCATACTACAGTCGTCCAGATCAATTCCTCCGTCTTTGTCTACAAAAACGCGAAGAAACCAGTTGCTGCCCTCTTTGACATACTCGACATCGACCAGTTCAAAGCCGTGCTCATCAAAATAAGGTTGGGCCATTTCTTCTACTGCTGATTTGATCTTTGGTGTGCTCAAAGATTATAACCTCCAAAAGTAAACTTTCCTGTGGTGAAAAAAGACGCCCCATTACTATGGACAATGCTTCTTCATCACCGGCATTTTCCATTTTTATTTGATGTAATGTTCATTTCGGGCTCACTGCAAATAAACCGGCGTACCGGTTCTGGCCCAAAAATAACGTTTTCACGTTGTAACTGTATATCAAACAGTAAAGAGTGGGTTTCCCCACTCTTTTAGCAACGGTTTTATCTCCATGATTACCAAAAAAATTATATCATAACCATAGTTATGTGACAAGTGCCAGAGCTTGACTACTGTGGTTCGGATTAAAACAGAGACAGCTGATTGCTCTCTGGCAAACCTCGAAAGCACCCCATCTGGGACAGCATTTCGACAATGGTTTTACTGGCCTTCGACTTTTGCTGAAAATCCTCGACAGACAAAAATTCACCCTGTTCACGGGCAGCCGCGATGTTACGCGCCGCGTTTTCACCAATCCCCTGAAGGGCTCCGAACGGCGGAATGAGCGAATCTTCATCCACTTTGAAGCGTGTAGCTTCGGACCGGTACAAATCAATCGATTTGAAACTGAAGCCCCGAGCCGTCATTTCCAAAGCCATTTCCAGGATTGGAAGCATCCCTTTTTCTTTTTGCGGTGCCTGAAAACCGAGCTGCTCGATTTCGACAATCTTCCGCGCGATTGCATCATACCCCTGACAGCACAGGTCAATATCAAAATCGGCTGCGCGTACTGAGAAGTAAGTCGCATAATATTCTATCGGATGATACAGCTTGAAATACGCTGTACGCACCGCTGAAATAACATAGGCCGCGGCATGCGCCTTCGGAAACATGTACTGGATTTTCAGACAGGAATCAATGTACCACTGCGGCACCTTGCATTTTTTCATTTCCTCAATCCACTCGGCACTAAGTCCCTTACCTTTACGCACGCTCTCCGTAATTTTAAAGGCCAGACCTGCGTCCATCCCCGCCTTGTAAATCAAAAACAGCATGATATCATCCCGGCAACCAATTACGGTCTTGATGTTGCAGGTATTGTTTTTGATCAATTCCTGCGCGTTCCCCAGCCATACACCCGTACCGTGAGACAAACCGGATATTTGCAGTAAATCGGCAAAAGAGCTCGGCTGCGACTCTACCAGCATCTGGCGTACAAACTTTGTCCCCATCTCTGGTACACCGTAGGTTGCGACAGGTGTGCGGATTTGCTGTGGTGATACACCGAGTGCCTCCGTGGAGTTGAACATGCTCATCACTTTAGGATCGTTCATGGGGATCGTCGTCGGGTCAACCCCGGTCAAATCCTGAAGCATCCTCATCATGGTCGGATCATCATGGCCCAGAATATCGAGCTTGAGCAAGTTCGCATCAAAAGCGTGATAATCAAAATGCGTCGTTTTCCATTCTGAGCTCGTATCATCAGCCGGGTATTGCACCGGTGTAATGTCCTCGACCTCAATATAATCGGGAACAACTACAATCCCGCCTGGATGCTGTCCAGTACTCCGTTTTACACCCGTACAGCCGGAAGCCAGCCTGTTCAGCTCAGCTCCGCGCCATTTTTTATGATGTGCCTCTTCATATTTTTTGGCAAAACCAAACGCCGTTTTCTCGGCAACCGTACCGATGGTTCCTGCACGGAAAACACTTTTTTCACCAAACAGCACTTTCGTATAGTTATGCGCGACAGGCTGATATTCTCCGGAGAAATTCAAGTCAATATCGGGAACTTTATCTCCTTTAAATCCAAGGAACGTTTCGAATGGTATATCCTGTCCCTCACCCTTGAGCTTACCACCGCAATTCGGACAGTTCTTGTCCGGCAAGTCAAACCCGCTCGGCACACTTCCATCCAAAAACCATTCGCTGTGTCTGCATTCAGGATTAACGCAAATATAATGGGCAGGCAATGGATTAACCTCAGAAATACCAAGGAAAGTGGCCACCACAGAAGAACCGACAGAGCCCCGTGAACCTACCAGGTATCCATCCTGATTAGACTTTTTAACCAGACGCTCGGAAATGAGATAGTTAGCGGAGAACCCGTATTTGATAATAGGCTCCAATTCTTTTTCAAGACGAGCTACAACGACCTCAGGCAAGGATTCGCCATATATGGATTGAGCCGTCTCATAGCATGTATTACGGATCTCCTCATCTGCTCCGTCCAGCAATGGCGTAAACAGCTTGTCAGGGAATAGTTCCAGTTCCTCAAACCGCTCCGCCAGCTCGTTTGTGTTGGTCACAACTACCTCATAAGCTTTTTCCTCACCCAGAAACTCGAACTCTGCCAGCATTTCATCCGTTGTCCGCAAATGAGCATCCGGCTTACGGATATCTTTTAGCGGGCTAAACCCGGTAATGCCGTGTATGGTGATATCACGATACAGCTTATCGCGAGTCTCCAAATAGTGAACATTGCCTGTAGCAATAACCGGCTTATCCAGCCGCTTTCCTATTTCGCATACTTTACGTATGGCCGTTTTCAGAGCGTCAGGTCCGCTTACCAGCTGCTTTTCCACCAGATGCATATACATCGTTAAAGGCTGGATCTCCAGCACATCATAAAACTGTGCGATTTCCTCGGCTTCTTCCTCGGATTTGTTCAATACGGCCTCGAAAAACTCTCCCTTTTCGCAGCCGGAAATAATAAGCAATCCCTCTCTCATTTCCGACAATTGTGATTTAGGAATACAAGGCACACGCTTAAAATATTCGGTATGAGACATCGATACCAGCTTGTACAGATTTTTTTTGCCAACCGGATTCAGGGCATAAATGCAGCAGTGGAAGGGACGCGCGGTCGATAAATCCTTCCCCACATAGTCGTTCAGGCGATCAAGCATTTTCATACCTTTAATTTGTTCCGCATCATTCAGCAAACCATTCAACACTTCTGTCAACGCAACCGTATCATCAATGGCCCGGTGATGGCTTTCAAGTGCAACCTTATATTTGGCCGTCAGTGTATTCAAGCGGTGATTTTTCATGGTTGGAAAAAGCAAGCGGGCCAGTTCCAGCGTATCCAGTACCGGATTGGTCATTTCAGGCAAACCCATCGTTCGAAGCGTTGCCTGGATGAAGCCAACATCAAACCTCGCATTATGGGCAACCAACACAGCATCGCCAGCAAAAGCCACGAACTCCTTCATAACCGGTTCCACGTCCGGTGCATCCTTGACCATTTCATCGTTAATGTTGGTCAGCTGCTGGATATTGTAGGGAATACGCTCATGCGGATTAACAAAGGTCGCATAACGGTCAACTTCCTTGCCCTCATGCATTTTGACAGCCGCTATCTCAATGATTTTATTTTGTGTGACGGACAATCCGGTGGTTTCAATATCAAAAACGACATAAGTCGCTGCTTTCAGATTTAACGGCTGTGCCTGCATCACAACCTCAACTGCATCATTAACCACATTGGCCTCAATGCCATAGATAATTTTAATTCCGTTTTTCTTGGCTGCCTTGGCGGCATCAGGATAGCATTGCACTCCACCATGATCGGTGACCGCAATCGCTTTGTGCCCCCACTTGGCGGCTGTTTTGACATATTGATCAATCGAGGCTACAGCATCCATTGCACTCATCTTTGTATGCAGATGGAACTCAACCCGCTTTTCCTCTGCGTTATCCTTACGTGTAGGCGGAGCCTGTACTTCAATCAGATCGGAAGGAATCATAACCAGCTCGGGAATTTGCATAAAACGATCATATTCTACCCGTCCACGGACTTTGACCCATTTTCCGTTAGCCAGCAGACTGAGCACCTTCAGATCCTCTTTTGTTTTAGCAAACATTTTCATCTGCAAGGAATCACTAAAGTCTGTCAAATAGAACATAAACAACGTACTGCCATTGCGCAGCTCTTTACTATCCAGACCGAAGATCGTACCCTGCAAAGTAACTTTCTTCTCTTCGTCCTGAATATCCTGCATCGGAACAGGCGGTTCTTTGATTTCATATCCAAATTGAAGTCGGACATCTCCCTCTTCCTCTTCTACAGGCGGCATTTCAGTTTCCATACTTTCCATCATTTTCTGAATAACTTCGCGTTCTTCTTTCATCTTCTTCTCTTGGAACTGTTGCAAAGCCTCCTGATTACTTTCACCGACCTGAATTTTAACGCGCATGGAGAGTCCAAAATATTTGTCATAAAATTTGATAATAGCTTGGTCAATCTGTTTTTTACGCGCCAGCTCCAGCGACATGCTATCGCTCATCGTCAGTATGAACAATCCATCTTCCCACTCATGCACAGCCCGATTCATCCAACCGTTTACAGAGGGAATTTCACGATGGACCCACTCCAGAAAAAGCTTCCAGTATTCGCCGATGATATCACCAGGTTGAACCTGGTCGCTATAATGAAACCGAAACGTTATTTTAGCGATATGATTCATCTTTTCCTGTACCTGAATGCAAAACGTACGATATACCTGAGCGGGGACCAGTGTCTCCTTGACAATGATGATATTCCAGTCCTTATTGGTACGGCTAATTTCCACCTGATCAATCCAACCGTCCAAAAAATAAGGTTCAACCACTCCCGCAGGCATCACAACCTGTTTCATCAGCAGTTCCAGCCGCTTTCTCTTTTCTTCAGCTCCGCCCATGGCTCTCCCCCCCATTTTCTAATGATGCTATTCTAGCTGTCTTTATAGTGTACAGCGGTCTCCTCATCTTCAACTCTCATTCCGAAAACATGAAAAGCTTCTGCGTCAAAAACATCTCCGACCGCAAAAGCTTTTCGTAGCCCTCCTCACCCCTCCAACGCGACAATATAAATCCTACGGGGCATTGCCACGTACAGTTATACTGTTAGCAGAGAAAATGAAGTGAGTATAATGGGTTTGCTTTACTTCTTTATTAGTACGCCCGTGCGAACACTACAGTATGCTTGGCTGGTTTGCCACAGCACAGACATGCGGTCTTTTGCTCGGTTGTTTTAAACGGTATATTGCGGCTTGTAGCGCCTGTCACTTCTTTGACCTTGTCTTCACATTCCTCAGATCCACACCAGCCTGCTAAAGTAAAGCCGCGTTTTTCTTCCATGAGCGCCTTCATTTCATCCAGCGTATCGACGGAATAGAAGTTTTCTTCCATAAAATTCTTCGCACGATCATACATTTCCTGTTGTACCTGTGTGAGCATTGCTTGGACTTCCTCTACCAGGTTGTCCTGCTGTACAATTTTTTTCTCGCCACTTATACGAGATACGAGTACACAGACACCGTTTTCCATATCACGAGGTCCGATTTCCAAACGTACTGGTACACCGCGCATTTCATATTCGTTAAATTTCCAGCCTGGACTTACATCGCTGCGGTCATCCATTTTCACACGTACACCTGCTTGCTTCAACTCAGCGAACAGTTCATCTGCACGCGCGATCACAGCATCACGCTTCTTAGGCGGTCCGATTGGAACCATAACGACTTGTGTAGGTGCAACTTTAGGAGGCAAAGCCAAACCCCGATCATCTCCATGGACCATAATCAGTGCACCAATCAAGCGTGTGCTTGTTCCCCATGAAGTTGTATGTGCGAATTCCAGATTATTTTCACGGCTCAAATATTTAATGTCAAATGCAACCGCAAAATTAGTCCCCATATAGTGAGAGGTCCCAGCTTGTACCGCACGCCCATCCTTCATCATCGCTTCCAGTGAGAATGTATCCTTCGCACCTGCAAATTTTTCAGATGGTGTCTTTTGCCCAGTAATAACTGGAATAGCCAAAACTTCTTCGATAACCTCACGATATACTTCCAGCATTTTCATCGTTTCTTCGCGTGCTTCTTCCTCTGTTTCATGAGCCGTGTGACCTTCTTGCCACAAAAATTCACTTGTGCGCAAGAAGGGTAGTGTCCGTTTTTCCCAACGTACTACGTTAGCCCATTGGTTAATAAGCACAGGCAGATCTCGATAGGACTGAATCCATTTGGAGTACATATGTCCAATCATGGTTTCTGAAGTCGGACGGATTGCAAGGCGCTCTTCCAGCTTTTCCCCGCCAGCCTCGGTTACCCAAGGAAGCTCAGGATTAAATCCTTCCACATGTTCTTTTTCCTTTTGGAAAAAGCTTTCGGGGATAAACATTGGAAAATAAGCATTGCGGTGACCCGTTTCTCTGAAACGCACGTCCATGGCTTCCTTGATATGCTCCCAAATTTCAAAACCGTCTGGGCGGAATACAATACACCCGCGAACCGGGGAATAATCCATCAGCTCTGCTTTTTTAATAACATCAATGTACCATCGGGAAAAATCTTCGCTCTGTGGCGTAATTTCCTCGACAAACTGTTTATCGTTCGACATAGAAATGCATGTCCTCCCATACAGACCATTTTTATATAAGTCCGCCTCTAATTAACCATTAATTAAGCGTAAAATATCGTTGTACGTGACCGCGATCATAAGCAGGAATAGCATCGCAAAACCAACAAAATGGACCATTCCCTCTCTGCCCGGATCAATGGGACGTCCTCTTACCGCCTCCACACCGAGGAACACAAGTCTGCTACCATCCAGCGCTGGGATAGGCAACAAATTAAAAATCCCCAGATAGAGACTCATAATAGCCGTCCAATACGTTAACTGCTCAATACCCTGCTTGGCAATTTGTCCCGTCACTTCAAAAGTACGTACAGGACCGCCCAGATCATTAATAGAAAAGCGTTGAATGAGCTGGCTAAATCCCTGGAAAATAATATCGGTCGTTCTTACCATGGATTGTCCGGCAAATTTAAATGTCTCTCCAACCCCTGCTTGGCGTTTTGGAAGTTCCGGCACGATACCTACTTTACCGCCCTTTTGCCCCTCCATTGCCCGAGGCGTGATGGTGAGATCAAATGTTTGATTATCACGGCGAACCTTCCACTTCATCGGCTTGTCTTGAGAATCGGCAATCAGCTTGATCAAATTTTCAACATTCGCACCAATCGCAGTACCATTTACCGATTCAATGATATCTCCCTTATGCAAATTAGCCTCGGCAGCAGGCATCCCCGCTGTAATTTCACTAATTTGAACATAAGTGGGGTTCTCCACTTGTATCCCGACCATCTGGATATGCAGACCAAACAGAATAAAGGCAAGAATAAAATTCATCAGTGGTCCAGCAAAAATAGCCATCGCACGCTGTCCCACCGTTTTGCTGCCATACTGTCGATCCTTCGGAGCAATTTGAATGGATTGTCCTTTGGTTACCATCATCGCTTGCGGGTGTACAGTGTATTGCTGATCTTCGCCATCCACATCCAATTTTACAGTCAGCGCCTCTTCCAGATCAATATTCAACACTTCGCCACGGATCACATTTTTACGGTTATCCAGTTGATCCAGATAAATGGTTTTAACGACGCCGTCCGTTACGCGTACAGCAATCGTTTGTCCGGCTTCGATTTCATTAACCTCCGGATCTTCTCCCGCCATGCGGGCGAAACCACCGAAAGGCAACAAACGTAGCGTAAATCGCGTCTCGTTTCTTTTATAAGAAAACAGTTTCGGACCGAAACCGATCGCAAACTCCCGTACCAGAATCCCGGCGCGTTTGGCAAAATAATAATGCCCCCATTCATGCACCGTCACTATGACGAAAAACATGAGCACCGTCATCAACACTATTTGAATCGTTTCCAATCGTTTCCGTTCCCCTTTCAATGAGATCGAGTTTGTCTTCCTAGATTATCATTATTCTCCAATCCTGCACAAGAGAATCACATTTCGCTTCTCCAACCCCAAGTCAGCCCTATAGCCCGGCAGCTATGCTACGAGTCTCAGTATCACAGGCTTCAATCGCAGACAGATCAGGGTTAGCCACATTGACATGTCGCCCCAGCACACGTTCAATAATAGCCTCAATATGCAGAAAAGAAATTTCTCCACGCAGAAAACGGGCAACAGCAATCTCATTAGCTGCATTAAATGCGGTTGGTGCTGTACCACCCATTTTACCACATTCGAAGGCAAGCCTTAAACAAGGAAAACGATGAAAGTCCATTTCCTTAAAATGGAGCTTACCCACCTCAGCAAGTGACAGCGGCTTCGCCGGGGACTTCATCCGCTCAGGGTAGGTCAAAGCATATTGAATGGGTACCCTCATGTCCGGATTCCCCAGTTGGGCAACGATGCTCGTATCCTGAAATTCCACATAGGAATGAATGATACTTTCTGGATGAAGCAATACGTGAATTTGCTCATAATCAAGCCCGAACAGCCAGTGGGCTTCTATGACCTCCAGCCCTTTGTTTACCATCGTTGCTGAATCAATCGTAATTTTGGCGCCCATCGACCAATTGGGATGTTTAAGTGCATCTTCCGCCGTAACTTCACGAAGCTGTTCTCTTGTTAGATCCCTGAAAGAACCGCCCGATGCCGTGAGGGTAATATGCGCCACATCTTTCATGCGCTCACCGTTCAAGCATTGGAATATAGCTGAATGCTCACTGTCAATCGGCAGCAACGGCACGCCTTTCGCCCGAGCTCGCTCTGTGACCAGATGACCGGCAGTAACCAGTGTTTCCTTATTGGCCAAACCGATCTGCTTCCCAGCCTCAATCGCGGCCAGCGTGGAGTGCAATCCGACACTGCCCATTACAGCCGTCACAACCATATCTGCCTCTGTGTTTGCAGCCAGCTCAACGAGTCCTTCATTTCCCCAATGCAGTTCCATACCGGGTGGCAGTAAAGGCCGAATTTCTTCCGCCAGCTGCCTGGTGCCGACAGACACTTTTTTAGGTTGATAAAGATGCGCCTGTTCAGCAAGCAGCTTTATGTTAGAACCACCCGCTAAAGCCTCAACAACAAACTGATCCGGGTGCATAGATACCACATCCAGCGTTTGTGTTCCAATAGATCCGGTTGAACCGAGTACCGTAATTCTTTTCATGATGCACCTTCCTATCCTGAAAATCACTTTTATCCAGGAGCTCATTGTTTGTTATTCAGGGCAGCTATGCTATTGGTTTTATCCTTCTTATGAAGCGGTGTGAGCAGCAAAGAGATTAATCCTGAGCATAAACTGTAATCATCAGGTAAGTTTCATGGAAGCAGCATCAGCATATGTACAAATGGAAAAACGACAATCCAGCTGTCGCAGCGGTCTAAAATACCACCGTGCCCTGGCAGCAGATTACCGGAATCTTTAATGCCGTACACTCGTTTGTACGCAGATTGCACCAAATCGCCCAGTTGCCCCACAACCGCACAGGCCAAGCCAATACCGAAGGCTTTGGACCACGGCAGCAGTCCTCCTGACAATCCGGCGAATAGCAGAGCTATAACCAACGCTAAAACAATCCCGCCGATGGATCCTTCGACCGTTTTGTTTGGACTAATCGCAGGCCATAGTTTCGTTCTCCCTGCCAATTTACCTACAAAATAAGCTCCTGCATCACTTGCCCAAATACAAGCCAGCAATAAAAAAGTCCATAACAGCCCATGTTCCATATGACGTGATTCCGCAATATACGAAAATCCAAAACCTATATAAACGGTACCAAGGAATAGCATAGCTACCGTTTGAATAGGGATTTTGTTTTTCGTCCCCACTGTAATGACCATAAAAGCTATCATCAGTAGCCAAAGCATGCTGGCAAAGGGTAGCGGTGAATGCAAACCCAAAGGTTGATAAGGGAATACAAAAGCTAATATGCTCACGTACCCGAGCATTGCCGTACCCCCAAAAGGAGATACCTGCGTCATTCGTGCGAACTCATAAAATCCGATTAGGGCCATCACCAAAATAAGCAAATGGTAGGCCAAGCCGCCCCACAGGACCATCGCCAAAAAGAATACGCCTGCCAGAATACCGGTAATTAATCTCTGTCTCAACGGCTTTCATCCTCCATTTACTTCAGTCCGCCATACCGTCGTGATCTTTGCTGATATTCGATCACTGCTTCGTATAAGTGTTCTTTCTTAAATTCAGGCCAATAAATATCCGTAAACCATAACTCACTATAAGCAAGCTGCCAGAGCATAAAATTACTGAGTCTAAGCTCACCACTTGTCCGAATCAGTAAATCAGGGTCTGGCATATCACTGGAAAGCAACGTGTTTCCGATCATATCAGGTGTTATATCTTCTGATTTGAGTTTCCCGCTCTCAATTTGACGCCCCAACGTCTGCATGCATTCTGTGATTTCCAGCCGACTTCCATAATTTAATGCAAAATTAAGAACAAGTCCGGTATTATGTTCGGTTCGCCGAATCGCTTCAGTCAGCGCTTCAACGGTATGAGAAGGTAAAAGCTCCTTGTTTCCCATCATACGTACCTGCACATTTTTTTCAATCAGCTCATCCAGCTCAATAGCCAGGAATTCCTGTGGCAATCGCATTAGAAAATCAACTTCGTCCTTTGGACGCGTCCAATTTTCAGTCGAAAAAGCAAACAAAGTCAAATACTTAATGCCCAGTTCATCCGCCGCAATTGCTGTGCGTTTCACTGCCTTCATTCCATTTTGATGCCCTACAATCCGCGGCATTCCAATCCGTTTGGCCCATCTGCCGTTTCCATCCATGATGACAGCAACATGCTGCGGAATATTGTCTTTTGAAATGGCCGGTGTTTGCTGATTTTGTTCCCTGTTCCACCAAGACCGAACCCGTTTGATCATTCCAGTTCCTCCAGCATTCTCTGAAAATGTGCCTCAGGCTTGAAAAGAGACAAACCCCACCGTAAGGGAGGGGCTGCCATTCTTTTAGACTTCCATGATTTCTTTTTCTTTTGCAGCTAAAACTTTATCCACTTCAGCGATAAATTTATCGGTCGTTTTCTGGATATCTTCTTGATGTTTACGAGATTCGTCCTCGGAAATATCACTTTTCTCCATTTTTTTGATATCATCATTTGCATCACGGCGGATGTTACGAATAGCGATCTTCGCTTCTTCACCGTTCTTTTTCGTCATCTTCACCAGTTCAGTTCTGCGTTCCTCTGTCAGAGCAGGAATGCTCAGACGGATGGTATTTCCATCATTCGAAGGTGTCAAACCCAAATCCGATTTTTGGATAGCGCGCTCGATGTCGGCCAAGGAGGATTTGTCCCAAGGCTGAATCATCAAGGTTCGACTGTCAGGTGTGTTTACGTTCGCCAGTTGGTTGACCGGAGTCATTGCGCCGTAATACTCAACCTGCACACGGTCCAGTAAAGCTGGTGTTGCCCGCCCTGCACGCAAAGATGAAAGATCACGTTGCAAGGCCTGAATTGCTTTTTGCATGCGCTCTTCTGCGCTTTTTTTCACGGATTGTGGCATTAATTTACACTCCCTTTGACGATCGTACCAATTTTCTCACCCAGCACGACACGTTTAATGTTACCTTGCTCTGTAATAGCAAAGACAATTAACGGAATATTGTTATCCATGCACAGCGAGGAAGCTGTAGAATCCATGACACCGAGGTTTTTATTGAGCACATCCAAATACGTGAGCTGCTCATATTTCTCGGCTGTGCTATCTTTAAACGGATCGGCTGAATATACACCGTCCACTTTATTTTTAGCCATCAGAATCACTTCGGCTTCAATTTCAGCAGCTCGCAAAGCAGCTGTAGTGTCAGTCGAGAAGAACGGATTCCCTGTACCTGCCGAAAAGATAACGACCCGGCCTTTTTCCAGATGGCGGATAGCTCTACGACGGATATAAGGTTCTGCAATTTGTTGCATCGCGATGGATGTCTGCACACGTGTAGGTACTTCAATTTGCTCCAAAGCATCCTGCAAAGCCAGTGAGTTCATCACCGTTGCCAGCATACCCATGTAATCCGCCGTTGCCCGGTCAATCCCATTGGCGCTTCCAGCGATACCACGCCAGATATTGCCGCCTCCACATACGATGGCAACTTCCACACCCAGTTCCACAACGTCTTTGACTTGCTGAGCAATCGAAGCAATCGTATCTGCATCAATACCGTAACCGTTCGATCCTGACAGCGACTCTCCACTAACCTTCAGGACTACACGCTTAAAAACAGGTTTTTCCAAATGATCACCCTCCAATATCATTTATATTTTATGTAACAGGATAAGTGTCCTGTTGCAAGAAAAGGAACACCGATGTGTTCCATTTCCGCTTTTCCATATTCAATTACCGCTCGTTGGTAATTATTGTTTCACTTGAGACATAACTTCTTCGTAGAAGTTGTCTTCTTTTTTCTCCAGACCTTCACCCAGCTCAAAACGAACAAAGCGACGTAGGGAAATGTTTTCACCAATCGTACTGATTTTCTCATTGATCAGTGTGGAGATTGTTTTATCTGGATCTTTGATGAAAGATTGCTCCAGCAAGCAGAATTCTTCATAGAATTTACCGATGCGACCTTCAACCATTTTTTCAACGATTTTTTCTGGTTTGCCTTCGTTCAAAGCTTGTGCTTTCAAGATCTCTTTTTCTTTTTCAATCTCTTCCTGTGGCACTTCTTCGCGACGAACATAACGAGGGTTCGATGCAGCGATATGCATAGCGATGTCGCGCACAAAATCTTTGAACTGGTCTGTTTTAGCTACGAAGTCTGTTTCGCAGTTTACTTCTACCAGTACGCCGATACGGCCGCCAGCATGAATGTAGGATTCAACAACGCCTTCAGTAGCAATACGGCCTGCTTTGTTGGCTGCAGCTGCAAGTCCTTTTTCGCGCAGAACTTCAATCGCTTTTGTCAAATCACCATTTGCTTCTTCAAGCGCTTTTTTACAATCCAGCATTCCTGCGCCTGTTTTTTCACGAAGCTCTTTTACTGCGCTAGCATTAACTGCCATATTATTTCCCTCCAAATTTGATTTTCAGTGGTATACACGAGCTTTATTCCTTAAAAAAAGGGTAGTGAGAGGTTATCCACCTGCCAACCACCCTTTTCATTTAATTCGTATAGGTATTTCCTATCGGAAATATTATGCTGTAGTTTCTTCGCCTTGGTTTGCTTCCATAACTGCATCAGCCATTTTACCAGTCAGCAATTTAACAGCGCGAATCGCATCGTCATTACCTGGGATAACATAGTCGATTTCGTCTGGATCACAGTTAGTATCAACGATACCAACGATTGGGATACCCAATTTACGAGCTTCAGCAACCGCGATACGTTCTTTGCGTGGATCAATGATGAACAGAGCGCTTGGAAGGCCCTTCATGTTTTTGATACCGCCCAAGAATTTTTCAAGACGATCTTTTTCTTTGCGAAGGATGATAACTTCTTTTTTAGGAAGAACTGCGAATGTGCCGTCCTCTTCCCAAGATTCCAGCTGTTTCAAACGATCAATACGTTTTTGGATAGTTTGGAAGTTAGTCAGCGTTCCACCCAACCAACGTTGGTTAATGTAGAATTGACCAGCGCGTTCTGCTTCTTCCTTAACGGAATCTTGCGCTTGTTTCTTTGTGCCTACGAACAGGATTGTACCATTCTCAGCTGCAATGCTTTTTACGAAGTTGTAAGCTTCCTCAACCTTTTTCACTGTCTTTTGCAAGTCAATGATGTAAATACCGTTTCTTTCAGTGAAGATATAACGATCCATTTTCGGGTTCCAACGACGTGTTTGGTGACCAAAGTGAACCCCAGCTTCCAAAAGCTGTTTCATGGAGATTACTGCCATCTTCACACACCTCCTAAGTTTGGTTTTTTGTGTGTCCTCCGCCGACATCATTTTTCATAAAGACTTTCTGTTGAAAGCACCCTTCACGAAATTAACCGACGTGCGTTTTTAACACCGTCAATTAATATACCATAACACTTGCATCGTTGCAACCAACTTTTCGACAATCGTTGAATCCGTGCACAAAGTAACCTGGGTACTTCCGTCCGTCGAGCTTTTAAGAAAAGATAAGAGCCGTCCACTTCCCGTACTGGTCAGTTGGACGGCTTCTTTGTAATTTTAGTAATGATAGAACCGAAATCCTCACCTTTGACAAACTGATAGGTACCGGTACGAATTTTGGTATTGATTTTTTGAGCATTAGCCGCAGCCTCGAACGCACTGGCATCCGAAACAATGCCCGCCTTCTCCAAGCCGGATGCCACACTTCTCAAATTACTTCCCGATGCAATGCTATATTGCACTTGCGGAGTAGCAGGCTGCTTAGGGGCGGCTGGAGTAGTCTTAGTACCAGAATCTTTCACTTGCGGATTATCCGGTTTTTTCGTTATAGACGTGCTGGCCGCAGGCTTAGAAGCAGTCGAAGGTGTACTGTTCGCGGGTACCTTTGGTGTTGATGGCGTTTGAGCTGGTTTTGCCTTTTGGGGTGCAGTCGGTGTTTTGCTGCCTTCCTTGATAACCTTATTCCGCCATTCCTCTTCTGTCATCTTCGGATCAGAACTGTCACTGATCTGAAGATTTAATCCGGCTGCCGCCTTCTCCAATTGCTCACGGGTCATGTTTTTCGGATCTATTGAGGATGGCTGCGATTGTCCCTGACCGATCATCGCCAGTTGCAGCAGCAATGCGCCTGTTACAAGTCCGGTACCCATGCCTAGCATAAATGAACGATTTTTGATCATTTCAGATCCTCCCGTTCTGCCAGTTGCAATATGAGCTGTACCTCGCCCCGCTGGATACCTGATTGCTTGGCTATGTAATCCACCGACTTCCCCTGTTCATAGAGCGCAAACAGCTCTTGATAACGATCACGGATGGATTCTGGTGCCTGTTCGGTTTCAGGCTCTTGCAACGCCGTCTGCTCATCCCCGGCTACGATGAGAGCGTCCGAAACAGGATGCTCTTCTTGTAAGGGCATTGTGGACTGCGGTCTGTGAAACTGGTCATAAGCAGTCGCTGCCTGTTGAGAAATACCTGTATAGCGTATTCCCCCAGATGTAGGCTCCACCTGCGCAGAGGCCGCAGCAAGCACAGCCTGTCGCTCAAGCTCGACGATGCGGTTTCGGAGCTCAGCTACCTGCTCCTGTAATGCTGCCTGCTTCACTGCGTATTCCTGCTTCATACCAGATACGAGTTCAATCAGCTCGTCATTATCGCTTTCAATATCGGCCATGTATTGCTCCAGTGTGGCCTCGACCTTTTGGACGACGGCCTCTTCTGTTCCCCGATCCGGCTGACGCTTAGGCAGCAGCCGGGCGTAGACAACAGCTGCAATGCCCAGCAGAACAATATAAATCCATGGTTGGTCCACTGCCCATCGTCTCCTTTAATTATGCTCCTCCACCTGTTGTAAATCAGAGCGAAAAATCAATATGGTGTCCCTTATACGGATGCTCTGCCGGATGCTCTTTAGGCAGCTCGTTCTCACCAGATTGGGAACGGCTCTGCTGCGAAGATTCCCTGCCCTGAGCTCCTGTTTGCCGTTCATCGACAAATGCTTCTGCAGACTCATCTACCGCACTGCTTCGCTGACGCAAGTTCTCTGTCTCCAGCACGTTCTTTTGTCCTAGCAGTGCCTGGTCATTCATCGGCCGCTGATGGAAATCACTTTGGTATCTACCTGCTTCACTGGTACGGGGTACGGCAATTTGCAATTCAACAGCTTTCAAGCTCATTGGACCACGCCCTTTCCGATTGAGCATCCGTGTATGTCTTCCAAGAAATACAATGTTGAGTTAGAATCTGTATACTAAATTATACATAAGAGGACATGCTGATGTCTCCCTCATGATAATAAAACGCCATTCTTTCCACTGAATCTTTAATAAATTTCGTATATCTGCCGATAACTATTTTAGAGCCGCCGTAAATTATATTTTTTACTTCTACCCGTGCACGGCTCGTATCTTCCAAAGTTCGTTCGATTTCCAGCATCCTGGACTTGGTTTCCATAAGCTCATGCTCATTAGATTTTTTAGTAGATGTCAGCTTGATTCGCATGGCCATTCTTTCAGGTGCAAGCTGTCCAGTGGCAGCTAGCTGATCCAATATAGTGAGGGCCTTATTGGTTTTATCCTGACTGTCTGTCTGCTGCTTCAAACGTGCGCGCAGCTCTGTCAGCTCATCCCGCAGTTCTGGAAGCACGCCCACTTCGATAATGGTAGCTGTGGACATCGTGTTACCGATGGTACGCGCCACTACCTTTTCACCTGCTTGTACATTGCCACCCACGATGAGTCCTTTTGTCCCCTCGCAAATTACATTTTTGCTCGCTTTAATCTGGGAATGCATAATGCTCTGGGATACGAGAATATCGCCTCCCGCAATGACGTTACCATCCTGTATAAAGGAGCATTTCACATTTTGTGCTGCTTTCACATAGCCCTTATGGTATCCAATAATGCCGCCACTGATTTCCACCGAACCTTCTGCTTCCAGTTCAGCACCTTCCACACCACCGATTACACGGATGTCGCCAGCAGCCCGAATACGAAAACCTGTCAATACATTTCCACGAATGACGACGGTTCCAACAAAATCAATGTTACCAACACCATAATCCACGTCTCCGTTTACTTCATATACAGGGAATACATTAAGCTTGCCCTTTTCAGTTGTAGTCACCAATCCGTCAATAGCCGCATACATCGCAATACCTTCCGGATGAATCACTACATTTTTTCCAATCTTAAAGCGGGCCTCTCTACCCGGAAGAAAAGGAATTTCCTCCCCGGTTACAGCAATACCCGGTACACCCGGCAGAGGCTCAACCCGTTCGGCAATCAGCTGTCCACGCTTTACATTTCGCAAACGAGTTAATTCTTTATAGTCCACCCGGCCATCAACGGTTTCGAGCGGCTTATGTGTATAATCTCCGGTCACGATTTCGGCCAGATTAATTTTTCCGTCTTTGCCATGGATCGGCTGCTTTCCCTGAGCAATCAATAATTTGGTGAAGAAATGATCTTCCGGACGTGCCACAAATGTATGAATCGCATCAGTAATTAAACCATAAGATATTTTCTGGCTGCTCAGAAAACGCTCCAGTTCTTCCACAGAACAGTTAAAGCCTTCCTCACGTTTGGCAAACTCCAAATAGGCGGTTTGTTTGTCAGGTGAGACAACCACTTTTAAAAACTGGTCCAAAGCATATTGCTTCTCCACAAGGGTCCTCCTTCCGTTTAACTGTTACTGTAACCTCCTGTACGTTAATCTTTACGCATTAACAAATCCCGTTGTTTGTCCAATGTCGCTCTCAGGCGTAATATTGCCTTGGAGTGCAACTGTGAAATTCTCGATGGGGAGAGCGACATGACCTCAGCAATTTCGCTGAGCGACAAATCCTCGTAATACAATAAAGAAACAACGATACGCTCTTTTTCAGTCAATTTGTCAATGCCTTGTGCAAGGGCATCACGAAGTGTAAATTCATTGACTTTATGATCCGGATTTTTCGCCTTCTCGTCCACCAAAAGGGAAAGCCGTGTTTCCGACTCTTCTTCGCGGATCGGGTCCTCCAGTGAGACGATCGACATAACAGCAACTTCCTGAATCATATTTTGAAACTCTTTCTCGGAGACGTCCAAATAATGGCTCATCTCTTCATCGCTCACCGTACGCAAATACCTCTGTTCCAAATGCTGGTAGGCATCTTCAATTTTTTTCGCTTTTTCCCTAACTGAACGAGGAACCCAATCCCCTTGACGAAGACCATCCAAAATCGCTCCACGAACACGCCAAGAAGCATAAGTCTCAAACTGTAAACCACGTCCATAGTCAAATTTCTCCAAAGCATCAATCAAACCCATGACACCGTTACTCGCCAAGTCGTCTTTGGATACATTTTTAGGTAAGCCTACTGCAAGCCGACCTGACACATACTCCACAATATGAAGATACTTTTCAATTAACTGCTTTTTTGCTTCCTTGTCACCGTGTTCTTTCCATTGCTCCCACAGCTCGGAATGGTTTAAATGAGCGGCTTTTCGCTCGTTCATCGGCTTCACCCTCCTTATTTGTCTGTCAGGTGACGAACGGCCTTGGCCAATTCCTCAGGGTTCTTGTTGGAAACCAGCTTAGGCGGGTTTAAAGGTGCGAAACCATGATCTCCCCCGTCCGTCTGCTCTGGCTTCGGTTTCAGCAATTCATTCAGATTTTCATTTTCGTCTGGTGTCGTCAGGT
This sequence comes from Paenibacillus kribbensis, assembly GCF_001705305.1. GTDB lineage: Bacteria > Bacillota > Bacilli > Paenibacillales > Paenibacillaceae > Paenibacillus > Paenibacillus kribbensis_B. The sequence continues at coordinate 311,567 of NZ_MCBP01000001.1, forward strand.
CCAGATTCTCACCTACGCCATCTACCTGAGAGCTTGCCCGGCTTTGGGCATTCCCCAGATCTGGCCGCGCTACAACACCAAGTGTCCAGCGCAGCACAAATGCAAGTAGGAACCAAAAAACGAAGGCGATCAAGCCACGAATTAAGCTCGTGGTCAGCAGATTGCTGCCAACGGACAACACAAAAGTCAGAAAAAATCCGACTACTCCAGACCAAAGATTAATGCGTAAGCTGCCAAATAACATGATTATAATTCCTTTACACCTTTTTGTACGCTTCGAATATTCAAAACGCCGGTTTCACAGTCCAATTCAATCGTTCGTCCATAATTACCGCCAGTATCCTCTGCAATTAAAGGAATACCAAGATCTACAAGCATTTCCTTACATGATTCTACGTTGCGGGGACCAATCCGCATGGTATCTCCACTACCGGCAAAGGCGAACATCTGTGCTCCGCCTGCCATTTTGGCAATCAGTCTGCGGCGTTCGGCTCCCAATTTCAGCATCCGCTCAAATAACTCTGGCAATGCTGTATCCGCGTATTTGGCAATGTTCAATTGCCCTTCACGTGCAATATCCGAGGACGGTAGCATCACGTGTGCCATGCCTGCCAGTTTCAAATGAGGGTCGTAGAGGGTCAATCCGACGCAGGAGCCAAGTCCTGTCGTGCGAATCGAATTCGGATTGCTGGTTACATTTAAGTCTGCCATGCCGACTTTAATGATGCTTTTTTCCTCAATCATCGTTCATCGGGACTCCTAACGATCTAAAAATTTTCCCGAACGATTCTGGATCAGGAATAAGGAAAAATTGACCCTCAATCTGATTCTGTCCTTCCAGAAACGATGTGTCAATCAATAAAGCCGCATCCCCCATTTGCCCAAATTGGAGCAGTCCGTAGCTGAGAATTGCTCCCGCCATATCCAAAGCCAGCGCAGGGACTGTCGGATACATAGACAAACGTGTGAAATCCGCCAGCGAGGACAGGTATGAGCCCGCTAAAATATTTCCAATCTCGGATAGGGCTGAATGCTCCATTTCGTTAAAGCTGTCTTCGTCATCTGAAGGAATGCTCGCCAGACGGGAAAGAAGACTTTTAGCCGCCTGGGGCTGCAATATAAAAAATAGATTGCCGGGTGCTTCCCCTTCGACCCTAAAAAATACGGCAACAACAAGTTGCTCATCCCCACCGACTTTATCAGCAATTTCCTCAAAGGGCAGCATCTGTACTTTGGGCACACCCATATCAATCGGTTTATTGAGAAGCCGGGAGAGCGCTGTAGCAGCGTTCCCCGAGCCAATGTTGCCAACCTCTTTCAAAACATCCAACTTGAAGTCTTCGAGATTCCTAAGATTCTCCATATATTAGTCCTCTAAACCTTCCAGTTGGTTCATTTCACTTCGATTCAGGACTTCGGACAAGTTCAGCATAATCAGCAGACGCTCTTCACCGATTTTAGCAACTCCACGAAGGTATTTAGCCTTGACTCCGCCAATCACTTCCGGTGGTGTCTCGATGTTGTCGGTATTCAGGTCAATAACGTCATTCGCCGAATCAACGATAAAGCCGACTTGCATCTCACCTACTGCAACGATAATGATACGGGTTTGATCCGTATATTCAGCTTCAGGCAATCCAAAGCGGCCGCGAAGATCAATAACCGGGATGACTACGCCTCTCATGTTGAATACGCCTTTAACAAAATCGAATGTTCTCGGAACCCGTGTAATCGGCACCATGCGTTCAATAGATTGGACTTTTTCTACTTCGACACCGTATTCCTCTTCACCAAGCTTAAATACGATAACTTTAATTTCTTCTCCCATGTCTAAAAACCCTCCTTATTGATGTCAGCAATCTCACATTTCTTTCATTTTTAATGAAGACATTATTTAATGAAAACATTCGGGTCAATGATCAAAGCAACCTGACCGTCACCCAAAATCGTGGCGCCTGAAATTCCTTGAATGTTTGGAAGGTACTTGCCCAAATTTTTAAGGACAATTTCACTTTGCCCCAAAAAGTCCTGCACAGAAAGTGCTGCCAGACGGTCTCCCTTGCGGATTACCACGACCTCAGTCTCTTCTTCTTCATCTTCATTGAAGTCCGGCACCTCAAACAGCTGACTCAAGGAGATAAGCGGGATATGGGAATCGCGGAAAGCGATCATTTTATTACCATGTACCGAACGAATTTGTGTCCGTTTGACGATCGCGGTCTCCACAATGGAGGACAAAGGAATTGCATATTTTTCAGAGCCAATCTGTATCATCATCGCTGCAATAATGGACAGGGTCAGAGGCAATTGTACAGAGAAGTTGGTGCCTTTCCCCAAGGTAGAGTGAACGGTAACATTGCCACCCAAAGCGGTAATTTTGGATTTAACAACATCCAGACCAACACCGCGTCCTGATACGTCGGAAATAACCGCCGCTGTACTAAAGCCCGGAGCAAACAGCACCTGATAGGCTTCCTCGTCGGTCATGACGGCTGCCTGCTCTTCTGTCAAAATCCCTTTGGAGATAGCGCTATTCAGTACCTTCTCACGATTAATGCCGTTCCCGTCATCCTCGATCTCGATAAATACGTTGTTTCCGCTATGGAAGGCACGCAATTGCACCGTTCCTGTCTCTGGTTTGCCAGCGGCAATACGGTCGGCTACTGACTCAATTCCATGATCCACGGAGTTACGGAGCAAATGCACCAGAGGATCGCCAATTTCGTCGATAACGGTGCGATCCATTTCAGTTTCTGCACCAGTAATAAGCAGATCCAGTTTTTTATCCAGTGATTTGGCCAGATCGCGCACCATGCGTGGAAAACGGTTGAAAACAGTGTCGACCGGAACCATCCGCAATTTAAGCACGACGTTTTGCAAATCGCTGCTCACACGGCTCATATGCTCTACCGTTTCTGTCAGTGCCGGATTGGAAGCTTCACTTGCCAGCTGCTCCAACCGTACCCGGTCAATGAGCAACTCGCTGAATAAATTCATCAGTACGTCCAGACGTTCAATATCTACACGGATAGTACGGTTATGTGTAGGTGCAGCTGCTTTGACTGCTGGTGCTTTAGCTGCAGCTGGCTTAGCAACAGAGGCCGCAGTTGGAGACTGCGGCTGGGATGGAGCGGATTGTTGTACGGCAACAGCCTCCTGCACCGCAGCAGCCTCTACCAGTCCGGCAGTAACTTCGCTCATTTGTTTAAGAGATTCCTGATCCAGCTGTACTACGGAGACAGTTTCGATTTCGGAAATACCTGCGATTTCCTTTTCCAGCTCCCCGACTTCTTTCTGCGTTATGTAATATAACGAGAAGCTTTGTTCAAATTTCTCCTGCTCAATATCCTGTACGGACGGATAGGATTTCACGATTTCACCGGAATTTTCCAGCGTGTTGAATACCATAAAAGCACGTGCCGCCTTCAGTTGGCTATCTGAGCTGATTGTCACTTGTATATAGTGAACACGATGTCCCTCGGAAATAGATTGCTCCAGTACAGAATACTGAAATTGATCCAGAACAAGCCCAGCACTATCGCTGCGTTCCACTTTTTTGGATGAAGAATCCTCTGAAACAGCATCCGTACCAGACTTTTGGAAATCACCGCTCACGATGGACTGCAGTGAAGTTACAATAGAGGAAACATCCGCTTTACCATCGCCGCCCTCTGTAATGTTCTGCACCATGGACTCCAGAGCATCCAATCCCTTGAATAAGGTATCGAATATAAATTCATGCATCGCCAGCTTATTGTTACGTACCAGATCAAGAACGTTTTCCATTTGGTGAGTGAGCGAAGCCAGATCTTCAAACCCCATCGTAGCAGCCATTCCTTTGAGGGTATGGGCAGAACGGAAAATCACCTGAACTATGCCTAGATCTGTAGGATTGCTTTCCAGTTGAAGCATATTTTCGTTAAGAGATTGCAGATGATCATTCGACTCATCAATAAACATGTTTAAATATTGGTTCATGTCCATTGTGAGACACCTCCTCCATGAGTTACACTCCGATTATTTCACAACTTGTACAAGCTTAGGGGCGATCTCCTGCATAGGCAGAAGGTGGCGCACACATTTTAACTCTACTGCTGAGCGGGGCATTCCGTACACGACACAAGTTTCCTCATTTTCAGCAAATGTGGACTGTACCCCAGCATCATAAAGCTTTTTCATCATCTTAGCTCCGTCGCTTCCCATGCCAGTCAACAACACTAGATGCCGTTCCAGCGAGGTTAACGGGAGCAAGGATTCGAACATCGTATCTACAGAAGGACGGTGACCATTACGAGCTTCTTCCGTCTTCAGTGAAACGGTGTATTTACCGCCCGCTCCTGACACAACTCTTAACTGATATCCTCCTGGAGCGATGTAGGCGGTACCGGTCTCCAGCGTCATTCCCTGCTCTGCCTCCACTACTCGGAGAGGGCTCAACGTGTTCAGTCGTTGCGCCAGCGAGCGAGTAAAGTTAGGAGGCATATGTTGAACGATGACGATGGGGGCGGGAAAATCCCCAGGAATGCGCTCCAGCAACGTCTTCAGCGCCCGCGGGCCACCTGTAGAGCATCCAACCGCTACCAGCTTGCGAAAGTTGGGTGTATGCACACCTTTTTTAAAAGACAGCCCATTGGGTGCAGTCGGGATTGCAGGTGCCGTTACCGGAAGCGCAGCCGTCGAAGGAGTGGAAGAAGCCGATGAAGTTACGGTCTTCCGGTGCTCCGGCTTAACCAGTCCTGCCTTGTCCGTACCCTGCAACGATTTGGCAGCAGCCGTACCGGAAATATTCAGTTTCCTATGCTTTCGTTCCGTATCATTGGTCGGTTCCTGCTTCGGCTGCGCAGCAGGTGCTTTCGCTGGTTTGCTCGGCTGAGCCGAGGATTGACCTTTGCGCTCACCAGTCACAGGTGTTTCTGACTGCTCCCGTTTTGTTTCTGGCTTGGCAGCGGCCTGGACGGGCTTGACAGCATCTCGCTTCGGCTGCACCGATGTAGCAGGTGGAGAAACTGGCGGAGTAATACGGGTCTTCTCTGTTGGTACTTCCACTCGTTTCTCTGTCACAGCCTGTCCCTCTGGAGGGTTTTCCAGTGGCATTTTATTCTCATGCTCCAGCGCTGCTTTGCGCTCATTCGCTTCCTTACGCTCCATACGGCTGCGCACTGCTTGCATAGCGGTATGCATCTGCTCCAGCAGCGCCTTGCTCACCTGCCCAATGTCTTGCGCATGAGATATAGATGGCTTTCTTATAAAATCGAAAGCTCCTGCCTCCAGAGCCATGATGGTCTCCTTCATGCCTTGCTCATTAATGCCAGACAGCATAATGACAGGCAACGGATGGGCTGCCATAATCAATGGCAATGCTTCAAGCCCATTCATTTCAGGCATTTCGACATCCAGGGTAACCAGATCCGGCTGTAACTCCTTCACTTTCTCAACAGCTTCTTTGCCGTTGGCAGCTGTACCTACGATGGTGAACGACTCATCCCTTACAATTAAATCTGAAATAATTTTGCGCATAAAGGCCGAATCATCTACAACCAGCACCCGGTAAGCACACATGTTAAACACCTCTGTTTCCTCTCATCAAAATCAATGTACAGAACGTCGCAGCCATTTTTGCATAAAACCTTTAATTCCGCTCAATGTACTAGATTGCTGAGCCTGCGGCATTGCTGCAAAACGGTGAGCCAGATTCAATACATCTCTGGAGGCCGCGCATCCCGGAAAGGCAACCCAGAAAGGCACTTGCCTTTTGACTGCCTGCATGACATGAGTATCATCACTGATATGTCCAAGCAACGGGATATCGATCTCCAAAAAGCGTCTTGCAACAAGTGCAATCTTATCGGCAACTTGACGGGCCTCATTATCGTTATCGGCACGATTGACTATAATTTTGAATACCGTATTCCTTTGCAACCCGCTCACGACTTTGATTAGCGCATAAGCATCTGTCAAGGACGTCGGTTCCGGTGTGGTTATAACTATACATTCGTCAGCTGAAATGATGAATTTAAGGTTTTCTTTGGACAAACCCGCACCCGTGTCAAACAAAATATAATCCATATTTGCCGCCATTCTTTCCACTTCATCGGCAAAATAATTCAGATCATCATCTGATAGCGAAAACAGCTCGCTCAAGCCCGATCCTCCGGCAATATAAGGCAGACCCCCTACACCCGTTTGAATAATTTCATCAATTGATTTTTCACGTTTTAGCAGGTGAAGAAGATTGTATTGTGAGTTGGCCCCCATCAACACATCAATGTTGGCCATACCAATATCAGCGTCAAATACAAGTACCCTTCGACCAAGGGATTGCAGGGCCAAAGCAAAGTTGAGCGTAAAATTGGATTTGCCTACCCCACCTTTACCGCTGGTGACCGTTACAATTTTCGCCTGGCGATCACGTGGAGGCAATCGGAATTTATCCAAGGCTGAAACCATCTGTCTAAGTGATTGGGCTTGGTCACTCATATCAAATCTCCGCTATCTCCTGATAATGCTTTGGCTCCGAGCAGCATGCTTGTCACCATTTCGGTATCTGGATGAAGAAGATCGTCAGGAACATTTTGTCCGTTAGTGATATAGGCCAGCTGCATCGGAAAATGATGCAATAGATTAAACATTCCTCCACAGCTACCTGTCTCATCCATCTTCGTAAATACAACCTTACCAAGACCGAACTTACTGAAATGGCCGGTGATATTGAGCATATCCTTGCTTTTGGACGTCATGCTGAGTACCAGATACGTCTCACTTTCCTTAATAGGTGAAAGCAGGCTTTGCAATTCGGAAACCAGCAGCTCATTCCGATAGTTTCGTCCCGCAGTATCCATGAGGATCAGGTCACAATGCTCCAGACGCTGAATGGCTCTGTGAACATCCCCGGGAGATTGCACAACCTCAAGCGGTACATTCAAAATCGTAGCATATGTACGCAGTTGCTCAACGGCTGAAATACGATACGTATCAGAAGTAATAAATCCAACCTTGCGATGATGCTTAAACAACTGCTCTGCTGCCAGCTTGGCAATGGTCGTCGTTTTCCCCACCCCCGTAGGGCCTGCCACATACACAATTTTGGTATCTTTTGAGATGCCTTTGTCCAGTCTTGTCCGAATAAATTCGGCTACTTCTTCACGAAGAGCTTGTTCCCAATCAAAAGACTCTGGAACAAAAGGGTGCTCACTACGTCGCTCATATACTCGTTCGAGCCAATACTCCAGCAGATCACGCTCCACTTCCTGTTCCAACAATCGTTCACAAATCTCTTGCAGCGGCTCCGGCCAAGTACTTTCCAGCGAGGAGTTACGGGAAAAGCGGGTCATCATAGCTTTCATTTCCCGTAATTCATTGAGCAGAGCCTTATTTTCTGCTACGCCGCTCTTGTCTGGAACCCTTGATTCCATTGGTTGCTTCAATAGTTCATTGGACTTTTCCATGTTCGAAAGCAAGGCTTCATTCGTCAGGAGTTGAGCTATTGTTTCCGGACTATGATCAGACCCCGCTGATGAATGCTCTGAGGCTGATGCCGTTTGTTCCGAGCCGGCTGTTAAATCAGCCATTCCCTCTCTGGAACCGCCCGTCATCTGCGTTACCCGTCGGTAAGCTTCTGGAGCGGCTTGTCTGGGAACTACAGGCGCCGATGGCACCTCCGGCTGCTCAGGTTCCTTTGCTATAGGAAAAGACTGTTGTCGTGGTGTTGCAATCCGCTGAGGCTTTTGAGGTTGCTTCTCCTCTACCGCAGCGACCACTTCGATTTTCTTTTTACTGAACATTCCCATAAAACCGCCGGCCTTGATTTCCTTCGTGCTTAAAATGACGGCATCCGTTCCTAAGTCACCCCTGATTTGCAGCATGGCTTCCGGCATGTTATCCACTACATATCGTTTCACTCTCATAAGTTCACCACCCCGACACTTTGAATTTCAACGTTCGGCTCCAGTTCACTATACGACAGCACCGGGACATCCTGCATTGTCCGTTCCATCACTTGCCGCAAATACATACGAATCGTCGGTGACGTTAATACGATCGGCTGCTGTCCGGATTGAATGAGACGATTGATTTGCTCCATCATTTTCTGGTACACGGTTTGCGTTGACACCGGATCAAGGGCCAAATAGCTTCCTTGCTCCGATTGTTGCACACTTTCAGCAATTTTCTTCTCCAGTCCCGGTCCTACGGTAATGACACGCAACGTCTCACCTTGCTGAGCAAACTGCTGTGTAATCTGACGGGACAACGCCTGACGTACATATTCAGTCAGCACATCGGGATCTTTTGTATAAGTACCGTAATCAGCCAGTGTCTCGAAAATAGTAACCATATCTCGTATTGAAATTTTTTCCTTCAACAGCTTGGCCAATACTTTTTGTACATCTCCAATTGCCAGCACGGAAGGAATAAGGTCGTCCACCAGCACTGGATAATTTTCTTTGAGATTGTCGACCAACGAACGTGTTTCCTGTCTGCCAAGCAACTCATGAGCATGTTTCTTGATCGTTTCCGTTAAGTGAGTAGCTACGACTGAAGGTGGATCAACTACGGTATAGCCTGATAGTTCCGCAACATCCTTGGTGTTCTCATCAATCCAGAGCGCAGGCAATCCGAAGGCCGGTTCTGTAGTTTCGATACCTGTAATGGAATCGTCGTCATATCCCGGGCTCATAGCCAGATAATGATTCAGCAGCAGTTCTCCGCCGCCTACCGTATTGCCTTTAATTTTAATTACATATTCGTTAGGCTTGAGCTGAATATTATCCCGTATCCGAATGACCGGTACAACTAAACCCAACTCCAAGGCGCATTGACGGCGAATCATGATAATCCGATCCAGCAAATCCCCGCCCTGCTGTGTATCGGCCAGTGGAATCAGCCCGTATCCGAACTCAAACTCAATCGGATCAACCTGAAGCAAATTAATGACACTTTCCGGACTACGTACCTCCTCAATTTGTTGTTCCTCTTCCAGCTGTTCATCGGCTATTTGCTTGCGTTCCATATTGCCCTGCATCCTGCGGGCCGCGAAAAATAGCAGAACGGCCAGTGGAAGGGTTGTAATGATATGAATTGGCGTGAAGAAGCCCAATAATGCAATCGTGACAGCCACAATGTAGATCAATTTTGGATAAGAGAAAAGCTGTCCGGTCAAGTCCTCTGCCAGGTTTCCATCCGATGTAGCCCGCGTAACAATCAAGCCTGACGCCGTAGATATGAGCAGTGCAGGAATCTGGCTAACCAGTCCGTCACCGATGGTGAGAACAGAATAAGTCGACAGTGCCTCTTGGAATCCCTTTCCTTGAACGGCCATACCAATGATAAAACCGCCAACCAGGTTAATAATCAAAATGATAATACTGGCGATGGCATCACCTTTAACGAATTTACTCGCACCATCCATCGCTCCGTAAAAATCCGCTTCACGTTCGATTTTGCTGCGCCGCTCACGGGCTTGCTGCTCGTTGATCAGACCCGCATTGAGGTCAGCATCAATACTCATTTGTTTACCCGGCATCGCATCCAATGTAAAGCGTGCGCCTACCTCAGCAACCCGCTCAGAGCCCTTGGTAATAACGATAAACTGCACGACCACGAGAATCAGGAAGACCACAAAACCGACCGCAATTTGTCCGCCTGCAATCCAGCTACCAAATGTAGCCACGACTTCCCCTGCATGTCCCTCACCTAAAATGAGTTTGGTCGTGGAAATGTTAAGCGCCAAACGGAACAATGTGGTGATAAGCAGCAATGAAGGAAAAATAGAGAATTGTAAAGCTTCCTTCGTGTTCATAGAAACAAGTAGAATCATCAAAGCAATAGATATATTGATGACGAGTAAAATATCGAGCAGCCATGAAGGGATCGGGAGAATCATCATAAGAACGATGCCGATGACGCCTGCAAGGACAGTTATTTCTTTTATTTTCATGGGTCTCTAGGCCTCCGATCCCTTTATTTCACTTTACCTTTTAATTTATATACATACGCCAGCACTTCGGCAACGGCCTGAAACAGGTCAGCTGGTATCGCATCCCCGATTTCGGCTCTTTGAAACAGCGCCCGCGCCAGCGGCTTGTTTTCCATCGTTATAACGCCGTTTTGCTTGGCAATTTCCTTAATTCGGAGTGCTACGTAATCTTGCCCTTTCGCAATAATCTGAGGGGCTTCCATCTCCGAACCGTCATATTTCAAAGCCACAGCAAAGTGCGTAGGGTTGGTGATGATGACATCTGCATTAGGAACTTCCTGCATCATACGCTGCATGGCCATACGGCGCTGCCGCTCGCGGATTTTCCCTTTGATCAGCGGGTCACCCTCCATTTTCTTGTACTCATCCTTGATGTCCTGTTTGGACATTCTCAGGTTTTTCTCATGTTCATAGCGTTGATACATATAATCCAATACCGCTAAAATGAACAGTACCACACCAATTTTAAGTCCCAGTTCCATCGTTAATGAAGCCGTAAAACTCAACATTTGATCGCCGGACATTTCAGCCAGTTTGGGTAGGTCAGCCTTTGTTTTCCAGAGTACGCTGTATACCAGATAACCGATCACAGTCATCTTTAAAACTGATTTCAGAAATTCTACCAATGACCTCATGGAAAAAATATTTTTGAATCCTTTAATCGGATCAATCTTGCTAAACTTGGGCGTAATGCCCTCTCCGGTTAATAAAAAACCGATCTGCATGTAATTCGCCGCTATCCCGATAACAATAGCCCCAATAAAAATAGGAGCTAGCATAATTATGATTTGCACGCCATACTCACCCATCATCAGCAGCGTTGTGTTTGGTGTTACCTCCATATTGAGGCGATTCATAAATATATCCCGAAACAAGCGGACCGCATGATCCTTAAAATACCCGCCGAACATCATAAGGCAAAAAAACGTAGCCAGCAGGACACCAGAGGCGGGCAATTCCATACTTTTGGCAACCTGCCCTTTTTGTCGTGCATCCTGTTTCTTTTTGGGTGTAGCTTTTTCCGTTTTTTCCCCTGAGAACAACTGCAGGTTCATAGCATATTTAAATGACAAACTACGTTCCTCCAGACCAGACATTAAGGGCGGGTGCCCATAATATCCAATAAGTTGCGCATGGATTCGAACATCACAGAAAACAATTTTTCGAATATAAAAGCAAAACTTGGCATGAGAAGCAGCAACATGAACAATCCCACAATAATTTTAAGCGGTACACCAATGACAAAAATGTTAAACTGAGGCGCTGTTTTTGCTAAAAAGCCAAGTCCCACATCCGTTAGAAAAGTAGCCACTACAATGGGAGCAGCAATTTGGAAGGCCAGCAAAAATGATTCCGCAAAGGAGCGTACCAAGAATTCAGTCACACTGCCGCCATACAGTTTCACAAAAAAATCATTTGTCAGCGGCACCCAATCATAGCTATATAAGATTGCATTCAGCAGGTGATGGTGCCCATTTATACTTAAAAAGAACAATACAGCTATGGCAAACTTGAAATTCCCCGTTAAAGGCGTTGAAGCTCCTGTCATGGGATCAAACACGCTGGCCATCCCGAAACCTACCTGTAGATCAATAAATGAACCTGCGGTCTGGATCGCTGTCATAAACAGATATGCAGTAAACCCCAACAGCAACCCGATCAGCACTTCGCGACCTACTAACAGCACATATGCAACATCGGTCGGTACCTGTTGATGTGTACCGTAGGTAAGATACACGACCAAAGCTAGAAATCCTGAAATTCCAACCTTATAGATATTAGGTACTCCTCGGGTTGAAAAAATAGGCGCTACTACAAAAAACGAGGCAATCCGACAAAAAATCAGCAGAAAAACAGGAAAACTCTGTAACACCATGTTCATAGCTTTCAGCCTAACCTATATATTTGTACAAATTGTCCAGAATGTTATACGTAAAGTCCACTAATGTGGTCAATATCCAAGGTCCGAACAAAAGCAACGCCAGCAATACGGCGACAATCTTCGGAACAAAGGCCAGTGTCTGCTCCTGAATTTGGGTTGTCGCCTGAAAAATGCTGATAATCAAACCCACGACTAGCCCCAAAATCAGCATCGGAGCGCTCACCTTGAGTACAATGTACACCGCTTGTCCAGCCAGGGAAATAATAAACTCCGAAGTCATTGCCGTCCTCCTTGATTGCTGTCCTTGCAGGAAATATTCATGTGTTAAAGCTTAGAAGCAATGATTTGACAACCAAATACCAACCATCTACAAGCACAAAAAGCAGTATCTTAAAAGGAAGTGAAATCATTACAGGCGGCAGCATCATCATCCCCATAGCCATGAGTGTACTCGACACCACAATGTCTATGACTAAAAATGGTATAAAAATCATAAAACCCATCTGAAATGCCGTTTTCAACTCACTGATTGCATAAGCCGGGACCATCACCGTTAATGGAATTTCCTGATAATTTTTCGGCTTTTCCATCTTGGTGTACTTCATAAAGAGCAGTAGATCCTTCTCACGCGTATGAGAGAACATAAAAGTCTTGATCGGTACCGATGCCTTGTCCAGCGCCTGGGACTGTGTTATATCCCCCTTGAGATATGGCTGGAGCGCAGTTTCGTTCATAGCCGAGAACGTCGGTGCCATAATGAATAAAGTGAGAAACAAAGCCAGTCCGACAAGCACCTGATTGGGCGGCATCTGCTGTGTCCCCAGCGAGGTTCGCACAAAGCCGAGCACAATCACAATTCGCGTAAAACTTGTCATAAGCATTAGCAGCGCCGGCGCTACACTAATGACCGTTATAAGTAAAATAATAGACAGCGAGGTGGCACCGGGCTGTCCTTTGTCCGAATTGCCGACTTGAATATCAATGTTCGGAATCGGTTCTGCAGAGGCCGCCGTCACCGAAATGAAGCTGAACAAGACAAGCAGCAAACATGCTAGTATAATCTTTTTTCTCATGAATCTCCCGACCGATCTGTAGTATTCTCCTCATTGCGCAGCTTTTCAAGTTTATCCTTGCGATTCGGCATCTGCCGAAGCTTGGATTCAAACATCTCGTGAAACGACGTTTCTTCTTCAGGCTGCTGCTGTGCCGCGTTGTTCCGACGAAGCTTATCCGCGATTTTAGCGAACAGCGGGGCAATTGGGCCGCGCTGCAGAGAAGCTTCCTGCTCCAGTGCGGCCAAAATTTGCTCCACTTCTTCAGGATCGGATACTTTGTCAACAAGCCGGATATCTTCTCCCACACCAATGAGGTACACACTGCTACCAACTTCAACAAGCTGAAGGGATTTATTGGGGCCCAGCCCCACGCCTCCCAGTATGCGAACGGAGCGGTTGCTGAACCAGCTCTGATTTCTTTTACTCAAAAACCGTATCAAGTACACGATCAGTACGATGATCAAGATTAGCACGAAAAGGACCCAGGCGATGTTGCCTATATTGCTGGATGTACTCAATGCGTCAGAGGCACCCTGTTTTGTATCCATACCGGGTGCGCCTTAGATACCCAGTGTTTTGTTGATGGCTTCGATAACCCGATCCGATTGGAAAGGCTTAACGATAAAATCTTTTGCGCCAGCTTGAATAGCATCAATAACCATGGCTTGCTGTCCCATCGCAGAACACATAATAACCTTTGCGTTGGCGTCAATTTGTTTGATTTCCTTCAGAGCGGCAATGCCGTCCATTTCGGGCATCGTAATATCCATCGTAATCAGGTCCGGACGAAGCTCCTTAAATTTTTCAATCGCCTGTGATCCGTCCTGGGCCTCTCCTACTACTTCAAATCCATTTTTGGACAGGATGTCCCGAATCATCATTCTCATAAATGCAGCATCGTCCACGATCAAAATACGGTTTGCCATCTGAAATAAATCCTCCCTAAATTATGCTATTATTGTAATTTTTGAATACGGTCCCATTGGCTTACAATATCTGTTACACGCACGCCAAAGTTCTCGTCGATCACGACAACCTCGCCCTTAGCAATCAGTTTGTTGTTAACTAGGATGTCGACCGGCTCCCCGGCAAGTTTGTCCAGTTCAATAATTGAACCTTGTGAGAGCTCCAGAATATCTTTAATTTGCTTTTGGGTCCTTCCTAATTCTACGGTGACTCTAAGGGGAATGTCCATCAATAAATTTAAATTGTTTTCATCGACTTGCGCAAATGCACCAGACTGCAGGTTAGAAAATTGTACAGGCTGCACATTTACATTACGTCCCGGTACTGCACCATAGTGATGAGGTGTCCCATAAGGAGCTTGCGGCGGTACACCAGCCGACATTCCATACCCCGGTGATTCATAGCCTGAAGCCGCTGGCTGTCCATATCCCGGGTCTTGAGGATATGCTGGCGGCTGATGTCCGTAGCCTGCATTCTGTGGCGCCTGAGCGGCTACAGGCGGCTGCTGCGGAGCCTTGGCTTGTTGCGGCACTTCCGGAGCCGCTGTTGCAGCTGCCTGCTGTGCTGAGGTTTGCGGCTGCTCTTCGTCCTCTCCGCCATTCATCAGGATGCTTACCATCTTTTTAGCGAAGTTTACAGGTAACAGCTGCATCAATGTAGAGTCAATGAGTTCACCGATCAATAAACGGAAGGATACTGTGACAAGCGTCTCTTCATCTGGCAAGCTGGATACTCCATCTCCGTGCATCGGGTCTAAAATATCAATCCCCGGTGGAGAGATATTCACAAAACGGTTAAACATGGTAGACATTGAGGTTGCCGACGAGCCCATCATCTGGTTCATCGCTTCCTGCACGGCACTGATATGAATTTCATTTAATTCTTCATCTGCCGGATTTCCTTCACCACCAAGCATTAAGTCCGCAATAACCTGCGCATCGCGCTTTTTGATTACGAGCGAGTTAATACCTTCAAATCCATCGACGTAATTCACATGTACTGCTACGTGCGGCTTTGGAAATGCCGTTTCAAATTCAGAACGGGTAATAATTGAAACCTTTGGTGTCGTAATGTCCACCTTCTGACCCAGCAGTGTAGAAAGAGCCGTCGCTGCGCTGCCGAACGTTATATTACCGATTTCCCCGAGAGCATCCTGCTCCAGAGAAGTCAGAAAATCGTCAACGGTCTTGCCTGCGGGAGTAGAATCCGTCCCCGCTTCAGACTGTTTCAGCAAGGCATCAATTTCCTCCTGGGACAAATAGTCTTTACTCGTCAATTTCTTCAACTCCTTCGTTGACAACTTCATCAATTTGTACGGCAACACGATCTCTGACCATGCCGGGACTTCCCATAAACTTCAATTTCTCGCCTATCCGGATGGACAGTCCTTCCTTGACAGGTTTGTTCAATGAAATGACATCCCCAACCGAAAGGCCTAGAAACTCAGCCACATTTATCCGGGACTCACCTAGCTCCGCAACAATAGGAAGCTCTGCCTTGGTGACCCGTAATCTCAAGGCGTCAATCTCTTCAGGCGCCCTTGATTTCTTTTGGGATGTAAACCACTGGTGCGTGGACAGTCTAGCCATAATGGGCTCTAATACCACGTGCGGGATACAGAGGTTAATCATCCCCGTGGTATCACCAATTTTGGTACTGAGCGAAATCAGAGCAATCGTTTCATTCGGCGAAACAATCTGCATAAACTGTGGATTGGTTTCCATCGCCTCCAGACGCGGTTCAATGTCCAATACCGTTTTCCAAGCCTCTTGCAGGCTGTCAAAGGTACGACTGAAGATCCGCTCCATGATTGTCGTCTCGATTTCCGTCAACGCGCTAACCTTGGGCGGCGCTGAGCCTGTTCCTCCGAGAAGCCTGTCCAGCATGGCATAAGCTACATTCGGGTGAACCTCAAGCACCATTCGGCCTTCCAGCGGTTCAGCTTCAAAAATGTTCAGAATGGTCATTTTCGGAATGGAGCGAATGAATTCATCATAAGGAAGCTGCTCCACCTGAACGACATTAATTTGGACAAATGTACGGAGCTGAGCTGAAAAATAAGTGGTCAGATACCGAGCAAAATTTTCGTGTATCCGCGTCAGACTCCGAATATGATCCTTGGAAAAACGAAGCGCCCTTTTGAAATCATAAGCGCGAACTTTCTTTTGGGTATCTTCCTTTTTAAGTTCTTCCGCATCCATTTCACCGGACGAAAGAGCTGCTAAAAGGGCATCAATTTCCCCTTGTGACAGTACATCCACCAATGTTATTCACCCCCTTACGTGTTCCTGACAAGTTCACCTGGAATCATATGGCTGCCAGCAAAAAGTCTGTAATTTTGGCGTTCCCCAGGTGACCTTCAGGGAGCGACTTGTTGATGAGATCCGTCAGCTTGTCACTGAATTGGCTACGGCCTTTAGCCGTTCTGAGCTCATCAGGTTTGGTGTCTGCAAGTAATTGAATAACAATAGGCTTAATACTAATGTCTTTGATTTTTTCAAAAGCTTCTTTTGCTTTGGCATCGTTCAATTGGAAAGAAAGATTCATCTGTACAATGTAATCGGCGTCCGCTAAATTCGTTTTGATGCCGGTAATTTCAGAACTCACTTCCACCAGTTCATCTGCTGACAATCTTGGAAGCTGTTCTGCTTGGGCGGCTTGCGCATTCGGAGTGACTTCCGACTTTTTCCCGCTAAGCGCTGGTATAAGTACAAAGGCCGCGCCTGCAATCAAAGTAATCGCGAGTAAAATTGTAATGAGCCATGGCAGCATCTTTTTCATTCGTCTTCCTCCATTTGTTGCACTTTTATCGTGGCGGCATGGATGCCGATTTCACGGCTGTAATCCTTGATCAAGGAGACGACATCTGCCGCTTTTTCCAATACAATCAACCGTTTCCCCGTCACCAAAGTGACGTATGTATCCGGTGTTTCCTCCACAGTCTCAATGAGCAGCGCATTAAGCCACATAGGCGAGCCGTTCAGCCGCGTCAACGGGATCATCGTAACACCAACCTCCTGATAGGTGCGGAGGAGACTCTACTCCTCCGCGTTTAAATGAGATTATCGTTTCAAGTTTACAACTTCCTGAAGCACTTCATCCGAGGTCGTAATGATACGCGAGTTCGCCTGGAATCCACGCTGAGCCACGATCATTTCGGTAAACTCACCAGTCAGATCAACGTTGGACATTTCCAGTTGGCCCGCAATGATAGCTCCCAGACCATTAGCATTTGCTGCACCCGGCTCAATTGCATCAATGTTGGAGTTTACTGTAGTACGGTACAAGCTCCCGCCGATTTTCTCCAAACCTTCCGGGTTAGTAACTCTAGCCACACCAATTTGAGTACCGTTATCAGTCGTACCATCATCCAATTGCTGTACAATCGTACCGTCCTGCGAGACAGAGAACGCAGTAACGTTGTCTGCAAGTGTGATTGGAGTTCCGCCTGTATCTACTACGAAAAATCCATCAGAGGTGACCAGATTTCGGTTTGCATCCACATGGAAATCACCGGCGCGAGTCAGATAAGGAATGTCCTGTGCGTCATTCATTTTCACCAAGAAAAATCCGTCGCCGTTAATCCGCAAATCTGTCGGATTATTGGTGGTCATTGCGCTACCCGGAAGATGCAGTGTGTCGATCGAGCTGACGGATACCCCTAGACCAACCTGCTTGGCATTTAGACCTGCCGTTGTCGTAGCGTCCGGTGCGCTTGCA
Organism: Paenibacillus kribbensis; assembly: GCF_001705305.1. Classification (GTDB taxonomy): domain Bacteria; phylum Bacillota; class Bacilli; order Paenibacillales; family Paenibacillaceae; genus Paenibacillus; species Paenibacillus kribbensis_B. Next base: position 329,163 of record NZ_MCBP01000001.1, read on the forward strand.
CCCGAACTGGTTTGGCTCAAAATATCCTTGAACATGACCCGGCTGGATTTGAAGCCTGTTGTGTTTACGTTGGCAATGTTGTTACCGATAACGTCCAGCTTTGTTTGAAAGCCCTTCATGCCCGATACACCTGAATACATTGATCTCAACATTGAGTATAAATCCTCCTCTGTTTGGTTGCTTCGTTAACCGCATCAGTCGATCCGCGGCTTTTTCATGGCTTTCCTGTTCGGGCCAGCCACTTCGTATACCATTTTTATGAAATAATTACGGCACTGTCTATTTGCGTAAATACGTTATCCTCCATGGATTGCTTGTCCATTGCTGTAACTACTGTCCGGTTAGGCACACTTACAATCAAAGCCATATCCTGCATTAAAATCAATGATTCCTTGGCACCTTTGGCAGCCGCCTTATCGACAGCAGAGTTAATCTTTTCCATCTGGTCGCTTCTCAACTCTATTCCTCGCTGCTCCAGCCGCTTGGCCGCATGATTGCTCAGCTTGAGAACCTGCTCCTGCAGCACCTGATCGAATGGTTTGGCATTCTTCGGCACCGGATTAGTTCGGTTTTGCGGAATCGCTGCCGGAGGAACATTGGCGGGAAAAAGGCGTCCAACCGTTATTCTGTCATTCATGAGTTCTCACCGCTTCCAGTAGAGGAAGAAGGTGTAGTATCTGACGTTTCTGTTGCCGTAGCTGTTGAGTTAGGCTGGCTTACCGATGTAACATCTTTTAATGCTACCTCGGACGATCCCATTTTGGCATATTGCACACCGTCGCGAATAACGATGGAATCTACGATTCCGCTTTTCGTCGTACCTGCGGCTGTTTCTCCCGTCAGGGGATCTTTTTTACCTGCCTCAATCCAGCTAACTTCCTTCCCTATCAATCCGGAGGCTGTACTCAAAGACTGTCCCAATGCATTCAACTGCGTAGAAATGTTCATCAGTTGCTCCACCGAAGAAAACTGGGCCATTTGAGCGATAAATTCTTTATCCTCCAAAGGCTGCATCGGATCCTGATTTTGCAGCTGGGTGATCAAAATTTTCAAAAATTGATCCTTACCCATCGTTTTGGTATCCTTGGCACTTGCTGTTTTGACATTATTCACATTGTAATTCGGCCAGACGTTACTGGTGGATACATTGCTGTCTGTAGTCGTCATAGTGTTCTCACCTCCATCATTACGCTTGTGCTGTAAAGGAACCTGTCCGATTCACGTCATCTGCGCGTTGTTCTGCTGTCCAGTTGCGCAGCTCTTCTGCCATTTCGGCTACCTTCAAAGCATCCTCGTTCTCTTCTCTACTTTGAGCTTTGGAACGCTGGTTGGATTGCTGTTGTTGATTAGCACCGGAGCCGCGGCCATCCTGATACATATGGGAGGAAAGTGATTCATTATGTGTTACTTCCACCTTATCAACCTGAATCCCCTGGCTTTGCAGGCTGGCACGCAGCTGCGACATTTGCTGTTCCAGCAAATCTTTCGCTCCGCTATGCTCTGTCATAAACTGGGCGACCAGATGACCATTCTGCATCGTCAGCTTAACCTCCAGCTGGCCCAGATGCTCTGGACGAAGCATGATTGTCGCTTCCGTTAAACCGGAATGCTTGACAATATCAAGCTTCTGTACTACAAATTCCGTCATTTCCTTGGCAAATTGTCGAACATGCACAACAGGTTGAGCCGGAGCCGAAGGTACTGTTCCTTGCGTCTGTACCGAAAGCTGTCCTGCAGTCGTGATCATCGGAGCCTGATTGTCAGATGCTGCCGGAGCCGCTTGCTCAGCTGCATCTACGAATGTAGCAGTTTCATCCGTTGCAGTCGCTTTAACTGCAGATTGAACATGCAGATTAGTGGATGAACGTTGTCCTTCTGAGCCTTGTTGACTTGTTCCACCTTGACTGGCTTGCTGCTCAGGAGCAACAACCTGTTTGTCTGTAGAAGCTACAGTCAATGTCTGAGTACCATTAGCCCGATTTGCAGAAGGCTGAGCAGCTTGTGAATCTCCAGCATCGACGAGTTTCACAGCCTTCATCACACCGTTCCACTGCTCATCGGAAATAATTCCCATACCAGCAGTCACGCTTTGAAGCGATTGTAGCAGCTGTGTCACCTGGGACTTTTGTTCTCCTGAAGCCTGCTCAGCTACATTAGCAAGCTGTGACAAAGCGTCCTGCAATGCAAATCGAAGAGTAGCCGGATTAGCTGCCAGAGCCGTTAAGCCTGTTGCCTCTGTCGTTTCTCCACCATCTGTCTGTTGATTAGCTCCGCCGCCTTGCAAAAACTGTTGAACTTGCTGAATCCATGATTGCAGAGCTACAAGCAGAGCAGGATCAGCAGCTACCTTATCATCTAGCTGCTCAAGATTTTGCAGCAAAGGAGCCAAAGTTTCGACAAGTGGCTCGCTTGGAGCTTCCGCGGATTCTCCAGCTGCAATAAGTGGAAGTACCATAACTAATGGAGAACCGTTAGCATCTGCCCCGGCTGAGCCCGTTTGACCGCCTGTCATCATTTGCGTCAGAGTCTGATTAAACGCACCGTTTGCTGCTCCAGCTGCTGCTGTATTCGTTGTTGATGCTGACGTCGTGCTACCCGCTGTCTGACTGGAACCAAGAGATACACTTTGAGAAATAAGGGTCATTTATTTTTCACCTCCTTTCATGTACATTACTTGCTGCCCATCAGCTTGTTCAAAATTTTTGCGGTCTGGCCCGCATCCTTGGCAGACATATTTTGCAGTAAAGAAGCACGTGTTGAATCATCTACTGTATTTAATATGTTTAACGCCTTGTCCGGACTGATTTTATAAGTTTGTAAAATAAGTTCAGCACCGCTTTTCTTGTCCATGGAAGCAAATGTGCTGCTGATTTGAGTGTTTTGCAAGCTTTTACCCGTCGTCCCAGTTGTGCTGCCTTGATCCTTTTTCAGACGGGACTGCAACGCTGCTACTGACAAATCCGTGGATGGTGTAACATTTTTCAGAGCCATGGTAATATCGGCAGCCTTTTTGGCATCCATCTTTTGCAGGATTTTCGCACTGTTTGCAGGGTCCATGTAGCTTAACAGTTGTACAGTTTCTTCCGTAGTCAGGTTTTCCATAATGGGTGCAGCCTTGCTTGCTGTCATTCCTTCATACATGGAAGCGAGATCCTTCGTCTGCTTTACAAATGGATCTTCATTCGCTGTTCCGCTAGCAGTAGTACCTGCGGCTTGCGTGCCTGTCTGTCCCTGCTGACCGGTCTGTGATTGTTGTGTCTGCTGCGTTTGCAGCGTATTGACTTGATTCTGCAGTTCTGTAACCTTTTTATCCTGGGCCGTTTTGGCAGCGGAAGCCTTTTTAAGCTCCTCCGTCTGTTTGGCCAAATCTGTCTTTAACTGCTGTATGGTTGCTTCAGAACTTTCAGACTGGGCCTTCTGATCCGCCTCTTTCGTCTGAGCAGCCTTATCTTTCGATTCAGGAAGCCAATTTTTTACGATTGGAATCTTGTTCCCCAATGAAATCATTTCGCTTCTGAAATCCATATTGAACAGTGTAAGCAGGACCCCGACCAGAACGATTGTGAAAACAATCGGAATCAGGAAAAACATAAAGCGTTCAAATCCCCCGCCTGATTCTTTTTCTAAATCCATATCCAGTTCATTATCTGCTAACTTCCGTGCCATCGTCTTCCTCCTCAGGCAGCTGATATGCTTATCCTATGACTTTCCGCTTACCGGGCTTTCATGGCAAATCGCACGGAAGCCATTTCATCCAGCTCGTTCTGCTCGCGCAGGAGCATTTCCTGTTGGAATTTCACGTTGGCCTTCTCTCTCGCTTTCAGCCAAACCTGTTCATCCAGCATTTTATCGGTCAAAACGGTTTGTTTGCTTTGCACATTTTGCTGCGCATATTGAACGTCTATATGCTTGCGTGTAATACATTGGTCCAGATGATTAACATAAGCTTGTAATTCCTGAATAGTAGAGAGTGGCGCGCAATCCTCGGCAGCCTTTTGAATGGCTGATATGACCCGATTCCTTTCGCCTACAAGCTGTAACAATGTCTGCTCTTCAGCCTGCAATTGTCCAACAGCACTGGAAAGCATCCATTCGGCCTGTGACTTTTCGTTCGTTTTCAAGTCTACAACTTTCTGAAAGGAATACTGAAATCTCATCGTTCAACCTTCATCTCCTCGTAAATTCAGAAATCAAACGTTCCCGTACCTCATCCAGCTCAGTCTTTTCATCTGTTCTTTGTCTTGTAAAATCCCATATATCCCGTATGCGCTCCATGGATTCGTCAATTTCTGCATTTGAACCCTGCTGATAGGCCCCAATGTTAATCAGGTCCTCCGAATTTTTGTAAATGGCCATCAAACGCTTAATGTTCTCGGCAGCTTCGATCTGATCACGCGGTGAAATGTCCTTCATGACCCGACTTATGCTCGCTAACACATCAATTGCAGGAAAATGCCCTTTGTGAGCAATCCCCCGGTTCAATACAATATGTCCATCCAAAATTCCGCGCACCGCATCCGCGATGGGCTCGTTCATGTCGTCACCATCGACCAGCACTGTATAAAAGGCGGTTATGGAGCCGGTAGGCCCCGTTCCTGCACGCTCCAACAGCTTCGGTAAGCTGGCAAACACGGAAGGGGTGTAACCTCTCATTGCTGGCGGCTCCCCTATGGCCAGTCCTACTTCACGCTGAGCCATAGCATACCGGGTAACGGAGTCCATCATCAGCATGACGTTCAACCCGCGATCCCGAAAATACTCTGCGATCGTCGTCGCAATGAGTGCACCCTTAATGCGAATCAATGCAGGCTGGTCGGAAGTAGCCACAATAACTACAGAACGTTCGAGCCCCTCCGGGCCCAAGTCCCGTTCGATAAAGTCCAGTACCTCGCGTCCACGTTCTCCGATCAACGCAATTACGTTGACATCGGCCTCCGTATTACGTGCAATCATTCCCATCAGGGTACTCTTGCCTACACCAGATCCTGCAAAAATACCAACCCTTTGTCCTTTACCAATGGTTAGCAATCCATCGATAGCCCGCACTCCGATACTGATCGGTTCCTGCACACGTGGGCGATTCAGCGGATTGGAAGGAATATTGAAGGTCGAATATCTCGCCATTCTCGAGGGAATCAACGAACCATCCAGCGGCTGACCCAGACCGTCCAGCACTTTGCCTAACAGCTCTGATCCTACCTGCACGTTAAGTGGTTTACCGGTTCCTACGACATCACAACCGGGACCAATGGATTGCAATTCTCCCAGCGGCATCAGAAGCACCTTGTTGTCTCTAAAGCCCACAACCTCCGCTTGCAGTGGCTTGGCCGTCTTGCCCGGATAAATGTAACAAACATCCCCAATGCTGGCATCCGGACCTTCCGATTCCACCATCAAACCGATAACCTGTGTAACCTTACCGTTTACCCGAACCGGGTCCAGCTGTCGCAAATGATCCATGTAGCGCTGTGCATTAAGCCCCTTCATGTCTTCGCTCCTCATTCTCATGTGCCAGACGCAGCAGTTCTTTTTTGATCTCCGCTAATTGCGTATCAACCCGTGCATCCACGCTTCCAAAGGAAGAACGGATGACACAACCGCGATCTTTCACGGTACCATCAGGAATAATTTGCAGTTCTGCCTGTGAATCAACAGTTAGTGACAGTTCTTCGCGCGCGCTTTGCACAAATGCGAAATGCTGAGGCGACACACACAACGTGATAGTTCCTTTTTCCCGCTTGCGAGCCAAATTTTTGCGAATGAGCTCAATCGTATATTCCGGCTCAAGACTAAGCTGCTTTTCAATGACTTTCTCAGCAATAGCACTGCTCAATTCGACCAAAAACGGCTCAGCTTCCTGAATCAACTGCTCTTTAATTTCATAAGCCTGACGCAGAATTTCCTGTGCTTCTTCCATCATTTGCTCCGATTTTGTCTGGAGCTCTGCCTCAGCCAGCTTCTGACCTTCTTCATAGCCTTGCTGGAACCCGTCGGCTTTTAACGATTGGGTTAATTGATCGTCATTCTCACGTCGTTCCTGCCACCAGTCTTCAATCTGCTGTTGTGCTTCCTGAAGTATCCGTTCCGCTTCTTCAGCCGCCTCACGAACCTGCCGTTCGGCAAAATCTTTGGCATCATTCAGCATTTCATCCCGGAGCCGTTCAGCCTCATAATCTCTCTGGGGCTCCGGCTCCATATATTCAGTTGTGATTTCTTCGTCCGTTGTTTCTGGCGCATACGCATGTGCCACGTCAATCGTTTTCAAAGCCTCTACAGGCACATATTGGAAAGATTTGATCAAGTTAGACAATGATGTCATCTCCTCCGCCGCGTGCGATTATAATCTCACCGGCCTCTTCCAATCTGCGGATCGTGGATACGATACGTGTCTGTGCTTCTTCCACATCACGCAGCCGCACCGGTCCCATGTACTCCATTTCCTCTTTGAAGGTCTCTGCCATACGTTTCGACATATTTCGGAAAATCACATCGCGTACTTCTTCACTGGATACTTTAAGCGCCAACTGCAAATCCGAGTTGTCGATATCGCGAATAATGCGTTGAATGGAACGATTGTCGATATTGACAATATCCTCGAATACGAACATTCTCTTCTTGATTTCCTCAGCCAGTTCAGGGTCCTGAATTTCAAGCGAGTCGAGAATTGTACGCTCCGTTCCGCGGTCTACGCCATTCAAAATCTGAACAATGGACTCGATACCGCCTGCATTCGTGTAATCCTGTGTTACGGTTGCTGACAGCTTTTGTTCCAGCACACGTTCCACTTGTGAAATAACTTCCGGAGATGTGCTATCCATGACAGCAACACGCCGGGCCACATCTGCCTGCTTCTCCTGTGGCAGGGACGACAGAATGACCGCCGCCTGCTCGAATTGCAAGTACGAAAGCACGAGAGCAATCGTCTGTGGATTCTCATTTTGTATAAAATTCAAAATCTGGTTTGGATCAGCCTTGCGGGCAAAATCGAATGGTCTTACCTGTAGCGTTGCCGTCAGACGGTTAATGACTTCGACCGCTTTTTGTGATCCAAGCGCTTTTTCCAATATTTCTTTCGCGTAATTGATACCGCCTTGGGAAATGTACTCCTGAGCCAGACAAATTTGATGAAACTCGGCCATAATGGAGTCTTTTTCAATGGCATCGACCTTCCGCACATTGGCAATTTCCAATGTAAGTTGCTCGATCTCATCATCACGCAAATGTTTGAATATTTGAGCAGATACTTCTGGTCCCATTGTGATCAGAAGAATAGCCGCTTTCTGTCTTCCCGTTAAACCTTGACTGCTTGCCTTTGCCAATGAACTCACCTCTATTCGTCAGCCAGCCATGTACGAAGCAGATTGACGAATTCGTCGGGTTTCTTTTTCGCCAGACTTTCAAGCTGTTTACGCACTTGACTTTCATTTGTCACACTTTCCATGGTAATAGACGGGAACTCCGTAGGCGTTGGCATGAGTTCCAAATCTTCCTCTAGATCTTCTTCCTGTTTACGACGACGACGTACGATCAGGAAGATTGCACCCGCCAACAATGCCAGGACTGCAGCTCCGATGCCCCAAACCCACGGATTGGAAGCCGAGAAGAATGTGTTGGTGTTCGCTGGCGCCGGGACAGTTTGAGAGAAAACTGAAACCTTTTTGGCCAAATCAGCGTCTGTAAAGGTAGTACCGGAATTCGCCAACGAAGCTCTTACAATATTAACCAAAATATTTTGAATTGCAGTCTGAGTTGCAGTATCCAACGTTTGTTGTCCTGTTGGTGGTTCAACCGCCACATTAATGGTTAAATCTTTTACAACGTACGGACTTTGGATAATATCTCTCGCAATTCGGTTAACTTCGTAGTTAATTGTACTTGAGCTCTTATCTGAGCTGGTGTTGCCGGAATTGGCTCCTCCAGGGTAACCTGGTACATCCTGTGTTCCTGTTCCTGCAACTCCTCCGGTTTGTCCACTGCTGCCCGTATAGCTTTCCTGAATTTGTTGAGCACTGATTTCAATGCCCTTCATTTTCGCCTGGTCAACAGGTGTGACCATTTGTTCCTTAGATGTTACTTTGTCAAAATTCAACTGGGACATGACCAGTACATTTACCTTGTCGTCCCCAACAATTTTCGACAAAAATTGTTGAACATTATTCCTTACATCGCTCTCAAACTTCTTCTGTAGAGCCATGTTTTCCTGAACACCACTAGTGAGTCCTCCTTGGCCGCCCTTGGCTGTTGGAATCAACTCATATTCCTTATTAGTGATTGTAATGTTCTCCACTGGCAAATTCGGCACAGCCGTTTTCACCAGATTAAAGTACCCATCAATGGCTTGTTGATTTGGCGTGAAGCCAGGTTCAAATTCCATTTGTATTGAAGCAGAAGCTTTGTCCTTCTCTTCAAGTCCGGCAAAAATGTTTTCCTTCGGCATATTAATGACAGCTTTGGCACTTTGGACACCATCCATCCGTTCCAATAGCTGCTGTATTTCGCCATTCAATGCGTTATTATACTTCACATTGAACTCGTTCTCCGTCATACCAATTGCCGAGGAAGACTGGTCAAAAGCACTCATGCCGATCGAGCCCTTTTGAATCAGGCCTTGAGACCCAACGTCTACCTTTGCCTTATCCGCATTTGCAGTTGGGACTGAGATTTGCGTCCCACCGGCGTTGAGCTGATATGGTATACCCGCTGAATCGAGATATTTAATGACTCCGGCAGCATCGTTTGCATTCAAGTCCCGGAAAGCCACCTCATACTCGGTTTTGGTAAACTGCATCGTTAGCACTACAATTGCAATAATAATGAATGCTAATGTCGAAACAAGCAGTATCTTCTGTTTTTTGCTGAAATTATTCCAATACCCGGTAATTTTATCCCGATATTGGGCGATTCTCTCGTTCACTCCGTCACCCCATCCGAAACTTTGCTAGACCCTCTTTACATCTGTGTACGCATGATCTCCTGATAGGCTTCGATCGCTTTGTTTCGGACCTGTGTAGTAAGCTGCAGGGAAAGCAGTGCTTGCTGAGAAGTGATCATGACTTGATCCACATCAACTTTGCCTGCCATGAATTGGTCGGACATCTGGTGTGTAGCGGCTTCCTGCTGCCCTACTTCATTGAGAGCATCCTTCAGGAAAGAACCAAAATCCTTTAAGGATTCGGAAGGCGTCGCTTTCGTCAACTCATTGTTAGGCGATTGAATCTGCTGTATTACCGGTGTCTGTACATTAAACATGGCGTTTTGAATCATGCTTTACTCTCCCTATTCAATAGTTAGTAGTCCTGGAACTTAGCGACCGATTTCAAGTGCTTTGGAAACCATCGCTTTTGATGCATTCAGAGCTGTTACATTGGCTTCGTACGAGCGTGTTGCAGAAATCATGTCAACCATTTCTTTCATAATGTCTACATTAGGCATATATACATAGCCATCTTTATCAGCGTCCGGGTGACCCGGATTATACACAGGCTTCAAAGGTGACTGATCTTCCTGAATTTGCGCAACCTTGACACCAGCGGCACCTGTGCCATTTCCTTCCATTTGAGCCTTCAAAACATCGGCAAAGCCAGATTGGTTCGGCTCCAAAACAACCGTTTTTCTCCGATATGGAATTGCTTGTCCATTCTCCACTTTGGCCCGAGTTGTCTCTGCGTTCGCGATGTTACTTGATATAACATCCATCCGCAACCGTTGGGCCGTAAGTGCAGATGCGCTAATATCAAAGCCGTTGTTAATCTTCACCTAATCCTATCTCCCTTCTACCGCTGTTCTCATCATTTTGATACGTTCAGTAATTTCTTGGATGTAGGTATTATATCTTAGTTGATTTTCAGCCATAAGACTCATTTCTCTGTCGACATCTACGTTGTTCATATTATTGTTCATGACTGAGTACCCATCTTTGGTGACCATGGCGTCCGGAATAGAGTTCACAGGTCCTATTTGAAAATGTCTTGCGTTGGTAACTTTTCCACGCAGTGGTGTTACATCACCGTCCATTTGCTGCTGAAGCAGTTCTTCAAATGAAACCTCCGAACGCTTAAAATACGGGGTATCCACATTGGAAATGTTGTTGGCTATCACACGTTGTCTCGTATTTGCCGCCTGAACACCTGCCTGAAGCTTTTGAAAGCTAATATCACCCAGCAGATTCATTTAGCTCCTCCCTTCCAGCGTCTACTCCAAAGTAAGATTCAATAAAACAAGATTTTTCACTTTTTTTCGACAATTTAATTTCATAATTATACATTTCTCTTAGGTCTTAAGTAGAAAATAATTGCTTTCTGTCATATATTCTAAGTTTCGTAGAGTTGGGACCTAATTACAATAAGAAAAAAGCCCTATCTTTTTTAAAAAAGAGGGCTTTAGATGCATAAAATGTTAAATTTTTCAGGTTTTTTTCGAGAAAACGAGCTTTTTTTTAGCACTTTACACCTGTAAAAGATTACACGTCCTACTTTTGGAATAGACAGAAAAATCATCAACTTAACTTTTATCTAGGTCTATATAACGGTGCAAGATAGTGTTATTCTGGAACACACACCCTATTTTTAGAAACCCTACTCATAAAATATACTGACTAAGGTCCCTGTTTTGGGCAATATCACCCAACTTCTCACGAACATATTCGGGAGTAATGATCATACGATCCAATGTAAGCTCGGGAGCTTCAAAGGATAAATCCTCCAGCAGCTTTTCTAGGATGGTATGCAAACGACGTGCGCCGATATTTTCCGTGTTTCGATTTACGGACTCGGCAATGCTGGCAATCTCACGGATCGCATCCGCTGAAAATTCAACTTCGATCTCTTCGGTGCGGAGCAGATCCGTATACTGCTTGGTCAGCGCATTTTTAGGCTCCGTCAATATCGACACAAACTCATCCAGGGTCAAGCTGCTCAGCTCGACACGGATGGGAAAACGGCCTTGGAGTTCAGGGATAAGGTCAGACGGCTTGGCGACATGAAAGGCCCCAGCAGCAATAAACAGAATATAATCCGTTCTTACCGGACCGTATTTGGTCATAATGGTAGAGCCCTCGACAATGGGCAAAATGTCACGCTGGACGCCCTCTCTCGAAACATCGGGACCATTCCCCTTGCCCTGGCTGGCAATCTTATCTATTTCATCGATGAAAATAATACCGGACTGTTCAGCACGTTTCACAGACTCCTGAATCACATCATCCATGTCGATCAGTTTGGCGGCCTCATCCTGAATCAGAACCTTGCGGGCCTCCTTCACGGATAACTTGCGCTTTTTAGTCCGCTTGGGCAGAAAACTTCCGAACATCTCCTGCATATTCATACCCATTTGTTCATTTCCTTGCCCGGTAAACATATCGAGCATATTGGGTGCGGTATCCTCCACATCAATCTCTATGACATCATCCTCAAGCTTACCGGACAGCAGATCAAATTTGACCTTACGTCTTTTCTCCGCCAAGGAAGCGTCCTGTTGTGGTGGTTCTTCTTCTACCGAAGCTCCCGGGTTGTTACCGAACAGCATTTCAAAGGGATTACGCTGCGATTTGTTGGACTTCTCCGCAGGTACAAGGATGCTGACAATTCGTTCATTAGCCATGTCCTCCGCTTTGTCCTTCACATTCTCTGTTCGCTCGGCCTTCACGATGCGTATGGAGGTTTCCATCAGATCACGCACCATGGATTCCACATCGCGACCAACGTAGCCCACTTCTGTGAATTTGGTCGCTTCAATCTTGACAAAAGGAGCCCCCACGAGCCGTGCAAGTCTACGCGCAATTTCCGTTTTACCCACACCTGTCGGCCCGATCATCAAAATATTTTTAGGCACAATCTCATCCCGGACATCATCCGGCAGCTTACTGCGACGATAACGGTTGCGCAAAGCAACAGCAACAGACTTTTTAGCCTGCTTTTGTCCGACAATATACTTATCCAGCTCGGATACAATTTGTCTGGGCGTCAACGATTGATTCTTCATTTTGCATTCCTCCACCCTTGAATACTCAGAGCCGATTTACAGTTCTTCCACGATAATCTGATTGTTTGTATACACGCATATTTCCGAAGCGACCTCTAAAGCTTCCCGTGCCATATCCTTTGCATCCATATCAGTTCCATGACGTTTGAATGCTCGAGCAGCCGCCAATGCAAAATTGCCACCTGAGCCAATCGCAAGTACATCATCGTCTGGCTCTATAATTTCCCCGCCTCCGGAAATGAGTAGCATGCCGGAGGTATCCATCACAATCATTAGCGCCTCCAGCTTGCGCAGAATACGATCCTGTCGCCAGTCCTTGGCCAGTTCCACGGCAGCCCGTTGCAGATTGCCGTGATGTTCCTCCAGCTTGCTTTCAAACTTTTCAAATAATGTGATGGCATCGGCCACCGAACCCGCAAATCCCGCAACGACTTGCCCACGATACAATCTACGTACTTTTTTAGCCGTCTGCTTCATAACAACACTGTTGCCGAACGTTACCTGTCCATCACCCGCGATAGCTCCTTTGCCATTGTGGCGTACAGCGCAGATAGTGGTAGCATGAAAGGATATATCCATAACGCGCTCCTCCTTTTCCTTCATCCTTATGCCTGTACTTCAGCTGACATAACTCCCGTTTCATCAATGTAACGGCGTAAGCTTTCCAGCGCGCGATTCGCGAGCGCTTCGTTCTTTTCCTTCTTATTGCGGATTCGCGTCTCCAGCTTTGGCAGCAGACCGAAGTTTGCATTCATCGGCTGAAAATGCTTGAAATCAGCGGTCGTAATATACCGCGCCATACTGCCTAGTGTCGTTTCCGCAGGGAATACAAACATTTCCTGTCCCTTCGCCGCACGCGCCGCATTCATTCCCGCAAGCAAACCTGAAGCTGCTGATTCCACATACCCCTCTACGCCGGTCATTTGCCCGGCAAAGAACAAATTGCTTCTCCCCTTGAATTGATAGGTTGGTTGAAGCTGCTGAGGAGAATTAATAAAGGTATTACGATGCATCACACCATAACGTACAAACTCTGCCTTTTCGAGACCCGGTATCATAGAAAATACGCGCTTTTGCTCCCCCCATTTGAGGTGAGTCTGGAAACCAACCAGATTATACAGCGTGCCCGCAGCGTTATCCTGGCGAAGCTGAACAACTGCATACGGCAGTTCGCCTGTATGTGGATTCACTAGGCCAACTGGCTTCATGGGTCCAAACAATGCAGTCTGTTTCCCACGCTGCATCATCACTTCGATAGGCATACAGCCCTCGAAATAGATTTCTTTTTCAAATTCCTTAACTTGTGCCACCTCGGCCGTAATCAAGGACTCATAAAAAGCGTCAAATTCCGCTTCATTCATCGGACAATTCAAGTAAGCCGCTTCTCCCTTATCATAACGGGAGGCCAGGTAAACCTTGCTCATGTCAATGGAGTCCTTTTCGACAATCGGGGCTGCAGCGTCGTAAAAGTAAAAATACTCCTCTCCCATCAGCGATTTAATCTGTTCTGACAAAGCCGGAGAAGTTAAAGGCCCCGTTGCAATGACCACAATGCCATCCTGTGGAATTTCCTGAAGCTCTTCATTCACGACCTCAATCAGCGGATGCTGATGAAGTGTATCTGTAATATGGCCGGAAAATCCGTCTCGATCCACTGCCAACGCACCACCTGCTGGAACAGCATGACGGTCCGCTGCGCTCAAAATCAAGGAATTCAGCATTCTCATTTCTTCCTTTAGCACGCCTACCGCATTCGTTAGACCGTTTGCTCGCAAGGAATTACTGCACACCAGTTCAGCAAATTTATCTGTATGATGTGCCGGTGTTTTTACTACCGGCCTCATTTCATATAACTTGACAGGTACTCCACGGCTTGCAATTTGCCAGGCAGCTTCGCTGCCCGCCAAACCTGCTCCGATGACCGTTACCTTTTGCATTTCACTCACGTTTAAATCCCCCTGCTATTGTTGTTCTTAAGAAGTCTCTACACCCTCATCGCTCTCTTCCAGCATTTCGCTGTGATCACAGACGGTACAGTTGAGCTTCGTTCCCTGTTTCGTTCGTTTTTCAACCATTAGACCGCTACAGCTTGGACAAGGCTTAATGGACGGTTTATCCCAGGATACAAAATCGCATTCCGGGTAGCGGTCACAACCGTAGAAGACGCGTCCTTTTTTACTCCGTCGTTCGACGACATGGCCCTCACCGCATGTAGGACAAGCGATCCCGATATCCTTGACAATTGGCTTTGTATTGCGGCAATCCGGGAAGGCAGAGCAGGCCAGAAATTTACCGAAGCGGCCTAGCTTATACACCATTGGGCTGCCACATTTATCACAGATGACATCAGACACTTCATCCTTGATCTCAATTTCCTTCATTTCTTCCTCTGCCACTTCCAGACGCTTCTCAAATGACTCATAAAAGTCACTCAAAACCTTAACCCAATTTCCTTCTCCCTCTTCTACGTGGTCAAGATCATCCTCCATATTGGCTGTAAACTCCACATTCAGAATCTCAGGAAAGAACTCCTCCATCTGTTCAATGACCAATTCTCCCAGCTCTGTAGGAAAGAACTTCTTTTCCTCAATGGCGACGTAACCGCGCTTCTGAATGGTTTCCAGGGTCGGTGCATACGTACTCGGGCGTCCTATACCCAATTCTTCCAGCGTTTTGACCAGTCGTGCTTCCGTATAACGAGGAGGAGGTTGTGTAAAATGCTGCTTTGGTTCAACCGATTCCTTTTTCAGCTTATCGCCCGGCTGAAGTGGCGGTAGCAGCTTATCTTCTTCGGTTTTACCGTCGTCATTCCCCTCCACATATACTTTCATGAAGCCTGGAAAACGAACCTTAGAACCGGCTGCCCGGAAAGTCGTCTCACCTGCTTCAATATCAACGGACAGGGTATCCATAATAGCGGAAGCCATCTGGCTCGCCATAAAACGTTCCCATACCAGTTTGTACAACCGGAACTGATCCCGGCTCATAAACGGCTTAACGGTTTCCGGATCACGCAAGGCAGAGGTTGGACGAATCGCTTCATGCGCATCCTGAGCGTTGGCCGATTTTTTTGAATACTGACGAGGACTTTCAGGTACAAAATCTTCGCCATATTTTTGAATGATGATTTCCTTTGCTTCCTCTTGAGCCGAAGCGGCGATCCGTGTGGAATCCGTACGCATATACGTAATCAGACCCACGGTCCCTTCCTTACCTAAATCCACGCCCTCATATAACTGCTGAGCTACAGACATCGTTTTGGATGCACGGAAGTTGAGCTTCCGAGCTGCCTCTTGCTGTAATGAACTTGTTGTAAATGGTGGAGAAGGATTGCGAAGACGCTCTTTCTCCTTCACATCTTGTACCTTGTAAGACGATTTGCCGATCGCCTTCAATACTTCCTGCACGTCCGCTTCGCTGGAAAGCTCTTTCTTTTCGCCGCGCAGCTTGTGGAATTTCGCTTCAAAGGTGCTATCCTTAATAGCTAGCTTAGCTGTAATCGTCCAGTATTCTTCCGGTACAAACTCACTGATCTCGGTCTCCCGATCCAAAATAATTTTCACCGCAACAGACTGCACACGACCTGCGGACAGACCTTTTTTTACCTTTTTCCACAGAAGCGGACTGATTTTGTAGCCAACAAGCCGATCAAGTATGCGTCTGGCCTGTTGGGCATTGACCAGATCCATATTGATTTTACGTGGTGTTTTAAAAGCATCCTTAACAGCCTGCTTCGTAATTTCATTAAATACAACACGGCAATCTGCTGTATCATCCAGTTCCAACGCATGTGCCAGATGCCAAGCGATAGCCTCGCCTTCGCGATCCGGGTCAGCCGCCAGATATACTTTTTTTACTTTTTTCCGGGCATCCTTTAATTCTTTTAGAATTGAGCCTTTACCTCGAATGGTAATGTATTTGGGATTAAAATCATTTTCGACCTCTACGCCGATCTGACTCTTCGGTAAATCCCTGATATGACCCATGGAAGCCTTGACGATATATTTGCTGCCTAAGTATTTGCCGATCGTCTTCGCCTTGGAAGGCGATTCCACGATGACGAGTGAATCCGCCATAGGCTCTTCCTCCTCTCGATTGCATACATGAATATGATAGTCTTCCTGAAATGTGGTGAGTTATGACACGTTAGAGAGCTTCACAGATGGATCATTCTTCCGATCGCTGTTACCCCCGGATTTTTTCATTAAATAAAACAAAATAGGTTAAAATCCGGATGTAAAGGCGAACGCTGCGCTTCTCCAGAAAGATTCCATCTGCTCCGCTGCTGCGAGTCATAAAGTCAACACAATTCAGGAAGTGGGGAGGGAATAGGAATCCGCGGTGCGGATAAATGCCCTACTTCCCTTCACCTGATGTTTAAAATTGAATTTGTGCGATTACTAACTAAGGACTTTGCCTAAGGACTTTGCAAAAACAACTACTAAATAAGCTTGTATTTTGTGCCCGCCAGCTGGGCGATCCTTTTTTTTATGATTAACGATAACAGAACTGCGTGTAAAAGTCCAAAATCCCATGCAGTGGCTTCAAGCAGTTCATCCAGAGTCATGGTGCCCTGCTCCAGTAACAGCACAACACGATGCTCCTCAGAAGTTTCATTTTCTGGCGCTTTCGAGATCTCCCTTACATCGTGACCCTGCTCTCTATTGTATGAAGAAACATCCCTTGTACGCAAATCAGTTGCATACTCTTCAATAATATCCGAAGCTTCAGTGACCGTTTTGGCCCCTTGCTTAATCAGACTGAGCGTACCTCTACTCTTCGGTGACGTAATCGGTCCGGGAACAGCATACACATCTCGATTTGCCTCCATTGCAGCATCAGCTGTAATGAGAGAGCCACTCCTTGCATCTGCTTCGACGACAAGCGTTCCCTTCGTCAAGCCGGCAATAATCCGGTTACGCTGCGGAAACATTCCCGGATGAGACCTCGTGCCTGGTGGGTACTCCGATACGATCAAGCCTCTGCTTGCCATCTCTGCAAATAAAGACGCATTTTGAGGCGGATAAATTTGATCAATCGCTGTTCCGAGCACACCAATTGTGTTTCCTCCCTGGCGCAGAGCTGTTTCATGGCAAATACTGTCGATCCCTCTTGCCAATCCACTAACCACCGTAATCCCAGCACGACACAATCCCTCCGTTAGTATCTCCGCTGCTCTGCGTCCATACGCAGTGGGGACGCGGGTTCCTACCATGGCTACAGCGCATGTATGCAAAAGTGATTTATCCCCTTTTGTATACATTACCCAAGGAGGATCAACTGTTTCCTTCATTAATAGGGGATAATCCTCGTCTACATAAGTTATCGTTCCAATATCACCGGATTGAGCTCGCTGATATCGTTCATGGACCCATTCTTCGTTGTAACACTGTGCCGCTAGGCGAGCCTGAGCAGAACTTAATCCGATCTCCATCCATTTCTGCTCACTAAAATGCAGCAGCTCGTACAGTCGATAATCACTCGACCAAATACGCTGAATGGTCTTCCTTCCGATTCCCTCTAATTCATGTAAACCTAACAAAAGCCATCTTTCTTCCAAACTGCGCTTCCCCCATTCACGGGAAGAGTAAACCCTCCCTTATTTTGTGGCACATTGCATTATTTTGCAAGCGTTTCCCTGACAAGCCTGTCTCAACGCAAAAAAAGCAACCTTTTCATCCCCTGGTTACAGAAGATAAAAAGGTTGCTTACCTTTCTTTCATTATACACTAGAAGGCAGCAAATTTCGATTTAATTTACAGCCTGCATATTAATGAAGAAACACGACTTAATGTGTCGTACACAAATTCAGAATCCCGCGTTCCTCCAGCACACTAACCAGCGTCGATCCCATTTCGGAAGGAGTCGGTGCTACCTTGATCCCGCAGGCTTCAAGCGTAGCAATTTTCTCCTTAGCTGTCCCTTTTCCACCGGAAATAATGGCGCCTGCGTGCCCCATTCGTTTGCCTGCAGGTGCAGTTACACCGCCGATAAAACCAACCACCGGCTTGGTCATATGATCCCGAATCCACTCGGCAGCTTCCTCCTCGGCTGTACCACCGATTTCCCCGATCATAATAACAGCGTGAGTTTTTGGGTCCTCATTAAAGCGCCGCAAAATATCAATGAATTCCGAGCCTTTAACAGGATCACCGCCAATACCGACCGCAGAAGATTGTCCTATCCCCCGGGTTGTCAGCTGATGCACTGCCTCATAGGTCAACGTACCACTACGTGACACAACACCTACATGGCCTGGCAGATGAATGTAACCAGGCATGATACCGATTTTACACTCACCCGGTGTAATAACACCCGGACAGTTCGGACCGATCAGAACAGTCTTTTTACCTTCCATAAAACGTTTGACCTTGATCATATCCAGCACCGGAATACCCTCGGTAATACAAATTACGAGGTCTAACTCCGCATCCACGGCTTCCAAAATGGAATCCGCTGCAAAAGCCGGCGGCACGTAAATCACGCTTGCAGTTGCACCAGTAGCTTCCTTTGCTTCACTCACCGTGTTAAACACTGGCAGCTTAACCTGTTGTCCGTTCTCCAGCGTAATTTCCACCTCGGTGCCGCCTTTGCCCGGAGAGGTGCCTCCTACCATCTGTGTGCCATAGTCAAGCGCACCCTTGGCGTGAAACAACGCCGTTTTTCCCGTAATCCCCTGTGTAATCACCTTTGTATGCTTATCGACCAAAATACTCACGATCTTCACATCCCCTATCGTTTATTCGGCATATCGGAATGCAAACAGGCTATTGAACAAGTTCAACGATTTTTTGGGCACCATCCGCCATGGAATCGGCAGCCACGATATTTAACCCGGATTCCGCTAAAATCTGTTTGCCCAACTCGACATTCGTCCCTTCGAGACGGACAACAAGCGGACGAGTCAGCCCCAACTGCTTGGCAGCCTCCACAACGCCGTTCGCAATGATGTCACACTGCATAATTCCGCCGAAAATGTTCACGAAAATACCTTTTACCTTCGGATCGGCCAAAATGATTTTAAACGCTTCGGTCACCTTTTCCGTCGTCGCACCGCCCCCTACGTCCAGGAAGTTGGCCGGATCGCCACCGTAATATTTGATAATATCCATTGTTGCCATCGCCAAGCCTGCACCATTGACCATACAGCCAATATTTCCGTCGAGGGCAATATAGCTCAGATCGTATTTGGATGCCTCAATTTCCTTCTCGTCCTCTTCATCCAAATCACGCAATTCCAAAATATCTTTGTGGCGGAACAACGCATTAGAATCAAAATTCAGTTTCGCATCCAGCGCCAGTACATTTCCATCACCTGTAACGACTAGGGGATTAATTTCTGCAATCGAACAGTCCTTGTCCACAAAAGCCTCGTACAACGCCAGCATAAATTTGACCGCTTTGTTTACCTGCTCATTAGGAATGTTAATGTCATAAGCCAGCTTGCGAGCCTGATACACCTGAAGCCCAATCGCCGGATCAACGACCGCTTTAAAAATCTTCTCTGGAGTGGCCGCAGCTACCTCTTCGATTTCCGTACCGCCTTCTTCCGAGGCCATGATCACGATACGTCCGGTTGCACGATCTACAACAACGCCGACATAATATTCTTTACGAATATCGCAGCCTTCCTCTATCAAAAGTCGTTTGACTTCTTTACCTTCAGGTCCGGTCTGATGCGTCACCAGCACCTTTCCCAAAATTTCAGAGGCATAAGTTCTCACCTCTTCCAAGCCTTTGGCTACCTTCACGCCACCCGCTTTACCGCGTCCACCAGCATGAATTTGTGCTTTTACCACCGTAACAGCGCTTCCAAGCGATTCTGCCGCAGCAACGGCTTCCTCCACCGTATAGGCAACCTTACCGTTCGGTACAGCCACTCCGTACTGCTTTAATACTTCTTTACCCTGATATTCATGGATATTCATTCTGGAATCCTCCTATCAACATGACTGCAACAAGGGCGGTTCACAAGGAAATCTATACTAAACCTACATCATTGTAACATGTTTTTAAAACGCTTTCCTTATAATTTAACCTCATGAATTACAGTATTTTGATATCATTATCATTCCCAAAATCGAATGCTTGGATATTAATGGGTATTTATTTTTGACACATTTTAATACAACGGTACGCAAAAAAGCACCTCTCAAAATGGAGTTACAATCCACGGGACTGACCCCACCAAAAGAGGCACTTTATTTCATCAGGCATTCTTTTTTTCAGCTAAGAACGACTTAGGCAATCAGATTGTAACGTAACTGAAAGTGCCTATTATGATTTTTCAATCTTCACATTCGCTTGATGGACACGATCCAGCAGATCATTGAACTGCAGCAGAAGCGAACCAAATTGATCGTGGGTCATACTCGTTTTTTCCTGAATACATCCTGGTACAGATAGAGCTTTTTCTCGCAATGCACTTCCCTCTGTCGTCAGAGAAATCAGCACTTTGCGCTCATCCTGAGTCGAACGCTTGCGATCAATCAATCCGGCATTTTGCAATCTCTTTAATAGCGGAGTCAGTGTACCGGAATCCAAGTACAACGCTTCACCCAATTCCTTCACTGTACATTCTTCACGCTCCCAGAGCACGATTAGCACCAGGTATTGTGAATACGTCACACCAAGCTTTTCCAGATAAGGCTGGTACAGCTTCGTAATCTCTCTCGAACACGCATATATGGCAAAACATAACTGGTTATCAAGTTTTAATGCTGCACCTTCGTTATGACTATGGTCCATGTTGTCAGATCACCTACTTTCGTCACTATTTTAGCACATTATATAGCAAAATACATGCTAATTGCACAAAATACTTTACAAGCAATAATTATTTTGTTAAATTAAATTGTGTAAAATATAAATTGAACGAGAGGCAGTGATTGAATTATGATGACCATTCAACAAAAAATGTATGAAACAACAGTAAAAGCGGTTGGTGGACGTAACGGTTATATCGAGTCTTCCTCCCCTGAGCTTCGTTTAAATATTGATACGCCAAAAGAAATGGGTGGCGCAGGTGGTGCAGGAACGAATCCTGAGCAATTGTTCGCTGCAGGATATTCCGCCTGCTTTGACAGTGCTTTAAATATGGTTGCCCGTATGCAACGTGTTAAGCACGAAGGTACTGAAGTAACAGCCACCGTCCAATTAGGTAAAGTGGAAGACGGCGGCTTCGGAATTGGAGTAAATCTGGACGTACTGGTAAAAGGTGTAGATCATGAGACAGCAGTAAAACTGGTGGAAGGTGCACATGAGCAATGTCCATACTCCCGCGCTACCCGCGGAAATATTGAAGTGAAGCTGAACGTCCTGTAAAACTAGTGTACCTTCCAACAACTAACATGGTAGATGATGCATAATCGTATATACGAAAGTGATATACTCATAGTATAATCACATTGTCATAATCTTTTTTTCTTCTCCAGAACTTTGCGTCTGGAGCTTTTTTTTGCCCTTATTTTTCCCCAATCTGACCTGCAGAGTGTTTATATAAAAAAATAATCGCAATAGCCGCTTTTATTTCATATTAGCCCTCGAGAAGATTGGCGCTAGATCTGTCCATATTGCGATATTGAATAGCTTCAGCAACATGCGAAGCCTTGATTTTTTCTGACTCATTTAAGTCTGCAATCGTGCGAGACAGTTTGAGAATTCGATCATATGCGCGCATGCTTAAACCAAGTGTATCCATCGTCTGATTGAGCAACTCAGCCGCGCTTTGTTCCAATACCGCATATTTACGCAGCATCTGCCCGGACAACTCACTATTCCATGAAAAGGGAAGCTTGCCGTATCTATGGATTTGTATCGCTTGTGCAGCCAGCACCTGCCTTCGCATTTCAGCCGACGACAGTGATTCTTTTTCCTCCCGCCAATCCTTTGGCTGCGATACTTCAAGCTGGAGATCAATCCGATCCAGCAGCGGACCGGAAATACGCGAACGGTAGCGGGCTACCGCCGCAGGTGAACAGGTACAGCGCTGATGTTCCATGTCACTTCCGAAAAAGCCACAGTGACATGGATTTAAGGAGGCAGCAAGTAAAAAATGCGCCGGAAATTTAAAAACAGCACGTGAACGGCTGATTGTAACATTGCGGTCCTCCAACGGCTGACGCAGCACCTCCAGCACATGGCGGCTAAACTCAGGCAGCTCATCCAGAAATAAAATTCCCCGGTGGGCAAGGCTGATTTCTCCCGGCTTGGGTATACCTCCCCCTCCTACCAACCCAGCAGCAGAAATCGTATGATGAGGAGAACGGAATGGTCGAATGTTCATCAGATGGGGGGATGACTCCTTCCATTTCCCGGCGGCACTGTATATTTTGGTAACTTCTAGTGCCTCCTTTTCGGTCAAGGGTGGCAGGATGGAAGGCAACCTGCGGATAAGCATCGTTTTTCCGGCACCTGGTGGTCCCATAAGAAGGATATTATGCATTCCAGCCGCGGCAATAACCAACGCACGTTTGGCATGTAGCTGGCCAAGCACATCGCTATAATCCTCCATACTGCTGATAATCTCTTTTTCCTCACGCAGCGGTACATGCTCTGCCTGAGTTAAATGGTCATAGGAATGAATTATGACCTGTTGTCTAGCTGTATTAGAGACAGAATCTATCATCTGATTTGCGACTTCGTTCATGGACTGATCGTAAGCTGGAAGAGGTACAGGATTAGAACTTAGATCGGTCGGTTGCCCCCCACCAGTGTATTGTGCATGATCTTTAACCGGAATGAGATCTGTCAGATGACGAATAGCGTAAATACGTATATTCGTGATCAGACGGGCCTCCCTTGCATTTTCCTCAGGAAGCAGCACCGAATGGAACCCTTCTCGCTTTGCCAGATCCACCATGGACAGCACCCCGTTCACTGGACGAATGCTACCATCCAGCGCCAGCTCGCCAATAAATAACGTCCGTTCCCCCACTGGTAAAATAACCTGTCCACTGGTTGTCAGCAATCCCAGAGCGATAGCAAGGTCAAAAGATGAGCCCTCCTTACGCAAATCAGCAGGGGCTAAATTAATCGTTACACGCTGGGAAGGATATTTGAAGCCACAGTTCTTGATTGCTGCTCGCACGCGCTCCACGGCTTCCCGAATCGCTGAATCAGGCAATCCGATAATTGCAGTCTGAGGCAGGCCATTGGACAAATCCGTCTCCACCTCAATCAGGACACCATCTATTCCATACAGACAAGCTCCGTGTAATTTTCCATACATAACAAAAAAGCACCTCTCCTCATACTGAAATGTCTCCCAACAGGGATCATTGCATATATGAAAAAAGGTGCTTCCAAATTTTCATAAGCCTTAATTAAGATTATCTGACCACAGATTATTTGTCAAACAAGGTCAGCTTATCAGCTGCCGATGTACGTGGCCTTGGTTCAGGAATGACCTCAGGATAGCCTGCATATATCATCCCAATTACCTTTTCACCCGGTTGAATTCCCAGGGGTTCACGGAATTTAGGCGAGTACAAAAACGGTTTTGTCACCCAAAACGTTCCGATTCCCTTACTCCATGCAGCAAGCATAAAGTTTTGCACAAGAGCGCTGACTGCTGCAAAATCCTCATCCCAAACCGCCTGACGCGGATCTTCTTCCAGTACAACTAAAAGCTGAATGGGGTTGTGCAAAATACTGCTCTCAAACTTGTTATCCTTGCCCACATCAGCTGCGATGGCTTTTGCAAGCTTTTTCCGTCCTTCACCAGCAAACAACAAAAAACGCCACGGTTCACGCATTTTATGATTAGGGGCCCATACAGCGACGTCCAGCAGTTCTTTGATCGTGTCCACCGGAATGACATCAGCTTTGAATTTTTTAATTGTGCGGCGTTCCTGAATTACATCTATGACATGTTCACTAAAGGTTTGCTTTGTCACGTATATCCTCCTTCATAGTTACAGCTTTCAGATGTCCATTATATGATGAAAATGATAACCATTATCAATAAAATATACCTTTAGCTTTCCTTCCTGTCAACCTGTACATATAGAAATTCAGTTCACTTGCTTCCCTTCCAAAAGGTTCTGGCTCTTTTTAAAACGCATCGATGAAATGGTCTGTAACAACAGCCGCTTCATCGGTTAATCGTACAGCGAGCATATCAAAACGGATTGGAGCATCTCCAATCCCGTTCATATGCAAATATACGGAGGCTGTTTGGCGAACCTGGGCTATTTTACGCGCGGTGACCGATTCTGCTGGCGTTCCATACTTGGAGCTGCTTCGACTACGCACTTCAATAAACACGAATGTGTCCTCCTGCTTGGCAATCAAATCCAGTTCACCGCTGCGGCAACGCCAATTACGCGCTATGATTTGATAACCCAGATCCTCCAAAAATAAAGCCGCCGCCTGTTCGCCCATCGTCCCTTTAGCTTTCCGTCGATCCTTGCCTCCGGTCCTCATTTCATTTCCCATCACCTGTCATCCATCGGAGCAAGCCTATCCATTTGATAAATATAGGTAAGCACCTCTGCTACCAAATGATAGAGCTCCGCAGGAATTTGCTCGTCCAAATCCAGCTTGGACAATACCTCAACCAGCGCGGCATCCTCCTGTACAGGAACACCATGCTCTTTGGCCTTTTCTAAAATGCTATCCGCAACGCGGCCGCTCCCCTTGGCAACGACAATCGGGGCTTCGTTCTCACCGGGCGTATATTTGAGGGCGACTGCCTTCTTCCTGGAAGGAGAGGGAGCTTCCAACGGCTCTTTCATATTTTAAGATCGACTCCTTTATACGGCTGAGGTACATAGCTTTGTACCTCGGAAGAAACGGTGCTGTCCGGTTCAGTCCTAATCGGCATAGACTCGGTACGAAGCGATAGAAGCTGGTATCCTAATGACTCCAGCGCCGTATTTAGGGATTCACGTCCGCTGGTTAATAGCGAAGCGGCCCACTCCTGATCATTATGGAGCTTGAGACTCACAATCCGGTCTACGACTTGTACATCCACTAACGTCGGCCCAAGCCCCTTCATGTCCAAATCAAACCAAAGACGACAATTGGATGAATCCAGCTCCCCCCGTTTGCCGCGACGAGACTGAATCTGGATCGTAGCTGTTTCACGACCGTCCGGTCCGACAAACGGAATAAACATGTGTACTTGTGCAAAAGGAGCCGTCCGATCGGTATTTAGCAGCAACTGCTGACCCGTCAGGTGCTGTACGACCTGCTGGGCCGCCTCTTTCAAAGCGGGCGGCAGGTCATCGCTGCTCATCAGCTGGAGCAGCGCCCCTTTTACGGTGTCTGCATCTGCTGACACCGTGCCGCCTGCCGCAGCTGCTAACCCCGGCAGCGGCTGCGGCGCTCCCTCCGGCGGCTTCGAAGCTGCCGCCGCCCCTTGCGCGGGATGCGCAGCCGCGCGGTGTACCTGCTGCTCGTGCTCTGCACCGAGCAGCTTTAGCACGCGGCCCACCCACGCATCCTCCGTGGGGGTGAGCTGCGTGCTGGACGCTACAGACGCCGCTGGCTGCGAAGCAGCGGTGTCTGTAGCCCGCGGAGCGCTCGCGGCCAGCTGCGACGCTTCCGCCGCGGGCTGCTCCGGCGCAGCCGTGCCCAGCGCGGGAGGCACGGCTGCGCGCAGCTCTTGCAGCAGCGTGCGCAGCCGCTGGAGCGGTGCCTCCGGCGCAGCCGCGTTGCCCGCCGCGAATTGCGGCACAGGGCCACCAGCTAGCTGTGCAGCTGCGCGTTCAGCTGTAGCAGCAGTTGCCGCTGGCCTCGCACCGGCAGGCTCTGTCGTTGCCGCCGCTGAAGCGCCATCAGCATCCTTAAGCTGCGTGCTTGCCGTGGCAGCTTGCTGCGACTGCTCCACTTTGGCACGGGAGCCGCTTAATGCGTCAGCGCCCGATTCAGGCGCATTTGCGCCAGCGTTCGAAGCGACTGTCGCTCCACGCCCCTTAGCTGCCTCGGCATCTTCTGGAGCAGTCCCTGGCGCCCCAGTTGCAGCCCTGGTCGGAGCATCCGGCTCTGTAGCCAAAGCATTCGCTTCATTCCCCGCAGCAGCAACAAGGTTGGCTGCTTGAGTCCCTTTCAGCATTTCCTTGCCTCCTGCTGCTTGTCCAGCCTCTGTCTGCTTTGCAGCAGCAGAGGCATCCTTGGACAATACAGGCGCCTGGTCTTCCGGTGCATCTACTGCCCCTGTGGTGGAAGCACCTGCTGAGGCTGGGTTAGGTGATACTCGGTCAGCTTCCTTAACGGCTGTTGCTTCTCCCATTGTCTGAGCTGTAGAAGCTGCTCCTTGTCCTAGCTGCTTTAATACCGTTTCGAGCTCCTGCTCCAGCGATGAGAGCAGATCATTTAAAAGAGGACCAAACATCGCTTGCCGCAAGCCGTTAATGCTTTCAGCCGTCAATGGAAGTCCCCGCTGAAAAGCAACGGCCGCCGCCTGTACAAACGTTCCTATTTCTACATTGCCAGATTGCTTTGCCAAGGCATTTTGCAAAGAAGAGGCATTTTCCGATGTCAACGGCACACCATTTTTTTGCATGGCCTGGATAAGCGCTCTGTTCTGAGCTGTATCCGGCAGTCCCACCGATTCCAATACATCTGCGAGAGCTACGGTTTGCTGAGGTGCATTAGCTGCATCGTTCAAAGGCTTAAGTACCGTCATACCACTGGGCGAAGCCGGTTGTACCTGAAATGTTGTAGTCTGTCCAGGCTGAAGAGGGGTTTCCAGCTTTGCCCTGACTTGAGAGCCTTGTATTTGTAGCACAGCCTCACCGCCGTCCTCAGACACCTTTAATACGACGCCCCTTACGACTTGGCCTGGCTGCATATCGAGCTTTTTGACCTCTCCCGCCTTCACATCACCAAGTAATCCACGAAATACTGATCCGATGTTCATATCGCCCCTCCTCTCCTTCATCCCTCTATCAAAAGGGCCTATTTTATTGGGTATACATTATATCGGCATAGTCCCGTTTCATAATAAGGCTTTACAGATCAAACAGCGTCGGCTGCTCTGTCAGCAAATTGCCCAAAAAACTGCGTCTATGCATCTCTGTAGGTCCTAGCGCCAAAATCTGTTCCCTATGCAGCTTGGTAGCGTAGCCTTTATGTATACCGATTCCGTATTCAGGATACTTTGCATCCCATTCGCCTTTGCACAGCCGATCACGGGTAACCTTCGCGATGATAGAAGCGGCCGCAATAGATTGGCTGTTCGCATCTCCCTTAATGATGGACAGCTGGGGAATAGGTACATCCACCTTCTCAGCATCCACAAGCAAATAATCAGGAGATACAGACAGAGCCTCAATCGCCTGCTTCATGGCCAAACGAGCTGCCTGTTTAATATTGATCTCATCAATCGTCCGCGCATCTACATAGCCTACTCCTACTGCAATGGCCTTCTCCATAATCAGTTCGTAGTATGCTTCTCTCTTCTTGTCCGTCAGTTTTTTGGAATCATCCACGCCCTCCAGCAACTCACCTACTGGTAAAATAACGGCCGCAGCCACGACATCCCCGAACAAACAGCCTCGGCCTACCTCGTCAATACCAGCGATTCGCTCACAGGATTGCTCCCAGCACTTTTTTTCATAGTGCAGCATATCCTTCACCACTACCTCTTTGTCTTCCATACTCAATACCTGCCCATCTATATGTAGTTTTACACTTCATTCATGCCACATACCAAAAAACCTTCCACCTCTCCGGAGAGATGGGGAAGGTTCTTCCTTGCCACAATTTGCTATGTTCTGTCTTGGGCACCCGACCACAATCAGTAAGGAGCTTCCAAACTGAAACGTCCCAGCTTCCCTGCACGCAACTCACGCAAAATAATTTTTGACGCCTTTTCGAGATCTACACGTCCGCCACTAACAATACAGCCACGTTTACGTCCGATAGCCTCCATAACGCTGACAACATCATCAGGATTTTCTATATCCTCAGGACGTTCGGTAAGCTCAAAACGCTCTGCCATGGTATCCCAATAATATTGGACAAAATATTTTGTCGCGAAAAAGGCAATATCCTCTACATTCAGAATTTCTTCCTTGATCGCTCCTGTAACTGCCAGACGATAGCCGACGTTCTGATCCTCAAATTTAGGCCACAAAATGCCCGGTGTATCCAGCAACTCAATTTCTCCGGTCTTGATCCACTGCTGTGCCTTCGTTACCCCCGGACGATCACCCGTAGCTGCAATATTACGTCCTGCCATTCGGTTGATCAGTGTCGATTTGCCGACATTCGGAATACCGACAATCAAAGCACGTATAGGACGCGGATTCATTCCTTTGGAAATCTGCCGATCTATTTTTTCCTTAAGCAACAGCTTGGCCTGGACCGGAATTTCCTTCATCCCTGTCCCTGTCGTAGCATCCACCTGAAAGGCGATATGCCCCTGCTCCTTAAAATAGGCAATCCACTGCTGCGATACTATCGGGTCCGCCAAATCTGCCTTATTCAAAATAATCATTCGCGGCTTTCCCTGCAGAATATCATCAATCATTGGATTTCGGCTTGAAAGCGGCAATCGAGCATCAATCAGCTCAATTACCAAATCAATCAGCTTTAATTTTGCTTCAATTTGGCGGCGCGCTCTGGTCATATGACCAGGAAACCATTGAATCGTCACCGTCATCACCTCATTGATCGTAATCCTGCCTAGGATGCTGGCTAAAATTACGGCAGCTATGCTGCATATTAGTTATTTTAGTGGTTAATCCACTGCATATCCTTCGCTGGCCAGAAAATAACGTCAGCCCGGCCCACGACTTCCTTCAAATCAATATAACCAATCATCCGGCTGTCTGTGCTATTGGAACGGTTATCGCCCATAACAAAAATATGCCCTTCTGGAACTTTTCCATCCTTAAACTTCTCATTTGGAAAATTGGTAAATTTGTTGTAAAGCTCGCCATTTTGATGCGCTTCTGCCAAAGGAGCCTTGAGATAAGGTTCCTGAATCGGCTTACCATTCACTGTAATCGTGTCACCTTCTACCTTGACCGTATCACCCGCAACGGCAATGACGCGCTTGATGAAGTCTCTTCCTTCTTCCGGGACATGGAACACAATCACTTCACCTGGTTTAGGGTCACGAAAATCATATAAAATCTCATTTACAATGACGCGTTCTCCGGTATGAAAGTTAGGTTGCATCGACGGTCCATCCACAATAAACGGCTTAAAGAGAAGCCAACGGATTAAAAAGACAAGCACTAACGCAATAATGATGGCCTTTAGCCACTCAAAAATCTCATTTTTTGGTTTACGCTTGGACTTATCATCCTGATCGGTTGGCTGCTGCACAGCTCCTTGTCCTACTTCTTGCTCCATAGCTCACTGTCCTCTCTTTACGGTCAATAATCCACAGTTCCCTATGTACGTAGAAAAAACGAAAGGAGCTTGTAACCAAGCCCCTTTCGTTATTCGTTGTATTAACGACGAATTTCTTTAATTCTCGCTGCTTTACCGCGCAGTTCACGAAGATAATAAAGCTTCGCACGACGCACTTTACCACGGCGAGCCACGTCGATTTTATCGATTTTTGGGGAATGAAGCGGGAAAGTTCTTTCCACACCTACACCGTAAGAAATTTTACGAACTGTAAAAGTCTCACTGATTCCACCACCACGGCGCTTAATTACTACACCTTCAAACAACTGGATACGCTCACGAGTTCCCTCGATAACTTTCACGTGCACTTTCAAAGTGTCACCAGGACGAAAGTTAGGAAGATCTTTACGCAGTTGTTCTTCAGTGATCGCTTGGACGATATTCATCTATGACTCCCTCCTTCCGTACAGGTGTTCATGTTTCTTCTGGAAACACATCCGTTTCCTTCATCATCCACAGAGGACCACCGTATTACACACAACAGAATTATTGTATCATGGAGGTTACCGCATTGCAACAACAAAAAGGGATTTGACCAAACATTTATTTAATTTGACTTCATTATAGAACAGGTCACTACCTGCTTTCAAATCCACTTATGACTAAAGCGCTTTAACGCTTGTTCCCTGAACAGTCCGGTTTGCAATGCTGTTCAATCCACGCGCGCTCCTTGCCTGTCAGTTCAGCCTTCTCCAGCAGGTCAGGTCGGCGTTCCATCGTACGACGCAATGCCTCCTGTCGTCTCCAGGCATCAATATTAACGTGATGCCCCGATAGCAGCACATCAGGTACTTTCCAGCCCCTAAACTCAGCAGGCCGGGTATAATGCGGGTACTCTAACAGCCCCGTGCTAAATGAGTCTGTAATTGCGCTTGTTTCATTGCCCAGCACTCCCGGCAGCAACCGTGTCACACTATCAATAACAACCATTGCTGGCAGCTCTCCACCAGTCAGTACATAATCGCCGATAGAAAGCTCATCCGTCACCAAATGCTCGCGAATCCGCTCATCATAGCCCTCATAATGTCCGCATATAAAAATAAGATGGTCCTCTTGGGCCAGCTCCTCCGCTTTTTTTTGCGTAAAGGTCTCACCTTGTGGACACATCAAAATGATACGCGGAGCTTTCAAATCAGCGTTTCCTTCAATTTTTTCATGATGAACGACTCCATCGGCAACCTCTAATATAGGAAGCTCTGATTCATCCAACAACGCTTCCACCGCGGCAAAAATAGGGTCGGGCTTTAATACCATGCCGCCCCCACCGCCATAGGGCATATCATCTACCTGTCCATGCTTGTTACCGGCATACTGGCGAAAATTAACCGCTTGCAGTGAAACTATTCCCTTATCCCTTGCTTTCCCCAGAATACTTGCATTAAATACGCCATCAAACATTTCAGGAAACAGGGTCAGCACATCCACCCGCATTATAGCAGTCCTTCCATCAACCGTACCGTAGCCCGCTTTTCACGCACGTTTACATTCAAAATAACACTCTCTATAAATGGCAATAGCAGTTCCTTGCCATCAGGCATTTTGACTACCCATACATCATTGGCTCCCGGAGTCAAAATTTCTTTGACCACACCAAGCTTTTTTCCGTCTTCTGTAATGACTTCCAGGCCGATAACTTCGTGAAAATAGAATTCATTTTCTTCTAGCTCGCCTAGACGTTCAGCAGATACCTTCAACAAAGTACCTTTGTATTTCTCAACATCATTGATATTGTGATATTCCTTAAATTTGACGATGACCATATTTTTGTGAAAACGCGCTGTCTCGACAGTTACGGGAACCGGTGCTTTACCGTCCGCCGGAACAATCAATAGCTCGCTGTCTTTGGCAAAACGATCCTCTAGAAAATCAGTTGTCGTTAATATTTTAAGCTCGCCACGAATTCCATGGGTATTCACAATTTTCCCGACATTAAACAATTGCTGCATCGTGTTCCTCCTGCACGTAATCGGTCCGCTCCATATCATCTTCATCATGTACGAAAAAGGGTTAGGACATACATCCTAACCCACTTTCGTATATCTTTAAGATATGATGTCTACGGTAACCCGTTTATCCATCTTAACGGCTGCTGATGCAACCACAGTGCGAAGCGCCTTGGCGATACGACCCTGCTTGCCAATGACTTTACCTACATCCTCAGGATGCACACTAAGCTCATATACAACAAGCCGATCCTTCTCCAAGGTCTTCACGGTTACATCATCCGGATGATCGACTAAAGCCTTAGCAATGATTATCACTAATTCTTCCATGGTTGACCCTCCGTATCAGCACCTTATTTCTGTGTTTTAAGCTCATGAAACTTTTTCATCACGCCCGCTTTGCTAAGCAAGTTGCGAACAGTGTCGGATGCTTGTGCACCATCTTGCAACCATTTCAGCGCTTTATCTTCATCAATTTTTACAACCGCTGGTACTGTAATAGGGTTGTAGTAACCGATTTCTTCGATAAAACGACCGTCACGCGGGGAACGAGAATCAGATACCACGACGCGATAGAAAGGAGCTTTATGTGCACCCATACGTTTCAGACGAATACGAACTGCCACGAAAATTCACCTCCTTCAAAAAGTAGACTGTATATGTTATCCATCATTCCAACGGCCCCAGAGCCTTAACGGAAAGGAAACTTCAAGCCCTTACCCATACCTTTCAACTGCTTCAGAGCCTTGTTTTTGCCGCCTTTAGGCCCCATCATATCTGAGAACTGCTTCATCATACGACGCATTTCGTCAAATTGTTTAATCAGACGATTTACCTCAGCCAGTGATGTTCCACTGCCTACAGCAATCCGTTTGCGCCGACTATGATTAATCATGTCCGGGTTCTGCTTTTCCTGTGTGGTCATTGAATGCACGATAGCCTCAATACGGCCCATCTGCTTATCATCCACTTTGATATCTTTCATTTGCTTCATATTGCCCATGCCGGGAATCATATCAAGAATCTGGTCAATCGGGCCAAGCTTTTTAACCTGATCCATCTGCTCCAGAAAGTCTTCGAAAGTAAACTCGGCATTGCGCATTTTCCGTTCCATTTCCTTCGCCTTGTCAGCGTCGATATTGGACTGCGCTTTTTCAATCAGGGACAGCATATCGCCCATACCCAAAATTCGTGAAGCCATCCGTTCCGGATGAAAAGGCTCCATTGCATCCAGCTTTTCACCCAGTGTAGCAAACTTGATCGGGCATCCTGTCACAGCCTTAACTGACAAGGCCGCACCACCGCGGGTGTCGCCATCCAACTTCGTCAGTACAACCCCCGTTAGCTCCAGGCTACTGTTAAAGTGCTCTGCAACGTTAACCGCGTCCTGCCCCGTCATGCTATCTACAACCAGCAGAACTTCGTCCGGCTTGACGTTAGCATGAATCTGGCGCAGCTCTTCCATGAGCTCTTCATCAACGTGAAGACGACCAGCAGTATCTATAATAACGTAATCGTTACCGTTATCCTTGGCATGCTGCAAACCCTGCTTTGCAATCTCCACCGGGCTTGTCTGATCTCCGAGGGTAAATACAGGTGCATTAATCTGTTCGCCGAGAATCTGGAGCTGCTTGATTGCGGCCGGTCTATAGATATCACCAGCTACGAGCAACGGACGATGATTTTGCTTTTGCAGCAGCTTCGCCAGTTTGCCAGACGTCGTCGTCTTACCTGCACCCTGGAGACCCACCATCATGATGACTGTAGGCGGCTTGTTGGCCTTGGCAAGCTTGGCCTGGCTGCCACCCATCAACTCGGTCAGTTCCTTGTTCACGATGTCGATAATGACCATACCTGGCGTAAAGCTGTCCATTACTTCCTTACCAACGGACTTTTCTTTCACCTTGGCAATAAAGTCCTTTACAACCTTGAAGTTAACGTCCGCCTCAAGCAAAGCCAATCGTACTTCACGCATCGCCTGAGCTACATCATCCTCAGACACTTTCCCTTTGCCGCGCAGTTTACTGAATACATTTTGCAAGCGAGTCGATAATCCTTCAAATGCCATACTTTCGCACCTCCTTGTCTACCAGGGCTGTTTATTACTCATTTATATGACCTACAATTCCTGCAGGCGATTTACAATTTGATGAACATGCTGCAGAGTGCCTTCATGGGGCTCGCCCATCTTACCGAATGCCTCCTGCAACGCCATATTTAGCTCTTTCAGATCTTGGCTTCTGCGTTCATGCTTGCTCAGCAATCCAAGCTTTTCCTCATACATTTCCAGTACCTGTTCAGCACGTTTAATATGTTCATACACTGCCTGACGGCTAATTTCAAATTCCGAAGCAATTTCTCCCAGAGAAAAATCATCATGGAAGTAATATTTCAGAAACATCTGTTGCTTCTCCGTAAGCAGAGGTTCATAGAAGTCAAACAGTCGGTTAATTCGGTTTGTCTTTTCCAGCCGATTCTCCTGACTCATCACTAATACCTCCATTACCTCTATCGTCAAGGAAAAACACTTTACAGTTCTTTTCAACGTTCCTTATCATACATAAAAGAAAAGAAGATGTCAAGCGTTATCCCTTGTCATACAAAAAAAAAGCCGATCCACAACCCTTTAACAGAATTACCGATCGACTTTTTCTCCCTGTTTCTTAAACCCTGACTGGAGTAAGATACAGCAGAACAGCCAGAAAATGAAGTATACTGCCTGCCAAAACAAACAGATGCCAGACCGCATGATGATACGGAAATGCCCGCCACACATAGAATATCGTGCCCAATGTGTACATCAGACCACCTACGAACAATAACGTCATCCCTCCGGCGGGAACTACCGCCACCAGAGGGTTCCAGGCAATGATGATGAGCCAGCCCATCACAATGTAAAACAGGGTAGACATGAACAGAAAACGTTTGGTGAAGAACGCCTTGAACAGCACACCGACCAAAGCGATTCCCCAAACCACTCCAAACAGCGTCCAGCCCAAAGTCCCTCGCAGTGCAACGAGCATAAACGGGGTGTAGCTGCCCGCAATGAACAGGTAAATGCAAGAATGATCGAATATTTCGAACAAATCCTTCAATTTCCCTTCACGGAGGCTATGAAGCAACGTGGAATTGGTGTACAACAGCAGCATGGTTATCCCGTAAATCGTAAAGCTGACGACATGCCAAGCAGTCCCTTTTAGGCTGGCAAAAACAATGAGCAGCACAAGCGCCGCCACACTTAAAACGACTCCAATTCCATGTGTAATCGCGTTGGCTACTTCCTCCCGTCGGGAATAAGTATAGGTGTTCGCCATCGGTTCTTCACCAGGCTTTCTGTAAAATATTTTATACACAAAAATATATATCCGGCATCGACAGACCCGTTGCTCTCATTATATATCTCCATCATCTCGAGCAGCAACAGGACCAGTCCAAGCCCCAACCCTGATAAGCTAGACGATTACAA
Source organism: Paenibacillus kribbensis (assembly GCF_001705305.1). Classification (GTDB taxonomy): domain Bacteria; phylum Bacillota; class Bacilli; order Paenibacillales; family Paenibacillaceae; genus Paenibacillus; species Paenibacillus kribbensis_B. The sequence goes on from NZ_MCBP01000001.1 coordinate 363,921, forward strand.
GGCGTCATCCAAACTTCCAGGCCATCCTGCACGACCTAAATCAGCATTACTCTTCCTCGCCAGCAGCAGTTACTTCACCAGCCTCTTCCTGAATCAAGCCCGCAAACAACGCATGGACGAATTGCTCAGAATCAAACGGTTGAAGATCATCCACTTTTTCACCTAAGCCCACCAGTTTAACAGGCAAATTCAGCTCTTGGCGGATTGCCACAACAATTCCACCCTTCGCTGTACCATCCAACTTCGTCAGCACCAGCCCGGTTACGCCGCTTTTCTCTCCAAACAGCTTGGCCTGGTTCAGTGCATTTTGTCCGGTCGTAGCATCAAGTACCAACAGCACTTCATGAGGAGCGTCCGGGATTTCACGCTGGATAACACGGAAAATTTTGTTTAGCTCCTCCATCAGATTGCTTTTATTCTGGAGACGTCCTGCAGTATCACACAGCAAAACATCTACCTGACGCTGCTTGGCAGCCTGTACAGCATCATACATAACCGCAGCCGGATCGGAACCGGATTGCTGCTTAATGACTTCGACACCTGCCCGTTGCCCCCATACCTCCAGCTGTTCAATCGCACCGGCACGGAACGTATCTCCGGCAGCCAGCAGCACTTTTTTACCCTCTTGTTTAAAACGGTGAGCCAGCTTGCCGATCGTTGTTGTTTTGCCGACACCGTTGACCCCGACGAATAGAATGACTGTAATGCCGTTAGAGCTCATTTGGAGCTGACTGTTGTCATTGCCCCGCAGCAGCTCGGATAGCTTTTCCGACAATACAGGCTGAAGCTCGGATGCATCCTCGATTTTACGTTTTTTCACTTCTACCCGCAGGTCTTCTATGAGGGTCATCACCGTGTTGACACCTACGTCCGCTCCGATCAGAATTTCTTCCAGTTCCTCATAAAACTCCTCATCAATCTTTTTGCGACGAATCATCAAATCCGTCACTTTTTCAACAAAGCCTTTTCTTGTTTTTTCAAGACCGTCCTTGAACTGTTTGGTGACGGATTCCGTTTTGCTTGCAATGCTTTCCTTTAATTTTCTAAAGAAACTCATAGGTTCCCTCCGTTGATTTGAAAGTATGTTATTGGATATCAGGCAATCTCGGCTTCATCACTGTCCAGCTTGACAGATACGAGCTTGGAAACCCCGCCTTCCTCCATCGTAACCCCGTACAGCACGTCGGCTTCTTCCATTGTACCCTTGCGGTGAGTAACTACAATAAACTGTGTCTGCTCTGAGAATTCCCGTAAATACTGTGCAAAACGCACTACGTTGGCTTCATCCAATGCAGCCTCTACTTCATCCAGCACACAGAATGGAACAGGTTTAACATGTAAAATGGCAAACAGCAGCGCCATCGCCGTTAACGCCCGCTCACCGCCCGACAGCAGCTGCAAGTTTTGCAATTTTTTGCCCGGTGGCTGAGCTACAATGTCAATTCCCGTCTCCAGTAGACGTTCCGGGTCAAGCAGAACCAGATCGGCACGTCCGCCTCCGAACAGCTTGGAGAAAACCGTACCAAATTCGCGCCGGATGGCATCGAACGTGAATTTGAAGCGTTTGGACATTTCATCATCCATTTCACGGATAACCTGATAGAGCGTGGTTTTGGCCTCCACCAAATCAGACTTTTGCTCATCGAGAAACGTATAACGCTCATGCACACGCTGATATTCCTCAATCGCACCCAGATTGACCTCGCCCAGCCCGGAAATACCGCGTTTGAGCCTTTGCACTTCAGCCTGTGTGCCTTCAATATCTTCCGGTACCGGATAGCGCTGCTTGGCCAGCTCATAGCTGAGTTCATAATCATCACTTAATTTTTTGAGCACGTTTTCCAGCTCTACATCAAGCCGATTCACTCCAATTTCCGTTTGACGAAGCTGCTCTTCAACCGCTTTAAGCTGGATTCGTTGCTCTTTTGTCTCGTTCTCAGCCAATTCCAGCTTTTTGGACAAGCTGCTGCGTGCAGCCCGCTTGAACTCCAGCTGCTGGGAGGCTTCTTCCTTTTTCAAACGGTATTGATTGAGATTTTCAATTTGCTTTACGCTCTCCTGCTCATTGGTCAGCAGATCAGCTTCGATGGAAGCCAGCAAGGTCTTATTCTGTCTCGAATCCTTGCCAAGAGTATCATAATCTCCACGCAATCTGCGCAGCTGCTCTTCCAATGAAAAACGCTCCTGATCCAGCTTACCTTCTCTAACTTTGAGATTGGTAAGTTCCCCTTGCAGCTGCTCTTTGGCAGATTCGTTGGCTTTACGAGCAAATTCGGCAGCGTGGATGGCTTGATGGGTTTTCTTCTCTTCCTCTTCCAGCGCAGCCAACTTGGCCAACGCTTCTTCACGTGCAGTTTCCAACTCTTTTATCTCCTGGTCGAAGCCCTTTTTCTCCTGACTAGACGCAGCCACCTGTTCCAGCACATGACGCAGTTCATGCTCCAGCTGCTTGAGCTCCATTGCGGTCTGCTGCTCTTCGCCGCGCTTCACATCTCCGGCCTGACGCAGCTCCTCCAAACGGATCTGTGTCTCCTCCAGATGGCGTTTGGTATCTACGGCGCTTTGACGCAACCTCTCAATTTGCTGCTCCGTATCTAAGATGTCTTGATCCAACTGATCCAGCTGACGTTTGCGTCCAAGCAGATTGGCATTTTTCTTAAACTGGCTACCACCCGTCATGGAACCACCTGCATTGACGACGTCACCTTCCAGCGTCACAACACGATATCTATATTGGCAACGGGCGGCAATACGGTTCGCATCTTCCAGCGTACGAGCTATAATCACATTCCCCAAGAGGCTGCCTACAATTCCGGCATACCGCTCATCATACTGAACAAGATCCGCACCGATTCCGACAAAGCCCTCAGCACTTTCCGCAATTTGGCGCTCCCCCGCACCGATTTGGCGCGGTCGAATGACATCCATAGGCAAAAAAGTCGCTCTACCCAATTGACGTTGCTTCAAAAAACTGATCGCCTGTCTGGATACCGATTCATTTTCCATGACGATATGCTGTACGGAAGCTCCCAAAGCAGTTTCCATTGCCTGCTCCAAATGCTCAGGCACCCGAATCAGCTCCGCCACCGCTCCGTGTACACCATGCAAGGTCTCTTTGCGCGCAGCCTTCAAAACTTCCTTGACACCCAGCATAAAGCCGTCAAAGTCATCCTGCATTTCCTTCATCGTATCTCGGCGTGAAATTTGAGCCTCACGTTTTTGTTCCCATTTACGAATGGTGCCTTGACTTTCTTCCAGCAGCTTTTGCAGTGCCTGGTACTTTTCACTTCCCTGAATATATCCACTGCGCAGACTACTGATTTCCTGTCCCAGCTTCTGAATGGCAGCTTCCAATCCCTTTTTGCGTTGATCCAGCTCGACTTTTTGTGCTTCCCATTTACCGGATTCGTCACTTACGCGGTTCACCCGTCGCTCCAGCGCTTCCTTCTGCTGATCGGTATAACGGATTTCGTTGCGAGCCTGTGCCATCTGATTCATCAGTTCCAACAGGTTGCCTTTAAGGCTTTCCTCCTGTTCCTGGCTGATACCGCCTGTGACACCAATCAGCTTGGCCTCTTCATCAGATAGCCTCGCACGCAGCTCTTCAAGCTCTACAATTAACGCAGACAGCTTTTCATTCAGCTGATCCAGTTCATTTCTGCGGTCAGAATGCCTTGCCTCGCTCGTGCTGAGTGATAGAATAAGCTGTTCCCGGTTAGCCTGCAGATTGCGTGTACGCTCTTTCAGCAATTCACCGTAGCCTTCGCTCTTTTCTGTAGCCTCACTGTACTGCAGCAAATCACTTTGCAGGCGCTCGACTTGCTCCTCAAGCTGACGCAATTCATTACGCTCACTCTCCAGCATCGCATCGTGGCGGGATACCACCGTAGACAGCTGAAGCTGCTCCTGTTGCAGCAAAGCCAGCTTGGAAGTCGCATCGCTCCACGAAGTATGAATTTGTTCAATTTGATGGACGTACATCGAAATCTCTTTTGATTTCAGCTCACTACGCAGCTCTTTATAATGAATCGCCTTTTCCGATTGCTCCTTAAGCGGACCGATTTGATCCTCCAGCTCGCTGACCAAATCGTGAATACGCAGCAAATTTTGCTCCGTGTCATCCAGCTTGCGAACCGCCTCTTTTTTACGCGATTTATATTTTACGATACCCGATGCTTCCTCAAAAATACCTCGACGGTCCTCAGATCGGGTACTCAAAATTTCTTCAATACGCCCTTGCCCGATGATCGAGTAAGCCTCTTTACCAATCCCTGTATCCATAAACAGCTCGGTAATATCCCGTAGTCTGCATGACTGTCGGTTAATGAAATATTCACTATCACCACTTCGATGCACACGGCGAGTTACCGTGACTTCGCCAAAATCCAGAGGCAACGCCTGATCTTCATTATCCAGCGTAAGCGATACTTCACCATAATTAACAGCCTTGCGAGCATCACTACCAGCAAAAATAATATCCTCCATTTTGCCGCCACGCAGTGATTTGGCGCTCTGTTCGCCCAACACCCAGCGAATGCCATCGGAAATATTGCTTTTTCCACTTCCGTTGGGTCCGACGACTGCCGTAATGCCGCGAACAAATTCCATTTCCGTTTTATCTGCAAACGATTTGAAGCCCGCCAGCTCAATGCGCTTTAAAAACATGCTCAATCTCACCTCTAACATTTCAAATATGCTTGTACAACACCGATTACCTGATGGGCATGAATTATCCCTATTGTAGCACAAGACTACTTTGGATAAAGCGCACTCTCAACGTTCAACGCACTGCAGCCAAGCCACGAAAAAAGAGCAAAACGCAGTCCATTCGCCTTTGCGGGCCGGGACTCCCCCGCGGACTGCCCTTTGCTCTTACTTTGTGTCCCCTGCTTGCGTAACCCGTCCGGGCCGCACAGGTACCGATTAAGATTCAGCCAGTTTCAAACGGTTTAAAGCTACTGCCGCCGCTTGCTGCTCAGCTTCTTTTTTGGAGCGTCCTGTACCTGCTCCCAGCCGTTCGCTGTCCATATATACCTCGGCTACAAACTCGCGCTCATGGGCAGGTCCGCGCTCCTCCACAATCCTGTATTCAAGCATCCCCATGTTATGATGCTGCGTCAGTTCCTGAAGCTCTGTTTTAAAATCACTCATCTGGAGCTTGCCATTTAACACAATTTGAGGAAAAATATAACGTTCCAGAAACGACCGGACGGCCTCCAGACCCTGATCCAAATAAAGCGCGCCTACGAACGCCTCGAACACGTCAGCGAGCAAAGCCGGACGAGTACGTCCACCCGTTAGCTCTTCACCTTTTCCAAGCAGTACATATTGCCCGAACTCAAGCCCGACAGCAAACTTCACCAGAGAAGGCTCGCAGACAATAGCTGCACGCAGCTTGGTCAGTTCACCTTCGGGTCGGTTAGGGTATTGATTGTACAATTGCTCGGATACAGTCAGCTCCAGCACAGCGTCACCTAAAAATTCAAGGCGCTCATTGTCTGCATGCTGACTGAACCGATGTTCGTTTACGTAGGAAGCGTGCGTAAAGGCCTGCTTCAGAAGCTGCCGATTGTTGAATTGAATATGAAGTTTCTGCTGTAATTGCTTCAAGTCTCCACTCAACGAACTGACCCCTTACGCTTCATATTTTTTTAGAATAACCGTAGCATTGTGACCGCCAAACCCAAAGGAATTGGACATCACCACATTCAGTTCCGCTTTTCTTGGCTTGTTAGGCACATAATCAAGATCACATTCCGGGTCTTGATTATCCAGATTAATCGTAGGCGGAATCGTCTGATGCTGAAGGGCAAGACCACAGATTACGGCTTCAACGCCGCCCGCTGCACCCAAAAGATGCCCTGTCATTGACTTGGTTGAGCTGATTGCTACCTTATAAGCATGCTCTCCAAGCGTTTTCTTGACTGCTTCCGTTTCCGATTTATCACCCACCGGAGTCGACGTACCGTGAGCATTGATATAATCAATCTCTTCCGGCTTCAATCCAGCATCGCGGATCGCCATTCTGATACAGCGCGCCGCACCCTCTGGATCAGGCTCCGTCATATGATGGGCATCGCCGGACAGACCGTAGCCAATCACTTCGCCGTAAATACGTGCACCACGCTCCAAAGCATGATCCAGAGATTCCAGAATCAGAACACCAGAGCCTTCGCCCATCACGAATCCGTCTCTTTCCGTATCAAAAGGACGGCTTGCCTTTTCAGGTTCATCGTTACGTGTGGACATCGCCCGCATGGAACAAAATCCAGCCATACCGATCGGGCGAATCGTCGCCTCAGCACCGCCACAGATCATGACGTCAGCATCACCACGCTGAATCATACGGTAGGAATCACCGATGGCATGACTGCCTGTGGCACAAGCCGTTACTGGCGATGTATTGGGTCCTTTGGCACCGAGTGAAATGGACACTTGGCCAGAGCCCATATTGGCAATCATCATCGGGATAAAGAAAGGGCTTACGCGTTTAGGTCCCTTTTCAATTAATGTATGATGCTGATCCTCCCATGTACCCAATCCGCCAATACCGGAACCTACAGATACACCTACACGCTCGGCTTCCGCATTCTCTCCGATAACAAGTCCGCTATCCTTAAGCGCCAGTTTACTGGCTGCAACCGCGAACTGTACAAAGCGGTCCATTTTGCGTGCGTCCTTGCGTTCAATGTAATCCTCCGGATTAAAATCCTTAACGGAAGCGGCTATTTTCGTAGTGTACTCAGTTGTATCGAAAGCTTCGATTGCGCTGATGCCGGATTTTCCAGCCATCAGATTATCCCACAGTGTGTTCAAATCCTGTCCCAGCGAAGTGATTACACCCATTCCTGTTATGACAACTCGTTGTTTCAAAGATAATCACCTCTATGTCTACTGCAAATTGTATTTTAAGATCGCACGCTTTGTGCGCAGAAATAATATAGAATCAACTAAAGTTAGTAATGCCGCATTATCTTCAGCTTTTACTAAGTTAGGTCAAGCTCAAAACACACGGCAATTCCGTCTTTAGTTCAATCTGTATAATTAGGAGAAAGTCCCGCCTGTAACAGAACGGGACTTTGTTGACATGAATTAGGTATGAGATTGTATGTACTTTACAACTTCACCTACAGTTGTAATTTTCTCTGCATCTTCATCAGAGATTTCCATATCAAACTCATCTTCCAATTCCATAACCAATTCAACTACATCGAGAGAATCAGCGCCTAAATCATCTTTAAAAGATGCTTCAAGTGTAACTTCGGCTTCGTCGGCTCCCAAACGGTCAACGACAATGCGTTTTACGCGCTCCAATACGTCGGACATCCGGCTCACCTCCTCCTTAGGTATTATACGAAAATTACAATTAAAATGCCATAGAAGAGAGTTTTCATTCATTACTCTTCATCGGGGCATGCGGATCGGCAACACATAACTACATGTACATGCCGCCATCCACATGCAAAGTCTGGCCCGTCATGTATGAGGAAGCGTCCGAGGCCAAGAACAGCACCACGTTCGCAATTTCCTCAGGCCGTCCGAGACGGGCCAGCGGAATACTGCCAAGCATACTATCACGCAAATCGTCAGCCAGCACCTGCGTCATCTCCGTATCAATAAATCCGGGAGCTACACAGTTCACTGTAATGCCTCTCGAAGCAAGCTCTCTGGCAGAGGATTTGGTAAGACCAATCACACCTGCTTTAGCAGCTACATAGTTTGCTTGACCTGCATTGCCAAGTACACCGACAACAGAAGAGATATTGATAATTCGACCGGAACGCTGCTTCATCATAGGCCGTGTAGCTGCCTTAAGGCAATTAAACACACCTTTCAGATTCGTTTCGATCACCTGGTCGAACTCTTCTTCCTTCATGCGCATGATTAAATTATCTCTTGTTATTCCGGCATTATTCACCAAGATGTCAATCTTGCCCCAAGCGTCGATGACATCCTTGATTAAACGATCCGCCTCGTCAGCGCGCCCGACATTGGCCTGGACCGTAATAGCCTCCACGCCTTTGGCTCGAATCTGATCTGCAACCTCAGCCGCAGCCGCTTCGCTGCCAGCATAGTTTACCGCCACATTAGCGCCTGCTTCAGCCAGCACCAGCGCGATACTACGGCCAATTCCACGCGACGCTCCCGTAACCAGCGCCGTTTTTCCACTTAATGGCTTAGACATCATAGTACCTCCTTGCAAGTATATAGGCAATCACTAAACCTTTTAGCGGGCCTCCAAGGCCTCTGTTACAGAAGCAAACGACTCCAGGCTGCTTATATTATACAGCTTAACCGTTTTGTCGATCTTTTTAACCAATCCAGTTAAAACACTTCCCGGCCCAAACTCAATAAAGGTGTCAACACCCTGTTCCAGCAGCCATGCCACGCTGTCCTCCCACAGTACCGGGGAATAGACCTGCTCCACCAGCAGCTGGCGAATTTCGTTACCCTCATGCACAGGTTTTGCCGTTACATTAGCCACAACCGGAATTTGAGCTTCGGAGAAAGCTACAGCCTCCAGCTTGCCGGAAAGCTTGGTCGCCGCTTCCTTCATCAATGAAGAGTGGAAAGGACCGCTAACCTCCAAAGCAATAGCACGCTTGCCGCCTGCTTCCTTGACACGTTCAGCGACCGCAGCTACACCTTCCTTCGTGCCAGATACAACAATTTGTCCTGGGCAGTTGAGGTTGGCCAGTTCGACCAGTTGACCAGCCTCCGTAATATCACGGCATAGTGCTGCCAGCGCTTCACGGTCAGCCCCCAGTACAGCAGCCATCCCGCCTTGTCCATCAGGTATGGCCTGTTCCATGAACTCGCCACGTGCACGAACGATTTCAACCGCATCCTCGAATGCGAGGACACCGGCAGCAACAAGCGCGCTGTATTCCCCAAGACTGTGTCCAGCCACATAATCAGGACGAATCCCTTTTTCCTTGAAAACTTCATATAATGCAATGCTTGCTGTTAACAGCGCAGGCTGTGTATTCGATGTCTGTTTCAAAGCTGTGTCTGGCCCTTCAAAAATCAGTGTGCTTAGCGCGAAGCCCAACCGCTCGTCTGCTCGATTGAACACTTCTTGTGCAGCTGGAATTGCTTCATAAGCATCTTTAGCCATTCCTACAGCCTGTGAACCCTGACCGGGAAATATAAATGCCGTTTTGCCCATCTTGTATACACCTCTCTGTATCCAATGCTTGTCCTGTAAAATACCTGACAAATTCAATATTGTATCAAATCCGCCGACTTCTTACCAGACAAGAACCGACGCACCCCAGGTTAAACCGCCGCCGAAGCCCACCATTAATACCCGGTCGCCTTCCTTCATACGGCCTTCCTCAGCTGCTTCTACAAGAGCCAGAGGGATTGATGCTGCCGATGTATTTGCGTATTTATTAACATTAATGACTACCTTTTCTTCTGGTAAATCCAAACGCTGCATTGCCGATTGGATGATGCGAATATTGGCTTGATGCGGAACGAACAGATCGATGTCATCTTTGGTCAATCCTGCTTTTTCCAATACATCAACCGTAGCCGTCCCCATCACACGGACCGCAAACTTGAACACTTCGCGTCCGTTCATGTAGATATAGTGCTGTTTGTTTTCCAGTGTATCCGCACTCGCAGGCAAACGCGAACCGCCAGCTGCCAGGTTCAGCAAGCTGCCTCCTGCACCTTCGGCACCGAGATCAAAGGATTGAAATCCTCTTCCTTCAGGTACTTCGCCAATCACTACAGCTCCTGCACCGTCTCCGAAAAGAACACAGGTATTGCGGTCAGTATAATCTGTAATCCGGGAAAGACAGTCCGCCCCTATGATCAACGCATTATTATAAATCCCTGTCTTAATGAAGCTCGTTGCCGTCGCCAGCCCATACACAAAACCCGAGCATGCTGCCGACAAATCGAAAGCTGCCGCTCCTTTTGCTCCCAACTTGTCCTGAAGAATACAGGCAGTTGACGGAAATGCCATATCCGGTGTGACCGTAGCTACAATGATCAGATCCAAATCTTCTGCCGTCATGCCGGCAGATTTCAAAGCCTTAATCGCTGCTTCATAAGCCAAATCAGATGTAGCCTGCTCCGGGGCCGCAATATGGCGCTCCTGAATCCCTGTACGACTTACAATCCATTCGTCACTTGTTTCTACCATTGCTTCCAAATCTTTATTGGTCAGAATTTTCTCAGGAACGTATTTCCCTGTTCCGATAACACCAACCGGCCGTAATTTATTCATATCGTCACTCACTTCCTGCTAATTTCCTTGGATATACTTTCCACCAAGCGGTTTTGCAAGGCCGTGCGGGCCTGTCTTACCGCATTTTTGACGGCAACGCCGTCAGACGAGCCGTGACTTTTCAAGACGAGTCCGCTCAGCCCCAGCAAGGGAGCTCCGCCATGCTCCTTATAGTCCAGCTTATCCTTTAGACCGCGAAGTTCGGGCATAATCAATGCCGCCGCCAGCTTGGTCTTTAAAGACTTGGTGAACTGCTCTTTCAGGAGAGAAAATATCGCTCCGGCCGTACCCTCCAGTGATTTTAACATGATGTTTCCGGCAAATCCGTCGCACACCAGTACATCACAATTTCCGGTTAACACATCTCTGGATTCCACATTACCCACAAAATGGACAGGCAACTGCTCAATGAGAGGAAATGCCAGTTTCGTCAATTCATTGCCCTTCCCGGCTTCGGTCCCGACATTCAGCAGACCTACCCTTGGAGAAGCCATACCGTGAACTTTCTGACGATACAGGCTCCCCATCAATGCATATTGGGCGAGATGCTCGGGCTTGGCATCCATATTGGCTCCCAAGTCCAGTGCCAACACACCCTGATCATCAATCGTCGGTATCATCGGGGCAAGAGCCGGACGCTCAATCCCTTCCATTCTTCCAACCACCAGCAACCCTGTGGTCATTAGCGCACCGGTATTGCCTGCAGATATCATGGCATCCGCTTCGCCTTCTCTGACCATTCGACCAGCTACGACCATTGAGGCATCCTTTTTGCGCCGTACTGCCTTTACAGGCTCATCCTGTGCATCGATCATTTCAGATGCATGACGAATGCTGAGGTTCGCAGGCAGCGCTCTGCCGTTCAGAACCGATTCAATCCGGTCACGGTCACCAACCAGCGTAATGTCTGTATCCTTCCATTCCGCCGCCGCAGATAGCGCACCCTCTACTGTCGCCTCAGGAGCATTGTCTCCCCCCATGGCATCAATGGCGATCCGCATGCTGACTTCCTCCTTCGCTATACTCTTCCTCCGTGGAGCGATAAATGACAAAGTTTCCTTGGAACACCATTTCTTCTCCTACGTAGGCAAATACCTCCACTTTGGCCTTCCCTTTTTGCTCAGGATTTGAGCGTACATATGCTTTGGCAATGCACTTCTCCCCCAAATGAACCGGGCGGACAAAGCGAATATCCGCCGAAGCGGTCAGTGCTATCTCATCATTAATCACGGCGACGGCCAATGAATTGGCTTGAGCAAAAACATAATGTCCCCGTGCAATGCCGGTGCGTGAAAAGATGTGCTCCTCTTTGATTTCAAAGATGGAAATACCGCTTCGGTCCAATTGGAGATCAACGATATCCCCGATCACTTCATGCAATGGCAAGGAACGAACCTGATCGTAGGAGCGCTCAGCCATCAGCTTTAGCCGCTCCCGCAATTCCGGGATTCCGAGTTCCATTCGGTCCAGCCGAATCGTCTGGATGCTTACCTTCAGTTGTCTCGTCAATTCCTGATCCGTTACGAACGGATTATCATCAATCAATTGAGTCAGCCGCTGCTGTCTCTGTCTTTTCGGCAAACGTTCGATGTCAGTGACGCCTCCTTTCCCTGCAATAAACTGCCGTTCAGCCGACGGTTCGGGTTACTTCACGTTCTAACGGCAAAAGCTTCGAGCCAGTTTGTTATCTCTTGTATGTATAAAGGAACCCCTTCGGCCCTTCTTTCTTAGAACCTGGTACTAAAACAGTATATAGCATGCTGACACAAAAAGAAAGCATGCAAATAAAAAAAGTGACGCCTCACTGGAGTGAAGCGTCACTTTCCCTGCGAAGATTCCAAAGAATCCACTTATCGGACATTATTGAGAGATAATCTCTCTAGCTTTGTACGTTCCGCAAACTTTGCACACATGGTGAGCAAGTTTCAATTCGCCGCATTCGGAGCATTTCACCATACCTGGTACTGCCAGTTTAAAGTGAGTACGACGTTTGTCGCGACGAGTTTTGGATGTTCTCCGTTGAGGTACTGCCATTATTCCCACCTCCTTAACCAAATCGACCCCGCAAAAGCGGGTATGACTTCTTATCTCATTCAAGACTGAAGGTAACTAGCGGAAGCAGTTACTTTACAGCCGGTGAATCAAGCCTGCAACATCCGTGCACGGGTTCTGTAACTCTCCAGCACAAGCGGATGATGATTTTTTCAGAATTGAACTCAATTCTCATTTAAAAAAATCCTTAAGCCCTGCCAGACGCGGATCAATCTTGTCCGTACTGCCATCATCACTGTCATCGGAGCCGATGCTCCAGTTTTGTCCGGCCGCTGGTGCGATCCCCTGACAATTCTCACTGCACACAGGCGCAAACGGCACGTTCAGTACAAACAGTTCTTTGCAATACGGTGCAATGTCGAAGGAATCCTCCGTCACTGCGATAAATTCGCCATCTTCATCCTCCTCTTCACTACCTGAAGAGGTTTGCTTGAACCGTTCACGGAATTCAATCTTCAAATCCTCGTGCATCGGGCTCAAACAGCGTGAACACAGCATGTCCAGACCTGCGGTCAGCGTACCTTCCACGCTCATCAAGCCTTGACCCAGACTAACGGCGACCAGATCGGTCTCCAGCGGGGAAACGGCCGTAACATCAGCACGATCATCCACCAATTCACTCACATTAAGAGATTCACGGATAGGAAAAGGACCGTCACTTGTTGCTACTTTGCGAAAAAATAGTTGCATCACTATCACTCCAAACAAACAAAAATTATTATACCGACTGATCGAGTCGTTTGTCAACACCTTTCACTTTACACCACATACAAACCCATTGGTCTTCCAATGGTATAGCACGTTTTATGAGGAAGCGAAAATACGTTGCACGGATCATGTACCTGAGCGTATTCGTACCTCCGCCACTCTTCGTGTACAATAATGCGAGTATAAAGCTTTTTCAGCTATAAAGAAAGGAGCCGACATACCGCCTTGAAAACACTCGGAGTTATTGTAGAGTATAACCCGCTGCACAACGGACATGTTCATCACTGGAAGGAGTCTCTTCGCATCACTGGCGCAGAGCGCACGGTGGCTGTGATGAGCGGTCCTTTCCTCCAGCGGGGGGAACCCGCGATTACGGATAAATGGTCCCGCACCGAAATGGCACTCGCCATGGGCGTGGACCTGGTTGTGGAGCTGCCTGTGGCCTATGCCATTCAGCCCGCAGAATGGTTTGCCCACGGGACGGTCGCCCTGCTCCGCGCCACGGGCGTCGTCGACGCGCTCTGCTTCGGCAGCGAGAGCGGAGACATCGCGCCGCTGCGCGCGCTGGCCCGCGTGCTGACGGCAGAGCCGGCCGAGCTGAAGGCCGGCATCGCGCAGCGCCTGCGCAGCGGCGCGAGCTATCCCGCCGCCTACGCGGGAGCCGCAGCCGCGCTCGCGGCCGAAGGGGCGGACGGCGCTGCGCTGGCCGCCCTCATGCAGCAGCCCAACAATACGCTCGGGCTGCATTACTTGATTGCGCTGGAACGGCTGGGCAGCACAATCAAGCCCTTCACCGTAGCCCGCACCGGATCGGGCTACCATGAAGCCGTGGCGCCCGCGGACGGAGTCATCGCCAGCGCTACGGCCATCCGCCGTCTCCTGCTGGACGGCGGGCCGGAGGCCGCGTCGCCGTATGTACCAGCGGCGACACTGGAGATTTTGCGGCGCGAGTGGCAAGCCGGACGCGCGCCGCTGCAATGGGAAGCGTTCAGCCAGCCGCTGCTGAACGCCCTGATCACGCGCAGCCCGCAGCAGCTGGCGGAGCTGCACGAGGTCACCGAAGGGCTGGAGCATCGCCTGCGGCAATCGCTGTACACGCTGTCCCAGCCTTCGGTGGAAGCATTACTCGCTGCCGTCAAGACAAGGCGATATACTCGTACGAAGCTTCAGCGTATGCTTGCACATATTTTGCTGAATCATGCCAAAACCGATATGACTCCCGCTGAGCTGGCGAAAGGCCCCGGTTATATCCGTGTGCTCGGCTTTAATGCGGCTGGACGCGAGCTGCTGGCCCGGATGAAGCAGACAGCTACTCTTCCTGTATGGGTCAAGCCGTCTGTAGGCTCACATCCCCATCTGGACTGGGATACGGCCGCTGCCGCCATACACGCAACCGGGATGCCGCGTCCCGCCATCCGCGATATGTATGCCGATTACTTGCGACCGCCGATTATGGTTTAATGGGCAGCTTTTCCATATAATTCAGCGCATCGTCAAGCGTACGCACCGGAATGAGCTTCATCCGGGTTCCGATTTGCTCAGCTTTGGCCTTGGCTTCTTTATAATTATCCGCCGGGACAAAAAACAATTCTGCTCCCTGACGGTCAGCGGCGACAATTTTATATTTTGCACCACCGATCGCTCCCACCTGACCGTCCTTATCAATAGTTCCCGTACCAGCTACACGATATCCCTTGCTCAGATCACCGGGCGTCAACTGATTATAAATTTCCATCGTAAACATTAAACCTGCCGAAGGTCCACCAACATCTGTGGATGTAAAATGAATCGTTTTACGTCCATCCTTCGGCTCTACCTTTTGCACCGTGGCAATGCTGACACCAAAGCCGGGACGTTGTTTGCCCGTCTCGCTGTCCGTGATGGTCGTTAACGGAGCCTGCACCGTCAGCAAGGTGCCATTGCGCTTGAGCTTTACCTGGACTTTGGTCCCCGCCTTCTCATTTTCCAAGGCAATCCGAATAGAGCGATTATCCGTTACCCTCGTGCCGTTCAACTCCAATATTTTATCTCCGGGCTCAAACACGCTGTTTGATCGGGGCACCTTAAACACATACACATAATCCGGCACAATCCGGTATGGGATATGGGCGTGGCTGTAGGCAGCCTCCATGGCGGAAGATTGGGAATCCCCCATATACCATACCTGCTCTGCTGTGTATTCGTCCTCACTTCTTCCATGCAGACGATCCTCCTTGCGCTGAATCTCCGAATTGCTATCCAGCTTGGACATGCCCAGCATGACAAGATTGGCATAACGTGCCGATACTGTCGTCATCATAAAGGTGCCACGTTCGTTGCGATCACCTTCCCGGACTGTAACCATCGGTTTGATTTCGTTTGCCCCACCTGGCCCATAGATCAGATAAGGGGTTGGCATATAGACCAGCACATAGACCATTGCGGTCAGCATCAAAATATAGCCGATTGAAAAAAAAGCACTTTTGCGGCTGATTCGCTTCATCGCTTCTCCCCCTTTCAGCCCGACTTTCCTATACTACGCCAATCAATCCTGCGCACCTGCTTGTTCTCAAGCCTTTCGAATAAGCATACATTGTTTACGACAAGACAAAGTATATGAACAACCCATACCGACAACATCGTGAATAGTACGCTGACGATAGCATCCGACTTTCTTAGTATATGGATGAGAGGTGAACCCTTTGACACAAAAGGAAGCCCATACCGCCCCTTACTGGACAACCCTGCTGCTTGGCTTCGGAGCCATCCTGCTTGTATTGGCTGTTGTTACCTCACCAGAAGAGGTATTTCAAGCCTCTGCCCAAGGACTTAAGCTATGGTGGAGTATTATTTTCCCGGCTATGCTCCCTTTTTTGATGTTATCCGAAATGCTCATCGCCTTCGGTCTCGTCCATGGGCTGGGTGTCCTGCTGGAGCCGTTCATGCGCTTCTGGTTCCGGCTGCCTGGACGAAGCGGCTGGGTGCTGGCCCTCGGCCTGACCGCTGGCTTCCCGGCTGCTGCGGAGGCGGTGCGCCAATGGGCGCAGCAAGAGGACATGACCGAGCCCCAGCTCAGGCGGCTGACCGCCATCGCTCACTTCTGCAATCCGATCACCATCCTGCTCGTCATCGGAACAGGATTGCTGCACAATGCTACTGTAGGCGGGATGTTACTGGCTATTCACTGGATCTCCGGGCTGCTGGCAGGCTGGATTACAGCCAGACTGCCTGCTACGTCAAAGGAATTGCAAAAACGGGAAACGCCAGCTGCCCTTCGGCGCACTTCTGTTTCCCGTACTTCCGCCCCCCTGATCCAATCCGCATGGGATGCTACACGCTCTGCCAGAGAGCGGGACGGCCGCAGCTTCGGAAAGCTGCTGGGCGAAACCGTGTCTCATGCTGTACAGACGCTTATGGTAACAGGTGGATTTATTATTTTCTTTTCCGTACTGATTCGACTCATATCCATATACTTAGGCCAAGGAGCATATTCATTTGTATGGCCTGCCTGGATGGAAATCCATCTGGGTTCCTATGAAATCAGCCGCTTGTCTTACGATCTCCGCACCCAAACGGCGCTAATCAGCGCCGTGCTGGGCTGGGGCGGTCTATGCGGCTGGCTCCAAATTACCGCAGTCACCAAACCGTCCGACAAAGGCATCACCTTCACCTTGTCGCGAGTGCTTCATGGACTTAT
This sequence comes from Paenibacillus kribbensis, assembly GCF_001705305.1. Taxonomy (GTDB): domain Bacteria; phylum Bacillota; class Bacilli; order Paenibacillales; family Paenibacillaceae; genus Paenibacillus; species Paenibacillus kribbensis_B. Next base: position 380,597 of record NZ_MCBP01000001.1, read on the forward strand.
CGCCTTTGGGCTTACGCTGGTGGCATGGACACCTCTTACTCGCATCTCCAACAATACAATTCCAGCTTACATCAGTGGCAGTTCGGCTTCTTCCTTTGCAGAAGGCGGATATGACAGGGTCGCACACTCCGTCATGACGGAATCCACCAATCTTCTCACACAATTGGAAGGTGCATCCATGTATCCCTGGCAGCTGACCGTGCTGTCCGTCACCCTCTTGATTACGATTGTGCTTATATTACTGGTCATTTCCTTTATGACTTCATGGTGGAGCCGCCACGCTTCGCGTTGACCTTGGAACGCAGCGCGTCCTCGACCTCAGGAGCTACCAAATCTACGACCTTGCCGTCAAAATGGGCAATTTCCTTCACCATACTGGAACTCAGATATGAATAGGCTGGATTCGTCATCATAAAGATCGTTTCCGCATCCGGGTTCAGCTTATGATTCGTAGAGGCTAATTGCAACTCGTATTCAAAATCAGTCACCGACCGTATTCCTCTAACAATAACCTGAGCCCCTTTTTGACGTACATAATTGGCTGTCAGATCACGGAAGCTGTCCACCTCAATATTTGGAATATCACGGGTTACGGTCCGCAATAGCTCCATTCGCTCCTCCAGCGAGAATAGCGGATTTTTACTAATATTGTTAAGAACCGCGACAATCAGTATATCAAACTGTCTGGCTGCTCTTTGAATGATATCCTGATGCCCCATCGTCACGGGATCAAAGGTTCCCGGATATACGGCAATACGTGGTTTGTGCTCAATCATGATGGTCCTCCCCGTCTGATTCGGTGATGCCGGATTTAGTCACTCCGGCTTCTGTATGCTCTTCGGCGTCCGACAAAGCATCGGCTGCAAATTGATAGATGGATAGCGCTGTTTCACCATAGACTGCTTTTTTGACCTGCTCGAACGGCCCGAAGCTTTCCGGGTATTCATGTCCGGATTCATACTCCAGCACGATGATTGCCTCTGAACGAAGCAAGTCCAATTCAGCCATACGGCTCATCAATTCATCTCCGTGTTTGAGACGATAGGGCGGGTCCAGAAAAACAGCATCAAAAAGAGCTCCACGTTTTGCGAGCGCCTTGAGCGCTCTTCCGGCATCGTTACGGAACACTTCAGCCTGTCCTTCCAATCCGGTTTTTCGTAAATTTTCTTTAATGACCTCAATGCTTTTCGATTCCATATCAATAAAAACCGCCTTGTCCATCCCCCGGCTAAGCGCCTCTATGCCCAGGCCACCACTGCCAGCGAACAGATCAAGTGCGACTCCCCCATCAAAATAAGGACCTATCATGCTAAATAGCGCTTCCTTGACCTTATCCGTGGTCGGCCGCGTCCCTGTGCCGGGAACTGCCTTTAACGGCCTTCCTTTGGCACTACCCGATACCACTCTCACGCTGAAACTCACCTATTTTCTATATGTGTTCATAACCATATAAGATTATGACGTTATCGTACCACATGCACCGCCGTTTGAAAAACGTAGGATCGTGCAGGTATAAAAAATCCTTCCCTGGGCATCCTTAGGATATCGGCATTCAACCAATGTCGTAGACAACCGCGGAGAAGACTTACGTTTCCCCATAAGCTCTTCGTCCGGTTTCTCCTCTCCCATTCGGGCGCTTCTTTCATGGAGCGCCTGATTTTTTTGCATAAAAAGAAGCTGCCGAATAGCAGCTTTATGTATCATTTCATTTCTTCTATTCTCGGATCTTGCTCATTTAAGCAGCTCCTCGGGTGTATCGCCCTGATAAACATACACATAGCTCGCTACCGATACAGCAAATGCTGCAAACATAGACAAGGATGTCGCTAAACCATATACTATTTTTCTCACCATTCCTCTCACCTCCTTCCCCGAATCAATGTCAGGCTTTGGACCATAAAAGCAACAGCCACTACAGAAGAACCGATTACAAAATTAGTACATACAAGTATGGAGGATAACAGTCGCAGGAGAGGGTAAAACCGAGCTGGAATACGCGACTGCTTTTCAATTCTGGATGGGGCAAAACATAAAACAAGCATAAGAGCTATTCCGGTAAACAGGTTTGTCCACCAGCTGTCCAAAGAGATGCAGGATATGGATGTAAAAGCGACAGAGGTCGCCACCACACATGCCATTCCTGTTTTCAAATGAATGCCTCCTGATATTTGGCGCAACAGGGCAAAAGCGATGAGAATCGTTGCAGCTTCTGCCATCCGCCCCGTGAATAGAGAAGCGAATAGAGTCAGAATAATAATCATGGATGCATTTATAATGAGAGCAAGTGCATATTGAAGCACCGGAACGGAGGCCGGATGGTCCGGCACCGTGCCTTTGATCTGGTTAGCAAGCTTGGAAGCCATCGTTTCAATCATCCTGGTATCCTTTCCGATCGCATAATAGATGAAGAAGCCAGAAACCAGTGCAAAAAACATCATATTTAACCATACCTCGTTATAGTACAGCACAATAGAAGTTGAAATGAGAGACAGGATAATCAGCGTGATGACAATACCGTATTCCTCTTTAAATTTAAGCTTTTTGAAACTAGGCGAGAAGCCGATCCTTTTTCGATACAACATAAATGAGATGAGCAGCCCGGCAATTGCGCTTATCGATTGCAGCAGATAGCCCTTCAAGGAACCATCCTGCAGCTCAGAAATCGGCAAACTGCCGAACAGCATCTTTAGAAACACCGACTGAATAACAGCATACGCAAAATAGCCTGTTACTGTCATCATGCCTGACCACACAATCGGGATTTTCACCACGGTAGCGAGTAAAAAAATAAAAAGCAGCATATTGATGACAGGCACCAAATACGAGAGGGACCATCCCTCTCGTAGCAAATAGCTTTGTATGTTCATAATCAGATTTACACAAATGGCCTGCCACAGATAAGGGGTCAATCTGACTTGAAAAACACTAAGAATCAGTGCAAAAACAGCCACTCCCTCAAGCGTTGAAAAAAGCAAAAAGCTGATCGGCTTCACAAGCATGCACGCATCTCCTTTACAATTCCAACAAACCTCATCGGTATATTTAAAAACTTGGCTGTACCTCGAATATAAAGGGCTGGGAACTACTTTTCAAGAGATCTTTTCAAGGATTCCATAAATTTCTTCAAGCACTTCAACGAAATGTTATCAGATGTAATCTTCAAGTAAGCTTAAGCAACGCTTTCCTTGACCGAATCTCCCTGTGAACGTATAGGCTTCATACGTGATATGAGCTTTTTCCCAAAGCGGATACCGGGCTGTTCAATCCACGAATAGGTGAGCCAGGACAGTCCAGTGGTGAACAGCAACGTCATCGTAAACATTATAATGAGGTTGACCATCGGGGCAAAGGGGAATTTGATCTGAATGATCAGACTCAGAACCAGCATATGCGTTAAATACATGCTGTAGCTGAGACGACCAATCCATGACCATACCCGATTAAGCAGCCACATCGGCTGCCAATGATACAAGGCATACGCTCCCAGCAGCAGCCCGGCACCTATGAGGTAATCCGTCATACCTCCAAAAAACGCAAATAGTACAGATCCAAGCAGCAAGCCCCCACTGACCCGGTCTATGCTTTTCCAATGCCGCTCGTGCTTCCAGATCAAAAACAACAATATTCCGAGCCCAAAGACAGGCAATTGATTCGGAAACCATAAATACAGATAATGCCCCCATAAGGAATGGTCACTAATCCATGGATATTGGGCAAACCACGTATTTAGCCCGTAGCTTAGCACAAGCACAATCATGACAAACCAGGCAGCATGGCGGACTGATCGGATCAGCTTAAATAATAAGGGGACAAACAGATAAAACATAAATTCCACCGCTATAGACCATTCCACACCGATAATGCTGTTGATCCAATATGGGTTCAGGCCATTCAAAAACAGGACATGCGCTGCAATATTGGCGACCGTGACCCCCTCCTGATCCCCAAGCCAAAATCGAGGACCTGTCCCGTTCACCATTAAATAGATCACGAGCATTACGTAATATAAAGGAGCAATTCGAAAAAAACGACGTATCAGATAAGCCGAAATACCTTCCCTCCTGTCCCCCGAACGTCTGCTCAGAGACAGAAACAGCGTAAAAGCGCTGGCCAGATAAAATAAAGCGACTCCTTTCGCCCCCATACTCAAGCCTTTTTGTATCCATTCGTTGATTCCGTCCACGTGCTGGCTGACATGCACCAGCAAAACCCCAATAATGGCCACCGCTCTCAGCGTATCTACAAATTGCAACTTGTCATGTTCCACTTCACCCTTGGCTTCGAGCATCGTATCCCTCCATAACGATTCTTTTCGATACATTTTGTATCTATAATACACAAAACGTATCATCAAAGTAAATAACTCCGTATATAAAAAAACATCCCCAGCCGCACGACCCGCGGCCAAAAGATGTTCAAATTGTTAATCTATAGTTAGCTGTTCCCTATTCCCTTGCAGGACCGTTATATCCAAAACGTAAGGGAGATGATGACCAGTAGTATAAACAATACCAAAATTGCAGTTGTGGAAGTCCATGCTCCACCGCCGTATCCTCCAACGTGACCCATGTGTCATTTCCTCCTTTAATATAAGGTACATAATACGATATGCAGCATACATCAATGAGCATGGGCCAATTGGCAGTCATTTTATTTGTTTAAATGAAAAGGAACCGTCGTTACAATCACGTCTTTGTAATTGATCAGATAAGCTCTCATCAGCAAACTGGTCTGATTGTGCAGAATATTTTCCCACCAGTGCTTGGTAATGAATTGCGGAATAAGGACGGTAATATGATCCTCGTCTGCTTTTTTCCATTCCACTGTATCAATAAACTTGCGGAGCGGATTAATAATGCTGCGATAACGGGATCGCAGGACCACCAATCGAATACCTACATCCCACTCTTCCCATTTCTGTTCCATTTTACGAATCGCTTCATCATCCATACCGACATATACTGCAACCACATTGTCCGATAAGGTCTTGGCATAACTGATGGTATTCATGACGACCCGAGTAATGCCCGCCACCGGAATAATAATTGTATTGCCTTTGACCATCGGTTTATCCTTTGTAATGTCAATACGCAGCTGCTCAGCTGTATTTTCATAATGTCTACTGATCTTCGTGAAGAAATACAAAACCAGAGGCAGGAAAATAAATACTACCCACACCTGACTAAACTTGGTAAAGATAAAGATAAGCGTAATCGACAGCGTGGTCAGCATACCGATCGTGTTAATGGCAAGCTTGACGACCCAGCCGGACGGCTTGAGCCGAATCCAGCGAATCATCATCCCTAGCTGCGAAAGTGTGAACGGGATAAATACCCCTACAGCATACAGCGGAATCAGATTTCCGGTATTTCCACCAAATACAATGACCAGCAATGCTGAGAAAATACTTAAAAACAGAATACCATTCGAGTATCCGAGCCGATCTCCACGAACCATGAACATATGCGGCATGTATTTATCCTTAGCCAGCATAAAAGCGAGCAATGGAAAAGCAGAATAGGCTGTATTCGCCGCCAAAAACAAGATGAGCGCCGTCACACCCTGAATGATGTAATACATGACACCGCGTCCGAAAGTGGCATTCGCAATTTGTGAGATAACTGTTTCATGCGGATTCGGACGAACACCGTACCAATAAGCCAGCAAACTGATCCCGATAAACATGCACCCGAGAATCAAGCCCATCATCATCAATGTGGTTGCCGCATTTTTGGCAGCAGGCTTGCGAAAATTCGGAATGGCATTCGAGACAGCTTCTACCCCGGTTAACGCCGAACAGCCCGAGCTAAACGCCTTCAGTAAGAGAAACAGGCTGACATTGGATACTGTAGCTCCAAATTGCGGGGCTGCAGCATGGGCTCCCCCTGCCAGGTAATGAATAATACCGCTAATAATCAGAACAAAAATGGCAACAACAAATAAGTAAATCGGTACAGCCAGCACTGAGGCAGATTCCGTCACCCCGCGCAAGTTCATAATGGTCAAAAAGATAATCATGGTCAGAGCAATCGCAATTCGATGATCGTGTAATGATGGAAATGCCGATGTGATGGCATCTGTCCCTGCTGACGAGCTGACCGCAACCGTAAGAATGTAGTCGACCAGCAAGGAACCGCCTGCAATCAGACTCGGGGCCTTGCCCAAATTATCTTGAGCGACGATATAGGCACCACCGCCACCGGGATAGGAAAAAATAGTTTGCCGATAGGACAGAATCAGAATGACCAGCAATCCCAGTACTGCGATGGATATAGGTATGGAATACCATAGGGCAGCAAATCCCGCTGTAATCAAAACCAGCAAAATTTGCTCGGTGCCGTAAGCTACTGAAGACAATGCATCTGAGGACAGAATGGCCAGAGCCTTGAGCTTGTTTAGCTTCTCCTCTTCAAGGGCCGTCGACTTTCGAGGGCGACCAATTAATAATCGTTTGACTTTACTCAGCATTTCGTTAACTCCTTCTTGGATGGGGGTTTTGCAGAAGAACTGTGGATCGTATGTTTATTATGTCACCTGCACATCAGATTGATGAAACAAATGAACTATTATTTTATACCCCCTCATCCTGAAAAAAACAATAAGGAATGCTTCGTATAATGAGCATTCCCGAGTAAGAAAGAGTATTTCGATAAAATACCCTTAAGTATACAGTAATTTGAACCTTTCCGGCGTAATTCCCTCAGCACGGCGAAAAGTTGCCACAAAATGACTGGCATCCCGGAACCCGACCCGCTCCGAAACTTCCTTAACCGTCAAATGCGGGTATTCTGTCATCATTTCTTTAGCCTTGCGCAGCCGAATCACAATCAGGTATGCATAGGATGTCACGCCAAAAGCCTGCTTGAACAATGTATTTAAATGACGGGCGCTTACATTCATCATGACCGCCATATCAGATAATCCCACGTCCGGACTGGCGTAATTTTGTTCCATAAACGCCAGAACAGGCGCCAAACGCTCCACATTATGCGAAAGAGAAGGCATCGAGCTGTATTGCCCATATTTACGCAACAGCGTCAAAAAGCGGTACATATTGGCCGAAGCATCTAATCCGGATAAATCACGTTCGCTAACCAGGGAATGAAGGATACCTTCTCCAAAGGTATGCAGCTCGCTCTCCTTGTCCCAATGATACCCGCGCGTATGCTTCAATCCGAGAGCAGTCAGTACAGCAGCGGCAATGGGGCCATCAAATGTGATGTATAACGTTCGCCATACCTTTGTCGCCCGTCTGTACGCATGGGATTCGCCTGGCAGCAGCAACACCCCGGACTGCTCACCCAGACGGAAAGTTCCCCCTTTAAATGTAAATATCCCTTCACCGGACACCGTCTGAATCCAGTGAAAGCATGGATATCCCTCTGGACGGGACACATCCTCCTGTCTGCTGTTGAATCCGATGCTCTCAATAAAAAGCGGCAAAGAGTGCTCACGCGTAGTCAGAAAAAATCGCAAATGATGGGGAGTCAAAATCATAAAAACACCTCCGGCGTATGCGGGTATGTATTTCTCTTGTAGATCCATATTGTTATATCGAAGTTCATTTTATTATATTTAAAAGCCGTTATTTGTATTATAAGATAGAATTATTCTTATATATAGAGGTGATTGGCATGATAAGCGGCAAACTTCCTAAAGTATTTTATGGTGGAGATTACAATCCCGAGCAATGGGATGAGGCCACACATCAGGAGGATTTACGGATGTTCAGGCTGGCAGGGATTGATATCGCCACAGTCAACGTATTTTCATGGGCCAAAATTCAGTCGGACGAAATCACATATCATTTTGAATGGCTGGATCAATTGATTGACAGCCTTCATGAAAGCGGTATCTTCGTTTGTCTTGCTACCAGCACTGCAGCACACCCCGCCTGGATGGCTACCCGTTATCCGGACATTCTTCGGGTCGATGCTGACGGACGCAAGCGGAAATTCGGCGGCCGCCACAACTCCTGTCCGAACAGTCCAACCTATCGTAAATACGCGGAGCATATGGCTGACCGATTGGCCGAACGCTACAAAAACCATCCCGCCATCCTCGTGTGGCACGTATCCAATGAATACGGCGGTGATTGCTATTGCGACAACTGCGCCGCCGCATTCCGGGTGTGGCTCAAGCAAAAATATGGGACGCTGGGAGAACTGAACCGGGTGTGGAACACCTCCTTCTGGGGCCACACCTTCTATGATTGGGATGAGATTGTACCCCCGAATAATCTGAGCGAGCATTGGGGAGAAAATCACTCCACCTTTCAAGGTATTTCCCTTGATTATGCACGCTTTAATTCGGATAGTATGCTCGATTGCTATCTACTGGAATATAACGCGATTAAAAAGCATATTCCCCATGCTGTGGTAACGACCAATCTGATGGGCTTTTTCAAGCAACTGGACTATTTCAAATGGGCTAAGCACATGGATATTGTGTCTTGGGACAGCTATCCGCAGGCTAATACCCCTGTAAGCTATACCGCGATGGCACACGATCTGATGCGCGGTCTGAAGGATGGGCAGCCCTTTATGCTCATGGAGCAAACACCGAGCCAGCAAAATTGGCAGGCATATAATTCGCTCAAGCGGCCCGGCATTATGCGGCTTTGGAGTTACCAAGCGGTAGCGCATGGCGCGGACACGGTCATGTTCTTCCAGCTTCGCCGCTCGATCGGTGCTTGTGAGAAATTTCACGGAGCTGTGATTGAGCATGCCGGGCATGAAAACACACGTGTATTCCGCGAGGTGGCACAACTTGGTAGCGAGCTTGGAGCATTAGGTGACAGGTTCCTTGACGCGACCGTCGATGCCAAAGCAGCTATTTTGTTTGATTGGGATAATTGGTGGGCATTGGAAAAGTCAAGCGGGCCCTCGGTTGCATTGAATTACGTCGATCAGGTGCACAAGTATTATGCAGCCCTTTTCCGGCGCAGCGTGCAGGTAGACCTGATTTCCGTAGAAACGGATTTCCAGAAATATGATCTCATTATCGCGCCTGTACTCTACATGGTCAAGCCGGGCACCGCTGAGAAGCTGGAACAATTTACGGAGCGCGGCGGCACGTTCGTTACCACCTTTTTCAGCGGCATCGTCAATGAAAACGATCTGGTCACAACCGGAGGATATCCGGGCAAGCTGCGTAAGCTGCTCGGGATCTGGGTAGAAGAAATTGACGCGCTTTTGCCGGAATCACACAATCGCATCATCATGAAAGAAAAGGTCGGTGCATTGCAGGGAGAATATCAATGCGGCATGCTCTGTGACCTGCTGCACAGCGAAGGTGCCGAGGTGCTGGCCGAATATGGCGATGATTTCTACCAAGGTATGCCGGTGCTGACACGCAATCGCTTGGGTCAAGGTGAGGCATGGTATGTCGCCTCAGACCCTGAGGAATCTTTCCTTGATGGCCTGCTGGGTTACATTTGTGAGGAAAAAGGGATTGCATCCCTGCTGCGCGCTCCTGCGGGCGTAGAAGCTACTGTACGCTCCAAAGATGGAAAATCGTACTTGTTCATCCTGAACCATAACGCACAGGTACAACATGTTCATCTGGGTGATCAAAAAGGGAAAGAGCTGATTAGCGGCGAATTTCTGGAAGGAGATATCTCCATTGCAGGCTACGGCTTTCAAGTGCTGGAGCTATCATTCTAGGGATCAAAGGAGTTCAACATGAAACGACTGCTATGGATTGGCAGCTTGTCTTATTTTTTGATCGGTCTGGCACATGTGGTTGTAGGTTCCCTGCTGCCTGTGCTGCTGGATCACTACGGCAGGAACTATACGGAGGGCGGAAGCCTGATTTTCGCCCAATTTTCCGGCTTTCTGGCTGGCGTCCTGCTGTCGCCTTGGCTTGCACGGAATTTCGGCAAACGCCGAAGTCTGGTATTTGCTCTACTCCTGCTGTGTACGGCGGAAGTACTGTATTCGCTGCTGCCGCCTTGGGGATGGCTATACGCCGTCGGAGCAGCAGCCGGCTTTGGCTTTGGCATGGTAGAAGCGCTCATCGGCACTATTGTTATTAGCGGTATTACCCAAGGAACAGGTGCGGCCATGAGCCGACTGGAAGTCTTCTTTGGAATCGGTGCGCTGGCTATGCCCGCTATCGCCAGCCAGTTCATTGCTCTCGGTTGGTGGAGATTGGCTTTTCCCATTATCTCCATGTTCGCAGCCATTGCGGTCGTAGCTTGGCTACGGGGGTCCTTCGGCACGCTGGACACGGTATTGGACGAACAGGAACACCGAGGGAACAACCATCCACATTCCTCTAATTCACCGAAGGTGAAGGCATCTAAAGCTAGCCCTATAGGGAATTGGAGGCTGCTGGCGCTGTTCGTTGTCTTTTTCTTCATCTACGTAGGGACAGAGATGAGCCTGGCTAATTTCCTGCCCTCCATGTTCATTGAGCGCCTGGGACTCACGCAAGCCGAAGCAGCACTCAGTGTCACCTGCTTTTGGCTGGCAATGGCCTTCGGGCGGCTATTCACAGGCTACATTGCCGATCGGTACGGCTACGGTGTCTTTGTCGCCCTGAGCTCGCTGGCAGCAACCCTGCTGCTGTGCGTGTTCCCGCTGATCAAGGGCACTGGTGGCGCCTTTGTCCTTATTGCGCTGCTGGGGCTCGGCATGTCCGGCATATTTTCCATCGCACTCGTTTTTGCCAGCAAAATGATGCCAGGTACAGAAGAATCCACCACCAGCCTGCTTATCGGTGCAGGCGGAGTCGGAGGAGCCCTGCTGCCCTTATGGCTTGGAAACAGCATGGATCGCGGCGGAGCAGTCGCTTCGGCATGGTTGCTGGCAGGCTTTGCCTGTATCCTGTGCCTGCTTGGCGGCATTCTGTACGCCCTATACGTGCGCAAAAAGCGGCTTCAAACCGCTTCATCCTGATACATGCCTCTCCCGGCGCCTTCGACTGTTTCTTGGAATAATCCAAGGCTACAGCGAAGGCGCCATTTTACTTACTAGACGAATGCACCTCATACAAAGGCCTATTTTTAACCAAAGATAGTTCATTGCCTATGAAACACAGGACAGATATCCATGCCTCCCCTAGATGAATGGAGTAGTATACAACAAACCATATGGAGGTGTTTGTATTGGGTCGTCCTGAATTAAAACGAAAAAAAGGTCGTAAAAAAGATGTTTTCATCCGTTCCTGGTTTGATAAACTTGAAAAAAAGTTCGATGAAAAGCCCCCAAAGAAAAAAGTCCGCCCAAAACGAAAATCTTTGGGCAAGAATATTATTGTCAAAAAACAACTTGTCCATGTGAATATTGCTCCTGACGCTATAGAGACAAGAGGGGGCTCTGCCGCAGATGGAGTGGCACAGTTCGGTTATATTTACAACCTAGGACCTCGACTCATTCCGATTGAAGGGGATGTCATATTTGATACGAACGGTATACTTACGCCTGGAATTACTCATGTCCCCGGGACTACGCAGATTGCTGTTACTGACGCAGGGACCTATGAGCTTCACTTTTCTGTGTCGGGTGTAGAGCCTAATCAATTTGCCATCTATATTAATGGCAATCTGGCTGGAGGAACCCTATACGGTTCAGGAGCCGGCACGCAGCAGAACACAGGGCAAGCCATCCTCGATCTGGCATGTGGGGATGTGCTTACTCTGCGGAATCATAGCTCCGCCACTCCAGTTACCCTCCAAACACTGGCTGGAGGAACTCAAACCAGCGTAAACGCTTCTGTCATCATCAGAAAATTGAAATAGGCTTGAGCTTATGCATAGCCTCAGCCTACAAAAATGGGTTTATCCCACACTCGTTCGAGCGAGGATAAACCCTTAATAGCTTAAAAAGCCATAATAATACCTTTATCATTGGCATACATCGAACTGATCCCTCTGGTGGACACAATATGAATATCTTTGAATTGATAACGATTCTTCAATGCAGTCATCAATTTTTCCGCCAGACCGGGATTATTGCAGTGAGTAATGACGATGCTTTCCCCTTCGGTATCCCGACCACTTTTTTCTATGGTATCCGCCAACTTTTCGATGATTTGATTCTGACCGCGCGCTTGTGTAAATAAGGCGATATTCCCGTCACCGTCGGAACCCAAAATAGGCCTGATATGCAAAAATGAAAGAATCTTACCTGTAATTTTATTCATTCGTCCGTTTTTCACCAAATTATCCAGGTTTTCCAGCACAAAGTAAGTCTTCATCTTTGTGATAAAGGTTTCCAGGGAAGATATAATCTCGCTTTTATGATATCCCTCGTCGATCAGCTTGCGAAGCTTTAGAGCCAACAAAACTTGTCCAGCCGATGCGCTTTTTGAATCGAATACATGGACATCCGCCCCGTGTTCTTCCTCCGCCATATCTTTTCCTACCAATGCACTGGCATACGAACTGGACAGGTTGCTGGATAATGTAATGGCAAAAGAAGTACGCGTGTCTTGAAAGGCATCCTTGTAAAGCAAAGGGGAAGGTGATGCAGATCCAATCTTGGTTGTACAGGCTTTCATTTCTTCCATGAACTGAGGCAAGTCCAGCGTGTCATCATCAATGAAGCATTTCTCTCCCAATGTCATGTTTAATGGAATCGTAGTAATCTGCAACTGCTCTTTAAGTTCTGTCGTCAAGTCGCAGCAACTGTCTGCTATTATTTTATACCTCATTCTGTACACCCTCATCTTATGTTATTTTCCAGCGGAAGCTGAATTCATAATGCTCATGGAAAGCTCAATCAACCGTATAAATTCCTTCACATCGTCCTCGCCCAAACCGGCTACAAGCGCTTCAAAATAGCCTTCTATTCTCTCTTGCTTTTGTTTAATCAGGGATTCACCTTCTGGTGTAAGCCTGACACACATCCGTCGTCTGTCCTGCTCCGACATCTCCATAGTGACATACCCTTTTTTTCTCAAGCCCGTAAGCGCTGCCGTTATTCTTGATCTGGATACATGCAGATGGTCGCTGAGTATGGAAGGATTAATTTCATCCTCTCGATGCTGAACTAAATATTGAAGCACATGGTTTTCCCCCTGGACAAGCTCCGTCAGGCTGCTGAATAATTCCATGTCATAAATCCGATTAACGGATTCTCTCAACTGGTCCCTTAGTTCATAATCTTTCATAGTAAACCTCCGCAAAACATATAATACATACAGTTAACTATTAATACTATGTACTATAATGAATTACCAATGATAATAACAATGAATTATTTGTGAATAAATTCCGACGTTGAAACCATTGCTAATTAACGGGAGATTGTACTGCGAAACGATTTAACCTTCCATAATGCATACGTAATCAGCTTATATACAAGAAAAGGCCAACCAGTAGATACTGGTTGACCTCCTCATTTGAAGACTGTCGTACATTTCTTAACGGTAAGAACAGCCTTTCAATGTGATACTATAGTTTCGTTACAGCACCGATTTAACAGTGTCTTGGACTTGCTTCAACAGTCCTTTATAGCCGTCTTCATCAAGGTAGCCGATACTTCCCAGCAGCAAGTGACCGACGGATTCAATTCCAACGAAATCAAAAATACCCGTATCTGAAGTAATCTTCAGACCTGCGGTCATCCCGATCTTATCGTAAATTTCGTTCGGTGTACCATGTGTATTTACAATAAAACCTTTTTTACCTGTAAGAAGCTTATGAATCCCTTCCGGACCAGACGTATATGCAAAGCCATAGGCAAATACACGATCAACGTAGCCTTTCAGGATAGCAGGAAGACCTGTCCACCAAATAGGAGAAATAAATGTAATCGTATCGGATTGTGTGATGTATTCCTGCTCTACCTTGATATCGGCGGGAGTTTGTCCGGCTCTCATAGCGGCAGTATCCTCAGGTTTTAAAACAGGTTGAAAATCAAGTGCGTATAAATCGCGTACAATGACTTCATCGCCCTTTTCCTTCAAAGCATTTACGACTGTTTCCAGAATAGCGTGGTTAAGGCTTTCAGCGTTAGAGTGAGCATAGACGATAAGATGTTTCATTTCAATTACCTCCAGATGTTTTATAGTTATTTTGACTTAAATATAGATATCTATACATTTATCCAAAAAAAAATTTATAATCTGTTTTTTACATGTTCCAGCAGATATTCCAGCTGTTCTTTTTCTTCGTCTTTGAGACCACCGTATATGGTTTCTTTTAATTTATTGGAGATCGCTTCAAATACAGGCTCCAGCTCTTTCCCCTTATCGGTAAGATAAATCAGGGTTACTCTGCTATCCTCCCCTTCTTTTTTTCTCTCGACATATCCCAGCTTCACTAGCTTGTCGACCAAAACCGTGACTGTGGGCTGCTGGCGAGAAATTTTTTGCGTCAATTCCTTGATGGAAAGCCCGTCCTTTTGATAGAGGAACATTAATATTCCACCATGGGAAGGAACAATCCCTTCAACTCCATAGGATTCGAGCTCAGACACAATCAATTTGTTGATCGAGTCTCTGACCGTTCCTATCAGTGCAGCTGCATTATTTTTTAACATACCTGCATTATTACATAGACATCTATATATATCAAGTGCTTAGAAGAACATGTGGAAGGAAAAAAGAGTCCCCTACAGCTTTAGCCGAGAGAGCAGTTCCCTTAATATTCAATGGGGTTGTCCTATCTCTAGTTTCTCAAATTTCTTAGATTTCTTAGAAAAAAATGCGAATAAAAAGGGCAGTCCCAGGTGTTTTTCGATGATTTCCTGAGACTACCCTTATAGCATATAACAATAATTGCAGCTTTTATTTAAAGAATTTTCTTAAACATCTCGATAACTTGCTCTTTGCTAGGTATGAACGGATTGCCAGGAGCACAAGCATCCTTCATTGAGTTCTCGGCAAGCAGATCCAAATCCACTTCATTGACACCCAGTTCAGAAAGCTTGGAAGGAATCCCAACTTCCTTCGACAGGTCTTTGATTCTTTGGATGACATAATCTGCGCATTCCTTATCCGTTTTCCCCTTATCTTCAAAACCGATGACCTTAGCGATGGCACGAAACTTCTCTGGTACATGCTTGGCATTCTCCTCCTCCACAATCGGCAGCAGCATGGCATTGCAAACACCATGAGGCAAATCGTATACGCCGCCAAGCTGATGCGCCATAGCATGAACATAACCCAATCCGGCATTATTAAATGCAAGCCCTCCCAGGAAGATAGCGTATACCATTTGCTCACGTGCTTCTATATCATGACCGTTGCTCACCGTACGAGCCAAATGATTAAAAATAATCCCTACTGCTGCCAACGCGGTCGCATCCGTAACAGGATAGGAACCTGGAGTAACCAAAGCTTCGATCGCATGGGTCAAAGCATCTAGCCCTGTAGCTGCCGTTAACGCGGCGGGTTTGTCTACCATCAGTTCAGGGTCGTTGACCGAAATCGTAGCTACACTATTCTTGTCAACCATAACCATTTTGACCTTGCGCTCTTCGTCTGTAATGACATAATTGATCGTGATTTCAGCGGATGTTCCTGCCGTGGTATTAATAGCGACAATAGGCAGCGATTTATGCTTGGATTTATGAACACCCTCATACTCGGTTATATGTCCCCCATTGGTAGCAATAATGCCGATTCCCTTAGCCGTATCCTGTGGTGATCCTCCACCAATGGAAATTAAAAAGTCACAGCCGTTTTCTTGCAGAAACTGAACGCCATCATGTACATTTTTACAGGTCGGATTAGGTTTGACCTCATCGTATACTGCATAGTCCAGTCCAATATCATCCAGCAAGGATGTGACCTTGCCTGCAATACCACTCTTCATCAAAAACTTATCCGTCACGACCAGTGCTTTGTTTAAATTCAGTTCCTTTATATACGGTCCAGCTTCATGCAAACAGCCTTTTCCCATCAGATTGATAGACGGTACAAAAAATACATGTGCGCTCATAAAAATCGGCCTCCTAAAGGATTCACTTCTTGATACCTCATTAAATACGGAACCATCCTAAAAAAGTGAAACATTTCACGTATATTATTTTATCTTTATTTTGTTTTGACGTCAACAATAAAACAAAGATATTTTATTGTTTTATTTTTGTTTATTTTGTTTTTTTGAAAAAAAGACCTGCTATCCTTCGTTTTTTAAAGCGCTACTTAATAAGCCTCGACTGACGCGGGCAATTCGGTTCCTTTGACGAGTATCCTGCAGAATCGCCCCAATATTTGGTACACAACTAATCGGAGGCAGCCTCGTACAACTTAGATGAACACATTAACAACGAGGTGATGACAGCATGACAATCAACAAAGGAGTATTGCTGGCTCTGCTGGCGGTATCGGTGCTCCAAGCAAGCCCATCTTATGCGAAGTCGGTACCGCTAACTCCGGTGACGACCGTTTATGTGGATGACCATCCGCTTCAGCTTGTCGCCCAGCCGCTGCTGCTAGACGGGACAACACTCGTCCCCATGCGCCAGTTGTTTGAGGCGCAAGGAGCCAAGCTTTCCTGGGACGGATTCAGCAAAACCGTAACAGCAACCAAAAACGACACGGTGCTGACCTACCGCATCGGGGAGCACGCTGCCACCCTAAACGGCAATACGCTGTCCCTGAATGTTCCCGGACAGATTGTTGAGGGCAACACGATGATTCCACTGCGTTTTGTGAGCGAAGCACTTGGGAGCACAGTGAAATGGGATGCCCTGACCCGGACGATCCGGATTGTCTCAAGGAACGATTTTTTCACAACGGTTCTTTCCAAGGTCAACCTGCGCAGCGAACCGGACTCATCGGGAGCTTCCCCTTCCCTGCGGCTTATTCCAGCCGGCGAAAAGGTTCATGTCATCCGCGAGGTCAATGCCCTCTGGCTGGAAGTGCGCACTAAAGACAACCTGACCGGATACATATCGGCAAAACCAAAATACAGCGATTATACCAGCCCATCCCTGGCGGAACGGCAGGGAGATGAACTGATTGCCTACGGGGAGAAATTCCTCGGTGTCCCTTATGAATTCGGCGCAGCAACCGGCCAGACATCGACCTTTGATTGTTCTTCTTTTGTGGGGGAAGTGTTCCGGCATACGCTCTCCATCGACCTCCCCCGTGTCTCTTACGATCAGGCTAAAGAAGGCCGGAAGGTCGGCCTAAACGAGCTGCGCAAAGGCGACCTGCTGTTCTTCAGCCCACGCGGGCTGGAGATCGGCCATGTGGCTATCTATGCAGGGAACAACAAATTGCTGCATACATTCTCCAAAGAACGCGGCGTGCATTTTGACACGCTTGACGATAAATGGCAGAAACGTTTCGTAACAGCGCGCAGGCTGTTTTAGGACGAGCCGGATAACTAATAACAGCAGGCTATTCCATGGCCCGTAAAGTCAGGCAGCTCCCGCCATGGTGCTCCTGATGGTGCCACCCAGAGCACCACATTCATGATCTTCTGATTGCCTTTTGCCGGACGCTTCCCTTGCGGTTTGCGTTCAGGCGGCAAAAGGTCTTGAATTTTCCCCATCCGAGCTGCCTATATAGGTTTAATAGATTGTGCAAAAAACATGAATATGTCTGCTATAATTAGACCAAAAAAATGACTTAATCCAAAAGTACTGCTGCAAAATAGCCTCTCAAATACAACTAAGGAGGTATTATACTGCAATGGATACTAGGCTACGGTGGAGTACAAAATCTGGATGAGTTGCTGGTTGTTTTTAAAAAATGAGTAGAGTCTATTGAATATATAGACAGGAAGAATAGTTATGCAATTCGATACAAAAAGGCTTATCATTCGTGATATTTGTAGATCTGATTGGGAAAGTATACATATGTACACGTCATTGCCTGAAGTTACCAGACACACAGCATGGGGATCGAATACAGTAGAAGATACCAAGGCGTATATAGAACAGGTTCTTGCTTCTCAACAGGAACAGCCACGACAAGATTACGAACTTGCAGTTTGTCTGAAAAACGATGGAACCCTGATCGGCGGTATTGGTATTCATGTCAAAAATACGAACGCAGAAATGGGATATGTTTTAAATCCAGTTTACCAAGGGAATGGTTATGCAACAGATTGGAATGCGGCGTAAAGGTCTAATGCGGGAACACTGGTACTATAAAGACAAATTTCATGATTCATATTTGTACTCTATTCTTATTGAAGAATATGCGAGGATATAAATGCATTCTCATATTTTGTACTATGTTATCAGTAGAATATAATTAGTTAGAAAGCAGAAAACCCTTACCACAAGTTGGAAAGGGTTGATATCATTATGTAGTTTATGTGGGTTGTGTGCTTATAATAAGTTTGATTTTGTTTTATCAAGTCCAAGTAACAACAAAGTAATATAATTACGATGACTAAGATCAAAACTTTCGTTTTTCTTAACCATTTCCAACAAATTCCTGTACTCGTTTCTTTGGAATTCGCTGACTTGATCTTTGCAAGACTCAAAAAGAGATATTCCCTGAATAAATAGACTACTATTATTAAGTAGGATGGTTGCCTCCAGCATTTTTAAAATATTATCTGCTACATCTCTAATCTGTCCGTTACGCAACAAATAAATAGCAAGCTGATAGTGAAAATTCAAACGCCAGCCAGTATAGATATTTTCTTCTTGGTGCTCTGGCTTTAACATTCTGTTAGATAATTTAGCGAGCGTATCTTCTATTGCAAATCCATACTTATTTGCTGCTTCTGTTATAACTACTAGACCAGGTAGAACCTCATGCGGATGATCGAATAAATATTGGGTATAATCTTCTAAATTATGGGCATACCCCATGAGCATATCCAATGTGTAAGAATTGGCTACAGCAAACGTTTTATAATTCTCCACATCAATCTTTCCTTGTTCATCCAAATCTTCGAACCAACTTAAATCAGCGTATCCTTTAATATATTTTTTAGATTCTTCATACAAACCTTGCTTCTCACAAGCAGTTGCCTTCATCAGATACCCCTGACCCCAATACACAACAAGGCTTCGTTCTGTATTTAACGGGACATGTTCCTGTTTCCTTACTTTTTTTTGTACTTCTTCATGATAGACTATCTTAATCAATCCGCATAATTCGTCTGCATATTGCCCCAATCTATCCCAGTCACGTAAAGTGAAGTAAACTCTTCCCAACTGTAATAATCCATCCAACTGATAATTCACAGGTAAACGATTACGAAAAGGTGCAAATCGGGTTACCGCATCTCTATTCTTTTCTAAATCCTTCCCCAATGCTGCCCGAAACAACCGATATTGACTAACTGCCAAACGCTCGGAATGCTGATATCTTTCATGCTCCACTACACATTCATAAAATACAAGTGCTTCCTGAATATTCCCTTTGAAATGCAACTCCTCTGCAATTTCGAACACCAGAGAGAGATAATTCAAATCCTCCATCATACGAGATAGTACTTGCTCTATACAATCCTTTTTACCAAGCTCAGTGCAGCGCAATAAAAAGGGTTTTACACGGCTACGATGCGGTTTACCTGACAAAAAACATTCATCTACATATAACTCATAAAAGCAACCCTCTGGGTTTCCTAATGTAACATTAATTCGATCTAAATGCTGAACCGATAATGGTCGACTCGGATATTCACTAAGCAACGAACTGAGATGACTGGAGGTGATAGCTGATGCTTTCGCAAAATTTGACAAGTTATAGCCTCTTTTTTGCATACACTTCCGAATTTCTGTACGGATTGCAATTGCATATTCCATAAACCTTCCTCCTAGCATCGGAATACACCAAACAACGAAATTGACCTATATTTTATGGATACTGTTTTTTTTACATAGCACTCCGATTATACAACTAATTTAGAATAAATATCAATAATATCCAAACTGAATTCGCCTTTCACATTTTTAATATAGAGCAGAAATTATGGTAATTCATAGTATTCTAAAAAAAATCAACAAATTAGTAAACTGAGCATCATGGTAATAGTTCAATTTGTCCCTTTACTAATCCCTGTAAATAATACAAAGAAGGTGAATCTATTGGACAACAATAAGAAGCATCCTGTAACACCCTTTGGATGGGCGATCAAGCAAAAGCTTGTAGAAAGGCAAATGGATCAGCAGACGTTTTGTGAGTTGTATCAAATTCCGCCTTCCCGGCTGTCCAATCTCATTCATGGTACAAGAAAGGCCAAACGACACAGGAGACTGGTATCCCAATACCTTGGCATTCAGGAAGAAACATAGACGCTTATGTACATACAAGGAGGAATCTTTGAACATGCGACATTTCCACAAGCATCAACCTGAACGTTGTGTGCTCTGTCATTCTACGGATTCGATCATTATTTCCAAAGGAGCATACCTGTGTGCCCATTGTTATCTCAAAAGCACGTACAAGTCCCCCACCGAGGTAGAGAGCTACCATCGTGCCAAAGTCGCTTTTCTAGTAAAGCTGTACATTGAGCATCACAAATAAAATTTCTTTTCGCACCCCTAATGTATACCACCTCCAAATATCATCATGCTAATGACCCTTCAAGTTAACGTATGCTATAATGTGGAAAGTATGGATGGATACATGTACAGGAGGACTAGAGCAGGATGATTGGGAAATTTCTCATTTTTTCTCTACTATGGAGTTTACTTGGCAACCCGTTTCTCGCGCTGCTTGTACTGCTGATTGTGATCTATATATTGGATCGCAGCTTTGTGGGTGTACTGCCCAGCATCAGCAAGCCATGGAAAAGAAGACGCAACGCGGCACGGCTGCGTCAGCAGATTGCGCTAAATACCAATGATGTAGCTGCCAAGTTCGAGTTGGCTCGAATTTGGATCGAAAGCAAGAGATATCATCAGGCTTTGGAGCTTCTACTGGAAATTCAATCCCGTTATGAAGATTCCGCCGATTACTGGAATGCACGGGGAACGGCTGAAGTGCACACGGGCCATCTGCAAGATGGGGAACACCATTTACTGAAAGCACTGGACATTAACCCGCGGGTGCAATACGGTGAACCCTATTTGCACTTAGCCGCAGCTTTCAAGGAACACGACGTAAATAAGTCGCTGCACTATCTGCAGCAATTTCAGGAAATTCAGTCCTCTTCCAGCGAAGGCTATTATCTGACAGGCTTGATGTACCGAATGCTGGGACGCAAGGATGAGGCCACGGCAGCCTTTAACCAGTCGATTGCCGTCTATCGTTCGCTGCCCAAATACCGTAAACGAAGTGAGCGCAAGTGGGCTGTACGCAGCTTATTTCGTAAATTAATAGGCTAGACGGATCTATATTTTACCTTAACGACCTTTCTCTTCTTTTGGGAAAGGTCGTTTTTACGTTTCATCCACACAGCTCCTCCACACATTTCATCCATCGACCTGAATCGAATCATTTTGATCCTCCTGATCAGCGTTTTATTTTGTAACCTGCTATTGACATGCCACAAATCAGGTCATATAATCCGCTTATAAACCTTAGAGTTTATAAATAAACTCAAAAGTACAGAAAGGACGATCATCTTGTTGAAATTTACGCTCTACATATCTGTCATATTCATTCTTTTGTTTTCCTCAGCTTGCTCATCTACAGGATTGAGCCAGAATGAAGCAGCAGAACAACAAAAGCAAAAGGTGGAAGCAATGGTTGTTAAAAAAGAGCCGCTGTCTGCTTCTTTTAACCTTTCAGGCACGCTGCAGCCGTACGACGAAACCATCGTATCCTTTGAGCTATCCGGCTTGATACGCGATACTCTTTTAGATGTGGGAGATTCCGTATCCAAAGGCCAGGTAATGACGAAGCTCGATTCATCCAGCTATCAGCTACAGCTGGAGCAGGCCGATACGGCCATTCTCGAAGCCCGGGCAGGCATCAAAAATGCGACAGCAGCCATTTCAAGTGCAGATGCCTCTATCCAATCTGCTGGTGCCCAAAAGGCGGCGGCCCAGGCCGGAGTCAACAAAGTAAATAAGGGCGCCCGCGAGCAGGAAAGGGCACAGGTCCGTACCAAAGTGCAAAGAGCGCAGTCCGCTTTGACTAAAGCACAAGCCACCGCTGAACGCACCAAGCTTTTATATGATCAGGGAGCTGCGACCAAAAACGATTATGAAAATACGCAGCTCGCTTTAACCAACGCCTCCAAGGATCTGGAGGATGCGCAAGAAGCCCTCTCCTTAATACAGGAGGGAGCCACATTAGAAGATCGACAATCGGCGGAATCCAGCTTGCGACAGGCCCAAGCCGGGAAAGAATCGGCCATCGCCGCAAAAGAACAGGCAGAAGCCTCCAAGGATAACTCTTCCGCAGCGTACGAGCAGGCGCTCATCGCGAAAAAGCAGGCTGAGCTTGCTCTTTCCAAAACGTCCTTAAAAGCACCGATTTCCGGCGTTATTCTGGAGAAAAAGGTAAACGCCGGGCAATTGGCAAGCGCCGGACAGCCGGTGTATCGCATCGGACAAATTGATCAGCTGAAGGTGCTGCTTCCCGTTCCAGATTATGAAATAAAGAACTGGCAGCCAGGGCAGACCGTGCGGGTTCAGCTGTACAATGAAAGCAGAGAAGGAACCGTCAGCCAAATTTATCCGGCTACCAACTCCAATACAGGCAGCATCAATGTGGAAGTGATCATTCCCAACTCCAAGCATGATTGGGCTCCGGGACAAGTCGTCAAGGCGGACCGGCAGCTCTCCCAGAGCGAGCAGATCATGCTTCCGGCCAAGGCGGTGGTTAATAACGGCACGGATACATTTGTATATAAAGTAGTGGGCAACAAGGCAGTAAAAACGGTCGTGAACGTCGGTCAGATGTCCGACAACAAGCTTGAAATTACCAAGGGCCTCCGTGTCGGAGAGCGTGTGGTTACAACCGGAGTAAACCTGATTTATGATGGGCTAGCCCTTCAGGTCACGGAGGGAACAAGCAAATGATTGAGTATTTTATCCGGAAGAAAAAACTGATCCTCTTTATTTTTGCGATGGCGATTGTAGCGGGATTTTATAGTGCCTCTCAGCTTCCCCGGCAGGAAATGCCGGATATCATTCAGAAAACCGCCATCGTTACAACACTCTACCCGGGAGCTGCTCCTGAAAAGGTAGAACAGACGGTTACAAAGCCCCTGGAGCAAAAAATGAAGGAGCTCAATCATATTAAAAAAATCTCCTCGACCTCCGAAAATGGGCTTTCGACCATTGTCATTGAGACGGAAGGCTACGCCAATGCCAAGGAAGTCTGGGATGAGCTGCGCAAAAAAATGAACGATGTCCAATCCGCACTGCCTGCAGACGCGCAAAAGCCTGTCGTTTACGATGATTTGAACAAGGTATTTATCCATTCTTATGCCATCACGGCGGATTCGGCGAAGCAATTATATCAATTAAATGATATGGTGAAATCCTGGCGAGATCAGTTAAAAACGGTCCCCGGCGTGTCAGAAGTGATTATCAAGGGATTGCCGGAGCAAGAGGTGCAGATTCAAATCGATGCCCAAAAGCTCCAGCAGTACCATATCAGCTGGGAACAGCTGATGAATGCGGTACAAAAGGAAAATGAGCAAAATCCGATCGGTAATCTGGATTACAATGAACGCACATACCGAATGAATGTGTACCAGTCCAAGAATGCACAGGATTTGAATAAAGTCATCATTTCCAGAACCGAAAGTGGAGCGCCTGTCTATCTCCAAGATGTCGGGACCGTATTGCTTACACATAATACCAGCAGCTATATGGCCTTTTTTAACGGTAAACCGGCCATTACCCTGACGATTAACGGTAACACCGGCTCGGACGTTGAGACCATTTATGGCAAAATAAATGAAGAAATGAAGCTGTTACAACCGGAACTGCCGAATACGTACCAATTGAATACGTTATTTTCACAAACCGAGCGGATCAATCATATTTTTTCAAACTTGACCCGTGAATTGCTGTTTGCGATTGCAGCTGTTATTCTCGTATGTACCCTGGGCTTGAATCTGATGACCTCCGCCTTTGTGGCGCTCGCGATTCCGATTTCGATCGGCATCGGCTTTATCCTTCTTCCCCTGCTCGGTGTGACGCTGAATCAGGTTACGGTCATCGGCTTGATTATCGTAATGGGGATTCTCGTCGATGATGCTGTAGTGGTCAATGACAATATCGAACGCAGAATGGTAACGATGGGAGAGAGTCCCAAAATCGCTGCAATACATGGAACCAAGGAAGTGGCCGTTTCGATTCGGACCGCCACTCTGGCCACTGTCGCCTCCTTCGCTCCGCTTTTCTTTATATCCGGAGATGCCGGTTCCTTTGCCAAACCATTGCCTTTTTCTGTTATCCTTACTTTGTTGTCTTCCATGCTTATGGCTCTTACTGTCATCCCGATCTTTAGAGAATGGTATGGACAGCGAAGTCAAAAAACAAACGGCTCCACAAAGCCGTCCGGACTTTTGGGTAAACAAATTGACGCTCTACGTAATGTATATGCCGGCAAGCTGATTCCCAAGGTGCTGAAACGTCCTGCCTTATATGCCGCCTCGGGATTGTTGATCAGTACCACATTATATGGTGTGCTTGCGTTTATTCCGGTCGACCTGTTCCCCAGAACAAACGATCCGCAATTAAGCATTAATGTACGCATGCCGACCGGAACTTCTATAGAAGAAACCAGACAGGTAACCGAAGATATTGCCAAATGGGTGAAACAGCAGCCTCATGTGCGTACCATCAGCTATGCCGCCGGCGGGGATGCTCCTCCGTTGTTTCAGGATATGACCGCTGATGCCAAAACAGGCACAACCGTGGGGCAGATTGCTGTCGTCGGTGAAGAAGGCGAGTTTGATCCGGATGAAATGGCGGAGCGCTGGTCCACTGTTTTAAAGGATCGCTATCCGGGGCAATCCATCTCCGTCAAAATAGCCAAAGTCGGGCTGCCGCTCGGCAAGCCAATCTCCATTCGGATTTTGGGTAATGATGTGAACCAACTCCGTACCTTGTCCCAACAGCTTAAAGAAGCCGTTATGGCTACAAAAGGAACCCAGGACGTTAATGACAATATGGAGAATGAAGGGTATACACTGGATTTCCAATTGAACAAACAAGCCATGGACCAGTATCTGGTAAGCAATAATGATCTGACACGGACACTCCTGCTCATGGGCAATGGGGTCAGCTTCAGCAGGTTTGATACCGGCAATGATTTAATTAATATTAAGTTAAAGGTCGATCAGGCGGACCAGAATCCGGAAATATTGTTCCAGCAATTGAATGTGACCAATGCCAACGGGGTTCAGATTCCCTTATCCCAACTAGCGGAGTTAAAGCCATCATTTGCAACGCAAAAAATGAACCATTATAATTTAAAGCGTTCCATTGCGGTAGAAGCGGAAGTTCACGGACGGACGGCTTCCGAAGTTATGAAGGATGTCGAGCTGAAATTGCAGGACATCAAATTCCCTCCGGGATACACTTGGGAAATCGGCGGAGAGCTTTCAGAACAATATGATATCTTGGCAGAATTGGGATCACTATATGTGGTCGTCCTATTTTTAATCTTCATGCTTATATTTCTGCAATTTTATTCCTTCACGACCCCGCTTATCATTCTGACCACGGTATATATGGCGGCTGCAGGCGGATTTCTCGGCCTGTTCCTCCTGAATATACCGATCACTTTTATGGGTGTGCTGGGCTTGATGACCCTGGCGGGCATTATCGTGCGTAACGGCGTTGTACTGATTGAATTTATTGAGGAGGCCAGACGCGAAGGGACAGATCTGAAAGAGGCTGTAATTGCGGCGACCAAAGCACGTTTTCGTCCTATACTGCTTACGTCAGTGACGGCCATTGTCGGGCTGCTCCCGATTGCCCTTATTGGAGAACACATGTTTAGACCTCTGGCGTATACCGTTATATCTGGATTAATGTATTCCACAATCCTTACTATGTTTGTAGTACCTTCCCTGTATATGGTTATAGCCCGGTGGAAATTAAAAAGACAGAGCAAAGGGGGATACAATGAAGAAAATAACGAGTGAGGATATCATTTATGCTGCCCTTTCCCTATTCTCGGAAAAGGGATACGATGCCACCTCGGTCGATGAGATTGCACGTAAAAGCGGAATGGTGAAGGCTTCCTTTTATAAACACTTTCAAAGTAAAGAAGAGTTGTTATTGGGGACAATCGTCCTGATTGAAAAACTTCTTGATACAGATATTAAAGAGCTATATTTGAAGCATCAGCTATCCCCGCGTGAAAAGTTGAGGCAACTATACTTGATTGCTTTGGGTCGAATTTATAAAAACAAGATTCATTTGCTGGTGTACTCTGTTCCCTTAATCGGTTCAAAGGAAGTAACAATCGCCCAAGCCATTGATCGTCTTGAACATCATTTTTCTAACCTGATCGTTGAATTCTTAATTGAGGCTTATGGACCATCTATACGCGTCTATGCGTACGATATTGTTTTTATCGTTAAAAGTATCATTATTAATGCCTTCCGAATGAGCAGCTCAGAGCTGTCCCAGACGGAGCACCAAGCACTGGCTGAATTCATCGTCAGTATTGAGGACATGATGGCTCAAGGAATGCTGAACCCGAATCATCAGCACCAGATTATGTGGAGCCCTGACACCAGCCTATATGAAGGCTCCGACCAGTTCTGGACCAAGGGAAAACAAATCTCCTATGCGCTGCAGCGTATGGATACGGTTCTGAAACAAACTGAATTAAGTGAAGCTACCCGAAATGAATATGTGCAAATCCTAAGCAGATTACAGAGTGAACTCTCGGAAGAAAACGTGGAAATAGCTCACGTGAAAGCCCTCCTTCTATTTTTGGGGCAGCTGCCCGAGTTACAGGAAGACTGTACCAGGCTGAAGGCTATATTGGAAGTTTAGCACGCCGAAATGCATAAAAAGAGGTTCATGATCGTCAGATCTACTGCCATCATGAACCTCTTTCTTTAATATGCATATTGTACGATCAAAAGCTTCCTCCCACGCTCACCGTAATGGCGCATACCCAAGCCGATTCAGCTCTTCTGCAATCACGCGATAACCACGACTGTTCGGAT
Source organism: Paenibacillus kribbensis (assembly GCF_001705305.1). Lineage (GTDB taxonomy): Bacteria > Bacillota > Bacilli > Paenibacillales > Paenibacillaceae > Paenibacillus > Paenibacillus kribbensis_B. The sequence continues at coordinate 407,562 of NZ_MCBP01000001.1, forward strand.
GTATCCGATCCAGCGACAGCAGCGCCCGTTCATTACCCTCAAACGCAGGATAAATATTCGCCACCCGGTAATTCGGTCCGCCCAACGTATGGAGGAACGAGTTGTACTGGCGCACATATACCCCCGCTTCCCTGACTCCTGGAAAAGGATTATACAATCCTACCATTCGTATGATAAATGGCTCACGCTGACCGGACTTTATCTGATACAGGGCATGCACTATTTGGCGTACATGCTCTTTGGTGCGGTTCAGGGCTTGCGGAATGGAAGAACCCGACGAACCGGGGCCTCCAGCAAGTGCGCTGATATATGGTCGCAAATCATTTCCACCGATCGTTACCGTTATGAGTTCAGCTCGGCTGAGCGCCGACCGAAAAAGCGGATTGTTGCGGATCAACGACAGCAGTTCCTGCGATGTCAGTCCGTTGATTCCCAAATTCTCGTAGCTGACTGGCGTATAGAGATGTCTTTCCGCCATTCGTCGATAGATGGATGTAAATCCGCCGCTCAGCAGTGTGCCTGCACCTGTCGTTAAAGAATCTCCAATTGCTGTGTAGTGGTACGCCAATGAAACCTACCTCCCTCCGACATAATCTATCTTATGTGGAAAAAGGGAGGCGCGACCCGGAGATTCGCTTATTCTTCGTCTATTTCATATATACAATGGAATTGCCCACCACCCGGCAAATCCTCCGCTCCATACACAGCGAATCCCACATTGCGAAAGAAATCCGCCCCTTCCGCATCTGTTTCTACCGTGAGTCGTTTCGGGTTACGCTCCTTAATGAGCGTAAGCAGCATGCCTCTGCCATAGCCTCGATGACGATTTTCAGGCAATACAGCCAGATGATGGAGCACGATCGTTCCATCCTCCCGCTCCTCAAATCCGACAACACCTACGATAAGTCCTTCATCTTCCACACCGAACAGCTTCCATTCATCCGAGGTTTGGTAGAAACGTAAAGCTTCCTCTCCCTGTTCAGGACGATCCAGCACCGCATAAGTCAGCAGCTCCAGAACCTCCTCTTGATCCAAATCATTTTTTATATCTTTAAACATTGTTAATCGTCTCTCCTTATCCTGCTGGCTCATAGTATCTAATTCTCCACAATAAGCAAAGGCCAGTTATCCAGCCACTGCTTCTCAAATACACGCTGACGAAAAGCCGTCGTGTGACGGAACAATGGACTTTGACGTACCCGCATATCCAGCAGATCGTTTAATCCATGCGGACAAATGACCTCCATTTGGTCCTCGTCATTCAGTCTAATGGCTACTGCCGTCGCCGTCTCTGGCCAGTGGCTCATGGCATCCTCTATTGAGGAATACGGGGCTTCCCCGTTGCGGATATGCATCCGCGCCTGATTTTTGACAGACCAGTTACGCCCAGCCTGCTTACGATTCAAGGACAGCTCCAGATGCTCATCTCGTTCCTCCAGCGTATTTTTCGAATCAAAATAAATGACATCTATATCATTGAGAGGTGTAGCGGTCGTATAACCATGCAGTTTATCCCACACCCGATTACGTACATAGCCTGCGGCAATACAGCCTTGAGGCAGCCTCAGTGACCGTACATAGCGCAAGTCTTCAAGAACCTGCGGATCATTCATCATGTGTATGATTCGCTGTATATCTTCTTCCAGCTTCATGCTGCACTCAGCTCCTTAGTTTAAGATGACAGTTGTTGTACGGGCTCTCCAGTCTCAGCCGCAATCCGGGCTGTACGCTGAGCCAGACGGCGGTGGGCTACCAGCAAAAACGGAATGCCCAATACGACCGACAGCGTAATCGGAACAAAAACGGCAAGCGGTGCCGTTTGGCCATAGCTATCCAGCAACCAGCCGCCAAACAAAGGAGCCAGCACACTGCCCAGATTATTAAAGCCAATCGTACCAAAGTAGGTCCCTTTATATTGAGCATCTGCAATCTGATCTATCAGCACATCCAGCATCGTGAACAACAACACTTCACCTATTGTAAACAGCACCATATCCAGTATAAACAACCAGCCTGAATTTAGCATACTGAACAGCAACAAACTGACCGCAATGCATAGATTTCCTGCAATCAAGGAATTCACTGGGGAAAAACGGCTTGCCAGCCGCACCAGCGGATATTGGAAAGCCAATACGCAAATCGCGTTGGCCGTAAGCATGTATGTAAACCACCGGGTTCCTTCCGCGAAGGATAACGATAAAAATTGAGGCATCGTGGAATTGGAATGAGCATAGCCCATCACGCAAAATACGGTTCCCAGCAAAATCGGCATAAATATTGGATCACGGCTGGCTGTACGGAACGCTTCCCCCATCCGCAGCGGAGCTTCTCCCGTCGTGGTTCCTACATGCAGATCGGAGGCATACCGGGCAAATTGAATCAACAGCAACACCCCATACAAGGCGTATACACCAGCTGCTACCATAAATGGCGTTCCCGTAGATGCAGAGCCCAGCAGCAAACCGAGCAGCGGTCCTGCCACCACACCTACATTAATGGCCGCATACCTCATATTGTAGATAAGCAGCCTTTTTTCCTTGGGAGTCACATCCGATAACAGTGCCCGCGAGGTTGGCTCGAACAAGGACTTGCACAGTCCATTTAGGGCATTAATGACAAAAAAGGCCCAAGCCGCTTCAGCCAACGCAAACGCAACGAAAACAAGCGCCCAACTGGCGATGGACACCAGCATCACTTTACGTCGTCCGATGCGATCCGAAATATATCCACCGTAAAAGCTGGCAAAAATACCGACCAGCGAGCTGACCGATACGATCACACCCGTATGAAAGGGAGATACCCCCAGACGAGTGGTCAAATAAATGGACAAAAACGGTATACTCATCGATGTCGCCATCCGACCAAAGATAGTACCAGCAATAATCGTCCATGCCAGTGGGTGAATCGAACGTAGCTGTTCTTTCATGTATGTCTCTTGTGCCCCCCTTCTCTGTCCCGACTCCTTAAAAAAACCTGCACACCACATAGAAGCGTTGTGTGCAAGTCCAATAAGGGGGAATGATCTCAATTTTGGCCGATAAATCGTTCCAGTTCTACACACGTTGCCTGATAGACAGACTGGAGCGCAGGAGCTGGGGAATACATCCGAGCGTGACTATTAGATAATTATACCTGATTTGCGTCTCTACATTAACCCTACTTCCCCAAAATGCGACAAAAAAAATAAAATACCGGAAATACGGTATTTTATCTAAAAGCATAGCATACTTAACCTGCAGTCTGAACGTGTACAGCTTATGATTAGTCGTTACTTTTTTTGTCTCTCAGCTCTCTCTCAGCTTTGCCCCTCAGCTCTCTCTCTCAGCTTTGCCCCTCAGCTCTGTCTCTCAGCGGTTAGTCCAAGCTTTTTTAGCAAACGAATGGCCTGTTCCTTCTCTTCCACAGACAGACCATCCACCGTCTCCATAATAACACGATGATGCTGTGGAAATATTTGCTCAAAGAAATGGCGTCCTTCGTCGGTCAATTCTGCATAAATCACACGTCGATCATCTTGTGACGCACGCCGGGTGAGCAAGTTTTTTTTCTGGAGTTTATCCACGACATACGTTATATTCCCACTGGAGATGAGAACCTTTTCTCCGATTTTTTGCAAGGGCTGCGGTCCGCGATAATATAACAGATCAAGTACACCAAATTCTGTTGTATTCAATCCATGACTATGAATATCGCGATTTGTGCGGGACGTGACCGAATTATAAGCACGGGCCAGCACAACAAACAAGTTAAGCGCCAAGTCCTGATCATCTGGTTTTACAGACATAGTAACAGCCTCCGTTAGTCATATCTTTATTCAAAGATATCTTAATTGCAAACTTTTGTCAAGTTTAAGCGTTTATCCCTACCGATCATTACAATTCATTATGTAAAAAAGCCCACTCCCCACCAGTCATGTGGCACTGGCGCGCGGAGCAGGACTTTTATGATGCAATCCCTAACCTGTTTCGTAAAAGCACATAGCCAGCTCGGCCACAACATACACCCACAACATTCAGGATGATATCGTCCACATCCATTGTACCTGCGCCGAGAAGCATTTGGGACACTTCAAGAATGACCAGCGCGGCCACCACCGTTAACAGCAGCCTGCCTATCCTGCGCATGGACACCCAAATGATCGGCAAAAGAACGCCGAAGGGAATGAATACGCCAATATTACCCAGCAAATTAACACCCCATACCCGAAAAGGGAACGACTGCATCGCCCGCCAATATTGTCTAATTGTATCAAACGGAACGATATTGTACGAATACGGAGGTCCCGGTCGCAGGGTACGCCCAAACCCGAGAAACATCCAGTATAACAGAAGCGCTGTATATAAAATGAATAGCACAAATGCCACATTACGAAGCAGTCGGGTACCTGGCATTACTTGTTACGAATGTCGATCTGTCCATTAGCTCGTGCGATAATGACCTGATCCGCCATATTAATGAACAATCCGTTTTCGACGACCCCCGGAATTTGATTCAAGCGGATTTCCAGCTCTTGCGGGTTCTCAATCGTTCCATAGCGGCAATCGGCAATATAATTACCGTTATCCGTCAGATAACGCTCTCCGTCTTGGATACGCCATTCCGCTTGGCAGCCTGTCTGCCGCAAGGCCTCCAACGTCCATTCACTGGCAAAAGGTACGACTTCAACAGGCAGAGGAAATGCGCCTAGCACCTTTACATCCTTCGACTCATCCACAATAACGATTAATCGGTCGCTGTTGCTCTCCACGATTTTTTCTCTCAGCAGAGCTCCGCCCCCGCCCTTCACCAGCACCAGTTGCTCATTCACTTCGTCTGCCCCATCAATGGTAACGTCGAGCCTTCCAATCTGATCAAACGGAATGATGGGAATTCCCAGTTCTCTGGCCAAATCCTCCGAGGCTTGGGATGTAGCTACAGCCTGTATATGTAATCCTTGCGCTACACGCTCACCGATTTTTTGAATTGCCCAATAAGCTGTCGAGCCTGTGCCAAGTCCTACTTTCATGCCATCCTGAATCGCCTCTACTGCTTTTTCAGCCGCTTTTTGCTTCAAATTCATGCTCATCTCTCCTGCTATATAGGCTAGTATTGATTCACTATTCATTGTATATGAAAACGTTTTATAAAGACAGAGGCAGGTTTTTACCATAACAAAGACTGTTAACATCGTGTTCATACTCACCGAATCGTTCAATCGGCTCGTAACCCTGCTTCGTATAAAAAGCAATCGCTTCAGGTTGAGGCGCGCCGGTCTCCAGCTTAATCCTTACGATTCCCCGCTTTCGAGCCTCATCCTCCAAAAAGGATAACAAGCTGACAGCAATTCCTTGCCTGCGATAAGAGGGGTCAACATAAAATCTTTTAAGCTCCATCTCTTCTGCATCTATAGGTCTAAGCCCTCCACAAGCAACAGGTTTTGCATCCATGTACACAACAGCGAAAATCATTTCCTTCACTTTCGGATTGGAAAAATCAACCAAATATATTTCGTCGGCAGGATACCTTTTCAGCAAATCCTCATCCAGCTTTTGAATTAATTCATGCAGATCCGCATGGTCACTCTGAACCTTTACAATCGTAAGCTTGGACATTCTTCTCCTCCCTCTTCCCTATACATAGATATATTGACTCATTTCGCAAACAATTCACAAAAAACGCGACAATTCGAGCATTTAGGACGCCTGCTATGAAAAATGTCCCAAATTGACAAGTGCAATTAACTCTATTATAAAGTATGATGGTTTCTGTTGAATAGTCGCTTATGGACTGAAACAAATTCGAATTTCAAGTTGAAGTATAAATTGGAAAATACTGAAACACACACAGCGTTTACCTATTAAATTTTATTTTTTTATGGTGTGAAGTATTCATTTCATGGGCTTTTTGTACGACATATATATAAGGATACATACTTGTTCGAAGAAGGACTAAAGACCTAATACATAGAATTCAAGGGTCTATTTTCTCTATTATTACGTTTGTAAGGGGAACTTGATTATCTCATTAGATAAGCGGTTCAACACCATATACAAAAATACAACCAGGGAGTGAGCATTTTGAAAAAGTGGAGTAGCTTATCATTCTTCACCAAGAACTTATTATTATCATTCTTCAACATCGTATTGATCGGGCTAGTCCTCATCGTGTCCAGCTATCTGATCCAACGTACGATTTTGATAGACCAACTGCACGGGCAAGTAGAGAAAATCACATTGAAGTGGGCCCAAGGCATTAAGGCGGATGAAGTATCCCAAGCCGTTCAAGAAAAAAATTATGACGGACCCGTTCAAGTCAAACTCCGTGCCTACCTGGATAATATTATGGCAACGAATCCGAATATCGCTCATGCCTATATTTTCGGGACGGAGCTGGAAGGCGGCGATCAGACATCCATTGTTGCGATGCCGACCGATCTGAGAGAATCATTTGAAAAAGATAAAATGGGTGTTGGCGCTATGTACCAGCAGCCTAACGTCGTAGCAGTAAGCCTGGCCGATATGCTGGACAGCGGCAAACCAACCTTCACCAGCTTCTACGATGACTCTTTTGGTACATGGACCACTTTGATGACTCCGATTAAAGATCCAAGTGGCAAAATCTTTGCATATTTTGCTGTCGATGCAGATGCCGGTGCTGTACCTGCCGGATTGACCAAGCTGCTCATTAGCGGTGCAACCATTTTGGTCATTTTCCTACTGATCTGTCTGGGGCTTCAATATTGGGTTGTAAGACGTACGTTGACGCCGATTAAGCAACTCATGTACGGCATCAGCGAAGTAAGCAAAGGAAATCTGGACGTTCAAATTCATGCAGGCCAGGATGATTTGGGATTGGTGAATCAGAACTTCAATGACATGGTGAGCCATATTAACAGCATCATGACCAAAGTGAAGCAGACAACGGATGAAGTCAATGAATCGGCGAAGGAACTGCTCGCAATCTGCGAACAAAACGGTGTTAATTCAAACATCATTAATCAGAATATCAATGAAATTACGGATAACATCCGTGCACAAGAAAAAGCAACAGGGGATAGCGCACGAGCCATGTCTGAAATGGCTTCAGTCATCCAAAATATCGCAGCCAGCTCTGCTACTGTTGCAGAAGAAGCAAATTCGGTCGAGAAGCGCTCTAACGAAGGTAACGAAATTATAGGCAAGGTTTCTTCGCAAATGCATTTAATTACAGACTCTGTTACCAATACATCCCGTATCATCAAGCTGCTGGATAGCCGTTCGCAAGAAATTGGCAACATTATCGGTACGATTTCAGGTATTTCCAGCCAGACGAATCTGCTTGCCTTGAATGCTTCTATTGAAGCAGCGCGTGTCGGTGAAGAAGGCAAAGGCTTTGCCGTCGTTGCCAGTGAGGTGCGCAAGCTGGCAGAGCAATCTGCAGAAGCAACCAAACAAATTACAACCCTAATAGAAGAAATCCAAAGTGAAATCGGGCAAGCGGTAATTTCCATGGGGAAAGGTAACGTTGAAGTTCAGAATGGGATCGTTGTAGCTGGGCAAGCTGGTGAGCTGTTCAATGACATTTTGCATGCAACTAAAAATGTAGCATTGCAAATTCAAGAAGTATCCAGTGCTACGGAGGAAATTTCTGCAGGTACACAAGAAATGACAGCAACTGCAGACGATCTCTCTTCCACTGTAAGCAAAACAGCTAGCAACAGCATTCATATTGCACAAACGGTTGATGAACAAAAAGCTTCTCTGGACTCCATCATAGATTCGTCCTATAAATTGTCATCTATGTCTGAAGAGCTTCAGGAAATTACTTCTTATTTTAAAATTAAGGACACCAACCGTACCAAATCATAACAACCATTCTATCGACTCCAATGCTTTTTCATAAGCAAGTCGCTCAGTAATGCCTCCCTCCTGTTCATGCATTTGAAGGGATGGGAGGTATTGCTGACTTTGCCCATATATGAAGATATCAAACATTCAGGAGGTAAGCGTAATGGCTTCAATACTACAAAACAGTTCACAAACAGCGCCGTCCCCGTTCCTGGTTCCCTTGGATTTTGCACGTATACAACGCAAGCATACATACTCTACTTATCGAGTAGAGCTAGAACCGTCCATCTCTGAGCTGCTGAGCCAGCAAACAGCAGCGGAAGTCAAACACGCGTTGCTATTATCAGCGTATACCGCATGGGTATACCGTCTGTCCGCAGAAGAAGAAGTTTCTTTTTCTACTTTTGTGCCTCAATCGGGTCTGCTTACAGCCTCACTGACGATCGAAAAGGAAACGACTTTCCATGGACTGACAGGCTTGTTTCAGGAAATGCTTCGTAAGTCTGACGCTTACCTGGCAGAACCGCAAGCCGATACGTCATTTTCGGCAAATCTGCCTACAGACGGCGGTGCAGAATCCCGTATTCTGGACTGGGCTGTCAGCGAAAACAGCGGCTCTTATCAAATACAGATACGGTATGATGATTCACTCCTTCTGGAAACAACGATTGTCCGGTATGCAGAATATTTCGAAACCCTTCTGCGTGGCGCACTAATCAGCAGCCATGCTCTTGTGAATTCAATTGATATATTATCTGATGCCGATCGAGCTGCTCATGAAGCTTTAAATAATACAGTCGTGAAGTATCCTGAGCATCAAACCATTCACGGAATGTTTGAGGAGGCGGCTTCACAATATCCTGATCGTCCGGCTATCGCTTCCCATGCCGGAGAGTATACGTACCGGGAGCTGAACGAACGTGCTAACCAGGTCGCACGTGTGTTATTGTCCAAGGGTCTTGCCAAAGGCGAATTCGTGACCATCTTCATGGAACGGAGCCTGGAGACCGTTATTTCCCTGCTCGGCATCCTGAAAGCCGGTGGTGTGTACGTACCTGTCGATCCAGCCCATCCCGCTGACCGGAGTAGCTACATTGTTGAGGATACGCGTTCTCCCTTTGTCCTAACGACTTCCGCACTGATGGAGCAAGCGACTGAACTGTGCGGTTCCATTGATACAGTAAAAGAAATTCTAGCCATTAACGGACCACTCGCGGGCTATGCCGCAAGCAATCCGAACGTTAATGTAGGTCCGGATGATCTCGCTTATGTTATCTATACATCCGGCTCGACAGGCAAACCGAAAGGTGCCTTGATCGCTCACCGCGGGGTCGTTAACCTGGGGGCTGTTGTGCAACGCGATTGCGATATCACACCTCAGGATGTATTGACCCAATTCGCGACCTATAGCTTCGATGCATCCGTTTGGGATACGATTGGAGCCTTGTTCTACGGTGCAAAGCTGTACCTGCTGTCTTCCGAAGAACGCGTATCCGTTGAAGAATTCGCAGAAGCCATCGCACGTACCGGAACGACGATTATTACCATTTTGCCGACGGTATTCTTTAATCAGCTGTCTACGTACTTATCAGACGAAGGCTATCGCAAACTTGCCAAAGTACGGATTGTTACCGTGGCAGGCGAAGCGCTGTACGGCTCACAGGTTCGAGCGTTCCAGAGCAAGTTCGGCACAGATACAGACATTGTCAACGTATATGGACCGACCGAGTGCACCGTGGCGACGACGACCCACCGTGTTCGTGGTGCTGTGCCTGAGCATGTCGTTAACATTCCGATTGGCAAACCCATTTACAATTACAAAGTCTACATCGTCAACGAGGGTAACAAGCTGTGCCCTGTCAATATTCCAGGTGAAGTGTGCATTGCTACTCCTGCGCTGGCCCATGGCTACCTCCATCAGCCGGAGCGTACAGCCCAATCGTTCGTGGACAACCCTTTTGTTCCGGGTGAAAAAATGTACCGCTCGGGTGATATCGCCAAGCTGCTGCCAGACGGCACGATTGAATACGTAAGCCGGAAGGATTCGCAGCTCAAAATTCGGGGAAACCGGATCGAAATCGGGGAGATTGAGGACCATTTCTCCAAGCATCCGGGCGTTCAGGACGTGGCTGTCGTAGCCGTTAAGGATCATACAGATCAAAATATGCTGGTGGGCTATTTCACCACTTCAGACGGACAATCCATCCCGCAGGATGTGATTCAGTCTTATATCGGGAGCAAGCTGCCTTCCTATTTTGTACCGAGCCATGTCGTGCATCTGGAAGCCATGCCGATTTCACCGACTGGCAAGATTGACCGAAAAAAACTGGCCCTGCGCCCGCTTCCCGAAGTATCTGACCTTTCATTTGGCGGAGAGCCTGTCCGGGAAGGGACCGAAACGCTCATTGCGGGAGCATGGGCACAAGTGCTTGGCAAAAACAATATTGGCGCAACCGATGATTTCTTCCTGATCGGCGGCGATTCGCTTCGTGTCATTCATGTACTGGCTATTTTGAAGCCGCGTTATGGCGCACTGCGTATCGGAGATTTTTTCCGCTATAAAACCATTCGCGAGCTTGCAGAATACGTAGAGCAATTAGGGACAGAACAAGTGCCACAACGCAAAGCAGGGACGGTTCCTCAAGAAAAAACAGACCTGAATGAGCATCCGATCGAGCTGTCCAGCAATTCGGATATCGCTGAAGTGCGCGACATGCGTGTTATTTTGTTGACCGGAGCTACAGGCTATCTTGGTTCACACATTCTGTATGACCTGCTTCAACGGACAGAAGCCCAAGTATACGCGATGGTACGCCCTTCCCAGGACGGTCCATCCGGTATCGAGCGTATTCAATCTGTCATGACAGGATATTTCGGACCCGGTATCTCTGACTTGATCGAGGGACGAGTCAAAGTCGTATATGGAGATCTGGAGCAGACAGGCCTTGGCCTCTCTTCTGTAGACCGTCATATGCTGGAGCATCAAATCGACGGCATCATTCACAGCGCCGCTGACGTCCGCCATTTTGGCGATTCAGCAGCCTTTGATCGTACGAATGTGACCGGGACGCTGGAGCTGCTGAAAATCGCCCAAGCGAAGCCGGGAGTATCCTTCCATCATGTCTCAACGATGGGCATACCTGAGGATCTGGCAAACGAGGGAAAATGGGAATCCGTATTGGATCTGTCTTCCTTCACGGATAATCTGAACGTGGACAACCTGTACACGAACAGTAAACTGGCGGCAGAAAAGCTGTTGTTCCAAGCGGCTCAGGCAGGTACGCCTGTCTCCATCTATCGTGCAGGTAATTTGACGGCCCACTCGGCGAACGGACGCTTCCAGCGTAATATCGACAGCAATGCTTACTACCGTATGATGAAAGCGATGCTGCTGCTGGGCAAGGCGCCGCAGGCTGATTGGCATACAGACTTCACGCCGATTGATTATGCCAGCCGCGCGATCGTAGAGCTGTCCGTTCATCAAAAAAGCGCGAACCGCATTTTCCATATCTGCAATCCGAACCCACTTCCGTATGACGAACTGATTGCTATGGTCAACCAGCTTGGCTATGTTGTGGAAACCCTGCCTTTTGACGATTACAGTGCTTGGCTGCTGAATCCGTCTTCCGGTATTCAGGAGGATGCGCTTCATCTGGCTATGGGGCAGCTTGAAGGCGACGGAGCCAAGGATTCTGCTTATAGGTACGGATGCACTGTAACCGCGGCGCTGCTGGAGCAGGCGGGCGTCCAATGCCCGGTAACCGACCTGAAATTTATTCGAAACATGATCCAGCATGCCGTTGAGATCGGTTATTTCCCGGCTTCATCATCGGTATCCGCAAAAGCAACACAGAGGTAACAAAGTTGTGATATTTCCCCCGCGTGTATTAGGTATGATAGACTAGATTTTGCTAGTTTTAAATTTAGCATTAACCTCTTATACTCAGAATTTTTGCATGCGGGGGATGTCATTCAAATGAAACACATTTTTTTAAAAAGAACGCTGCTGATCATAAGCTTGATGGCTGTTCTGGGAATTTTGGTGTATGAAGCACGTACCATATATCACACACCTGTGGCTAAAGGAACTCACCGGACACGCACGGCTCATGCAGACCGACTGGTACGCCATTTGTTCTCACTTACACCTACGCCGGATAAAGTATATTACCAAAACAAAGTCATTGTCCTGATGTATCATGAGGTGACCAAGACTCCACCTGATCCCGGTGCTCTTAAGCTAAGTAATTTTACGAAGCAATTGGACGAAATGAAGGCGAACGGCTTTCGCTGGATTACCATGAAAGAGTACACGGACTTTATTTTACATAAAGCCAAGGTCCCCGATAATGCGGTGCTTATGACATTTGACGATGGTTATGAATCCTTTTATACGGACACCTTTCCGGTGTTGAAAAGATACCGTGTACCGGCGACCAATTTTCTCATCACGTCCACCATCAGCAATCCCAAGCACATTGGTATTCGAAAGCTGACATGGGATCAAATTCAGCAAATGCATGCCGAGGGGATTGATTTTTATAATCATACCAATGACCAGCATGCATACGGATATACCAACACAGCACGCACCAAGCAAAAACCGCTGCTGATGGGTCCGGTGTATTCGAAAAAGCTGGAACGAATGGAAACCGAGGAAGAGTTTAAACAGCGGGTATACACCGATCTGGATACGGCTGACAAGAAGCTGTTCAAGCATCTGCACAATGATCAGAACGTTCTTGCCTTCCCTTACGGCGGATATACCGAGGAAACGCTGAAGATTTGCCGTTCCCTGGGCATTAACGTCACGTTCACGGTGAAGCGTGGCATTAATTCGCCCGGACAAATGAACGGCTATCGCGTCAATGCAGGCGGAATACACAACATTCCGGAAGTCTTGGTGCAATATATGAAGGAGGGCGCTCCCCTTCGGCCATTGCCTTTTGCCCAAGGTCCCAACAAGGTATCATAAATGTTGTCCAGTTCATTTTAAGATAAAAAAAGAACCTTTAAACCATGTATGGGGCCAGTCCCGTCCCTATGCTCTGGTTTAAAGGTTCTTTTGGGTTGATGAGATTAAAATTAGAGCCAAATGCGAATCGCCGCAATAACAGCCAAATGCACCGGGTAAAAGCTGCGCCACAGCCAACGCGGAACCCGACTATAAAATCCGCTCTCTCCAGTTGCAAAACATGCGATCAGAATGCTGGACAGCAGACTAAAATGCTGGATATTCGCATGATGCACCAGATCATACACCACGTTCAAAGCAAAATGGGCAGCAACCATCATATATGAACGTGTGTACCGATATATAAGGACAAGCAGCAGGCCATAGGCTCCGTAATCCATCATGCTAAGCTCCATGATCAGAGCTGTCAGGACATACAGGCACGTAATTGCCGCCCAATGCTTCAAGCGGGACGCGGCAGTCAGCGCCAGCAATGAAACCAACAGCGTCCAGATCACATTCGGTCTGTACACATCAAATGCCAGCATATAGGGTAATTGGGAAATCAGAGCGAGCCCAAGTAGACGGAACATGTAGCTTCGCATATCTTTTGTCCGGGCATACCCCAAATACAACGCGTACGCATAGATGGGAAAAGCAAGCCTGCCGGCAATTCTCCAAGCCGGATCTGCCGGGAAAAATACAAGTCCGACATGGTCAATCAGCATCGTCAGCATGGCCAACCAGTACATATAAGGCCCCCTTATTGTTTTATGTCCTTTCCTCCGTCAGGCTCAAAATGGCGTTCATGATGTCCGTTTTTGTAACCCGTCCCACCAGCCCCTGAATTTGAGTTGGGAAGGCACATTGCTCGTCCAGAACCGGAAGGCAATTGACCTGATGACGCACCAGCCTCGATATGGCCTCCAGCAAGGAATCCCCCGGAAGCAGCGTTGTCATCTGTGCCCGTCGCGTCATAGCCATAGTCACGGGAACAGTGTGAAGATCCGTATGTCCCAGCATGACCTTCAGCAAATCCTTGCGGGTAACAATGCCAATGAACTCCTGCTCCTCCCCTGTAACCATTAGCGTCCCTGTATTTTGCTGAAATAGCATCAACACGGCATCATAGGCGGTAGCATCGCCGGATATCAAGATCGGTTCACTAAGTATATCAGCCACAGTCAGCTTTTTCAGCATACTGCCGACATGGCTATCATATTTTGGGTAACGCCCTGGCAAGTACCCTACCTTGGGCTTGGCATCCACCAGCCCGAGCATCACGAGCAATGCCAGATCAGAACGGAGTGTCGGTCGTGTCAGCCCCAGCTCTTCGGCAATTTTGTCCCCCGTAACAGGCGCCAGGCGCTGGACAATATCAACGATTTCACGCTGTCTTTCGGACAGTTGAATCATGATTACCTCCTTATAAAATGGGGTAGTATACATTATAGATGAGCATAGATCGGCAAATTTCAGCATTTTCCGACAATTCATCAAATTTTAATCATGTACCGCTTGTTTTCAAATTTAAAATGTGTCACAATTAAAAATGTAATACATACTAATTATAAGTTTAACGTGTGCAATAAGCTACATTTAAATATGTTCATGCACATCGTGCTTGATATGTATTATGTATGATAAAACCCTGAGGAGGAAATCAAATGAAATTTTTCCTGGATACTGGTAACATTGAAGAAATCAAACGTATTGAACGTTTGGGTCTGGTTGATGGTGTAACAACGAACCCTTCGCTGATCGCCAAGGAAGGCCGAGTGTTCAAGGAAGTCATTCAGGAGATTTGCAGTATCGTCGAAGGCCCTGTAAGCGCTGAGGTTATTGGCCTGAAGGCTGAAGATATGCTCAAGGAAGCTTATGACATTGCGAAATGGGCACCTAACGTCGTTATCAAGCTGCCTATGACCGAAGACGGCTTGTACGCTTGTAACGAGCTGACCAAGAACGGAATCAAAACGAATGTAACACTGATTTTCTCCGCAGCTCAAGGTCTGATGGCTGCCAAAGCTGGCGCTACTTTTATCAGCCCATTCGTAGGCCGTCTGGACGATATTGCTGTTGACGGTATGAAGCTGATTCGTGATCTGAGACAAATTTTGGATTTCCATGATCTGAAATCCGAAATCATCGCAGCTTCGATCCGTAACATCAAGCATGTGGAAGATGCTGCTCTGGCTGGAGCGCATATCGCCACGATTCCAGGTTCCTTGCTTCCTTCCCTGTGGAAACACCCACTGACAGACAGCGGTATTGAACGCTTCCTGAAGGACTGGGAAACTGTACCTAAAGCTTAATTCGCCATTCATGGCAAACTATATTGCGTTACACGAACAGCCCGTATATTGCGGGCTGTTTTTTGCTCATTTCCCCTCCCTCTTCCTCAAGGCGGCTACAATGGCAACATTCATCACTTCCCTCCTTACACAAATTTTTTTGACAAAACAATTTGTTTTACATATAATTGTTTTAACAATTAATTGATTTCGGAATAATTTATTTAGGGAAAAAACAGAAAGGGGTAGCTTAATGCATAACTTGCCTCCCGATTGTTCCATTGGCATGCTGCTGGGGATTACTCATCGGAAAATGAGTCAACAGCTCACAAATCGCCTTAAACCTTATGATATTTCCCCAGAGCAATGGTCGGTTCTGTACCAAATCTATCAGGCCGAGGGTTTAAATCAGAAAGAAATTGCAGCCAAGGCCGTAAAGGATCAGCCTACTACGACTCGAATTATTGATTTGCTCGACAAGAAGGGCTGGGTGCGACGTGTGAATAGTCCCCAGGATCGCCGGGCTTATTTGCTTCATTTGACTGTGGCGGGACGCCAGTTGGTTGAGAAGACGCTTCCTTTGGAACGTGATGTGAACCTCGATTTTGTAAAGGGAATTTCTTCTGACGAGCTGCAGCAATTCCGCCAAACGCTTTTACAAATTCACGCCAACATAAGCGAATCAGAGAAACAAGGAGAGAACGATTAATATGCAACAAGGCAAGCAACCTCTTTGGACCAAGGAATTCATCGTTCTTACGGTTTCCAATCTATTTTTGTTTCTGGAATTACAGATGATCGTATCTTCCATTCCTTCCTATGTGAAAAATGCATTCCACGCCACCTCCATTCAGGTCAGTCTCGTTACGACATTGTTCGCATTAAGCGCAATAGCAGCAAGGCTTTTTTCTGCCCGCATGCTGGAAAAAGGACACCGCAGCACCCTGATTTTTGTCGGACTGCTGTTTGCTCTCGTAGCAACGCTGGGATACAGTGTTTCACCAACGATTGCGGTACTCCTGCTCATGCGTATGCTGTTTGGGATCGGCTTTGGCATGAGCAGCACCGCCTTTCCAACGATGGCCTCTAACGTGATCCCGCCCAAACGTCTTGGTGAAGGAATGGGATTTTTCAGTTTGTCCACCAGCTTATCCATGTCCATTGGACCGACTATAGGCATATCCATGCTTCAAAACGGCAGCTTTAACCTGCTTGTATTTACAACATCAGCCGTGATTGTTGTTATTTTTCCACTGGCTTACTGGCTGGTTCGTACATTGCCCAAGGGGCATATCGAACCGCCGATGGTTCCTTTGGAAGAGGGGCGAAAACCTGCATTTAATCGCAAATTATGGATTCCCGCCTTGCTGAATATGCTGATGTCGATCACATATGGCGGATTAATCAGCTTTATGGCGCTTTACGGGGATGAAGCTCATCTTTCGCACCCGGCTTACTTTTTCCTGTTCAATGCGCTATCCGTACTGATTGTCCGCCCCTTCTCAGGCCGTATTTATGATAAAAAAGGGGCAAAAGCACTGCTCATCCCCGGCTCCCTGTTTCTGATTGGCGGGCTGATCCTACTTTCCTACGCTCACAGTGACGCCTTCATGTATCTGTCTGCTCTTTGCTACGGTATCGGCTTCGGTGTTATACAACCGACCCTGCAAACCTGGATGATTCAAGTCGTATCTCCCAAGCAGAGGGGCATGGCAAACGGTATGTTTCTCAATTCCCTCGATTTCGGGGTCGCTACCGGAGCGCTGATCCTTGGCATTATCGCCAAAGCAAGCGACTATGCGTGGATGTACCGTCTTTCCTCTCTGTTTATTGTGCTGTTCCTGCTGATCTATGTCATGCAAATCATCGCAAGCCGCAGGTCTAAAACGCATGTACCTCTTGAGGGGTAATAAAAAAGCATCCGTTACCATGCTTTATGGTTTCGGCTGCTTTTTTATTTGGAAACATATGTGCTTTTATTTGGCAGGAGTTTTACGTCTTCGCTTGGAAGAAAGTGGCTTATTTGGCGTCACTCCTGTCAGCCCTTCGGTCGTTTTCACATGATTAACGGATGCGTCATCTGCCGTTTCATCCTGCTCCGGTTTGACCGCAAGCAGCATCAACAGAGCGGCCACCCCTCCCACTCCGGCCATTACGCCAAAAAGCAGAGCATGTCCGCTGCGACCCTGCAGTAAGGATACAACCGGCGGACCTAACGACACCCCAACAAAGCGCATGCTGCTGTACAAGGCAGTAATGGTTCCGCGCTCCTCTTTTTCAATCCCCTTTGTAATCAAGGCATCCAAACAAGGCAGTGCCAGCCCAATTCCCCCGCCCCCTAGTGTGAACAATCCGATCACCACATAGATATGTTCAAAAAAGCCGAGAATACCAAAGCTAATCGTCAATATCGCCAGACCGCTCAAGCCAATCCATTTCATGCGCTTTTTATGCTTGCCAATGATCTTGCCCCCCAAATAAGAGCACAGACAAAGGGAAATCAGCGGGATAGCCAGCACAAAGCCTTTCCAGACTCCATGAAGGTGGTAACGACTTTCCAGTATGTCGGACAAGTAGAATAAGACGCCAAAAATGACGAACATACAAATACCGCCCATGGCAAAAATGGCATAAAGCCAGCGTCCTTTTTCGGCAAGCACCTGCTTTACTTTTCCAGCAAATTCTCGAAACGTAATCGGTTGATTCTTGCGCATAGGCACATGGATCAGCCAAAGCACTAAAATAAGCGAAATCAGACAGAGGACTGGAATCACCGCCAGTGGCAAAAACCACAGAACTGCTCCCAATGCGGCACCGAGTATCGGACTTAACACTTTTCCAAATGTATTATAGGTCTCGACCACACCCAGGTTCTTGCTGGCCTCATTCTCGTCCTCATACAAATCACCCACAAGCGGAATGACGATTGGAAAAGCTCCTGCCGCTCCCGCGCCCTGAAGTAGACGACCTCCTATAATGGTCCAATACGCTGCCAGATCTTGAAGCAGCCATGCTCCCACCGCAGAAATTCCCCCTCCAATAACCGTCAGTATCAGACTGGGAACGATCACTGCTTTGCGTCCAAATCGGTCGGAGAGATAACCTGCAATCGGGATCAGCAAAATAGCCACAACTGCATATACTGTAATCAACATGCTTATGCGAAAAGAATTTACATGCAGCTTACGTCCAATTTCCGGCAATACAGGAATCAGCATTGAATTACCTAGCGTCATCATCAGCGGGATGGAACCTAATGCAAGCAGAATTCTTTTATTTTGTTGCATCCCGTTACCACCTTTGTACAAGTAATAACACAGCTGTACAGATTCTTGGAACAGGTATTATTGTGTTTACATAGGTGTGGATTTATGCGGCTATACCTTAAATCCTCCGACCCTTGCATTCAGAAGCTGCGACATATCCGCCAGCGTGTGAATAGATGATGCAATTTCCTCCATGGAAGCCATCTGCTCTTCAGCCGCTGCGCTGACGCTCTGCGTTCCCCCTGCAGTCTGCTCCGCAACCTCGCGAATCCGTTCTACGGCTTCCACCATCCGTTCTGATCCGCTGGACATCTGTTCCACAGACCGATTTACACTGTGAATCTGTTCGCTGACCTGGTGAATGGAACTTCCAATCTGACGAAATGCTGTTTCGGCGGATTGCATGACCTTTACACCGGACTGCACTTCAACCGTCCCGGCCTCCATACTGGATGACACATTTCCGACATGATCCTGAATATTTTGCACAAATTGTGTGATTTCCGCTGCCGAGACTGTTACCTGCTCAGCCAATGTTCTGACTTCTGAGGCTACCACAGCAAATCCTTTGCCCTGCTCTCCCGCTCTTGCCGCTTCAATAGATGCGTTAAGCGCGAGCATTCCTGTCTGCTTGGCAATTCCGGTAATGACGGAGCCGATCATTCCAATTTGTTCGGCCTGTTCACTAAGCAAACGTACTGCACGTGCAGAGCTGTCTACGCTCTCGCTTACTTTTTCCATCTGGCGCATGGCCTGACCTATCGATTGTTCCCCCGCTTTCGCATCTTTGGCAGCTGAATCAGACAGCTCATACACCTGTTGGCTCGTCACTGCAATATGCTCCAGTTCATGGGCCAGTTCCTTCACAGTATCTGTGGTTTGTGTAATATCATTGACCTGATGCTCCATACCAGTCGCAAGCTCTTCCATGACACCGGACGTATGACGATTAGCCTGGTTCATTTCCCCGGTACTTACGCTAACCCGCTCAGCGGTGACGGATAATGTACGAGCCGTATCCTGAGCATCCACTATAATATTGCGAAATCCCTCGATAAGCTTATTGTAAGAGCTGGCAATCATGCCAATCTCATCTTTGGACGTAATATCAAGTCGGCCGCGCAAATCTCCTCCACCTTTTGACATTTCCAACAACTGCTCATTCATATGGTGTAACGGACGAATAGAACGAATCAAAATGATGGATTGAGCAATACTATAAATGATAATAAGAAATCCTACGATGCTCGTAATCAAGGTTGTGTTCGTCATCGTTCGATGTGCCTGTTGCACTTTCGCCGTCACCATGTCCTCTTGAGCTTTGACGAAGGCTATCATCTTTACATCAAGCTGCTTGCGCAGAACCCGTTCATTTTCAAAATCGCCCAGCAAATCGGAAAATGGCGGGAACGTGTCTTTTGTACTCCGATATCCCGCTGTATTCATTAAGCTATGAACCTGGTTCATATAGCCATTAATCCCTGTCTTGAGATCAGCCATTTTTTTCTTCATATCCTCACTGCCTGTATCCAGCAAAGTTTCTGTCTCCTGCAGCAGCTTTACAATTTCACTCTGCTTGTTTTCAATCCCTCGCCCGTACTGCTCGTCCCGAGTCAGCAAATATCCCCGCTCATCATTGGATATTCCGTTCAACAAAAATTGAAGCGACTTTGAGTTATATGCAATCTTCTCCTCACGGTTCAAAATATGCTTGTACTCGTTCTCGCTATGTACGCTTAAAATGTAATTTGTCAGCAGCATGGCCGCAATCACACCTGGAATAAGCAGCGCGCTAAGAATCATCTTGGTCTTGATTGTTACATTCATAAATCTGTCCCCCAGTTATGTCTGATTAAAATGTCAACTTATTATATATCGTTTAATTCCGTGTTTTTTTGAAGTTTTCAGGCTTTTATTTGTCGGATTTAAATGATTAAAATGATATACTATGTATTTGTATGCCATAAGCCTCAAGGAGGACCTGCATGAAAAGTTTGGAGCTTACCTCGCTTATTCACGAGCTTCACGAGTTGGAAACCCGTAGTTGCCTGATTGAGCAACAGGGGAAGATGATATTGGAATACTATCGTGAGCCTGAAATCGCAAACGAACTCTATAAAATAAATTCCTGTACTAAAAGCGTGTTGTCGGCATTAATCTGTATTGCCATGGACCAACAGCTCGTACCGCAATCGGACACACCAATCCTCGAATTTTTCCCCAGTCTTGCTGCGGACATCGACCCTCAAAAGCGTGATATTACGATTGAGCATCTGCTAACGATGTCGGCAGGCTTTAGCTGGACGGAATTTGGCGGACAAAATTCTTTTCCGACCATGAGCAAAACGTCAGATTGGGTGCAATTTGTACTTTCGCAGCCATTATCAGATCTACCGGGTACACGAATGGAGTACAGTTCTGGCTGTTCCCAGCTTTTGGCCACCATACTGCGTCATGCTTCCGGACAAACGGTAGCTGAATTCGCCGAGCAGCAATTATTCCAACCACTCGGTATCGAAAGCTATTATTGGGAAACCGACCCTCAAGGCACTCATACTGGAGGCTTCGGGCTACGTCTCAAGCCGATGGACATGCTCAAATTCGGACGGCTTTATCTGAACGAAGGAGGCTGGGATGGACGCCAGCTCATCCAAACGGAAACGGCCCGTTACTCCACCCGTCCGTTCCTTCCGGCCGCCAAACCACAAAAAGCATTCTACGGCTGGCACTGGTGGACTTCTTCCTTTTTGGACGATACAGGTTTAGACAAAAAAGCAAAAAATACTGAAACAGCGTATTATTACGCACTCGGCTTTGGTGGTCAATATATTGTTGTCGTCCCATCATATGACATGGTAGTTGTCGTTACCGCTGATAAATTCAAAAAGAAACGGACCCCTGTGGATATTTTCCGGCAGTATATTGTACCGCTGCTGCTCCAGCAAGCATAGACGGCAACGGCAATTCAAAGTCAAAGTTGAAAATCCCCTTATAGACAACCCAGGAGCAAAAAAGGGCCTGCCCGTATAATCAGGCAAACCCTTTTTTGCGATCCAATCGCTATACTATGCAAGTTATACTATGCAATTTTTACCCGCAAACGAGCGCCTTTACCTAGCCCAAGTGAATGATAAGCTCCTGCTGTCCGCTGGAGGCGGGTGTAATGATTAACCCTTGGTCCCCCGGACGGCTGGTGCCATCTTCCACTTGAACAGCCCCATGGATTCCGCGCAGAACTAATGACCAAGGCTTAACGGCACCCTCTGCCTTCACCGTAATGGTCGAATCCTTGCGGCTGGCAGTGACCGTCAGCTCTTCTTGACCTGACGTATTCACGATAACAGTCCGAGCCTGCTGGCCTTCACCGAGCTCAAACAAATGGAGTGCCACTTGCTCCGCGTAATCATAATCCGGACGGCTGTCTTCATGACCGATCGCGAGCAGCGTATTCGGCTTCACAAGTACAGGCAGGGTTGTAAAATCGTGATGCTCGTTGACCCAGCGTCCACCCGTTACGCTTTCATTCGTCAATAAGTTGGTCCACTGACCCTCTGGTGCGTAATACTGTACGTCTCCTTGTTTATTAAAGATCGGGGCCACCAGGATGGAATCTCCCAGCATATATTGCAGATCCAGTGTTGCACAGGTTGGGTCCTGCGGGAACTCCAGTACCATAGCCCGCATCATCGGCAGTCCCTTCACCGAAGATTCCACAGCCGACGAGTACAGGTACGGCATCAGCGAGCATTTGAGTTTGGTAAAGCTGCGCACCACATCCACCGATTCTTCATCAAACAGCCAAGGCACACGGTACGACTCATTCCCGTGCAGACGGCTGTGGGAGGACAACAGTCCAAACTGTACCCACCGTTTGTACACGTCTGGCGCAGCCGTTAGCTCAAAGCCGCTAATGTCATGGCTCCAGAAGCCAAAGCCGCTCAAGCCAAGCGATAAGCCGCCCCGCAATGATTCTGCCATCGACTCATACGTCGACGAGCAGTCGCCGCCCCAGTGAACCGGAAACTGTTGTCCCCCGGCTGTAGCAGAACGCGCAAATAACGCTGCTTCATTTTTGCCCAGCTTTTCCTCCAGTACATCAAAAACAGCCTTGTTGTACAAATGTGTATAGTAGTTATGCATTTTCATCGGATCGGAGCCGTCATGATAAACCCCATGCGTAGGAATACGCTCACCAAAGTCGGTTTTGAAGCAATCCACGCCCTGATCCAGCAGCACCTTCAGCTTATCCTGATACCAAGCTACGGCAGCCGGATTCGTGAAGTCAACCAGCGCCATTCCTGCCTGCCACATATCCCATTGCCAGACGCTGCCATCGGCGGTTTTGACCAGATAGCCGTTCTCCATGCCTTCATCGAACAAAATAGATTTTTCCGCAATATACGGGTTGATCCATGCGCAAATTTTGAGGCCCTTGGCTTTCAATCGTTGCAGCATGCCTTCCGGGTCTGGGAACATATCTTGATCCCACTGGAAATCGCACCATTGGTATTCCTTCATCCAGAAGCAGTCAAAATGGAAGACCGAAAGTGGCAAATCCCGCTCAGCCATTCCGTCTACAAAATGATTCACTGTCGCTTCATCATAATCTGTCGTGAATGAAGTCGTCAGCCACAAACCAAAGGTCCAGGCAGGCGGCAAAGCAGGTTTCCCCGTCAGCTTGGTGTAATTATCCAGCACCTCTTTAGGATTGGCTCCGCCAATAATAAAATACTCCAACGATTCGCCGGAGACGCTAAACTGTACCTTCGAGACATTTTCCGATGCTATCTCATAGGATACCTTTTCAGGATGATTCACAAATACACCGTACCCTTTGTTAGACAGATAAAATGGAATATTTTTATACGCCTGCTCACTGCTCGTGCCGCCGTCTTCATTCCATATATCGACCACTTGTCCGTTTTTCACAAACGGAGTGAACCGCTCCCCAAGGCCATATATATACTCCCCGATACCCAACTCCAGCTGCTCCCGGAAAAAAGGCTGCTCCTGCGGGTCTGTAATATAGCCAGGTCCTCGATGTCCACTGCCTGTGATTTTGCGATCCCCCACATAAAAGCCTACGTCCCAGCTCTTTCCACGCCCGACCCGCACGCTCAAGTCGCCGCTTTTCAGCACTGCTTCGTTCTCATCGACCGCAATGTCCACTTCTGTCGGCAAGGTGTGAATCTCAAAATCCGGTCCTAGATGCACCCGTCCCTTATGGTGGTTCAGACGCACCCGAATAACATTCGGCATAGGCGAGCTATAGGTCACTTTCAGCAACGCCCCATTCAGTGTATCTCCTTTATGCTCGATCCGGTGGGTCGCCGCGTATACCGTCATGGAAGCATCATCCGTCACAATATCACGGATTTCAGCAGGATTTTGTATTTCATAGCCCTTGCGAACCAACCAATAGCCATCTGTAAATTTCATCTGTTTGTTCCTCCGTTCCCATCTTTAAAATTGTTGACTTCCAATCGCCTGTTGGATTTTTTCAAAATCCTTACTATAATAATATTGATTTATGTAAGGGTTTACTTCTTTTATTTTGACGTATTGTATCAATATTTTGATATTTGAGGTTTTTACAAAAATTAGAATTTCGTTATAAATCATTGAACAGCATAGGAGGGATTGAATTGAAAAGGGAAATGCTGCGGGAAAACCGCATTCACGGCAATCCCATGTATCCAGTCAGCGTGTATCCGAGCGTAGAGCAGTTAAACGGAAACAGTGTGCTGGAGTCCCATTGGCATGAGGAAATGGAGTTTATTGTCGTGGAACAGGGCAGCGCCGTATTTCAGACGGATATGATTTATACGGAGGTTTGTGAAGGCGAGGCTCTTTTTGTCAATAGCGGCGAGCTTCATGCCGGATATTTGAAGAAAAGTCCCCGCTGCGTGTTCTCTGCTGTGGTGTTTCACCCAGACTTGCTGCACAGCCGTACACAGGATACGGTGCAGACGCAATTCATTGATCCATTGATCAGCAAAAAGCTTGTCCCTCCCGCCCACATTCGCGGAGTGAAGCCTTGGGAGCAGGAGGTGCTGACTGCGTTGCGGCGCATCATCACCAGCCATGAACAGAATACACCTGCCCGTGAGCTGACGACCAAAGCACAGCTGTACAGCATGATCGCCAGCCTATATCCACATATGAGACCCGCCAACGGAGAGGACGTCATCATGGCAGGTCAGCGCAGCAAGGTTGAACGGATCAAAAAAGCGCTGGCGTACATCAACACTCATGCCCATGAACCCATTCGTTTACGGGAAATTGCCGATGAGATCGGGATGAGCGAGGGACATTTTTGCCGTTTCTTTAAAAAGATGGTGCAGAAAAGCCCGGTTGAATATATCAATTATCATCGGGTTCAAAAGGCTTGCAGGCTGCTGGAGCAAAGTGACCGCAAGGTGGTCGATATTGCACTCGACGTGGGCTTTGACAACCTGAGCTATTTTATTGCGACCTTTAAAAAATGGAACGGTCTGACTCCTTCGCAATACCGCAAGCAGCACGAAACAGATCAGACATTTACAGTAGCTCCCTATGTAACAGACATGAATGAAGCCAGCGCAAAAAGGTAAAAGGTGAACTTAAAAGTCACCTAGCGTGCCACTCCGCAGGCAGATGGTGCTTCCCATCGCCACCGCCCCCGGATTTCTTGAATTAAACATATTATCAGGGAAGAAATCCGGGGAAGTGATGCTTCCGAAGCGAGCTTTCCTACGGAAAGCTTTGAAAGCGACCGCTTCGCTTGTACAGCACCATTCCGCCTACTTCGTTTTTGTGTTCATTTATCAATTGTAAAGGTCGATGCTTCACACTTGACTATAGCCCCGTAAGAGGTTACGTAATCATCCTCTAGCGAAAAACCAACATTATACGCTCTGCCGTCGCCCAATGTATAGAACAAACGGAATAGCCCCTCCCTCAAAATACGTATACAGATCAAGGCTGATACAGAAACAGGGGCTATCCCTCAGGTCTTAACAGACCTTGTTGGGACAACCCCCGCAAGCGTATATGATCAGGCTTCCGCTGCATCCTCTTCCACGAAAAGCGATACCTTACGGATACCATCCGCTCCAATCACGACAAGCCCCTGATCCGACAAGCGGATTTCAGGGATGACGACCAGCGCGAGCAGTGACAGTGTCATCAGCGCGTTGTTCAGCATGCAGCCGGATTGCTGAAGTGCCCGGCTAATGCTCTCGGACTGCGCAGCCACCTCAGCAAACGGGGCCGGGGACATCAGCCCCGCGATAGGCAGCGGGAAGCGCGTCTCGCCTGAGGCCGATACGACCACCACGCCACCACGCATGGCAACAGCCTGCTTTGCCGCCTGAGTCATAAGCTCGTCATCGTTGCCAATGACGAGCAGGTTGTGGCTGTCATGCGCCACGGTCATGGCTATCGCGGCCGGCTCGGTGAAGCCGACGCCGGTCACAAGTGCCACCGCGTGGCTGCCACTGGCATGATGCCGCTCGAAAACGGCTATTTTGCACAAATCCTGCGCGGGATCTGCCGTGACTTCGCCTCCGCGGACCGGAACGGTCATCCGTACTTCCTTCGTGTCCACGTGATTTTCCGTGACACGAATCACCCGGACAGGTACATTCCCCTCCTGTACTGGAGCCGCAATGCGGAAATCTACAGTACTCAGTTCGTGTCCCAGATTGATCGTGTCCATCACTTCTGCAGGATACACGAAGCTCTCCCAGTCAGCGACCATTTGGCCGTACTCGGCTACCAGTTGGCCTGCTGCAATGGTGGCCGTCACGTTCACCTCGGCCAGTCGGCCATCCAGCAAAATAATGTCGGCAATCGCCCCCGGAATGATCGAGCCGATGTCCCGGGCTACGCCGAAGCGTTCTGCCGTATTCAGCGTCGCCATTTGAAATGCGGTCACGGGCTTAACGCCCTGCGCAATGGCGTGACGCACGACAAAATCCATCTGCCCCTCATGGAGCAAGGATTCCGCGCTGCGATCATCCGTCACCAGCATCATGCGGCGCGTATCGAGGCCCATTTCCGTGCTGGCGCGAATCGTCTCGGCCACATCATGCCATGCGGAGCCCTGCCGCATTTTGGCATACATGCCGAGCCGGATACGCTCGGCTACATCCTCGGGCGTAACACATTCGTGATCGCCCGTAATTCCCGCGGCTGCATAAACCGGCAGCCGCCAATCATCGGAGGCCCATGTAAAATGGCCGTCCGCTACCTTGCCCGCGCGCAGCGTGGCCTGAATTTCCCCGATCATCACATCGTCTCCATAGACGACGCCAGGGAAATTCATGACTTCGCCGAGCCCGATCATATCCGGGCCCCAGCTTAACGCCTCTGCGACTTCCGCCGGGCCGAAGGAGGCACCTGTCGTTTCCAGCTCCGGCCCAGTGGATGGCACGCAGGAAGCCACCTGCATGTAAGCAGCCAGCGGTGTCGTACGCGCTTCGTCCAGCATCAGACGAAGCCCTTTTAGACCCAGTACATTGGAAATTTCATGTGGGTCAAAAAAGCCGCCCGTCACACCCAGCGGCAGTACAGCCTTCGCGAATTCGGTTACCGTGAGCTGCGTGCTTTCGATGTGACAATGTCCGTCCAGCAATCCGGGTGCCATATAGCGGCCTTCCGCTTCAATGATTACGGTGTCCTCGCCGATCGTATGACTGACGTCCCGACCGACGTATGCAATACGAGAACCTTGCACAGCAATAGACATGCCTGGCAGCAACTCGCCCGATACCACATTCACCAGCGTTCCTCCGCGGATAACCAGCGATGCCTTGCGTTCTCCTCTAGCTGTAGCCACCAGCTCGGGTACACAGTCCGCCAGCGGCGGGCGTTGAAATATACTCTTCATGTCCATTACGTTTGTAACCTCCGTTTTTACTTCTTGCCTGTTTTGCTTATTTGCTTATGTTACTGGAATACACACAATTATGCCAGTCGGCCCTGATGAATCCAAGCATCGCATGGTATTTTACAGGCTCACTTCTCTTCTTTCAATGTGTACATATACGTATTCGATGCCTGCGAACTTACAAAGGGGGTAATCTCGCCCAGTGTATAAACATGCAGCAAATGCATCGCTCGTGTACAGGCGGTGTAGAACAGCTTGCGTTCACTTTCACGTCGATATTGCTCAGCCGATCCGTCATAGATCAGGACCGCATCAAACTCCACGCCCTTTGCCAGGTAGGCCGGAATGATATGAATCCCTTTTTCAAAGGCAGGGGTTGTTTTCTTGATTAATTTTGGCTTCACTGGCAATAGTCCTTCCAGCGCTTCGTGGGCTGCTGCGCTTTCACCGGCATTTTTACAGATGACTGCGATGGATTCATAGCCTTCCGCCAACAATTCCGTGATATTCCCGGCAATCCGTTGATGCAATTGTTCACGCGAACGCACCTCGGTTACACGAGGCTTCTCCCCCTTGCGGTTGAACGGTATGATATGCTCGCCCCCAGCTACCATTCCCCGAGTAAACTCCACAATTTCCTGTGTAGAGCGATAGCTGCGTGTCAGCGAAATCATCTCGGTTTGTTCTGCTCCATACAGGTCATACAAAGGCTCAGCATCCTGAAGCACTGAGGCATGAGCATAGATCGCCTGATTAAAATCGCCCAATGCCGTCATTTTCGCCTGTGGAAACAAGCGCTTGAAAAAGGCCAGCTGGAAGGGGGAATAGTCCTGTGCCTCATCAATAAACACGTGACGGATGTTGCTATTGGAACGGAAGCCCAGCATCAGCTCGCGCAGGTATAAAAAGGGCGTCACATCCTCATACGCCAGTTCCCCGGCCTGAATACGCTCCAGCGTTTGCCGACTAATTTCACTCCAGCTGCCAGGCAGCTCTGCATGATCCGCCAGTTGACCGAGCAGCGTCTCATTCAGGAACAGCTCACCGTATAAACGGGTAGTGTCCACAAAGCGAAGCGCCTTGATCCATTTGCGCAAGGGCTTCAAGCGGTCACTAACCACTATACGCGCCAATATTTCCCGCTCACGTGTAAAATCGTCGAACGTATCGCCCTTGTTCTTCGATTTGCGACGCATACGATTATATGCACGCTGATAATCCTCCGGCTCCATCAAATCCATCTGCTGATCCACCCATGGGGCGGAGCATTCCTCCTTACCGAAGCGGGCCAGCTCCTTGAGCATCCATTCCCTTAGCAGCTCCAGTCGGTTCGCCAGCCGTACAGCAGGGTCAAACTCATAAAACTTGCGGGCCATTTGCTCTACAGAAATCACCTCGCGCCCCTGGAAGCGTACGGGTTTAAAATGCATTCCTTCCTGTTCCAAATATGCCTTGTATCCCGTGATCACACGTAAAAACGTCTTGGACGACTTAAAGCGAATACCTTCCATTCTCGCTTCGTACCCAGGCTGTGACGATGCTGAAAGCACATATTCCAGCTGCACAAAAGGATCTTCCAGCTGAAACTCCCGACCCAGGCGCCGCTCCAAGTATTCTTGAAAAGTAGCCTGGAGCATATTTTCCTCACCCAGTTCAGGCAATACCGTCGAAACATAGCTGTTAAACATCGGGTTAGGCGAAAATAGCACGACCTGATCCGCTCGCAAGCGATCACGATACTTATACAGCAAATACGCTACTCTCTGAAGCGCAGCGGATGTTTTACCGCTTCCTGCTGCTCCCTGTACAATGAGCATTCGGCTTCGATCATTACGGATGATGCGATTCTGCTCTTTTTGGATGGTAGCAACAATACTCTTCATTTGGGCATCCGAGCTACGGCTCAATACCGCCTGAAGAAGTTCGTCTCCAATCGTTACTCCTGTATCGAACATAAAACGAATCTGTCCATCATGGATCGAAAATTGGCGCTTGAGCGTCAGTTCTCCTTCCATCTCGCCTGCCGGAGTCTTATAAGAAGCGGGACCCGGCATATGATCGTAATAGAGATTGGAAATAGGCGCACGCCAGTCATAGATCAGAAATTCCTCGTCCTGATTATCCAACAGGGAGGCGATCCCGAGATAAATACGTTCCGCCGCCTGACCTTGCTCAGCAAAATCAATACGTGCAAAATAGGGGGATTCGAGCAGCTTTTTTAACTGGCCTAACGCCTCGGTGGAATGCTTGTGTCTGCGCTCCCGTTCGGACAAAATCTCAGACTGCTGACGCAAGCTGGTGGACGTCTCGCCCACATCATCCGCCTCACTAAAATTGATCGTTACCTCATCCCAAAAATCCTTCCGCATATCTACGACATCTCCGCGCACAGAGCCAACCTCGGTCTCCAGCTTCCGAATACGTCCGCTGATGACTGCGGTCACATCTTCTACTCTTCGTTGCTCCTCATTCCATTGCTGCTCAGTAGCCAATTGGATTCACTCCTGTTCCGTTTCCTCCTGCTCCACGCAGGGCTCCCTTGCGTCAAACTATGCACTATTATGGACCCGGGCATACATTCGTCATCCCCCTGATCCGAGAAAATTGACTAACTCTTTTAAGTATGCTATACTGTCATAAGAAGTGTAGTATGCAATTTAGAATCATGTTTTCATCCTAAAACATAGTATCCTCTATTGTAGCAAGTTCAGTCCCTGTTCGCAACCAGCGGGCTTTTTTTGTATTCTTTTTATGCGCTGCGCTTCGATAAGCCGTGTAGCCTTTTCTTCAATATCTGAATTTATTACATAAAAAAGCGACCGTTCATCTGATTGATGCATACGGTCGCTTTTGCTTTGGGTTCATCACGATCTGCTCTCTTCCACAGGATGAATATGATCGGCCAGTCTGCTTAACCGCTCCAGCTGGTGACCATAGTCGTACATGGCCGCAGCCACAATGGAGAGACGCAGCATGCCCTCCTGGCAATGGTCAAAACGTGTAATCGCATGCTTCATAAATTCACTGTTCGCCTGCTGGAACATCTCACTCTCGTCCTCGTTCGGTTTGAGCTTGTTTTCAAATTTCAGCAGCGCATGCTCATGAAACCGAATTAGCTGCTCCAGGTGACCATCAAAAAACGCATCCGTTCCCTCTGGTCGTAAAGACTGAAAGTAGTGCCTTTCCACCGCATCCAGTACCTCGTACCCTTTGTGCAAGCTTTCGAGCATTTGCTTGTATACTACCATCTGTCTCGTCTGACTGAACCGGGAGCGCTTGAGCTTCTTCTGCTCTTCCTCGAACAAATGATATTTATCCGACAGCGTTTTAATAGCCCCCTCCAGATTCCCTTTTTCCTCTCTAAAGACAGACTCCTTAATTTCATCGGAAATGGCGGTACGCAGCAGCAAGGACATGGTGTTAAATACACTTTGAATCTGATTGATAAACTGTCTTTTTGGTTTTGGAGGAAACACAGTAATATTAATAACAAAAGCAGAAACAATCCCGATTAAAGTAAGCACAAAACGGGTCACGGCAAATTTCCAGTCGTCCGAGGCTTCCATGACAGAAACAACGGTAACCAGTGTTAGTCCTACCGTATCAGCCATATTTAATTTCAGACATATCATAAGTACCAGTACACATACCAACCCGACCGCAATTGGCTCATTCGAAAATACCATTCCGCCCAGCAAAGCCATGATTGCACCTAGTGTGCTTGTTTGGAGTTGATCCAGAAAATAACGCCACGACCTGTATATCGACGGTTGCATGGCAAAAATAGCGGCTATCGCTGCCCCCACAGGCGAATGGGTGTTCAAAAGCATGCTCAGAAAAAGGGCAAGCGTCACCGCAATTCCCGTTTTTAACACCCGTGCTCCAAAAGCCAAAGCCATCCCTCCTGCTTACCCTTCAAATTTATTCATACCGAATTACTATAATGAAATTTCAAAATAAAGTCTATGCCTTATTATTACCCAAAACAATCGGCGACAAGGAATATTTATGAAATGTATGGAATGTTCCGAGAAAAACGCCCGTCCGCGGGCCAGCTTTTACAAAACCCGGCAAGCCCGTAAACAAAATCATGACATAATTAAAACCGGAGCTTCCAAGCGGACTCCCCTGAAACGTCATAGGATAAATGAGAATGGCGGAGGAGGAATAAAGGCATGCTTCGAGTCGCATTATTTACCGATACGTATGCGCCTGACGTCAATGGCGCTGCCCTGACACTGGAACGATGGATTGACTATCTGGAGACACATGGGGTATCTACACTCGTCTTCGCACCGGAGGCAGACGGTCATCTGCCCTCGGGGCCGGGTGTGGAGCGGCTACGGAGCATTCCCTTTTTGCTGTACCGGGAATGCAGACTTGCGATCCCCAACGCCAAACAGATCAATGAGCGTTTGTCAGCCTTTTCACCACATCTGATTCATGTCGCTACTCCATTTAACCTTGGCCTTTACGGAACTAGCTACGCGGCCAAACATCATATTCCACTTGTCGCCTCATACCATACCCACTTTGATAAATACCTCGAATATTACAAGCTTCGCTGGCTTGAACCTGCCTTATGGAAATACATGCTTTGGTTTCACAGACATTGCGAAAGAGTGTATGTTCCTTCTCGGTCTACCATGGAGTTGTTGCGTAATAAGGGAATGAGTCAACTCGAAATCTGGGGCAGAGGAATTGATACCGATCACTTCCAGCCAAAGGTGGATCGTCATGCGGTATGGGACAAATGGGGCGTTCGTGCAGATGCATTTGTTATTTTGTATGTCGGCAGGCTTGCACCGGAAAAGGGAATAGACACGCTACTGGATACCTATCTCCAGTTGTCCGACGATGTCCGTGCCGCCTCGGTGTTGGTCATTGCAGGAGATGGTCCATTACACAAGACAAAGACGGCCGCAGACATGGGGCTGGCAGAGCATGCAGTCCACTGGCTTGGCTTTGTAAAGGGGCAGGAACTGGCGGAATTATACGCCGCTGCCGACGTATTTCTCTTCCCCTCCACCACCGAAACCTTTGGCAACGTCGTACTGGAGGCCATGGCAAGCGGTACTCCCGTGGTCGGTGCCGATGAAGGCGGAGTAAAAGATAATTTAATTCACGGAAAAACAGGTCTATTGTGTCCTGCCGGGGATGTTGCTGCCTTCGCTGAAGCTGTACGCCTGCTGTACGAGGATGCCCCGCTTCGCCGCTCTATGTCCATAGTAGGCAGAGCCTACAGCCTGGAGCAGACGTGGGACCGCATTTTTGAGCGGCTGCTGGACAGCTACATGGATGCAGCCACTCTTCATCTCAGCAGCCAGCCCATAACACGAATATAGCCCAGAACCCTACTAATGCTTTAGCTGTTTGAGATGCTTGTTATGTACCCCACTTAACAAAATTACAGCTGTCAGGGCACCGATCAACGCGAGCAGCATATCCCATTGGGTATCCCATACATCTCCCTGTGTCCCCAAAAAAGCTTCTGCTGCCGTTCCGGTTGCCTTGGCTACCGCAAACTCAATCAGCTCGTACGCCGCACTGATCGCAAGACACACACTAACGATGAGGAAAGTGAGCCAGCCTCCGCTTCCCAAGGTCGTTTTACGCAGCAGCACTTCCCTTACAATGAGCGCAGGCACAAAGCCTTGCGTAAAATGACCAAGCCGATCATAATAGTTGCGCTCCAGCCCGAAAATGTCCCGAATCCAGTTGAACAGCGGCATTTCGGCATAGGTATAGTGTCCGCCGACAATCAGGATCAATGCATGCAGCCAGATCAGGGTGTACACCAGGTTTGTAAACCGGAATTGGCGGTAAATAGCCACCAACAGCACAGCTCCCACAACCGCCGGGAGAACTTCCAGTATCCATGTAAAATAATCCGCTGGACGAATCAAGGACCACATGAGAGCAAGCCCCAGCAATACAAGCAAAATAAGCGGGTAACGATCATTTTTGGAGCTTACCGTTGTCTGATTTATACATCATCCCTCCTTTGCCTGTAGCTCTAGCCATCATTCGTTACAATATGTTTGACCCGCCCAACCTGCCCATCTGTCAAACGCACTTTGATTCCATGCGGATGACGCGGGGAATTGGTCAGGATATCCTTCACCGTTCCTCGCGTCAGCTTACCGGTGGGCTGATCTTTTTTAAGCACAATATCCACTTCAAGACCAGCACGGATATCGGATCGGTTTTGTCCGTTCATCGTAGCTGTTCCTCCTTTGCTTTACATTTTAAGATATCTATACAACATGCAGGCGCATCCAAATTACCAGCTGCGCCATTCGTCCCGGCGGCCGTTACCCATCCAGATGATACACATCGTGGACATATAGCTGACCAGCAAAATAACGAATACCAGCCCACTAAACTCTATAAAGTGAGTGCGCTGCAGGGAGTCCGCCCATATAGAAGACACCTGTTCATACAGTTGGGAAGGTGCAGAAACAATATCCCACGTATTTCCGCGAAAGAAACGGCCAATGTATATACCCAGGCTGCTCAACAACAGGACTATCAGCACAAACAGCCAGCTTACAAGCCCGCCACGTGCACGTTGTACCAGCTGTCGTATGGATTCGAGCGATACAAAGCCCATCGTCAGGCCAAGGACAGCTACCAGCAGCATCCCCAGTACATGATTCCAGAAATATGGATTTCCCCAGAAGCGTGGCTCCTCAAGAAACGGATAATTGGCGAATACATGCAGCAAATCTGTAATTAAATAGGGTGTATTGGGATAAAACACGAGCCAGGCTACCCCTGTCACCCATAGTAAAAACGTCCTCATCCCCCTTCTCCAGGAACAATGAATGACATCCAGCAGCAATGTCAGAATCATGGGAATCCAGGCTAGCATCATATTCCACCATATAAAAAAATAAGGGCGTCCCCCTGAGGGCAACTGCACATTAATGATCCATAAAGTGCTGATCACTGAGCATACGGCCAATACCATAAAAACATACCCTTTTACAGGATAATTTAACGATCTTAAACGGACATACATGTGTGTCTTTTTCCTCCTTTGCAACCGTCCAGCCTTCCTGACGTTCCAATTTACACCTGTTCTGGACAGTGTACACCACAATGGCTTCAAGCTCAATGGAAGCGCTCATCTCTGTGTAAATAAAGACACGCACAAAAAAACATCTTTTCTCCGGGAATTGGCCATATCCCCGGAAAATAGATGCTCACTGTACTTCAGGCTTCACTCACAGGCAAAGGCGACAACCGAATGCTGATCGTCTTATCAAACGGCGCCATCCAGTTGACCAGCAACGTATAGCAATACATAGGGTGAGCAGCTCCCCGAACCGAAGTAGCCATATGCTCCATGGCTGTTCCCGTCAGTTCAAACCATGCATTCCCCGATTCATAACGTGCTGTGCCGCCAGTCCAGCATTGTACCGTTTCATTCACCTGCCTGTACTCTCCGCAAGTAAATCTTCCTTCACGTCCAAAAATAAAACTGATCTGGGTCATACAGTCCGCCGGACCCTCTGAGCGAAAACGCAGTCTCCATACATCTTCCTGACGATCCACATCGACCCGTATTTCATGCCGCTGTTCATGGGTTAGCGGACGTTTGTGATGCGGGAGCAGATACCATGGGCTGACTTCCTCCTGTGAAGTTGACGGCAGATCTGCAGCAGCTACAGGACCATAGTAGCCTTTGGCCTGCTGGCCTGACAACGTCCAGCCCGTTTCATAAGCTGTCAGCTCCTGCATCGGTACAAAACCGGGCGAGAAGTAGGAGGCGGCCTGTACTGCCAGCAGCCGTGCATCTCCATGCCGCAGTGACAGGAACGATGAAACCTCGGTCATCAGGGTCGCACTGGTGTCCTCCTGTCGATAGCGTACGACTGGAGCACCAAAGTCTGTATGCAGACGGCTATGATAGATTTGTTGATGATGCCCTGCCTCCTCCATCCGGCTCAGATAGTCTGCCCTTGGAAAGTCTCCATTCAGCAGCTTGTTATAGCTGACTGGTAATGAGGCTGGCGATACCTCGCGAGTTTGCAAACGCGGATCTAGCAAAAAGCGTACAGCCGCATTGATTGGAGCACCACCCGGATGATCCATGACTTGAATAGCGGCGACAGCCATCGCTTCGAATATGGCGTCTTCATCCTTGGTAGCCAGCATGGCATACGGAAGAAGATAGGAGGATAAGTTCAGTACCACACCGAAATCCTGTCTCCCTGAATACTCCGTGACCACTTCGCCATCCGGATGGACAAGATACACCATCATGTGCAAATTGCGACGCACTGGCTCCAGCAGCTTCGGATGCTTCAATAAACGGGCAGCATGAATCAGCATAATATCGCTGACGGCATTGTAAATCCCGTTGCTGCGCTCCGTCCATTCGCCATCCGGCGTCCCATCCAGCCCTTCGGCCAGCCATGCTTCGGCCCGCACAAGCGCCTCAGGCAAATCAAACAGCTCGTGCAGAAAGCCCAAGGCAGCACACAGTACCCAACGGTGGTTTGGCGTGTGGCAGCCTCCGGTCAGCATGACCGGGATCGTCCGCTCCAGAAACAAGCGAATCGCATCAGTCACCCGGCGCAGCTCCAGCCAGTCGTTCCCAGCTAACAGCTGATGGACCTGAGCGTAGCCCACAACCACGAACGCTGTATCCGGCGGCGAGTGAAAATTGGTCCAGCCTGGCGAAATAGAGCCGTCCTCATGCTGTACTCGCAGCATGTACTGCGCTGCCAGCTCCAGCCGGACAAGCACATCCTCATTCCGGTAGTAGACCGAATCCGGGTTGACAAGCGCGGCCGCCCAGATTGCCATCGCGGCAGGTGTACCGACCGAATGATTAGGCCAGGCGATCCCGTTCTCATCATCGGTCACCCCGCCGTAATAGCGGCTGTCGGCATCCAGCACCTGATGGTCCATGCCCGGTTTGACCCAGGCATCGTTGATCGCTACAATTCTACTGTACATACATCTCAACCCCTGTAATATGCATAATCATTCATTAGCCTTGCGGCTCAAGCTTCGCAATCTTGCCTGTCAGCAGCTCATGACTGCGTTCAATGTCTTCCGGCTGACAAGCTGCTTTCAGCTCATAGACCTTAATCGGGGCCTGGCGGATGATATTTACGAAACGATCAAAGAACTCCAGGTCACCACTATGAATAAAAGGGCACCAGTGATCGGATAATCCTATGGTTTCATGAATGTGAACACCCAGGATATAGTCGATCATTTCATTGGCTTCCTTGGCGTTATCGTACAATCCCATACGGTCCATGATCATACCGTGTCCAATGTCATACCACAGGTAGACAGGCGCCCCCTTCAAACCATCTATGATCCTCTTCGCCTCCTGCAAGGTAGGCATCTGATAGCAGCGTGAACGCGTTTCAATCCCAATGGCTACATCATATCCCTTGGAGGTAATGCGGTCGCACACCTCCTCCAAACTATCGCGAATACGCTGCGCATAATGTCCGCTCAGTGAATTCCGTCGCTCCAGCATTTGTGTCCACAGCGTTTGATATGCAGCCGAATCCCTGCCCTGCTCACGGTAAATACCAGCCAATTCCTCACTGATATCGTATGGAAATGGAACCTCGCCAGGATGCACAACCACTGCCTTCGCCCCGTAGCGATGCGCATATTCCGCAGATTGCACCAACAGCTCTATCGCGCGTTTTCGCTTCACCTCATCATCAAATCCGAGCAGAACGGAATCCGTGCCGTAATCCGGGTCTGGTGTATGAGGAAACGTATTATGCACACTCGATATGCCGATTTCTCCCCGTTCAATCATGGGCTCAATCGTCGTCAGCATTTCCCGGGTAATGTTATAATTCAGCTCCACCCGGCCAAAGCCCAGCTCGCGGATTTCCTCAATAAGCTCTCGGCCGACTGTATGCTTTTTAATATTCCAACAGGTGGAAAAGGAGTATTCCCCCTTCGCCTTCATTGTCATCATCCTTTCACCGCTCCGACCATCACGCCGCTAACAAAATACCTTTGCAGCCACGGATAAACGAGCAGAATCGGAACCGTAGCGAAAATGACACTCGCCGCCTTCAACCCTTCAGGCGTAATTCTTGCACCACTGGCTCCTTCCAGTCTGGTCAGCTCGGATACCATGTTATTTTGAATCATTTGATACAGCTTGAGCTGTAACGGAAATAAATCGGGGTTTTGAATATACATCAGCGTATCCTGAAATCCGTTCCAGCGTCCCACACCGTAAAACAGACTTAACGTCGCCAATACGGGCAGGGACAGCGGCAGTACAATCCGAATCAAGGTGCCGAATTGACTGGTGCCATCAATCTCCGCCGCTTCTCCCAAGCTTTCCGGAATCCCATTAAAGAAAGAA
Organism: Paenibacillus kribbensis; assembly: GCF_001705305.1. Classification (GTDB taxonomy): domain Bacteria; phylum Bacillota; class Bacilli; order Paenibacillales; family Paenibacillaceae; genus Paenibacillus; species Paenibacillus kribbensis_B. The sequence goes on from NZ_MCBP01000001.1 coordinate 445,119, forward strand.
ATCAGAATAATCAGATAAAACGGGCTGATCAGACCTGGTAAAATAAGAGACCACATATTATTCAACAAATGCAGATCGCGCACCAGAATGTACTCGGGAATGATGCCACCGCTGAAAAACATCGTCACCACAATGATAAACATCATGGTTTTGCGCCCCTTCAGGTTTTTCTTCGTTAAAGGATATGCCGCTATGACCGTCATCAGCATACTCAGCACTGTCGTGATCACTGTCAGCATAACCGTAAACCCGAGCGAACGGATCATGCTCATATCGGAAAAGACCTTTCCATATGCCTTCAAATTGAACTCAACTGGAAACAGAGTCACCTCCCCGGACGTAATCGCCCGGTTTGAACTGAAGGAAATGGACAAAATGTGAATAAACGGGGCCAGGCACAGCAGCACAGCCACAGCCACCAGCACAGTGGTTACGATATCAAAGGTGCGATTTGCAGTACGTTCACTCATCAGATGTCAGCAGCTCCTTTACATAATACTTTCATCCGTCAGCTTCTTGGATGCATAGTTAGCACCTAGCACAAAGATCAGACCAACCACGGCCTGAAACAGGCCAACCACCGTTGCCAGCGTATATTGCCCGGATTCCATCCCGATGCGATACACGAATGTGCTGAGCACATCGGAATAATCCCGAACTGCCACATTGCCAATCACATAAGGACGATCAAAGCCAATCGTGATCATATTGCCCAGATTGATGATAAGCAGCGTAGCAATGGTCGTTTTCATACCTGGAATCGTAATGTACCAAATTCTCTTCAAACGTCCTGCTCCATCTACCTCGGCAGCTTCAAACAATTCCCGGTTAATGCCGGTCAAGGCGGCTAGATACAAAATCGTTCCCCAGCCTGCGCTTTGCCACACACCTGTAAGCAGATATGTCAGCACCCAGTCATTTTTATCTGTCAAAAATGGAATCGCTTGAAAGCAGAGCGAGGTAAGTACATTGTTAATCATGCCGGACTGCGTACCAAACACCTGATACACAATCCCGCCGATAATGACCCACGAAATAAAATGGGGGATATACAATATCGTTTGCGACAGCTTTTTAAACCAGACCACTTTCATTTCATAGAGTAAAATCGCCAGGATTAAAGGGGCTGGAAAAGATACCAGCAGATCAAGCAAATTCAGCACGATAGTATTACGCAGCGTTCTATAAAAATCGTCCATACGGAATACTTCCCGAAACGCATCGAATCCGATCCACTCGCTTCCCGTAATCCCTTGAAAAAAGTTGAAATCCTTAAACGCAATTTGTACGCCCCACATCGGACCATATTTGAACACAATGAAGTAGGCCAGGGGCAGCACAAGCAACGCGTATAATTGCCAATATCTGCGGAAGTAAACGTTCCCTTTCATGCGCTGTCTCCTCCTTTACTTTCCGCCTTCTTACTTGCCCGTCATGGCCTTGTAGGCTTCAGTACGCTCATCGAGTATCGCCTGACCGCCGCTCACCATATAATCCTTTAATGATGCATCATAGACTGCATCAAACTGTGCCGGAGGTGCCATCACAGATTTGACGACCATTTCATCAAACTTATCCAGCAGTGAGTTGCTGTATTTGGACTCGGACTTAATCGGATGGTCAAATTTCACCGGAGGAACGGTATCTGTGCTGGATATATCCATGGCCTTGCGAACATCCTCCTGGAACTGGGAAGGCATGCCCAAAATAAAGGCTTCCTTGTTTTTCTTGTCATCCCCTGCAATCTTGCCGTTCGCAATAATGACCACATCACCCTGATTGTAGATACGGTCCTGCGCTTCTTGTGTCGGATTTTCCTTGGCAACCGGAATGCCGTTTTTCAACGTATAGTTCTCGCCTTCCACCCCGTTCTGCATATCACGCAACACCTTTTCGGAAGACATCCAGTCCAGATACTTGATCGCTTCAATCGCATGCTCACTGGATTTAGGCACCATAATGTAAAGGCCGTTGGACGCAAATTCCGGCTTGGCATGCTTGCCCTCACTGTTGGTGTACGGGTCCATTGGCGTCAGCTTGGCTTTGGGCTGGTTGGCCAACAGATTGGAATAAGCTGCATCGTTATAAAAAATGTTGTCATAATCTTCGCTAAAAAAGCCGGTATTGCCACTTTGAATATCCTGAAAGAGCTGTTTTTTGTCCTTATCCAGACCGAAATCCTTGCTGATCAGGTTTTCATTGTACAGCTTGTTCATAAACCGGACCCCATCCTTGAATCCGGGCAGCAGCGTCGGATAATCACGGGAACCCAGCTTTTGGGTCAGCGTATATTTCTGCTCATCCGTTACCGGCTTAACAAAAGACCACAGCAGCGGATCATATTGCCCAGGCTCCATCGTCATCCCCATTGGAACGACCTTGCCCCCCGTCTTGCCGGGATCTTTTTCCTTAAACGCTTTTAACGTGTTATATAGCTCATCTGTCGTTTGAGGGACAGGCATTTTCAGCGTATCAAGCCAATCCTGCCGTATAAAAGAAGAGTATTTTCCTAAAATCGTGCGTTTGCCCGGAATAGCGAACTGCTTGCCCTCCACCTGTCCGTAGCTCAGCGTATCCTCACCAAGAAACTTTTTGAGATTGGGACCATACTCATCCAGCAGTGGGGTTAAGTCCGTCAGGCCACCTTGCTCCGCGTACCGTTCAAAGGTGCCGGAATCATAAGTAAATACAATATCAGGTACATCGCCGCCGCTGGCCATCAGGACATTCAGCTTGGTGACCTCTTCCGAGCGCTGAACGGGCACGTATGTTAAATCAATGTTATTGGGTTTGCCAAAGTTTTCTTTTGCATAACGGGTCAAATAGCTGTCAGTAATGGTATAGCCTTGAGGTGTGTTGCCTCTGTCAAAAATTTCAACCTTCAATGAACCACCCTTGTCTCCGGCAGCGGTCGAACTCTTGTCCGCCTCACCTGACGAGCACCCACTCAGTACAACCGACAGTGCAACTGTAGCTGCAAGCAGCAGACGCAGCTTCTTCAATGATCCTCCAGCCTTACTTCTTCTCATTCCTGGACACCCCTTTGTCTGCTTTTTCCCGTTCGTCGCCTCTTCTTATGGATGAGGTACGGCATATCATGCATTGCATGAGTCTGTTTCTTTGGTTCGGGATGTGCCTTAGTATGACATGACCGCAGGAAAACTGACAATAAACTAGTTTCCCGAGCATAAACCGTTTAATTGAAAGCGGTTACTGAATATGATAAAACGCTTACTTTTATATAAAACCACTGTTTTCCTGTGAATAAACCATTTTCATTGTTCGATTCGTGTGAGATATAATTCCATGTGAAGTGGCTTAAAAGTTGTTTTTGCAAAAAAAAGAGCACCCCACCCTCATCGGATGCGATGCCCTCTCTGTATTTCACAAAGCTTCAACGATGTACGAAGCTCGCTATTCCTGCTGTGAAATCTCTGACGGGAGACTCATGGATAACTTGCGTACCTTTCCTGTTTTCCCATCCTTACGACTGCGTGATACATACACCATCATTAGCGCACCTAAGGTCGCGCTGATCATACACGCCAAATTCATGAGCTGCGGCCCTCCGGCATGAAGAAGAAACCCATTTAACAAATTGCCTACAATCCCTGCCAGTCCGGCAAACACCATATTGAACACGCTTTGTCCGGTCGCCTGCATATCCTTTTCAGTAACATGCGATACATATTCAACCGCTGCAATGTAGAAGAATCCGAACGATAGCCCGTGCAGCACCTGTACAGCGATCATAACGGCAGGATCGGGAAAGGCCCACTGAATTCCCCAGCGGAACATATAAGCGACGGCCCCTAGCAATAGGGTCCTCTCCAACCCGATTTTTCGAATCACCCGTGAAGCGAGCAGCATAGAAGGGACGTTCGTAATGGAGGCGACCAGTAGAGCAATCCCGACTAAACCCGGAAGTCCTCCTGACATTTTAAAGGCCAGTACAAAATAGGTATTGAATGCAGTCAATGTCTGATTCACCAAAAAGCTGCCGCCCAAAAATATTAAAAATGTCCTGTTGCGGAGCAATTGACCAATCCCGTCCGAAAGTGATTTGCGCAGTACGAGATCTTCTTCCGTTTTTTTCGGCAGCGTCAGCGCCGTCAAGGCCGCAAGGCTGTTCAGCACCAAAAAAGGCACCCAGAGCATCGTCACAGATAAAAGGGACACAAACAATCCCCCGGCGTAGCCACCCACCGCATTGCCTATACTCGCCATAAATCGTATGCTGCCGTAGGTTGTGCCTGCCTTTTTAGCCGCCACAATCGCATAGGAATCCGCAATCGGTGCCTGTGTTGCCGTAAATATGGCCATGATGGAATAAACTAAAGCCATCAGCACAAAATGCTCTGACTGATAGCATACGGCCATAACTCCTGGGACGGCTACACTCAAAATGAGAACCAGTCGCATTTGACGATATTGATCCACAATAATTCCCCATATCGGCTGAACCAGTATGGATATGAGCGTACCGATCGCCATCAAAACACCAACGCTGCTGCTCGTCAACCCATTCTGAACCAGCAGCAGGGTCAAATAAGGGTTAAACATGCCCCCTGCCAAACCAATAAACAAATAGAAGCTACGCAGCTTCAGCATTTGTGAGCCAACCATCTGGAAACCTCCCTGTTGTTTAGCGTACCGCGCTGCCCAGAATTGTCGCCAGACCTCCGATGGCCCCGGCTTCATTACCCAGCTCAGCAGGTACAATGGTGCAAGGAATGTCCGTCCATAAGGCTACTCTTTGCCGAATTTCATCCAAATAATACGTGTTGTCTTCTGCCACTCCACCACCTATAACGATCATTTCCGGGTTCAGCAGGCTGATCACATTCGTTAAAGCCATCGCCATATGCGCCAGCGCAGGCTCCAAAATCGTCTGTGCTTCAATATCCCCTTCAGCCGCCGCTTGTAAAACATGGCGAGCCCCGACCTTGTCCCTGTCTCCCTCCGCCAGCCGAATCATATGCATACCAGGTATGCCGAATGCGAGCGCCGATTTTACACTGCGTGTAATCGCTGTACCTGATGTTAAAGATTCGAACACACCAAACTCGTCTGTCCCTTTCTGTTCTGCCGCTTGCCGTGCTTGTTCCTCGCCTGCAATCCAGTACGCCATTTCTCCAGCTCCGCCTGCGGCACCCTTGTATAGTTCCCCATTTAAAATAAGGCCACTACCAATGCCTGTCCCTACCGTTACCATCATGACATGGCGTAATCCCCGGGCTGCCCCCAGCCATTGTTCTCCGAGCGCAGCCATGTTCACATCATTATCAAGCACCAGGCGACCGCTATATCGCTGTGCAATGATAGACCGTATATTTTCATGCATACTATCTTCAGAACTCCATTGAATCGCTGGAGCGTGAGTGATCGTTCCGCTATCGTTATCCACCATGCCAGGAAAGCCGATGCCAATACCTTTCAACTGTTCCAGTGACAGCCCTGCCTGTTCCAGACAATACTCCAGTTCTCCGAACAGACGCTCAAAGAAAAAATGAGCATTCTTCGTATGCACTGTCGGGAACTTATGTCTTACCACCACTTGCCTTTCCGCTGTGCCAATACAGATCAGTGTCTTTGTCCCGCCAACATCAATGCCTCCGGCCCAGCCGGAAACCTTCGGCTCATCCCTGTGTTGCTTTTGTACAAATATGTCCGCCATAGCCATCCTCCGTCATTCCGGTTCGCCATTATACCTGCCAATCTATCGGCCATTGACGCCCTGTAGGTTCAAGATATGGACATAAGTATGGCATTTGCATCCCTCTACCGCAATAAACTAAATTCCGCTCCATAAACCGACTCCTTCCACCCGACATTTAAGCAAAAAAGGCGAGCGCCTATAGCGCTCCCCCTGCTAATGAATCCTCCGGTTTTAATCTCAGCTTGCGATAATCTCCTGGCGTTACGCCAACGACACGCTTAAAAACCCGCCCAAAGGTAATTGAATTGGCATAACCAACCTGTGTCGCAATATGCTGAACCGTCTCCGTGGTGTTACACAGCATTTGCTGCGCGTGGTTCATACGAAGCCGTGTCAAAAAATCAACGAATTTCATGTCAAATTCGGTTTTAAACAGATGACTGGCATATTTGGGCGACACATCAAAACGCTCACTCAAATGATTTAATGACAAATCCGGATTCGTATAATGCTCTTCTATATATTGCTTCATCTCGCTGACCATGGCCCGATAGCTTTTGGTTTCACTGGCTGCAACATAAGTCCGATATACCGTGGTCATATGCTCCAGCATTAGCGTATGCATCATAGCCAATGAAGAAGCCGTTTCAACCTCAGTTTTCCATCGCTGTCCCTCCGCCCCGTTAAAATAACGATCCAGTGCGCCCGATACATCCTTCATTTCGCGCATTTCCCGTTCCAGCAGCTCCTGTAGCCACCGCACTACCGTTAAAATATCCCCATCCTTCAGCTTATCCGTTTCCATCGCCCCGAATAGTCCTTCCAGCTGTATACGCCAATCATGGTTTGCCAGTCGAAAAGAACGAATCGTCTCCGAAATCAGCGGCAGATACGAATACAACGGGATTTCACTAGCCCGCGGAACCTGATCACTGGTCACAATATCGCGTACCCCGAGCGTTAACCGATACCGCAGAGCAGAAACAGCGGCCCGATAGGAATCCTGAATATGCTCCAACTCGTGAGTTTGGCCGCCAATTCCAATTGTAAGCTGTACACCCAGATGGCCCTGCAGCCACTCACAGCCCGTTTGCGCCATCTCTTGCAGCTTCGCCCCCAGCAGCCCCTCCCCATCGCCTTCCTCTTTCCGCAGCAAAATGGAGATTCTTTCACGGCTCATCCATTCTGCCCAGCCCTGCCATCCATAGGTGGCTGCAAGCTCCTGTATCACACCAAGCAGCGACAGACTCAAACGTTGATCTTCATCTTCATCTCCATGCTCCTCCGAATGTCCGCTACCGGTTGATTTCCCGTCCGCTGTCTGCGGCAGGTCCAGATCGTGCAGCTCTACCACCATAACAGTGTAGATTGGAGAAGCCTCCCCCTTCCCTGCATCTGCAAAAGGAGAAAGATGATCCAGCCGGAATTCTACCGTTTCGGCGGCTGTACCTTCCATAAGATCAAGGAACAGCTGCCGTCGCCGAATGAGTATATTCGCATGCTCCTGCTGTTCATAATCAACCGTTTGCCGAATCAGACTTTGCAGCGCATGATCAATCATCCACAGCTCATCCTTATTGTTTTCCTCACCGGGACGGCCTGGCAGTTGCTGGATACGCTGCATCATCAACTGAATTGGCCTGTAATTTCTGCGGGTCACATAAATAATGTAGACCACCGCCAATATAACCACCGCCAATCCGACCGCAATCCAGACGTAAGAGATCACAGACACCCATTCGAACAATTGCCCGGCACGAATGCCGCTATCAAAGCTCCATCCCAGCCGGGGGGAGAGCAGCTGAGTCAGCTGCTGCCCGTCCTCTGCTTTTACAGCATCCTTGGTACCGGATGCAGCCGGATAAATCGCCTGTCCGCTGCCATCATGAATCACCAGATAGGAAACGGCCGGGTTCGTCATTTGAGCGATCATTTGCTCCAACGGATACACACCAATATTGATCACCAGCAGTCCTTGTCCCCCAAACGGCAAGGGGAGCCTCTTATGCATTGAAATCACACGTTCTGATGTATGCTTGCCCGGCTCCTTCCATTCCCGCACAGGCGACCACTGCCGATCCTCCGACCGGAGCGCCTGCTCAATGTACGGATAATCGACAAAGGCCGAAGCATCCTGAAGACCACTCATGGTTAATACCTTATGATCCTTCGTTCGGTAAATATAAATAGAGTGTACCAGCTCATGATTATCCTTCAGCGTACGCAGGCTCCCTACCAGCTCATATAACATCATGCTGCCGCTTTGAGCTTGTCCGTTCAGGAAAGTGCTGTAGCTCTTGTTCGTCTCAGCCTCGTTTAAAACGTCCATTTCTACCTTCGTCAGTGAATTTTCCACACTGTCCATCACAAATCCGGTCGTGATCCGATTCGCTTTGCTGGTTTCATTGCGCGATATCTCGTTCACGATCAGGAAGGATAAGAAAATGAGAATCGACACTGTCAACATGAAAATTGGGAAATAGGAAAAAAGCAATTTCCTGTACCAGCTCTTTCGCATCATTTTTCCCCCTTGCCGCCTAATGCTTTCACGACCCTCTCTATAGAGTTCATTCAACAATAAGCATACTTATGATGTCAGTTTTAATACACTCTCGATTATACTTTGAACCTATTCTACCAAATTCAGATACCAAATAGATAGAATTCTTACAAATTATCCGTTAACAATTCACTTTCAAGTCGTTTATTGTTATATATATTAACATAATGAAAACGCTGTACATATCATGAGAGAGTGAGAGTAGAATCTAGTATCAGAATAGATTTGTGGAATAGCTCTAAGTTTTATATTTAATATAGATGTACTTGAGGGAGGGCTGTCTGAGAACGAAGCAGCGCGGAAGTATGGGATGAACCATGTAACGGTTAATGAATGGGTAGCAGCATACTCAAGCATGGGGCTGCGGGATTAATCACAAAGGGAACACACAGGACTTTTACTGGAGAACAAAAGCAATACATATTAGAAGATATGCATGAGAATCGGTTGAGTTATAAACCTGCGGCTAAAATGAAAGTGCTGTAGACGAGCTGATTAAGGAAAACCAACGCCTTCGTATGGAGGTATCGTACCTAAAAAAATGGAATGCCTTAGTTCAGAAAAAAAACTCAGGCATTCCTCAAAGCACTTACTACTATCACGTGAAAAAGTGGAACAAGCCTGATAAGTACGCCGATGTAAAAACAGAAATGAGGCGTTTATTTAATGATGAATTAAAATGTCGAGCAGGATACCGAACTATGACCAGGGAGATCCGCAAAACGACTCCAATCAATCATAAGACAGTTCAGCGCTTAATGAAGGAGTTAGGGCTTCTGGGTTACTGATGTCACAGAATTCCACTTGTTTGGACAAAAGATATATCTGTCTCCGATTATGGATCTGTATAACCGTGAAATCATCAGCTATACCATATTTAGAAGACCGACTCTCTCTATGGTCACAGAGATGCTCGAAAAAGCCTTAGAGAAGCTACCAGAGCAACACAACCTCATCCTGCACTCTGATCAAGGGTGGCAATATCAACAGAAACGCTACCAGTATATGCTCTCCGAAAGAGGAGTCGCACAAAGTATATCACGCAGAGAAAACTGCCTGGACAACTCCGTGATAGAGAATTTCTTTGGGATCTTAAAGACGGAACTTCTATATATTCAAGAATTTGAATCCATCGAACACTTCATTCAGGAATTAGATCAATATATACATTATTACAAACCATCGAAGAACCAAGCAAAAGCTCAGAGGACTGTCGCCGGTAGAATACCGCATCCAGTCCTCTGTAGCAGCCTAAGTCTGTCCTGTGTCTAACTTTTTGGGGTCAGTTCACAGATCAGTGGGGCTTTCTTACCTATTCCGTTTAGAATCCATAGCTAACCAAGTAGTTTTTCCTTCAGTTCAACACTCCTATTACTCTCGGCCAGCTTTTCAAGCACTTCTCGAGCATCCCACTCATGAATTGGATGCTCTCTAAGTTGATAATCTTTTATAAGTTTTTCAAACACCTCGTAACTCAACTCAAAGTCATTAACTTTGAAATGTTCTTCAAAGTTTTTAGTGATTTTTTGAACATCGGGTTTGCTTTGATCAGGATGTAATCGTATGTTAAATAACATGCAAAGATTCGCTATAAAATGTTGATCTTCCCGACTAAGCTCTTTTTCAGCACACCATTTATCATATGGTGACAATTCATCTTCTGCTAAACGCAACAATACAGTTTTCCATTCAAGCAAAATATTTATACGTTTCTCAAGCTGGGTTAAATTCGGGTTTTCCATGATGCACCTCTTTATTTTCAGATCATTAAAGTATTACTTTGCTACCATAATAAATCAACCACTCAACAACCATCCCTACTCCTTCCGCGATTCCTTTACCAACATACCCTCTCAATTCCTGAACGATTGCAGACCTTGCGCCTGCGGCTATTTCAGCAGTAGTCAATTCTACAGCTCCTAAATATCTTTCAAGAACACCAAAAACTTTATTGTTATATTTGATAACAGCCGCCACTGTCTCTGTATCAAAAAATTTTTCCAGAGTCCAGCGCGACACCGGGTTATCGATAACATATCTTAATGCTTTAATAGCAGTTTCTACAGCCTTAACTTTTACACCCTGGGTACTAACTTCTCCATCAGGCTGTACAGTAGGAGCAGGCGGAGTTACAGCATTAGCATCTATTGTTGGTGTTGTTCCGTATGTAGTAGCAGTTACTGAAGATGATTCTGCAAATGCCGCGAAAGGCGTTATAACTGAGAACAATAAAGCAGTTGCCATTGAACTTAAAACAGTTTTTTTCGCTAATTTCCATTTCATTCACATATTCCTCCAATATTTATATTTACAACAATATAATACAGAAAAGCGAATGTCGAAGTAAGGGGAAACTTGTCCTGCTAAAAAAAGAATCTACCAGCTTTACACCAGTAGATTCTTCATTTTTGTCTTTTATTTAACGATAAATTTAACCTTTGTGCCATCTGCACAGTCGTCCAGCTTATGACCTACCCACGAACCTGCCCCACGATTATCCTTTGGATTTATGTACTTAATATCTGCACACATTGCCATAGGCCATTCATAGTGATCTTTACCCTTGCGTGTGGGCACGCCTTTAAGAGACAACTCACGGTTATGATCGGCTCCCTCGCGGTCTATAAGTGCATACAGATGAGTGTCCGGCTGCTAGGGCCTCTTTAATGTGCTGATTTGTAAATGATTATAGAAAAATATTCCTAGTTTTGATAGTCTATATTCAAAACAATAAAGCGTGGATGAATATGTGGCTTATTTGGACATTGCTTATAGTTTTAGCAGTAGTTTTGTTATAGGATCAATGTTGGGTCACAGAGACACACGGCACAAACAATTCCCTAACTACATAACACCCACTTTAATGCTATTTATGAGTTTGGGAATTTTATATTTATTTATCATCCGTAGTGATCCAGAAACAATTATTAATACAGATTCAGAATATGAAGAGGATAATGTTTACTACCAGAACTGCGAAGCAGTACGTAGTACAGGAGAAGACCCTTTGTATGCTGACGAACCTGGCTATCGTCCAGCTTTAGATCGGGATAATGATGGAGTAACCTGTGAAAAATAACCGTTGAAAACAAAAAAGCTCTGCCGACCAATTAAGATTAGCAGAGCTTTTGTTTTAGAATCCTCCTATTGGATCATGGAGTTCCTGATGACCATATGAGTGACCATATGACTGAATAGGTACTGTACCAATAAACAAAAAGCTAACTACGGCGGCTAGAAGGAATATTTTTCTTAGCATTGTTTAACCACACCTTTTCAATAAATTTTGAGAATTTTTCTTTTGCTTCGGGAACTACATAGGCGCGAAAATGCTCAAACATCCCTATACAATTTATATAATAAGTCTCATTATTCAGTGTATGATAATTTTCTATTGAATACATCAAGTATTTGAACCCATCGTTATACATCCCTCGATACAAATAATAATAAGCCAGTTCATAACTCAATCGTGCAAACTGTTCTGGAATAACTTGATTTGTATATATGTCATATGATGGCTCACCCTGTTGCATAAAAGAGTCAATAACAATTTCAAAACGTTTGATTACATGATCCACGTCTAGCTGATACTGGTTAGCAGCAAACATTAAGTTCAGAAGCATAGTAACCAATTCTTTGTCAGTCTCATTGGTTGCTGCAGCTATATATTCAATATAATCGTTAAGCACATTTATATCGCCTGATAAAAGCTTATAGTAGTAAATATTACCTTCAGACCAGTGCTTGAACAAATTAACCCAATGTTGGGTTTCTTCGTCCTCCTCTAAGACCCAATCCAAATCCGTATAGGCGTATGTATATTGTAAAGCTTGTTGATAATCGCCTTGAGCCTCCGAGACACCTGTTAACAACAAGTCAGCATACGCAATGTATCCAAATAACGCCCCCCTGGTTTCCTTTTCATGCTCCCTGATCTTTCGATTCTTCTGTTGATGCCTCATGGAATATTGTACTTCCGCTTTTCCTCTCATTTTTCTCGCTGCTTCATCAACCTTGTCCCATTTACGCATAGACCTATATATATTAGCCAAATCCTTTAATGCATCAAGCTGGTCTATTTCATCCAGGCGCTCAACAAAAACTTCAAATACCGTTGCTGCCCTGAGATTTTGGCTTTGATCATCTCCAACCTGAATAGTGAATATACGATATTGACAGACTGCCAAGCGCTCAGAGTGCTGGTACTTCTCCGTTTGTGCTACATTCTCATATAACAGCAGCGCCGCTTCATGTCGTCCCTCTGCGAATAGGTTTTCCGCAATATCAAATAGTTTGGGCGAATAGAGTAGATTGTCCATGATGGCTCCCACCACTTTGCGGATCGTATCCAACTTGTTCAACTCCACACAACGATACAAAAATGGCTCGATTCGCCTCATATTCGGGGGTACGTCTATGATGTAGTTTTCTATGAACAAGTCGTAAAAGTGGCCTTCCGGTAAACCCATACCCTCAGTAATTCGGTCAAGCTGGTTTACAGACATAGACTTATTTCCTGTCACAATACTACTTACTATTCCCCGATTCATCCCTGCAATATGTCCAAATTGTATTAGACTCAATCCCTCTTGTTTGAGGTATCTGTCTAATTCCGCCCGAATCGTAGGTGTTTGCTTCATGCCATAGCCACCTTCCGCATAAATATTCCATAATTTTTAAAAACACACTTCATTTTTCACCAAAATTAACCATCTGTCAATATACTATGCAACTAATATAAGTATTCAATTTTTGGCATAAAATGAAACAAAAAAACTCCGCTAACCTTTGCGGTCAACGGAGAGTGTGATTCTCTATATTTTTTTCTCAGTGTTGTTGTTCTTATTCTTTTTCTCAGCAAGAAGTATACCTACCTTTTACTAATGTAATCGAATAGATTAAGTTGATAAGTTCATTTCGTTCAAAAGCAGAAAAAAATCCCCGCTAACCTTAACTGGTCGGCGGGAATTTTTGGTTCCTCAGAAATTTCTCCACGTATCTTGCTCTAGCCTTGTATCCAATCTACCAACGAATGCACCGTCAACGTGCCCGGTGAAACGGCCTCAAATGTTGAGGCACCGTTACTCAAATCCAAAAATTCCACAATCTTCGGAATACCTGGGGCCAGATCCAGATGGTTATCGCTGAAAATGCCTTCCCGTTCCGCTGACAGCCACACATGTCTGGCAAGCACATCCGAACAAAGCATAAAGCTACCGTCTCTGCTTCCCTGTACCTCGGTTATCTTAATATTCGTCTGCGGTAAATCCATATCTTTGGTATCTGCAAAATAAACTTCACAGGAGGCCACCTGTTCACCATTTTGTATCAGACACGCGACCAGCATATGCTCTGCACGGTTCAGGCCGTTCAGCCATTGGTCGGTGGGCAGTATATGTACGATCCCTGCACCGCCTGCCTGCTGCTCTACCCGAATCTCCTCTTCACGAATTGCTTTCGTGCCGCGAATATGCAAAAGCGTCAGCCGCAGTGTACCTGCAACCGGCTTTAGCTTATCGTTGACGATGTACAGCTCCTTATTGCCCTGCTCTGCATCTGCCACGCTCAACAGCACATCGGCAAAGCTGCGCTTAGCCGTATATTGAAGTGCCTTCCAACGACCGAAATAGTCCATACTCGACCAGGATGCAACGGGCCAGCAGTCATTCATTTGCCAATATAGTGTTCCCATGCAATAGGGCTTGTGACGTCGATGTGACTCTATGGCCATTTTCATCGCCTCTGCCTGTAAAATCTGGCTCATAGGAAGAAAACATATAAAATCCCTTGGTTCCCGCATATACCGTTCCATATATTCTTTAATCAGGCGATTGCCTGCCCCGTTCTTCTGATGCGCCAGCATGACCGCAGATTCCAGCTCCAAATCCTTTTCCTCCGCATAAGCACGCACCGACTTGTATTCAGGAAAGGACTGAAAACCATATTCGCTCATAAAATGTCCCACATGTACATGGTAATTTTCAAACGGCTCAGATGCGTGCCACACCCCCCAGTAGTGAACATCCCCGGCCTTCGAGGACGGATGCGCATGCTGGTTTCGATCTGCAGTCAGGCCAATGAGCGGGGAGGAGGGCCAATAAGCCGTCTGCGGGGTCCAGGTGTGTACCGCCTCTGGTAAAATCCGGTGAAACAGCGTTTCATAATCTGCCCACAGGCGCTCCCGTTGCTCAGGCGTGTAATCCTTTTTCCAGCCCCAGCCTCCGTTCTCCTCATAATGCGCCCATGCCGAATCTATCTCATTATTGCCGCACCATAACGCAATACAGGGATGATTCCGCAGCCGTTTGATGTTGTCTTCAGCCTCCTGTGCCACATTCTCCAAAAAAGCCTCATCCCCCGGATACATGCTGCATGCGAACATAAAATCTTGCCATATCAATAAGCCGTATTCATCGCAAAGCTCATAAAATACGTCTTCTTCATAAATGCCACCACCCCAAACCCGCAGCATATTCATATGGGAGGCGGCCGCGCTGGCAATTTCATGCCGATATCGTTCCTTCGTAACCTCAGTGGCAAAGCTGTCATTCGGAATATGGTTGGCTCCCTTGGCAAACACCGGAACTCCGTTCAGCTCAAAATAAAAGCTCTCTCCCTCCGCATCCGGTTCACGTACAAGACGGATCGAACGCAGACCTGTTTTCACCGTTTTTCTCGCCATCACAGCTCCCTGCTCCCGCTCCGCAAGTTCGACTGTAAACGTATATAGATGGGGCTCTCCCAGCCCTCGGCACCACCACAGCTTCGGTTTACTCATATCCAGCTCCAGCTCTACGGTTTGCTTTCCCTTCAGCAGGTGAACAGGCTTCGACCACACCTTGCTGTCAGCGAGGATACGCAGCTCGGCCTCTGCTGCCTCTTCTGCATTCTCGACTTCTATTACCGCCGTGAGCCTGCCCTCTTCTGCACTTACCTCGTCCTGTCGAATAAACAAGTCTCTCACGATCATACCGGACCAAGCCTCAACACGCACCTCTCTCCAAATGCCGCTTGTCACCAGCCTCGGTCCCCAATCCCAGCCATAATGATAGGGAGCCTTACGTGCGAAAACGCTTACCTTTTTGTCTGCCAAGCCACCAGCTTCGGACTGATCATTCGGCGCAGGGAGTGCATAACCTAACCGTTCCAGCTTGGGCATATCTTCAGCAATCGGTGAACGGAAATAAATTTCCAGCCGATTTCCCCCTACTTGAATAAACTCCTTCACATCCTGTCTCCATTGCCGAAACATATTATTGGCCGACAACACATGTTGCCCATTCACTTTTACATCTGCATAGGTGTCCAGTCCTTCCAACACCAATTCTATCCGTTGACATTGAAGCTGTTCCGCATGGATCTCAAAACAAGCTTCATAGATCCAATCCTGCTTGTCAATCCACTGTACCTCCTCCTCGTTCATACCGATAAACGGATCAGGAATTTGGCCAAGTCGTAAAAGATCGGTATGCACACAACCCGGCACTTCCGCATGAAACCACTCATCACTTTGCGCTTCCCTAAATCTCCAGCAATCCAGTCCTATCACATTGAACATTATCACAAGCCTCCCTGTAAGGATGATTGGGAACATCTGGGTCTCTTTTTCAGCATAACAAAAATAACATTAAGCTAACAAAGTAGTCAAATTGTTTTTTCGCAAAACCATTGGCATAGCAACCAAAAAAGTCGCTCTCTGGCCTTAAACAGGCTAAAAAGCGACATCTTTATCTCTCCACATCAACGGAGTACATTTAGTGCTATCTGAACATCAACTATATCTGATTGTGCTGATTGGAAGCTCAGGGCCATCATTCTCCCGACTGATTTGCGGCGCATGTCGTTCCCGTACAACCAGTTCTGCGTGCAGCAGCTTTTTTTCGACAGGCGAATCCGGGTTGGTTATGCGCCATAGCAATTGATCCACCGCACGCATTCCCAGCAGCTCCTTATCCACTTTTACCGTGGCATAAATCGGCATCTGTTCATTCGTATCATCAAATCCAGTCACCCCGCAGCGCCTCGGGACGTCAATTCCCTTCCGTTTCAGCACATCCACCGCTTGTGCAGCAGTCACATCATTCGCGCACACAAACACCTCTGGCAGCTCGCTCTCGGTCAGCTTGTCCAATTCCTCATCCAGCGCTTGCACTCCCCCGTGAAGAAAGGCCTTGTTCTGCTGTAATTGTACGCCGCTCATTTCCAGTGTGGAGCGAAAAGCTTCCCAACGTTCATAGAAGCTGTGAGCATCGTCAATTTGACCGACAAATTGAAAACGTGTATAGCCCCTGCACAGCAAATCCTTCATTAATTCACTCATGCATGTGCGGTTATCCGTAAACACCGTATCACTTAAAAATGCAGAATCCCAATGATCTACCATGACGACTGGAATCCCCATTCGATAAATATTCAGCAGCATCGGCGTTGAAACCGACCCTACCGTAATAATGCCCTTGATCGCCTCCGGATTCAGCAACGAAAACATATCTTCAGTCGAGGGCTCCGTTAACGTGACCATATCCATTCCCTTGCGCTTCAGACGCTCGGAGATTCCTTCAAACACAGGTCCCCAGTATCTGGATTCCCTGTTCTGGTGTCGTATATTTGGAAATAACACCAGCACAGTGCCCGACCATTCCCTGGCATCTGTATCACGCGGCTCTAACCCGGTCACTTTTGGATGGTTGCGAAAATAGCCCATCTGGGCGGCCAGCTTGACCAGCACCGTCCTTGTCTCTTCACTTACGCCGGGCTTGCCTGACAATGCACGAGAAACAGCGAATTTTGAAACGCCCGCCGCATCCGCAATTTCCTGCAATGTTACTTTTCCACGCATCTTCTCACCCAACCCTATTCGGAATCTAGTTCTGCTTCTGCCTGTTTTCAATACACGGGTGTGCCTGTAAACTGGTACCATCGTAGCATACATTGTTTTAGATCATCAAACGATAGATTTGCACAAATCCACACCATTCACCATAATATGTTTGCATAATAAAAAAACAAACAACATAACAAATCACCATAAATCACTTGACGTAAGGTAGTTTATTTCCTACAATTTACTAATGAAAGCACTTACATTATGTGAATCATACTTAAAAAGGGGGATTGCAAATGTTCAAGAACAGATCGATACGGCAAAGCTCCATCCTGCTCCTGGCTTTGCTGCTGCTCGTGACAACGGGCTGTGCAAGCGGAACAGGCGGTACGGCATTAAAAGAAGATCCCGATGACACCAGTCCCATTACCCTAACTTTTTTTGGCGGTGATTCCAGCTCCAACTGGAACAACATGAAAGACGCGGTCGGACAGGAAATTATCAAAAAAACGGGCGTTACACTCAATGCCGAATATGCCGTCAATGGTCGAGGTGAGGAAAAATTTGCATTGATGGTCGCCAGCGGAGAGTATCCTGACCTCGTGTATCCCAAAGGGGAAGTCGGAAAGATGGTCGATGCCGGAGCACTCATTGACTTGACCGACCTGATTGATAAATACGGTCCTAATATTAAGAAAGTGTACGGAGACTATTTTAACCGTATCAAATATAGCAGTGAAGATCCTGCCATTTATACGATCCCAACCAATTTGGGCGTAGATCACATCGCATTTGATGCACAGGCCGGCTTTGAAATCCAGCATCAGGCACTTAAAAAGCTTGGATACCCCAAAATTCGTACCGTCCAGGATTTTGAAAAAGCACTCAAGGACTATGTCGCCAAATACCCCACCACCAACGGCCAGCCTACCATTCCCCTCTCACTTGATGCCGAAGACTGGAAAATTCAGATTACCGTGACGAATCCCGCCGTGATCGCTACAGGCGGACCGGACGATGGTGAGTATTATATTGATCCAAAAACACACAAAGCCATCCTTCACTACAAGCGCCCGGAAGAACGGGAATATTTCCGTTGGCTGAATCATATGTACAACGAAGGACTGCTGGATAAGGATACTTTTGTGCAAAAAAGTGATCAGTACAAATCCAAGATTGCTGCAGGTCGGGTCATTGGACTCATTGATCAGGAATGGAACTATCAGGATGCCGAAAACGCCCTCAAGGCAGCAGGCAAGGATGAATTTACCTACGCTCATTTTCCAGTCACATTAAATGAAAAATATCAGGATCATTCCCTCCAGCCGGTTGGCTTTGACGCTGCGTACGGCATCGGAATTACGACTTCGTGCAAAAATCCGGTGCGTGCCATCAAGTTTCTGGATTTCCTGGCCTCCGATGAAGGACAAATTTTACGCAACTGGGGCATTGAAGGCCAGCATTACAATGTAGAGAACGGCAAACGAGTCATTCCAGCTGACGTCCAACAGCGCAAAAACACCGATAATGCTTCTTTTACTAGAGAGTCAGGTATCGGTTTGTACTGGATATGGGGGCCTCATTACGGGGACAGCGTCAAGGACCCTTCTGGCAATTACTATACAACCAACTATCCGGAAATGATTACCGAAAATTACAGCCAAGCTGAAAAAGAATCCCTTCAGGCATACAAGGCCCAGACGTGGAAGGACCTGTTCCCGAACGAAAAGGATTTCCCGGCAAAAGAGTGGGGTGCCGCCTACAATATGCCGGTTCCGACCGATACGAACTACAATGTCATTTATCAGAAGTCGCAGGACATTGTGCGCAAACGGATTCCTGAGGCTGTACTAGCCAAGCCGGATCAGTTCGACACCGTCTATGACCGTATGCTGCAAGAGCTGGACCAGGCAGGTGTACCGAAGGCTGAGGAAGTCTACACCGGCCTGATCCAAAACCGGCTGAAGCTATGGTACGGGGAGAAATAATTTATGTTTTTTTCAAGTTCTGCTTTATAGTTCGAGTTACGCTTATAAAATGAAAGATTACACGGCGGACAGTCTGATGCTGTCCGCCTGTTTTAAAATAACTGATGTGACCTCACGCTCAAGATTCCGGCGCTTGCTCTGCAGCTTCATATTCACTTCGTAAAATTCCCATCTGGATAATGTCATAATATTGACCTTCCCTGAATAGCTTTTCCCGTTGCCGACCTTCCTCTTTAAAGTCGCAAGCCAGATAACAACGGTATGCACGTTCATTGTACGCATAGACCTCCAGCTCCAGCCGATGCAGGTTCAGAGCATGAAATGCAAATTTCTGTATTAGCCGAATCGCTTCCCGCCCGTAGCCCTTGCCCAGGTCACCGTCACGGCCGATCACAATTCCAAGTGTGGCGTGCCGATTCACCCAGTTGATTTTAAATAAGTCCAGTTGTCCGATATAGTCCAGTGTGTCTTTATGCGCAATGATAAAACCCTTGATCTCGGAGTTGCCGTCAATCATCATCTGTACAAAGGATTCGCTATTGAATTGTGAATGCGGATAGATAAACACGTCGCTTAAACCATGTGTAATTTGCGGGTCATTGACCCATTTTCGTATATCAGGTATATCCTCCAGACGGTATTCTCTCAATACAATTCGTTCCCCAATAATATGCGGCATCGTCATCTTCCCTCCGGTATGTATTTTTTCAGTCATTCCAACTCTCTACAATATACTTTACGCTTCCATCATTCTCACAAACCCCACAAAACGCGTACCTTTATAATGAAGCTCACCACAGTCCCCGACCACAATCATACCGAAGTCCGTATCCTTCACCTCCAGCTCCATACGTTCACCCCCGTCAAACTCAAAGGTAATATAATAATATGTCGAAGCCGAAAAATCGCCCGACCCTCCGCGCACCCTCGTCCGCTTATCCACAACTTTGCATGAGCGTTGTACCAGTTCGGCCGCTTGATTGGAAAGCCCTGCTCCTATCGTCTTGCCAATACCGATAATCATAAAAAGAGCCATAATGCCAAACACGGTAAAAAAGATCATATTAAACGATTCAGCCTCATTTATATAACTGCTTCCCATCTACTTCATCCTTTCTACATTAATATATAAATTTTCCATTCTATTGCCCATTGACAAATGGTACATCTCCAACCTCAAAAACTCCAATACTTTTTTAACATACTTACGAAAAAAAAGTTCTTTCGCTCTTTTCCGCACCCCGCTTGGACTTATACCCGATCTGGGCCCTGTGATCCCCTTTGGACCGATTGACAAAACTATATATAGATATAAAATAGAAAATGTACTCTAAATATAGTGTAAAAAACGTGTTTTCGCCCAATAGCTTGAACTTACAGGAATGAAAATACATGTACATATAGAGTCCAACATTTTAAATGGCGGTTAATGCCGTTTTCTTTTTTTCGTTAATTGTTAAGGAGGATGCCTACAATGCTGATTGCTTATGATTCCAAGACCGGCAATGTAAAAAGATTTATTGGAAAGCTCAAGCTTCCGGCGGTTCAGATCCAGGAGCAAATGACCATAGATGAACCATACGTACTCATTACATATACGACAGGGTTTGGTCAGATACCTGAGAGGGTATCTTCCTTTTTGCAAAAAAACGCTCAAAACCTCGTTGGTGTAGCTGCAAGCGGCAACCGCAACTGGGGCGAATGCTTTGCAAAAAGCGCGGATTTGATTGCCGATCATTATAATGTCCCTGTGATTAGTAAATTTGAATTATCTGGAACGTTCGGAGATGTAGAGCGTTTTAAACAGGAGGTGAGCCGAGTTGCGGCATATTGAATTGAACAACATGTTGATGAAACGCGATACAGACGGCTTTTTCCAATTGGAAAAGGATCAAGAGGCTGTCGCAGAATTTATGAAGGAAGTTCAGGAACGCAGCCTCAAGTTTGCAGATACAGCGGCTCAAGTGCTGTACATGATTGAGAATGATTATTACGAGAATTTCTATAATAGCTATACAGCAGATGAAGTTAAAGATATTTTCCATATTACACATAGCTATCATTTTAAATTCCCTTCCTATATGGCGGCATCCAAGTTTTATACCGATTATGCACTGAAAAGTAATGACCGTAAGGTCTATCTGGAGCATTATCCTGACCGGGTTGCAGCAGTCGCACTGCATTTGGGACGCGGTAATGTTGATACGGCGCGGCTGTTGGCCCGCTCGATGATGGAGCAGCGCCTCCAGCCAGCCACACCTACCTTCCTGAACGCAGGCAAAAGCCGCCGTGGAGAGCTGGTATCCTGCTTCCTGCTCGAAATGGACGACTCTCTTAACTCGATCAACTACGTGCTCAACACATGCATGCAGCTGTCCAAAATCGGGGGCGGCGTCGCGGTCAACCTGTCGAAGCTGCGGTCACGCGGTGAAGCGATTAAAGGCGTAGAAGGCGCAGCAAAAGGCATTATGCCTGTGCTTAAGCTGATGGAAGACGGATTCTCCTACGCGGATCAAATGGGGCAGCGCAAGGGCTCCGGCGCGGCGTACTACAACATTTTTGGTTGGGATGTTCTGGAATTCCTGGATAGTAAAAAAATCAATGCTGACGAAAGAGTGCGCCTTAAAACCCTTTCCATCGGATTGCTGGTGCCAAACCGCTTTTACAAGCTGGCTCAGGATAATGAACCCTTGCATGTATTTGCTCCATACAGTGTGTACAAGGCCTATGGAACGCATCTGGACGACATGGATCTGGATGTAATGTACGATACGCTGCTTGCCGACGATCGGGTGAAGAAAAAAATAGCGATGAGCGCACGTGACATGCTGACGAAAATTGCCATGATTCAGCTGGAATCCGGCTATCCATACATGATGAATAAAAGTAACGCCAATCAGGCACATGCCCTTAAAAATGTGGGTCAAGTGAAGATGTCGAACCTGTGCACAGAAATATTCCAGTTGCAGGAAACTTCCGAAATTGCAGATTATGGCAAGCAGGATATTATCCGCCGCGATGTGAGCTGCAATCTGGCTTCCCTGAACATTGTCAATGTGATGGAGCATGGCAAAATCCGCGAATCCGTTCATGAGGGCATGATTGCGCTCACCTCGGTCAGCGATATGACACAAGTGGCTAATGCACCGGGTGTTGCCAAAGCGAACCGCGAAATGCATTCCGTTGGTTTGGGTGTCATGAATCTGCACGGCTACCTGGCCAAAAACAAAATTGCGTATGAAAGCAACGAAGCGAAAGATTTTGTCCGCACTTTCTTTATGACGATGAACTATCATTCCATAGAGAAAAGTATGGAAATCGCGAAAGCGGCTGGACAAAGCTTTTATGGATTCGAGGAATCGGATTATGCGACCGGCGTGTATTTTGACCGTTATCTCAATACGGATTACCGTCCGACAACCGCACGTGTGCAAGAGCTGTTCAAAGGGATTGATATTCCGACTCCTGCGGATTGGGACAAGCTGAAAGCCGACGTCATGAAAAATGGTCTGTACCACGCCTATCGTATGGCGATTGCGCCGACTGCCAGCATTTCGTATATTCAAAACGCAACATCCAGCGTTATGCCGATTGTTGAGCAAATTGAAACACGTACTTATGCCAATTCGACGACTTACTATCCAATGCCTTATTTGCAAAAGGATAATGTGTTCTTCTATAAATCCGCTTATCAGATGGATCAGTTCAAAGTGCTTGATTTGATTGCAGAAATTCAACCTCACGTGGATCAAGGGATTTCGACAGTGCTTCATGTGAACAGTGATGTAA
This sequence comes from Paenibacillus kribbensis, assembly GCF_001705305.1. GTDB lineage: Bacteria > Bacillota > Bacilli > Paenibacillales > Paenibacillaceae > Paenibacillus > Paenibacillus kribbensis_B. The sequence goes on from NZ_MCBP01000001.1 coordinate 467,942, forward strand.
CCACACGTCAGTTAGCCCGTTGCTATCTGTATGCTGCACATAAAGGACTTAAATCGTTGTACTACACACGTACCAAAAAGCTGTCTGTGGAAGAGTGCCTCACCTGCTCGATCTAAAGCATGATGAATTAGCATGATGATTATAAAATTGATGATATAAAAATGCTTTTCATTAGAAGCTGTATCCAGCGTGACGTCCAGGCCAGTGCAGGTTTGGTCAGATCACGGCCTTGCGGATGCAGCTTCCGTATGTCAAGCATACGATGATTCGCCTGCATCATTTCATTGTAATTATGGGGAATCTCGCAAGCTGAAGGGAGAATGCTAAACAATGACAGGTATACAGGCTGTAAACTGGAATCGCTCGGACGATGATTTTACACTCATGTTCTGGAATCAGAACATTATGCAATTTTGGACGGATGATGAAATTCCGCTGTCTGACGATAAGATGACCTGGGTGACCCTCAGTGATATCGAAAAAGAAGCCTACATGAAGGTGCTGGGCGGCTTGACACTGCTGGATACCATTCAAGGCGGCGTGGGTATGCCGCAAATTATGGAGCATGTGGACGGATTGCAGCGTAAAGCTGTACTAAGCTTTATGGCGATGATGGAGCAAATTCATGCCAAGTCGTACAGCAGCATTTTTACGACACTGGCTTCCACAGAAGAAATTGACGGTGTGTTTCGCTGGGTAGAAGAAAATCCGTATCTCCAGACCAAAGCGGAAACCATTCGGCAATATTATATGAACATCCACACACCGAAAGACCTGTATCTCGCGATGGCCGCTTCGGTGCTGTTGGAAAGCTATTTATTTTACAGCGGCTTCTTCTACCCTCTCTATCTGGCAGGCCAGGGCAAGCTGACATGCAGCGGAGAAATTATCGACCTGATCTTGCGAGACGAAAGTATTCACGGTGTATACGTAGGTGTGCTGGCACAGGAGATTTATGCAGAGCTGGACGAGGAAGAGCAACGCGATCTTTACCAGACGCTGGTCGGATTGCTGCGCTATCTGCACAATAATGAGGAGCAATACACGGAGCAAATTTACGCCCCGATCGGGCTAGTTGATGACGTTAAAGTCTTTTTACGCTACAACGCCAACAAGGCCATGATGAACCTCGGCTTTGATCCGCTATTTGAAGACGAAGAGGTTAATCCAATCGTATTCAATGGCATCAGCACCCACACCAAGCAGCATGACTTCTTTTCCAAAAAAGGAAACGGGTATGTGCGTGCCATGAATGTAGAGCCGCTGACCGATGATGATTTTAATTTTGGTGTATAAGATATCCGTATGTTAATCAATAGATTCAAAAAGCCCATTCCGCTTGTCGGAGGGCTTTTTTTCGTTGAACGATGGCATACACGCAAAAAACGGCCAGACCGCCAAGGTAGCGAAATCTGACCGTTTTCCATTTTTTATGATCGAGCCTCTGTAAAAATTTGAAATGTAACCCCAAACTTGTCCGTTACATTCCCATAGGCCGGACTGAAGTGGGTTTCTTGCAAGGGCATGCCCACCTGTCCTCCTTGCTGTAGGGCATCAAACATTTTTCCGGCTTGCTCCACACTGTCGGTTGTAATACAGATACTCACCTGGTTCCCGCTACTAAACGGCGATCCGGGAAAGGTATCGGAAAACATAAGCTCTGTCTCTCCAACTTTAAGGGTAGCATGTCCAATACGACCTTTGACCTCTGCGGGAATCGGAAAATCCGGGTTTTCCGGCATCTCACCAAAGGTTTGAACAAAAAGCTGTTGCGCATCCAATGCCTTTTCATAAAATTCGATCGCTTCTTTTGCATTTCCATCCATGGTGATGTAGGGAATCAAACGTTTTGACATCTTCAACACAGCTCCTTTATTGTAATTTTACCAGGCACTTCACCTGTATTATATGCAAAACTTGTTAAGAAAAACAGATTTGTTTTTTTGCCTTCCTTCCATCCAGTATTCCAGCCCTAGTGCGGCTTCTCAATCACGATCAGACAGGTACTGTCTGGTAAAGGAACCGGCTGTCCCTGTTCATCCTTTAGCTCAATACGCCCGGACAACGCCTTGGTATACCCCTCCTGCAAATAGTGGCGGTTCACCCGAATAATCGCCTGTGATCCAAGTGTGTTACGGATACACTCCTCGTACTGTGAAGGGGTAAAATAACCAAACTGCTCCTGCACTTCATGCACATAGGCTTCCGGCCCCCAGGTATAGGTGTACAGAAATTCCATCGCATCGTTGACGGGCATAACTGCCTCAGTCTCACTCACACGCTCCATTTCAATATGGCGACCTGCAAAATCTTCGGCAAACCGCAGCAGCCATTCCATCCCGTCTGGCTTCAGAAACCGGATACGTCTGCGCTGTTCTGTCGGTTCGGTCATAATACCGTCACGAATAATGATGCGCCCGCCGGGTGCCAGCACACGATAGGCGCTCTGCAAAGCCGCCTCCACCGTTTGCCGATTGAACCGGGTCCCATCTCGCTCGATGTAAGAATACAGCTCATGGAGAATGGAAGAAAAAATGACCGTGTCCATACTCCCCGTTTCCACAAATTCCTCCAATTGGAGCGCATCCCCTTTGATAACATCCCAACGGTGACCCTCCGATTGTTTTTTCCGTTTTAATGCTTCAATCACATTCACTGAGATATCAAGCCCCAGCGGCTTTGCATCCGGTCTTTCCTGCTCAATCAGATCCAGCAGCACGCCCCCGCCAGGCCCTATATCCAGAATGCGGGTTCCAGTCACGTAATCCAGAATGACCCTTTTGTAATCTACGGTCTGGTTCATATCCGCAAGATACGTCTCCTCATTGTGAAAACGATCATATGCATCACGCCGTAATCCGAACAGATCAAACAGCAGTAATACTGCTTTGTCATACAGCGGCGTTTTTTCTGCCTCAATACAAAAGTCAATCAGCTTCTCTGCCGCAGATGAAAATGCAAAATTAAAAAATACGGTGCTTGGCAGCTCCTCCTTATGCTCCACGATCACACTCAAATGAGGGTTATGTTTCCGCTTTCCTTTTGAAAGATCTTGCCAGGACAGCGCACTTAAATATTTCTCAATCATTCGTTTTTTGTATACGTTAATTTTCTTGACACCACGATAATCATAATACATCGTGTTCATGAGAGATTCAAAGCTGATATGACGTACCGTAGCAGGCTGCTCCTGCCCTGTACCCTCTCTCCCGGTACTCTCTCTCAATGTAAGTAAAAATACCTTCACCAGTTCTTCGAGCGAAAAATCCTGTAAAGCGGACTCTACATACCAAAGCGTACGATTTTCCAGCGGAGCAAGCGCCTTTTCTACATTCAACTCACGCTCCAACTCCGCGTAAGCCTGTTCAAACGGCTCGCCTTCATGAATAGAAACGGACCGCAATCTCTCTAGCCGTTCTTTTACACCCCAAACCACAGGTGCGTTATCCCATGCGATCCAGCCGATCAACTGCTCCACTTCACTGCGTACCTGCTCCCATAGAGCAGGATCTACCCCAGCGATAATACATTCGTTCAGAGCGCGTAAAACAAGCTCCAACTCCTCAGCGCTTAGCCAGCCCTTGCGAGTAATTTCCAGCAACGGCCGATTTTCTGAAAAAGGAATTTCGCCCCGTATATACTGTCCGATTAGTCCATGCGTCTCAATCAAAATCCGGGTCATGCTGTTGCGCGGGTACGCAGGGGATTCCGCTTGGGCCTGTCTGACATATAGCTGGGAAGAGCCAATATTATGCACAAATAAATTAATGCCCTCCTGCTGCCAGCGCAGACGTTCACGCCCTGTCCCCCCTTTAGCCGCCTCAGACCATACCAGCACATCCTCCAGCAGCTCTTTAATCCAGAAAGACAATGGAAGACCGTCCAAAATGAGCAACGTACGCTCCACATAATCCAGGACAGGATTGGAATCCTTTAGTTCTCCTATGGAGCGGATGCGTTCCAGATTGACAATACGCTCCTCAGCCGAAACGAGCAGCTTCAGCCAAGTCGGCATATCCCAGGCCAGATCATTTTCTTTCCGGTAGTTAGCAATGGCTTTTAATGATTGCAGCATTTTTCTCACCTCGTGTGATTCGGATTCGGTATGCACATGAGACTTTGGAAAAAAACTTCTGGATACACTCTTTTATAAACTACACTTTACCATACATTTGCAGCTTCCATCCCGTGGAAAATATTAAACATTTTGATCATGTAAAAAGAAGTCCCCTTGCTTTCACAAATGAAAAAAGATACCCTCTAGCCTTTGGCTTAGAAGATACCTTATTCACCTTGTTATACGCAGCAAAATTATACTTCTTATTTATTCACGGGAACTCCGTCTGGTACTGGAATACCAAAATCAGGCGTTCCATCTTCATTCCAGTTCAACGGCTGTACGCGTGTATGACGATTGGGATCATACAGCGGGTCACCTGTAATTTCCTTGTAATTGCGGGCGTGATATACGATAACATCGCTACCGTCAGGTGCCACTGTAAAGCTGTTGTGACCTGGACCGAATTGACCTGTTTCCTCATTCGTGCAGAATACCGGTACAGGAGACTTCGCCCACGATTGCGGATCGAGCAAATCCGCATTCTCATCTGCCGTCAGCAGACCCATGCAATAATTGTGGTCGGTCGCGCTGGCTGAATAACTGATGAAGATCCTTCCGTTCCGTTTCAGAACCGCCGCTCCCTCATTCACCTTAAAACCGATGACCTCCCAATCATATTCAGGGGTAGAGACCATCACTTGCTCACCGCGCAGCGTCCACGGATTACTCATTTCAGAGATGTACAGATTGGAATTACCGACAATGTCCGGGTCCTTCTGAGCCCACACATAATACAGAACTCCATTATGCTGGAAGGTTGTTGCATCAAGAGCGAAGGATTCCCATCGGGTTTTGACCTGTCCCTTCTCCACCCACTCTCCTTCCAGCGGGTTGGCAGAATCATTTTCCAGCACAAACATCCGGTGGTCGAACAGGCCTTCCTTCGTTTCTGTTGTACGAGCTGCTGCAAAATAAATGTACCATTTGTCATGAATAAAATGAATTTCCGGTGCCCAAATGTTCGCGCTTAATGGACCTGTTTCATATTTGTGCCACACTGCGACAGGCTCTGCCGTATTCAAACCTTGAATGGTCCGGGACCGCCGCACCTCAATGCGGTCATACTCCGGTACAGAGCCGGTAAAATAATAGTATCCATCACTATGCTTGTAAATCCAAGGGTCTGCCCGTTGCTCAATGACCGGATTAATAAAAGATACAGGTTGATTCATGGTTTTTCTCTCCTCTATGTGTAAACTTTAATTGCTGATACGCTTACCCCAAATGGAAATTCCCTTATTGTTCATGCCTGTAAAAACGAGAGTATGACGACCCAGCTCCCAATCCCATGAAGGAAGCAATAACAGTTGCTCCCGGGTTCCTTCAGATGTATCGCTCCAATCCATTGTTAAAGTACGCTTGCCGTCAAAGGTCCACTGGCCTTCAAGAGTTCCGCTGGTTGCCCGTCCTCCGTCTTCCAGACGAAGCGGTTCAGCTTCCACCTGACCATCGACTTCCTGCTTCATTACGATGCGTTCCCAACTGCCGGATAATAATCTTAGAGGTATATCCTGTTCCTTCTCGCCTGCATACCGTTCCGGTGATACGACAGGCCAGCCATCAGCCGTCCACAATATTTTGCGTACATGCAGGTACGGCCAACTCTTGTCCGTTTCTCCCCGCGCATGATGAACCATATAATAATCCTCTCCGTCCTTCAGCACGGAATTATGACCTGGCGCAACCCAGCCTTCTCCTTCGCTGAATCGATAACCGCCCAGTACCTTATTGCCAATCTCGTATTGAGGCAAATAACTGGTGTCTGCCATATCATGTCCGTTTATATCCACGTAAGGCCCTGTGATCGAATCCGAGCGGGCAACGCGCACATTATAGTCCTCAAACAAAGAATCATACGAGACGAACAAGTAATATTTACGGAAGGTTGAATTGTACACAATGTAAGGCCCTTCCACAGCACCGTCCTCGGTTGCCCGGTCTCTGGCAGCGATATTTTTCCCATAACCGGATTCTCTGAACTTCCCTGTTTGGGGATCAAGCCGCGTAATATAAATACCGCCAAAAAAAGAACCGTACACCATCCATGGATTCCCCTCTGCATCCAGCACCGGATTAGCATCAATCGCGTTCAATTTGTCATGCTCATCCGTTTTAACGACCAGTCCCTCGTCCTTCCAAGGGCCTTCCGGGGATTTGGATGTCTGCAACCCGATGGCTGATCGCCTACTGCCAAAGGTGGAGGCGGAGTAATACATCCGATAGGTATCCCCCATCTTGATGACATCCGGCGCCCACAGATTCATTGCGGATGACCATGCCCCCGCTTCCTTGGGTATGCCGGGCAACGCATACTGAACCCAGTTCCAGTGAATCAGGTCGGTCGATTTGCGCACCATAACACCCGGTCTCAGTTCTCCACCTGTCTTTACATCCGTCGAGTAAACATAATAACCTTGATCTGTTTTGATAATCGCCGGGTCATGTGCATTGTTAATGGTCCAGCGGTGTTCATCGTTTATCGTGCTTTGATCATACAAGTGATCAGGAGGCGGAGCTTGCGGATACACAGGGTCCGGGGTGTTATCCCCACAGCCGGATAGGCCCAGCATAAGCAGCATAACCATAACCGTTCTTCTCCTCCTTCCTTTATTCATTACATATTGTGACCATCTTCCATCGACCCTCGGTGCTTTCCATGTACCCACTTTCCATGTATCCACTTATCCTTTGACACCGGAAATGGCAACCGACTCAATAATTTGTTTTTGGAAGATCAGGAATATAATCAATACAGGCAACAACGCTATAATGGAAGCTGCCATAATAAGCGGATAGTCCGTCTGAATGGCATAAGTCGCATTAAAATTCGCGATAACCAGCTGCAATGTCTGCTTTTCTGGTGAGTTCAAGTAGATAATCGGCGCCAAATAATCGTTCCAAATCCCCATGAACCATAAAATAAGCTGGGCCGCAACTGCCGGCTTAATGAGCGGGAACGTAATGGACGAATACAGTCGGAAATAAGAGCTGCCATCAATTTTAGCTGCTTCGATAATGGCATCCGGCACACTGAGCAAATACTGCCGCAGGAAAAAGATCATAACCACATTCCCGAACAAACCGGGAACAATCAGAGGCAACAGCGTATCTACCCAACCTAGCTTGGAAAACATCATAAACTGTGGGATCATAACCGTTGGATATGGAATCATCATAGATGCGATAAGTGCAAGAAACAGTTTATTTTTATGAGGAAATCTCAGCTTTGCAAAGGCAAAGGCAGCCACACTGGATGTAAAGGTACCTACAACGGTAACACTTACGGCCACAATCACGCTGTTCTTGATCCCGCTTAGCAAAGGTCCTGCTTCCCAAATTTCCTTGTACTTGCCAAACTGGAGCACCTCTGGTATCCATACCGGCGGAAGAGCAAAGACATCCTGCTTTTCCTTCACCGAAGTGGACAGCATCCACAGCAGCGGTGCGATCATCGCAATCGCTCCAATTGCCAGTACAATAAAGATAATGGTATTGGTCACTTTTGTTCTTTGACTATGGGACATAATCAGACTCACTCCTTTCCGCGAAAATCAATCCCCATCAAAGGACGATTTTTCATTCATTTTGAATTGAATCAAAGTTACGATAAAAATGAAGATGCCAAGAATCATAGCCATCGCGGAGGCATATCCCATTTGCAGGTTTTTAAATGCCTTATCCCAGATATAGAAGACGATTGAGGCGGATGAATATTCCGGACCACCTGTAGGTGTCATAATGTTCATTTCAGTAAAGATTTGCGAACCACCAATGATATTGGTTACGACCAGGAAAAAGGTTACCGGTTTTACCATTGGCCATGTGATGTTGCGGAACATTTGGAAACCGCTGGCTCCATCCAGTTCTGCTGCTTCATAATAAGAACGAGATACACTTTGCAGAGCGGCCAAATACAGTAGCATCGTGTAGCCAAGCCCCTTCCAGACTGTCATCAGGATCAAGGCCGGCTTAACCGTATCCTTATCCATCAGCCAGTTGGGACCTTTAATGCCGAACAATTCCAGGAATTGGTTCACCAGACCGTAGTCTCCGTTGTATGCCCAGTTCCACATGATGGAAACAGCAGCCAGCGAAGATATAACCGGAATATAGTAGATCACACGAAATGTCGTCGTGCCTGGAATTTTGCGATTCAATCCCAGTGCCAGCAGTAAAGCCAGTACAAGGCCAATTGGAATACCCAGCATTAAGAAAAGAGTATTGTACATCGATTTGTAAAAAAGCTCATCCGTAAATAAATCTCTAAAATTGTCGAGACCGATAAAGTTCATTTGTCCTAATCCGTCCCAGTCTGTAAAAGAGCCGTATAACGAATAGACAAACGGAAACAACGTAAAGATTAGCAAACCGAGAATAGGAGGAAGGATAAATAAATATCCGTATATCTTCTCTTTGCGATAGAGATTAGATTTGGTTATCACAGGACTCACCTCTGTTTCTAATTTGGATAGAGGATGATGCCAGCAGCATGATATCAGCCGCTAACATCATCCTCTATCCGTTTATTTACGTATTATTTCTGTGATTTTTTCTCTTGCTCCACCGCTTTATCCAGCAGTTTCTGCATCTTAGGCTGTTCCTGCTTCACATAATCGGCTGCTGTAACTTTACCGTCCAGCACTGGTTGAATATCCGTGAAGAAAATATCATACCATTCCGCGTTATACGTATAGTTGCCAGGCAATGCGCGGCCATAGTCATTTACGATATCAACAAATTCCTGTTTATTGCTAGGCTTGGTTTTTGAATCCTTCACCCACTCATCCGCCATATCCAGCAGATTCGGAATTTGTACCTTCGCGTCAACGAGTTGCTTCATACCTTCTTTGGAAGTGGTCAAATAGTTAACCAGTTCTACCGCTTCATCCGGGTATTTTGTTTTAGAAGAAACACCGATACCCAAAGAGCCAATCCATGTTGCCGGTTTGCCAGTCGATCCAACTGGGTATGGCATTAAATCATATTCAAAAGACAGCTTTTCAAACGTACTCATATCCCAAGGACCTACAGGGAAAAATGCCATTTCACCCTTCATCCAGCGTTGATACGTGTCCAGCGTTTGTGATTGTTCGATACCAGGCGTAATTTTATATTTGTTTTGCATATCAGCAAAGAACTGAAGCGCTTCCGCAAATTTCGGATCATCAATCGCTACTTTTGTTTTGCTCGCGTCTAGCCAATCCGCACCATTGCTCCATACAAAGGCTTGCAATGCCCACTGAACGTTAAAGCCTGTACCATACTGATCCGGTTTGCCATCACCGTTCGTATCTTTTGTCAGCTGCTGGCTGACCTTGATGAACTCATCCCAGGTATACGGTTTATCTTTGTCAGGTACAGGAATGCCTGCTTTTTCAAACATGGTTTTGTTATAGCCAAGTGCGAATGGACCCACGTCCTTCGGCATACCGTAAATATTACCTTGACCAGCCATTTTACCGTCATATCGATACAAATCCACACCGTATTTCCAAATGTTATCCAGATTTATATCCTTGCTCTTTTCAATGTAAGGTGTAAGATCCTTTAGCACCCCGCTGTTTACATAAGCTTTCAAGTCTCCAGGGGCAAAATAAAAGATATCTGGAAGATTGTTTCCTGTAATCGCGGCTCTAAGCTTTGTAGCATATTGATCTGCTGCCGTCACGACCATTTTAACCTTCACGCCAGGATGCTCCTCCTCAAATTTCTTGATAACATCCTTATAAGCCTTCTGCTCATCCGTACCTCCACGGAACATGAACGTCAATTCCTTGGTTCCATCGCTACTGGAGCTTCCGCCTCCGCAGCCAGCCAATGCAGCAACCATCAACAACAGAACAACCATTGTTATCGCAAAACCTTTTTTCTTTCTCAACGCGACCCCTCCTAAAATTAAATGGAAACGCATACATTTGGTGTTAAAATAATCTTACAACGACTCAGCTTTATCCTTACTTGTGCGGTACATAAACCGTTGTTCATTGCCGCTGTGATTATCATCCCTCTCATGCACCACATGATTAACATTTTAATTTATCAATAATGAATTCGTTTACAAACAAAATATAGCACGCCCTTCTACAGTTCGTCAATGCATTTACAAATCTTTTTAAATAAATATAAAACATTAACAAGAACCGCACAAATAGCATAATTAAAACGTATTTAAGTTTATTATAGTTACAAAAATCAGTAAAATAACTTCAATACGATTCATTTTCGGAAATGAGTTTGTTTTTTGAGCCTGTTTCGCTCCCCTCTTTTTTAGTAAAAATTATTTACGGAAAAGCAGTTTACTTCTTTCTGATTTTATTTTAACATAAATCAAAGTAAAAATATAAACGCTTACATTGTATATTTTATAGGTAAGGAAGGTCTATAGATATGATTTATATTAAGGACTTAATGTCTGGGTTAGATATTTTCAAAGCTCTAGGCTCGGAAATTCGCATTCAAATACTCGAGTTACTTGCCTATCAAGGACAAAGTATGAACGATATCGCTAACAAGTTGCATTTGAGCAACGGCACCATTACGATGCATATTCGCAAACTGGAAGAATGCGGCCTTGTGGAAATTAATACAGTGAGCGGTAAACACGGTACACGAAAAATGTGCTATTTGAATAAGGAAAAGCTAATGGTAGATTTGCGGAGCAGAGAGCAAAAAAATGTGTATGAGGTGGAGATTCGTATCGGTCATTATAGTAACTACCAAGCGTTCCCCACTTGCGGATTGGTGACCCGAGACAGCATTATCGGCGATTTTGATGACCCACGCTATTTCGCAGATCCCGGGCGGCTGGAGTCGGAAATGATCTGGATGGCCGAAGGCTTTTTGGAATACCGTATCCCCAACTATCTGAAAGCGAATCATTCCTTTAAGGAAATTCAATTCTCCGCAGAACTGGGCTCAGAAGCACCGTGCTATTGTGAGGAATATCCTTCCGATATTTGGTTTCACATCAATGGTATCCCTATTGGGCACTGGACCAGCCCCGGAGATTTTGGAGAAGTACCGGGGGTCCTGAATCCCGATTGGTGGCCACCGCATTTGAATCAATATGGCATGCTCAAATTAATTCGCATCAATCAGCATGGCAGCTTCATTGACGGGTGCCGTATATCAGAAGTCACAATAGACGATATTGGCCTTAACTATAAAAGCGATATTACACTCCGTTTATCCGTATCCGATCAATCGGAAAACAAAGGAGGGCTCACCATTTTCGGTAAAAGATTCGGCAACTTTAGTCAGGACCTGCTTGTGCGTGTGCTTTATAATGCACACGGAGAAGCGAACTCCGTCGACTAGCTCGCCACATGTAATAAGACCGAAGACCGTATGCATTACATACGTGTCTTCGGCCTATAGATCCTTCTCCTCGCTTAAAGAGATATACATCATTAGATAAAAAATGACCGTAATCCCAAACACCAGCCAGCTAAAGGCCAGCAAATGCTGTCTTTCCCCTGCCAGGCTCATCCATTTCCAAACATCTGTAAGGATGACCCAGGGCTTTAACACCACATCCCAGCTATTCCAGCGAGCAAATCTGCCGATATATACGCCCACGCTGGCCAACCACAGCAAAACAAAAACGATGGCCCACGCAAGCCAGCCATTGCAAGCCTTTTGCAGCATTCGGTGGATGATCCATGCACAGAGAGATGTAAGAAAAAGACCAAGCCCTGCTGCCGAAAAAGACGTAAATAAGATCAACCAAAATGTGGTGTCCAACCAAAAACGCGAGTCTGGATTCACCTTGTAAATACGAAACGCATGCAATAACTCAGTCAGTAAATATAGAGCATTCGGCAGAAAAAGCAACCATATTCCCCCACTAAGCAACATAAGAACCCGTCTGGCTGTCACATTTCCCATTCTGGATAATGCCATCATTATTAGAGTAATAAAGACCGGAACCCAGGCCAGGAATATATCCCAGTACAAAAATTGAAACATCTTCGTCCCACTTGCAGACTGCAAATACATAATGAGCCCAAAGCAGCCCGACGTAGCTACAAGCAGCACCCCTAACAAAGCGGGCAGCTTATAACCCTTTCCTGTAAACAACAAGCTTTTGTCTCCCCTGTCCCTGTATACGTATATACGTCTTTTCAAATTCACATCAAGTGTTAAAAAATCAGCTCGCAATATTTTACAGCCATACACCTTATTCCACGTTGCGTATGTCCTCTGACACATGGCTTGTGATCGTCAGGGTATCAAATCTAACATCACAGCCCTCTCCCACCGGAGACTGTGCGACAACCCCGACTTTTAGCTGGTTAGGGGCCTTCATACCAAAATATCGCGCCAGCTTCCAATGCTGTCCGTCTGCTGAATAATGAAATGCAAAGCAATTTCCAGCACGCGCCACTCGCAAATACGGGTTAGCAACGTCAATAGCTCCAGAAATACAATCATCGGACGTATCCCTTGTGACCACACTAAGAATGGATGGAGTCTGGTCAAAAAATTCAAAGCACAGCTTAGCCCAATGGAGATCATCTGCCATGATCATCAAGCATCCTGAATCATAAGGCTGCTTCATATCGACACGAACCCTTGTCCATATTGTAAAATCTCCCTGAAGGGTTGTATGCAAAAAAGGAGCAGATGATTTGATGGTTGCGCCGGACGGATCTCTGAAAAAATCAGCCTGTGATGGTGCAGACACCTGTAAAGACTTGGAATCATCGATCTTCCATACAGCTGGCTCATTAATCCAGCTCCATTCCGCAGGCAAAGCTTTACCGCTAAAACGTTCAAATACGTTCATATAGCTACCTTCCTCTCAAGGCAATAGGGTCTGATATCACGCCAAAATCTGAGAGCTAAGCCCTCTCATATCACTATATACGTAATCTTCCAATCGTCAATGATAATCCTGCTGTCGCTGCATTTTATAAGAAAAACGTCTATCGACGTACTTTCACGGAAGCCAGACCGCGCCTAGCGGAAGTTTTTCTTGCGATTATAGAATTGTTCAGCTCCGCTGAAAATTTATAAATTCTATAATCTTAAAAAAAGACTTGCCATCCTGAAATGTTGTGCTTATAATTACACCTAACTTGATACGGCAACAAATTTCAATGACGAGAACGAGTAAGCTATACAGCGGATTTGCAGAGAGTTGGGGCAGGTGAAAGCCAACATTCCGAGGGTAGCCGAACGCCATCTCCGAGAAGCGGGCTGAACCTGAAGTAAGCTCTGCCGCCTTTCCAGCGTTAACCGGAACACGTATTGATGGATACGTGAACAGAGTGTCATTTCGTATGGAATGAAACTAGGGTGGTAACACGGGTATTAACTCGTCCCTTTTACAGGGGCGGGTTTTTTTGTTTTTCAAAAAGGAGGAAATCAACATGACGAACGTATCGACAGTAGCATCTATATCTGATTTTTTGACTCCAGCTGTACGGGAAATGCCGCCTTCTGGCATTCGTAAGTTTTTTGAATATAGTACAGGCAGAAAAGATATCGTTTCGCTTGGGGTCGGTGAACCTGACTTTGTGACCCCGCAGCATGTCATAAAGGCCTGTATCACAGCTCTCGAAAATGGAAGAACCTCATACACACCCAATGCCGGTCTTCCCGAGCTTCGTGAGGAGATTGCCGGATATCTGGAGAACAGCTTTAACACATCCTACAATCCGGCAAATGAAATCATGGTCACCATCGGCAGCAGTGAAGCACTGGATTTGGCACTGCGTGCCCTGATTACAGAGCACGATGAAATACTCATTCCGGCTCCTTGCTACATTTCGTATGCGCCTATTACGTTTCTGGGGGGAGGACATACCGTAACGGTCGAAACCTCTGCTGACCAGCAATTCAAGCTGACAGCAGAGGCGCTCAAGGCCAAGCTGAGCCCACGCTCCAAGGTGCTCATTCTCTGTTATCCGAACAACCCGACCGGCGGGATCATGACCTATGAGGATTGGCTCCCCATTGCCCGCCTGGTTGAGGAGCATAATTTAGTTGTAATATCCGACGAAATTTATGCTGAACTAACCTACGAACAGCGGCATGTAAGCTTCGCTGCACTACCAGGAATGAAAGAACGGACCCTGCTCATCAGCGGTTTTTCCAAAGCATTTGCAATGACTGGCTGGAGGGTCGGTTATGTATGCGGTCCGAGAGAGCTGATTGCTGCTATGCTGAAAATTCATCAATATACCGTCATGTGCGCTCCTATTATCGGGCAAATTGCCGCTATTGAATCCCTGCGCAACGGGCTGGAGGAAAAAGACCGCATGATGGAATCTTACAATCTGCGCAGAAAATGGTTCGTTGAAAGCCTGCGCCAGACAGGACTGCCCTGTCATGAACCGAACGGTGCCTTCTATGCTTTCCCTTCCATTAGGCACACGGGACTCAGCTCAGAGCAGTTTGCCAAGCGACTGTTGGACGAAGAAGGAGTCATTACTGTACCCGGTTCCGCATTCGGACCGGGCGGCGAGGGCTTTATCCGCTGCTCGTACGCATCGTCGCGAGAACAGCTGGAAATGGCTTTGGAGCGTATCGGCGTATTTTTGAAACGTCTGTAATGTGTTTCATATCATGAACACGAATACAGGATGAAAACTACTTCAGCAGCTCCTGAATAAGCTTTTTCTGGTGTGCTGGCAAACCTTCCGGCCATTCTCCTACACGGCAATAACAAATGTCGGAGATTTCGGAGCTTGGTCGGAAAGTACCAGGGATAACCCGCCCCGTGAAAATAAGGTCCACTCGGTTCGGCGTCTGGCCAAATCTGGCTCGCACTAGTGAAGTGATCTCTACATCCAGCCCGGTTTCTTCACGGACTTCACGCCGTAGAGCGGCTTCCGGCTGCTCCAGCTCCATCCAGCCGCCGGGAATTCCCCACGGCTGCTTCCGGTATACGTGCTTTAATAGCAGCACTTGCCCGGCATCATTCGTAAAAATGCCCAACACAGCAACCAGAAACTTGTGTTGCGCCCGATACACCAATGCATTTTTCAATCGAGTGAACGGCGTATGCTTATACATGAATACAAGCCAATCCCTTGGGATTTTATTTATCAGCTTTGCCAGCATCGTACACCTCCTGTTGGGCATTTTTCTCACATGGAATAAAGTCGTTCGATTGAGTTGAACGGGGGCTTAAGTATGTATAATCATAATCAAGCTGTTTTACGATACAGAGGGCTGCGGCTGTTCCACCTTCTATAGTAACAAAGTAAAACCCAGGATGTTCGCCCGTCCTAATCTTTAGGATGGTCCGGCATCCAGAACGTTTTGTACAAAATCCGTCTTGGCCTCCGTGTACGCTTCACGATCATGCTGATTTTCCATCGCCAACTGCCTTTTTAATGCATCATATTGCTGAACCAACTCAGGCCGTTCACGAAGACGGTTCCGAAACAACAGTTGCTGATCCCAATGCTCCTCATGTTCCAACATAAGATGCAGATGTCCCTTTCTTTGATCCTGTTCCACTTTAACCAAAAATCTTCTCCATTCCCGACCGTCCAGTTCAGGCGGAACATAGTTCCAGCCTGCTGGTTGTAAAGCAGACACGATCTGTTCCAGTCGATCCCAAGACTCTAATTTTGCCATAATGTCAATGATGGGCTTAGCGGAGAGATTGGGAATTGCCGTGCTTCCTATATGTTCGATTTCCGTCACCTTAAACGGCAGTAATAACTCCCGCAACTGATGAATGATCTTTATGCCCTGCTCTGACCAGGCAGGATCAGGATTCACTATTTTTACAGGCTCCGTAGCCCACACTGGCCAATGTTCCTGATTTTGCATCTCATGCATTCATTCTCCCCCTAATCTCCATTCATACATTCTCTCATTCAATTGTCTTTTTAATATTCTTTCACAAGTTATTTTCCATCCAGCAACATAAGTGCAGTCGCAACCGCCTGATCTACAAAAGAACGCGCTGGGCGTGATTTCATCATTACGGTAATTCCGATTAACAAAGAGACCATCGTATGGGCCAGAGCTCGTGCGTCCAAAGCAGCCTCCAGCTCCCCGGATTGTATCCCACGTTCGATGGTTTCCTGAAAGACAGCAGATAGGTACATCTGATGCTCTCTGGTCAAAACCTCAAATTTTTCATCGTGAGGGGCTAATTCCACCATCGTATTAATGCAAAAACATCCCCGGTTAGAGTCACCCTCATATTCTTCCGACACAACTTCTGTAAAAAAATGATGAAATGCTTCTTTGACAGATGAACAGCGTTGCAGCTTAGCACGCACACGAGCAGCGTGAGATTGCGTATATTTACGTAGTGCAGCCTCAAATAATTGCTTTTTGTCCCCAAATGCAGCGTAAATGCTGGGGCGCTGAATTCCCATTTTAGAGGTCAAATCGCTTAAGGACGTGGCCTCATATCCTTTTTCCCAAAAAATTTGCATCGCTGCATCCAATGCCTGTTCCTCATCAAATTCCCGTGGTCGAACCATAAGTAATCCCTTCTCTTTCGTATCGTTCAGTATATTAAGATTGTATGATCACCAGCAATAACTGTCAAATATGTACCTAGTAGATTCTTGACATCTCACTGGAATACGAGTTATATTGACCTAAAATCATTATGTACCAATCAGTATATTATACTTATCGATATGTAATAAAGTTAGAAAGTGACGTGATGTATGAAAATGAAGATGTCAGAAACCAGACCTATGCAGGCTGTTCCCGTTCATTCCATGTCCCGCTCAGTAGCACTCCTGTTCGCCATAGCCTGTGGGCTGGCTGTCGCCAACGTTTATTATGCTCAGCCATTGCTGGATGCGATGGCCAACGAATTTGGCATTGCGCCCTCATCGGTAGGTGTGGTCATTACAGTCACGCAAATTTGCTATGCGTTGGGCCTGCTGCTGCTCGTCCCGCTCGGTGATCTTTTGAACCGGCGGCGACTGATCACAGGACAAATGCTGCTATCTGTGCTGGCACTAATCGCGGTCAGTCTGGCTCCCAGCCGCACCCTGCTGCTCATGGGCATGGCAGCAGTCGGATTGCTGGCTGTAGTAACCCAAACGCTTGTTGCGTTCGCTTCAACTTTGGCCGCCCCGGCCGAACGTGGACGTATCGTGGGCTTGGTGACAAGCGGAGTGGTAATCGGTATTTTATTGGCGCGAACGGTGGCTGGTGTGTTGACTGATCTCGCTGGCTGGCGCTCCGTTTACCTCGTTTCTGCTGTATTAACGCTAGTTATGACTGCAGCATTGTTCCGGGTGCTGCCAAAGAACGAACCCCTAGGAGCGGCGCTTTCCTATTCACAGCTGCTTCGCTCGGTTATCCTGCTGTATGTACAAGAAAGAATCCTGCGTATCCGCGCCATATTAGCTCTGCTTATTTTCACCGCGTTCAGTGTATTGTGGACTTCGCTGGTACTGCCTCTCAGTGCGCCGCCCTTGTCTCTTTCCCATACCGCTATCGGAGCGTTTGGTCTGGCCGGAGTCGCTGGAGCTTTGGCAGCAGCAAGAGCAGGTCGTCTTGCCGATCAAGGTTTGGGACAACGGACAACAGGGATTGCACTGTCTTTACTGCTGCTGGCCTGGTTGCCTATCCGCTATACGGAGCATTCCCTGTTTGCTTTGGTGCTTGGCATAATCCTGCTGGATCTGGCCGTCCAGGCCGTACATGTCACCAATCAGAGTATGATTTTCACCGTTCGTCCTGAGGCGCGCAGCCGCCTTACCGCCAGCTATATGATATTTTATTCCATCGGCAGCGCCATCGGGGCTATCGCCTCAACTCATGTCTACGCCTACGCCGGATGGAATGGAGTGTGTCTGTTGGGAGCGGGTGTCAGCGCTTTGGCACTCATTTTCTGGGCGGTGACTTGCCATTCGTCTTGAGTCGCTCATCCTGTCTGGAACAGCTCATGCTATGGGTTGAAGTAGCAAAAAAAGCCGCCCGTGCCACAACCATGGCCGGACGGTTATCTCTGTGACTACAAATTGATCACTTGATCGCAATGTAAATCAAAACAGGCTCGTCTGCACCGCCATATACTTCAAAGTCACCTGTATATGTCCGCTCCGCATGTCCCATGGCAGCCCACTGCCAAATGGTCTGCCATACACGGAATACAGAAGAAGGCTCTTGGGTTGCCTGGAAAACAGCGTAGCGTGCAGCCGGAATTACAAGTTTTTCAAGATCGTCAGGAGTTTGGAAATCCGCAGCCGCTTCCTTCCCGATAAAAAAAGTGTACTCGCCCAAAGCTCCATTTTCATAGTCAGTGTAACAGCCATAGACGGAAGCCTGTCCTTCACGGCCCCTGATCCGACCTGGCACATCCTCAGTCCAAAAGCGTTCCCACATGGCCGGAATGATCCCGTGGGATGTTTGTTCTTTGGGATTACTTGTACGTGCTTTCAGCCCGACTAAATGGATGTCACCCCGGTATTCCTCCCGAACAGGTCCATCCAATTGAAGTCCCGTATGCTCTGAAGAACGCCACCGCTTCAAAATCGGCAGGTAATTGCCCAGCATCGAAGTCGCCTCTTCTGCCTTCATTCCCTCCCCTACCAGGATGGGTACACACTGCTGAATCATGTCCTCCATAGTCAAGTCAGGCTGCACAAATGCACCTTCCTTGTAGCAATACTTGCAATACTCATCTGTTTTAGCATGTTGTGCATCTGTTCCATATTGATCCTCATGCTCCAGCGGCATCCCGCAGCTTTGACAAACTTTATCCATTCCTGTTAAGCTCCTTTCGCTAACTGATATCTGATATGCAACCAGTATAACGAAACAAACTTGACAGCTATCAGTCAGGTTTGTTTTACTTTAGCCCGAAAATTCTTTTAGGATTTCCTCTATGATTCGGTAGCATCTTCATAATTAGACGCAATACGCACCGCCATTTCCCGTATCTTGTCTCGCAAATGGGCCGGTTCTTTGACAACCACATCCGGTCCCAGACTTAGAATAAATCCGTACGCCCACGCATCCTCTGGAAACGGGACCGAAACCGTATAGATTCCTTCCGTCTGTTCGATCAGCGCTTCCACGCCAAACCAGTCTTCCGCCAAATGCCTGGAATTGCGGTTAAATTGCAATGTAAATGGCTGTACAGCTCTGGACGCTGCCATCCGTCCTTCATTCCATGGCAGCACTTCATAGGAAAGATCCCTGCGGGTGAAAGCCGTCTCTGTCACCACAGGTTCACTCATGCGGGAAAGCTTGAACAAACGAAACTGCTCCCTGTCGGGACAGTAAGCATATACAAACCACTGTTGTCCCTTCAGAACGAGCGTATGCGGCTCGACAGTCCGCTCGGTGATCACTCCTTCTGCGTTTCGATAAGTAAAAGCAACAGTGCGCGCTCGGCTCATTGCTTCCTTCACCTTTATCAATTTGCCTTCCTGCGCAGCCTGATTTCCCCATCCGGAATGATCAACGATGAACTGGGTGGCGCGGACACTAAATGGTTCTCTTCCGGACTCTGGTATGATGCTCTCGAATTTGTTAAGCAACCGTGACACATTCGGTCCACCGAGCGACGAGGACAAACTTTGCAGACCCATCACAATGTCCTTTACATCAAGATCCGTTAGCATACTGCGATCCAGACGGTATCCTTCCATCAGGCCGATTCCCCCACCTGCTCCCTGAAAGGTTACCACCGGAATACCGGCCATGCTGATCGCTTCAATATCTCTATAGATCGTCCGTATTGAAACCTCATACAAATCCGCCAGTTCCTTCGCTTGTATTCTATTTCTTTGCAGCAGTAAAATGACGATAGAAAGCAGTCTGTCTATTTTCATTTTTCCAAACCTTTCATTGATAAATCACACTTTTTAATTTTACAGTGATAAGCATTTTTGAGGTAAGTACGTGCATTAAATAAGTATCTGCATCAATGCCCGCTACGCGAACGGATCATTCCTTCGATCGCTGTTGCCTCTGAATTTCCTGAACTATTTTTAAAGGGTGAAATCCAAAGGCAAAGGCGAACGCTTACGCTTCTCCAGAACGATAAGCTTTTATTATTTTATCCCCAACTTTGGTGAATTTCTCTATCGCCAATTGATTAATATTATTAGTTATGATTTGGACAATAGCATATTTTATTATTCCCGTATAGAAATGTTTTCCTTCATCTTACTTTATCTCTTATCTAAAATGAATCTGTTGTTTCTCGAATAAAAAAACCTCAGGGATTCCATCCAACTGGATAGAACGCCTGAGGCTTCAACCACTCATTACGCTTAGGACTCGTAGCGCTTCAGCACAATGACCGCATTATGACCGCCAAAGCCAAAAGAATTGGACAGCCCGATATTTAATGATGCCTTGCGCGCCTGGTGAGGCACATAATCCAGATCGCAGGCCGGGTCCGGGTTGTCCAGGTGCATCGTTGGCGGAATGATGCCTTCCCGCAGACTTTGAACCAGCGCAATCGCTTCGACACCGCCCGCGGCTCCCAGCATATGACCCAGCATGGACTTATTCGCGGTAATCGGAATTTGATAGGCATAGTCGCCAAATAGCTTGTGAATCGCGCGGGTCTCAGCTATATCTCCCACCGATGTACTTGTTGCATGGGCGCTGATCACGTCCACTTCTTCAGGAGTGATACGGGCCGAATGAAGGGCCGCTTTCATCGCCAGATAAGCCCCGGTTCCTTCGGGATGCGGTGCAACCATATGATAGGCATCCGAGCTGGCTCCATAGCCGATGACCTCGCCATAGATTTCCGCCCCACGCTGGATGGCGTGTTCCAGCGACTCCAGCACCAGAATACCTGCGCCTTCACTCATGACAAAACCATCCCGGTCCTGATCAAACGGTCGACTGGCAATCGAAGGCTCCTCATTGCGTGTTGACAAGGCCGTCGCATTAGAGAAGCTGGCCAAGGCTAATCGGGTAACCGCCGCTTCTGCTCCACCGGCAAAAATGACGTCCGCGTCCCCTGTACGGATGGTCCGAAACGCTTCGCCAATCGCCGTATTCCCGATAGAGCAGGCCGTAACAGGCGACAGCGTAGGGCCCATCGTTCCGAATGCGATACTAATTTGAGCAGCAGCCATATTGGAGATCATCATCGGCACCAGTGTCGGACTAACTCTGCCCGGACCACGGTTTAACATCACCTCTACATTGTCTACCAGCGTGTCCAAACCGCCGATTCCTGATCCCACATAGACCCCGACGCGCTCCAGATTGATATGATCCAGATCCAGAGCTGAATCCTTCAGCGCTTGCTCTGCCGCATACAATGCAAACTGAGTAAACCGATCCATTCGTCTGGCATCCTTGCGTCCCCATTGTTTTTCTGCATCAAAATCCTGTACCAGCCCGGCGATTTGTGCTTTCAAATCAGACACTTCGAATGTATCAATTTTACGTATACCTGAATTGCCTTCCAGCAAATTTTTCCACAATGTGTTTACTTCATTGCCCAGTGGCGACACGACACCCATACCTGTTATTACTACTCTTTGCATAGCTATTCATTCCTCCTGCTCGGTAACTTACTTACAATCCTCATTTTACCCTCGGTTTATCCTATTACAAGTGTTTGTTTATCCTGGTATAATAAACACTACTATAGGAAAAATGGAGTGAAAATACCTATGAAAACCGAGGCACGCCTGGAAGCATTATCTGCTTTTCTCAAAACAAAAAGAGCTCGTCTACACCCGCATATGGTTGGCCTGCCCCAAGGATCACGTCGCAGAACACCCGGCTTGCGCAGAGAAGAAGTGGCTCAGCTGGCTGGTGTGAGTACGACCTGGTACACCTGGCTGGAGCAGGGGCGGGATATCAAGGTGTCAGCCTCTGTCCTGGACGCCATTGCAGCCGCCTTGCAGTTAAACACAGATGAGCGTAAATATTTGTATGATTTGGCGCTGGAAGCCGGATTTCATGCCCCTCCTGCTCCTGCAGAGCAAACGGTCATATCCCCCTCACTACAAAAGATTGTGCAGGAACTGCACTACTGCCCTGCTATTATTTCAGATCGGCGCTGCCATATTGTCGGCTGGAATGCGGCTGCAGCGCATGTTTTTATGGATTTTGCCGAGCTGCCACATGAACAACGCAATATGATTGAACTGCTGTTTACCAAAAAGGAGTTTAAGAGTCTCGCCGTCAATTGGGAGCATTTTGTAAAAGGGTTTCTTGCCATTTTTCGCGCCTATTACGGACAATACGTGACAGACCCTTGGTATGCACAATTTATACAAAATATGAGTCAGACCTACGGAGAGTTCAACGAGCTTTGGAATCAGAGCGAGGTAAGCTCCGCGCCGGAGGTGCTCATAGAGTTTCGTCATGCCAAGGCCGGCAAAATGTTGTTTGACCTAACCTCCCTTCAGGTACAGGGGGGCGTCGATCTGCGCTGCAGCATTTACACACCCAACGCGCAATCCTCTACGGAAAGCAAACTCCAAAAGTTAATGGAGGGCAGCTAACGGATTTCATTCCTCTTGTTATGAAGATATCTTTTTCCGTCCATACTACATCTACGATCTGTGCAAAATAGATGCCATAGATGTGACAGAGCCAAGAGCTTCAACTGTGCTACTACCAGGAGGGAGGGAATCATCATGAAAGCCAAATCGACAAGTTCCCCGCACACGCAAAATCAAGCGTCGTTACCTGTTCCGGTGCAATTTGACCGCAGCTGGCAGGACGAGCTGGACCAGCGCCTGCACAAGGGAGGCCCGTGGGGAGATTGGAATCTGTATCAGCTGGCAATCGAGGCGGAAAGAGCCAAGCTGGTACCGAGCTTTGATGAGCTTCAATGTTTGCAGCATTTGCAAGACCTCACTCCACTGCCCCATCAGCTGGATACGGCTCGAAAGGTACTGTTTCAAATGTCCGGACGCGCCATTCTTGCCGATGAAGTCGGCTTGGGCAAAACCATCGAAGCTGGAATGATCCTCAAGGAATATCTGGTTCGCGGGCTTGCTGCTAAAGTACTCATTCTTGTACCCGCTTCCTTAGTCCTGCAATGGGTGCGTGAGCTGAACAGCAAATTTGGCATTTCCGCTGTCGCCCAAAAAAAGACATATTCCTGGTCATCCGAGGTCGTCGTGGCCTCTATGGATACCGCCAAGCGGGAGCCACACAGCAGCATCCTGCTGGATACTGATTATGATCTGCTCATTATCGACGAAGCTCACAAGCTGAAAAATAAAAAGACATCCAACTACCAGTTCATTATGAAGCTGCGTAAAAAATATTGTTTGCTCCTGACGGCAACTCCCATCCAAAATGACTTGTCAGAGCTGTTTAATCTCATTACATTGCTCAAGCCCGGTCAGTTGGGAAGACAAGGCGATTTTTCAGCCAATTTCGTGGTGGATAAGCGTCTGCCCAAAAATGAGGATCAACTCAAGGATGAGCTATCCAAAGTTATGATCCGCAATCGCCGCGGAGAGGGCCCGGTTCAATTCACCAAACGAAATGTTTCCAACATTCATTTGGAGCTTTCACCAGAGGAGCAGGCGCTGTACGATGGAGTGACCTCTTTTGTCAAAGAGCAATATCAGGCGAATGGCGGAAATTTAAGCAGTATGCTGTCTCTCGTTACCCTTCAACGGGAAGTGTGCAGCAGCCGGGATGCCGTATTCGTCACGCTCGTTAATTTGTCCAAAAAGATGGCACCGGACTCTCCTCTGCGCGATCGCGTCTGGGATTTGGTCGCACACATTAAAGCGATCAAGGCCAATTCCAAAGCGGAAAAAGCGCTCGAACTCATCCGTCAGATGAACGAAAAAGTGATTATTTTTACCGAATACCGGGCTACACAGGAATATTTGCTGAATTATTTCCGTGACCGTGGGCTGTCTGCCGTTCCTTACCGGGGCGGCATGAACCGGGGACGCAAGGATTGGATGATGGATCTGTTCCGGGGACGCATTCAGGTCATGATCGCTACCGAAGCGGGCGGTGAAGGCATTAACCTGCAATTTTGCCACCATATGATTAACTTCGATTTACCATGGAACCCCATGCGGGTAGAGCAGCGGATCGGACGGGTGCATCGGCTTGGACAGCAGCATGATGTTCATATCTTCAACTTGTCCACAACCGGAACCATTGAGGAGCATATCCTTCACCTTTTGCATGAAAAGATTAATATGTTCGAAATGGTCATTGGCGGACTGGACGTCATTCTTGAGAAGTTCGAGAAAAAAGAATCGATTGAAAAAAGTCTGTACAAAATCATGCTTGAATCCAGCAATGACGATGAAATTCGCCGAAAAATGCAAGCACTGGGCCACTCGCTGGATTCCATCAAAATGGAAATGGAGCAAGCTCCTACGACCAAAGATCGGCGCAGCGTGAAAGGAGGCCGCTAATGTGAGCATGAGTTCGCAGCAAGTTCAGCGTTTTGTCCTCACCTATCTGGAAGCTACCGGATGCAGCGTAATCGAGAGATCGCCGAGCCATGTAACTGTCAAGCTTTCTATCGAAGCGGATAAAGCCTTAACCAACCGGCCCTACTATTGGGGGTACGTAGAGCGTACTGGCGTTCCAGCACAGACGATGTCCTTCACGTTCATTTTTGATGGAGCAGCCTACCGGACGGAACAGGAACGATTGTCTAATCAGGCATCGCCAGCTCCGGCAGCAGGTAATCCCGCTCAGGATCAGGTAATGGGCCGCTACTTCGGCCATGTTCCAGCATCGCCGCAGCTCGGGCCCGGACGTATTTTGCAAGAGGAGCTTCATTATGGAAGCCGTCGTTTGCACCAAATTTTTGAAGCTGCACGGGACGGGGGAAAATATGTTTATTTGTTTGAGCAGCCTGATGCCCGTCAGCTGACTGCCCGTTCTCCCGTAGTCTACGAAGCCTGGCTCGGCGTCTGCTATAAGGTTGAATTTGCCTGTGATTTGAAGCGAGAGGAGCTTCATTGGCTGGGCATTTCACTCAAGAGCGGCACAATCATGTCCGACTTTGGCGACATGCTCGAAGCCCGTCAACTAAGCCCGCTGTTGGCGGGCAATATGCATGTGCAGTCTGCCAAGCTAACTGTCCCCGAGGCGTCCAATTCGCTTGAAAGCTACCTCACCGACCAGCTCCGACAGCAGGATTATAACTGGGCAGAGCAAGCAAAGGAAAGATTACGGGAGGAATTGGAGGTCATTGACCACTACTACGAGGATCTAACCAAGGAGCAGAAAGATCAGGATAAAGAAGAAGTGGACAAAAAGGAAGCCATAATGGAGCAGCATCAAGCCCGTCGTAAAGAAATGGTATGGCAATATGAGCCCAAGGTACTCGTATCCGCCATTAACTGCGGCATATTTCACCTGCGGTAACCGATATCTCTCGTTCCTTCGCAGGCTAGATGCAGAAGTATCGTCAGCTTGTAACATCGTGCTTCAGACTGGAACGGTTTCCGCTATGAGAACGACAAGCTTTGCTGAGCCTGCCCCTATTTATCGACAGCAAAAAGCGAACATGGTCAGAAGCTTTGCGCCGACAAGGTGCAGCAGTCTTTTCACCGGACAAGCTGTATGCTGGATAAAAAAGAATGCCTCCGCCAGCCAAGCAGGCCGGCAGAAAGGTGGATTTCATTTGAAGAAAAATAATTCCGGGCACTATAGCGTGGGCATGATCGCAGCTGTTCTAATCGGCCTGTCCGCAATCTGTCCGTTCGCTTCTATCCATGCGGCTCCCTCAGCCGCTCAGGGGAACCATGTAAGCTCAGAGTTCCTCTACCAAGCAAACTCTCAGATTTCCCCATTGCAGGAATCTGCAGGTGATGTCTCTGCAAATTCTCCTATTCAAGAGCAAGGTGTGCCTTCCGACGTAAAACGGACAGCGGACGACACGATACAATCTCTATCGTCGCAGCCTCCTTTTGCCCAGTGGAAAGATGCCGAGCTTAGCTACCATCCACTCGGACCTGGAACCCACAGTTGGCTTGTTCAAGTGAACCGTGCGGGAGAATCGATTGGCTACCTGATTATCGGAACAGACACAAATGGCGTTTATCAGCTTAACGAATACGGGAACGGTCCAGGCGGGCCATACAGTATGAATGTGCTTCGCCAATCCCTTAAGTCTCTCGCAGAGACCGAATTTTCATCCAGCGACAAGCTGCAAATCACACCTATGTATGAGGAACCGCTATTAGCCTACTGGCTGGTACGTTCCTCTACAGGCAGCGAATTATGTATTGATGCCGTTACCGGTGATCCGTTGCCGGTAGAAGTAGCAGATGGGAGCTGGAAACATAAGCTCCGCAATCACACACCCCCTTCAACTGTCAACTTTTTGCAAACACAGGCGCAATCTGTTACTTTCTCGGCTGATCCCTTTGACCCCTATGACGATCTTGGCTGGCTTCAATCCAAGCAAAAGCTTTCCATCCATAACGCAAACCAATTGAAAGACACGCTGCGTACATCACCACGTATTATATTTTCTGCCACAAGCATCAACTTTGCTTTTGGCGGTCCCTTATCCATTAACGGGTATCAATCCTGGACATCCCCAGATGATCCGTCACATCCAATTATATATGCGCTAACCCAGCACAGTGGCCTCTCCCGTTTTGTACCCCTAAAACAGTTGCTGTCAGCTGGCGAATTTTATCGTTTGGACTCTTAGCTATTACAATGACGAAGTCATCCGAAATAATCTCTGCAACATAAAAAGAGACCTCAAACGGCATACCCTATGCCCATTGTGGTCTCTTTCGCAGGTTCAATGTCTCTCCCTTCGTCTTCTGCGTGTGGATTTTATCCACATTTTAAGAGCGAGTGGCAGCATGCCAAACCATTTGTTCATCCACGGCTCTCTGGCCTGTTTTTGACTCCGTCGCACATCACGCGGCGTTTCGATATACCGAACAATCCGCTCCGTAATATATGTCACCAACTCGTCACTCTTCGCCATCCTGTACAACCTCCTTCAATCTGCTCCTTAGCATTTCCATTCGAGCTACTTGGAAATATCGGATTTATGCGTTAGGTGCAGATAAACCTAGCTTGCTCATTTTTCAAAAAATCTAATCCCTACGGGAATAACTATGCATGGTTTCCCTTAAATGGAACATACTATCTTCAACATCATCTGTACCCGATAGCTAATGATTTATTTGGAGGCAGCAATGCTGCAATCAATCCGTCTACTGGAGGAATAGAACGTGCAAAATAAGAAATTGAACAAGATATGGCTGACAGGACTTGGGATGAGTTTATGCATCCTTTGCAGTTCTGTATTTACGCCTTTTGTTGATGCAGCTACTCAGCCCAGTGAAAAAAGCACTGAACTGAACAAGACCACAGATGGTCAATCCAGCGCATCTTCACCCTATCATGCGTTTGCCAAGCCTGTTGTCCTGATCGATGTCGGCCATGGCGGTGTGGATGGCGGAACAAGTCACAAAAAACTTTTGGAAAAAGATATCAACCTTGCCATCGGTCAAAAACTGTACCTGATTTTGCGCTCGCAGGGCTATCCTGCTGTCCTGAATCGGGACAAGGATTATGCACTGAGTGACGACAACCGCTGGCTTTCCTCCAAATCGAGACACTTAAAAGACCTTGCCCAGCGCAAAAGTCTCACCGAGCAGCTGCCTACCTCCTTGGTTGTAAGCCTCCATGTGAATTGGGCCAAGCGCTCCGAAAAACGGGGACCGATTGTTTTATATCAGGATGAAGGCGGCAGTTTTCTGTTAGCTGAGCGAATTCAGCATTCATTAAACCGCTTATTCTGCATGAACAGAGAAACCGTTTACGGAAAACCCTTTTATCTTCTGAATACAATCCAGCATCCCGCAGTAATTGTGGAAACGGGATTTATCAGTAATGCACAAGACAGAGCCATGCTTTCAGCGGATCGCGGACAGAAAAACATTGCTGAGGCTATAGCCGAAGGCATTATTGCACATCTGACGGTATGGTAGTGTTGGCCGCAGGATTTCCCTTCCATCCCCATACAGAACGCACCAGATCGCTAATGCCCACAAACTTGGCATGATCTTTTAGCGTAGGAACCGAGGATTGAAGGGCCGAGGACGTGTACTTGCCAGCTACACCAACATGTCCAATCGTTACGCAGGTGTCGTGCTTGTCCAGCCATTCAATCACCTTCGTAATTTGCCGATTCACATGGGCGAGCGTATGAGTATCGTCCAGAAAAATATCATTGCGCACGGGTGGCATTCCCTTTTCAGCGGCAAGTTCAGGTACCACAGACCAATAATTTGTACGGCTATCGACAAAAAATAGCCCATGCTCCTTGCAAACATCAAGAACAATGGACATAATGCGCTTGTCTGAGGTGACTTTGGAACCCATATGGTTGTTCATCCCTATCGCATAAGGGACATCCTTAATGGCTGCTGTCACCTTGGCGCGTACTTCGTCATCCGTCATATTGGCCTTAATCGCTCCCGGTCCAAGCCATTCCGGCTTTCCCTGCTTTGGCTCCATGGGCAGATGAACGATGACGTCATGACCGCGCTTATGCGCTTCTATGGCATCCTGTTGGGTTGTAGGCAGAAAGGGCATCACAGCCACCGTGATTTTAACGGGTAATTGTAAAATCTGCTCTGTCCCTTTCATGTTGTTCCCCATGTCATCGATAATGATGGCAACCATTTTTTTCTCCCGTTCCTGCTTGTCTGTTGCTTTTGCAATATCAGTTCCCATGCTCCAAGCAGTTCCGCACACCATGAACATCAAACAGACCGAAATACAGACCACAGCGGTTCTTCGTATTTTAGAGCTTGGGTGATAAACATGCGCATACGTTCGCTGGTTCCGATCACGAAATGCCTGTATCGCTTTTTTAATGATATTTCTCATGTTCAGCTTCCGTCGTTTACTCATTGCGGGTCAGCCTCCTTCTCTGTCCCTTCATTGTGTGAGTAACCTCGTCTAAATATGTATAAGGCAGACCGAGGAATTCTGACCTGCCTCAGAATCGTAAAAGCGTATATTTAAAATCGTTTACCAATTCTTGTTGATAAATTCATCACGACCTGATTGGGCGCGATCTTCCTTATAGTGCTTTACATTTTTCTTGTGGTAATCCTGATGATACTCCTCAGCTGGATAAAATATCGAAGCCGGAAGGATTTCCGTTACGATTGGCTTATCAAAGCGTCCGCTGTGTGCCAACTGCTCCTTGGACTGTTGCGCAAGCTCCCGCTGCCGCTCCGTATGATAAAAAATAGCCGGCTTATACTGTGTACCCCGATCCTGAAATTGACCTTCCCCATCGGTAGGATCTGTTTGCGGCCAATACAATTCCAGCAGCTTTTCATATGGAAACAGTTCAGGCTCAAACGTAATCTGCACCACTTCATAGTGACCTGTAGTTCCTGTTTTAACTTGTTCGTAGGTCGGATCGGGAACCGTCCCTCCAGTATAGCCTGAGACAATGCCATGAATGCCAGGCAGCTCCTCAAATGGAGTCACCATACACCAGAAGCATCCACCTGCAAAAGTAGCTTTTTCCATCTTTCCTCCAACCTTTCCATAGCTTCATCTGAATTTCGTCTATAATTGCGTAGAATGCTACTTGTCATAACTAATAATATACTATTATTTTTTCTCTATTAGCTACTCATCAAGAATTATTCATAAAACGGCAATTCGATCAGATCCTTTTTCGGAGATCCTGTCAACACCTGGCTCTTCTCTTTTCTGACCAGAACATCATCCTCAATCCGAACTCCCCCAAGGCCTGGTAAGTATAAACCCGGTTCAACCGTCATAATCATATTCTCCACGAATTCTTCTTCGGACCGATAACTGATAAAAGGCGCTTCATGATTATCCAGTCCAATGCTGTGGCCAGCACCATGATTAAATCGATCATTCATATTTTCTCTTACAAATGGACTACGGATAATCGAATCCAACTCTTTGCTTTTCATCCCGTGACAAATAGCGTTCACACCCGCCAACTCCGCCTCCAAAACCAAATCATAAATTTCACTAAGGCGTGAATCAGGCTTGCCAACCGCAACCGTTCTGGTCATGTCTGATGAATATCCTTGGAAGGTGGCACCAAAATCCAGGGTCACCATATCTCCCAGTTCGATGATTTTCTCGCTGGCTACTCCGTGGGGATAAGCAGACCGGATGCCGGATACAACGATGGTTTCGAAGGGGGTTCTCTCGGACCCGATACGCTTCATGAAATACTCCAGTTCCGTTGCCACCTGCTTCTCGGAAATTCCCGGCCGTATAAAATTTAAAATGTGCATAAACGTTTGATCAACTATTTTTACGGCCTCTAAAGTTTTGGAGATTTCATCATCGTCTTTAACCGCTCTGAACTCCTCTATCCAACCATCCGCTATTCTGGTTTTGATTTGGACCAACGACTTGAAAAGCTCTCCATCGCTGTAGCTTAAATGGAATCCTTCAAATCCAATCTCTTGAATATGATGCTTACGGATGATTTCTGCTGTTTCGGCCATCATAGATCGAGTCCAGCACACAATCTGAATCAGATCACTTAACTCTTCGCGGGCCTGTTCCACATAGCGGCTGTCCGTAATGAAAAAAACAGCAGCTTCAGAAAGGATCAAAGATGAATCCTCCCCTGTAAACCCGCACAGATAACGGACATTCTTCGGATTGCTTACGTACATGGCCGGCAGCTTTTCCTCCGCCATTTTCTTCAGTAAACGTTCGATTCGCTTCATCACCCATAGCCTCCGTTTTAACTAGAAAAAAGAGGGGGATTTATTGATTTCTCCCCCCCTTCTGGTCTAATCATTTGGTCTTTATATATAAATGGTAGTGTTCATGGTTCAGTTCAGCTAGTGGCGCAAATTCGAGATTCAAATCCTTGAAGATAAAACGATTTGAATTTGCCACTCGCTCAAATTTTTCCGGGAGATTCCCCTGATTCGCCGACAATTCAAAATAATCTTTTTGGTCCGAGACAGCGGCTAGAATATAGGGGCCAAAGGCCAGAGATGCGATGTCGGCTTTATCCGGTGTATGCTCCAGGCGCAGCCGAGGTGTAAATTTCATGGTCACTTTATCTCCTTTGTTCCACTTTTGCGAAAGAACAAGGTAACCGTTCTCCTCTACAGTATTCACTTTTGTATGATTTACCAAGGCCGTGACTTCTCCTTGGTGCCAGTAGGGAATGCGAACTCTTAAATTCGTTCTCGTCAACGTTTCAATGTGAATTTCGACTTCACCGTTGAAAATTTCCGGTACGGATTGTACAACCTGCAATCCCTTACCTTCATCATTCAATGCCGATGGAACGAACAGGTTGACATATAAGGAATCGGCATCCTCGAAGAAAATCGCTTCGGCATACTTGAAGTGGTTTTCTAATCCCGTACCGTGACAGCAGGAATTTTCCTCATCATATCCTTTTTGTCCGCCTGGACTAGTCGGCATAAAGTACGTACTGGCACCCAGGCATTCATGATCCGTCGAAGAAAGAATATGGTTTATCATTGTTCTTTCGTAATAATCCATGTACTTTACATCCTTCTCATACACATATAGCTGCTTGGTCAGTTTCAGCAAATTGTATGAAGCACAGGTTTCAGCCGTATGTTCCGTAAGATGCGCACCTATTTTGTGCGGCTGCTTAAACATTTCCCCTTCACCGGTTCCTCCGATGGAGTAGATATGCGCGTCCACAACAGATTCCCAGAAAAACTTTGCGATATCATAATATTTTTGTTCCCCGGTAGCCTCGAAAATCTTGAATGCGCCTACGATTTGTGGAATGTGCTGATTGGCATGCATTGCGCCCAAAGCATCCACTTGTTGTTCCATCGGAAAGAACAAACGATCATTATCGAACAGCTTTGCAGCAGCAATATGATGTTCCTTTTGCGTGTAAGTATAGAGTTCGGCCAGCGATTCATTGATGCCGCCAAATTCGCCGGCAATATACAAGCCCCACATTTTTTTCAATTGTTCATGCGGCAGTACACTTAACCGGTTGTAAATCCAGTCCCCCAATTTGTCGGCAATGACCAGCGCCGGTTCTATTCCCGCTATATGATAACTATCCAACAAGCCGGCTAATATTTTGTGCAAGGTATAGTAGGGAGCCCAAATCTCCGGGTATCGTGTATACACTTCCAGCAAATCGAACTGCTCTTCGGAATAGGCGCTAAGAAATCCGGAATGGTAACGATCATCCGCCTCGAAGGCCAGCTGCACTTTGTTTAACTCATCGACCATGTAAGCCAATTTTTGGTGAATCCGTTCATTCCCCGTGGATGCATAGCATAAAGCCAGAGCGGAGAGATAATGGCCGGTGGTATGCCCTTTCAGTAAGCTTTCATCCGAGTCCCACCCGACCATGGCCGGTGCATTTAATGTATCCAAACCGGCGGCCTTCCTAAAATTGTATAGCATTTGATCATCATTGACTGTCAATAAAAATTGCAGTCTCCGATTCTGCGCGGATTTCAACAAAGAGGGGCCTTCCAGATGTACTTTTTGTATCGAAATGTCATGCAGTTGAGGTGCTTTATTGCTCTTGTTTTTAATCCTGCTCTCAATGAAGATAACAGCCTCTACCTCATAATGCGTATCCGTCAAATAGCCAGCAGCTTTTTGCTCACCGACTTCCGAAAAACAACGATTTTCTCCCCCGTGCCATGTTACGGAATGGGCCAGGATATCCCCGCTTACGGTTCGAATGGTGATCGCGGAAGGCAAGTGAAATTCCTTGTTCACTTCCTGCTTTATAACGACGGGAAAGACTTTTTCGACCTGGATTCTATTTTTCTCCTCCAAAATTTTAACTTCAAAAATCTTTTGATGGCTCGCCTCTCCATACTGAAAGGTCGCGGTAATTGGAACCACCCGATCCCCCTTCCCGTACTCGGGCTGGTGTACTTTCCCCGAACCGTCAATCCAACGATCATCTTTCGACACCCAAGTAATTTTAGAACCATTTTTGCCTTCAGACGGTAAATGAATATCGAACTCAACCGTCTTCAAATTTCCTAGGTGCAAAACCTCAATATCCCCTTGAACGATTTCCAGATCACTCCGTTTATTTGACATCGGTTTTCCTCCTAACCCAACTTTTAAAATCGCTTTTACACCATTCATGTTACAAGAAAACATTTTTAAAGTAAGTAGTTGAAAAAAAGATTAGGTGGATTATATTTACTATATGGCAGATTCGAATTGGAGGGTCTTATGATGTACTTCGTTGATAAAGAGTATTTGGAGCAGGCCACCTTCTTGTCCGCTGGCACTTTTATTACAGATCAGCCCTGGATCCACAAAGAAAGAATCATCGATAGTTATGAAATCATCAGCCCCGTGGATTCGACCCTGTACATCGAAAGCAACAATGTTCCCTACGCTATTGAAACGGGTGAGATTCTTGTTGTCCCTCCTAACACGCTTCACCGGGGACTTAAAGTTTACCAAGGCCGTATGAAATTTCACTGGCTTCATTTTTCAGCAGCCTGTTTAAAACTTAAAACAGAAGCGGAGGTCATCCAGGAAATTAGCGAAAACGATCTGGACCGGATGATTATTTTGCCCGTTTACACCAACAAAGTAGACTCCAGGCGCTTCCATATCATGTTTAATCAACTGCTCGATTTATACGAGGAAAAGAAACATAAAAATTACTTGAACGCTTATTTATCCTGCCTCTTATACGAATTGACCTCGGAAATTACGAATTATCTGATACAAAAAAATTTTAACGGAAACCAGTTGCAACCGATTCAGGACTGGATCAGAATTCATGCCTTTGAGAATATCACACTCGAACACATTGCGAATCATTTTAAGTATAACAAAAACTATTTATCCCGAATTTACAAGCAAAACACAGGAATCGGAATTTCGGAACAGATTATTAAATTCAGACTGAAACACGCTAAAGAATTGTTAACCGAGACAGATCTGAGCATTATCGAAATCGCTTCGGAAGTCGGGTATGATGATTCGAAATATTTCATGCGCCTGTTTAAAAAATTTGAGACCGTCACCCCAACGCAGTATCGAAAAACTTTTTATCGCAAGCACTTTAACAAAAAATGATTGATATATCCCGCCGATTCTGAGCGCCTGATAGCTAACTATTACCGATAAACAGCAAGAACCCAGACCTGACGGTTCGGGTTCTTGCTGTTCGTCTGCTATTATTCAGCTTCCAGAATAAACAATCTGGACAGAAAATCTCCCTTTGGAACTTTGGATAGATAGTCTCCGGAAGTGCTGTCGTTCAGCAAGATTCCGATTTCCATCAATTCGTCTCCATAGTAGTAACGTTCGTCGGCATGGGCAACACGATACTTTTTATCCGTATCCAGACCTGCTAGTTTCAACCGCTTATACCCTACATTTACTTCGGTAAGTGTACGATAATACCCCACAATGGCGCGGTTTTTATTCTTTGCCAATATCATCCATGCAGTTACATTTCCTTCAAATGGACTAACCAGTCGATAGAAGATCCCCTGATGTATGAGCTCCCGGTTCTCTTTCATAAAGTCGATCTGTTTCCTTATCGTTGCTTTTTCCGCATCGGATAGCAGGTTTAAATCCAGCTCATATCCGAAGGTTCCGAAATAAGCCACATCTCCTCGTGTGACAAGTGAAGTGCTGCGGTTGGTTTGATGGTTAGGGACCGCCGAAACATGAGACCCCATACTGCTAATTGGATATACGAAAGATGTGCCGTATTGGATTTTCAATCGCTCAATCGCATCCGTATCATCTGAAATCCAGCCTTGCGGACAGAAATACAGCATGCCTGGATCAAACCTGCCTCCTCCACTGGCACAAGATTCAAATAACACTTCCGGAAACTTACGGGTCAGTCGTTCGAATAGTTCATACAATCCTAAAATGTATTGATGATACACTTTTCCTTGAAAATCGCTCTCTCTGCCTGCGGAGAATACTTCCGACATGGAGCGGTTCATATCCCATTTTACGTAAGAGATGTCCGATTCGGTCAGTATTTTACTCATAGCTTCATCCAAAAAATCAATGACTTCGGCCTTCGTCAAGTCCAATACGTATTGGTTGCGACCCGGGCTCATGGAGCGATAAGGAACAGACAACGTCCAATCGCTGTGGTTCCGATAAAGTTCGCTTTCCTTGCTAATCATCTCCGGTTCAAACCAAAGTCCGAATTTCAGGCCTAAATCCGTTATTTTACGGGCAAGACCGGAAATCCCGTCAGGCAATTTATCCTTGTTAGGATACCAGTCCCCCAATGAGGTCGTATCCGTATTTCGCTCACCGAACCATCCATCATCCAGCACAAATAGCTCAATTCCCAACTCGGCGGCCGACCGCGCAATCCCCAATATTTTCTCTTCATTAAATTTCATGTAAGTAGCTTCCCAGTTATTAATTAAAATAGGCCGCGTCCTGTCTCTCCAGGTTCCTCTCACTAATCGTGTTCGATAGAGCTCATGAAAGGCCTGGCTCATTTGATTCAACCCTTTATCCGCATAAACCATCACGACTTCGGGCGTCTGGAAGCTTTCTCCCGGCAGCAAACTCCAACTGAATCCATGCGGGTGAATCCCCATCATAACACGCGTTACATCGTAAGTGTCCACCTCTACTTGAGCCAAAAAGTTGCCGCTATAAATCAGGCTAAATCCGATCACTTCCCCGAAAAATTCTGTTGTCCCTTTCCTTTTTAATCCGATGAACGGATTATAATTATGACTGCTATGTCCTCGCAAACTATAAATACTCTGAATGCCCGGATGAAGCACGTGTGTTTGAATATGCCGCTCCCTTCCCCAAGCTCCGGTTAGTTCGATCATTTCATAATCTTTGTCCGGAAGATCCAGATTCAAGCTCATCGCGGAATCAAGCTGTATTTTTTGCTCTCCTGAATTGCTTATCCTTATGCTTCTAGTCAATACAGGCAAGTCACTGTATATGGTGTACTGCAATTCCACTTGACAACCAAGCCAGTTATCAATCAAAAAAATACAAAGCGTTTGTGCTTCCCCGTCAGTCTCCACATAAGTTGCAGGCAATCCTTCAAGCAAAGGTTTACCGGGGAGAATCTTATGATTCATGTATTCAAAACAAGCGGTACGGCTGCCATCTTCCTGGAGAATATGCAATCCGCAATGTCTCAGATCCCCTGAGCCGAATATGGAAATCTCTTGTTTGACCTGTTCGAGCGAAAACTTGGCATTGCCCTCAAAAACACAAGGGGACATGTCGCGGAAGCCCAGTTCCAGAAGATGCGTAAAGTCCTCACGGTCGCGGATTTTTTTGCCATAATACAAATGCCCCGGCTGATGATTGGACATAATACCGAAAATATAACTGATCTCATTATTGAATAGATGAAACTGCCTAGACTTTTCATGATAGACAATTGGCACACCCATTCGCTCCCTTTCAAAAAAGCGCCGACAAATGGCTCTGTCAGCACTTTGTATTTTATACCATGTCCTTCTCAATATTTTTGGAGAAACCAAAGATGAGTAAGGCCGTAACAAGCAAAAGTCCGGTCATAATTGGAAACAAATTCATTTGCTGATCCGCCGTCTGGTAGAAGTTGAACAAAATCAAGGCGATTCCGTTCCCTATCGTGCCGGCTTGCCCCCAGGCGGTCTGCATCTGGGTATCATAAGCCTCAGGTGACAATTTGGCCACAAAAGAGGAACCGATCGGCCAGACCAAATTATCCGAGAAGGTTAGGAACAGGTAATAAAATACCATCCACCACAAGCTGTACGGAGCCTGGTCCTTAAACAGGACAATCGGAATGGTTAATAAGCCGTAGCCAAAGGCTGAAAAGATGATGCCCAAGCCGTATTTATATGTTGTACGAATATGCGTTGCGCGTGTCTTTGTCCAAAGCCATACAAAGACCGGCGCCAGTATCAGACCTAAGACGGTGTAGATGGTCCCGACCGATCCTGGAGCGACCTCAAATCCCAAAATATTGCGGTTAATTTTCTGGTCTATGAAAATAGCCACCGTCGAGGTCAACATAACTCCGCAGAGCGCCATCACGATTTGTGCCGAGAACAATTTGAGGAAAGGCTTCATTCTTCTTCGATCAAGAGCCGTTAAATCTTTTTTACTCAGCAGATTGGTCAGGAAGACAATCGGAATAATAAAGGTCGCCGAAGTAATAATATTCAGCACTCCCTGGAAAGAAATCACTTTTTCCAGGACCAATGCTACAATGGTGCCGATTAAAACAATCAGGACTAACATAAATCGGACAAATATTTTACCGAACTTCCCTTCCTCAAGAGGCTTGATCGGCTTTTCTCCCAGGGGCCCAAAAAACTTGTGTTGGGTGAAAAAGATAACGGCACCATAGAGAAAAGCAGCCACGGCAGCGATAAGAAAGCCAATATGGTAGTTTTTCATGCCAATTTGACCGACTAACACCGGAGCGATTAGACCGGCAATATTGTTAGCAATGGAATGAATCGTAAAAGCGGCGTCACGTCTTCCATTATCGGTTTTGCGATACAGTTGGCCTGTCAGAGAAGCATTGCTCGCCCCCATAATTGGAAGCGACATTAAAAATAAGGCGATGAATGCAAAAATTCTCCCTTGGGTGAGGGAAAAGGATGGAATGGCCAGAATCCCAAAAGCGATCCCTTTTACGATGTTCCCTATGATCAAGGCTTTGCGCATACCCAAAACCCGGTCCGCCAGCCAGCTCCCCAAAATGCCAAAGATCGAATTACACGCTCCCATCGCCGTTACCATGGATGCGGCCTGACCTTGCGTAAATTCCAATCCCTTCGTAAACGGAGAATAAAGATAAAAGATCAAAATCGCGTACAAGGCTCCCCAAGCGAAAGAATTAAAAAAATTACCAGCCGCTAAAGCTCCCACGCCCTTTGGATGCCCCAAAAATTTCCTGTCGTCAAGAACTTCCTCCAGTCTCGCATTGTTGGAACCTGGCCCATGCTGCAATTCATCGTTCATCGCATTTCCTTCTTTCGTCAGTATTTCTGTTACCGCTTTCTTTTTAAAATATATCAGATAACCCTTTCCAAAACGGTAGCGAATAGTTGGGATAGGTGGACTTTTCTTACCTGGATTGCATTACGGAGATCATCTATGTCGGCTGCCTGTGTCATCGAACGAAGCAAGCCTCGGCCGAAACTCCACAAAAAAAGCTCTCAAATCTCCATTTAGGAAATTCAAGAGCTTGTAAAATCGTAAGTATGGTGACCTTTACACTGCAATGGCCTTCAAATGTGGTGAAACCATCAGCTTAGCCTCTGTTGCCATTTGAACGTCTTCCACCGACAAACCCGGAGCAATTTCCTTCAGCATCAGCCCTCTACCCGGAATAACATCGATGACAGCCTTTTCGGTTACTATGGTCTTTACAACATTTACAGCGGTCAGGGGCAGCTTGCATTGTTTCAGTATTTTCGGCGCCCCATTTTTGTTCACATGCTCCATGGCTACAATCACTCGCTTGGCTCCCACCACCAAATCCATGGCTCCCCCCATGCCCGGCACCTTTTTCCCCGGGATCATCCAGCTTGCAAGGTTGCCTTTCTCATCGACCTCCAGGGCTCCCAAAACGGTGATATCCACATGCCCTCCGCGGATGATGGAAAATGAAAGCGAACTGTCAAAAAAGCAAGCTCCTTCCGTAGTTGTAACGTAGTTTCCGCCTGAATCGATACAATCGAGTTTTTCTTTTCCCTGAGCGGCTTTGGGGCCTACACCGAGGATTCCGTTCTCAGCCTGCAGCATAATATGAATGTTTTCGGGGATATAGTCCACTACCATTGTAGGCATTCCAACACCAAGGTTGACAACTTCGCCATTTTTGAATTCCTGGGCTATTCTCCGAACAATTAATTCTCTGTTATTCATGCGTTTCCACCCACCTTTACAATTGCGTCGACAAATATTCCGGGAACGTTGACATGATTGGGGTCAATTTCTCCCGTCTTTACGTATTCGTCTGTCTGAGCAACTACATACTCTGCCGCTGTAGCCATAACCATATTGAAGTTGCGTGAAGAGCCGTTGATGACAAGATTCCCCGCTTCATCAGCCTTATGGGCTCTGATTAGTGCCACATCCGCTTTGAGCGGGAGTTCGAGCAAATATTCCCTTTCGTCAATTTCTATTTTCTTTTTTCCTTCCTCTACAATGGTGCCTACACCTACAGGGGTTAAAACACCGCCCAAACCGGCTCCTCCTGCCCGTATTTTTTCCGCGAGCGTGCCTTGCGGGAAGAGTTGGACCTCCGCTTCTTTCGTCATAAGGAGCCTTCCCGTTTCCGGATTGGAGCCGATATAGGATGCAAAAATCCGCTTTACTCTGCCGCTTTTTACAAGTTTATAGATCGATAATTCCGGTGTGCCTGTGTCATTGGAAATAACCGTAAGATTGCTGGCGGAATTTGTGTCGACAAGTGCACGCACCAGATCCTCTGGAAAGCCTCCTGCCAGAAAACCTCCGACCATCACCGTGTCTCCGTCTTTGACCTTTTTAACTGCTTCTTCAGTGGAGATTACTTTGTTATTCATGGTTCCTTCTCCTTATATATATATTTTTAGGATAATCAGTTCATAACTCATTAAATCCCAATACTTGAAACTGGATATAGACAAATTGAACCGTTTTGATCTATACCCAGCCCTGATTAAAGCAGCCAGAGGTATTATGAAATTGATTTAGAAAAGCAAACTTTATTGGAGATAATCGTAAAGGACTCTTCCATATGGAAGCGTTAAATCGGCAATAAAATGTTTTCCGCCCGTATAAGCTTTAACCGGCAAATCTGCCACAGGAGCATTGACATGAGGGATTAGGCTTAATCTGGCAGGCCCTGACCAGGCGCCTTTTACAGTAATGTTTTCGAGATTATACGCTACTAACTGAGCAATTTTGGGGGTACCGTCAACATCAGGTATTAATTTTAAATTAACTTGTGTTTTTGCGATGGCTTTAGCCGTTTCCTTTTCATCAAGAATGTTATATTTGAAAGGCATGGTTCCCATGGCCACCAGGACGTTATTATAATGCAGTGTACCCGTCAGCGTCTCCGTCTCCTCAACGGCCAGGCGAGGCTTCGCCCATTTTTTAGGAAATCCCCAGATTTCACGTCCCCCAAGAATAGCAGGTGCATTATCCAAATACATTTGGGCAACAAAATTACAGGGTTCTCCATGAAAAGTACACGGAATGACAATACCACTTTCCTCATAGCTTCCTAAACCAGATGAGTCGGGCATCTTGATCCATTCATAGGAAACCGTATTGCTTCCATCCGGCTGAAGAGGCTCCGGGACCGCCTGTCTAATCGCAGCGGGATCAGATTCATAGGTAATTATAAAAAATTCCCGGTTGATAAAGCGGCATGGCGGACGCCCATAACTGGCGCTGGCGGCAGGCATGGATTGGAGTGAAAGTACATCTTTTTGATTCATAGCGATCTCCCTTCCTTTTAAGAGGTAGTCCAAAAAGTTAGCTTTTTATCACGAAGTGGATTCAATGTCGTACGCGCACTTTAAATGAGCGCATTTTCAACCAGCATCGCTATTCCCATTCCCGTTCCGATGCATAACGAGGCTATGCCGTAACGTGAAGATCTTCGCACCATTTCATGAACCAACGTAACCAATACCCTAGCACCGCTTGCACCGACAGGATGTCCGATCGCGATCGCGCCGCCATTGACATTCACCTTCTCCGGACTGACCCCGAGCTCTTTTAATACCGCTAATGCTTGTGCGGCGAACGCTTCATTAATTTCAAAAAGATCAATGGCATCGATGGATATTCCCTGTTGCTTAAGAAGTGACGAAATGGCTTTCACCGGCCCCATTCCCATATATGCAGGGTCAACGCCAACAAGTGAATAACCCTTGATATATGCCAACGGCTTTAACGCATGTTCCTTACATTTGTCTTCCGACATTACAAGCATAGCCGCCGCGCCATCATTGATTCCCGAAGAATTTCCGGCGGTAACCGTTCCGTTCTCCTTAAACGCAGTTTTTAAATGAGCAAGTTTTTCTTTCGTTGTATTTCCTCTTATGTGTTCGTCCTCTGTGAAAACAATAGTTTCTTTTTTGGTTTTAATCGTGACCGGAACAATCTCTTCTTCAAAAGCCTTCTTGTTTTTTGCTTCTACAGCCTTTATCTGGCTTTCATAGGCAAATTCATCTTGCTCAAGTCTTGAAATTCCATATTTCTCGGCAACATTTTCTGCGGTAATTCCCATGTGATAATTGTTGATCGGGCACGTTAGGCCGTCGGCCACCAGGGAGTCTACCAATTCACCGTTGCCAAGCTTGTAGCCGTTTCTTGCATTCCTTAGCAGATAAGGGGCGTTCGACATGCTCTCCATGCCTCCGGCCAGGACGATGTTTCCTTGTTCCGCCAATATTGAATTGTAGGCTAAAGCGACAGCATGAAGTCCAGAACCGCAAACCGTGTTTATCGTTGTTTCCGGTACATCGATGGGGATACCTGCTTTTAGGGCCGCCTGTCTGGCAGGATTTTGGCCATTGCCTGCTTGAAGAACATTTCCCAAATAAATTTGATCAATCAAAGCAGGCTCTAATTTGCTTTGCTGAAGGCATGCTGTCATCACAGTTGCTCCCAATTCAGGAGCGCTTAGGGGCGCAAGGGTTTTGTTAAAAGAGCCGACCGCTGTTCTCAACGGGCTTACTAAAGCTACTTTTTTCATAAAAATTCACATTCCTTTCGCTGTGTTCAAGACACAATACATCCATGACTGCACTTCAATTCATAATTTCCGCTCTTCACTTACGAAACGTAGCGATTGCAAGATACATTTGCATGCGGGCATATCATGGTGCCTAAGACGGTGAGTGTGACCGATTCGATCGCCTTCTTTCTTTCATTGGAAATAAGAACCAGTTTCATCATAGTTCCAATACGGATTTTGCTCAATGTTCAAAAAAATACATATTTTTCTATAAAGATATGTATAAAGCTATATACTCCAAAATAAACAGGCCATTCTAATGTTTTCTGTTAATTTCTTTATTTTTCTGAAAATCATGATCATAAATTGAATTTACTGTTAAAAATGAAATTTCCAATCAACACGTGAAAAGACGAGGTCAATCGTTGAGTTTGCCTACCTTCCTCTTAATCACAGCCCTCCTTTTCTTCGCAAATGGCATCATCGCTGGGAAATAAAAAAAAAGCCCTCCAGAATTTTCTGAAGACGGCTTTGCCATTCAATATTCATGATCTTCGTCATAATTGTGCCAGCTTGCTTCTTGTTAACGGTGACACCCCAATTACGCAAAAAGATCCTGAATCCTCCCAATGTTCAATAGAGGACTATTACGGCAATATCATCCGTATTTTCAACACGCAAGTTCCCTTGTCCGTCAAGGTAAATGAAGCGAACTTTTATAGTCAAAGTTTACCCAAGCAAGGTCAACCAATAATACCTGGCTTAACGTATTAGGATAGCTGTGGGTATATCGCAGCAACACCGCCGGCTAGACCGCTTTGGACAGTGCGGCTCACGTCGTCGGCGACAATTTCAAAGCTGTCGGACTCTATACCATCAATAGCAATTTTTGCAATATCCGCGGGGTTGGCTTTGGGAGCTTCAACACCTGCCGTCATGTCTGTGTCCATAAATCCCACATGCAAGCTAGCAACTCTCACATTTTGAGGATACAGATTTAAGCGCAGTACGTTTGTCAGTCCCCACTCTGCCGCCTTTGCAGCCGTATACGCGCCTTCACTTCCCATACTAACCCAAGATAATACGGAAAGAATATTCAGAATTGATCCCCCACCATTCTTTGCAAGAATAGGTGCGAAAGCACGAACCATGGATAATGTACCAAAGACGTGTGTATTAAACTCCAGATGTATTTTATCAAGATCTCCGTCAATCAAAGAAGCGCCTGTAGACGTACCTGCATTATTGATCAGAAGCGTAACATCCTTAGCTGCCAGGGCAGCTGCAGCTACCTCTTGAGGGTTGGTAATATCAAGTTTTACAGGTATTACACCGGGAATGTCAACGGAATCCGGATTTCTTGCACCAGCATAAACCTTAGCCCCTCTGGATAGAAGTTCAAGCGCAAGATGGCGACCAAGACCTCGGTTTGCACCGGTGACAAAGGCGACTTGTTCAGTAATATTCATTTTCATGTGCTCCTTTTATTGTTTTTGGTTACAACAGATTA
Organism: Paenibacillus kribbensis; assembly: GCF_001705305.1. Lineage (GTDB taxonomy): Bacteria > Bacillota > Bacilli > Paenibacillales > Paenibacillaceae > Paenibacillus > Paenibacillus kribbensis_B. The sequence continues at coordinate 511,181 of NZ_MCBP01000001.1, forward strand.
TCATAATATAGTTGTAGGGAAAGGTGAAATTCAATTATAAAAGAACGAACATTCTAGTAAAGTGAAAAAAATAAATACTAGTATTGTATCCAATAGCTTCTCGCCATTCCATTTCCCCCTCATCATTAATATAACATATCTAGAACGATCGGTAAAGAATTTTTTTCTTGCATAATTCGTTGTTAAAGCGCCACTGATCTTCGCTATTCAGATCAGCGGCTTTAAGATTCATATTTTTTCCTTTTCAATCTAAAATGCTCAGTGCGGTATTAATAATACCCGATAACTTCTCTTGATTAGTTGCTGTTTTGACCATCGTACGTAATCCTAACCAAACATTCATGAAGTAATGAGAAAGAACTTCAGGGTCAAGATGAGCTTTGATTTCACCTGTTTGTTGACCAAAAAGAATGAGATTATATAGCAACTTCTCCGTTTTTGAATAGCTATCTTCAACGAAGGAGGAAACTTCTGGATCTAATAATCCCAGCTCCACACCCGAATTAACGATGAAACACCCTTGAGGGTCTCCTTTTTTCTCTAGAGTGGACTCGAAAAATTGTCGAATTAATTCCTTAACCGGTTCTTGCTTCTCAACCAATAATCTCATTTTGTTGTTTTGAATAGCCTCGTATCGTTTGAGTGCATTCATAAATAAAGCATGCTTATCCCCAAAAGTATCATAGATGCTTCTTCTGTGAATTCCCATAAAGTCAACTAATTCTTGCATCGAGGTTTTCTCGTACCCTTGCATCCAAAAGAGTTGTATCGCTTTATCTAATACTTCATTAACTTCAAATTCTTTATATCTTGCCATTGTATCACCTCATGCATTCATTATACATTTAAGTGAATTGAAAAACAGTTCAATTGTCAACTTTATGTTGTTGATTCTCCCGCTCGTACAGTCTATTGTTTGCCACTTGGCTGAACGTATAAAAAATCATACGTTTTCCGTTGAAGATGTGGATCAACGCCTGCTACATATGTTTTGATCAATGTCACCCTTAAAAATCAATAATAACCTTCCCTTTTGGACGTCCATTTGCGACTAATTCTAGCGCTTCATTTACGTTGTTTATGGTAAAGCGTGTTGGATGAATTGGTGGAACAATGTTGTTTTTTTCAATGATTTGGGTGATCTCTTTTAGTTGTGCGCCATCAGAACGAACGAAGATAAAGCGGTATTCCACGTCGTGTTTCTTGGCTTTGTTGTCATACTTTGCGCCAACAACAGAAAACAGCTTTTGTTTCCACCATGGAAAGTTATTGTCTTCTGCGAAACGTTTATTGGGTCCTGTACGGAGAGAGAGCAATCTTCCGCCCGGTTTAATGATATTTAATTCATTGTCAAATTCTTTGGCCCCCAGAGTATCGATCACATAATCCACATTCGACAACAAGTCAACATAGTTTTCTTTTGTGTAATCCAAATATTGGTCTGCACCAATTTCCAAAGTGCGTTCGCGCGCTTGTGCGTTGCCACTAACAATGACATTTAGACCCATTGCCTTTGCGATTGGGACAGCCATTTGACCAAAGCTACCCGATCCACCTGGAATGAAAACAGATTTTCCAGACTGTGCTTCAAGTTCTTCATGTAGACCTTGATACGCTGTGAGTCCAGTCAATGCTGCTGCAGCGGCTTCCACGTAGGATAAGTTTTTTGGCATGCGAGCAATAGCGGCAGCATCAATTGCTGCATATTCCGCAAAAGCACCAATTTTTTTCAGTGGGAGACGTGTATAGATACCATCTCCTACGTGAAAGTCTGTCACATTTTTTCCGACTTTTTTGATAACGCCTGCCAATTCATTACCAAGCGTTAATGGGAATTCATAATCTTGAATCAATTTCACGCTACCTGTGATAACTAACATTTCGAGTGGATTGACCGCCGCAGCTTTAACCTTTACCAAAACTTCGTTGTCATTGATTTCTGGAATTGGAATATTATTAACTTCCGCATGGATCTTTTTTGAGTACTTGGTGATCTGAGCTGCTTTCATGAGTGTTTTCATTTTTATTCATCACCCTTTCGTTTATTATTTTCACTTTCTAAATACCATAATCGGATAAATTTATGGCGTACAATTTTTCAGTTGTACGCCATTTTTTAGCATTACTGTCCACTTTATAGTTTCAATTTAAAAACCACTTACTTACCCCTTCTGGGATTCTAATTCTTTCAGCGTAGGATAATCCGTATAGCCCTTGCTTCCGCCACCAAAGAATGTTGCAGGATCTGCTTCATTCAACGGCGCACCTTTTTGAAGTCGTTCCACTAAATCTGGATTAGCCAATGACCATACACCAACGGGTACCAGATCAGCAAGACCACTATCGATATCTACGCTAAGATCTTCCAGTGCCCGTCCAGCCCGATTGACTAACAATGGATTCGTCCATAGGGAACGAATATCTTGAAGCAGTTCTTCGTTTCCAAGGTGCATAATATGAAGGTAAGCTAAATTCAATTTAGCTAATTCTTGCGTCAGGTAACGGTAAAGATCAGGACCTTGTTCACCATCCTGAATCCCACCAAGAGGGGTCCCTGGCGAAATACGGAAGCCTGTTCTCTCTGCTCCAATCTCGTCCACAATGGCTTTTGCTACTTCAATGGCGAAGCGAGCACGATTTTCTATAGAGCCACCATATTCATCCGTCCGCGTATTCGAACTTTCTCCGATAAATTGATTAATCAGATAACCATTTGCTCCATGAATTTCAACACCATCAGCTCCTGCTGCAATAGCTGCCGCCGCTGCTTTACGATAATCTGCAATGGTCGTTTGAATATCTTCTTTACGTAACTCACGTGGTACAGGTATATCCTGCATGCCTGTAGCCGTAAACATTTCTACTCCTGGCGCGATTGCAGAAGGTGCAACGGGTTGACGATGATGGGGTGTATTGTCGGGGTGTGACATACGACCGGCATGCATTAATTGGATATAAATATATCCGCCTGCTTCATGCACTGCATCTGTAACCTTTTTCCACCCTTCAATATGCTTTTCCGTATAGATCCCTGGTGTCCATAAATAACCTTGACCATCATCTGACGGTTGTACACCTTCAGTAATAATAAGTCCCATAGATGCACGCTGGGCATAATAAAGGGAAGCCTGCTCTCCAGATGTACCATCTTCTTGCGCTCTACTACGTGTCATTGGTCCCATCGCTAGTCGATGAGGCAATTCCATGTTACCAATTTTCGTTTTGCTCCATAATTTCTCCACTTTTATTCCTCCTATTCAAATGAGTTGCACGGATGTACAATTGAATTTAAAATTCTGAAATTACGGGATAGATTTGCTCTCTCAAATTGAAATCATAGTTCTGGTCTACAATTCCTACTACTTCGTTGCTATCATAAAGCTCCACCATGAATCCCGCCATTTGCTTGGCAGTATGATACTTAGGCATGTTCGCTTTGTAATCATAATCTTCGACATCAATTGATTTTTTTACAAATTCCGTTTCCGTGATGGCTGGTGCAAGTATTTTTGCCTTTAACTTTGCACCTTTCAGTTCCAGTTCTTTGGCAAGCCCTTCAGTGAAGGCACTAACATAATATTTCGATGCAGAATAAGCAACACTGCCTACAGCGATAGCATATCCAAGTGCTGAAGATACGTTAATTAACTGAGTACCTTCTACATCAGCATAATCTCGCACATATAGTGTAGAAAGGACGGTCAAGGATTCGATGTTAACACGCAGCATAGTCTCCACTTTTTCCAGCTTCTGATCAGCAACAAAGGAGCCTTCTCCAAGCCCTGCATTATTAATCCATGTCTCGATTTGATATTCCTTTAAATCGTTATACAGGGTATAGGCCTGATCAGTAACCGACAGGTCACTTGTAAGAATAACAACGTCCAAATCAGAATTTATTTCCTGAATTTTTGATTTAAGCTCTTCTAATTTGTCCAATCTTCTAGCTACAATAATCAGGTTTTTGCCCCGTGCCGCAAACGCCAATGCTGTCTCATAACCTATTCCTGAACTTGCTCCTGTAATAACTGTATACTTCATATGATTCTCTCCCTTTTAAGAAACATTATTTTGATAATTGAAGAATGATCATTCTATTTTAGTGATAAAAGAACGGTTAGATCTAACTTGGACTAAGCATATCATTTCTAGAACGATCAGTAAAGTATTTTTTATAAATGGTAACAGTTTCTAACTTTTTAAACTTATTCATGTTTTTGTCAGGACGAATTGCATCTTCTCTCAGATAACGCACAATTATTTTTCAAATTTGCATCTTACCTTTTTGCTGACTAATAAGTCAGTGTCCCGTTCTGTTTTGTGTGGATCTAACCATACGAGTCACCAATTTGCGTGGCAGCAGCCGCGGAATGAGCGCCATTAATCTGTTCCGAGCCCCTGGTATGATGATTGTCTTGCCGCGTAAGAAGCCTCGATACCCTTCCTCAGCTACCTGACCTGCCTCCATGATAGCGCCACTCTGGAACAGTTTCGAATCACCCATACCCGAACGATCAACGAAGCCGGTTGACGTAAGTCCCGGACATAGCGCCGTCACAGTCACACCCGTGCCGCTCAGCTCGTTTTCAAGAGCCTCGGTGAATGACAGCACATACGCCTTCGTCGCGTAGTAAATCGACATCATAGGTCCCGGAAAAAAAGCCACCAATGAAGCCACATTCATCACGCCCCCTTGGCCCCGTTTGACCATATCTGGCAAGAACAGCTTCGTCATAATCGTCAGAGCCTTTATATTAACGTCAATCATATTCGTCTCTTGCTCCAACTTCGTCTCCAAAAATGTCCCGTACAAACCGAAGCCGGCATTATTGACAAGATAGTCAACGACGATCCCCTTCTCCTTGAGCTCCGCGGAAATCTCCTCCGGTACGCCGTGTGACGCGACATCCTTGGCGATGACCGTCGCTTGGATACCATATTTTTTCCGATATTCCTTCGCAAGCTCCAAAAGCTTTCCCTCACTACGCGCCACCAGTACTAAATTAAATCCATCCTTGGCGAAACGATCCGCCAACTCTTTACCAATCCCGCCCGATACTCCCGTGATAAGTACAGTTTTTCTCATCTTACAAGCTCACCTCTATTTTTAGTGTAAACGTTAAACTGTTTTGCATCGTTTTCTAACTCGGATTGTTCATTTGAATGTTAGTTATCCGTACAAACCGAATTGTCAGGAAGCTAAATAGACTAAACATACAGGAATGATCATTCTAGTAATGTGAAAAAAATAATAACCTAATCATTTTTCTAAAAGCTTCATTGATATGTTGGCTATACGGTGAAGTTTCTCTCTGGGAATCGAGGTTCTTGCCATACTCCTTAACCCAACCCCTACATTATGCAGATATTCTGACAATTCCCCGGCGTCGTAATCAGAGGTGAATTCACCCTCTCGCTGCCCCCAAAGGATTATTTCCTTGAGCAGTTGCTCTGCTTTTGTGAACGCCTCAGCAGACTTATCACTAACATCGGCATCGCGCGCAGCCAACTCCACCGCCGAATTTACCATTAAGCAGCCTGAAGGCGAGTCCTCTTCCCCACAGATCAGGATGCCAACAACAGATTGGAGTGCTTCCATAGCAGTTTTGGAGCGTTTAACTCCTCTTGCAAGAGAAGCACTGATTTTACTGTCATAACGATCCAGCGCCATCAGAAAAAGCGTATGTTTGTCTCCAAATGTGTCATATAAGCTTCTGCGATGGATTCCCATATGCTTAACCAGATCTGTCATGGAGGTCTTCTCGTAGCCCTGTTCCCAAAAAAGCTGCATCGCCTTATCCAATACCTCGATTTCATCAAACTCCTTGTTTCTTGACAACTCAGTTCCCTCCTGTTAATAATTCAACATATTGAGAACGATCAGTAAAGAAAAAAACATATTACATACGCTTTTGCATCCTCACCATTAGTACAGCATCAGATTTAAAGCTATAGGAACGAAACATTGAGGAGCCAGCATTGAACTGATGCCATAGGCCCAGTATTAGCTCTAATGCTGTACCAGTATGCTCTCATTCCATTAATTCATGCATTGAATTTTTTTCGTAACCTTGAAGCGAAAACAGGTATATCGCTTTATCTAGTACCTCATTAACTCAAGTGAGTGCTAAGCAGCTTGAAAGTAAAACATAAAATCAAGCATTTCCGCTTGATTTTATGTTTTTAGAGTTGCTATCTTAATATGTTTACCCCTTAATTCTTCGCTTGTCTGCTTCTAACCAATCAGGAGTCCATCCCTTTTCCATTGCATCCAGAGTCACACCTGGTGGAACAATCGTATCTATCGCATCAAGTACATCATTGCTTAATCGAATGTCACTACCCTTTAAGGTTTCCCGGAGCTGCTCGATCGTTCTAGCCCCAATAATAGCAGAAGTTATGGAAGGATGGGATTGTGTAAATGCCATGGCAAGATGAGGTAAAGTTAACCCCGCTTCATCTGCTAGTTTTTGAAGTTTTGCTATGACTTCAAACTTGGTCCGGTTTTCTTCCCGATTAGGGTCAACAATTGATTTTAAGCTTCCCGCAAAGGTGGCTGCTCTTGAGTCGGAGGAGTACGATTCCCCAAATCGGTATTTACCAGTTAATAAACCACCCGAAAGTGGGCTCCAAACCAAAACGCCCATTCCGTATTTTGCTGTGGCAGCAAGCAAATCGAATTCAATACTTCGGTTTAAAATGGAATAAGGGGATTGCTCAGAGACAAAACGTGCTACATTTTTGCGTTCGCTAGTCCATTGAGCTTCTGTTACTTGCCATGCTTGAAAGTTTGATGTGCCAATGTAGCGAATCTTCCCTTCTCTAACCAGATCCGTAAGCGCATCAAGAGTTTCTTCAATATCGGTGTTAACATCAGGCAGGTGTAGTTGATACAAATCGATATAATCGGTTTGAAGTCTTCGCAAACTATCCTCTACAGCTTGCTTAATCCAATATTTCGAGCTACCAGATTGATTGGGTCCACTGCCCATGGGAAAACCACCTTTGGTGGCCAGAATGATATCCTCCCTGCGCCCTTTTAGTAGTTCACCTAAAATTTCTTCTGCTTGACCACTTGAGTAGACATCCGCAGTATCGATCAGGTTGACTCCTGCAGCCAAAGCCTCATCCAGAATGGGTTCACACTCTTTCTTCGTGTTGTTTCCCCAAAAACCAAATGTACCAGTACCTAATACAAAACTGCTTACTTTAAGACCTGTTTTACCTAATACACGATATTCCATCTTCAATCATTCCTTTCTGTTCGTTAATATTGTTAGTTTCTTTTATTCACAAAATTAGAACAATCATTCTAGTATGTGGACGGAACTTTCGCTTCCTTTACATACCCAAGAGTTTGCTCCACATGGAATCCCGTACCTTTCTTAACTGTTCATCCTTTTTTGTGCTACTCTCAACATTAAAGAATGATCATTCTAAAAAACGAGCAAGTAACTATTCCTTATGAGGTAGCAACTGCTATCTCAATAAATCCTTCACTTCTCGCCATTACATTCTCCTTTCTCGCGTCATCAGTATAGCATATCAAGAACGATCGGTAAAGAAATGATTTTTATAGTTCTTTGTTCATCGACAATGATTACAACTGACGATTTCCTCTTTCCGATATCGCATTAATTCCCTTGCGTGCATCACCGCAGCTTGAATCTGCAACCTACGTAAAAAAGGTCCGTAATTGCCTCAGCAATTACGAACCATGATTGTTAAGTTGATGCGGTCGAGAGGACTCGAACCTCCACGGGGGGTTAGCCCACACGGACCTGAACCGTGCGCGTCTGCCAATTCCGCCACGACCGCATATATTGTCGATATCTTAGAAAGATAACTTTCTTAGCGACAAGATAGATCATACCATGCTCACATCAAGATGTCAAACCTTTTATATTTTTTTATCCCCTTGATAAATAAGGAATAATAAATTAAAATAAGAACACAAGTTCTCAGGAACGTAGGTTCTATGTTCATTCAGCCAAATATGCGTTATCACCATATTCCCCTAAGGCGGTGAATGGTTATGATCTCTTCAGCTACTGCTCAGAATGAATTGTCTCTTGTGAAAAGTTATTTGCTTCTTATCTTTATTCAAAAAGTATTTGAGCGGGACAGTCTGATTCTTGAAGAGAGCGGTGTTCTGAAAACACCTGTTCTTTATGTCGAAATGGTTAACGCAGCATTAGATCGTACTGGAATTCTACTATCGGAAGTAAAACATGAATTCAATAAATATCATATTCGTGTTCTGGATATACAACAAAACCACTCAGGCGTTCACGCCACCTATATAAGTAAAGGAAATAAAAAGCAGTTCAGTATGGCTATGCCTGCATTTCGCAAGGAAATGTATGAACGAATGCGTGCATATCTGGGGCTCCCAACCTCTATGCCTCATACAGCTGCCTTTCCTTTACCTGAAAAACATCGCCCCGAGTTTCCAGACAGCCGCTCAGCTACCAAGCCTCTACGGTTCGCTGAACGGAATCTGTTTACCCCTTCCCAGGTATATAAGCGTAAATCGCTTCGCCCTGCTGCTACTGCCACAAGTGGAAGCGCGTAATCCCCGCACAGCTCGCAAACAATAGAAGCTTCCGCAAGCATCAACCGTGCTCGGAAGCTTCTTTACATCATTATTAGCTAAGGCTATCCATTTCTACCCGCTATGAACGGTGTATGATGAATTCCCATAAATCATTCGCTTTATTGCAGCGCCTTCTGTACACGGGTAACCCCTTGGCTAAGTGCGTGTCCTCCCCCTACCGCTGCAGCTACAGCAATGGTCTCCATAATCTCCTGATCACTGGCTCCCTTGGACCGAGCCTCGTCCACATGATAAAAGGTACATATCTCATTGTTAGCAAATAAACCAATGCCGAGCGCAATCAGTTGCTTGGTTTTCTCATCCAGACTCCCGGCTTGAAAGCACTCTCCGGTGAAACGATGATAGGCATGGACTACCTCCGGGAGCTTATTTTCCAAATGGCTGATTTGATCCTTGTAGGCATGGACTTTTTCATTCATAACCGTCATTGACACAGCACGTCCTCTCATGTTGAGTTATTCTTCATTACTGTGTCCGGTTTGGAGTTCCTGTATGCCTGATGAGCCATCAAGTTATGATATTCAACCACATTTGAAGCACATGCTTCTAATTATCCAGTTCTACCGGATTGTGACGCGGCTCACTGAACGGCTGATATGTATAATTGCGATCCAGCTTGACCACACGTCGATTCTGGCGGCGAATAAGCACTTGCTCATCATCCCACGCCAGAACAATACCAATGACATCGTTGGACTCCAATCCATCCCGCACGACACGCACTTTCTCACCGGAAAGCCGATAGGCATCCAATTCTTCATCTAAAATCATTCTGTTCCCTCCTTTACACACTTTTTGGCACAACGACCAGCACATATATATAATTAAAAAGCTTAAAAAGAGACCTAAACGAATCATCTAGGTCTCTTCTCTCTTACTACTTATATGGATTGCCAACAGAGCGACAAATTATCCCGACTGATTTACACTGTGATCATGTTCTTTTGTATCGTTCTTCTCGTACCAGAAGTCCAGCACTTGTGCAGACAACACTCGCTGATCTACATACTCCACTTGGTGGGCAGTAAACTCTTCTTTCCAAGAGAAGGACAATTCCTCGCATAGGTTAACCAACGTCAACAACTCTGACCAGGCCACATAGCGTTTATACCAAAAAAACTGAGGATGTTCGATCATATAGGGATACAAATCGTCGAATTCCGTATGCTTACAATCCAAGGCGCGTTCAAAATGTACTTTAGCCGCTGCCAGTTTTTCCAGAAAAAACTGTTCGGTCAATTGTTCTTTCCCCATGTTGCTGCCTCCTCTCCCAAAACCTTATCTATATTATAAGCGAAATTGAGGTTCATGCAAAGGTTATTATTACAAATAAGAATCAGGAGCAGCCGAATTGTTACTATTCAGCAAACTCGATCTTACCGTCAGCCAGCGATGAGATTTTGACCAATGACTCTACACGAATGCCCTGTTCACGAATTGTTCTCGCTCCAGCTTGGAAGCATTTTTCCACTGCAACGCCGAATCCGACCAGTTCGGCTCCCGAACGCTGAATGATTTTCACCATGCCTCGCGCGGCATCGCCATTTGCGATAATATCATCAATGAACAACACACGATCATGTTCGTGAATAAATTGACGGGATAGCATAATATCCGTGACAATCCCTTTCGTAAACGAAGGTACGCGTTCGCACAGCGCGTCCGGATCAGCCAATAAAGTCTTTTTTCGACGAGCAAATACCAACGGTACTCCCAACTCCAGCGCTGTCGCAAAGCCGACGGCAATGCCTGAAGATTCCACGGTCACGACTCTGGTGATTTTTTCTTCCCGGAAACGGGCTGCAAACTCTCGTCCCATTTCCATCGTCAGTTCCGGATCAACCTGGTGGTTAAGCAAACCCTCCAGCTTCAACACCTGATCTGACGCAATCACACCCTCATTTAAAATTCGTTTCTTTAATACGTCCATTCCATGACCTCCCAAGGCATTCCTATGCGGTAAAAGTACCATACTTCACCTGCCGCTTTCAAGCCAAAGCCTGCTTTCCATATGGTCATGTAACATTTTTTTTACGCTTGTTCCAGAACCATGCGGTGATTCCACCCAAAACGATCAATAGAATGACGACCAAACCTACCCGATGCGTTACCTTCTCCATCAGCTTTGCCACCTGTTCCCAGTGCATGCCCACCGCATGTCCAATCCCCAGAAACGTACCGCACCACAGCAGCGCTCCTGCTGATGCATAACTGATATAGCGAAAAACGCTTAGACGGGTTGTACCTGCCAAATAGGAGGACACATGTCTCAGGCCGGGGACAAAATAACCAAACAGAATCCCCCAGGTGCCGTAGCGCCCGAACCAATTTTCAGAAGAGGCAATCCTTGAGGGGGTAAGCCTCACCCATTTACCGTATCGGTGCAACAGCGGCTTGCCCAGCAGACGCCCCAGCGTATAGCTAAGCATCATACCCGTCATACTTCCGGAAAATGTAACTGCCAGCGCTGCGATAAAGTTGTAGTGTCCTTGAGACACGAGCCCGCCGAAGGCGATCATCAGCACTTCGTCAGGGATCGGCATACCAGCTACTCCAAGGGCAAGCAAGCCGAACATTGCCAAATATCCGTATTCTAGTATCCATGCAAGGATTTGACCCATAAATTACGCTCCCGTCAAGCTATTCATTGAATTCACTATAATTATTTCAGTTTCATCCAGTCATGTCCCATTTCAGTTGAACATAGTTTGTATTATATGCTCACTGTAGCGTTATTCAAGCAGGCAAGGAGGGACTGGGGATGAAACGTAATATTCATGTTTTGCAGATTGCTTTTACATACATCGGTACAATCGTCGGTGCCGGATTTGCTACCGGACAAGAAATATTGCAATTTTTTACGCAGTATGGACGTTGGGCTACACTCACGATTATGCTGTCCACAATCATATTTGTATGGCTGGGTACGAAAATGATGCTAATCGCTCATGATATTTCAGCCAGGTCCTACGAGGACCTGAACAAGCACCTTTTTGGCGCCAATGCCGGAAAATGGATCACCTGGTCCACGCTCACTGTGCTGGTCGGCGTGAACAGCGTCATGCTGGCAGGAGCCGGCTCAGTTTTTGTGGAGCATCTTCATCTGCACTACCAGACCGGACTGCTCATTACACTGATCGGAACTTACTTGCTGCTGAATAAAGGCATTAAAGCGATTCTGCATATGAACACCATTGTTGTCCCGCTGATGATTACCATATCTCTTCTGCTCGTTCACAGCACACTGTCCATGCCAAATCCGCAGAGCTTTATTACGAATACGACAGATCACAGTACGTTACGGACATGGATTTCTCCACTCCTGTATACGTCCTTCAATCTGACGATGGCACAGGCCGTGCTTGTCCCGCTTGGCAGCCAAACTTTCTCCCGCAGAACCATCCGTTGGGGCGGCATTTTGGGCGGAATTGGTGTCGGGTTTATGCTGATGGCTGCACATTTTGTCATGTCAGCGCATATGCCTGGCATTCAGCAATTTGAAATTCCGATGGGCAGCATTGCTTACCAGTTGGGCTCGATGGTCGAAATTATATACATTGTACTTATTTTTATGGAAATCTTCAGTACCTTTGTGGCCGACATCTATGGAATCAGTCTGCAAATTCGTCAGCATATCCAAATTTCGCCCAAGCTTATCACATTATTCATTATGCTCACATGTTTTCTAATCAGTCAGTTCGGTTTCAGCTCACTGTTATCCGTCCTCTATCCTATTTTCGGAATGCTCAGTCTGATGTGGATTGGTAAACTAATTATGGCAGGACGCAGGAGGCCCTTCCGCTCCTCACGTCCTCACTCCAGCTTTCGGCATTCAGATTCCAAACCAGGTGATAAGCGCCATGGTTAACGTGGAAACTTCAAATACATTTTCTTCAGCTCATTAACCGCCTTACTCAAGGAATAACTTGATTTGGCCTTTTCGCAGGCAGATCTAGCCAGCTCATAACGATAGGCAGGATCTGCAATAACTTTTTCCAATGCGTCTGCCAGTGCCTCCGGATTGTCGGGTGGCACGAGCAGACCATTTACCCCATCCTCAATTTGCTCCGGTATTCCCCCCACCTTTGTACCGACCAATGCCAGACAGCTCAACGCAGCTTCCGCAAATACGGAACCAAAGGCCTCCGCCCGCGAAGGCAGAACGAACACATCAAAAAAAGGCATAAATTCTTCCGGATGAAGAGTATATCCATAAAAAATCGTCTCATGGTAAATATCCAGCTGACGTGCCATCTCTTCCAGCTCAGGGCGAATCGGACCGTCTCCGATAATATGAAGGACATAGCTCTGATTTCTTTTTTTCAATTCAGCACAGGCCTTCAACAATATGTCCAGTCCTTTGGCCGGAACGAGGCGGCAGACTGTAATCAGCTGTGTCACTTCATTTTCGTGTGGGATGGGCTTAAAGCGCTTCTCATCGTATCCATTCGGAATGACCACAATTTCTTCCGGATTCTGTACATACGGTGCTAAATAACGCTGGAAAGAACGAGATACCGCAATCAGGCGATCTGCCTTATACTCCATTTCTCGATAGAGCGATATCAGAAATTGATGTTCAGGCCCGTGTTCCTCTATTTTACCGTTTAGAATGAGCTCCTTCTCATAAGAAGAGTGGATCGTCTGCACGAGCGGGATGTCAGGAAAAACATTTTTCATAGCGATCCCGGCAATCGGATGATGAGCATGAATAAGATCATAGGGCTTCTGAATGCGAAGCCGGGTCCACCACAAATAGTCACGGTACGTCTGGATATATTTTTGTACAACTGGATACTGTCCATACTGCGTCCAGTCAAAGGTTTCAAAGGTTACTTCATCCCTACCCTTGTTGCGAATCCGTTTAGGGATAGAAAATAGCTCCATCTCCCAACGGGGAGAAGCAAATCGCTCTTGCAAATATGGAATCATAGATGAAACGCCACCCGGTTGCTCGGGTGGGAAAAAGAGAGCCTGTAGCAATTTCATGACGTGCTTCCCCTTTCAAGCCATTGTACTGACCGGAACACAGGTTGTATGTATAGGTTTCCGGATTTTCTGAAAGATGATATATTGAGAATAAATGTTAAGTACAAAAGAAAATTATAACATTTTAATTGGAATCAATCCTGTCTATTGTATCGGAACGATATCGCCCGTTCAATAGATTTACTATCTAGACAGATGGAGTCGGTGACGTTGACGTTGTTGTCCTTAATGGGAACATGGGGTTTCCCATCTTTAGCCGGGGCCGTAACTGCAGCCTGCGGTTTGTATATTATACTCATGATGGCACTTATGTGCGTGATCATATATAGCAGACAACGAAAAAAAGCCTATATTCTTTTTTCCGTTGCCGCTATCTTTATTATGACATATGAAGCCATGAATCTCTATTCGGCGAGTGGAGGCAAGATGCTGCTGCACGGAATCGTGTGGAAAAACACGCTGGAGGCATTTGCCTTCGTGCTCATCAATGTCGCCGTATTTCAACTCTACCGAAAGCTAAAACGTGCGGAAACATGGACTCTGCTGTTACTGGGCGCGTTATTGATATTGCCGGTTCTTGCCTGGGCTTTCAGCCTGCTGCCCGCTTGGATTAGCGCAGCAAAGCTGGTGGAATTTACTCTGTTTTATCGAGTATTGGTGCTTATACTGAGTATGGTGTTCATCACCCCGAGAATCGGCCAGCCCAGGAAATTTACAGCCGGCTTGCTTCTGTATTTGCTCTGGCTCGGTTGTCTGTGGCTGGGAAGTGATATCCCTGTAGAGGAAGGCACGGAAAATGCAATTCTGTGGATCTCATTTTTGCCGCTGCTGTATTACACCACGTTGTTTATCATCCTGTTTGAACGGATTGTGGAGCTGCTTCAAAGAATTTACCGTTCTTCCATCACAGATGGTCTGACGGGTCTGTACAACCGTAAATACTTTTCGGGACGACTGCGACGATACTTGGAGCAGGGAATCCGCGTATCGGTCATTTTTTGCGATATCGACAATTTCAAAAAACTGAATGATACACAGGGTCACGCCCGCGCGGATGAAGTGCTGAAGCAGGTCGCGCAGATTATGGAGGATGAGCTGGATGAAATCGGACTGACCGGGCGTTACGGCGGCGAGGAACTGGTGGCGATGGTTGTGGATCGACGAGCCAAGGTCGAACATGTCGCAGAACGCATTCGCGAGCGGGTCGCCGAGGAAAGCATCGTGACCATCAGTGTCGGCCATAGTACAGTCAAAAAGGAAATGGACCCGGATGAACTGGTCAAGCAGGCGGATCAGGCGATGTACATATCCAAAACGACAGGTAAAAACAAGGTTACAGCTTATAAGGCATCGGAAGTGAAAAAAAGCCGAACAGCAAAGGCACAATAATTTGTAGCCGTCATCCGTTATCTATATGATACAAAATGACGCACAGTGAGCTCTAATATGAGCCTGTGCGTCATTTTACTGTATATCCTCATGAAGTCTCCGAGGTTGCAGATGCCAAATCCCGCCCGATCCATGCCAGCTCCTCGTGGGTCAGCTCACGATAGCTGCCCAGCGGCAGCTGTTCGTCCAGCATTAACGGGCCCATGGCCGTTCTTTTAAGATAGGTCACCTTTTTACCAACCGCCTCGAACATACGCTTCACCTGATGAAATTTCCCTTCATGGATCACAAGCGAAATATAGGAAATGACTTCTTTATCCGCCTGCTGCAGATGTTCATACCGAAGAATGGTCAGCTGAGCGGGAAGGGTAACATAGTCGTCATCCAGCTCCACTCCAGCAGCAAATTGATGAATATCCTCTTCCGTGACATGACCCGATACGGTAGCTTCATACGTTTTGGGGACATGACGGCGTGGAGACAGTAGTTCATGCGCCAGCTTGCCGTCGTTGGTCAACAACAATAGCCCTTCTGTATCTTTATCCAATCGCCCTACTGGAAAAGGCTCAAAATGTCGTTCCTCCGCACTCAGCAAATCCAGCACCGTCCGTTCCCGCGTATCCTCGGTTGCAGAAATTACACCGGGCGGCTTGTGCAACATAATATAAATATACTCCCGAAAAACAACACGTTCCCCGTTCACTTCGATCTGATCGTTGTACGGATGAACCTGCAAGCCGCTATCCTTGATGGTTCGACCGTTCACCGTAATGATCCCTTGCTTTACCTGTCTCTTGATATCACTGCGCGAACCGTATCCCATATGGGTTAAAACTTTGTCCAAACGCTGCGTTTGTCTGCCCTTTCCACTCATACCGATGTCCACCTCCAGCCTGTTGGATATTCATTTTTGAGCATACCGTCCTGCCACTTTCCCCATCCGGCTGCATATCCATCAATACATATGAGAACGTAGCCTTTGGGCTGTGCGTCGTTCTTCAATGTGATTCGCTGAACCGGGATGGATAATGTCTCGCCCTTCAAATAACGGATCGCTTCAGCATCTGAACTAGAGAGGTTTATACTTCTAACCGCCTCAGACGGCCGCAAAGCTACCGCCAGCGGGTGTGAAGGGACAAATCGACCATTCTTGTCAGTTCCTATAAACCAGCCCGGACGCACCACTTTAAGGCCGTCCAGACGATGTGAAGCCAGCGGCGACTGATAGATGCGATCTCCATAGACGACCGTATAGCCCGTAAACGATATCTCAAGCTGCTCTTCTACAAACTGGCGATAGGACTCCATCACATCATGCGATGTGCGCACAGCCTTTACAGCCGTTTTGCCGGAACGGGACTTGCTACCCTCAAAGCCGCGTCCGGTCGCTCCTTTGCCTGGCTTCCCATCCATTCCTTTTTTACTTCGTTTGGCATCTCCAGCGGCATGCATGCTCTGTCCGTTTCGAGTCAACGATTCCTCAACAGACAAATGCTGTTTCCTGCGCGGCCGTTCCACATCCATGTTCAAAGCCTTTTCTGCCACAGCGGCACGACTGCCCTGATGCTGCAATACAGCGATAAAATGTCCCTCGCCCTCTACAAGATGCGGCCAAAGGCGTGCCGTCCCACGCAGCTCAGGATGAGCTGACGCAACCGTTTCACTCACCCATTCCGGATGTCCTGGTGCAAAGCCTGCTCCTGAAGGAACAGGAATAACCTCAAAATCGGGGTGAGCCGCCAGAAACTCCGCGATCATCCCCTCATTTTCCTCTGGTGCAAAGGTACAGGTCGAATAAACAATCCTTCCCCCGTCGCTCAACATCGAAGCCGCTACACGCAAAATGTCTCGTTGCATGACCACACATTTTTCCACAGAGTGCGTTTCCCATTGCTTCGCCATGTCTTCATCCTTGCGGAACATGCCTTCTCCCGAGCAAGGTGCATCAATTAAAATCTTGTCAAAAAAATGAGGAAAGGCCTGAGCGATCCGGTCCGGGCTTTCATTCAATACCACAGCATTACGCACACCGTATAATTCCACATTTTTAGCCAACGCCTTGGTTCGTTCCGTGCTAATATCATTCGTCACCAATACGCCGCTTCCTTGCAGCTTGGCGGCTATTTGAGTCGATTTCCCCCCCGGCGCAGCGCACAGGTCCAATACAGCCTCATCCACAGACACATCTAGCAGCTCTACTGGAGACATTGCACTGGGTTCCTGCACATAATACAGCCCCGCATGGTAGTAAGGATGTAACCCGGGCTTCGTACCGTGTGGAATGTAAAAACCTGTACTGCACCACGGTATCGGCCGCAGCTCAAATGGCGAAATCGCCTTAAACGCCTCCACTGGAATTTTTAGCGTATTGACGCGTATTCCTGCGTGTGGCGTGTGATCATAAGCAGCCATAAAAGCTTCAAATTCGTCGCCGAGCAGTTGCTCCATACGCTTCACAAATGCTGTTGGAAGCTGTACACCCATAATCGTAATCATCCTGTCCTGTTAAAATAAAATTTATTGTACCATAATCAACCCATGATGCCGCAATATTCGTGTAATTTGCAAACTTTCACTACAGGCTGTAATGTTGTATAATAATGAGATTCTTAGCCATATAATTTGAATTTTGATAGGAGAGATTGCAGTGAACGCCCAAAAATCCAACAAAAAAAAGCTTATACCTGTCATTGGTTTTTTTGTTGTGCTAGCCATTTTGATTGGAGTGCTGCTCGCTTTAAATTCAGGCACTAAAAACAATCTTTATGGCGTGTCCACAGCTTCTTTAAAGCCAGCCACTCAAGAATTGTTGAATGATCCGAACTATCAGCAGATTATTAAGCCAGAGGATCTGCAAAGCAAAATTGATAAAAAAGAAAGCTTTTTCGTATATCATTTTGCCTCCGACTGTGTTCATTGCCGCGCCACTACTCCCCAGCTGATGCCTTTGAGCAAACAAGAGAACATTACGATGCACGAGTTTAATCTGCGTGAGTATGAGGACGGCTGGGACAAGTACAACATTGAATATACCCCTACGCTCGTCTATTATGAAAAAGGCGTTGAAAAGGATCGCATGATCGGCGGCTTGAAGGAAAACCCTTCCGACAACGGCTATACGCTGGACGATTTCAAAGCCTTTTTCGAAAAATATAAAAAGAACGTAACCTCCTAGAGGTCGTTTGCACATTCTGGAACGATAAAACAGCCCGATCCGTTTTTATGGGATCGGGCTGTTTGCTTATTCGGCACGCTTCGAATTACGTCGTGTCCTTCGTTCCAGGCGAGGAGCCGTCAGCGTCCTGTCTGCGCCTGCTTGAAGCTTCCAACGCCTGCTGACGCTGCTCATGCTTTTCCCCACGTCGCGGGCTTTGCTGCTGCGGATTATTGGCGGGAATGAGCGGCGATGCATTCTCTACGGCCCGGCGTAACCCGGGCTCGACAATTTCAATCGTCAGATCCCGATAAACCGGTGGCTGATGTTGAAGATCTTCCTTGCCAGCGGCAACAAACCCGGCAAGCTGGCGGGCACAAGCGCGCGCCTCGTCCACCAGCTTCGCCATATTAATGCCCAGCGCCTGCGGTGGAGCATGCTCCAGCCTATGTACCGCACTGTCCAGCATCATATGTCCACCACGATAGTTACCATTGCGAAAATGAAACAGCCCTACAGCTATTTGCAGCAAACCTTTATATACAGGGTCACGGTCCAGCTTAAGCCACAGCTCTTCCAGCACCTCATGACATTCAAAATAATCCCGATCCCGATTGAAGTATATCAAGTATGTCACGTACAACGGTTCATAGGAAAGGTTCAGCATTTATTCATCCCTGTCTTCTTCCTTGGTGGAGGATTGCAGCATCTGCTTAACTTCATCGTGAAGCTGCTTGATTCCTTCCATATCGTGTTGCTCCCACAGCTCATTAAACCTGCGCTGTGCATCAATCGTTTCACTAATCTTATGGTAAAAATACAAGCGATGCATACCTGTTAACACTTTGGAAACGATATTTGCTTCATCCTCAAATTTTTTCTGTGCTTCCAATATTTCAAGACGAATGGAAGACATCTCATTATCCAATACAAAGGCTGCCTCAGCGGCCTTTTTCAACCGTGTCCGCATTTCATCCGGCAAGCTCTCACGATACTTATAGCTGAGTGAATGCTCGATGGTGGCCCAGAAATTCATAGCCAATGTACGGATCTGAATTTCCGCCAGCACAATTTTCAATCCCAGCGCCGTCTGCACCGGATATTCCACAATCATATGAAAGCTGCGATAACCGCTATCTTTATAGTTGGTGATATAGTCCTTTTCATAAAGCACAGTCAAATCCTTGCGCCCTCGAATGTACTCGGCTACCCGCCGAATATCCTCAACAAATTGACACATAATACGGATGCCCGCAATATCCTCGATTCCCGTCTCCAGCTGATCAGGAGAAACCTGCAATCTCTTCGCTTTATCGAGGATGCTTGATATTTTTTTAACCCGTCCGGTTACGAATTCGATAGGAGCGTATTCCTCGCGCTTCTTCAGCTCCGCACGCATTGTTTTGAACTTGACCTTAAGCTCCTCCACCGCCTGATCATATGGCAGCAAAAATGTTCCCCAGTCTCTTCCGTCCATCCCGTACCTCCTGTCTCTTCCGATACCACATTTTTTATCTGTGATCTGCACCAACAGCCTCGGTTATGTGTCTAAAGCCGTCCTTTCGAAGCAGTTCACGCAAACCGGCGTGTATAGCCCGGTTCACTTCCGGTCCCTCGTAAATCAAGGCTGTATAAATTTCAATCAGGCTCGCGCCTGCTTTAATTTTGTCATAGGCATCACGGCTGGTGAAAATGCCGCCCGATCCGATAATAGGCAGCTTTCCCTCCGTCTGGCGGTATACCCGTCCGATAACCTCTGTAGAACGGTCACGCAGCGGCTTGCCACTCAGTCCTCCCGTTTCACTCGCATTCCGGTGTGTCAAACCAGCCCTGGATATGGTTGTATTGGTCGCAATAATACCATCCACTCCACTGGCAGCAATCGCATCCGTCATATATTCCAGTTCCTCATCCGATACGTCTGGCGCAATTTTGACCAGCACAGACTTGGCTTCGCCATACTTGGCCGCCTGCACACCCATCTCTGCCCGAACCGCTTCCAGCAATGACTTTAGTTCACTGCCATGCTGGAGCTTTCGCAAATCCGGTGTATTCGGGGAGCTAATATTCACTACAAAGAAGTCCGCATACGGATATAGCGCGGAAATACACTTTTCATAATCCTTATGGGCATCCTCATTGGGCGTGATTTTGTTTTTGCCAATATTAACAGCGACCGGAACAGGCCGATGTTTGAGTGCAGCCAATCGTTCGGCCATACTCTCCGCACCCAGATTGTTAAAGCCCATCCGATTGACCAATGCCTCATCAGGAGGCAATCGGAACAAGCGAGGCCGATCATTCCCGGGCTGTCCGACAGGTGTCACTGTGCCTACTTCCATAAAACCAAACCCGATCGAGGAAAAGCCGGCAACCGCTTCCGCATTTTTATCCAATCCCGCAGCCAGTCCAATCGGGTTGGGAAAATGAAGGCCGAACAGATCAACGGCAAGATCCTCCGTTTTCTTGACTCCGTACATCCCTCGCAGCGTTGCTGCTCCACCGGGTAGCGCCCCCGCGTACTTTAAGCCATCCATAACTACATGATGGGCCGTCTCCGGACTCATTTTGAAAAAAACAGGTTTTACAATCCTTCGATACAACACGTTGTCATCCACTCCGTTCTATGCCCTTGCACAATCCTAAAAAAACATCTCTACAAAATAGTTTAGCTTTTTCCATACCAAAAAGAAAGTAATTTGCAAGGTACGGCAGCAGAACAATTCAGTTGTCATAGAGATGTCATTGAAAATGTATAATCAAACCATTTACAATGGACATAGTAAGACAGGGTCCTAGCCCGTCAGAAAAGAGGGATTGCTGATATGAAGACCAAGCGCAAGCCGCCCAGTCTGCAAAAGAAAAAGGACGAGGTGAACAAGAAGGCGATTGTATGGACCGCCGTCAGCTTTGTTCTCCTCATCGTTGTGATCGTCCTGGTCATTGTTTTAGCACAAGCGGGAACCCGTTAAACAACAAGTAGCTCTTGCACCGAAAAGATTAATTTAACCAGTGATAGGTTTTGCGGGGATTCGTCTGATCATGCTTCGGCTCACTCGTAAATCGGGAATCAGGGACAAGCACTTGATCAGGCAATCCCCCAGTACCAATGACCACTTCCGTACCTGAAGGCACAAGAGCAAACAATTCCTCCACATCCCTCTTGCCCATGCGAACGCAACCCAGCGACTCATTTTTCCCAATGCTGTCTGGCTCGTTGGTACCATGGATGGCATAATTCGTTGCAGACAGCTGCATTCCACGGCTACCGAACTCACCATTGGATTTACCGTTTGGATTCACTACTTTGTCGCTAATTACAAATTTCCCTTCCGGCGTTTTTTCTCCACCCAATCCCACTGGATAATTCCGGATGAGCACATTGCCACTCAACAGTCCGAGCCTGTGCTTGGATTTGTCTACCACAATTCGCAGCGGCTGCCCCAGAAAAGGCCGTCCATGTAGCGACGATGCCAGTAAAGGACTGCTGCCAGCCTGTTGATCTGATTCCTTCCCTGTCCGTTGTCCCGGTGAAGCAAGTAAATTACGCACAGGTATAAAAGCCTTCTTCATCTCCTCTGTCGTACCGTACATCGTGTTATCAGGAAAGTTTCGGGTCAGCTCATCAAGACTCTGGGGAAGACGTTGATGCTGCGAACGAAAAGCACGCATGGAGCTATTCAGCACAGCCAGCTCCTCCTGGCCGGCAGCCCATACCAGACCTGCTTTGCGAAGATTCTCCCTGTCCGACGGCTTGCAAGCACACGCAGCAGCGTCGTAAGACTGAACAGCTAATCCACCATTACCTTTGTTTTGCACACTGAGTAATGGCTGCATTCCATCTCTCCAAAGTAACCATGAGCCGCTTTGCTCCATGCCCAGCACGGTGGTTTTGGGGGGCAGGCGATCCGTCTTTGTCAGCATATCAGCAAGCGCCGTTTCAGCTCCGCTCCCTTTTCGACCTTGAGCCGTAAACACGCCACCAGCATTAGTCCCACCGATCTGAGCTGCCTCATTTGGAACAACATTCGGTACTTCTGCAGCTTTCACGTTATCGACTGCTGTGCGTTCGGTTCCGGGTGGTACGGATGCGTTCTCATTTGAATGCTTCGGTGCGTTGGCTGAGGGGACCCATATGAGCAAGAGCACCATGAGCGCAGTTAGCAGATGGCGTGTTCGGGCTGTTCGTCGCTCCTTCTCCTTGGACATCTGAACCAGTTTATCCTGATATTCCATCCATACGTCTGCCGGAATCTGTTTATGCTCGAAGGCTTCAAACACTTCCCCCGCCCGATTGAAGCAATAATTTGCTTTGCCCTCCTGACCGCTGCTCTCATACTCTTTACCGAGTAAATACCAGGCCATTTTATTATCAGGATGCTTTTTTACATACGATTTAAGATGAGGCGAATGGTCCATCGGATCCTCCTGATCGTGTAATCTTGCATACTTCCTATTATGTATATCGGTCGAAGCGGACCAGATGGACAGCATAAAAAAACAGCACCGTCAGCATACCTTCACCGTTATGCGGCGAAGGTAGCTGTCGATGCTGTGTCCGTCCAAGAAGCCTACACTTAACCTTCTTTGTTGAACGGCTCGTCTGCAACTTTGATGGAATCTGTAGGGCAACCATCACAAGCATCCTGCATATCATCATACAGGTCTTCTGAGATCGCCTTGATGCCTTGGTTTGCATCTCCCTCAAAGATGACTTCCGCCAAACCTTCATCATCATAATCATAAATGTCTGGTGCTGTAGCGCCGCAGGCTCCACAAGCAATGCATGTATCTTTTTCTACCCAAGTGTATTTAGCCATAACTGTCCTCTTCCTCCTATACAATCAAACAAACCAGCTTTTGCATTCTATTCACATATTAATACAAACGAAAAATTATTACAAATTATTTTCCTTTATCCTAGATGCAAAAAACACTTATAGTATAACCCTCCGCTGATCTTCATAAATTTACCAAAAAGTTCACTCAGGGGACGGAAGATTGTCTTTTTGCAGTGAAGTTCCACGCAATTTGGAATTGCGAAGAAGCACTGAAGGATCATCTCCCAGCATCCCGGCAGTCAAAATTGCATTTTCACCAAATTTGTCGCGCAGCGCATCCATCGTCTTCAAAAGACTTTCTTTCTTCGGCTGGTCCTGGTATTCGAAAAGATCCAGCTGAACGGCCGCTTCCTCCTTCGGAATGAGCTGCTGCAGCGTAATCCCCAGCAAGCGCACAGGCTTGTCCTCTCCCCAATGACGACGATACAGCGCACAAGCTTCCTTATATATGTCTTCAGCACTTTCCGTAGGAGTACTTCTAATCTGAGAACGCGTAAAAGTCTTCATATCTGGCGTCCGAATCGTCAGCTGAATACCTCCTGCCAGCATACCGTGTCGTCGAAGCCTCCGGGCTACCTGGTCGCTAATGTTAAGAAGTATCCGCTGAGCCTCTTCCAGCTTCACCACATCCATAGGCAAAGTAGTCGTATGACCGATAGATTTGTTAGGCTCCCGTTCCGTGCTGACTGGAGAATGATTAATCCCGTTAGCCGCCAATTTGAGCCACGATCCAGTCACGCCAAATACACCAATTAACATTTGTTCATCCGCCTTGGCCAGTTGCCCGATCGTACGAATGTTCATTTGCAGAAGTTTGTCTGCCGTTTTGCGACCCACACCAAACAATTGACTGCAAGGAAGCTTCCACAAAATACCGGGCACATCACGCAGACGTAAAACCGATATTCCACGCGGCTTTTTCAGATCAGAGGCCATTTTCGCCAGCAGCTTGTTGGGCGCTACTCCAATGGAGCAGGGCAAGCCAAGCTCATCATCTACTCTGCGCTGGATTTCCTCTGCAATTTCCAGAGGTGTTCCAAACTGCCTGGAACCTGTAATGTCCAGGTAACATTCATCAATCGAAGTGGCTTCCAGCATAGGCGTATACGAATAAGCAATGCTCATAAACGCTTTGGAATAACGACGGTACAAGTGAAAATCAGGCTGTATTACGATGAGCTGCGGACAAATCCGGCGAGCCTGCTGAACAACCATCCCTGTTGAAATCCCCAAGCGTCGGGCTTCGTAGGAGCAGGTTACAATTACACCTCTGCGCAGCTCACTACTGCCAGCTACGGCGGTAGGCACCCCCTTATATTTCTCCGGCTCCTCCGCTGCATGAACGGAACAATAAAATGCATTCATATCCACATGCAAAATAACTCGTCCACCGACCGGATAATAAGCACTGACATCTTTCACGCTCAACCCTTCTTTTAACTGTAAATTCACCCGTTCTTACAGGAACATGTCTCTTGGTTTAAATTTAAATCTGAATTCTCCTTCTATTTTACATGAGATTTTACATGAGAATAAAGACTTTCCGGCCAAAAAATGATAATTATATATTACATTTGAAGTCATTAGTTGATATAATCGAGTATCATACGAACAAGACAGGCTGACGCTTTCCTGTTTTTAAGCGTTAAACAACTAAACAAATCAGCTTAAAAAAGCAACGTTTCATTAAAATCTGAGCAATCCGCAAAGGAGGAGTCCCTCATGTCCACCGCTATTTCTATCTTTGATACAACGCTGCGAGACGGTACTCAAGGAGAAGGAATTAGCTTGTCTGCTGACGACAAATTGAAAATCGCCAAAAAACTTGATGATCTCGGTGTTCATTATATTGAAGGCGGGATTCCCGGGAGCAACAGCAAGGATATCGAGTTTTTCAAACGGGTGCAAGAGCTAGGACTTCAGGCCAAAATTGTCGCCTTCGGCAGCACGCGCCGCAAGAATAGTATCGCCGCAGAGGATGTCAATCTGCAGCGGATTCTGGAATCCGGCGCCCAGGCTGCTACACTGGTAGGAAAATCATGGGATTTTCATGTACACACCGCCTTACAGACGACACTGGAGGAAAATCTGTCCATGATTTATGATTCCATCGCCTTTTTAAAACAAGGAGGCATGGAGGTGATTTTTGATGCCGAGCATTTTTTTGACGGCTATAAAAACAACCCGGAATACGCACTCGCCGTTTTGAAAAAAGCAGAAGAAGCAGGCGCGGACTGGCTCGTGATGTGCGATACAAACGGTGGCACCATGCCGCATGAAATACAGGAAATTGTCACTACGTTGCATAGTCAATTGACAAGATCACAATTGGGTATTCATACACACAATGACTGTGAATTGGCAGTAGCTAACACGCTTAGCGCAGTTCAAGCAGGCGCAAGACAGGTCCAAGGCACCATTAACGGATACGGTGAGAGATGCGGTAATGCCAACCTATGCTCCGTCATTCCAAATTTGCAGCTCAAGCTTGGCTACGATTGTCTGGATGATAACAAGCTGAAGCAGCTCTACAATACAGCCCGCTTTGTTAGCGAGGTGGCCAACGTCAATATGCCTGTGAACCAGCCTTATGTCGGCAATGCAGCCTTTGCCCATAAGGGCGGCATCCATGTGTCAGCTATTTTGCGTGACTCGCGAACTTACGAGCATATCGTTCCTGAATTGGTTGGGAACAAGCAGCGGGTACTCGTATCCGAGCTGGCTGGACAAAGCAACGTGGTGTCCAAGGCGCAGGAGCTCGGCATCACCCTTGATCCATCCAGCGATGAAGCGCGTGGTGTCATTAGCCGCATCAAGGAGCTGGAGCATCAGGGCTACCAGTTCGAAGGAGCCGATGCTTCGCTGGAATTGCTTATTCGGGAAGCAGGCGGTGAAGTGAAAGAAATGTTTTCATTTGAGTCCTTCAAGGTGCTAGTAGAAAAAACAGCAGGCAAGCCAGTCGTATCCGAGGCGTTCTTGAAGCTAAATGTCGCAGGGACGAGTGTTTATACCGCAGCTGAAGGAAATGGACCCGTCAATGCACTTGATAATGCACTTCGTAAAGCTCTTTCCCAATATTTCCCTGCGTTACGCGACATGCATCTGGCTGATTACAAGGTACGTGTGCTCGACGAAAAAGATGCCACCGCCGCCAAAGTACGAGTACTCATAGAATCTAAAAATTACGAAGACGTCTGGAGTAACGTAGGCGTATCCGAAAATGTAATTGAAGCCAGCTGGGAAGCTCTCCTGGACAGCTTCCGTTATGCGTTGCTGGAAGCACCGACTCCCAAAAACGAGCAGGCAGGCCTTACTCACCAGGGGTTAGTTAACCACTAATCAGACGATAGCATGATTCTAAAAGGTGTCTTTAGGGCCTATCGGGACCTCAAAGACACCTTCTTTTTTTGAAGCATCTGTATTTTACGTTCCAATTCCTGCTCACTCAACATGCCGAGTATAATTTCGTGCACCTGTCCATGATGATCAACCAATACATGAGTCGGAAACGCTGCTCCCCCAAACCGTTCGAACAATGCCCCTTGCTCATCAAGCAAAATCGGAAATTGCAGTCCCAAAGCGCGGGAAAATTTCTGCACATCCTCCAGTCGATCATAGCGAGTTACATTGATCCCATATACATCTACATCTTGTTTGTACTTGCGATACAACTCATTCAGCATAGGCGCTTCCACACGGCACGGATCACACCATGAAGCCCAAAAGCTAATAATCAGCGGTTTGTTGCGTGTAGCTCCTACATCGTGGGAGTTACCGTTTAAACCCTTTAAGATCATGGAAGGAAGCCGGTGGCCGGGTTTTAGCTTTTTGATTTCCCCATCCTTATATTCCTCCTGGGAAAGTACACTTTTAATGGGCAAGCTTGTCGCATAAGCCATGTTTGCAGTAACTAACGATGAAGTCGCTCCGACAACCAGTATAGCCACCCCTAATCTAATACAATCAAGCCTTTTCACAATCCAATCACCTGACTTTCATTGGGCTACTTTGAAGTTCTCCATAGGATACCCAGTCAGCTCCCAACTCTAACCCTCCGAATCCGCACAAAAAAACAGCAAACCCACGAACTGATCGCGGACTTGCTGTTTTTTTGTGCAATTTGATTACTGACGCCTTAGTGCTAATTCAGGCATGACTTAAATGTGCATAAACATCTGCCAAATTCGTCACGTTGCGCTTGAGCATTTCCTGAACATACGCCGCCCACAGCTTAGCTGTCATTTTTGCATCCTCTAACGCATGATGCCGCCCCTCAATCGGAATACATTGATAGGTCAGCAATTCATCCAAGCTGTACGTTTCATGTTGTTGTGGCTCAAGCCACTTGGCAAGCATCATCGTATCCAGCACACGGTGAGTCAGCTGAACTTTAGATGTTTTCCATAAAGCGGCATTCAAAAAAGCCTTGTCATGAGCGCTGGCATGCGCTACAAGTACACGCCCACCTACAAAGGACATAAAATCATGCAGCCCATTCATAAGCGATGGAGCCTCATCCGTCATTTCCCGGGTAATCCCGGTTAACTCGGTAATATGCTCAGGAATCACTGTACGTGGATTGACAAGCGTATAAAACTGCTCTTTTTCCATAATCGTATCCCCGACTACCCGAATCGCTCCAAACGATAAAATCTCATCACCATGCTGCGCAGAAAATCCCGTCGTCTCCAGATCAAAAACAACCGTCTCCAAACGCTCCAGCGGGGTCCGCAAAACTTCAGAGCGCCGTTGCTCCCGGGTTAAGGAGCGAATAAACGCCATCTGCTGAGCCGTAGGAGCCCCCATTACAGAAGCGATGGCAGACGGTACTCCTCCTCTGCGGAGAGCGCTCCAAAAGCCGCCTCCCTGCGCTGGTTCTTTCATGGCCTTCTCCCTTCCATAAATCGCAACTGTCTTTGCAACGCACGATGGAGTCGTCGCACCGTCGAAAGAGCCTCGCGCAGCTCGTGCCAGCCCTTGCCTTGCTTCAGCGGCTTGACGTCCAGATAGCCGTTGCTGATCAGCAACCCATCCTTTTCCTGCACTGGAGTAGCCGTTCGAAGCTGAAGTGCAATCCGAAAGGCCCGCTCACAAGCGTCCAGCAAAGGCAGTGGTGCGGCTTCCAATTGCGCCAGGCGCCTCAGTCTTTTCAGCGTAGAGGTTTCCTCTACTCCGTGCTGCAACGCCAGAAAGCGCACTGCATTTACCAGCGGAATATACAGCCCGTATTTTACATCAAAATCGCCCGCGTGCTCCCCAAAGCGTTCGGTGACGATCTGACCCAAAATATTAAGTGTCGCTTTATGCCTGACCGTGTTCCTGAGTACCGCTATAGGCAAATCGGGATGTTTTCGGAACAGCCCATAAAAGCTTCGTTTCCATTCGCATGACAATTGTTCATCTCCAGCGATATGCCTCATATCAGATGAGATGATCAGATAACGGATCGGCTCCCAGGCAAAATCATCCGACCATTTCGTTAGCTGCTCCTGCCACTCAGACAAAGTACGACGCCACAACGGCTCCGAACACATCACTTTCCCCTCGCATTTGGGATAGCCCAAATGCTCCAGCATTGCAGATACTCTGCGACCAAATTCTCTAAAATACAATTCTTTATCAGCAGACACCATATCACTAATAATCATACCGTTATCCTGGTCACTCCATAGCGTCGACTCCGAGCGCCCCATGCTTCCGAAGGCTATAAATGCGTAAGGGACGGGAGGGGGGCCGAAGCCATCCTCAACCATCCCTTTTTCGCACATTTGTACAGCTCTGGCCGCGATGCGGTCATGCATTTCATTCGCCGTTTGTAACCAGTCTGATAACGGAGCGGAGGCTTGGGAAGCCAGCAGCCATTTTTGAGAATCGACCCTGGCCTGCCTTAGCGATTCAGGCGTGTCTGCTTGATCAATCGCTTCGGCGGAACTCACCCAAGGGGCCATATTTTGCAGTTCCATACTACCATCTCCTCCGCTCTCCATACTGGCTCTTTATATTTTACAACTTAGTTTACAATTCCAGAACGCTTTTCGGCCTCTGCAACCAACTTCATTTGTTCCGGATATCCATACGTACCGTGTTCACTGATATCCAGCCCCATGGTTTCTTCCTCTTCTGTAACACGAATACCCATAATTGCTTTCATTGCACCCAGAATAATGAAGGAAATGACGAACACGAAGGCAAAAGTACCAACCAGGCCAAGCAATTGTACTCCTAATTGTGTAAATCCGCCGCCATAGAACAGCCCCGCTTGACCTACACCTGTTACTTTTACAAGCTCAGGAGTAGCGAACAACCCTGTCGATACCGCACCCCACATCCCTGCAATACCATGCACAGAAAAAGCATACACCGGATCATCTACTCTTGCGCGCTCAAACCATTGTGCTGTGAAAAAGGTGACAATCCCCGCTACTGCACCGATGACCAGAGCTGCCCAAGGAGCTACAAATGCGCACGCTCCTGTAATAGCAACCAGAGCAGCCAATACACCGTTCAGCATTGCTGGAATATCCGCTTTACCATAAACCATCCAGGACACCAACAGAGCAAACACCCCGCCTGCTGCTGCCGCAAGATTCGTCGTTAGTGCCACGTATCCGAAAAATCCGTCATTCATAGCCGAAACCGCACTGCCCGGATTAAATCCAAACCAGCCAAACCAGAGAATAATAACGCCAAGGATCGAGTACACCTGATTGTGACCAGGAATAATGTTTGGTTTGCCATCCTTATTAAACTTGCCCAGACGCGGTTTAAGCAGCAGCGTAGCAACAAGTGCCGCCGTAGCGCCTGTCAGATGGACTACCGTTGAACCGGCATAATCCTGCATCCCCAGTTTACCAAGCCAGCCGCCGCCCCATACCCAGTGAGCTACAACCGGATAGATCACGATAGAGAACAAAATACCGAAAATAATGTACACACTTAATTTTGCACGCTCTGCCATTCCTCCACATGCGATGGAAAGAGATACCGCAGCAAAAGCAAAGTGAAACAAAAACATAATAGTAATTGGAACATCCAGAGCGGAAAGAGAATCAAACGATGCGGCAGCATTGGTACCACTCATAAAGAAACCCGTCAATCCCATAAATCCGTTGCCGCCATCATTACCAAAGCCGAGTCCAAATCCAAGAGCCCAGAAGGACAAGGCCGCAACTCCCGTAGTAAGAATTGTTTTACCAGCGACATGCCCCGCATTCTTCATTCGTGTCGAACCAGCCTCCAGCAACGCAAATCCCGCTTGCATGAAGAACACGAGTATAAATGCCAAGAAGGTAAATGCCGTATTTAAGCCTGCTTGAAGCTGAACATTTGTCGGACCGTCAGCAGCGAATGCACCTACCGGAAAAGCCAGTACCGTCACCATGGTCAATAATGCAACTAACCACTTTTTTCTCATGAAGCCCACTCCCTTGAATGTTATGTTTCTTTACATTTCGTGAAATTCTTATTGTCATTATAAGCAGAATACATGAAAGTTGACAAGATTTTTTTTATTATGTTAAGAAAACGAGGGGTTGAACCTCTCATGTCACATTTACTAACTATAAAAGTAGCTTGTTTCAGTCCTGAAAAGCATAACGTTTGACTGTATGGTTGAGAATCATGTAAAATATTCTTATTAAGCACTTGATTTGCAGATCGAAATTTTGAAGGTTGAATGAAGAGTGCGAGGTGAGGATAGATGGGGATATGAAGCTGTATCGAATTGGTGAACTAGCCAAGACGGCTGGTGTCAGCGAACGAACCATTGATTATTACACAAAGCTCGGTTTGATCACACCTGAAGAACGATCATTGAAAAATTATCGGCTTTATAATGATGAAACCTTAAACAGGCTTGAACGTATTAACCAAATGAAACAAGAGAAGTATAGCCTCGAGGAAATCAAACAGACACTGATTAAATGGAGCTCGGTTGCAGGAGAAGATCACGTCACCGACAAGCTGACGAGTCTGGAGATGCACATGCAGCGTCTGGAGCGTGAAGTCAATGAGTTACAGCCTCTCCTAGGGCAACTCAAGCCCGTTCAAGCTCGCAAGTTGCTTACAGGTCTACTCCCGCAAAGCGCTGCTTGTATCGAAGCTCTGAAGTATTTGCTGGAGCATAGCTCTTTGATGTAGATTCCCAGGCTGTATGATGAAACAATAATGGAGGGTTGCTTTATGATGGGTATGTATATATTGATTATTCTTGCGTTCGGATTATCCTTATGGGCGCAATTTCGTGTAAAAGGTACTTTTAACAAGTGGTCTGACGTTCCCAACGAAAATGGGCTGACAGGTTATGATGCCGCCCGGCACATGCTGGATCGTAATGGTTTGCATGACGTTCCTATTGAACCGGTGCCCGGTGCATTATCTGACCACTATGACCCGATACATCGAGTGGTACGCCTGTCCGAGCCAGTATATTATGAAAAATCCATTTCCGCGGTTGCTGTGGCTTGTCACGAGGTCGGTCATGCGATTCAGCATAAAGAGCATTATCCGATGCTGGCACTGCGTCACCGTATCTTTCCGATCGTCAACTTTGCATCTGGTATTGCACCGTTTCTGCTGATTGCCGGTTTCTTGTTCAGCTTTACGAACCTGATCGGCTTGGGTATTATCTTTTTCTCGGCCACGGTTGCTTTTCAATTAATTACATTGCCGGTCGAATTTAACGCTTCCAACCGCGCACGTGAAATTATGGTTTCTGAAGGCTTTATCCGTAGTGATGAAGAACGAGGTATCGCCAAAGTATTGAATGCAGCTGCATTAACCTATGTGGCCGCCGCTCTCGTTTCCTTGCTGGAACTGATCCGCTTGATTGGTATTTTTAACAGTCGCGACTAATCGCTTGTATTGCAAAAAAAGGTTGTTCCTCCGCCATGTGACGGTAGAGGAACAACCTTTTTTTCTATCTATGCTAATACTCTGTACTCACTTGTGTTCAATCTGCTTTAGCACTCCTATTCGGAGCAACTGCTCCACCTTGAAGACCAAAATAGTCCAACAAAAAAGTACGAAACGATTTGGCAACCAATGGAAGCTTGTCATCCCTGCGATGAATCAAGCCAATCGTTCGCGTCACCTCGGGATCAACAATCGACACCCTTGCCGGCTGAAGGGGATTGGTCTGAAATAATGCCATTTCAGGCAAAAGACTGACCCCCATACCGGCTGCAACTAATCCGCGAATTGTATCCGTCTCCTCGCCTTCAAAAGCGATATCCGGCGTAAAACCAGCCTCCAGACAAGCCTGCCATACAATCGGACGCAGCGAATATCCGTCCCTGAACAGGATAAACTTCTCACCTTTAAGCTGATTTAGCGTTATATGTTTGGCTGTAGCCAAAGGATGATTAGGTGGCAGGACTGCAAACAACTCCTCAGTCAGTACCACGTCCCCCTCAACATGATCATGCCGATCCGGAAAAGGAGATACAAAAGCCAAATCCACCTCACCTGCGGACACATCACGGATCAAACTCGGATACATCCCCTGTTTGAATCTGAATTTAACATTGGGATACCGCTTACGGAACTCAGCCACCACCGTAGGAATAAGATGAATCCCCAAACTGTGTGGAAAACCGATGCGGATTTCGCCCCTTTCAGGGTCCAAAAACTCATGCACTTCCAAAACAGCCCGTTCCAAGTCCTTTATAATCGTTTCAACCCGTTTGCAAAATAGCTGTCCCACCGGCGTAAGCTGCAAGTTGCGGCCCTTTTGCATAAAAAGATTAACCCCCAGCTCCTCTTCAAGCTGATGAATTTGCCGACTAACCGCAGATTGCGCCACATGTAGCTCCTCGGCTGCCTGAGTGACATGTTCTTTTTGCGCTACTTTCATGAAGTATTGCAACTGTCGTAATTCCACTCCGATATTCGCTCCAATCTGTTTTTCAACATCCGGAGGAAGATGTTATCGAACATCATCCTCATTATTATCCTGCTACTTACGATAAAGCTGTCTTTAGTGACGTTTACGCTGGCCAGTTAATCTAATCATCAATCCATACAGGAAAAACCCACTGAGCAAGCCGCCAAAGTGAGCGGTCCAGTTAATGTTCGCCACAGCGAAAGAAAACAGGATACCAAACCCGAGCAGCGTGTACAGTGTTTTGCGTGAAGCGTCATCCATAAATGAACGTTGAAACAGGGCAACGTACAGAAATGCACCATAGATGCCATATATCGCTCCTGAGGCTCCTACAGAGACCGTCGTTTCCGCTACCATGTTGTAATGTGCGATGGACATCACATTCCCTACAATACCTGTGACCAGATACAGCAGAACATAGCGCAAGGAGCCCAGCAAGCGCTCCAGCGGTGGAGCAAAAACAAGGATCGCGAAGGAATTAAACAAAAGATGATCGAACCCTGCGTGCAAAAACATAGCTGACACATAGCGCCATAGCTGGTCAGTGAAAGGTGCCTCATTAATCAGGGCGCCATACCGTATCAGCGTTAAGCTATTCTGCGATCCACCCTGTACGGTAAGCACAATAAACATCACAATATTGATGAGCAAAATCAGACAGGTCACCGGATAAAAACGCAAATAACTTTTCCAGTTCTCATAACGTAAAAAAATCAAGGCAATCCTTCCTTCACGGGGTGTCTCCACCTTATTCAAATTGGACAATGTCTTTTATAAAAGATTATAATAGATTTCGGCAACGATAACCAACCTAAAAACCAAGGAGGCTATTACATATGGCACAAGAACGTACAGGAGCTGCTACTTTTAAAGGCAATCCATTGACTCTCTTAGGTCCTGAATTGAAAATTGGAGATCAGGCACCTGATTTCAAATTGCAGAAAAACCTGCTGGAAGCAGCTACGCTTCAAGACTTTGCAGGCAAAGTCAAACTGATCAGTGTCGTTCCTTCTTTGGATACAGGCGTGTGCGACGCACAGACTCGACGTTTTAACCAGGAAGCGGATTCCCTTGGAGATCAAGTCGTAGTATTGACTGTCAGCGTGGATCTTCCGTTTGCACAAGCTCGTTGGTGCGGAGCTGCGGGCATTGACCGCGTATTGACATTGTCCGACTACAAGGATCATTCCTTCGGTGAAGCTTATGGCGTGTTCATCAAGGAATTCCATTTGGATCATCGGGCTATTTTTGTTATTGACCAAAATGACAAAATCGCTTATGTGGAATACTTGAGCGAAATGTCCGAGCACCCTGACTATGATCAAGCGATTGCAGCGGTGAAAAAACTCGTCTAAAATCAAGACCGAATATTAAAAAAGCGAGTGAAGGGTTGCCTTCCTCGCTTTTTTTGACATGGGTCTATCCCACCACTGCTCATACGTCTACAATCACTGCACGACCTTATAAGCAGACAGCTTCTTGTCAATCATCGCGAACAGCTGCAAAATGATACGATAATTCGCGCCTAAGTCCCCCAGTGATCCGCGTGACGCAGAATAAATATCCACCGCACTCCGAACTGGCGAAACAGACAATATAGAAACAGTAATATCGACAGTTCTGCCGAACGCCGTTCGCTTCTCCAACGTAATCTCTCCTACGGATGCTACCTCATGGAGTACCTTATAGCCAGGAATCTTTTTTAAGATCGATGTTACTTCTTCCCAAGCCTTGTCTCTCGATAAGTTATAATAGCGTGTCTTCATTTGGGGGTCCTTGACCCGGTCGCTTGTACTTTCTTGGCTGCGCACAATCCCCACCAGAGTCCTCTTCAACGACAAGACATTTCCTCCTTCACGATAATCGTTGCCATCATGCGGCACATCGGTTTTCTTTTGCTGCAAGCGCTTTATAAAATATGATAAACAACCAAAAGTGAGCCCGATCATACCTGCGGCATGCGACCTTAGTCCTCATGTCTTAGTTTAACATTGTTGCATACAAAAAACACCCTGTTTCTGCACGAAGCAGTACCAGAGTGTGTTCATTACGTTGCGGAGTACCCGCTGATGCCGTTCGACCATAGCGTCTTCTGAACCTGCTTTAGCAGGTGGGTGATCGCAGAACAAACTTTTGAAGTCCCCTTGTCAGCAATTGACAGGGCTTTTCAGCTATTCATCCGTATAGATCTCCCTAGACATTGTCATTGGTTCAAAACAACAAATGACCGTAACGCGCATCGCAGGATGTGACCTTATTATAGCGCTTCTAACTCAGAAAGTAAATGCTAGGAGAAATCTGTTTTATTTTTGGAGGTTATCACTTTTCTTGTCTTCAACGCTTTCCTGCTCCTCATCCTTCTGCTTCATCTTTTCCATCTGATCCTGCATTTTAAGGAATGTTCCGTAAAAATTAAAGAAGGCAAACCAGGCAACAACACTGCCGATAAAGAATAAGAAGAGCACGGGATATTTAACCCCGATAAATATAACAACAGCGCTGCCGAGCATAGTGGAAAATACACGAAATGGTCGAATCAGCGTCAGTAAAACCGCATTTTTCATAATTTGTCCGATAGACATATGGTAATGAGCCACCATCGAAAAGAAGTTAAACATAGACACAAGCAAAATAATGATAAGAATAAGCATGATAACGCCCACGATTTGCAGGTTGCTGAGTTGTGTCATATAAACGGTATAATCCACATACATGATAACAAACAGTAACGTGTAAAAGATGCCCCCGATCAGGCTCTGCTTATAGTTTTCCTTGTATCCTTTAAAGAAAGTACGAAATACACCGGTATCTGTGTCACCCATCACCCATTTGCGAACAACGGTAAACATAGCCGATGTGGCCGGGAATAAGGTAAGCGGTGCCAAAATAGCCATTGCCCAGTTCATTTGTAAAGATTCATTAGCCAAATTCTGATTCATGACAAGTAGTTTGAGTATGAGGCAGAACATAAAAGGCGACGAACATAACACCCATAATAAATTGGTAGCTGCCAGTCGGGTAATCCATTCCGTCAAGCGGTAAATACCACCCATAGCTCCTTTAAACTCCAATGCTAGTCTCTCCCTCCGTGAGCCTTGACAGTTCCAAGACTCATGTTGCTATGCCTGAAAAATTCCGGCTGTTGATTATATCATAACGTATTTCATCCCTAATGCGCCAGTGAATTCAACAGGTAGTTCGTCACAGCAGGTCCCTTTGCCAAGAAGGGGGTTATTGAGCATCATCTGCCACTAAAACAAAAAAAAGCCGAAGCTAGTATTCACTTCGGCTTTTCAATATATTAATTCTTATTCGGAAGAGGAATCTTCACGTCTTGCAGGACGACGAGTTTCTCCATTGCTGCTCGTGCGTGGTTTGCGATCTCCACTGTAGCGGCTTCCAGAATCACGGTTGTAGCCACCGCCTTCTTTGCCACGGTTGTAACCGCCATATCCGCCTTTACCGCCACTGCCGCCAGAACGGTTGGAATTATAGCCTCCGTTGCTGCGACCGCTATAGTTGGACGGCTTGCGACCGCCAGAACGAATGTCCGGTTTACGACGTTTTGCACGGATTGGATCTTCAGGAGTCAGCTCAATTGATGCTTCTCTCTTCTCACCAGTCATCAGTTTCAGAGCTGCGGAGAGAAGTTGAACAGAATCATATTGCTCCAGCATTTGAATCGCCAAGCCTTTGTACTCGTTCAACTCACCTTTTTCTACAGCTTCCAGAAGGCGTTCTGCAATGATGCGTTGTTTGCCTTCCAGAGCCTCGGCCAGTGTTGGAAGCGGCTTGCGAGGAATACGGTGACGGGTTACACGTTCGATGAAATGCAAATGATCAATTTCACGAGGCGTTACGAAAGACCACGCTTCCCCTTCTTTACCTGCACGTCCAGTACGGCCAATACGGTGAACATAGCTTTCCGGGTCTTGTGGAAGGTCAAAGTTCACAACGTGAGTTACGCCGGAAACGTCCAAACCACGGGCAGCCACGTCAGTCGCCACGAGCACGTCAATGCTTCCATCGCGGAATTTGCGCATAACAGCATCGCGCTGGTTTTGAGATAAGTCACCATGCAAGCCGTCTGCAGAATATCCACGTTTTTGCAGAGCTTCAGCCAGCTCGTCTACCCGACGCTTGGTACGACCGAATACGATGGCGAGTTCTGGGGATTCCATATCGATCAGACGGCTCAATGCTTCGAATTTTTGCCGTTCAGGAACTTCAATATAGGCCTGTTCAATCAGTGGAGCGCTAACTTGTTTAGGAATAACTGAAACATGCTCAGGGTCTTTGAGGAATTGCTCAGCCAGTCTTTTAATATTAGGAGGCATTGTAGCCGAGAAAAGCATCGTTTGGCGTTCGTCCGGAACTTGCTTCAAAATGGATTGGATATCTTCCATGAAGCCCATATCCAACATTTCATCCGCTTCATCCAAAACAACCGTGTTTACGTCTTCCAGCTTGATGGTTTTGCGGTTAATATGATCGAGCAGGCGTCCTGGTGTACCGATAATAATTTGAGGTTTCTTTTTCAAAGCGCGAATCTGGCGCACGATATCTTGACCGCCATAGATTGGCAAAGTGCGAAGACCTTTAAAGCGGGACAGTTTTTCAATTTCTTCAGCCACCTGAATCGCAAGCTCGCGTGTTGGAGCCATAATCAGTGCTCTAATTTTTTCGTCGTTTTTGGCAATTTTGCTAATCAGTGGGATACCAAAGGCTGCGGTTTTACCAGTACCTGTTTGGGCTTGGCCAATCATGTCTTTGCCTTGGAGTGCAACCGGGATGGATTTAGCCTGAATTGGTGTAGCTTCTTCAAAACCCAGCTCCGTAATCGCCTGAATTACTTTAGGTTCAAGATCAAATTCTGCAAATGTCGTCAAATTTATTCATACTCCTTCATAATGGTGGATGTGGTGGACAATCCACAATGTTGTC
The DNA here is from genome assembly GCF_001705305.1 of Paenibacillus kribbensis. GTDB lineage: Bacteria > Bacillota > Bacilli > Paenibacillales > Paenibacillaceae > Paenibacillus > Paenibacillus kribbensis_B. The sequence continues at coordinate 548,998 of NZ_MCBP01000001.1, forward strand.
TGTATTCTTAAGTAGCGATATTATTGTATAAGTTTTCCCCAATACAGTAACAGTTTATTTTGGCTTAAAACTGCAAGTTTCTGTAATGACTCAGGGAACCCTATCCGATACATCTTAAACGAATTTACCCTTTTTAAAACAGTTTAAATTTTAAGTGTTTCTCTGGACATAGGTCCCTACTCAAGAATATCCACATCGCATTATAGCACAGAACAATTCATGAATACCAGCAAGTTGCTTCCCGCATAATTTAAATGAGGTGAAAAAAAGTTGTTAAAAATAGTGTTAAACTGCTTCATAGTCATTCTTGGAGCCGCTGCCATAGCATGCGGTTTTAATCTGTTTCTCGTGCCCCATCACCTGCTGAGCGGGGGAGTAGCCGGGCTTTCCATGTTAATCGGCTATTTCACAAAATTCAATATCAGCACCATGTATTTTGTCATCAATATCCCGATGCTTATTGCAGGCTGGTTTATTTTGGGCAAGCGATTTATCAGCCTGAGCATCTTATCCGTTGTTGTTACAACGTGGATTTTGGCCTGGGTTCCGGTGCAATCTGTCGTATCGGATACACTGTTGGCCTCCGTCTTTGGCGGGGTACTGATCGGCGTTGGAGCAGGAATTTCCTTTCGGGTGGGAGGGTCTACTGGCGGTTTTGACATTATCGGCTCCATTGTTACCCGTTATCGTGACTTCCCCGTAGGAACTGTACTTGTCGGGCTGAATGGGCTGATCATTCTCGCGGCAGGATTTTTGAACGGAGATTGGAATATTGCGCTGGCGTCAATGCTGTCCATTTTCGTGACTGGGAAGGTCTTGGATCAAATTTATGTAAGCCATACGAAAATCACCGTCTACATCATTACAGGACACACCGAAAAACTATTGAGCCGGATGTTGGCCACGCCACGCGGTGTCAGCAAAATCAAAATTGAAGGTGCATTCTCACATACGGAAAAGGATATGCTAATGACTGTTACAACACGCTATGAACTGGTCGAATTAAAGCGTATCATTAAGGAAGTGGACCCGTCTGCTTTCGTTAATATTGTGGAAACCGTTGGAGTCATGGGTTCCTTCCGCCGAAGATAAGCATGTACCCGAGTGTCAAAATTCAGTTTCTGTGGTACACTATACGTGCGCTGTTCCCATCATATTTAAAAGACCGCTTTACCTGCTATTTCACAGGCACTTTGCTTTTCCGATTCGTAATGAATGATTCTTTTGGAATGATTCCGAACAGGAAAGGGTGATTATTGTGGAAATGGAAACGGTAAAACTGTCCGACATCGTCTTAAGATGGTATCCTGAAATGCTCCCTTCTCTCAAAAAGAATGAGCTGAACTCGATGATTGTCCTTCGGGACGGGATGTCCATACTCAAGCCAACGGATGCGCTAGAAATTATTCAGTACAGTATTTGTGAGCACCAGAATGATAATTATCTTCAATAAATCGCTTTACTCAGTGCCGCTTCTTCCGGTTGTGCCTACAGCCGTGAAGAAGCGGCATTATTTATGCAATGATGTGGATTCATCGATCGATCGTTGGGTTAATCATGTAAAACTGTGCCTGATGGCTGACACCAGTTTTGGTTACAAAGATGTTGTTTTTTGGATACCTGAATTTACGTATAATCAGGTAAGCGACAGACATAAGGGAGAGAACTGGGGAATGAATATGATTTGGGCAATGATGTTAATCGCCTTGGGGATGAGTGGAAATGGAGAACAGACAGCCAATACATCAAGCGTCAAAGATACGATAGCAACAACGCTCGGCAGCGTCATGATTCAGGCCCAGCACAGTAGCATGAAGGTAGATGCATCCAATCCTCCGGTCAAATTAGACCCGCAGCCGACCACGCCAGCTATCAAAGGCATTTATGTGACGGCTTATAGTGCAGGCGGTTCGCGTATGAATCAGCTGTTGGATCTGATTGATAAAACAGAGCTCAATGCTATGGTCATTGACATTAAAGATGATGCAGGTTACATAACTTATCCAACGACCAGCCCCGAACTGCTGAAATTGGGCAAGCCCCAAAAATTTATTCGCGATATTTCCGGATTGATGGACCGTTTGCAAAAGCATAAGGTTTATCCAATTGCCCGGATCGTAGTATTTAAAGATACCGTGCTAGCTAACAAAAATCCCGAAATGTCGTTCCGCAATCCTGACGGGTCGATCTGGAAAAACGGCAAGGGAGACGAGTTCGTCAATCCTTATAACAAAGAGGTATGGGATTATAATATCGCCATTGCCAAGGAAGCCGCGCAGCTCGGTTTTAAGGAGATTCAGTTTGACTATGTACGTTTTCCCGAAGGCTTCGAGAAAAGAGCAGATAAGCTAAAATATACCAAGTCGGAACAATCACGCTCGGATGCTGTAGCCGAGTTTGTACAATATGCTCGCAAACAGCTTGCTCCCATGGGTGTGCGGGTGTCTGTAGATATTTTCGGGTATGCCGCATCTGTTCCTGCTGCCGAGGGGATCGGACAGGATTTCACTAAAATCTCCGAAAATGTGGACGTCATTTCGCCGATGGTCTATCCAAGCCATTACACAACAGGGTGGTTTGGTGTCAAAGACCCGGATAAAAATCCTTATCAGACGATAAAAGGCTCCATGGTCGATACACATAAAAAGCTGGATCCAACAGGCAAGCTGAAGCCGATTATTCGTCCGTGGATTCAGGATTTTACCGCCAGCTGGTTGGGCAGTGGCCATTATGCCAAATATGGGAAAATTCAAGTCGAGGATCAAATTCGAGCGCTGAAGGATATGAAGGTGGATGAATATTTGCTCTGGAATGCAACAAACCGCTATACGATCGGAGTAACGTATAAGTAATGTATTGATTCCCACTTTAAAAGGCTGCTTTCTCGTTATGAATAACGGGTGCAGTCTTTTTTGTTGCTGTTCAAATGTTACAGTATCCCTTACAATAATTCTTGACATGTTATGATATATCTTGTGATATCATAGTAACAATTCTTTAGTAAATGAGGAAACAAAATGCAATTAACACTTACAATGAGTCAGAAATGGAAACAGCTATTTTACATTTTGCTACCCATCCTGATTACCCAACTCGCATTATCCGCGATGACTTTTTTTGATACCAATATGTCCGGGCACTTTTCTCCTGCCGACCTGGCTGGTGTAGCTATCGGAGTAAGTCTGTGGATTCCCGTACAAACAGGCCTCAATGGCATACTGATGGCGATCACACCGATTGTGTCCCAATTGGTTGGGGCACAGCGCAAAGATAAAGTTTCCTATTATGTCATTCAAGCGCTTTGGCTTTCTCTTGCGCTGTCCATGATTGTTCTGATTGCAGGCATTTTTCTCGTCAATCCTATTTTGAACAGCATGAAATTGGAACCAAGGGTTCATAACGTTGCACTTTACTATCTTTGTGCGATGGCATTTGGTGTTATTCCATTATTCGCCTACACTGTGCTCCGAAGCTTTATGGATGCCTTGGGACAAACACGATTTACAATGGCGATCACCCTGATGTCACTCCCCATCAATATTCTGTTAAACTATTTGCTCATTTACGGAAACTGGGGTTTTCCACGTCTGGGTGGTGTGGGGTCTGGGGTCGCAACCGCCACTACCTACTGGATCATTATGCTGGTCGCTGGCATCACTGCGCATCGAGGAAAGAAATTTTCCGAATATCGAATCTTCCGCAAAATATACGGAATTTCTTCCAGTGCCTGGAAAGAGCTTATTCATATTGGAGTACCGATTGGATTTGCGATATTTTTTGAAACTGCCATTTTCTCTGCCGTCACTCTATTAATGAGCAGTTATAATACAGCTACCATTGCCGCTCATCAGGCCGCCATGAACTTTGCAAGCACGCTGTATATGCTTCCACTTAGCATTTGTATGGCACTTACAATTCTGGTTGGTTATGAAATAGGAGCTAATCGTCCGCAGGATGCCAAAACCTATAGCGTACTGGGCATCAGCACCGCAGTGGGTCTGTCACTGATTACAGCTATTGTACTGCTCATCTGGGGTGAGCAGGTGGCTCGACTGTATTCCACCGATCCGAAAGTTATTCAGTTGACCCAGCATTTTCTAATCTATGCGATTTTCTTTCAAATCTCAGATGCGATCGCTACGCCTACTCAAGGAGCACTACGGGGGTATAAAGATGTCAATCCGGCCTTTCTGCTCACATTCCTGTCCTATTGGGTCATTGGGCTTCCCGTGGGATATGTACTAGCACGCTGGACATCCTGGGGGCCCTACGGCTACTGGATCGGTTTGATTACAGGTTTGGCAGTAGGCGCTGTATTGCTTCTCTGGCGTCTGATGCTGGTACAACGTCGTTTTACCGCAAAAAAACAACACGCAGAGGCTGTCTAGCCTTTGCGTGTCTCGATAACATATGCTGCACCTGGAGTTATTCTTTTCTTCTCCACAATAGCCACCTCATTCAGCTTGGGGGGATACAGAAAGTGTCTCTCCACATGCTGATCAATTTCCTTAAATGCCTGTTCTTCATTTTCAGCAGCGAGAATGACTGTCAAAGCTCCATCTGAGCTGTCCACTTCGATTTTGAACAAATACATGCGTTACAGCCTCCTCACAGTATTCAAAGTTCAGGATTTTTGCAAAATCCTCAGTTAAAAAAATAGCGGATGACTCGGGTCATCCGCGTGATTTTACGTTTCTTCAAAGACTAGAACCGATCTGCTATAAGTAAAGGCTCCTATTATTGGGACAAACGCAATGCCAGCTCGTAGAGTTCCATATTGAATTCTTTTTTCGTGCTTACTACCTTGCCAATATCTGTAGCTACCAATTTACCATCAATGATTCCGCAAGCCTTGTCAGATACGCCTTCGATCAATTGGCGAACAGCAAAGTCACCCAAACGGCTGGCCAGATTACGGTCAAACGCAGTTGGCGTGCCCCCACGCTGGATATGCCCAAGCACCGTAACACGCGGCTCATACGCCGGACAGTTTTCCTGAATTACTTTTGCTACATCTTCGCCTTTGCCTACGCCTTCAGCAACGATAATGATACTGTGGCGTTTGCCATGCTTAAAGTTTTGTGTCATCCGATCAGATACTTCGTTCAGGTTAAACTCTACCTCAGGCACCAAAATAGTTTCCGCGCCGGAAGCCAGTCCCGCATGCAAAGCAATATCTCCGCAATGACGTCCCATAACTTCCACAATGGAAGAACGTTCGTGGGATGACATCGTATCACGCAGCTTATTGATCGCGTCCACTACGATACTAACCGCCGTATCAAAACCAATCGTGTAGTCTGTGAAGGAAATATCATTGTCAATCGTACCCGGAAGACACATGGTTTTAATTCCTTGCTTGGTCAGTTTGTTAGCACCTTGGTAGGAACCGTCGCCACCGATCACGACTACACCATCAATTCCACGGTCACGCAAAATTTGCGCGCCTTTCTTTTGTCCTTCCTCAGTCGTAAACTCAAGGCAGCGGGCAGATTGGAGTACCGTACCCCCACGTTGGATAATATCTCCGACGCTTCTCAGATCCATCGGGAAAATATCATCGTTCAAAAGGCCTTGGTAGCCACGTTGAATCCCGAACACTTCCAGTCCAAAATACAAACCGCTGCGCACAACGGCGCGAACTGCTGCGTTCATCCCTTGTGAATCTCCACCACTTGTTAATACTGCAATTTTCTTAACTGCTGTCATGATTTATGACCTCCTCAAAATAATCATATAAGCCTTCTTATCCATCGACTGTTCAATAAGAAAAACAACCGCATGAGCGGACTGTTTTTCATCAAACGTCTCGAAACAGCGCGCACATCCTGCTGCTCGCTAACTTTGGGGTCGGATAAATATAAAGCCAGCAATCCCTCGATAATCATCCGGTGAAAGGAGCTGGCAGGGACATCTGCAATATCAGCCCGCGCCCGATTCACAACGTAGGCGATCCGGTCCAGCATCATGTCGGTATCTTTATAATAGTTGCAAAAGTTGAGATCTCCGCCCTTCCGGTCTTCGTCTTGATCGATTAGATAATCCAGCAAAATATGAAGACTGCACACATGTGGAAAATACGATGCATGTATTGAGGCAGCCCCCGCATCTGTGAGATGCCGGTCGCTGGCAGCAAGAAACAGCATAAAGACCCCCAGGGTTGAACCCGTAGCCGCAGCAAATTCATTCCAGCGCAACTCCGGTGTACGATCCTTATGTAACGACCACCAGTCCAAAAGCGCTTGTTCCCGCAGCTCGGGTTTAATATGCTTGTATACTTGCAAATCCGTGTATAATCCCGCTAAATCCTGAACGTAAGGCATTGCCGCCTCATAGCCCGGAAGCCTGCTTACACAAGACTGACAGGTTGTCACCAGCCCGGTCAAATAACCGTCATCCTCCTGCTCCCGACGCAATTCATAATAGTTCACTGGCTTAGCTGCCGGATCAACCGCATCCAGCATAGACTGGTGCAGCAGCCTGAAATCATCCGGGTCCATAGACGTACTCCGATCACACAGGTTATCCAGATAATCGCTAATGGTCTGGTACGCCACGATCAGCGGAATTAGCGTCTGTCGCGCAGACATATTGGCTGCGGCATAAACCGCGCCACCTACGCAGTGAAACGTCTTTTCCGCTATACTCGCAAGTGCCTGACCTCTCAACTCGGGGTCCGGGATCTGCTCCGCCTTGCTCTTCCAGTTGCTCAATTCTTGTTTTGTTTCAGGGAGAATATGCTTGTACATTCGGCTCATTAGACCTATGGGGCCTCTCGGTACTTGATAACGTCCTTGCTCAACATAACTCAAATGACGGTGCCTCCACATTGTTGTCTACGTAATTATACCTATCCAAACCATATTCATTATAATATGATCGTCCTTTTAGCACAAATGAACAACCTCACTTTTTTCTTTATTATCCGAGGATTTTGCAAATCATGATCCAAGAAAAATGGGCTATTTTCACAAAAAGAGATACACCTGTAATATTTAATTAGTCATGGATAGCACAAACGTCCTACTTATCCCTCATCCTTTGCTGGCTTCATACCTTGTGGGACCTCTACCATGCTCGCTTGCTTCCACTTCCCGGAAGCATAATAGAACACGACGGCCACCGCAGAGATAACGAAACCAACAGGAAAGCTCCACCATACAGCATCTAGACCATACTCATCGACAAACGCATAGGCCAAAGGTATACGGATACCCCATAATGAAATAATGGTAATGAAAAGCGGTATCATTACGGAGCCCGTAGATCGCACAACACCTGTAATGACATTGGTAATACCAAATATAACAAAGGACCACAAGGTAATCAGATTAATCCGCATCCCCAATTCCAACGCACCACCTGTAGAAGGGAGGAACATCAGCAGGGCCTGACGGTTAAACAGGTAAATGAATACCACAGCTCCGCCGGTCAACACAAAATTGTACACAATCCCAATCCAGGTTGTCCTGCGGACTCGATCCCAATGTCCGGCTCCGATATTTTGAGCAGCAAAGGAAGACACAGCTGCACCTAACGCCATTGCCGGCATCTGCACATAGCTGGACAAATTATTCGCTGCCGTATACGCCGCCGCTGCCACAGTCCCGTAGCCGTTAATCAAATTCATTAACGCAATTGCGCTGGTGGAGACAGCAATCATTTGCAGACCCATCGGCACTCCCTTACGGATCAGGGTCCAAATAATCTTCCAGTCGAATCTCAACAAGTGAAGCTCTGAAGAGGTAATACGCAAAAAATATTTTACACGATAAAGATAAATGAGAATCAGCACAAAACTGATCCCTTGAGCGATCAGGGTAGCCACTGCGGAACCTCCTATGCCCATTGCGGGTATCGGCCCCCATCCGAATATGAACAGCGGGTTAAGCAGTACATCCAGCACGACGGAGACGAGCAGAAAATAAAACGGTGTTTTGGAATCTCCTGCCCCTCTCATGACGGTCATAATGTAATTATAGCCGTACAAAAAGGGCATACCCGCGAAAATAATACGCGTATACGTGATCGCCATGTCCACCGATTCGGCAGGTGTATTAAGCACATGGAGAATCCACGGAACACCCAAAAAACCGATAATGCCTATAGCCAAAGCGAGCACCAGAAAAAAAACGGCACTTGTGCCTACTACTCGCTTGGTTTCAGCAATGTCTCCAGCTCCGATATGTTGTCCGATCAATATGGTAGCGGCCATCGTAACGCCAAAGATCGAACTGATAAGAAAAAACATGATAATATTTCCGTTGGAGGCAGCAGTCAATGCGGCCTCTCCCAGAAACTTCCCTACCCAGATCGAATTGATGGTTCCATTCAGGGATTGCAGAATGTTTCCGAACAGCATCGGCAAAGAGAACATAAACAGCGTTTTGGCAATGGGACCGTCAATTAATGAAGGCTTAGAACTAGCCTCTGCTGCGCTCATTTTATCAACTCCTTCATTTTAAAATGACTTCCGCTTGGTTATATTACGTATAATACCCTATTCCAACTCAACCTCTTCATATCATAAACGTTTTTATGCAAAAAAGCGCAGTCCCTTAAATTTAAGGAACTGCGCTTTCAATTCATTGTTTAACCGTAATATATAAGACATCCGTAGAACGGAACAATTCTTACAATTCAGTTACACTTACAGTTTGATAACGTTAGCTGCTTGTGGTCCACGGTTACCTTCAGTAATTTCGAATTCAACCGCTTGACCTTCTTCCAAAGTTTTGAAGCCGTCGCCTTGGATTGCGGAGAAGTGTACGAATACGTCCTCGCCACCATCCACTTGGATGAAGCCATAACCTTTTTCTGCGTTAAACCATTTAACTGTACCTTTCAAGTGAACAACCTCCTAAAAATACCGCCATCTATGGCGAATATCCATATTATACTTCATGCTTTTTCACAATGCAATTGATGTTTTTGATGAATTTTCAAGCTGGAATGATTTGCTTTTGCGGCGGAAACTGCGGTATCATGAACCAAAACATCTATATATCGGAGACATGCATATGATGAAAAAACACGAAATATACAAAAAAGACAAGTGGAACATGATGACTGTCGAAGTGCAGGGCCGTTACATCGTTCTAAGGGAAATATCCGATGATTGGGGCGAGGAAGCCCACACCTTTTTGAGCCGTCCGGCGTTGATGCAGTGGGCTCAAAATCGGTTTCCCAAGCAGTCCTTTCAAGATAACGAGGAAGAGTGGCAGCGGATCATGGACGCTTTCAAACAGGTATAGCTGACTCATGGTGTCCAACAGCTATCTCATCTTCATTATTTTGGCCTTCACGCTGGGCGGAGTGCTGATCATGAAACGTGATACGATACCAGCTCCTCTCAAAAAGTGGATGGCCCTCACTGCCGTGATCATGGTTTGCCTTGCCTTTTATCTTATTGTATACAGCTTATTAAATATAGGTTCCAACCCACAGTAAGGAAAATTATACTTTCGGAGGTAAGAGGTCATACTATGGCATAACAAGCCATGGTATAAGGAGGATATGTCGTTATATGCATCCTGTAAAACCTCTTGCCCTGCTGCTTGCGGTAAGCGTGGCGGTTTCTTCGTTTTGGCATCCGTCCCTTGCCGCCGCAGCCCTACCCCACATTATGTTCGATCAGAGGAGGCTCCCCATGAGTAAAATTGTAAAACGCGCCGATGCGCCGGTAGAAGATACATGGAAACTGGAAGACCTGTTTCCTGACCGCAAAGCATGGGACCAAGAATACGAAGAAGTCAAACAATTAGCCAAAAAGGCTGCACAATTCCAAGGCAAGCTGAATTCAGCCGAAGCGATTGGCAACTGCTTTAAACTGGAAGATGAACTGTCGCTCAAAACCGAGCGGGTCTATGTGTACGCCCATCTGCATCATGATGAGGATACGGCTGAACCTACATATCAAGGGCTTTCCCAAAAAGCCAAAAAATTAGGCGTTGAGGTTAGTGAGTCGCTTTCTTTCGTGACACCGGAAATTTTGGCTCTGCCGGATCAACAGCTCGATGCCTTTATTGAAGATCCGAAGCTGGCGGATTACAAATTTACCCTTCAGGAAATGAAGCGGGAAAAGGCGCATGTTTTGGGCAAAGCAGAAGAAGCGCTGCTCGCTCAGGTTGGCAATCTGGCTCAGGCTCCGCAAACGATTTTCGGTATGCTGAACAACGCCGATTTAAAATTTCCTAAAATTAAGGATGAAAACGGCAAAGAGGTTGAGCTGACCCATGGCAGCTATATTCAATTTCTCGAAAGTCCACACCGTGAAGTACGTGAACGTGCTTTTAAAGCAGTCTATGACACGTATGCCAAAAATAAAAATACGATTGCTTCCACACTGAATGCCAATGTGAATAAAAATATTTTTTATTCGCGTGTTCGCAAATATCCTTCCGTATTGGAAATGTCACTATACGGTGACAATATTCCGAAGGAAGTGTATACGAATCTCATTGATACCATTCATGAAAGCCTGCCTCTGCTCCATCGTTATATCAAGCTGCGTAAAAAGCTTTTAGGTGTGGATGAGCTTCATATGTATGATTTGTTCGCTCCGCTTGTGGACGAATACAAAATGGACATTACGTATGAAGACGCCAAAAAGCAAACGATGGAAGGTCTTAAACCACTGGGCAAGGACTATCTGGCTTCATTGCAAAAAGGCTATGATGAGCGCTGGATTGACGTATACGAAAATGAAAATAAACGTACAGGCGCTTACAGCTGGGGAGCTTATGGCACCCATCCTTATGTGCTCCTGAACCATAAGGATAACCTGAACAGCATGTTTACACTTGCTCATGAAATGGGGCACGCGTTGCATTCCTATTATTCAGACAACGCATTGAAGTACAGGGATGCACAGTACACCATTTTCCTGGCTGAAGTAGCTTCCACGACCAATGAAGCATTGCTGATGGACTATCTGCTGAACAAATCTACCGATCCAAAAGAGAAAATGTATCTTCTCACCTACTATGCGGACCAATTCCGTACAACGGTATTCCGTCAAACGATGTTTGCGGAATTCGAGAAGATAGTACATGAACGCGCAGAACAGGGAGAATCCCTTACGCCGCAGCTTTTGTCGGAAATTTACTATGATCTGAATGTGAAATATCACGGTCCAGGCATGAAGGTAGACAAAGACATTGAAATGGAATGGGCGCGTATCCCCCATTTTTATAACAGTTTTTATGTCTACAAATATGCTACCGGCTTCTCGGCAGCAACCAGCTTCTCGAAACAAATTCTCGAAGAAGGTCAGCCAGCCGTTGACCGTTACTTGGGCTTCTTGAAGAGTGGCGGCAGCGATTATTCCATCAATATTTTGAAGAATGCTGGCGTTGATATGTCCTCACCGCAGCCAATTCGCGAGGCGATGAGTGTATTCGAGGAAGTCATTACGGAAATGGAAAAGCTGACGGAAGGCAAATAGAACCGTGCACGCATACAATCCAGCATTGAAACGATGCACGGATAAATCCCTTGTCCATGGCGGGCAAGGGATTTTATAATGTACCGTAAGAATGGAGCGGGAGGAGGTGGCAATTTGAAAACACAATGGTCTTTAATCGCTGCTCTTGTTATCGCCTTGTTAACGGCTGTATTTGCGGTCATTAATGTGAAATCGGTTCAAGTGAACCTTCTGTTTAGTGTAGTGAATATCCCCTTGATCCTACTTATTCTTGGCTGCACTCTTTTAGGTGGACTTATCGTCGGTTCATTCGGTATCTTCCGCCAATATAAGCTTCAGAGAGAACTTAAACGTCTGACTGCTCAGCTTCATACACTGCAAGAAGAGCATAACTCCGCGATGAAAGCAAACGCGGGCATGGCCTATGACATGCTTGATTCGCCCAGCACGTTGTCTACGTCCGACAAAGATACAGAGCAACCGTCCTCTAACCCTGATCGGTTGTCCAAAAGAGAAGGAGCAACAAAATGACGATTCAATTGAATGAAAATTACATGATGAGCTTTCTACAACAGCTGCTGAACACGCCCAGCCCCAGCGGGTATACTCATCATGTAATGGAACTGATCCACAAGGAAGCCGAAAGCCTCGGGGTTCCGATCGAATGGAACGCCAAGGGAGGCGCCATCTTGACCTTGGAAGGTCAAGAAACAGGCCATATGCTGGCGCTGAGCGCGCATGTGGATACATTGGGCGCGATGGTGCGCTCGATTACCAATCAAGGCACCTTGCGTCTGACATCCGTCGGCGGCTTTACGATGAATAGTATTGAGAACGAATACTGTCTTATTCATACCAGAAGCGGACAAACGTATACGGGCACCATTCTGTCCACTCATCCATCCGTGCATGTCTATGACGATGCAAGAGGTTTTGAGCGCAAAGAAAGCCATATGGAAATACGGATTGACGAGCTGGTCGAATCAAAGGAAGACGTGATTCAGCTTGGCATTGCTGTGGGCGATTTTATTTCGTTTGATGCCCGTCCGATCGTAACACCGAGCGGCTTCATCAAATCACGGCATCTGGATGATAAAGCCAGTGTGGCTGCGTTATTTGGTTTACTGCAATCCGCCGTATACGAAGGCTGGAAGCCTCGGCATACCGTTAAACTGCTCATTTCCAACTATGAGGAAGTAGGACACGGAGCGGCATACATACCCGAAGGAATCACGGAGATGATAGCTGTCGATATGGGCTGTATAGGTGAAGATCTGAGCTGCAAGGAAACGGATGTTTCGATCTGTGCCAAGGATTCCTCCGGGCCCTATGATTATCATATGACGACTCGTCTGATTGAGCTGGCCAAAGAGCTTCATATTCCGTATGCGGTTGATATTTATCCGCACTACGGCTCGGACGCCTCGGCTGCACTGAAAGCAGGCAACAATATCCGGGCAGCACTGATCGGCCCCGGTGTACACGCCTCCCACGCGATGGAGCGTACGCATAAGCAGGCTGTGTTGAACACTGCCCGTCTGCTTGCGGCTTATGTGACGGTTTAATCTGGATGATGACAACCGCCCTGTTACATCAGACAATAGACCAGTAATTAAAAAAAGCAAGTCTTCCGGTTTTACGGAGACTTGCTTTTTTAGCCTGAGCAACAAGAAAAAAATCGCTCCTGCACCATGTTGGTTACGTGCTATATGAATGCTTATGACTTGCTTTGCTCAATTTGCTCGGCAAGCTCGTTCAGGTAGGTCCAGCGCTCCATTTGATATTCCAGATGCTCTTCGGCCTTCGCTTGCTCAGCCATAAGCTCCTGTAGCCGGGCCGAATCACTGAAAGCCTCTTCCATTTGTCGCTGGATGTCGGCTAACTTCTCTTCGGCTTGTTCAATCAGGTCGTCAATTTGCTCATATTCCCGCTGTTCCTTAAAGGTGAATTTAAGCTTGGTTTTGCTTGTCTCCTTGACCGAATTCGAAGCACCTGCTGACTTTGGCGCAGAAGACCGAGCCGAAGAAGCTGTACCCGGCGAGACAGGCGTAGCCGTAGATGATTGAGCATTTTTGCTCATCCATTCTGCATACTCGCTGTAGTCGCCCACATGCACTCGTACCTGTCCTTCGCCCTCAAATGCCAGTATTTTATCCACTGTCCGATCCAGGAAGTACCGATCATGAGAAACGATGAAAACCACGCCCGGAAATTCATCCAGATAGTCTTCCAGTACAGAAAGGGTCTGAATATCCAGATCATTTGTAGGCTCATCCAGTAGCAGCACATTAGGGGCGGACATCAGGACACGCAGCAGGTACAAGCGCCGTTTCTCCCCCCCGGACAATCGCGAAATCACCGTCCATTGTGCGTTGGGCGCAAACAGGAAACGCTCCAGCATTTGTGCAGCTGTAATCGTTGATCCATCTGCTGTACGAATTACTTCAGCCTCTTCCTTGATGTACTCAATGACACGCAGTGATTCGTTCATCTCCTGATGCTCCTGAGTAAAATAGCCGAGTTTCACAGTCGGTCCCAGTACAACACTGCCGGAATCCGGTTCCACGAGCTGGGCAATCATTTGCAGCAGGGTAGATTTCCCACTGCCATTGGGACCCAGGATACCGACACGATCCCCTGGAACCGCGATATAGCTCAAATCCTGTATCAGCTTGCGGGAATCTACCGATTTGGACAGATGCTCCAGCTCCAATATCTTTTTGCCGAGACGCGTAGAGGCTACGGACATTTCTACAGATCCTGAACGAGCTTCCGGCTGCTGATCCCTGAGCTGCTCATAGCGCTCAATACGCGCTTTCTGCTTGGTCGAACGAGCCTTTGCTCCCCGGCGAATCCAGGCCAGCTCATTACGCAGCAGGTTTTTCCTTTTCTGTTCCGATGACGCTTCCCGCTCCTCGCGCTCTGCTTTCAGCTCCAGAAAACGGGTGTAGTTGGCCTCATAACGGAAAAGCCGTCCATGATCCAGCTCCAGCATGACATTCGCAACTCGATCCAGAAAATAACGATCATGCGTGATCATTAATAGCGCACCGCGTCTTTTTTGTAAATATTGCTCCAGCCATTCCACGGACTCATTATCAATATGGTTGGTAGGCTCGTCCAGAATGAGCAGCTCGCAGGGTTGGATCAAAGCCGCCGCTAAAACTACCCGCTTGCGCTGACCGCCGGAAAGGACGCCCATACGCTCTTCAAACTGGGTAATTCCCAGCCGGGTAAGTATATTTTTGGCCTCGCTCTCCAACTGCCATGCCTGGAACGTATCCATTTGCTGGCTTGCCCGCAACAGACGGCTTTGAAGCTCCTCGCTGCCCGGATTCAGTTCCAGCAACTCCATGGTTTCCGTGTATTCACGCACGGCTTTCATTTCTGGCTGGTTGCCGTGAAAAATATGCTGGAGTACCTTCATCTCAGGATCAAACTCTGGGTTTTGCGCCAAATACTGAATACGTACATCATTGTTCACTGCAATATTTCCATCATCTGGCGGCTCCAGTCCGGAAATTACTCGTAAAAACGTCGATTTTCCGGTACCGTTCACACCGACAACTCCTATTTTGTCATGTTCATCCATACCAAAGGAAGCATCCTGAAACAACACTTTTTCACCATAGCTTTTCGTTATATGTTCAACGGTCATAATATTCATACGGATTCCCTACTCTTCCCCAGTTTTGTACTGCATCCTGTTTATTTTAACACAGACACAGCTAATGATTAAAAAAAACCGTTACCTGAACCATGTCAGTACGGTTTTTAGCTACAAAATGTCAGGATTAAAAAGGATTAGGGCTCTCTCAGATTAAAAGAAAAATACCTGCAAGAGCAATCAGCCCTCCGAAAATAGAACTAATGCTATTCACCCGATCATTACTCATCCAATGCCAGCCACGCACATAAACCGTTGCTTGTCCACAATGCGAGTCTACTTCTACTTCCCGCCCACAAACCGTGCAGGAACGCATCCGCTGTACCGTAGCACCAAGATAGGAATCAGCAAAGGCCCCCGCACTGCCGGATATGCCTCCAATCAATGCCCATAGCCATATCGACAAGATCGGCGTCCCTATGGCATATTCAAAGGCCCATGCACCTATTCCGATCAGTACGCCCCCAGTCAAGGCCGCAGTCGTTCCCATTGCAGATACGCCTCCCGAGGTTCCGGGTGCCAGCACCTTCCCGTTAAGCACCGAACGCGGCGGCTTACGGCTCAGACTGCCGAATTCCGTTGCCCACGTATCGGATGTGACTGTAGCCATGACACCAACAAATGCCAGCTGCCAGGCCATGTGGGGCCATATGGCATACCCCAGACATAGCAGCATACCTAATCCACCATTGGCCCATACCTGGCCTGCATCTCGATTGCCGGTTTTGGCATACGATTTTTCAAGCTCTGCCTTGCGCTCCTTTTTGAACCTTGACAGGAGAGTTGATGTAATGAAGAACAAGAGCAAAGTACCGAACCAGAACAGATTGCCTGCCCCATAATACACAGTTCCCATCAATACAGCCGCGACAAAGCCGGATAACGTTAAGGATTTTTTATAAAAAGCAGCCCCCGCCACCACAGCAGCGCCAAGCAAGCCAATGATCCAGTCCATGAAATACCCCCGCTTGTGAATGGAATCTTTCTATTATTGTGCATCGCTCTACGCTGATATAAAAGCCGTGCCCGATGCTTTGGCACAGGACACGGCCTTTACAATTCTTACTTATAGGGATCGACCTTACTCATCTTCATTCAGTTTTTTCACAGACTATTTAGGCGATGGTGCAGCTTCCCTGACGATCACTTCCCCAGAAAAGCTCGAAGCGATCCCCGCTTGTGATAGGACCAACACCGTCCGGAGTGCCTGTAAAAATGATATCACCCTCACCCAGCCCATAATGAGTCGCTATGTATTCAACGATGTTTTCGATGGAAAAAATCATATCCCTGATATGACCGCGTTGTACTTCCTGTCCGTTTTTGAGCAAGCTAAAATCCTGCTGCCCCAGTACGTCCAGGTTCTCCAAGGGCAGGAAAGGCGTCACAGGAGCAGCCGACTTAAAGCCCTTGGCAGCCGTCCATGGATGACCTTTTTTCTTAAGAGCACTTTGTACATCACGCAGCGTAAAATCAATGCCGAATGCAAAAGCGCTCAGACACGTATCTACGGACATCCCCGGCTCGTAATTACGCCCGACAGCCACAACCAGTTCAGCCTCAAAATGAATATCACCTTTCCCCTGAGGAAGCTCCAGCGTGGCACCATCCAGCGGCACAACCGCATGGGAAGGCTTTAAAAAAATCATCGGTTCTGTAGGAACATCATTCCCCAATTCCTCTGCATGCAGCTTATAATTGCGTCCAACACAGTAAACATTACGAATTTCCGTGTTCATTACAACCGCCATCCTTCCCACATATGTAGTACATTGATTTAACGAATAAGATTACGTATATAATGCCACAATCGGTGCTTGGAATGCAAAAAAACCTGCTCCCAGCGATCCGGCCAGTTGGTACAAATCATCAATTCAGGATGCAGTGCGGACAATCTCCGCATGATACGGCGGTCATCCACCGTCCACGCCATAACCGTAATACCACGTCCCGTCAGGTTCTTCAATAGACTACGATCCAGACGCGGATAGCCCATGGATAAAAAAGAGCATTGCAGCTTCTCCAGTTGCTTCGCCAAATCGTCCGGACGCGCGTCGATAATCAGTCCGGTACGGATCTCAGGTGCCAGCTCTTTGGTGCGGCGTAAAGCAGCACGCTCAAAGGAGGTCAATACCACCTCACCCTCCATGTCCCTCATCCTAATTTCACGGAGTACGGCTTTTTCCAGACCTGGATACATATCACCCGCTGTTTTAAGCTCAATATTGAGTGAAACCCGGCCGTGGCACAGATCCAACACCTGTACGAGAGAAGGGATTTTTTCTCCGTAATATTTCGCATTTTTCCAACTACCTGCATCTAGTTGTTGCAGCTCTTTCCAATCCGAGTCCTTTACCCGTCCCGTCCCATTCGTCGTTCGCTCCAGCGTAAAATCATGGATGACCACCGGAACACCGTCCTTCGACAGTTGTACATCCAGCTCAATCCAGTGTACAAACGGCTGCTCCAGCGCAAGCCTAAAGGCCGCCATCGTGTTCTCGGGAGCAATGCCTGAAAAACCACGGTGAGCCACGCACAAATGATTCATCCCAATCATGACCTCCATCCACAAAGGAGTTCTTCATCTTACTGTACCATCCGCACCTATCGTGACATTTCCCGGCGACAGTGCTGCTACTCTCTGCAAAATTTTGCTGGCCTCCGCATCCTTCAGCGGGATCGGTTGACCGAGCTCGGCCCGGTAAGGAGTCAGTTTCATGTCGCAAGCCCCGCTACGGGTACAGGTTGCCTGAAATATCGCTGTGTCCCAAGTGGCTGGCACCGTTGATTTGGAAAAAATAAAATTGCCTGTGCTGTATGCGATCCATTTGCCTTTATATTGCTCCAGCCCTTGAAGCACATGCGGGTGACCGCCGATGACAAGATCGGCCCCGGCATCAATAAAGGCGTGCGACAACTCGGTTTGATGTGGCTCCAGAGTAGTGGCACGCTCCTTCCCCCAATGGGCAATGACAATCACCAGATCTGCCTGCCTTCGTGCCTCGCGGATGGACTTCACGATGGCAGTCGAATCATATGCTCCGGCAACACCAGGCTGTTTGACACCTGCATTCCAATTGGCCTCAGGCATGACACGTGTAGCTCCCAACAACGCAATTTTAATGCCTTTGCGGTCAAAATAGTGCGGCGCGTACGCTTCTTTGGCATTACGTCCGGCTCCAGCATGCGCTATACCCTTTTCATCCAAATATTTCAGTGTATCCAGTAATCCGCCTGTACCCTGATCCAAAATATGATTATTGGCCAGATTTACAGCATCTATCCCTGCTGCGGCCAACGCAGTTAACGCCTTGGGAGAAGATTTATACACATAGGTTTTATTCAACGCACCGACACCACCGGTTGTCACCGGCGTTTCCAGATTGGCAATCGTCAGATCGTCTTTGCGAAACAAGCTTCCAAGATATTGATAGGGAAAATCAAATCCGTTCTTCTCCAGCCTCTGCTCAACTTTACCGGAAAACTGCACATCCCCTACAAAGTGAAGTGTGACTGTGGATGAAGCCTTCCCGTCATTCTCCTGAGGTGAACCCGAGTCTGAAGTGTTGCCTACGGGGGCTTGCGTATCAGACGGTGTCACGGAACGATTGCCCGTATCTACAGCAGCATCACCAGCTTGCTTCGTGCCATCGTCAGCAGCATGCTCATCTACATTGGAGCCATCGTTCAGTTGTTTACTGGACAAGGCTGTAACATTTTTACTAACCGGGGCAGAAGAGCGTTCTTCCCCAGCAGGCCCTGTTGAGATTTTGTTCGCTGATTGCGATAGCTCTCCGTTGTCCGCAAGTGTGCTGCTGCCGCGTTCAAATATGTAATAATAACCGAAAAGGCCTATGATCATTAGCAGCAGGACAAGATTCGTCATAATCCAAGCCTTGCCTATTTTGATTTTTCTCGCTTTCTTCCTACCTTCATTTCGCTTTGATCTGGGAGGGTGCATTCTTCACTCCTTCTATGCCATAGCATATACATGAATTCCTTTAATTCAGCGAATTTTTCACCTTCTCCATTATATATCAAATTTCAATATAAATAGAACCCCTCGCCTGAAACACGAAGGGCTTATCATCGAACATTTACACCTGTACCTTGACCACTTCCTGCTGTGTCGCTTGGACGGCATTAGCGGCCCACTCCTTGGCCTGACGGATGCAATCCGGCAAGCCGATCGCATCATAGCCAGCGCCCAAAACATACACTCCCGGCATGGCAGTTCGCAGTTCTTCCCGCAGATCGGCTATAGCCTGCGGATGCCCAACTGGATATTGCGGCATGGAATTGCGAAGGCGTGTGATTTCCGTAAACAGTGGAGTCGCCGTAACTCCCATCATTTCTTTTAAATCCTGCCGTACCAGCGCAATCAAATCATCATCCGGCAGGTCCACGGTTTCTTCCTCTCCTGCTCGCCCAACATAGCAGCGCAGCAGCACCTTATCATCCGGGCTAGTATGCAGCCACTTGGCAGACGTCCACGTACAAGCCGTCACACTGCGTCCCTCTTTGCGGGGAACGAGGAAACCGGAACCGTCAAAGACGTTCTCAATATCTTTTTTATCGAAGGCCATGACCACGTTTGCCACGGATACGTAGTTAACGGCCTCCAGTGCAGCCACATTCACATGCTCTCGCAAGAGCGATGCAGCGGCAAAGTTTGGAGTCGTTACAAAAATATCGTCCGCCTCCAGCGTCTCTCCATTGTCCAGTATAACGCGATAGGCGCTATCTTCACTTTCTGTTGTCTTTGTGAATTCGGTAACAGCAATTCCCGTGCGCAAATCACAGTCATGCAAATCATTCAGCAACGCATGAACTAAACTTTCCAGGCCTTGACGAAAGGTCAAAAAGACGCTTTTTTTCGTGCCTGTATGCGTCTCGGCTGGTTTTCTCCCAGTCATCATCCCGTGAATGAGGCTTCCGTATTGCTGCTCAACCTCAGCAAATTGCGGGAAGGTCGCCTGCAAACTTAGCGTCTTCATGTTGGCGGCGTAGATACCGGCCAGCAGCGGCTCGGTCACATTCTCCAGCACTTCCTTGCCCAGTCGGCGTTCAATAAAATCACCCAACGCCTCATCTCCCGGTTCATGGCGGGGCGGAATGACAAAATCCATCATAGCCCGTAATTTCCCACCCAAGGAGATCAATCCGCTGCGCAGAAATGGTTGCAGCTCTGTTGGAATGCCCAATACCAGACCGGGAGGCATCGGATGAAGCTTTCCTTCATGCAAAATGTATGTCTTTTTGGCGTCTGGGTTCGTGCCTACCAGCTCATGATCCAGCTCCAGCTCTTTCGCCAGGTCTACCATGGCCGTTTTACGGGCCAGAAAGGAATCCGGCCCCTTTTCAATCACAAACCCGTCTTTATGCAGCGTTTCAATTTTGCCGCCCAGCACAGGAGCCTTCTCCACCAGTGTAATTCGTGGTGTGTAGCCAGCTTCCTTGTACATTTTCCGTGTGTAAAAAGCTGCACTAAGTCCGGTCAAGCCTCCGCCTACAATCACAATCTTGCGTAATTTTTGCTCCATTATGTCCTCATCCCTTTTTCCATTGGTCTATGATGACATCACTAAGCGTCTCCATATACAGCGGATCACTGTTGAGTGAATCTATGCGCTGAAAACGCATATCCAGCTCCTTCGCTAAAGCCTGCGCTTCAATATCCAGATCGTATAGCACTTCTAAGTGATCGGATACGAAGCCAACTGGCGCAGCGAGCACATACTCCACCTGCTCTTCCTTGAGACTGTGCATGGTATCCAAAATGTCAGGCCCCAGCCAAGGCTCTGCTGTACGACCGGCGCTTTGCCACGTAAACTGCCAATTGGTAATTCCCGCCTTGTCTGCAACAGCCTGCGATGTAGCCATTAATTGCTCCACATAGGGATCACCCATAGCCAGAATCCGCTCAGGCAAGCTGTGTGCACTGAACAGAATACGAACCTCGTCCCGATTGGCCCCGGCTTCTTCAAAAAGCGCCAACTTGGCATTCACACGCTCGGTGAGCGTTTTAATCAGCTTTGGATGAAGATGATAGCTCTCCACAAAAGAGATGGCCAGATCAAGCTCCTGTGCCTTGGCCTGCGCACGCTTAATGTAAGTACCAACACTCATAACAGAATAATGCGGAGCCAGCACGACACCCACCGCTTTACGGATGCCATCCTGCACCATCGCTTCCACACCATCCTCAATAAACGGCTTGGCATGTTTGAGTCCCTGGTAACAGATAAATTCAATGTCCGGGTTGCGATTCTCCCGATTTAAGGTTTCCTGCAGGTTTTGAACCTGACGATCCGTATTCTGACGCAGTGGAAAAACACCGCCCACAATAGCTTCATAACGGTCTTTTAATTCTTTTAATTGCTCCGGCGAGGGGGCATTGCCGCGACGAATATGTGTATAATAGGCTTCCACCTGATCCAGACTCTCCGGCGTCCCGTAGGACATGACCAGTACACCCACTTTGGTTTTCATTAGCAGTCACCCCTTGAATATTTCTAATGTCAATTCTTTGGCAAAACGGAGCGAGAATACTCGTGTACATATTCGGTAAGCTCTCTTAGCTTATCTAGCGAGGCTTCAGGAAATAAACCGTGACCCAGATTAAAAATATATCCTGGCTCCAGTATTCCTTCATCAATGATTTTTTTTGCATACTGCTTGATAACATCTATTGGGGCGGTGAGCACATAAGGGTCCAGGTTTCCCTGCACACCAAAACTGTTCCCCAGACGCCGACGTCCTTCAGGTATACTTACCCGCCAGTCCAGTCCAATCACATCGGCTTTTACCCCACTTAAGTGGGGGAGCAACTCACCGGAGCTTACACCCGGAAAATAAATTTTAGGTACATTCAGATCGGACAATTCATGAAAAATACGTGTAATGGTGGGCAGCACATAAGTCTGGAAATCATAAGGCGTAAGCGCGCCTACCCAGCTATCAAACAATTGAAATGCCTTACCGCCGTTAGCGATATGGGCACGAACGTATGTAATAACCATATCCCCCAGCTTATCCATCAGACGATGCCATAGCTCAGGCTCTCCATACATCATCGCTTTGGTGCGAATATATCCTTTGGATGGTCTTCCTTCTATTAAATAGCTTGCAATTGTAAAAGGTGCTCCAGCGAACGTAATTAATGGCACT
Source organism: Paenibacillus kribbensis (assembly GCF_001705305.1). Classification (GTDB taxonomy): domain Bacteria; phylum Bacillota; class Bacilli; order Paenibacillales; family Paenibacillaceae; genus Paenibacillus; species Paenibacillus kribbensis_B. The sequence goes on from NZ_MCBP01000001.1 coordinate 571,260, forward strand.
TTCAGTTCACGGTCCAAAATACGAATCGTTTCCAAAATATGACCCAGATCGCGTTCCACATCAATCGGACGCAGATTGTCTACATCCGCAGCTGACCGGATCGGATTATCAATAACCGGGCCAATATTTTTGACAATATCAAAATCAACCCCAAGCGAGGCTACCGGATTCATAATATCAGAATATAAAATAGCAGCGTCCACCCCAAGCTTGCGCACGGGCATTAAAGTCACTTCTGCGGCCAACTCGGGCTGGCGACAAATTTCTAGCAACGTGTATTTTTCTTTAATTTTGCGATACTCAGGGTCATACCTTCCGGCCTGCCGCATGTACCATACGGGAATATGATCCACAGCCTGCTTGCGGCAAGCGCGAATAAAGGTATCATTGTAGGTCATGACTTCAGCCTCCAGTTCGAATCATAAATACTATATTTTATTATGCCCTTTTTCAAGAGTCGTAACAACCGCCGCTCTCGAACAAAACATGACAAACCCATGACATTTGGATAAAGTTTCAATGAAATGTGTTATACTAGAGGAATCGCTTTTTTAAAGCTCTGGGGAAATTATATATGGATAAACATTTATTAGAACAGGATGAGAATGGCAGAAAGGAAGTGAGCGCACATTGAAATCGTGGGAGACATGGAAAATCAACCTTATAGTGCTTTGGTTCGGTCAATTTCTGGTCAACGCGGGTATTACAATGGTAACTCCGTTCCTCGCCCTGTATCTGGCTCAAGACCTCCAAGTAAAGGGAGAGCACGATATCGGTCTATGGGCCGGAGTTATTTTTGCCGCAAACTTTATGACCTCATTTATATTCCAGCCTTTGTGGGGCAAGCTGGCTGATCGATATGGGCGCAAAGTCATGCTGCTTCGCTCAGGCTTCGGTATGGCTCTCGTTATCGGATGCATGGGCTTGGTCACCCATCCCTGGCAGCTGTTGGCACTTCGTCTGCTGAACGGTACGATTTCGGGCTTCAACCCGGCCTCCATTTCCCTGGTGTCGGGTACCACGCCTAAGGAGCGAACTGGATTCGCTATGGGCATTATGCAATCTGGCCAGATGGCTGGCACGATTCTTGGCCCTCTGCTAGGTGGCTTTTTGGCTGACCTGGTCGGGTTCAGACCGATCTTTTACATTACAGGAGCTCTTGTTTTCCTCGCCTCTTTAATTGCAATGTTCCTGGTTAAAGAAAACTTCAGCAAAGCGGAAGCCGCACGCACTCCGCAAATTTCGGTGCTTGCCGGATTAAAGGAGTTAAGCCATACGCCTCAGCTCCCAGCTTTGTTCACCGTAACATTCCTGCTCCAGTTTGCCATGATCAGCACAGTATCACTACTACCATTGTATGTGCAAAAATTATATGGCTCCGCAGAAGGAATCGCACTTATTGCCGGCTTCGTAACGGCCATTACTGGCGTATCCAATATGGTAGCTGCACCGCTGCTTGGAAGATTGAGTGACCAAATAGGAGCACACAAGATTTTGACTATCTCACTACTCGGAACGGCAGTCATGCTCATTCCGCAGGCTTTTGTCAATGAAGTTTGGCAACTTATCATTATCCGCTTTTTTATGGGTGTGTTTATGGGAGGTTTGCTGCCAAGTGTAAATGCACTGATTCGACTGTATACGCCGGAAGGTATGGAAAGCCGCTCTTTCGGCTTCAACACCAGCTCGCTGGCGCTAGGGAATATGCTGGGTGCTGTTATTGGTGGGGTACTGTCCGGGTTTATCGGCATCGAAGGACTGTTCATCATGTCAGGTGTCCTGCTGATCGTCAACATATTCTGGGTACGTGTGAAGCTTTTTAGTCATAAGACCACGCATGATTTCAGGTAAGACAACCCTCTGGTGAAATATAGCCCTCCAGAACAGATAAGAACCTCCGCTCCACGTTACTGTGCAAGGAGGTTCTTTTTGGGTGCAGCTATAGAAGATGGGAGGCTGCGCGCTATTTTACTCTTGCTAGTGCTAAACCATCATAGGCTGGCAAAAGCGTACTGACCAGACGCGGGTCTGTAGCGATCGTTTCATTAAAGCGTCTCACGGCCTGTACGGCAGGCCCATTCTTATCTGTATTCAGCGTACGTCCACGAAGGAAGCAGTTATCCCCGGCAATGATGGCACCCGGCTTTGCCAGAGCAATCGCATATTCCAAATATACCGGGTAATTTTCCTTATCCGCATCAATGAAAAAAAAGTCGAAGGTTCGTCCTTCTTCCTGAAGCGCCTTCAAACTGTCCACTGCAGGCCCAATACGATATTCGACACGGTCACCGTAACCGTTCTTTTCCATATGTCGATGTGCCAGTACCGCATACGCTTCTTTCAGCTCCAATGATACAATTCGTCCCTTTTCTCCCAGTCCACGGGCCAGACATAATCCGCTGTATCCGCCCAGTGCGCCAATTTCCAATACCTCCCCGGCACCCGACACCTCAATTAAAAAAGTCAGCAGCTTGCCATAGGGATGAGCAACCGATACCTCAGGCATCCCCTCTCCAATGATCGCCTCCCTGATGCTGCGCAGCGCTTCATCCTCCTGTACCAGTTGGTCTACATATTGTTCAGGCGTCATATTTGGCGTAATTTCCATGTATCATCTCTCCTTCTTGCTTTTATCATAACGCAGGTTGATCACGGTGTCCTTCGTAAATGATTTGTCTGAATGATTTGCCTGACTGATTTGTCTCTTTGTGTACAATGACCTATACTATAGGGATTGAACCAAGCTTACATGATTATGGGGACGGAGTGAATACGTTTAATGACTCAACTGCAACTAATTGCAACTGCGCCGATGGGACTTGAAGCCGTCGTAGCCCGGGAGCTCAAAGAGCTCGGATATGAGAATCTGACCGTCGAGAATGGCCGCGTCGTTTTTTCCGGGGATTACATGGATATATGCCGATGTAATCTGTGGCTTCGCACATCAGATCGCGTTCTTATTAAAATGGGTGAATTCGCTGCAACTACCTTCGACGAGCTGTTCGAGGGCACCAAAGCATTGCCATGGCAGGATTGGATTCCTGTGGATGGTGAGTTTCCCGTAGAGGGACGTTCGCACAAATCACAGCTTAGTAGCGTACCAGCCTGTCAGGGAATCGTCAAGAAGGCCATTGTAGAAAAGCTCAAGGAAACCTACCACACAGATTGGTTTGCCGAGGACGGCCCTCGTTACGTCATTGAGGTCATTCTATTGAATGACCGGGCATTGCTGACGCTTGATACGACCGGGCCAGGGCTGCACAAACGCGGCTACCGCAAGCTTGTTACCGAGGCCCCTCTCAAAGAGACGATGGCTTCTGCTCTTATTCAGCTTAGCCGCTGGAGCCCGGATCGCCCCTTCTACGATCCGTGCTGCGGTTCCGGTACTTTATTGGTCGAAGCCGCCATGCAAGCCTGGAATATTGCGCCAGGCCTGAGACGCACCTTTAATTCCGAAAACTGGCCTGTCCTTGGCAAAGAGTTATGGAATCAAGCTCGCGACGAGGCGATGGATTTGACCCGCGATGATATTCCTTTTGAGATCGCAGGCAGCGATATTGACCCAAGTGCCATCGAAGTGGCGGAGGCGGCTGTGAAGGCGGCAGGCTTTGCTAAAGACATCTCACTGAAGGTGATGCCTGCAAGCAAGGTCAGACTCGAGGGCCAATATGGTGTAATGATTACAAACCCACCTTATGGCGAAAGACTGGGCGAGCAAGCCGAGGTGGAAAAGCTGATCCGTACACTCGCACGCACGGCAGCCGAAATGAAGACCTGGTCCTTCTTTGCGATCAGCTCCACCAAGCAATTTGAGCATTATTGGGGCCGCAAGGCAGACAAGCGCCGCAAACTGTTTAACGGCCGGATTGAATGCCAATACTATCAGTATCTAGGTCCTCTACCTCCGCGTCGCAAAGATATTTCGCCGTCGTAGTCCTAAATAGATGTAGCTCAGGCCAGGAAACGAACCCTCGTTCGACTCCTGGCCTGGTTTGTGCTGCACAGCCTGATAAGCGGTATCGCTGCATCTATTACTGAAAGGAAAATGCTGTATTTTTATTACTTAATCATTGAAATGCGCCAGATGAGCGCTATAATTATTAAAGGCATTTCGGTTTTAACATGATGTTAATCTATAGTTTATACTAGCCGAACATTTCTGCCGGAGGGGGTAAAGTGTTGGTTATTCGCACGGCCAGTGCAAGTCGCACTGGAAACATGTTCAGCAGATTACTGCTGTCCCGATATTTCGGGTTGGGTCTGTTTTTTGTATTTATGATTGGCAAGCTCGTGCTGATTCATTATAGCCTGCATGCCCAAAATATTGACATGAATACGCTGGATTATGTCATCGCTATTGGCTCGCTCTTGCTTGTGAGCTTCTGGACCTTGTGGCTGCCACGTCGCGGACGTTTGGTTGCGCTGGTGGTGCTCGATATTCTGCTCACCGCGCTCATTTATTCCGACATGGTCTATTATCGGTATTTTCAGGATTTCATTACGATTCCCGTCCTGCTTCAAGCCGGACAAGTTGATTCCCTGGGGGGAAGCATCCTGTCCCTTATGTACTGGTGGGATATTTTCTTTTTTGCAGACTGGATTCTGTTCATTCCGTATCTGATATTCGTGGCTTCCTTAAGGCGTCGGTACACCACAAATGATACTTATGTGGAAACGTCCCGAAGCTCGCTGACCAAGAGATTTCTGCTTGGCTTCTCCAAAGGCGCTCTGGCATTCCTGATTGGCTATATTTTCACCTTTGGACCGATCAAATATTATACTTCCACGTGGGCAACCGGCATATTTGTCGGTAATTGGTGGTCGATGGCCTTATACAATGTAACCGGATTGATCGGATTCCACGGATATGATATCTACCGTTATGGTCAGGATCATTTCGGACCTCAGCCTACATTGGCTCAAGCGGAATCCAATAAGGACAAGGAATGGTTTAATCAGCATCAGAGGCTGCTTCAAGTGAAAAATGACCTGTCCGGCAAGTATAAAGGCAAAAATGTGATGGTCATTCAAGCTGAAGCGTTCATGAACTTTTTTATTGGCAAACAGATCAATGGTCAAGCGATTACGCCTAACTTTGACAAGCTGATGCAGGAAAGTATGTATTTCAACAATTATTTTCACCAAACTGCACAGGGTCGCACTTCGGACGCGGACTTTTCTACACATGCTTCATTGCATCCGCTACCTACGGGTTCGGTATTTATCCGTTATGCAGACCATAAATTCGATACATTGCCTTCTATTTTAAAGGATACTGGCTATAGTCCAAATGCGTTTCACGTATACGACAGCAGCTTCTGGAACCGCTACACGATGTACAAGGCGATGAATTATGACAAGTTCTACAGTAAAAAAGATTTTGAAATAGATGAGCCACTGGGCTGGTCATTGGGAGACAAATCCTTCTTCCGCCAAACGCTCAATGATCTCACGACCGAAGTCAAACAACCGTTCTATGCCTATATGGTCGGCATTTCCAGCCATCATCCGTACAACCTGTCCCCTGACGCAGTAGATCTGGATGTCGGCGAGTTTGAAGGCACGATGTTCGGAGACTATCTGAAATCCGTCCATTATGTAGATGAAGCATTGGGCGAACTGGTAGAGCAGATGAAGAAAGACGGTTTGTGGGACAATACGATCCTGATGTTCTACGGAGATCATGACAACTCTATTAAAGATAAAGCACTGTATGAAAAGTTTCTGGGCAAGCCACTCACAGACTTGGACATGCAGAAGATCATGAACCAGGTGCCGCTGCTTGTGCATCTTCCTGACGGAAGTCATGCTGGAACCTACACGGAACCGACAGGACAGCTGGATTTGACGCCTTCCGTCATGCATCTGCTCGGGATCTCTACCAAACCCTATCATTTTATGGGGAACGATCTGTTTAGCGGAAAACCGCGTATGGTCGTGCTGCGCAGTGGTGCTTTCACGGATGGTCAAGTGTACTACATTCCATCTGAGGATGGTACATTCTCCAAAGGGACCTGTTACAACCTGTCTACAGGCCAGCCTACGGATGTGAATGCCTGCGGGCCGGGGTATACCGAGGCTCTCAATCGGTTGAACATTTCCGATCAGGTCATCACGTACGACCTCATTCGCCAGTGGGAATCACAAACGAATTAGTGACGAGGGAAACAAAAAATCCCGATCAATCAGCCTATACGTGCTGTTGATCGGGATTTTTGTATTCACAGTCGCTAGACTGCGCTCATTTGCAATGATGAATGCTTAGGGACGCAACGTCTTTTTCGCCTGCTCAAGCCGCTCTGCCTCTTCATCCAGCATTTCCTCGGCAACTTCTACTGCATCGTCACCAAGACTATCCTTCGCCTGCTGTATGGCATGCTCTGCATGGGTACGAGACTGCTCCGCCTGCTCAATCAATTGCTCAGCCGGATGTGACAACGCCTGAGACACGGCATTGTGGAGCTTGTCCACCGAGTTTTGTGTCTGGGCCTCGACACTGTGATCGTCGAGATTGGAATCATACTGGGCCATGAGTCACTCCTCCTTCTTCTGGGCAGTGGTCTACACCCATTAGCATGGATCAGAAGAAGGGAAACTATGCAAAAAGTTGTGAATACTATGCACCGGGAGCTATTTTATAAAACGCGCAGCCTTTTCCAAGACCTCATCCTCTGTGGCCGCACTCACATAACGTCCGTTCACATACACAAACGCCCGTTTTCCACAAGGACCGCAATACGATTTGCAGCCGATTTTGATCTCGGCATCCGGTGCCATCTTTTGCAATTTGGGCAAGATTGTTTTCAAGCGAATATGATTACATTCATCACATACGCGAATATCATTGGCCATCTGTCATTCCTCCGTGCTACGGCTTAATGGTCGCCGTGATTACCTTGGGAAGGGTTAGTAATGACAAATCCTTCTTCGGGGAAGTACAAGTAATCAATTTTCACACCATCCAGCAGTGGCTGACCGGTTTCCAAAATAACATCAATACCTTTATCTGTAGATACTACAGTATCTGTCTCTTTAGGCGTGTCCAAATCAAGCCCGTAATGAGCATGATCTCCGTGAGCATGAGTAATGACAACACGCAAGTTTTTCCCTTGGTTCTCTGCCTTATCCAGTTCAAGCTTCAATACTTTGGCTGCGTTACGAGTAATTTTGCAGTTCATGTAACTTCATCTCCTTCATATTCTTTAAATGAAATGTGGTCTTTGGGATACCTGTCACACCACATAATTTTTCTCAGCATAACAAAAGGCAATATTCCTATTGTAAAGAAAATTGCAAAAAATCGCAATCACGAAATTCATAAGTTCGCGTTTACCGAACACGTATATGCTGCTTTTCAAGCACATCGGGATACTTTCGTTCGACACGGGTTACAAACCAATTCATGAGCAGCAGCGTCACCCCAATGTCATCAATGGGCATAAAGGGCATGACATCAGGCAGCACCCAATAAAGCAACACAGGAACGGCAAAAAGTAATTTTTCACTCCAAGGAATCTTCGAAGAGGTAATCAATCGAGGCATACGCCGAATTACATGTGACCATTGACGGAGAGACAGTAATCTTTTCCACTTCATAGGTTGTTCACTCCATTTCCAATGCTCCTAAGCAGTATATATACCCGTTAAAGGGATACATAAAGAGGAACACTTGTAAAAAACGTGTTCCCCCTACATACGTTCGAATGAATCATTGCGTTTCAAATGGCTTAGTCTTTCACCATGACAGCACCGCTGCCATTAACATACCCACTTCTGCTGCAATGTCGTCGTAATCACGCATGGGCAGCGGGTTTACACCCAGACCGACCTCAACCGTAAACCCCGGTTTACCAAACCGCTGTATAAACCAATCCTTGTAGCCTGCATCGCTGCCCCCGAGCTTTACCGCCCGATATCCTGTCGCGGCAGCTAGCCGCAAGGCCAAATCTCTGCTCTCCTTGGGCTCCAGATCCCGATAATTCCAATAGATTTCCTGTCCCTGACTGTGGATGGATAGCACCATATCAAACTGTTCGCGCTCCGTCAGATCGACAAGTGCCCTGGATTCCGGCTCAGACAAAGGTGCAGGCCCTGCATAGTCTCTTCGAGACGGCCCTGTTTTACCGCGTCTGCGCACCTCCTCTTCCCAATACGCCGGAAATTGATCATTGAGGTCGACACCACGAATATTCGCCTTCCACCCCCGATAATCAGCACGGCCTTCATTCCATTTTCTCAGCTCTTGATACATCGGATGAGTCGGAAGCACACCCTGCTGCACCAGTTCTACCCCGTCCGGGTTGACCATCGGTACCACCCATAACGAAGCGTGCTCCAGCAAATCCTGCGGAGAACCACCATACACCCATGTTGAAGTTCCCGCTTGCTTCGCTCGCTCACCCCGGAACTCCTTTTCTTCCTGTTCCCCAGCAGCACTGATTCCTTGCGCATATTGCTCTATAAAACGCAGCAAACAAGGCGTCGTCAGCCATTCATTCGCATGTACAGAGGCGTTGGCGTGAATTTTTCGCGGTCCCCTCCCGATGCGTACATAGGGGATATCCTTCCCCATGACACTCGTGCCGATGCTGCCAACTTCAATAAACGGATACCTGCGGGCCAAGGCCGCAAGGTCTTCCATCAAATCCTCATACCCATACTCTCCACGCAAACGTACAATCTGATCCTGATGACCAACAGGAATAACAATTGTTTGTCCTTCCACAAACTCATGCTCCGCAAGTTCGGAATTGGCCAACAGCAGCTCATCAAGTTCCACACCAAACTGCTTGGCAATCTGCCTCGCGTACTCACCGGGCTGAATGACGTATTGACGATCCGCTGACGGGCGAATATATAGCACTTGACCACAAATCAGATAGGGTTGAGTGGTGGCCCACGGATTATCTGCGATCAAAGTATCCGCCGTTAATTTAAAAGCCGAGGCGACTCGGTGTAATGTATCTCCTTTTTGAACGATGTATTCCCTCATCTTCTACGCCCCTTCCATCTGCCTTAATGCATGTTATGCAGATGCTGCGTGTCTTGATGTAGCGAAAAGCAAAACAACCGTCTTCTTTTGTCCAATGACAAAAAAAGACGGTTGACTCGTCAATCCAGATTGGTCACTTGCCAGACGACAGGGGTTTGCCGAATTTGCTCCCCGAGCCACTGAGCGGCAATGCGCTGGAACAATTCCGGATCACCGGAGCAAAAAAGCTGATGCACCGGCGTTTCATCCCCGGCCTCCAGCCTGCCCTTGTTATACAAAATGGTACTCGTCTCACGAGCCGTTTCGTCTGCCGAGCTAATCAGCTTCACCGCAGGGCCCATCACTTCCTGAATCGTTTCCTTTAAAAAAGGATAATGTGTACAACCCAGAATCAGGCAATCAATCGGATACATTTGAATGGGCTTCAGCGACTCCTTCACAACCTGCGATGTCGTCTTTGAACGGAACTGTCCCTTTTCCACCAAAGGAACAAGCGCAGGACAAGCGTGGCTCACCACGTCTACATAGGGAGACAATTGCTTGAGCGCAGCCGTGTAGGCCCCGCTTCGGATGGTACCGACAGTCCCAATCACCCCGACATGTCCGGTGGCAGTTGCGCTGATCGCAGCACGAGCCCCGGGATGGATGACTCCAATCACCGGAATGGACACCTTTTGGCTTATATAGTCCAATGCCGCGGCTGTTGCCGTGTTGCAAGCAATAATAATGACTTTCGGATCAAACTGAATCAGAAAATCAACCATCTGCTCCGTAAATTTTTTAACCTCTTCCGATGGTCGGGGGCCATACGGGGTGCGCGCAGTATCTCCAAAATAAATGATTTTTTCCCGCGGAAGCTGACGCATGACTTCTTTGGCAACCGTCAGACCTCCTACACCGGAATCCAATATTGCAATCGCTTGCTGCACGTACACACCGCTTCCTTTTTTGTTCAAATATAAGTTGTTCCCTCTCGGGAAGCTATCCGTTGCTACATACCTTATGTCGAATTCATGTAAAAGGTACCCCAAAAGATTACCCTAAAACGATGAAGTGAGCAACAAAAAGACTTCACCCGAATGGGAGAAGCCACGAATCCAAACGATATTCAGTTATTTCACCCATCACTTACAGACAATTACAGAGCATCTTCTTCTGTATCCTCTTGAACAGGAGTGGATGAAACGCTAGCCTCGGGAATCATTCCGCCGTCTTTTTTACGCCATTGCCCAATTTCATGAATGACGGCTGAGGCCGCTTCCTTAATCTTGTCGGTATACTGGATGGAGGTATCTGAAATTTTCCCCGCAAGCTCTTGTCCCTTATTGCTTACGTGACGCGCCTGATCTGTAATATCCTGACGCAGCTCGCGACCTGATTTGGGGGCAAATAACAACGCAGCCAGCGAACCGGCAAGACTACCTGCCAACGCGCCACGGATAAAGCTTTTGTAGTTCTCCTTCATCATCATCTCTCCCTTGTGCCCGGGCGAATGCCCATCTGTTAGTGCATTATAAGCACGGGAAGCTTGTCATGATACAGGGAACAAGCCAGAAAAGCTTTTACTTTTTTCGGGAGCGGATACGGTACAGGCAGCAACGGCCTCCATCTGCCAAACAATCCTCACGGACCACCTCGGCATCAAGCAGCTCCTCGAACATTTGCTGTTCACATTCACAAGCCTTGCGGTAACGGCCTGCAATTTGAGAAATCGGACAATTATATTCCACAAGAGAATAACTGCCATCCTCTTCCTCGCGCCACTCTGCCATATAACCGGAAGCATTCTGGATACCTGAAAGCTTTTCCACACGCGAAGCCAGTGTAGTTTCATTTTCCATATAGGGGGCGTACCGCTTCATCATTTTGCGTTTTCTACCATCAAACAGAGAGTGAACGGCTTCCATTCCCTGCTCTTCATCCAGTTCCTCTAGCAGTTCCAGCAGCAGATGATCATAATTGCGGGGAAACTGCTCACTGCCCTGCTCGCTCAAACTGTACAAAAACGTCGGACGTCCCATCGCCTGTCTCACAATCGTAGCAACGATCAGCCCATCCTGCTCCATCAATTTGAGATGCCTGCGCACCCCCATTTCAGTAATGCCCAATTGAGCTGCCAAGCTTCCGACGCCCACAGGTCCCTGGGTTTTCAATAGTGTCATAATCATGCGCCTGGTGGGCATTTCGGGTACGATATACTTATCCGTCACTTTTGCCTTTACACTCCCTCGGGCCGCGGACCCAATTCCTTATTTAAATAATCATGCACGCTGAAAACAAAATGCTCCAGCAACTCAGGCAGCTTGGGTGTAAGCGGGTGAAGGCTTGTCCGGTCCCAATGAAAATACTCCTGGACCAAGGGTTTACGCAAAGATACCAGTTCTAATAACGAACGAAATACGGTATCATCCAATACGCCTTCCTCATGAATGATACCGATAATATCCTCATAGCTGCTGGCGTCGCGCATAATAAATCCGTCAATGATATAGCTTCCTACGTCCGTTACCGTCTCAATCGCCAGATGAAGGCAGCGCTCCTGCACCAGCCCCTGCAACAAATCGCCGTTCCAGGTGGCAAATATATGGCGGAGTCCTGCGGCAATGTCGGGAACGGCTTCTAGGCGAAGCTCAATTTGTTCCCGGTTGACATAATACAAGTTACTGCACCTCCAGTCATCGCTTTAGATTTCATAATCAACTGCGATAGATACATCCTTCGCTTCATTCATGTGTACAATGATTTCCTGATGCACAGGGTGTACCTGATACGTTTGCAGGTCCTCCAGTGTTTCGACAACAGCTGTAAGGGAAATATCATAAGATCGTTCTGAACGAATTACATCTGTACCTACTTCGAGTGACAGCAATTCTTTGATCTTGCCATCCATGCTGCGCAAAATGGATGCCGTATGCTCAATGCTTTCAGGGGAGCGGTCTTTCAATTTGAACAAAACAATATGTTTAATCATGCGTATAAGCTCCTTATCTTAAAAATGTTCTCTTGAAAATTTTATCATAACGCCCCACATACGGAAAGAAGCATTGTAATTCTAGCGATCTTTTCCTCCATCTTTACCGTCAGACTCCTTGTCCTTCAGCAGGGCAAAAAAATTCTTGAGCTTCGGAGGGAGCGGCAGCCCCAATCGAGAGCAGTTTTCCGTAATAGAGATCAGCTCGTTGGATAAATAAAAATACGTCGCCGCTCCTTTCATAATTTCCGTCCCCATCAGGAGATCCACGTGATGTGCCAAAGAAATCACCATCAGCATCAAAGCTTTTCTCATTAAACCCCAAAAACCGACTTTGCTGCTCAGGCCTTGTCCGCTCTTAATGGCTGCGGCCACTCCTGTCACATAATCAATAGCCATGGCAAACGTGAACAGCACCATCAGCTGATTCCAGCCGCCAAAAGCAAACGTAATAATGGCTCCTGTAGTAGCACAAAACACACTAAACATACTTGGATTAATATTCATACCTATTCCTCCTCTCGGGGCGGTTACTGTAATATATGCAGCGACGCAGCAACCCGCAAAGCCATATGACCTGAATATGGCTGCCAATTCATAGATTCATATAACAAACGCCAAGCGGAGTCTGAGGCACAACAAAAAACCGTGGAATTTATCCACGGTTCTGTAAGCTCGAACGGATGCAAACCATTTAAAAACCGGTTTCCTTCCATCCATTCTATTCAATTAACGATGATCGTTCCAAAAGTTAAGCGGAGTCAGGTTGTTGTTCAATGGCTCGAACGAATAGCCTTCTTTCTGCAAAGCCGCCATAATTTGTGGTAGCACCTTGATCGTAGATGGCTTATCATGCATCAGAACGACTGGTGTTCTGCCCTGCTTTTTCAATCTTCGAATGTCACTTAAAACGGTCTTTACAAAATGCTCGGGATTTTTGGTATAACGCCAATCATTAGAATCTATATTCCAATCCCAAATATGATAGCCTGCACCTGTCAGTTGGTCGCGGTAGGCTTTCTTCAAATACGGTTTGCTGCCATAAGGCGTACGAATTAGAGAAGTGCGTTTCCCAGTTGCCTGGAATAAAATCTCATTATCCTGATTCATTTCTGCAAGTGCTGCTGCAGGAGATGCATAGATTTTCTTCACCTGATGACTCATTCCGTGTAAGCCCAGACTATGCCCCTCTTCTACCATTCTCTTCATCACAGCACTATGTTGACGAATTTCCGGTCCTAGCATGAAAAAAGTAGCCTTGGCATTATATTTGTCCAGAATATCCAGTAGCTGCGCAGTGTGCGCTGTAGGACCATCGTCGAAGCTCAAATAAATCGTACGGCTGGATGAGGAAGCATTCCCCGTGTTGCCTGGCTTGACAGTTGCATGCTGCTTAATTTCCGCTGCAAATGTATTCACAAATTGTGCATCAGACAAGCTTGCATTTGCGTTCTGAATTCGATACAGATTACTTGACGGAAGCGTAATGGTAAATCCGAACGCATCTGCCAAAGTGCGAATTGGCACCATCGTGCGTCCTCCACGTTCGAAAACATCACCTTGGGTCAAACTCAGCGTAAAGCTGCGGTTATGTCCCGTCAATATCAGTGTGTTCCCGCTAGCCGAAGCAGAAATGCCCATCTTTTGCCCTAATATAACGATAGGTACATACAACTTGTCATTTTTCATCACTGGCTGAATCGTATTGGAATCTAGTAACACATCATTGACGCCCAACAAAGGAGCCTTAGCTTGTGCACTCGCCGTATTCGTATGTATACCCAGCAGCCCCAAACAACAGATTGCCATCAAGCATACTGCCATCCATCTTACTTTTAAAAACTTCATCCACTACACCATCCTGTGCTGTATTTTATTATCTGCGGGAGCTATCTCTAGCTTGTCTATGAAGTTATACAGACATGACGATATAGACATTCACTCAACATTTAGAACATAAACGCATCTCAACTGACTGAATCCAAACGTCTTTTCGTCCCCCATATATATTAATAGATTACCAGACTATAGTAAGTAAACATAGTAAAACAATTTGACAACAATCTCGCAACCCCCTTGCCCGAGAGGTTACAAAGTTGTGAATAAATCCATTGAGTTAAATACCCTCTTTGTAGTCGGTCCAAGTAACTCTCTACCTCGCCCGTATTCTCATTCTTGGAAAGAACCCGATCCCCGACTTTAATGTCCTCGATTGGTTTCTCCCCTTCGTTAGTTATAAACTTAACTTAAACGGGCTGTTCGTTGTGATTTTATTTACAATTTCAATATATTTCGGAAAAACCGTAGAAAACGAAGGTAAGGTATTCTGAGCAAAACATGGCCGTAAGGGATGATGAGGGTTAAGTTCTTTCAGGACATGCTACCCAATTCATTCGGCACTGGGTGTACCTTTAAAGTTTTAAATGAAAACAAAAAGAAACCCACTAATATTCTTAGTGGGCGCATAACAACAATAAATCATTTAACTGCTGTAAGGATAATAAGACGATAAATCTTCGAATAAACAATTATAAACACTAGATGTGTCTTCCTGTAATTCTAAAACTATCCCCGGAACTGCTTTAGTCAACTCAACGTCATCTAATAACGCATATCCTTTGCCGCTGAGAAATCCTTTAATTTTTTCATCATACATATTTTGATTCGGAAGAAAGGGAACATTACTACTTTGTACAACAACCCTATTATCCTTTATTTCATATTTTAGATACTTAACCACCACATACGGTGCAATTACTGACATCTGTACGTCAACTCTGTAAACATTGCCGTTTCCAGTGATAAATTGCTCAAATTGTTGACTACCAATAGGAGAGTCAATATCGGATAAATTTATGCAAATACTAAAACACTTTGAATAATTAAAATCCGTCATATTCTCAATATGTTTGCCTACGAAGAGTTCTTTGAAGTTCTGTAAATAATAGTCTCTATCCACATAGGATGATAGAAGAAACGATAAGTCACCATTTTTATATACATTCTCTATAACTTTTATTATATCCGCCAAAATAGTTCCCCTCCTTAATCAACAGGATAACCGTGAAGATTCCCTTTACCATCAATATGAACCTTTATCCTTATTGTACCATTATCCCAAATCTTAACGGTACCGTCCGGCTTGACAACTGCGCCATTCAACCAAGCTCGTTGGGTAGGTTCAACTCCATTTTGTCCGTCCGCCCACTGAGACTTACCTGATACGTTAACCAATATTATGAACCCATATACTCAAATCGCTTACAAAATACGTGTGGAAATCGGCAACAGTAAAGTTATACACCTTAACTTTTTCATCGTGCTTTACAATATTGATTTTATCAATCGTTAAGGTATTTCCGTTACTCTGCTGTAGCTTATCCCCAATCTGCAAGTCTGCCGCTAGCACCCATCCTTTGCCTTCAACCCAAAACAGATGATTGTCGGTTGTCTCAATGACTTGGTTACCTACTGTAAGTTCATAGATGATTTCCTTTCATTTCGATACAGATGCGTGACTTCCTTGTAAGCCTGCTCACCAGTCTCTTCATTCTTGGAAAGAACCTTATTACCTACCTCAATCAGACATGCACAGCAAAGCGTTAAATGCCAAAATGGTTGTAAGAAACCATATCATTACCTTTTTATAATGCATCTAGCTGTATAATCCTCCTTTTTCTCGTTGCAAAAATTACATGCCGAGCTGCAAAACCCACTTTTCTCTCTATATATCCTTACAATCATAAGAAAAGAACATATTACCTCCATTTCCACAAATAATGTTACTTTTTAAGTATTGACACCTTAAACTTCCAATTTTATAGGCCTAATGGTCCTTATTTTCCATAAACCGGTTAAGCCCATGGGATTAAAAGAAAATCGGGAGAAGAGTCACTTGCAAAGCCCCCTTCGGATATAGTAGTATGTGTTTAAAAAAATCGGAGGATATATGCCTAAACAACAAGACAAACATTCCATTCAGGCGTGGTCTCTGATCAATCGCAAATATTTGGGAAAAGGTGTGCGTGTCAAACGTTTTCGCAAGCCAACACGCTGTCAAGTACGCAATCGCGTTCTGCTTGCCGTTCTGATGGCGAATGACATTAAACTGTCCCAACTTGCCGAGGAGCTTTCCATCTCCTCACGCAGCGTGAGCGCGTGGGTATATGAGGGCCGTATTCCTGGCAACACCAATCTGGAAAAGACGTGTAATACACTTGGTTATCCGCACCATATTTTGTTTAATGAAGAGGTTGTTCGGCGTTCACCGCTCATCTGTCAACCAGCGCCGTCTCGTTTTATGAAACGGACTGTAACTCGTTCTCCGGTCAAAAATCGGATCTTGGCGGGTCTATGCATGGTTCATGATATTTCGGTGACCGATGTCAGTCATTGGATTGGCGTCCATCCCGGCACATTCCGAAAATGGTTGCACCAGGGTACCGTTCCTTCCCAAACCTTCCAGGATCAGGCGGAACAGTTTTTCCGTATTCCAAAATCCATTTTGTTTGCTGATGCCATGCTGAAAAAGTAAAAATGTCCCTTAAAACGAAACGGATGTACTTTTTATGAAAGTCTTTGAAAGGAACGCATTACCATCTTTCATTTGATGAGACTTTCACACCATGTGATTCACACAATATAACAAGCAAAAAAAGCACAGTTTGCCGATTTCTCGGCGTACTGTGCTTTTTTAGATACCATAGAGCCTCACGAGGCTTCTGGTTTATATGTTCTTTAACTACTTAAGATTGAGTGCTTGCCACTTCTGATGAACGTCCGGCTTCTTCCTTGATGGCCTTCAGCTTTTTCATGACCGGGTTGCCTCCACGTCCAAAGTAGTCGTGAAGACGGCTGTATTCCTCGTACAGCTTATCATAGATGGCCGCGTTCTCAGGGATCGGCTTAAAGCTTTCGTCCCGTACACGCGCCATATGGCGCGCTGCTTCGACGATATCGTCATATCCCCCGGCTTTAGCTCCCGCAGCCACGGCCGCGAACATAGCCGCGCCCAGCGCAGGAGTTTGGGTAGAAGCTGCGACCTTAATCTCACGTCCAGTTACATCGGCATATATTTGCATCAACAAACGGTTTTTCTGCGGCAACCCACCGCAAGCGTACAATACGTCTACCGGTACGCCGTTATGATGGAACGCATCGACAATTTTACGTGTTCCGAACGCTGTTGCTTCCAGCAATGTACGATACACTTCCTCTGGTTTCGTCAGCAGCGTATACCCGACAATCAGACCTGTCAGGTTGGTATCAACCAGCACAGAACGGTTACCGTTCCACCAGTCCAGCGCCAGCAATCCGGTTTCACCCGGTTTATATTCAGCCGCTTTACGCTCCAGCCATACATGGACGTTTACGCCTTCCGCAGCGGCCTGCTCCTTCACCTCAGCCGGAACAGCATGCTCCACGAACCATGCGAAAATATCTCCTACTGCCGATTGTCCAGCCTCATATCCGTAATAGCCCGGGATAATGCCGTTCTCTACAACGCCGCACATACCTTCTACTTCTTTTTCTTCCTCGCCAAGCAGCATATGACAAATAGAAGTTCCCATCGCCATGACCAGCTTGCCTGGTGTAACCACGCCTACTGCCGGAACAGCCGCATGCGCATCCACATTCCCTACCGCTACCGCTGTTCCCGGGTTCAGGCCGAGTTTTGCAGCCATTTCTTCTGTCAATCCACCTGCCCGACTGCCCAAATCATAAATCTCACCGCGAAGCTTCGTATCCGCCAGATTTTCCAGACGCGGATCAAGCGCCTTAAAAAATTCACGGTCCGGATAACCATCGCGGTGATGGTAAATGGACTTGTAGCCAGCTGTACACTGATTGCGTTTCAGTTCTCCACTCAGCTGAGAAATAACCCAGTCGGTCGCTTCCACAAAACGATCAGTTTGATCATAAATGTCCGGTGCCTCATTCAGAATTTGCCAGATTTTTGCGATCATCCATTCAGACGAAATTTTTCCTCCATAGCGGGGTTGAAACGCCTCTCCGCGCTGCGAA
This sequence comes from Paenibacillus kribbensis, assembly GCF_001705305.1. GTDB lineage: Bacteria > Bacillota > Bacilli > Paenibacillales > Paenibacillaceae > Paenibacillus > Paenibacillus kribbensis_B. The sequence continues at coordinate 589,247 of NZ_MCBP01000001.1, forward strand.
GCAATTTCATTCAAACGATCCGCTTCATCCTGTGCTGCATGGTGCTTCCACAGTTTTACCCAGCTATGCGGGTTATCCTTCAGCTTCTCGTCAAAGCACAGCGGTTGCCCTTGTGCGTCGATCGGCAGCATCGTACAGGCCGTAAAATCAATTCCGATCCCGATGATGTCATCTGGAGAAATTCCCGTTTCCTTCATGACAGCAGGTACAGAAGTGGTCAGCACTTCAATATAATCAGCCGGATGCTCCAGCGCCCAGTCCATTTCCAGCTTTCGTCCGCTACCTGGCAGCACTTCATCAATAACCCCATGGCGATATGGTGTTACATGTGTAGCAATTTCGGCTCCGTTTGACAGGTCAACAATGACCGCACGGCCGGACTCGGTTCCATAATCGACACCAATGGTATACTTGCTCATTTGTGCGCCTCCTCCTTTTTCGTTTGGCCGTAATAAGCGTTTGCCCCATGCTTGCGCAGAAAATGCTTATCCAGCAACGCCTGATCCATCGAGGTTAATTCCGGATTCAGGATGAAGGAACGGTACGCCATTTTGGCGACTTCCTCCAGCACAACTGCATTATGAACTGCATCATGAGCATTTTTACCCCAAGTGAACGGCGCATGCTGATTCACGAGTACACCCGGGATGTCTGTTGGACTAATATCCTTAAAGGTCTCAATGATCACATTCCCTGTCTCCAGCTCATATTCCCCGGCAATCTCCTCCGAAGTCATCGCACGCGTACATGGAACTGTCCCATAAAAATAGTCACCTTGAGTTGTACCTAACGCCGGAATCGCACGTCCTGCTTGCGCCCAGCTTGTAGCCCAGGAAGAGTGGGTATGCACAATGCCTCCAATTTGCGGGAAAGCACGGTACAACGCCAAATGTGTAGGTGTATCTGACGAAGGGCGAAGATCACCTTCAACAATGTCACCTTGAAGATTAAGCACAACCAATTGCTCGGCTTTCAGGTCTTCATAGGCCACACCGCTTGGCTTGATAACAACCAATCCCTGCTCACGGTCGATACCGCTTACATTTCCCCAAGTAAAAGTAACCAGACCATGCTTTGGAAGAGCCAGATTGGCTTCCCATACTTCCTTTTTCAATTGTTCCAACATGTATAAGACACTCCTTTTACTATCATTTCTGAAATCTGCAATGGAAGTGACTGAACCCAACTTCTGATAAAAATGACAGGAGGGTCGTTATGACCCTTTATCCTTGGTTCCGCTTTCATTATACACTTGTACGTACAACTTAGCCAGTCTTTTTTTATGTCTTTTTTCGATCAATTTCCACACCTGTTTTCAGAAAAAACATAGCAAAAACAGCCTATTTTCTGCAATTGAGAAAACAGACTGTTAGTGTGACGAGAAGTGCGGCGAGAGTTATGCCGATAAAATATACCGCTTTGAAGCCGTATACTCACTAACTTGTCCTTACATGTTAATAAATAAAAGCAACTGATATTTTATCCTACATTTCCCGGGCATTTCCCGGCGCTGGCCCTGTGGATTCGCGAACAATGAGCTCAGACGGTATAATCCACTGACGATCCTCTTCACGATAGCCCTTCTCTTCAATCATCGACAGCATGGTATCGGCAGCACGCAGCCCCAATTCTTCCTTGGGATGTCGAATGGTCGTTAGCTTGATTTCCGTTGCTGTCGCCAAAAATGAATCATCAAACCCAACCAGCGATAAGTCATTGGGAATGCTCAGGCCCGCCGAACGCACAATATCCAGTAGTCGGACAGCCAGCTCATCATTATAGGTCACCCATCCGGTCGGACGCTCCCCCGCCTCCATCGTCAACAGATCCGATGCACGTTGTAACGGAAGCTCATTTTTTTCTTCTGTCCGGTAAGTCGTTATTGCATTCGGGTGTAATGTCACCCCATATTTGCGGTGAGCAGCCACAAACCCCTTCATACGCAGAATTCCCTGCATATCATCGGTTTTGAAAAATCCGGCCAACCGTCGGTGTCCCAGCTTGATCAAATGCTCAGCCGCCAAAAAACCACCCTTTTCATCATCCACACGCAGACAAGGCGCATCCATTTCCTCATAACGCGCATTGATCATCAAATAAGGGATTTGGCGATTTTCCACGGTCAAGTAATAATTCAAATTGGGATTGCGCTCCCCGCTTTTGGTCGGTTCAATAATAATTCCGCTCAGCGGCTGACTCAGCAGCATTTCCAGACACTGGCGTTCCTGCTCGGGGTCATTCCCTGTGCTGGACAGCAGCAGCTTGTAGCCCTGACGGCTTAATTTGGATTCAATCCCCTGTACAATAGAGGGAAAAATATAATCGGATATATAGGTCGTAACCACCCCAATCGTCCGTGGATCTTCGGGTTGTTTACGATCCCGTGTCGCGACAAAGGTCCCTTTGCCCTGCATGCGAAACAGCCAGCCTTCCTGTACCAGCTCGCCCAGCGCCTGACGCACCGTTTGCCGACTAACGGCAAATTGCTCAGACATCTCATGTTCAGATGGAAGCTGGCTTTGAGGCTCCAGTTTGGATGAATGAATCCATGATAAAATTTCCTGTTTAACTTGTATATATTTGGGCGCCATAATTTCCTCCGTACTTGCAATATCGTGTACCCGTTTCGTATTCCACGATTATAGCATATCGTTCATTTGTACATACAAATGTTATAGGACCAGGATATTGTTGTATAGCCGCCGGAGGCGTAAACCCATTCACAATCCTTTCCTTTGCTACGCATGCTTGGCTAAATATCTAAAGGGCATCTGCAGAGCTTGCACATTACGAACGCAGCAGTTGATGCTCATTCATATACTTGAGCCCTGTGTAGCGGTCACGCAAAGTATGGGCCGTGCGCAAAGCACGAGCAAGCTGTTCCTCCGTAACTCCAAGCTCGGCAATAGTGGACGGGCCACCGACCTGAGCGAGCCATGCACGCATCTGTTCCGATGCAGGCAAGTCCCGATATATTTTAAAAGCCTCCTCATCCTGACTGGCAGCCAATTCCCTGTACATGTCAGACAACAAGGCGGAAGCTACGCCCACTTTAGCACCATGCAAAACCTGCTTGCGTCCCTCTGCAATAAAATCCATTTCAATTCGGTGGGAAATATGGTGTTCTCCTCCCGACGCTGGACGCGAATGATCGATCATCAGCATCGAAATGCCGGATGCAATCAGCGCGTTCATTAGCACCTCAACGCCTGCCTTGCTGCCTGCCGCAATTTCATCAACATGCTCTACACAAGCATGCAAAGCCTCTTCGGTGATCCGGTTAGCCACGGGTGAATACGGCTCATTCCCCAAATCTCTGGATACATGCCAATCCGCTAATGAGGTGAATTTCCCGAGCATATCGCCAAAGCCTGCGGCAGTCATCGTCTGTGGTGCACTCGCCAGTACGGACAGATCCGCAAAGATCGCTTCTGGCGGAACCGCCTGAAATGTCTGCTTGCTGCCGTCTACGATCAGCGGCGCACCTGCCGAGGTAAAACCGTCTACGGAGGCGGCCGTCGGTATGGACAAGAACGGACGATTCATTTTATAGCATACGAAGCGAACCAGATCGTGAATCGTACCGGAGCCTACAGCCAGTACAGCCTGACTCTGATCTTTCACGCCTAGCAGCACCTTCATAATGTAGGTTTCATCGGCAATAACATCTCCCACAGCATTGGGAGGCAGCCGTACGATATCAACCGTCAACCCTGCCTCACGTATCAGCTTAGCCACCTTTTCGCCTGCCGCTGCCGAAGTATGCTCATCCTCTACCAAGGTTACATGACGATACCCCTGTTGGTTCAAATAAGGGACGACAGCTTCAAGCGCTCCATCACGCACCTCGATAAACAGCTCTACCTTGCGGTGGGGGTGATCAGCGTTGCTTGCCTGCGCCTCTGCGTTCCACTGCTTGATCTGCTCATTCATATTCATTTCATCAGCCTCCTGAAAAGGAATAATTTGCATAAAAATGACCCATATTGATAAAAGATTCAGTTTGAAAACGATTACCACTTAATTGTACGCACAAGTTCATACTCAAGTCCAGAGAAAAAGTACAAGTTACTATACTATTCATACATTAGAGAGGAAAATGATTATGAAATTTAGTACAGACACTGCCTGCGCGCTTGGATTACTGGCAGGTACGACTTTTGGCAGCGGTATTGCTTTTCTGTTCGGTTGGCAAGCCTATCAAGCTCTGACTTCTGTCAGCGTCTTTGGCATTGCTGGAATTATCATCACCATTGCTGTTTTTCGCTTGCTTCACCGCAAGTCGCTTTCTTCGTCCAATTCCCGATAAATTCAATTCGGTGGAATAACTCGCAATTTGCATCTGCCCGCATACATAAGAGGATTTTGCAAAAATCCTGATAAAAAAACGGGCCACACAAGCTATTTGCATCGCTTGAGTGTACCCGTTTTTATTTGACTCATATTTGATTCTTAATGGGTGTGAACCTCTGGATCAACATCCAATTCATAATCAATTTCTTCAAACCCAAATCCAAATAATTGAAGGAAATCTAGACGGTACTGTTCGAGATCGCCCCGTTCAGACACGTTTTCTGTAGTGATCTCGGACCAGGCAGCTTTGACAGCCTCCTGCACATCCTCTCTCATTTCCCAGTTATCCAGACGAATGCGCCCTTCCTCATCGGTTTCCACAGCTGACCCGCTATACAGTTTTTCGAACAGACGCTGCGCCTGCTCAATGCATCCCTCATGCAATCCCTTTTCTTTCATGACCTTAAACAGTAAGGAAATATACAGAGGCACAACAGGAATAGCCGAACTCGATTGTGTAACCAGAGCTTTATTTACAGAAACGTAGGCTTTACCACGATAACGCTCCAGTTGTTTCGTTAACGTATGCGCTGTAGCTTCCAAATCGTTTTTGGCTTGACCAATCGTTCCTTTACGATAAATGGCCTCCGTGATCTCCGGACCAATATACGAGTAAGCCAGTGTGGCTACCCCATCAGCCAGCAAATCAGCTTCCTCCAGCGCCTTGAGCCATAAGGACCAATCTTCGCCCCCCATGACCGTGATGGTGTTCTCAATTTCCTCCTGCGTAGCCGGTTCCAGCGTAATTTCCGATACGATACCTGTATTCGTATTCACCGTTTTATTCGTAAACGGCTGTCCGATCGGCTTGAGAACGGAACTGAATGTTTCGCCAGTATCCGGATGAGTCCGCCGTGGTGAAGCGACACTATATACAATCAGGTCTACCTTGCCCAGCTTTTCCTTCACCAGCTTCAACGTCTCTTGCTTAATTTCATGGGAAAATGCATCTCCATTAATGCTTTCCGCTATGTAGCCAGCCGCTCTGGCTGCTCTTTCAAAGGCCACCGTGTTATACCAGCCTGCTGAAGCCGTGCGTCCCTCTGCTGCAGGACGTTCAAAGGATACCCCAATGGTATCAGCCCCCATGCCAAAGCTCGCAGCAATGCGGGAAGCCAGCCCATAGCCGGTGGATGCCCCGATTACGAGTACCTTTTTAGCTCCTTGTATAGCCGTGCTGTCTTTGATGTAATCGATTTGACGATTGACATGAGTCGCACATCCTGTAGGATGCGCAGTCGTACATATGAAACCACGGATTTTCGGTTTAATAATCATTGTAAATATCCCCCTATTTTGGCATTCACTTAAGTTCGATGGAATGGTTGCCCAGTCATAACTATATAGTAAAATAGCTTGCGGCTCAACCTAGATTACAGCTACAAACACATATTTTCCAGCTCTATTAAATTGTCCGTATGGTCAATGCTATATTTGAATGTACACGGAAACCGTTCTTTTCGACAGATTAACAAGTTATACTTCCATTTTATCAAAGACCGCTCTTTATTTGTTGTAATCATCAGGGGAAATCCCTCAGACATTTGTATGACTTTTGAGACAACCCAACCTCAAATAAAAAAGGTTCGCAATTACTGGATAAGCAATTCACGAACCATACTTGTAAAGTGATGCGGTCGAGAGGACTCGAACCTCCACAGGAGGTTAGCCCACACGGACCTGAATCGCGCATGCGATTGGGAGCTAAGAGGAGCGGCCAATATGCTGTCCGGTGAATCCACACGTAAGCCACGCAATAAAGTGCCAGCACCTTTCAAGCTCAAACCTAAAGTTCGTAATGTTAAAGAAAATCTCTTTCATCTTTTAAATTGTTTGGATCAATACCAGCAGCCATCAATTTTTTTTCACCTTCAGCTTCAATTAACTCTTTTAATTGGGATAAAACAGGATCGAAATCTGTATGTTTTCCAAGCATAAATGTCATTTTATGTTCAATAGACAGCCACGTTTCAATAGGTGCCTCATTATGCTGTATTTGAGCTTCTAGTTTATCCAACGCATTCGCTACTTTTGCTTCATATGTCTCTTTTTCTTCAAATTCAAACCACAGCTCATAAAATTGTTGCCCATTTTCGTCATCTAAAGTATCACGTATTTTTTCAATTGCGAGTATCTCATTCTTTCTTTTTATAGCTTTCCTTTCAGGACTATTCATTGTTTCGAAAGCAGGAATATCTGTTGCATAAGCTTCCACCAAGTCATGAATTATCAACATTTTTAAAAGTCGCTCACTATTTAATTTTCTTGGTAAATAAGGTTCTATAGCCATTGCCATAAGTGTAGTTAGCCAAGTGTGTTCTGCAACACTTTCTCTACGTCCATTGGACAACCAGCTATGTCGAAGCTCCATTTTCAGTTTTTCGCCTAACTTTATAATCTCCAGTACATTTTTTAATTTTTCCAAAATTATCACCTGCTTCTAAATGATTCTGATTACTAAATTAATAAAGACTCAATCAGTTAAGCACTATTCTGAAAGGTTGCTGCTATCTCCTTCAAGCTTCCGGCTCCTACAGTCCACCATATAAAGGAAATTGATCTCTCGTACTTTTCCAAAAATCTGTTCTTTAACCGTCGAGCTCTTGGGATTTTTCAAGGCAAGTCCAATAAGCTGGGCAATTCCTTTCATTTCCATACGCCCTAATCCTCTAGATGTCATAGCAGGAGTCCCAAAACGAATGCCACTCGTTACTAACGGACTTGCAGTATCATGAGGAATAGCATTTTTATTAGCGGACCTCCTTGTGACCCAGGAAACATTGTTATTAATAATCTCTAGTCATCATGCTTTACTTTCTCATTCCAATAATATTCATCCGGCAAATATCGTTGGCCAAATACACTTGTCCCTACGCGGATGATCGTGGCCCCTTCTTCAATGGCTACCTTGAAATCTCCGGACATTCCCATCGAAAGGATGTCCATTTCTACACGCGGGATATCTTTTTCCTTAATTTGTGTTTGAATAGACTTTAATAATTGGAAACAGTGGCGAGTCTCGTCGTTTGTAGCACCTAGCTTCCCAATTGTCATCAAGCCTTTTATATTCAGCGTTTCGAACTGGGACAACTGTTCCACCAGCTCCATTGCGGACTCAGGCGAAGCGCCAAATTTGCTTTCTTCGTAGGACGTATTGATTTGCACCAATATATCCATGGTTTTATTCTCTTTGAGAAGTTGATTGTGCAACGCCTGTCCCAACTTCAAACGGTCTACAGAATGAATGAGCGTTACATATTTGACAACATCTTTTACTTTATTTGTTTGCAGATGTCCAATGAAATGCCATTCCACCTGTTCATATTGCTGCATAAGCGGGAACTTGCCCCGCAGCTCTTGTGCTTTATTCTCACCAAATAAGGTTTCGCCAGCTTGCATAGCCATTTCTAATTTTTCAATTGGCACCGTTTTGGTCGCCAACAACAATTTCACATCTACTATTTTACGACCTGAAGCTTGACAAGCTAATTTCATTTGTTCCCTTACGGTTTGAAGGTTCTCTTGGACTAAATGATTCATGTTCTACCCTCTTTCTATTCTTTGTACGCTTTTGTTTGCCATATGACCATAATAGAAATCAGTACGTTCATCATGAACAAGCTGGTTTCTCCTCTGTGATCGACCCCGTTCGTGTTCCATTGTAAGGGCGAAGAGCTTTATGCTAGTATATCAACAGATGGATTGGTTATATATATCCAAAACATATCTATTCCAGCAGTCCAAAACTATAGATGATGTCTGTTTATTCTAGGAAGGCAGGGATGCGAATTCATGAAAGTAGATCGCACCAACACAAGACCCATATGGCAGCAATTGCTTGACCAGGCTATAGAACATATTACAAATGGCGTTTGGAAGCCTGGTGAAGTCCTGCCACCTTCTCGGGAGCTTGCTAAACAGTTAGGAGTTTCTCGTTCAACCGTACAAATTGTTTATGAAGAACTACTTACCCGGGGTTATACAGTGACCTCGCGTCGCGGGGGAACACGCGTAAATGATTGGAGTCAGATTGCGGGCAAACAAAAAGAAGGTTTGGCTTCGCCTATTCCTCCGCAGCTCCCTGATCTGCCTCATCTCGTTGATCAGTCACAACAATGGTTCAGAAGCAAAGATAACCTGAATTCGGTTATTGACTTTAGCCCCTATCAACCTTATTTGGATTCGCACTTTCAAAATGCTTGGCGCAAGTCCTATTTGAATGCCTCTTCAGAATTAAGCGCATCCTCATGGTCTTATGGGGATGCTTATGGATTTGAGCCTTTGCGCAAACAAATCCAACGCTATTTATCCCTTGAACGTGGCATTCACGTTCAAACAAACCAAATTTTGTTGACATCCGGAGCACAGCAAAGTATTGATCTCATCGCTCAAGCCCTCTTAACCCAGGGTGACACGGTTTCGGTCGAAGATCCCGGCTACCCTGTGGCATGGATGACGATGAGATACCGGTACATGAAGGTTGCTCCAGTTCCAGTTGATGAATATGGCCTTGTCGTGGAGAAGGTGCCGCCTGAAGCCAAACTTATTTTTGTCACTCCGGCTCATCAATGTGCCGTTGGTGTGATGCTATCGGCACCGCGCAGGCAGCAGCTTTTGCATAAAGCCGCACAACAACGAGCCTGGATTATTGAAGATGATTATGACAGTGAGTTTCGATACCGCGGCGAACCGGTGCCGACTTTATATAGCCAGCTTCCACAAAATTGTCTTTACTTAATGAGTTTCTCAAAATTGACTGCACCAGGCATTCGAATATCTGTTGTTATTGGACCTACAGAAGCGATTGCTCAGCTGGCTCGCGTTCAAGCGTTTACCTATCGCCATCTTCCCATCATGGAACAAGTAACGCTGACACATTTCATTGAGCACGGCTATTTCATGCGCCATATGCGACGAGTTCGAAATATCTATCGCCGGCGGCACGAAATCATACAAAAGTCAATTGTGGCAAGTGGCCTTGGGGATAAATTTACATTGAGCGGGATTGAAACGGGTCTCCATGTATTTCTGGAAGCTGATGAATGTTTTGATGAGGATACGATGACCCGCCGTGCGCTTCAACGGGGAGTTCGTGTGCATCAACTCCATTCCTACTGCTTGGAGAGCAGACGCAAAGGATGGGTGTTGGGTTTTGCAAAGGTAGACGAGGGACTCATTGAGGAAGGAATATATCGACTGGCTGAAACGGTCTTATAAAAATATGTGAAGATCATTCATCACGGTGATTCCGTGATGAAATGCGTTTTACTTCAAAGTTCACAAAAGAACCACCGTCTCTGCTAACAAGATTCGTGGTTCTTGATTGTTGTTTGAGTCCCATCTTCTATAAACGACTTTGTTGTGTTTGCCGGGAGCCAAAGCTCTGACGGGGTGCAAGAAAAGGAAGGATTGCCGCAATCATCATATAGCATGATTAGAGCGCAGTACCCCTAGTAGGTGTAAAAAACTTCGACATATCTACGCCTTCATGTTCAAGTAGTTTGATTTTTTTATCTATGCCTCCAGCATAACCTGTCAGGCTCCCATTCGCCCCTACAACCCGATGGCAGGGAATAATAATAGAGATTGGATTATGGCCCACAGCTCCACCGACTGCTTGACTTGACATGCTTGCCTTGTTCGTTCGAGAAGCTACAATTTTTGCTATTTCCCCATAAGTGATGTATTTCCCGTATGGAATCTCACAAAGAATATCCCATACCGCTTTACGAAATGCACCGCCATTCGGCGCTAGGGGCAAATCGGAAATCGCTGGATTTTGACCAGTAAAATACTTGTCCAACCAATCTTTCGTTGTATCCAAAACAGGTAAATCACATTTTTCAGTCATTTCTTCCGTCACAGGACCTCCAAAATACTTTTGTCCCTCTAGCCATAGGCCAACAAGATTTTGACCATCACTCGCTAGCGTAATCGAACCTACAGGTGATGAATATTGTGTCGAATAATACATATTTTCCTCCTAGAACTAAGTATAATTCACAACGAATTTCACAAATTAATAGTTGCATAACTGCGCCAAGGATGCCATGCCACTGCCAAAGCTAAGATTTCTTTCGAATTATGAGGCGCAAGTGCTTTTTTTACCCCATAATCTGTATGTGGGAAAGCATCCGTCACAAAAACTGAAATCTATACTGCCCCAGTACCGCACGAACTGTCATCTCAAATGGTTGAAGATGTTCTTACAGACTTATGGTAGCGAGCACCCTATCCTGGGTAGAACTAGAAAAGAAGCAGCTCTATAGCCACTGCTTTTCTACTTTTTTTGTAACGTTTTACTTATTTGAGTTCATAATTGATCCAGATTTACAACGATTCATATATATCGGTATATTCCCAGTGCTATTTCTCCAGATATTTAGCATTAAATTTATCCAAAAAGACAAACAGGTGATTATTCATTGTGGTATAATCATTTTTCCTTAATTCATCTGGTTGCTGAACAAAACGTTTGTTTTTGTCCCCAGCCAATTCCTCTTCTGAATGTGCGATCAAAAGCTCAATCAATTCAGGATTGAACTCCATGTGACATTGAAATCCATACACAAATTCTTGGTATCTTACAATTTGTCTTGGGCAACCTTCGCTGAATGCTATCACTTGGCTTCCTTCTGTTAATCCAGGCATGTCATTATGCCAATGTCCTACAACACTGGTATTACCGAAATGAGAAAAGAACTCTATCTTCTTCCCTTCATCCGTAAATGTTATCGGGAAACAACCAACTTCTTTTTCAGGACTATGCTCATATCTCGCCCCAAGGGCTTCCCCAATGAGCTGGGCTCCCAAACAAACTCCTAATACAACCTTGTTGGATTCCACGCACTTCTTAATCAGGGCCACTTCTGAAGCCGCATCAAAGTGTGGACACATTTCAATGGTTGTGCTTGGGGATTGCGGTCCACCCATTACAATTAACAAATCAATTTCCTCTACCGAATGAGGAAGCTGCTCACCATTATAGACCCTTGAATAGCCAACGCTATGTCCTTTTGCTTCGGCCCATGTGAGAAAAGCGCCTGGCCCTTCGAAAACTTCATGAATAAGAAAATGGATGTGCATATGAGAAATTCCTTTTCATCTTTAATTTTGTATGTTCGTTCATCAAATTCATAACCTTTATTCTATAGAAGAAATACAATCTAAACTTTGTCATTTTCAAATAAATGCCCTTTAAGTATAGCAATTATTTGACCGCTAGAAACGGTCCAAAAATAGTATTTTGAACAATCCTTTTCATCCGTCACCTCCGTGGATTTTTTTGGGGACCGCACATGAATCAGAAGAGAATATAATATCCAACGTGAAGTGTGCCGGATCACCATAGCCGCCTTGATCGATCTGACAGTTTGCCAAAATAACTTTGTGCATGTTAGTATATTCACTAATGGATTGTTAGTGATATAAAAAAATACATGTTTTATGTAATCCATACTTCATTGTTGGATCGTATCCGAGGTGAAACCGATGTTGACAGTAAACCGAAATGATAAACAGCCGATTTGGCAGCAATTACTCGACCAAATGATTCATAACATTACAACCGGGAAATGGCCTCCTGGTGAATTATTGCTTCCTTCTCGTGAACTCGCCCAATTGGTTGGGGTTTCGCGTTCAACGATTCAGATTGTATATGAGGAATTATTCAGCCGCGGGTACACAGTAACATCCCGCCGAAGCGGTACAAGAGTCAGTAATTGGGCGCATGTGCCTCATTCACCAGAAGAAGCATCCCCCCAAGAACCTACAACTCCTGAAATACCAAAAATAAATATTGATGTAAGTCATTTATACAACTGGATCAGAGGCAAAAAAGACCAAAAGGTAGAGATCGATTTTAGTCCTCATGAGCCGTATTTGGATGATCAATTCCAAAAAAAATGGAGGCAATCTTTTCTACAAGCCTCCTCAGTAACAGACTTGGACAATTGGGCATACGGTGACACCTATGGGCTTGTATCATTACGCGAGCAGATTCGACGTTATTTATCACTTGAGCGAGGCATCCACGTGGATCTCGACCAAATCCTTTTAACTTCAGGCGCACAACATACTCTCGATTTGATCGCTCAGGGTCTTCTACAAGAAGGGGATACCGTATCGATAGAAGACCCCGGCTTCCCTGTTTCCTGGTTGACAATGAACTATCGACATATGGATGTTGTTCCTGTTCCAGTGGATACTTACGGGCTGCAAGTTGATCGTGTTGACCCTCAATCCAAACTTGTTTTTGTAACACCCGGACACCAATGTGCAGTTGGAGTCATCATGTCAGAACCCCGCAGGCAGCAATTATTACACATGGCCGCACAACATTCATTTTGGATTGTCGAGGATGATTATGATAGCGAATTTCGCTATCGGGGTGACCCGCTTCCAACGTTATTCAACCAGCAACCGCAAAACACATTGTATATGATGAGCTTTTCAAAATTGGTTGCCCCCGGTATTCGTATATCGGCCATTGTTGGTCCTAAAGAAGCCATTCGCCAGCTTTCCCAAATTCATGAATTAACCTATCGCCAGCTTCCCATTATGGAACAATTAACGCTTGCTCATTTTATTGAGCACGGTCATTTCATGCGGCATATGAGAAGAGTGCGAAATGTATATCGGCGTAGACACGAGGCCCTGACGAAAGCCATTATTGCGACAGATCTGGACAAACGCTTCCAATTAAGTGGTGTAGAAACTGGATTGCATATGCTTCTTGAAGCTGAAGCATCATTTGATGAAGAAATGGTAACGAATCAGGCACTTGAAAAAGGGATTCGCATTTATCCCCTTAGCACATATTGTTTGGAGAGCAATCGAAAAGGATGGGTACTGGGCTTCGCCAAGGTTAATGAGGTAGCCATTGAAGAAGGTATTGATCGGCTAGCAGAAATGCTGACATAACATATCTTCCATTTTGCATAAATCCATCGGTAGACTTCTTTTAAACGTTGTACTTCATTTTATAATTCGTCACAAATAAAGAACAAGCCATGCGTACACGAGCTTCTTTGTCACACGGCCTGTTCTTTTTTCATCGGTCAATACCTCGTTTGTTCTTCCGCTGGCAAATACGCTACCCTTTTGGAGCAATGATTCTCTGGACAGGAAATCTAGCCCATTGCAGGCTTCGTCCAGAATCAATAGTTTGGGAGAGGCCATCAAGACGCGTGCAATTAGCAGTCGCCTTGGTTTGCTCTTTTTGAAGGTGTTGGTTATAACCCGAGATGCGTGCAGGCCACTAATAACAAGGTGCTGCGTGGTTTCATTCAGATGAATTTGCTCCTGAAAGGATGATATCATATTGAGTTTCACGCGACATAGAAGGTTACGATCTTTGACTCTGCAACCAACATAAAAAAGGTGCGCAATTGCCTAAGCAACTACGAACCATGTTTGTAAGGTATGATGCGGTCGAGAGGACTCGAACCTCCACGGGGGGTTAGCCCACACGGACCTGAACCGTGCGCGTCTGCCAATTCCGCCACGACCGCATGCTATGTATGAACACCGATGTTTTCAACCACCGTAATTAAGATTATATCTCTCATCGACCATAAAATCAAGGATTTTTTATATTATATTTTTTATAAATGATCCCTGAAAATATACAAAAAAACTGGATGTCACACACCATTTATGGTAAGATGAACGCATCAGGAAAGGAGGTGCGTCAACATTAGTAATCACATGTTGAGCGTATCCCTTACCCGGTCCGCTATTTTCTAATTTTCAGAGTTAGTGGAGGCGCGGGATACGGATCAAGGCTTTAGCCAAGCGCCACGGGTAGAAAGACCGTCCACGGACGGTCTTTTTTATTTCCAGCATAGTAGCTATCGAATAAAGTTACATACTGTGAACAGAGGCGATACCGTGTCTATTAGACCAGCGAGCGTAGAAGAATTCAAGGATTTGGCAGCCATCTGGCTGGAAGCTTCCATAGAAGCCCATCATTTTATTGCTCCTTCATATTGGACATCACAAGTTACCGAAATGGAGAACAAGTACCTTCCCCTCGCTCAAAACTACGTTATTATGCAGGATGATCATGCGATTGGCGGCTTCGTTTCCATGATCGATGGATACTTGGCAGCGCTTTTTATACGTGTTGGTTCTCAAAGAAACGGCTATGGTAAATTGCTATTGGACTGGGTCAAGAAGCAGCATGATGAAATTCAATTAATAAAGGTATACCAATCGAACACGAAAACATTCAACTTTTATACTAAAAATAGATTTATCATTCAAGAGGAAGCTGTTGGTTCTGAAATGGGTGAAAAAGAGTTTGTCATCGTTGGGAGTTCAGCCCGTAAACCTCGGTATATAAAAGCTGTTTAAACGGAGCAAACTCCTGTTCTGACAGCGCATCTGGATAACTCATAATTTGAAGCCGCAAATCAGCCTGCCCTTCTCTTAAAGGAGGCTGTACATATTCAAACTGATTCAGATGAAACCCCAAACGTTCATAAAAACGTATTCTTCTCCGAGTCCATTCATCTACTGGCGGCTCAACCTCCAGCACTACCAGGTTATCAGACTCTGAGATGAACCTGCTCATGAGCTTTTTACCCAGCCCGCCACCACGTATACTCGAATCCACCGCAATATGCTCGACAAACCGAAAATGCGTAAATTCCCAGCCCGCCAAAAATGCAACTGTATGGTCTTGCTCATTCTTTTCAGTAAGGATGCGATAGCTAGGATGCTTCAATAAAGCCTTTTGTGAATCAAACGTCCTGCATTCTGATGCTGGAAAAGAAGCTTCCATGATCGCATATATTTCAGAGAAGTCGTGTTCATTCATTTTATGATCTCCAGGCTCCTTTCCCCTAACTCTAAACCTTGTTCAATTCCATAAGCGTCAGCAAAATATGTTCCAGCAACTCCGGGATATCCTCCATCTGTTCTTCGTTTATTTGCCTGGAAAAGCGGAGTTCAATCCTGTTGTGATATGTAGATGTCTTCTCTCCATAAATCTGGCTGAGCGTTTGTACAGGCCGAAGATCAGGCTTCCAAATTTCGCTCAGTATATCCTCTATTCGGCTGCATTGCGTCTCAATCTCATGAATCTCCTTATTAAAACGCAGCAATAAGCTACATCCCGGAATTTGATCTTCGATTTCTAAAATCTCTGCTGCCAGGTTGCTTAAATCTGCTTTTAAGCGAATTTCTGCTGTCACACCCGAGTGTCCCTTCAGTCTGAACTGTACGCCAAATTCACGCGACATCACGGACATTTCCAATCTATCGATCCGCTGCGTAATTTCAATACGGGAATCCAGATTATCCAGATCGTAAACCGCATTTTCCATAGCCACTTTTAAATTATCAAAAACGGTCGGATCGAACATATATTTTTCACCTCTTTCTATCGCCCCATTTTATTTATCGAAACAACATTAATAGTTTACCAATTAAATAAGTATACCATACATTATATGCATCCAAGAAATTCAAGCGATTTTCCATAAAAGGGCTTCATTTAAAACATAAAACAATGACTTTGTAACAAAATATTCTATTTTATTGATAAATACACCTTTTTATTCTTCCATTTCCCTGGTAAATGATATACAATTATCCCTGAAAAAATTACCAATAAATTCATATATATGAATGTATATTCCAAAAAAAAGAGGGGATTTATTCATGAAAAAAACGTTGTTAGCTTCATTAGGTTTGGGACTTATCCTAAGCTCTTCTGCAGGTGCGGTTTCAGCCGAAAAAGCAAATCCAGTACCAGTAACAAAAGAATCAACTCTTGCCTCTGTAGTTGAATATAACGAGCAGGAGCCAAATGATTCTTTTGAACAAGCTAACGAGCATGGAAACTATTATTTTATAGGTGATGCTGTCGTTGGAACCCTTGGTAAAGAGGTACAGGGAAGCTGGGAAGCCTACGATGTATTTAAAATTATGGCTTCTAGATCAAACGAAATCTTGTTTACAATTCAGGGCGACAAATATCCTGATCTTGGTTAGAACTAACTCTTTACGATAGTAATGGTACTAGGATTAAACGATCAAGAAACGGTCAATATTTTTTAAATGCAGATCTTGAAAAAGGTAAGGATTACTACCTAGCTGTCACTGTACCGGGACTTCAGCCTGGAGGAAATGTATTTAACTATAGAGTCTTTTCTGAAGTTGTAAGGTAGAACTATGTTAAGATACATGTAAAACTCCTGTATAAAATTCAACTACACCAAAAAGCCACGCCCCATCTCTAGGGCGCGGCTTTTGGTAGTTCAGTTATTTCATTCATTATGGCTCAGTTCGTTTCATAACGTCTAGAGCTTACGACAAACGTGAGCTAAAGTCCTCGTAGGAGAACTGGCGGATCACCTTAATGCCTTCTTCGTCGTTATAGCTGGCGATAGCCGGCAGGTTGACTCCGTTAAACATGTGGTTTTTGACCATCGTGTAATGGGCCATGTCGCAGAATACAAGCTTGTCTCCAGGCTTCAATGGCTCCTTGAACGAATAGTCTCCAATCACATCTCCGGCCAGGCAGGTAAGACCACCAAGTCTGTAGGTGTACGCATGCTCACCAGGCTTGCCTGCACCAATGATATTCGGGCGGTATGGCATTGCCAGCACATCAGGCATATGACATTCAGCCGAAGTATCCAGAATGGCAATATCCATTCCGTTTTTCATCGTATCCAGGACTGTGGCAACCAGATATCCGGTATTCAGAGCGATAGCTTCGCCCGGCTCCAGATAAACCTGCACTCCGTATTTATCCTGAAAATATTGAATACAGCGTACCAGCGTGTCCAGATCATAGTCTTCTCTCGTAATATGATGACCGCCGCCAAAATTGAGCCATTTCATCTGCTTAATGTATGGACCAAATTTCTCATCCACAACTTTAATGGTGCGCTCCAGCGTATCTGAATTCTGTTCACACATCGTGTGAAAGTGAATACCGTCTACGCCTTCCAGTTCCTCAGGCTTAAAGTTAGCCAGGGTCACACCCATTCTGGAGTTGTTGTAGCAAGGATCATACAGCGGCGTTTCGATTTCCGAATATTCCGGATTCACCCGAATTCCGATGTCGATTTTTTTGGAAGTTACGCCTTGCACTCTGCCTTTGAACCGTTTCAGTTGATCAAAGGAGTTGAAAACGATATGGTCCACATACTCCAGCAGCTCATCAAATTCACGGTCCACATAAGCAGGTGCGTATACGTGAACCTCCTTATCCATTTTTTCGCGACCGAGTCTTGCCTCGAACAACGAACTGGAGGTTACGCCTTTTAAATATTTGCCAACCAGAGGAAAGGTCGAAAACATCGAAAATCCCTTAAGAGCGAGCAGAATACTGCAGCCTGTACGTTCTTGAACGGAATTTAAAACCTCAAGGTTTTTGACAAGAAGTCTTTCGTCAACAAGATAACAAGGTGATGGAAGTCCGGTAATATCAATATTCATCGCAGACCTCAATCAAGCAGCGTTGGCGTAAAGTTCTCTTGCCATGGCAATCCGTGTTTATTCAGTGCTTCCATGAATGGATCTGGATCAAATTCCTCAACGTTGTAAACGCCTGGTTTCTTCCAGATGCCTTTAATAATAAGCATAGCACCGATCATGGCAGGAACACCTGTTGTGTAGGAAATGGCTTGGGAGCCAACCTCTGCATAACATTCCTCGTGATCACAAACATTGTAAACATAATATGTTTTAGGCTTTCCATCTTTGACGCCCTGGATGATACACCCAATGTTCGTTTTACCTTTCGTTCTTGGTCCCAGAGAAGCCGGGTCCGGCAAAATGGCTTTCAGGAATTGCAGTGGAATGATTTGTTGTCCTTCATACTCAATAGGCTCTATGGAAGTCATGCCTACGTTTTGAAGTACATTCAAATGATTCAAATAATTGTCCGAGAACGTCATCCAGAAACGGATTTTTTTCACGCCTTTAATGTTCACTGCAAGAGATTCCAATTCTTCATGGTACAAAAGATATATGTTTTTCGGTCCAATTTCAGGAAGGTCATATACCTTTTTCTCAGAAAGCGGCTCAGTTTCAATCCACTCTCCATTTTCAAAGTAACGGCCCTTCGCCGTAATTTCGCGAATATTGATTTCCGGATTAAAATTAGTTGCAAAAGGATATCCGTGGTCCCCTGCATTCGCGTCCACAATATCAATCGTATGAATTTCATCAAAATAATGCTTTTGGGCATAAGCCGTAAATACTCCAGTCACACCTGGATCAAAACCGCTGCCCAGCAGAGCTGTAATTCCCGCTTTTTCGAATCTTTCTTTGTAGGCCCATTGCCAGCTGTATTCAAACTTCGGCGTATCCGGCGGTTCATAGTTCGCCGTATCAACGTAATGAACACCTGTCTCAAGGCAAGCATCCATTATCGTCAAATCCTGATAAGGGAGAGCCACATTGATAACTACATCCGGTTGAAAGCTTCGAATCAAGTCAATGACCATGTCGGTGTTGTCAGCATCAAGCTGAGCCGTTTGTATCCTAGTACGACCTCCACCCAGCTTCTCTTTAAGCGCATCGCATTTCTCAACAGTTCTGCTTGCGATACAAATTTCTTCAAATACATCTGGGTTTTGGCAACACTTATGCACCACAACGCTGGCCACGCCACCGGCGCCAATAATCAATGCTTTTCCCAAAATAAATAACCTCCTTATTCCATACGCTAATCGCTAATCATTCTTGCAAACAAAATGATTATAAAGACATCCCACCAAATAATCAAGAAAAACGATAATTTGCTGTGTCAAAATTCACATCAGCATGTCACAAAAATTTTACAAACCCCAAAATCAGGAATAAAAATGCAGCAAATAGTGTCCACAATGTTTCATCATGAATAAAGCCGCCCCCGGTGCGGGAACGGCTTTGTGCAGAATAAAAATTTGTTAAACCATGATTTTGCAAATATCGTTCGTAAATTCAACCGGATCTTGCAGCGGCAAGCCTTCGATCAGCAAAGCTTGATTATACAGCAAAGCCGTATAGAGGTTTACCTTCTCCTTGTCCTCGGCAAAAGCCTCTTTCAAAGAGTTAAACACCGCATGGTTTACGTTGATTTCCAGCACTTTATTTGCTTTGACATCGGCGTTATTCGGCATGGCGTTCAAGATTTTCTCCATCTCAATCGTCACTTCGCCGTCTGCGGACAGACATACCGGATGCGTCTTCAAGCGTTTGGAGGCTTTGACACTGGATACCTTGCCCTCCAGCAAGCCCTTCATGTACTCGAACAGCTCTTTATTGTCATTTTGCTCCGCTTCTGTTGCTTTCTCATTTTCGTCAGTCTCAATGCCCAAATCGCCACTCGAGACGGATTTGAATTCTTTCTCTTTGTAGTTTAAGAGCATTTTAATAGCGAACTCATCAATGTCGTCGGTGAAGTACAAAATTTCGTAGCCTTTGTCGGCTACCATTTCGGTCTGCGGCAGCTTTTCAATACGCTCGTTGGACTCCCCGGAAGCATAATAAATATACTTCTGCTCCTCAGGCATCCGAGATACATATTCATCCAGTGTAACCTGCTTTTTCTCTGTAGAAGAGTAGAACATGAGCAAGTCCTGAAGAGTCTCCTTATGGCGGCCATAATCGTTGTAGACACCAAATTTCAATTGTCTGCCAAATGATTTATAGAATTGGTCATATTTTTCCCGGTCATTTTTGAGCAGGGTCAGCAGCTGGCCTTTAATTTTGCTTTCGATATTCTTGGCAATCAGCTTCAGTTGGCGGTCGTGCTGCAACATTTCTCTGGAAATGTTGAGCGACAGGCTTTCGGAGTCGACCATGCCTTTAACAAAGCTAAAATAATCCGGCAGCAGATCAGGAGATTTTTCCATAATCAGCACGCCGTTGGCATACAGTTCCAGCCCTTTTTCATATTCCTTGGAGTAGAAATCAAACGGGATATTTTCGGGAATAAACAGAATAGCCTGGTACACCACCGCGCCGTCCGCACTAACATGGATATGCTGGAGCGGCTTGTCGTAGCCATAGCGTTTTTCCGCGTAGAAATTTTGATAATCCTCGTCGGTCAGCTCGCTTTTGTTCTTTCTCCAGATGGGAACCATGCTGTTAATACGCTGTTCCTCTTCGTAATCCTCGAACTCGTTATCACTGCCTTCTTTCGGACGTTTGCCTGTAACATCCATTTTGATCGGATAGCGGATAAAGTCAGAGTATTTCTTAATCAGTGCCTTTAAACGATACTCGTCCAAATATTCGTCGTAGGACTCATCTTCGGTGTTGGCTTTGATTTTCAAGACAATCTCGGTTCCGACCTCATCCTTCTCGGCCGACTCAATGGTATACCCGTCAGCACCTGTGGATTCCCATTTGTAGGCAGTATCGCTACCCAAGGCCTTTGTGGTCACTGTAACAACATCCGCCACCATGAAAGCCGAATAGAAGCCGACACCGAATTGACCGATGATGTCATGACCGTCCTTGGATTCATTTTCATTTTTGAATGCCAACGAGCCGCTTTTAGCAATGACGCCCAGGTTGTTTTCCAGCTCTTCCTGGGTCATGCCAATCCCGGTATCACGCAAAGTTAACGTTCTATTTTCCTTATCGGCAGTTACTTTAATATAGTAATTTTCCTTGTCAAAGACCAACTGATCATCTGTCAGTGCTTTGTAATAAATTTTGTCAATGGCATCACTAGCATTGGAGATCAGCTCTCTTAGGAAAATTTCCTTTTGCGTGTAAATCGAGTTAATCATCATTTCGAGCAGACGCTTGGACTCAGCCTGAAACTGTTTTTTCTCCATTCTGATATCTCCTTTCAGATATAAACCTATGTAGGGCCAGCGGATATGAGCTATGCAAACGATTCAATTTGTTAGCACTCCCATCATTTGAGTGCCAGCCTACCTTTTTTTATAACATTCCTTATTTTTTATGTCAATATCATAGTTAGGTGTACAGTAAAATCCCATTCTAGGGAATCGTTAGTCTATGATCTATTTAAACATGACGTTAAACATTTCAACAGAAGAGGGGAACAGTCCTTGCACATAAGGAAGCAGGTTTTTTCTGATCCGCAGCTCGTCCTCGTCCAGATGCTTTAAATCCTCGTGATAGAACCAGACAATAGGATAATCGCCGTCCTTATGTCTGCTGCCTGCATTTAAACAAACAGGGCCCTGATCATCCTCTGCAATCGCAAATGGAATATAGCCTGATGACAGCAGCGGTGACCATTGATTGATCAGATCATAAAATGCCTTTAGGCCTTGGCCCACAGGCAAGGGTGGAAACTCTACAAAGGTACAGTCGCTCCAGTATACCCCCGGTATGGATTCATTATCGAATTCCAAAGTCACATAATGGTAGGACATAATGAAGCTTCTCAGCAGGGGCGGCAGCTCAAAATGGTAGGTTTGCTCAAGCTCCCGAACCTCCTCTTCTGTAATCTGCGAAGGAAGAGGCTTCCACTTGATCCACCCTTCCTTGTCAACGACCCCGTCACGCATTTCGAAGGGGACATTCTCTACCATCTCCATAAAAAGTGCTTCATCCATCTGTGCAAATAACTCCTGCATGGATGCGCGCATACCCGCTTTCTTGTCCATGTCCTTGCACCTCTTTCCTCTCAATTGGCATGATGACGTGCTACCATGTGTTTTTAAGTTCAGCTTATCAGAATTTGCTATTTTCATCATTTGCGGAATATTAGTATTACCAGCGCAATGGCTCATGGTTACGCCAGGTAATCCAACGCTCTGTCTCGCATACACTTACAACTCATAAAACCCGATATAAATACGAGCACCTTGATAAAGTGTCAAGACTACATAAGGAGATTGATCTATTCATGAAAAGAATCACCGCACTTGTTATCCTGTCCTTGCTAATCCTTGCAACCCCGATCTATGCTGCTGCACCAGCACCCATGCTGGTCTATGTGGATCAAAGTAACCATTCCTTTATCCCGCTTCGCCTCCTGAACAGCTATGAAGGGATTACACTCAACATGACGCCAGCGGACAAAAAGATAGAGATTGCGCAAGGCAATACCCGGCTTACATTATTTACGGGACAAGCTACTGCCAAAGTGAATGAGCAGACAGTCCGTATGCAAAATGCTCCTTTTACCGATAACGGTTCTACCTATGTCCCCTTGCAGTTCATCAGCCAATATCTAAACCTACAGGTCTCATGGCAAAAGGAACTCTCAGCTGTACGCATCAAGCAAGGTACAACGTCCGTCACACTTCCGGTACTTACCGGCAAGCTACCCGGAAACACTACACCCATCACGACAGCGCATAAAAGCTTTAAGGTCGGATCACACACCTTCTCCGCCAAGGTAGTCACGATCTCCATGCTCCATCCCAAGGTGAGTCTGGACGTGGCGCTGGCAGGCAATACTATCGGCAAGGTGGAGGACTTAAGCAGTCTCGCCAAACGCAATCAAGCGGTTGTAGCCATCAATGGCACATTCTTTGACGCCTATACCAAAAGCTCCTACAAAACGCCTTACGGCTACCTGGTCAGCCATGGAAAGATGTTAAAGAAAAGCTCTGGCGACCAGCGAACGGTCTTCTCCTATGATGCTAATCATTTAGCCGAGCTGGTTTCCGGTTCTGCTTTTGAACAGCGAATGAGCCAAGGCAACGTTGAAGGTGCACTTCAAGCCGGGCCTCGTCTGGTGACGAACGGACAGGTGTCCCTCAATGTCAAAGCAGAAGGCTTCAAGGACCCCAAAATATTAACAGGCGGCGGAGCCAGAAGCGCACTCGGAATTACCCGGGATCATAAGCTGATTCTCCTGACCACAGGCGGAGCCACCATTCCACAGCTCGCCCAAATGATGAAGCAAGCGGGCGCTTATCAGGCCATGAATCTGGACGGCGGTGCTTCCAGCGGACTGTATTACAATGGCTCTTACCTCACCACACCCGGCCGTCAAATCAGCAATGCCATTATCGTAAAGTATCAATAGAAGATATAAGGGCTGTCTTTACGGATGTGTACACCGTGGGGATAGCCTCTTTTCCATTTTCCCCAGTTCCGGTTGTTCCGGCTTACCCCTTCAGGCGGCTTGTCTGAGCCGTTACGGGTTGGTCCTGTAACCTGCAAACGGATCAAACTTGTAAAGCTATTGCTTCCCTCGTTCAGCTCACCCAGCTCGTCCTCTTCAATGGACACCAATCCAGATCATCGTTCAAACGATGCTTAAGTGCCTCCGTATCAAATACACACAGGGTTGCGTAACTGTCGTGAATTGAAATGGGCTGCTTGCTTTGGACGGCTAATTACCAAATCATTAAGGGAAATTCTCCCTGTATGTAAAGTATAGCAATGCTTGCTAGACCAGACAATATGCCAAGGCTACCATCTATCCTGCACCAAAAAGGCCTTCCCACACTGTAGTGAAGGAAGGCCGCGTTATGGATGTAATCAATACTAATCTGCTACTAAGGACTACTCCAACTCAACTGAAAATTGATATAACCATTCATCAATGCTGTGGTCAGGTACATTTAAAGCACGGTAGGTCGCTGGAACATCCGGGTATCCTCCTACGTCTTTCTGACTATCAATTATCTTTCCTCGACCAGTCAGGAAATCGGAGATCATTCGTTGATCTGTTGCATCCCGGTCCTTCGTCCTTGCTCCTGCATGCTCAGTGACTTCCTTCACCACTGCCGAGGCAGCTAATGCTTTAAGTCCTTCAACCCAAACAGGTGGATTGTCAAGTTCCTTGATTTCGCCAAAAGTCAGCGGGGCTGACTTGCCATTACGGTCATAAGCAAGATTATCTTTGAGATAAGCCCAGTTGTCTTTACTGTTCGTTCCGACCAATCCTAACCCTTTAATCGTATCTGCTCCATGCTGCATGTAATTCCCGACGATACTGACTCTAGGGCCTTCCGGTTTGATCCCCGTATCCGCCCATTCCCTCTCCACGAATCCGAGCCGAATAGCCCATTTTCCCGGATTATAAATGACATTGTTAACAATTACGCCCGTCGAGAATGCTTTGAACCACGGATTACGTTCCATATTATGGGCATAAAGATTTCCGATGACTGCCACATCCTGGACGTAATCATGAACGAGCGTGCCCATGGAATGGGGGCCCTTCTCATGAACGGAATTATACAGTCCCTCGGCGACAATACTATTACTAAGTGTTACACGGTGGGTAGTCGCCTTGGTTCCGCTGGTACGAGGACCTGAGAAGGACATGTTCTCATCTACTCCCCAAGAAAAGGAGCAATGGTCAATGACAATGTTATAAGCGGAGGCTCCGTAAGTGGACACATCTGGCTCAAAGCCTGCACCTTGAGCACTGTCACCGTCGCCCATCCGAAACCGGACATGCTGCATCAACACATCATGCGTTTTGATCTGCAAACCTCCCCGGATGAATGTAATGCCAGGGGAGGGGGCCGTCTGACCTGCGATGGTCACGTAGGGTTCTCTCAGCTCAAGACGCTCCTTTTTTAGATTGATGACACCGCCGACTTCAAATACAATAATCCGCGGTCCCTTGGTTTCCAACGCCGCACGAAATGAGCCTGGGCCGTCATTGTTCAGATTGGTCACCTTAATTATCTTCCCGCCCCGGCCTGCTGGAGTGTCAGTCCCGAATCCCACGGCCCCCGGAAACACCGGCTGGGCTTCGGCTTGACCAGCTGTTACAGCCCCCATCATCCATACCCACAACAACAACATACATAAGCCCGCTTTCAATCCTTGTTGCAAACATCTTCGTACATCCATCTAGAATATTCCTCCTTTGTTTCTCATATTAAAGATAATATATATATTCCTAATATAACTTTTTTTGAGAGTAGTTCCAACTATTTTAGCGCAAAAAGATTGTGAATCAGCCGCTATTGTCGATTTTGAGTTTTGTGCATTCACCTATTTAAAAGATCGCAGTATAGACAGGGAGTGCCAGCGAATTCCTCATGTAGACAAAAAACACGCCCACAAGTGGCGTGTTTTTGTAATTATAAATCTCTCCAACCCAATTCCTCTAAACCCTTACTTCCAAATCTCGTCCGCAATCTCTTTAATGAAGGCAAGCTTTTTCCACTGCTGCTCTTCCGTCAAAATATTGCCCTCTTCTGTTGATGCAAAGCCGCATTGCGGGCTGAGGCAGATGTGGTTGATGTCGACGAATTGAGTCGCTTCCTTGATGCGGTTAATGACTGTCTGCTTGTCTTCCAGCTCTCCCGTTTTGGAAGAAACAAGACCCAGTACGACCTGCTGGTCCTTCAGATGCTTGAGCGGAGTGAAATCGCCTGCACGGTCGGTATCGAATTCGAGATAGTAGCCGTCGATGTTGTCGATACCGAACAGGGTTTCGGCAACAGGCTCGTAGCCGCCTGAGGATGCCCAGGTAGAGTGATAGTTACCACGGCATACATGAGTCGTAACGACCAAGTCAGCTGGAAGATCATTTACGGTTTCCTGATTTACGCGAGCGAACAGCTTTTTGGTTTCTTCCACATTCTCGCCCGCGTGCTGTCTGGCTTCCCAATAGTTCTTATCGCAAAGCATGCCCCATGTGCAGTCGTCCAGCTGCAAGCTGCGGCAGCCCTCATTATACAACGCTTGAATCACAGATTTGTAAGCTTTGGCGATATCTGTAACCAGCTCGTCCAGATTGCTGTAATAGGTGTCCGTCGTTTCTTTATTCTCTCCACGCAACAGCTCGGCCAGAAATTGTGCCGGTGCAGGGATCGTCTGACGGGCAATGGCATCCTCACCTGCTGCTTGCTTCAGGAATTTGAAATCTGCAATAAAAGGGTGACGGGAATGTCCAATTTTACCGGACAAGCGTGCGGTTTCCGCTCTGGTTTCCACGCCTTGGAACTGGTATCCGTTGGAAATCTGTACCTTTTCCACGCCGTCCAGGCCCCACATAAAATCAAGATGCCACCAGGAGCGTCTAAATTCGCCATCTGTCACGGCTTTCAGCCCTACCGATTTTTGCTTTTCTACCAGCTTGATAATTTCGTTGTCTTCAATTTTTCTCAGCTCATCCGCAGAAATTTCATTATTTTGAAAATGAATTCTGGCGTCTTTAATGGCTTGCGGGCGCAGAAAGCTGCCAACCATATCATGTCTGAAAGGGGTCACTTTACGTTGGGATGCATTGTCAAGGATGCTGCTCATTTGGGTTATCTCCTTTTTACTTCTGTAGTGAAGTTCTTGCAAAAAAGATAACATACATTTTCAGCTATAAGGTAACTCCAATAAACTATAGCTAGTTATAGCCTAAAGCTATACCCAACCTTTTATTCCCCTATCGCTTCATGCAGCGCTTCTACATAAACGGTAGCCAGCTTGGAGAGCGCAACGTTTTTATGACAAATCCATCCTACATTA
The DNA here is from genome assembly GCF_001705305.1 of Paenibacillus kribbensis. Taxonomy (GTDB): domain Bacteria; phylum Bacillota; class Bacilli; order Paenibacillales; family Paenibacillaceae; genus Paenibacillus; species Paenibacillus kribbensis_B. Next base: position 615,974 of record NZ_MCBP01000001.1, read on the forward strand.
ATAGACTCGTCACATTCCAATGGCACGGAAATAATCTCGTTACCGTTCAGATCCGCACTGATGACCCCGGTAGAAATGGTATAGCCGTTCAAGCCAATCAGCAGGTTAAAGAGGGTCGCCCGGTCATTGACACGGATGCTTTTGGGATGCGACAACGTGCTGAGGATTTCCTCGGAAAAGTGAAAGGAATTGTACTCCCCTTGCTCAAAGGACAGATACGGATAGGGGCGAAGCTGGTCGATGGTTACCATGGATTGCCGGGATAACGGATTTTTGCTGCTGATAAAAATATGCGGTTTCGCCGTAAACAGGGTGTTAAATTGCAGGTTCGCATCTTTTAGCAGCTTGTGAATGACCTTGGCGTTAAATTCGTTCAGATACAGGATTCCAATCTCACTGCGCAAGCTTTTGACATCCTGTATGATTTCATGGGTCTTCGTCTCCCGCAAAGCCAGCTCATATTCATCCTGTCCATATTGATTCACCAGATTTACGAATGCATTTACAGCAAAAGCATAATGCTGTGAGGAAACGGCAAAATGCTGTGGTGAAGGCTTGGCATCCAGATAGCGGCTTTCCAGCAGCTCCGCCTGTTCAACAACCTGGCGCGCATATCCGAGGAATTCCACGCCTTCCTTGGACAAAGAAATCCCTTTATTGGTACGCTCAAAAATAGTAATATGAATTTCTTCCTCCAGATCCCGAATCGCGTTCGACAAACTGGGCTGGGAAATGAACAACCGCTTTGCCGCCTCATTCATGGAGCCACGATTGGCAACCTCGATGACATATTTTAATTGTTGTAAGGTCAATTGCTTGATGTCCTCTCAATTTAGGTTTTCTCTATTATATAACACTTGATAACTCCGCTGTTCCAAGATCCCTCTACCCCCAAAAAAACACCCCTCAAAATGGTAACATCCATTTCAAGGAGGTGCTTTTGCACTGCCGCTTTAATTAACGAATTTCACCATTCGTGGCAATCAGCTTTTGATACCAATAGAAGCTTTGTTTACGAATACGACGCAGATCTTTGAGATCAAACTCTTCCCGATCAACATAGATAAACCCGTAACGCTTACTGGAGCCCTGATGGGTACTAACAAGATCAATCGCAGACCACGGACAGAAACCAAATACTTCTACACCGTCTGTAATAGCCAATTGAATCTGCTCGATATGTTTCTTGAAAAAGTCAATACGATAAGGATCATTCACTACATCACCATCTTCAAGCTTGTCAAAAGCTCCCAAGCCGTTCTCTGTCACGATTAAAGGCAAGTGGTAGCGAGAATAGATTTGGCGTAACGTGGTTCTAAAACCGACCGGATCAATCTCCCATCCAAATTCCGTCTTTTGCAGGTTGGGGTTCACGGAACCTCTGTATGCTCCCGGTTCACCCACAATTTCATGCTGATCTCCTGTATGTGAAAAATCATTTCCGTCATCTAAACTTTCTCCTACGGTTTGAGAGGTATAATAATTAAATGCGATAAAGTCCGGGTTCCCCTTCGCTAAAATGTCCATATCCCCTTCTTCAATAACAGGCTCATAGCCTTTCTCAACCAAATAGCTCCACGCAATGTGATTGTAACGGCCAAATACAGCCATATCCAGATAGAGCCAGTTACGAATGGCCGCATAGTTATCAGCAGCCAGTGTATCTTCCGGTTTCGAACTAGCCGGATATATGACCCCGATATTCGGTGCTGGTCCAATTTTTGCGTCAGGCAGCATCTCATGACACAATACCATCGCTTTCGCCTGTGCGACTAGCATATGATGATTTTGCTGGTACAGCACCTTTTGCGGATTTTCCAGACTTGTATCTAAAGTGCCAATCGAATCAGGGTGGAGAATCAGCATGTTCTGCTCATTAATGGTTAACCAATATCTCACCCTGTCTCCAAAGTTCTCAAACAATGTTTTGGCATACTGCTCGAAGGCATCAATCGTCTCCCTCTTCGACCAACCGCCTTGTTTTTCAAGAGCATAGGGCAGATCAAAATGATACATCGTAACAATCGGTTCAATGCCATATTTAATTAATTCGTCAATTAATGAGCTGTAAAACGCGATTCCCTTTTGATTAACTTCACCTGCGCCCTGCGGGTAAATACGTGTCCAGGCAATAGAGAAACGGTACGCTTTAAAGCCCATTTCAGCCATCAGAGCTACGTCTTCTTTGAACATATGATAATGATTACTGGTTACCTTAAAATCAGTGACCCCTTCGACGTGGTTAGCCATGTCAATGACAGAGGGTCCTTTTCCATCTTCGTCCCAGGCACCCTCTACCTGATAAGCGGAAGTTGAACCTCCCCAGAAAAAATCCTTGGGAAATGCCTTCAATTGATTATGTTTCATGATATAGTCCCTCCAGTTATCGTTATATCCTGCTCATGATCGTAATCCATGTGGGTGATGTCGGCACTTTTCTGTATCACACAACTAATGTTAACAATACGTCATTTTTCTGAATTTGCTCCAGATTTGTCTCAAACATGTCCACTTTATTTTTCGTCTGTGTGACGATGATAGGTGTGACGATTTCGTATCCTGCTTCTATAATCTGCTCTCTATCGAATTGGATCAACAGGTCCCCTTGTTTAACGATATCTCCCTCTTGAACTGCTGGATTAAAAAACTTGCCTTTCAGGGCTACAGTGTTAATTCCAACATGAATCAATATCTCCGTGCCCGCATGGGTAGTCAAACCTATAGCGTGTCCTGTGGGAAACAGTGAGGTTACAACTCCATCTATCGGTGCTACAACCTCACCTGCAGACGGTTCAATGGCTAAACCTTTTCCCATAGCACCTGTAGAAAACGCAGAATCGTTAACTTGTCTCAGCGGTGCAATCTTGCCTGTGATGGGGCTGTATATGGTTTCTTTCTTGAGGTCAACAGCCTTGCTTGCTGTAACAACTGGCACAGATTCTTCCACTTTTGTGGAGTCAACCGTTTCCGAAGTCTCTCTTTTCCCCTTGTTTTCATACCCAAAAGTAAGGGTCAGTACCGTTGCCACCGTAAATGAGCACGCAATTGCAATAACGTAAACCAAGGTTGGCGCATAAACTGGAATAGCAAAAATGTTATGAAAAACATAAGCTGTCATTTTTACTCCAAAATGTCCATTAATAGCTCCGCCTGTAGCCCCTGCGATAATAACAATCGGTATAACACGTTTAAAACGAAGCACCAGACCATATATGATTGGCTCTGTCACACCAGCCAGCAACCCTGTAATACTCGCCGAACCCGCAAGGGTTCTAAGCGTTTTATCTTTTTTCGCCTTCAGGAAAACACCAAATGCGACACCAACTTGAGCAAATACGGCGGCAGCGGCCATCGCCTCAATCGGATCACCGCCAAGGCCGATATTGTGAATCGAGATCGGTGCAAAACCCCAGTGAAGTCCGAAGACGACCATAAAGATCATAAAACCGCCAAGAACTATCCCTGACAAAATGCCGCTTACACCAATTAACCATGTCACCCCTGACGAAATCCAATCGCCTACCGTTGTACCGAAGGGTCCGAATGCGATCGCAGACAGCGGAACCATAATCATCAAAGCCAGCATTGGAACTAAAAATAGCTGTAAATCCTTAAAAATAATCTTCTTCAAAAGCTTTTCCACAAAGGCATATATGCTGATAGATATGAAGATCGGAAAAACGCTGGACGAATAATCCATCATGACGACCGGTATTCCCAGAAATGATACATCAGAACCTTTGTCCATCAGCCCCGTAAAATTGGGTTCCATCAGGGCTGCACCAATAACACCGGCTACGTAAGGGTTCGCCTTCAGCTTTATACCGAGCGTGATCCCGAGCAAAATCGGCAAGAAGTAAAATACAGCATTCCCCGCAGCGGACAGGATCAGGTAGGTATCACTTGTCGCAGACATCCACCCCAGCATGGTCAGAACAGTCAGGAGTGCTTTCAGTATACCCGAGCCTGCCATCGCCGAAATCAGCGGGGAGAAACTGCCGGAAATAACTTCAAAGATCTTAGATACAACCGATGTCTTCTTCCCACTTGATTCACTAGTTGCTTGGGTATCCGATCCAAAATCCCTGTTTCTCATGATCTCCGTATATACATAGGCAACGTGACTCCCAATAACCACTTGAAATTGTCCCCCGCTTTCGACAACGGTAATAATGCCTTCGTGCTTCTCCAGTTCCTCTCTTTCGGTCTTTCTTGAATCTTTCAGGCCAAATCTGAGACGTGTAGCACAATGGACAAGCCCATTGATATTTTCTTCACCTCCGACAAGACGTACGATATCATCGCCCATTTTCTTATGATCCATGTTCATTCTCCTTTTGGTCAGATTGCCTGAAAACAAAAAAATACCTAAACGAAAGGCCATTAAGATCAAAGAAAATGATCATTGCCATTCATTTAGGTATCGCCTGCTTAACCAGTAACAATCCTTATATTTAAGTTGTGAGCCTACTATAAATCACTCAGAAATCGTTTGCAAGCGTTTTTTTCTAAGAATCAACCATATCATTTCTGGTAGTTACACGTTGTATATGAATCGTCAAACACACTTTTTCGTCAATCGACATAGCACTTTCATGTTTTAACTCCAAATACTGATTAATTAAATGGGTACACTGAAAAGCCTGCGCATACTTATCTTTGACCTGCTCATACAAAAAGTTGTCACCCGAAGCCCGTTGCTCTTGTTCATTACTCAGCAATCTTTGTGCAAAGTATTGCAAATGAGTAATAAAACGGGAATAGTTAAATGAAGTTTCATCCAGCGCCAGCTCATAGTAATCGGTTACGATATTAAAAATATCATCTATGATCTCTGTAATTTCAACCGTTTGTTTCATACCCTGACCATCTTGTCTTGCATTTACAAAATGCATGGCAATAAAGCTCGCTTCATGCTCATCCATTTGAATGCCAAATTGAGCATCAATGATATCCAGTGCGCCCATCCCAATCATAAATTCTTTTTTGTAAAATTTTTTGATTTGCCACAAAAGCGAATTTTTAAGACCGACTGACTTTCTATAGCGGGATATGGCAAATTGAATATGGTCAATCAGAGAAATATAAATGTTATCACTAAAGATATCTCCCATTTCTTTTTTCGCGTTTCCTACAATTTCATCTGCTACTTTCAAAAACTCTACAGATGTTTCTCCAATGAGATCAATTAATTTTTGCGGAATCTTATCCGACTTTAGCACAAAGGTTTTTTCTATTTTTTCCACATCGACTCTCTGACCATTTTTCTTTTTAAAGCCCAGGCCATTTCCGATGACAACAAATTCATGGCCTACCTGATTCTCGGCCCGAATGACATTGTTGTTAAATATTTGCCGGATGATCATCTATCTGCTCACCTCGTTAATTAATGAAAAAGTTCATAGTAACAAAAAAAACCCAAATAACGACTAAATAAATTAGTCATTATTTGGGTATCGCCTGCCGACCAGTAACAATCCCGAAGAGCACTAGCTCTTCACTCAATTACCTTTATTATACAGCTTTCAAGCGAGAATAACAATACAATCCTGTTTAAAGGTTATCTAATGAATATAATTAAGATCCAAATCAGATAAAGATGCTCAGCAGCATAACGATACCGAAAGCGCTGAACCCGAGAATGGTTTCCATGACCGTCCACGTTTTCAGCGTTTGCGGCACGGACAGGTTCATGTATTCCTTGACAATCCAGAAGCCGGAATCATTAACATGGGATAAAATGATGGAGCCGGCTCCGGTGGCCAGTACCAGCAGTTCCGGGCTAACTCCCGGCATCGTAGCAGCGATTGGAGCGACAATACCGGCCGCGGTCGTCATGGCTACCGTGGCGGAACCGACGGCTGCACGGATAAGGCCTGCGATGACAAAAGCGAGCACAAGCGGCGACAAATGCGCATGCTGGGCAAAACCTGCAATCGCATCACCCACACCGCTGGCGGTCAAAATCTTGTTGAACCCGCCGCCTGCACCGATCAGCAGGATGATAGAAGCGACCGGACCCAGGCAATCGTTCGTAAACTTCAGCAGCTGCTTGCTGTCAAAACTGCGTGCATAGCCAAAGGAGTACAGCGAGAACAACAAGGCAAGCAGCAAAGCAATAATTGGACTACCGATGAAATCAATGACCTGTCTAAAGCCGTTGACTTCTGGCAAAATCAGATCCACAATCGTCGCCATCAGCATCAGAATAACAGGCAGCATAATCGTGAAGAGGGTAATGCCGAAGCCCGGCAGCTCTCTTTCTCTTGTTTCCGTAAATTGCTCCATCAACTCACTGGAAGCTTCTACTTTAATACGTTTGGAAATCCAGCTTCCGTAGATCGGACCCGCGATCGCTGCGGACGGCAGCGCTACGATGAGCGCAAGGAAGATCGTTTTACCAATATTGGCGTTAAAAATACCTACAGCCAGCATGGCCGCCGGATGCGGTGGAATGAGACTGTGCACGACCGCCAATCCAGCTACGAGGGAAATCCCGATTTTGATCAGCGAGGTTCCGGTATGCTTGGCAATAACGAATACGAGCGGGAACAACAGCACGATACCTACTTGAATGAATACCGGGATACCGCAAATGACAGCGACCACCATCATGGCCCAATGGACATTTTTTTCACCAAACACCCGAACCATGGTTTTGGCAATCTGCTCTGCACCGCCGGATTCAGCCATCAGCTTACCCAGCATTGTACCCAAACCTAGTACAATGGCGATAAAGCCGAGCACACTGGCCACACCCTCCTGATAAGCTGCCACGATACTTTTCAGCGGCATGCCTGCAATCAGACCCATGAACACGGCGCCGACGATGAGTGCGACAAACGGATTCATTTTCACTTTAGCGATCAGCAGAATCAGCCCAATAATAGAAATAAGTGCATACAATAACAAACTCGCATCATGACTGAGTCCGAATACGGAATACATATTTATAACCCCCTTGATTAAGTAAGCGCTCTCTAAGTTTGTTGAAAAACAGGGGTTCCCCCTGCTATTTTTCGATTTTCTCTACGGTTTCGAGCAATGTCCGTTCTCCACCCACATTACCGGGGAATACGATATACGGAATTCCACTAAATTTGGCTTCGTCTCCGGTCAGCCACACAGGGATGCCCGCCGCAACCTGACCGAGTACACGTGCTTTACGGATGGCAAGACCTTTGGTCGCCACATCACTGGAAGTGATTCCACCCTTGGCAATGATAAACTTGGGTACCGTCTCAAGCGATTGTACGATTTCGACCAGTGCACCGGATACCGTTTGGCTAATTTTGAAATTGTCGGCTTTGTTGTCCACCGCGATCAGCTTGCGGCTACTGTATACCACCACATTGCTGCCCGCAGCCAGTCGCTGGTTCGCTTCCGTAATGACGCGGCTTAATTCCTGTGCGTAGCCTTCGGAATCCAGTACTCGCTCCACATCAATTTCAAGTCCCACAATTCCCGGATACGTAAGCAGCTGCTCCAGCTGCCGCGTTGTTTTCTGAACATAGGAACCAACGACGACAATACCGCCATGTCCTTCCTGTCCACTTGCAATCAGCTGCTCCTTCGGCAGATATTCCTGATCGGATATCCCGGCATACGATTTCACAAAGGAAGCGGCTGTGCGGAAAATAAACGATTTCCCCTGCTCCTCAGCTTGCAGCAGCCCCAGTGACAATACATCCATATCCGCGTACGAAAGCACATTGACGATGATCGGCACGTTATCCTTCGCTTGCAGCAATACTTCTCGAACGGCGTCCGGTCCCTTGCGAATGTGCTCCAATGAAATGACGAGACATGTCGAGGCTTGAATACGGCCTTCTGTTTTTTCTTCCACCCAAGCCGTCAGATCACCGTTTTCATAGCCGAATACCTTATCCTTGGCAAACTCCGTTTCATGTACAGGGATCAGTGCATCGTCCTCCACCATGTAGTGAGTGTTGCCTCCGGTAACTCGTCCAGCCTCGAAAAAGGCTGGAATGATCAAATGACCATCATAGCTCCGTCCGCTCTGACGCTTGCCTTCTTCTGCCAGCACATCCGTTTCCAACGGGTAATACCCACGCAGCATGGAGTCACTGCGGCTGACAAAGGTAAAAGATTTTCCCTTCTCCGTGGCAACAGCCTGCACGTTGCGGGCAATATCGCGGTTAATTCGTTCTGCGGTTTCCGCATCAAGGCCACGTGTATTAGTCAGGATATAAAAGAGCGTTTCCGGCGAGTCGAATGCTTCACGAAGCAGCATTTCATCCCACTGCGTCAAAACATCGATATCATGAACCGTTTGGACACCCGTCGGGTCATCGTCCAAAACGATAATTTTCCGGCCTCTGGCATCATTGATCCGTCGAATCTCCTGTCGTAATCCCTTGTGATCCCATTCAGAAGGCAGCTGTGCTTGAAGTGCTGACAACGAGGTATATCCTGGTTTTACATTCATGTGATCTCCACCTTATTCAAATTCTTGATTAGCATGCTCTATCTACTCTGCTTTTACCTGTACACCTGCGAGTTTTTCAAAATATTGCACGATTCCGCCGTGATCATCCGCTGCTTTTCCATCAACCTTGAGTGCATGGAATATTTCCAGCAGTTGGCTGCTAAGTGGTAACGGTACGCCGATATCATGAGCGGTTTCCATGACATTCGTGATATCTTTGAGATTAATATCGATCCGTCCGCCAGCTACAAAATTACGTTCCAAAATCAAAGGAACTTTAGCCTCCAGTACCGCACTGCCTGCCAATCCGCCACGGATTGCCTGAACCATTTTTTCGATATTAATGCCAGCCTTGGCTGCAAACACAAGCGCCTCGGACATGGCAGCAATATTCAGATTGACGATGATTTGGTTAGCCAGCTTTGCCGTTGCACCGCAGCCGTTATCACCGACTAAAGTTACATCCTTGCCAAGCACATGCAGAACGTCCAGCACTTGCTCAAACACGGACTCCTGACCGCCAACCATAATCGCCAATGTGCCATCAATCGCTTTCGGCTCGCCACCGCTCACAGGAGCGTCCAGCATATGCAGACCTGCCTCATCAGCCTTAACCGACAGCTCTTTGGAGACGACGGGAGAAATAGAGCTCATATCCACAATAACGCTTCCAACAGTAGCCCCTTTTAAAATCCCGTTCTCACCCAAAATGACTTCCTTCACGTGATTGGAATTCGGCAGCATCGTAAAAATGATGTCACTGCGCTCTGCAACTTCCTTGGGTGATGCCGCTGCATGCGCCCCTGACGCGACCAAAGCAGCAACGGCCTCCTGATTAATATCAAATACGGTAAGCTCATAATCCGCTTTCAAAAGATTCAACGACATCGGACGCCCCATAATGCCTAGTCCAATAAATCCAATTTTCTTTGTCATCATAAATTCCCTCCGTAGCAAATTCAGATTTAGTTTTCGATTCGAGGTTTTTTGTAAAAATCCATTTGTAAATGCTTTTTATCACTTGTAAGCGCTATTAATTTGTCTTTATGCCTGAAATTGTACACAATAAATTCATTTTTGTATACAAAAACTTAAAAATTGTATCAAATTTTCTTTAATACATAGGATAAACATTGTTTAACCTCCAGCTTTTCGCTAAAGTAGACGTAGAGGTGAATGACATGCAGTACAGCAGCAATAACTCCCGTACAGCGCACCAGCAATCCTATGAAACGCTACGTGACATGATCCTGAACGGAACTATCCCTCAGGGAACCAAGCTGGTCGAGGAAAAGCTTGCCACACAGCTCGGTGTGAGCCGCACGCCTATCCGTGAATCCATCCGCAAACTGGAGCAGGAAGGGCTTATCGTGAATAAGCGTGTAGTCAAGCTATCCGAAACTGACCTGCGCAACACCTTTGAGCTGCGGATGCTGCTTGAAGGACATGCGGCGCGAAGTGCGGCTGCCTACCTGTCCGAGACAGAACTGGTGGCCTTGGAGCAATGTGTAGACATTGGGCGAACTGGCTCGCTGGATGAAGTAATGCAGGCGAACAAAGAGTTTCACGAGATCATTATGAGAGCCAGCAATAACTCGATGATGATTGATTTATTTGACCGAATGCAATCGGTTATTTACTTATTCCGTCATACCGTTGTCTACTATCATCGCCCCTTTCTGATCGACGAGCATCAGCATATTTGTGGGGCCATCCGGGCGCATGACGGTGATACAGCAGAACGGCTGATGAAGGAGCACCTTCAAGCCGATCTGGATTTTTGTCTGCACCTCATCAGATAGCCCCTCGCTTTATTCATTTCCATACCATGCCAAAAAAAAACCGCAAAACACTTGGAATCCCTTGTGCTTAGCGGTTTTTTGGTTTATGCTAAACTCTCTTTTTCTTTGCAAAATACGTCTTTAGCAATCTGAATAGCTGAGGCTGCCCGGGGCCATCCCACATAAAAGGCAAGCTGTGTGATAATCTCAACCAGTTCTTCCTCCGAAATCCCGTTCTCCTTGGCCAGGTTCAGATGATAGGGAAGCTGACTCACATGCTCACCCGCTACCAGAGTTGCAACGGTAATGAGACTCCGTTCTCTAAGAGATAACTGGCCTCTTCTCCATACATCTCCAAAAAGAACCTTCTCCGTATAGTCTACAAAAGCGGGCGCAAAATCACCCACCGTTTCCCGAACACTCGACCTGATTAATTTATGCTTCATCGTATCATCTGGGCAAGTCCATTGCCAAAGGACCAATTTTCATATTCAGTCTCCATCAATGTTACAAATACATCCTCTGGCCTAATCTTGCATTCAGTAGATATGAGTTCGGCTAGCCTTTGGTAAAATCTCTTTTTCTGCTCCCTAGTTCTACCTGCGCCCATCGTAATCTGGATATACAGCAGCTTGTCTGTTCTGGATACATTCAAATAATCCGGACTATAATAAAACTCGCTTTGCTTATGAGCATGAAAAACCTGAAAGTAATCCTTTTCCGGTACCTGGAAATGCTCAATCAATGCGTTCAAAATACAACGGCTAATCCAGGGCAGCTCTTGCTCTGTGTATTGCTGCTCCATGTAACCTACACGTACAAATGGCATGTTCATCTCTCCTATCCGTTGGGATAAGATGATTGTACTCCACCTATTTTCATCTGTATAATTGAAAATAATCATAAATAAATTCATTTTTATCGATGGAGATGAATGTGCATGGATCTGAAAGAGCTAACTACATTTCGCACCATTATCGAAGAAGGAACCTTCTCAAGGGCTGCTGCCAAATTAAACTACGCGCAGTCTACAGTCACGAGCCAAATCCAGAGGCTGGAGAAAGAGCTGGGATTTCAGCTTTTTAAAAGAGGCTGGGATGCGGAATTAACGGACTCAGGCAAAGTTTATGCAGAAGAGGTAGATGGGCTTATTCAGCATTGGAATTTTGTGATGGACCAGGCCAAATCTCTGAAAAAGGAAGAAATCGGCACGCTCCATATCGGTGTGATTGAAACGGTAGCGGCTACCGTACTCCCCTTGGTTCTACAGCAGTTTCGGGAGCATAAGCCGAATATTACGTGTCATTTTACAGTTGGCAACACGGACACGCTCGCGAACGCTCTGATGGATCACACACTGGATTTTGCAATTGCCGGGGACCCTCACTCCGTTCCTTCCCTACACTTTGAACCCGTTTATTACGAACAAATCGCTTTTATCGTGTCCCGTAATCATCCCTTGGCAGCAAAAAGTGGGCTTCACCTGGAGGATTTGTATGAATATCCGCTTATAGCCGGGGGTAAAAACTGTCTGTACCATATCCGGCTGGAAAGAGAGTTTTCCCGTTTCCCGTCAATGCCGTTTTTGTATACCGTCAGTCAAATTTCGTCTATACCCTCATTCGTAAAAACGATCTCTTCAGTTGGAGTGGTTCTATCGTCATTACCTTTGCCGGATGAACTGGTCACCATCCCCCTCCGGCTAACGGACCCGAATATTCCCATTGGACTGTTGCAGAACAACCAGCATCAGCAGTATATGTCTTCAGCGCGAAAGCTGTTTATGCAGCTGGTTAAGGAGCTTTATAGGCGATAGGCTCAAAATTTGCAGAAAGGAAAAGCCGCCAAACACTCAGAAACCTGGTGTTTAGCGGCTTTACGATGATGAAGACCAAAGGAAAAGCGTTGATGCCAGTTATTTCGCTTGAAGCGGTTTTTTCCACAGTCCCAGAATGAGTGCGGAAATCACGGAGCCAATCGCCACTGCAAGCAAGAACAGCAAAGCATGATTGGCAAGAGCCGCTACAAAAATACCGCCGTGTGGAGCTGGAAGATTGATTTGCCAGAGCTGCGTCAGACCACCAGCAATCGCTGAACCTACAATACAAGAGGTTAAGACACGCAGAGGGTCAGCAGCTGCGAATGGAATTGCTCCTTCTGTAATAAAGGACAAACCGAGTACATAGTTCGTCAAACCAGACTTGCGCTCTTGTTCCGTAAATTTATTTTTGAAGAACGTTGAAGCCAATGCGATCGCCAGCGGAGGTACCATACCACCTGCCATAACAGCAGCCATCATAGCCCCGTTCGTGTTACCGCTGGAAGTAAAGACACCGATCGAAAATGCGTAAGCCGCTTTGTTGAAAGGTCCACCCATGTCAATCGACATCATGCCACCCAGAATGAGACCCAGAATCACTGCATTACCTGTACCCAAATTGTTCAGAACATTGACAAGCCATGTATTAATTCCACCAAAAATCGGATCGAACAGATAGAACATAATCGTGCCAGTAATGAGGAGTCCAAATACCGGGTACAACAAAATCGGTTTTAAACCATCCAGTGCTTTTGGCAGACCTGCCAAAGCTTTACGCAGCAAGATAACCACATAACCAGCCATGAAACCTGCTGCCAGACCACCTAGGAAACCTGCATTCGAGTTTACAGCCATCAGACCGCCAACCATACCTGGCATCAATGCCGGACGATCCCCAATACTCATCGCGATAAAACCGGCCAGTATCGGAATCAGGAAGTGGAACGCACCTGTTCCCCCGCCAATCGTTTGCAGCAGCTTGACGATCGGGTTCTCTGTTCCCGCCATCTGTTCGAACAGGAAGGAAATGGCCAGCAAAATCCCGCCGCCTACAACGAACGGCAGCATATGGGAGATACCATTCATTAGATCCTTGTAAATTTTACTGCCGACGCTCGTTTTTTCCGCTGTCGCTTCCTCCGCGTTCCCCTTACCTTGGCTGCGGTAAACTGGAGCATCGCCGTTCAGTGCTTTGCGGATCAGTTCTTCAGATTTACGGATACCATCGCTTACTGGTCTTTGCAGTACAGGCTTACCGTCAAATCTGTCCATTTCAACCTTTTTGTCAGCCGCGACGATTACACCTTTGGCACGGCGAATTTCATCCGCTGTCAGTACGTTTTGCGCACCCTCCGAGCCATTCGTTTCTACCCGGATATTTACACCCATCTCTGTCGCTTTCTTAATGAGAGCGTCTTCAGCCATAAACGTATGCGCAATGCCTGTAGGGCAGGCGGTCACTGCAACCACAAACTCGTCTGAATTCGGGTTACCCACGATAACATCCGGCGTTTTCTGTGCTTTGTCAGTCTCTTTCTTCGCCTCTTTTGCTTCTTTAGCTGCTTCTTCTTCCGCTTGCTTGGCATCAAACAGCTCCGACACTTCGTCCGGTGTTTGCGTTTTCATCAACTTGTCGATGAAATCGGTATCAATTAGCAGCCGGGAAAGAGCTGCGAGTGTACGAAGATGTGTATTAGCTGCACCCTCTGGAGCTGCAATCATGAAAAATACTTTTGCAGGTTCGCCATCCAGCGATTCGAATTCTACGCCTTTACTGCTTTTGGCGAAAACCACGGTCGCTTCATTCACAGCTTTGGTCTTGGCATGCGGCATCGCAATGCCGCCACCAATTCCTGTGCTGGATTCTGCTTCGCGTTTGTAAATCATTTCCTTGAACAATGCCCGATCATTCATGCGGCCACTTGCTTCGAGACTGGCGATGAGTTCCTCAATCGCCCCGTCTTTTGTCGTAGCCTGCAAATCCATGATCATCGTTTCTTTAATCATCAGGTCTGTTATTCTCATTTTTCACACTCTCCTAAGTTCGGTCAGCGTGTGGACACACGCATAATAAGCTCATGGTGTAGCGGGATTACCAATTTGAAATCGTGACTTGCGGCCGTAATTGTTCAATTTTCTCTCTAGTAGCCAGATCATCGGAGAACGCGGTTGCGCTTCCGGATGCCACTCCTGCACGGAATGCCTCGATCGGATCGCCAAGCAGAGCCAGCGTACCCACGAATCCAGCAATCATTGAATCACCTGCGCCTACAGAATTTTTAACCGTTCCTGCTGGTACATTTGCGTGATACACTTCATCTGCCGTAATGAACAATGCCCCTTCTCCTGCCATGGAAATCAGTACATTTTTTGCTCCTGCTTCCAGCAGCTTACGGCCGTAAGTGACAATCTCCTCCTTTGAATGAATAGTTACGCCAAACAACTCTGCCAGCTCATGGTGATTCGGCTTGACGAGCAGCGGCTTATGAACCAGTGCCTTCATCAGCGCCTCACCTGTGGTGTCGATGACGAATTCAGCCCCGGTTTGCTGGCATACACTAATCAACCGATTATAGAAGTCTCCTCCAAGTGACGGCGGGATACTTCCCGACAAGACGACAATGTCATTTTTCTGGAGACCCGACAGCTTCTGAACCAACGCATTCGCCTCATGCTCATGAATCGCAGGTCCCAAGCCGTTTATTTCCGTTTCGTCGCCATGCTTGAGCTTTATGTTGATCCGCGTATCGTCTTCGATGATTACAAAATCAGTTTTAATGGATTCTTCCCGCAATGTATCATCGATAAACCTGCCTGTGAATCCACCGAGAAAGCCAATCGCCGTGCTGTCTGCGCCCAATTGGTTCAGTATCCGGGATACATTAATTCCCTTGCCACCCGGCAATTTTAAATCTCGTTTCATCCGGTTCAAATCGCCAAGCTTCAAGTCATCAACTTCCACGATATAATCAATAGAAGGGTTCAGTGTTACTGTATATATCATTGTTATCCCTCGATTATCTTAGTTTTCTGAGCAATGGATCGGCGTGAGCGTTCAGGCACCGATTCGGTAATAAGGATAGCTTCCTTGAGTTCAAACAGTTTGGCGAAGGTAACCTCTCCGATTTTACTGGAATCCGCCAACACATAGGTTTTGCCGGACAGCTGGTGGGCTCGCCGCTTAATCAGCGCCTCTTCAGGATCAGGGGTGGTATACCCCATTTCCACATCTACCCCGTTCGTTCCGAGAAAGCACTTGTCGAATCGAAAATTGTCCAAATTCTGCAGGGCAATACTCCCGATTACGGCTTTGGTATGAGTTTTCATCATCCCTCCCAGTAGATAGCTTCTGATTCGCTTGCTTACCAGTGCTTCTACGTGGGATAGGCCATTTGTCACGACCGTCACGTCTTTAGCTTCAATGTAAGGAATCATCGCCATCGTTGTTGTTCCCGCATCCAGATAAATACATTCGCCATCCAAAATTTCTTTGGCTGCTATACGGGCGACTACATTCTTTTGTTGAACGTTTCTGAATGTTTTTTCGTCCATGCCGGGTTCCTGGCTTTTCTGATTCAGCAAGGTTGCCCCACCATGAATACGCTTTAGCAACTGACGGCCTTCAAGATCTATCAAATCACGCCGAATCGTTGACTCAGAAGCCCCCAACAGATCAGCTAATTCCTGCAATTTTACAACACCACATTCTTGTAAGCGCTGTATTATTAACTTGTATCTTTCTTCCGTCAGCATCTTCATTCCTCCAACTGTTCATATCGTACCACAAACTCTACAAAAAACAATCATTTTTATTCAAAAAGCTTCAAAAAACTTCACCACAACTTCTTTTTTTTACAAAATGGTGAATTCCTGCTCCTATCATCATGGTTGCGTTTACATTGTAAGGAAAGACTATCCATTTTTATGTAAATCAATTCTTTTCACATAAGAATTCAGCCATAAACGTTCAGAAACATTCGTAGCAAAAAGCTAAACACCGGGGTTTGGATCCCCTCCATGTTTAGCTCATTATGGCCGTTTGGCCTCAGTCCTTGACGACCCCAATGACAAATCCATCATGTCGATTCGTATAACATAGGCAACAAAAAAAGAGAACATATGAATAGCATTCAATTGCGCAAAAAATATAAACCTCCCTTTTTCACCAATTCATATATTCTATCATGAAACCTAATGCCGTTGCTGGGCTGCCTATATCGTCGGGATTGACTCCCGTTTAAGTGTTGAGCAAAAATTAACAGGAATTCGCACCTTTGCAGCCGACTCCCATTCCGGAGTACGTGAATTGCCTGAATGGCTAAAGACCTCAGATACTCTTCCCCATCCAATCCATATCCAGATGAACTACATAAACTATGAGATACATCTGGAATATTAGGAATGGAGGAATTCCTATGTCTATCATCCGAATCCACCTGGAAGCAGACAGTGTTGTTTCCGGGAACATTGCTGTCACAACGAATATAAGTATCACTCCAGTCGTCAACCGTTACACAGCTACTGTTGTGCTTGGTGACATTATAGGAGAAGTGACCACCATCCCGGCATCAAGCTTTACGAATGATAGCGGTACTGCAGTCGCGGCCAACGGACTTGTTGTTCCGACCAGCAGCGGATACTACAATGTATTTGTCAACGGGACGCTGCAGCGAGGCGGGTTGACTAATCTTTCAGCCGCGAATCTAATTATCAATACAGGCTTGGTTGTCGGCGTAACGGTAGTCATTGAGGTTATCAATTTCAGCATGAGCGCCACCTCAACCTCTGTCAACAACGTCACAGTGACGACTACAATAAGCGACTAAGCTGAGCCAGCATAAAATAACTATAAAAAAACCGCCAAACGTGTTGGGCATATCCCTGTGTTTAGCGGTTTGTTTCTATATGAACCAAATGATCATCGGAAATTTTAGCCATAGGGAACTCCCCCTTGCACATCACACTGACAACCAGGATGGGCCCAGTCAGGTTCTCTCCCGTCTCCGGTAACTGTTTCTGGAACGGTACTGCTGCGGGGCTCTCGCCGGATAACGTGCGGGAAAAGAAAACATATGGACCAGATGGGTAAACGGAATGGAAGCGAACAGAAGAAACGCCAGGATGATGTGAAGCTGAAACACGAAAGGAACCGTGTCCATCAACCCGTATTGCGGATTGAAGGTGAACAGGCTGCGAAACCAAGGCCCGATGGTCGTACGGTATTCATAAGTCACCACAGTCGTATTATACACGATGGTCATATAGGTTCCGATGGCAGCGATGATCAGGACTAAACTCACTGCAAAATAATCGCCAAAACCCGCATGAGCCCTTACCCGGCGGTTCAAGATTTTGCGCATGAGCAGAAGAACCAGACCGCAGACGACCATCAGACCGGCAAAACCGCCCCCCGCGATCGCAAATATATGATAGGTCTCATCGGATATGCCGAAGAAATGATAAACACTGCGCGGGATCAACACACCCATGATATGGCCAACAAACGCAAAAATGATCCCGTAATGGAACACAGTCGAACCGATTCTGAGCCATCTTTTTTCAAAAATCTCCGTGGAAGGCGCCGTCCAGCTGACCTGACGAAAAGCAAACCGATAGAGCAAGCCGAAGATCATCACCGCCAAGGTGAGATAGGGAAACACGACCCACCAAAAGATACCAATCATCATTATACCTCCATTGAATTGCACATTTTGTAGACGGGTAAATCCGAATCGCTACGAGCCGTGCCGTCCATGCCAAACAGAATAGGGTAAGGCAGTTCATCCAGATCGGCGCTCTCCCGCTTGCTCTCCAGCATGCGAATCTCTTCTTCCGTAGGGACCTCGAAAACATCGGTCATCAAAAAGTTCAACAACCCGGAATAGGGGCTGTCTCCAGACAGATGCTTCCGAATCCGCTCCGTGGCTGCGGCCAGCCGAAGTTCCAGCGCGCGCACATGAACATTGTCGGACCTTACCGCCAGCAGCTCGTACAGCAGCGGAATGAAGTCGCACAGCTCCCCGCTCGGCATCATAAAGCCAGCATCCCGGACAATATGCTGAAGCAGAATCAGAGCTGCCCCACGTTCCCTGTTGTCACCCAATTCATGAGCGGTCAGGTAGAGTCCGGTCTTTTCCTTCCAATCGAACGTCCAAACATAAATTTCCTGAAGCTCCTTGAGAGGAACCGAGAAGATGGCCTTCGCCGCCTGGTCAAACCTGCTCTCCAGCTCATGATCCTTCATTTCCTCTCGGACAGCTGCAAGCAGCTCCTCCTTCATTTCCTGAAAATCCTCACAGGGATATCCGAGCAATCTGGCGCAAGCCACGAGCAAAACGGGCTTATGTTCCATCTTCAATGATCCTCCCTTGGGAAAAGATGTGACATGACCGCGCTTGACGGGGTAATGGATTCGATGCTGCAGGCCCCCTGCTTGTAGTGAAGCTCTTTCGCGCCATCCATTTCTCTCCGGGCGGTTGGAATCACAAACCTTTCGTTATATTTGGCAACAGCGAACAATCGGGTCATCTCTTCAATTTCCTCCACCGAAATTCCCGCCTCCTCCAAAAGCTGGCTGTGCCTGAGATCATCCATGCCACCGACGGCTTGCTCCCGTCTGTGTACACGCATGGCGGTCATTTTAAGCAAAACCCTGCGGACGACAGAGGTATCTCCTGCCGTAAGCAGAGATGCCAGATACTCCATCGGAATCCGCATCTGATCGACGGCGGGAATATAGTGATCGGTCTGAAGCTCGTCTTCTTCAATATGGTTCATAATCGGGCTAAGCGGCGGAACGTACCACACCATAGGAAGCGTACGGTATTCCGGATGAAGCGGCAGAGCAACCTTCCACTTCATGGCAAGCTTATAGATCGGCGAACGCTGTGCCGCATCGATCCAGGAATCGTTGATCCCGCTTCTTCTCGCCTCCTTGATCACTTCCGGCTCGAAGGGGTCAAGAAACACCGAAAGCTGGGATTCATACAAATCCTGCGGATTCTCCACGGAAGCGGCCGCCTTGGCCCGATCCGCGTCATAAAAGACGACGCCGATATAGCGGATCCGGCCCACACAGGTTTCCGAGCAAACCGTGGCCATGCCCGCTTCTGTCCGCGGGTAGCAGAAATTACATTTTTCCGCCTTGTGCGTATTCCAGTTGTAGTATACCTTGTGGTAGGGGCAGCCATTGGTACAGAATCTCCACCCCCGGCAGGCGTCTTGATCCACAAGTACGATGCCGTCCTCCTCCCGCTTGTACAGAGCTCCGGATGGACAGGAAGCCACGCAGGAAGGGTTCAGGCAGTGCTCGCAAATGCGGGGCAGGTACATCATGAACGTTTTCTCATACTCCATAGCGATGTGTTCCTGAAGCTGCTTGACATTCGGGTCCATCGGTACAATCTCGCTTCCACCGGCCAGGTCGTCATCCCAGTTCGGGCCCCAGTTCGGCTTGTCCATATATTCGCCGGTAATCAGTGATACAGGCCGCGCGACCGGAAGATGCTTCCGCTTGGGACTATGAATCAAGCTATCGTAATCATAGGTCCACGGCTCATAGAAGTTGTCCAGGCTGGCCATATTCGGATTGTAAAAAATATTCGCCAGCTTGGTGATCGGCCCCCCCGCCCGGAGTGCCAGCTTTCCGTTTCGCAGAACCCACCCGCCTTTAAATTTCCTCAGGTCTTCCCATTCCCGAGGATAGCCGGGACCCGGGCGGGTCTCCACATTGTTGTACCACATGTATTCCGTTCCGGGCCGATTGGTCCAGGTGTTCTTGCAGGTCACCGAACAGGTATGGCAGCCGATGCATTTGTCCAGGTTCATGACCATGGCGACTTGCGCTTTAATCCTCAAGCCAGTCAACCTCCTTCAGCGGTCGGATGATTGTCATCGTATCTCTCTGACTTCCCGTCGGCCCGTAATAATTGAACCCGTAGCTCAATTGGGCATATCCGCCGATCATATGTGTCGGCTTCATCGTAATCCGGGTCACACTGTTATGGGTACCGCCGCGCTGCTTGGTGATGGAGGTGCCCGGCACGCCAAGCGTGCGATCCTGAGCATGGTACATATAAGCGATTCCCTCCGGAATCCGGTAAGTCAGCACCGCTCTTGCAGCGATTACTCCATTCCGGTTGTATACCTCAATCCAATCGTTGTCTTTGATCCCGATCGAGGCCCCGTCTTTTTCGTTCAGCCAGACGACCTGCCATCCGCGGAACAGCGTCGACATTTGATTGGTG
The DNA here is from genome assembly GCF_001705305.1 of Paenibacillus kribbensis. Classification (GTDB taxonomy): domain Bacteria; phylum Bacillota; class Bacilli; order Paenibacillales; family Paenibacillaceae; genus Paenibacillus; species Paenibacillus kribbensis_B. The sequence continues at coordinate 636,269 of NZ_MCBP01000001.1, forward strand.
TCGGTAAACATCGTATGAATTCCCCATTTTTGGTGCGGGGTCAAATAACGGATCGTGATTGATTTCCCTTTCACCGGCACTTCTTTTTCACCCTTAAAAAAAGGAACGTGCTCCAGCGGCGGCAAATAAAGCGGCAGCCCTTCACCAAAATCCAAAATCATCTCATGGTCCAGATAGAAGCTCTGTCTGCCCGTTAAAGTACGCCACGGAATGCTGTACTCCGTATTTAAGGTAAAAGGCGAGTATCTCCGATTGTCCTTCTCCAAGCCGCTCCAGACCGGAGTTGAGATCGTATGCCGGGGCTGCGCAGTAATATCCAGTAGCGTGAAGGCCTCTTCTTCCCGCGGTTTGGAGATGTCCTCCAGCTTTTTGCCGGTTTTGGCCTCTATCGAACGCCAGCCTTCCACGGCCCGTTCCCCGTTCGTGGCGCCAGACATCAGCAAAATCGCTTCGATCACCTGTTTATCGCGGAACAAATCCGGCTGTCCTTTGCCGATCCCCTCATGTTTTGATACCCCCAGCCGCTTCATGAGCTGGTCGTACACCTTGTCACCGGGAATTTTAATCCCCTTTGTTCCATAGCCCTTTTTAATGTTCGGTCCGATGGTAATCATTTTTCCATACACGTTCGGATAGTCACGCTTCACCAATAAAAAATGGGGCATCGTTTTGCCGGGCACTGCCTCCGTCTCCCCCTTGCGCCAATCCCGGATTTTTCCGTGAACCTGGGCGATTTCATCCGGAGTGTCATGGCCGAGCGGTGTCATGAGAACATCTTCACAGGCTGGCAAATGTTTCTCTGCCAATTGGGAGAACGTTTTGGCGATTTCCCGAAAAGCGTCCCAATCGCTTTTGCTTTGCCAAGGCGGTTCAATCGCCGGATTAAACGGATGGACAAACGGATGCATATCCGTCGTGCTTAAATCGTATTTTTCGTACCAGGTCGCTGCTGGCAGCACGATATCCGAAAACAGCCCTGAACTCGTCATTCTGAAATCCATGCTGATGAACAAATCGGTTTTGCCTTCCGGCGGAACGTCATCCGTCTTCACCGTCTCCGGCCGCCACGAATGGCTCGGGTCCGTCAGCACCTGATTGTCCGCCCCGATCAAATGCTTGGCAAAGTACTCATGCCCTTTACCGCTATCGCCAAGCAGATTGGACCGCCAGTTGAAAAAGACACGCGGGAAATTATTCGGATCATTAGGGTGCTCTACCGCAAAATCCAGTTCTCCCTCTTTAACCATTCTCGCAATTTCCTGCACGGCTTCCTGGTCGTCCGAAAACCCTTTTTCCCGAACCTGTCTGGCCACATCGATGGAATTCTGGCTGAATTGCGGGAATGAAGGCAGCCACCCGAGCCTTACGGCCAGCGCATTGACATCCGCAGGATGCATATGGTTAAAACGCCCGCCCCAGGATGGTTTCTGCTCCTCATTGACCCTGGCCTCATAGCGGAACTGCTCCGTCGCGAAGTAGAAGAAGGATGTTCCGTTTTGTAACCGGGGAGGCTTGATCCAGTCTCCCGCAAATGCAATTTGCTGCCACCCCTCAACCGGCCTTACCTTTTCCTGACCCACATAATGGGCCCATCCGCCGCCGTTTACCCCCTGGGAGCCCGTGAGCAGCACTAGATTCAGAATGGACCGATAGATTTGATCGCTGTGGTACCAGTGATTCGTTCCCCCGCCCATAGCGATCATCGATTTTCCGCCCGTCTTGGCCGCATTTTCGGCAAACTCCCTCGCTACCTGAATGCAATGGGATTTCTTAACGCCTGTAATCGCCTCCTGCCAAGCGGGAGTGTAGGGCTTCAGGTCGTTATAATCAGCCGGATAATCGCCCGGCAGTTGCTGTCTAGGTACGCCCACATGAGCCATCATAAGGTCGTAAACCGTCACGACTTTGAGCGTCATGCCTTCCGCACTCGGCAAATGTTTTACCGGAACTCCACGCCGGACCGTCCCTCCTTCCGCTTCTGCAAAATAAGGAAAGTCAACGAGAGCCACTTCATCCGCTTCATCAATAAATGACAACAGAGGGTCCATCGCGGTCCCGTCGGGATTTTCGAGGTCCAGGTTCCACCTGCTGCCCTGATCCCAACGGAAGCCCTGACTGCCGCCCGGAACCGTCGGCGCTCCTGATGCGGCATCCCAGACTACCGTTTTCCATTCGGCCAGCTCCTGGGCATCGCCCAAGTCGGAGGCACGAAGGAAGCGGCCCGAGCGAAGCGCACCGGCATGTTCCTCCAGAATCACGAGAAAAGGCAGGTCGGTAAATTTTTTCACGTAATTCATAAAATAAGGGACTTGCTGATCCACGTAGAATTCTTTGAGAATGATGTGGGTCATGGCCATGGCAAGCGCGGCATCGGTCCCGGCTTTGGCCGGCAGCCAAATGTCCGCGAACTTTTCATATTCGGAATAATCTGGGCTGACCCCGACCACTTTGGTGCCGTTATAACGGGCTTCCACCATGAAATGCGCATCAGGAGATCGGGTTTGCGGAATGTTGGTCCCCCAGATAATGAAATACTTGGTGTTATACCAGTCGCCGCTTTCCGGCACATCTGTTTGTTCTCCCCAAACCTGCGGCGAGGCAGGAGGAAGGTCTGCATACCAATCATAAAAACTGAGGATGGTCCCGCCAATCAGCGACAGAAAGCGTGTCCCTGCCGAATAACTCACCATGGACATGGCCGGGATCGGGCTAAAGCCGACGACACGATCCGGACCGTATTGCTGAATGGTATGGATAATAGAGCTGGCAATCATCTGACAGACATCATCCCAATCCGCCCGGACAAAGCCGCCTTTCCCTCTGGCCTTGACATACCTGTCGCGCTTTTTGGGATCGCTGACAATGTTTTTCCAGGCCATAACCGGGTCCTCTACAACTGCCAGCTCCTCACGCCACATTTCGTACAAATCGCCGCGGATATAGGGATACTTCACCCGGATCGGACTATAGGTATACCAGGAAAAGCTTGCCCCGCGCGGGCAGCCCCGGGGTTCATACTCGGGGAAATCGACTCCCGTGGTCGGGTAGTCCGTTTTTTGTGTTTCCCAGGTGATAATGCCGTCCTTGACGAAAACATTCCAACTGCAGGACCCGGTACAGTTTACGCCATGTGTCGACCGAACGACCTTGTCATGCTGCCAGCGGCCACGGTATAGGCTTTCCCAATCCCGAGATCTGGGGCTCTCCTCGGTCCATCCCTCATTAATGGCCTCTCCGCGTTGCAAGTATTTCAACGCTTCAAGCAGCTTGTTTTTATGTTCAGCCATTGCACAGATGCTCCTTTCCCTGCTGGTTTACCGGGTTAAACCTTTCCCCCGTCAGTTTGAAGCTGTCTTGTCCCGACTGAAGTTCCTCCATAAACACTTCCCAATCCGCTGCGTTGCAAGCCGCGATAATCAGGCGCTGAAGCTCGTTCAGATCCTGCAGCTGACAGATTTGTTTTTGCACAGACTGCGGCATTCCGCCGAATCTCATCTCAAGCAAGGCAAGCAAATCATTCCGATCATCCCGGACAAACTGTTCTGTTTCCACCTGATTCATCTGGTTCGCCTTCTTTCGTAGCCATTTTTCCAACCCATTCCGCCGACCTTTGTTAGAATTTCATCATTTTAAAATAATCAGCAATCATCGATTTCTTAATCTTTTCCGCCGACTGTTTAAAAAAGGTCAAGACCTCCTCGTCGCCGTCTTCCATCAATGTCCAGGAAAATTTCCTGCTGGTGACCTGCCCCAATTCCTCTCCAAATCGGAGGTAGACGGTAATACCTTGATCATCGGTCCGGCCACCCGCCTTCACATCATAAGGATGGAGGTGGAGCATCTCAAGCTCTTGTACCAGTAGCCGGTACAGCCTCGGTTCCACGGATTGAAGCGGTTTGTCGGGAAGCATCGCCGCCAGAGTATAGGTCTCATTTTTCATGAAGAAGTCCCTCCACTTCTTTTTCCAGCATGTTCATTTCATCCCGGTTATGCAGCTCATCAACGACAATCAAAGCCTGAAAACGGGCAAGAAGCTCGCCTCCCACCTTGCCCTGCGCCAGCAGTTCCCTAATCTCACCGACAATTTCCCGCATTAATTGATGATCGCGAGTCAGGGAAATAATGACGTTCTTCAACTCCCGCTTGATGCCAACTGCCTCCACGTATAATCCTTCCTCTTCGCTGGCCGCGTGCTGAAGCGTACGCCCCTCCCAATGCTCCACCGTGATGTAGGCGATTTCCTCCGCCTTGTCCAATTCGCCTTTTTTTATACTTCTGTCCAACAGCTCGGTGAGCTCTCTTGCTTCGCCTAAGGCCGCCTCATGAATCATCGAATGACTGTCCACATGTCTCAGTGCGGGTCCTGACATTACTCCCCCGCCTCCTTTCCTGTTGCTTTTTTTGAGAATTGATTTTGCGATAGCCTGTCACCTTCACCTTCCCCGATTACGGAGTCAGCCTGCGAAAGGTCACTGAATATAGCCACATAATGGGTGGCATTCTGCTCGTTCGTGATTGCCGTTACGGAGAGCCATTCCCGAAAAACCTCCCCGCTTGCCTTGCGGTTGACGATCTTTCCCTGCCATTTTCCGGTGGTCAACAAAGTGTCCCAAAAGGCATTATAGAAAGAGCGATCATGGAAGCCGGAGCTGAGTATATTGGGAGTTTTGCCGATCACCGCTTCTTTCGGATATCCGGTGACCTCGGTGAAGGCGGCGTTTACGGTATGGATCACGCCCTTGGCATCAGTAACCATCACGGCATCGGCTGTGGACTTGATAATATCCGATGCAAACTCCAGCTTGTTGTTGAAAAATACCCACAGAACAAGTATCAGGCTGGCCAGCGAAGCCTCGGACAAGGCCATAAAGCCGATTGCGTAGTGGCCTGTCCACCCAAACAACAGGGTAAGCAGCAGTGGAGGAAAAAAACCGCCCAGACCGCCCGCGGCAGAGACGATCCCGCTGGCGATGCCCCCCTGCTTGGAAAAGTAAAGCGGGACCAGTTTGAACACCGCGCCATTCCCGATACCGGCGCACATGGCTACCATCAAACAGCCCAACGTAAAAAGAGGCATGGTCAATCCGAAAGAGAGTAAAACTCCTGACAAGGTTAGCCCGGAAAACACGAACATAAGAACTACAAAGGGGTTAGACTTGTCGGACAGTATCCCGCCTACCGGACGGAGAAAGGTCGCCAGGGCGATAAAACCCGCCGTCCTGAGTCCGGCATCCACCTTGCTTAATTCAAAATAGCTGACCAGAAAACCGGGGAGATAGATTGTAAAAGCTACGAAGGAGCCGAAGGTGATGAAGTAAAATATGCTGAAAAACCACAGCTTTTCGTTGCGATAAACCTGCTTGAGCTGATCCTTCCAGGAGCTTCGTACGCGTTCTTCGTGCTTATCCCCTAAAAACAGATTCAGCAGAGCGAAAAGGGCCAGCAAAATCAAAAAAAGCTGCAGGGCTCTTGACCAGCCGATCGCATCAGCCACCCACGGTGCGCCGAAGGTAGAGATGGCCGTACCCAGGTTCCCGATCCCGTATATCCCGTTGATGGTGCCCTGCTTTTCTTTGGGATAATATCTGGGCAGTGAGGTCACACCGACCGAGAACGTAGCTCCGCCTATCCCAAGAAAGAAGCCCCCGACCGCCAAATCCAGAAAAGTATTGGCCTGGCTCAAGTAATAGACGGGAACAAGCAGAATAAAGAAGCTGACCGTATTCATCAGCCTTGCCCCGAAGCGGTTGGTCAGAATCCCCGCCGGGATTCGCAGCAAAGAGCCCAGGATTACCGGGATCGCGGTGGACCACGCTCTTTGTCCAGCCGTCAACGGAATATCCTGACTTATGTAAGAAATCAGGGAAGAGATCAAGACCCAGGCCATAAAGGAGACAACCAGACTTAAGGTTTGCAATGGCAGTTGAATTTTTTTAACCATTTAGAGCTCCCCTTTGGAGATTATTCTCATCACAAACATAGGATATAGTACCCATTTTTGACAAACTACTCACCTTTCAAACATGCGATATGGGGAGATGCCAATCATGTGATCCAAACGTTTTACATGTTCGGCTATACTCGAAAAAGTATTTTCGGAAGATGCTGTAGCTGTCGAGGCATAAATCAGGTCAACTTTTTTGGAGACAAAAAAGGACTATTATGGCAGCATCTGACCATAATAGTCCCGTTTTATAGCAATTGATTTATATTTTTTAAAGTTGTATTCCGCTTTATTTTTTGTGGGCTAATAAGAGATTAACAATAGTGTCCAGTTGAAGCTCCAACGAATAAGGGTCCTCCATAACAAACTCATCGCCTTTATCACTGAAAGAACCGTACATATAAACCTGTCCTTTTTTTACTGCCGGCAGGCTCTTCCATAGCTCGCTATTAAGAACTTGATTGGCCCCTTCATCCTCTGAGCCATATACAAAGATATGATCCCCCATATACTCAGGCAAAACCTCAAGCGAAATATTTTCAAATCCCTCTTTCATATTCAGAGCTTTTTTCGCAGGAGGCAGCTTCAGCATCTGATAGATGGTTGAACTTCCGTAATTTCCGCCCTCTGCAGCTAAAACATAGATTGATTTATTCGCAACTTGCAGGATGGAAACCGTCTCACCCTCTTTAATTACACCTTTAATCTTTTTTCTGGCCTCGGAGACCTTCTTTTCATATTCCGTAATCCATTGTTCTGCTTCTGTCTGCTTCCCAAAGATTTCACTGATTCTGCGGAATTTATCCAACGGCCCCGCTGTAGATTGACCCTCCCAATATGGCAGGAATACAGTGGTGCCCACTTTTTGGTAACTATCAATATTCTTTTCTATCGAACCTATGATTAAATCCGGTTGGAGAACCGTCAGTTCCTCCAAATCCATGGGAAATTCGCCAAGATCCTTGATTCCAGCCAGCTTCTCTTTTGGAAAACCCGATTGGTCGATCCAAGCCTCATGCAGCATAAAACTCCTGACCCCTACCGGAATAATCCCCAGCTTCAAAAGATGACCCATATATTGATCAGAAGCAACTCGTTTCGGGTTAGCCGGTACTTCGACGTCCCCTTTTAAAGTCTTTACCGTTCTTGTTTTTGTTTGCACTGCCGCTTGTCCATTATCTTTAGATAGAGCCGATGTCTGGTTCGTCTCGGTTTGTTGGCCTCCATTGGTATTGGTCGGAGCTGAACAAGCTCCCAGCACCAACGATAAGCACAACATGATCATCATTGATGTTATTTTGACTCTTCTGTGCATGAATAGATCCCCTTCCGAATGATACCGATATTGATAATCAATATCAGTATAACGTGTGGAAGGTGTCTTCAGAAGGGCAGATTTTAGCACTGTTCGGGGCATATCCTGACCTTGATTCCTGTAATAATGTTCCCGCTCTTTTTTAAAGCGAACGGGGGATAGTCCCTTGTGTTTCTTGAAGCTTCGGCTTAATGAATGAGCATCTGGATACCCTACACTCTCCGCAATTTCTTGCAATGTGGCGTCTGTATGCAATAACAGTTCCACCGCTCGATCTGTCCGTACCTGACCCAGGTAATGAATCGGACTGGTATTCATTTTTCTCTTGAACAGTCTCGATAAATGCCCGGTACTGCACTCTAGCTCCTCGGCAATGGATTCAAGCGTTATAGATCGGTTGGAATACTCGCGAATATAGGCTACGGCCTGCGCTACCAAATCTGGCTTAATAGGCTGGACACCTTGTCGATGCAATTGCCATAACAGCTCATATACAAATTGATGAAATAAGGCCTTAACGCGCAGTTTACCGAGTCCAGATGCCTCGCGCCATGCTTGCTCCAACAGCTTCACATTATCATATAGCGGCAGCGAGTTATGCGGAGCAAAGGCATACTGAATCTGAAAAGGGTTTTCCTTCTCCAGCAATTGCACAATCTCCTTGCGACAGGGCAATGCCAAAGTTGCCTTGTACAGAATCATATAATATTCAAGTTCATCCTCCGTAATGATGCTCAAGCTCATTCCTTTTCCACCATGCAGTACATGGAAACGCTCTACCCTATGAATATTGTCATCCAACCGCACACGTGCGCTCCCACGCACGGCATATAAAAAAGTGCTGGCGGGAAGTCTATAGCTTCGCAGTTCCTCCCCTTTTTCCATCTTCTTATGGCGAACATCCATCACTTGTATAAATACTTGGTTCCAGAGCAAAATGTGATCGTTTAACTTCATTGCTTTTGTCCAGCCCCCGATCCAAACCATCCACGTACCTGATCGCATTCATATTCAAACTATAACCCATTATAGTTGATAATTATTCTCACAGGCAATGAAGTGATTTCGTACGGAACCTCTACTTTGTACTATCCATTTTTCGGACCGCGTTCTCCGCAGCTTCCATGATTACTTCTCCCAGTGTGGGATGTGGATGAATGGTTAGAGCCAAGTCCTCCACGGTTGCTCCCATCTCGATAGCCAGAGCAAGCTCTGAAATGAGCGTTGACGCTTCGACACCCACGATTTGCGCACCCAGTATGATTCCCGAGTCCTGCTTTGCTACGATTTTGATATACCCCTCTGCTGCCCTTAGTGCCAATGCTCTGCCGTTAATCGTAAAAGACGCTCTGCCAATGACAATCGGCATGGCTTTTTCCTTGGCTTCTGTTTCACTTAGGCCGACACTGGCCAACTCCGGTTCAGAAAAGACAACGAGCGGTATGGCTTTATAATCCACTTTAGCAGCTTGACCTGCAATCGCTTCTGCCGCAATCTTCGCTTCATAGGAAGCCTTATGGGCAAGCGCTGGACCCTCCGTAATATCTCCAATGGCAAAAATATGCGGAATAGCCGTTCTACACTGCTCGTCTGTCTCGATCAGTCCCCTGCTCGTTACTGGCAAGCCAATGTGCTCCAGTCCCAACCTCCCATCCGTATTGGGTTTTCTGCCTACAGTAACTAATACAAACTCTGCGGTAACATGATGCTGCTCCTGATCTTTTGAATAATGCAGCGTAATCGTATCCGCATCCTGCACGACTTTTTCGGCTGTCGCCCCGGTTACGATATTTACACCATCTATTTTCAGCTGCTTGACAACGGGGGCCACAAGATCCGCTTCAAATCCCGGCAGTATCCGCCCCCCTCCCTCCAGGATCGTTACCTTAGTTCCAAATTTGGCATACATCTGTCCAAGTTCAATGCCAATATATCCACCGCCTATCACGATCAGGCTGGACGGAACCCCGGGAAGTGAAAGCGCTTCTGTAGAGGACAAAATACGCCCGCCGAAGGGAAATGCTTTTAGCTCGATTGGACGGGAACCGGTTGCTAATATGGCATACTTAAAGGAAATGGTTTGTTCCGCTCCATTTTGCTTGATGATGGCTGTATGCTCGTCAACCAAGCTTGCCTCCCCTTCCAGAACACTCACACCTGCCGTTTTCATTAAATAGCCGACTCCGCCTGCCTGCTTATTCACAATCCCCTGTTTGAAAGCCTGAGCATTCACGAAGGACGCTGCTGCATCTGCCTGATTTAACTGCCTGAGTACCTCATAGCGATGTGCTTCGGCAATCAAAGCTTTGGATGGAATGCAGCCAACGTTCGTGCAGACTCCACCTAGCTGACTGCGTTCGACAATCGCTGTTTTCATTCCAAGCTGAGAAGAACGCAATGCCGCCACATAACCTCCCGGACCTGATCCAATGACCAGTGTATCTACAGATTCAAGCTTGCTCATAACTAATACCTCCTGTTAAAATAGCCTGATTTAAAATATGATGAATATAATATATTATATCCATCATATTTTAAATACGTCAATAGTCGTAATCAGCCATGCTGAAGTTGTCGTTACAGGAAAACAAATTGACACGTTTTATTATGATGAATATAATATTTTGATGTTAGCATTATGAACCCGTGGAGTGATTACAATGCCTTATCCAAAAGGCCATAAGATGAAAGTGCGGAGTAAGATCGTTGCAAGTGCTGCCCAGGCTTTTCGCGCCAACGGTATTCACGATGTAAGTGTGCCCTTTATTATGAAAGGGGCCGGATTAACTCACGGCGGGTTTTATTCACACTTTGACAACAAGGAACAGCTAGTCGCCGAAGCCTGTCGCTATGCCGTCAGTGACACCCTCGCACTGCTTCAGGAGGCCGTTGACCAAGAAAAGCAAGCTCCAAAAATCAGTGTTGTCATAGACTACTATTTAAGCACCCATCACCGTGATCGAACAGAAATTGGCTGTATTATTCCTGCCCTTTCCGTAGAAATAGCCCGTTCTTCCGAAGAAATCCGGCAAATATTCACGCAGGAGCTGGAACGAATGATTACGTTTATCTCCAATTTGACGGGAATGGATCTGTCAAAGGGTCGCGCATTGTTCAGCAGCATGGTTGGTTCTCTTGTGCTTGCACGTTCTGTTAATGATCCTGAACTGAGCGACAGCCTCCTCTCGGCAGGCAAACAACACGCCAAAGCGCTGGTTAATGCCTGAACAAATGCCTTTTTTATGAATAGCCGTAGCTAAATGTGAACCTGTTTTAGGTACACAAAAAGCCGCTAAACACCAATCACTCCTTGGTATTTAGCGGCATTTCCCTATGGGTCTAAGCTCAAAACGGGGATAGCGATTTATCAGAGATTCGAAGTCTGCACTCGCCAAATGTCCATTATGTTCCAAATCGTTTACGGTATCCACACTTCCGGCACAGCTCTTCCACCGCTTCTCTTCTGGAAAACCCGTAATACAAACGGTTTGCACGCTCCCCTTCCACAATATCGGTAAAAGATTGCTCGTGCACATTACCCAAATTAATAACGCCTTCGCCATCAAGACAGCATGGGACAACTGTTCCATCCACTAATACAGCCGCCTGGCTGCGAAGCGCATGGCAAAAGCCTTTGCCATCATCCTCCGGGGCACTCAGGCTAGGCCATTCAAATTCGTGATCCTGATTCAAATAAATATTGGGGGCAATTTTAATCCCGCTCCCAGGTATCACCTTTTCCTCAATCCGGTAATCCAGTCCAAACTCCTGCTCCAGCTGCTCAAGTGTCGCCCGGTTGCGCTGACGCTCCGCATTGGTCAAATTATCCGGCGTCAGGTTCCAGAGACGGAACGAAATAATGACATTATGCTTCACAGCTTCTCTGACAAACGTGAAAATATGGCCCAAATATCCTTCCCGGTCCACGGAGCCTTCATGCCCGTCAAAGCTGTGAAGAGAAAAGTTCATCTGCCGCAGTGCCGGTTGCCCAAGCAGCTTATGTCCGGTCTTGGGCAGCAAAGTACCATTGGTCGTAATATTGACCTTTAAGCCCTTCTCATGAGCACTTTCCAACAAAAGATCAATTTTCGGATGAAGCAGCGGCTCTCCTTTTACATGCAGATAAATGTAATCTGTATGCAGCTTGACCTGATCAAGCACGTTCCGAAAGACTTCCGGATCAATAAATTTTTTGACACGCTGTGTCTGAGGGCAAAAGCTGCATGCAAGATTGCAGATACTTGTGATCTCAATGTATACCTTTTTAAAATTTTTCAACATGATTTCCCCATTCTAACCTTCATCCTGAACATCTTGTTATGCTCATTCATCCAAGTCCTATGATTATAACGGGTTATTACGAACAGGTAAATCATTTATGCTCGCTCACTTACACAGCTTCTGCTGTCCTCCATTCGCTATTGACCTTAGGTCAGACCTAAGGTTTATAGTGAAGTTATTCAACTACACAGTAAGGAGTCCTGTCATTGAAAGAACACATTACGATTAGCCAGCTTTCACAGCTTATGAATGTTTCTGTGCATCAGCTGCGATATTTTGAAGAAAAAGGGATACTGTATCCGTCATACACAGAAAAAAATCAATATCGAATGTACGGACTTCATGAAATTTATCAGCTTTCCCATATTTTATTGCTGCGTAAATTAAATATCCCTGTCGGACAGATTGAAGAATGCCTGACTTCGTACGCTGCCGATGATTACAACCAGCTTTTAGAGAATTCGCTGCAGAGGGTACAGGATGAGATCGCTAGCTTGAAACAGCTCGAACAGTTTATTCACAAGGTGCTAAAAGAACATCATAACCTCACCCAGCAAGACAATGAGTATAATATCAGGCTATTAGGCACCCGACATTTAAAGCTATGGTTTGCATTTGAAAATGATCAAGAGCTCACTGCCAGGGATCTATTCGAACAACGGCCCGCACCACCTCAGTTATTTGAAAATGATCTGCATTATCTATCTGATTCTGGACAGGTGAAGCTATGTTATGAAACGACAGAAATGACAGATATGGCTGACTATATTCTGGAAGAAGGCAGCTATCTTTACAAGCATTTTTCCGTCACTGAAGACGCTGAGCTGGAGAATGAAATCCACCAACTAGAGCGCTATGCAGCTCAGCACCAATATGAATGCCAAAGTAAAATCATTTTAGTAGAAAAATCCTATCTCTCCATGTTCGGCAACAACAAGCTGCAATATGAGATTCAAGTCAAAGTAAAATAAACTTCTTGGAGGGCGGGAGGCCGTTACATGAATCCAGAATCAATTGACATTGTTCCTTATCAAAAGCAAGACTATGAAGCTGTATGCAAACTCTTAGTGGAATCATTTAAAGCGAAATTTCAAGCTCTTGTTACACTGGAGGATCAGGATATACAGCGGTTACTCATGAAGGTCTGGGTTCAAGACCCTAATCCTTCAACGATGAAGCAATTTGTAGTTAAAGAGAACCAGGAAGTCGTCGGTGTCCTCTCCCTCAAATGGAAAGCACCCTCCACTTCGCTCCCTAAAACAAAACCCATTTCTTGGACTCCACTCGTAAAACAGTTTGGCTACTTCAATGTGCTCAAGTTTTGGATAGGCATGCATGCGCTGGAATATACGCCCGCCGCAGATGAGTGTTATATTGATCATTTGGCCATTCGCTCAAGTCATCGCAATCAGGGAATAGGACGACGTTTTCTAGCTTTCGCACAGCAATTTACGATTGAATCCGGTTTCCATGTGTTGACGCTTCATGTAGCACATAAAAATCAAGGGGCTATCCGTTTGTACCACAAACTAGCCTTTGAAGTAGAACAATCCAAATATAATGCGCTGCGGCATTTTGGGTTCAAGGAGCCTGTATGGCATCTGATGAGTTGGAAAGGAACGAAACTGCATTCAAGGAGAGAGCATCATTGAAAAAGACATTTAAGCTTACACTTGCTATTACAGCAGGCTTGGCCGTTGCCTTAATATTGCTTGTTCTTTATCAAAATTCCTACAATATGACGGAAAAACAAATACAAATTGAGACTCCCAAAGGGATGTTAACGGGGACATTAGCTTTGCCCAAGGATTACGCTGGAAAGGTTGGATTGGTTGTTTTTGTCCATGGGGATGGTCCTATCAATGATACATATGATGATGGATACAAACCACTGTGGGAAAGGTTCGCTTCCAAGGGGTATGCCTCCTTATCACTGAACAAGCCCGGTATTAACGGCGCTCCTGGCAATTGGCTGGATCAAAGCATGGAGGACCGCGCACAAGAGATCAAGTATGCAATAGACTGGGCGAGGACCTTACCGATGATCGATAAGCAAAAAATCGGCCTATGGGGAGCCAGCCAAGCAGGATGGGTCATTCCGAAGATCGTTAAAGAGGAGCAAGACATTGCTTTCAGCATCCTTGTATCGCCCGCCGTGAACTGGATTACACAAGGGCAATTTAACACCAGAACAGAGATGGAACAAGCAGGGGCTACTCCGCAAGAAATTACAAAGAGATTGGACTACAATCAACAGATTTTGCAATTACTAAAAAAACAAGCTTCGTACAAGGAATACCTGAAAATAGCCGACCCCAACAATTTAATTTCCAAAGAAAGATGGCGTTTTATAGGCAAAAATTTCAGGTCTGATTCCACCGAAGAATTAGGCTACTTCCATTCTCCTGTACTATTGGTTCTGGCTGGAAAAGATATTAACGTTGATGTAAAAGATACCGAACGAGTATATCGACAGAAGGTGTCTTCAGAGCTGCTGTCCGTTATTCATTTGCCTGAAGCCGACCATTCCATGATAAATGAGAAAATCGCACATTCCAAATCTCTAACTTTTTTAACAGCCGTATTTGCCCCCAGAAAATTGGTGAATGATGAGTATTTAAAAATCCTCGCCGATTTTGTCGGTCAACGCTAGCACGATTATGTCCATTCAGCAAAAGGTAAAATAACATAATCCACGTAGGTACTCCCGCATTTCTCTCAGGGCTACACATGTGGATTATTGTTATGAATACCAAAGGGCTAACAGAGATTTCGTTTTATCTTGAGTATTCACTTACCTCAAATGTTAGGATACGATCGTACAGCATGTAGTCTTTTCGGCTGCTAAATGGGCCTTTGTTGTTATCGTGCTTATTGATCGCGTATGAAGCCGATCCTGTCCCAGCTTGCTTACCCTCATACCATGAAATGAAGTCATTAACTTCTTTCATGCTTAAGTCAAATTCCTTCTCCATACCAGTTGTCATAGTGACTACCAGCATTGCACGATCTCCCACCGGGTTATCGGGTTGAGAGGTGCCTGGATCTCCCGGTTGACTTGGAGAGGTTCCGTTATCAGCAGGCGTATATTTCTCAAAGACTGAAAAGTAATTGGAGCTATTGGATCCGCCCGCAACATATATCGCATTATTCAAGCTCACTGCCGACAAAAGCCCCCTTGCAGTTGGCATGCTAGGTACAGTAGACCAAGTGTCTGTCTTGGGATTGTATTTTTCAACTTCATCTGTTGCCGGTCCGCTTACTTTATCAGTTGCAGTATTACCTCCAATAACATATATTTCATTGTTTAAAACTGCAGCTGTTAATCCCGTGCGTTTGGTGGACATTGGTGACTTTGTTGTCCAAGTATTGGTCTGAGGATCATATTCTTCTACAGAAGAAAGCAATCCTGCTGAATCATTAACACCACCTATCGCATATACCTTTCCATTGATTAAAGCAGATGTGGTATATCTGCGTGGAGTAGATAAACTAGCCTTTGCAGTCCAGGTGTCGGTACTTGGATCATATTCGTAAACATCTGCTGATGCATTGTTATAAATATTGAATCCACCAATTACAAGCAGCTTTCCATTTACAAATTGAGAAGCATAACCAGCCAAATCTTTAGGAAATGATTCTCCTTGTTTCCATTCATTTGTCACTGTATCATAAATATCTAATCTTCTGTTTATAGGCTCGCCACCTGTAATGTATATCTTCCCATTATATACAGCAGCGCTTACCGTTCCTCTTGCCGTTGGCAGCTTCCCCTTTTGCGTCCATGTTTTAGTTTCAGGATCATAAACGTCAATTGTGTCATAGAATTTATTCGCATCATGTCCGCCTATTGAATATATTTTTCCATTAACAGTTACCAGGCTTACCCTGTCGATTTTTTTCGTTAAATTGGTCTCGCTCGTCCAACTTGTTTGCTCAGCAAATATTTGTGTTTCTGTTGAGAAAAAAGCTAAAAGAATTGTGAAAAATATAAGAATTCGTTTCAAATCCTATTCTCCCCTTTGTTTTTTGTATTCATAAGATTATCCGATTCCATCTAAAGAGTCTAAACATTAATTTACTAATATATATAAATAATGTATATATTTTCATTTTTATTTTTAATGACATACTTCTGTTATTCCTAAATTAGATCTATTAAACAAAAAAACGACATCGCTGTCGTTTTTTTAATAATGGATAATATAAAACTCAAACTATAGACTACCTAAGAGACAAACGCTCTATCAGCTTAGTCAATATTTTATAATATAAAATCGAAAAAAATATCTATATAGAGGAGTCTGCTCGGCTTTGCATTGGAACTACTTCCTAAGCAGCAAATAGGCGAAGTAAGGCACACCGATTAACGATACCATAATACCCGCGGGAATACCGTCGGGATCGACGAGATTGCGGCCAACGGTATCCGCCGCTAACAGCAGCCATCCGCCGAGCAGAACGGCGACGGGAATGAATAACTGATTGCGCGGACCAACCAGTGCCTTGGCAATATGCGGAGCCATTAGCCCGATAAACGCAATACCGCCCGTGACGGATACCGCCGATGCAGCCGCGGCGACTGCGGTCAGAATGAGAACAAGGCGTTCCCGTTCAATTTGTACACCGGCGCCAATCGCCGATGCCTCGCTTAAAGCAAGCAGATTGAGACGTTGAGACTTGTACAGGGTAAACGGGATCAGCAGGATCAACCAGGGAAGCAGAGCCCAAATGAATGGCCAGTCCGTCCCCCAAATATTGCCCGCAATCCATTTGGCGATAAAATCGACCTTTGAGCGTTCTGCCGAAGAGATAATCACGATCATAATCCCCGACAATGCGAGGGAGAATCCAACCCCGACCAACACCAGCCGGATGGGATCAAGCCCACTCGTTCGGCTATACGAAAAAATATAGATGAGCGCTGCCGTTACTAACGCCCCAATAAAGGCGACAAGCGGCAAAGCATACACGAACGATCCAACATCGATCGGAAAGTACAGGAAGAAGCACGCGATCGCTACGCCCGCACCGGAATTAATGCCGATAAGACCCGGGTCGGCCAAGTCGTTGCGGGTAATACTTTGCAAAATGGAGCCCGACAACGCAAGGGCCATGCCCGATAGTAATGTAATAAAAATCCGAGGCAGTCGGACGGAAAATAGGACAAATTCTTCCTTAAACGTACCTTGACCGAACAAAACAGGAATCAGCCTGTCAAGCGACAAAGACGAGTATCCCCAAGCCATGCTGGCTATGGCGGTAAGAACAATTAACACTAAACTGACCAACAGGACCAAACGTTGTTTTCGAACGAGCACGGACAGGATCATAAGAGAGCTTTACCTCCTCTACGCACGACGAGCAGAAAAAAAGGCAGGCCCAGCATGGCCACAATAGCTGCCACAGGTGTCTCGTAAGGTGCATTAATTGTGCGGCCCAGCGTATCTGCAAGCAGCATAAATGTAGCTCCCGCAAAAGCCGAGAAAGGCAGGATATATCGATAATCAATGCCAACCATTTTGCGGACGATATGAGGGATCATCAGCCCTACGAATGCCATGTTTCCGACAAGCGCGACAGATGCGCCAGTCATCACAATGACAAGAATAAACAGAATGGCTTTGATCCACACCAGATTTTGCCCCAATCCAGTCGCTACCTCATCGCTCAAGCTGAGAATACTCAGCTGGTTGGACAGAATCAGAGCTATTATAATTCCGAGTAAGATCACCGGTGCAATCGCCTGAAGTTGTCCCCATGTCGTTCCAATCAGCCCCCCGGCAGTCCACATGGATACGTCCTTGGAAATTTTGAAAGCGATGCTGACACCATCCGAGATGGCATACAAAAACGCAGAAACTGCCGCTCCGGCCAGCACGATTCGGATCGGGGACAGGTTGCCTCGGCGCATCGAACCCAATAAGATGACCAGACCCGCCCCTAAAGCGGCGCCGAGGAAGCAGGCCACCATGATGCCAAAGTAGCTTACGGACGGGATGAATACAAAAGCCAGTGCGAGCGCCATATTAGCGCCTGAAGTCAGACCCAGCAAGCCCGGATCGGCCAGTGGATTGCGGGTGACCCCCTGCATGATCGCCCCAGACACGGCAAACGCAGCACCGACCAGAATGGCAGCCAGCTCGCGGGGCAGCCGAATCTCGCGAAGGATGAGTATTTGTTCGTTCTTGGCATTGGAGGTCAGAGCAAGCCATAGATCGTGTAGTGTCGTTTCTGCTGCACCGAATATCATGGAAATGACAAAACACAAAATGAGCGCCAACGCGCTGCCAAGGAGCTTATACGAAAAAGGAAAAGCACGTCGTTTATTCTTCATGGACTCTCATCTTTTCTTTGGTGAAATATGCAAAGGAACTGGTGAATTACCAATTCCTCCGCATCGAAATGAAATGATCGGGAACAGGGATCAGCTCCTACTGACCGAGAAAGTGTTGAATGAAAAATTTCAACTGGTACTCCATGCTGAGCGGATCATTAAAGTAGAACGCCTTTGCATCAGCCTCAAAGACACGTTGATTCTTGACTGCTGGAATGTTCTTATACGTTTCAGTGTTCTGGAACGAATTGTCTTCATCTGCGTTTTTACTGAAAATGACGTAGTCACCAAGGTAATCCTTCATAACCTCTGACGATAAAGCAAAAAAGCCATCTTTCTGTGTCGCTTCCTTCACTTTTTTAGGCATAGCCAGCCCGAACTCCTGATAGAGAATTTCGGTACCGCGACCAAAGTTATCGCCATAGACATAAAGCTGCTTGTTGAACGTTTCAATGACCGAAACCGTTGCATTGGCTCCGATTTTCGCCTTGATTTCTTTTCCGGCTTTTTTGGCCCGAGCATCAAAATCATCAATCCAGGCTTGCGCTTCTTTTTCCTTGTTCAACAATTTTCCAATTTCCCGTTGCTGTGTCAAGAAATCCACTTTGCCATATGTATAAGTGACAGTAGGAGCGATTTGCTTGAGCTTATCGATATTTTTAATATCTGACAGTCCAATAATAAGATCCGGATTCAGCTCGATGATCTTCTCCAAGCTTTCGTCCGTAACAGCCTCGGTATCTTTTAGCTTTTCTTTAAAATTCGGATTCGTTTTGGACATTTCATCTACGCCGACCAGAGGTACATCAAGTGCCATCACATTACCCGTTAAAAATCGGGTAAGCACAACAACGCGCTGTGGATGGGCCGGTACCTCTACGGGTCCATTCTCGGATTGATAGGTAAATGTGGAGGATTTCGCTTCCGAAGAAGACGCAGGGGACGAACTTTTACCATTATCGGCATTGTTCGCTTGATTTCCGCCGCATGCACTTAATACAACCACAAGAACAAGTACCAGCGGAATAAAAAGCTTTTTCATAAGATGACTCTCTCCCTTTCCAAACGCTAGATTTCAATGAATAATCGTATCGTGCAAAGGATGCTAATAGCACCCTTTGATTGATTATGAAATTCATTCTCATTGGTATTAACTATTATATGGGCCAAATATATACCCAACCATGCCTTTTTGTTTGGAAAATCACTTGGACTATTGGTTGCTTGTAAATAAAGCTAGCGCGCGTTGAAGCTGCAAACGAATAGAAACCGGGTTGTAAGGCACCCATTCATCCCGGTCCAGCAGATGAACACAGTTCCTCTGTACGGCAGGAAGCCTGCTCCAATAAGGAGACTTGAATATCATTTCCGTATGTGCGGTCGAACCTTTTTCATCTGGAAACATGATAACTAATAATCGGGACCCCGCATAATCTGCGAGTTCTGATATTTCAATTGAAACGGAATGAAATTGATCCCCCAGCCTCTTCATTTCCTGCCCGATCAATTCAGGGGGCTGCAAGCCAAGCGATTGATAGATCACATATCCGACATTCCGCGCTCCATAAACGAACAGTCCTTCCGGCTTCATCACCACAATCGTTATGATTTCATTAACGATTGTGCTTTGCTGCACCAGTGAACGGGCTGCCCGTTCCTCTTCTTCAAAAGCAGCCAGCCACTGCTCCGCCTGCTCGCTCCTCTGAATAGCCTGGGCGATACGGCGCAGATGCTCCTTCCACCCCATTTCCATCCATGAAATTTCCACAATAGGCGCTGCTGCCCGCAAATGTTCAGAATTCAGCCCATATTCGTGCAAATGCTGTTGGGCCGCAATAATCAACTCGATGTTGGTATTGAGCAATACCGAGTTCACCTGATCACCAGAGCAATTTGTATCGATAAACATCATCGTTTGCGGCGGCTGCAAATCAGCAGCATTCACATATTCACTGCTCTCCGCAATGGTGACAGCGGGCTCCAAACCAAGCAACAAAAGATGGCTGGCGTAGGGTGTAAGCAATACAGCCACACGCTGAAATGATCCGCGGTTGTAGCTTGAAGGTGATGCTCCCGTATGCTGCTTAAAACGACGGCTCAGATAAAATTCATCCTTGTAGCCTACCTTCTGGGCAATTTCCCTGAGCGTGCCTGATCCGCTAATTAATAGCTCCTTGGCTCGGTGAACACGCAGCCTTGACAAGTATTCATTGGGAGAAAAGCCGGTAAGCTGCTTAAACTGGATAGAATAGTGGGATCGGCTTACGCCTGCAATCGCGGCTAGCTGCTCACGCGTTATTTTCTGGCTATAGTGGTGTTCCAAATAAGCAATGCTGCGTTCCATGGACGGCTGCTCATCAGCAGCATACTTGGCTTCCATTTGCTCTAACAATTGAAGAATGATTTGGTGAAACATAATTTGATTCTGCACATGGCGGGCCTCACTGGCCGGCGAACGATGGATATACAGTTCCTCCACATGGGTCACTATTACAGGTTCACAGGGAAAAAACTGAACATTGGGATTGGAGGCCACCTCGCTTTTACGTATCATTGTGCTTTCGGGCATAGGACTACCCTGCTCATGCGTACGTATTGAAAGCTTATAGGCATGGAGCGGCTGCAGGAGATTCGTAATTAAGGCCGCATGGCTATTCGCCGGTAGAAGGATGACGCTCCCTTCCATAAGCTCGTAAGTTTGATCATCGACCTGAAGAGTGCCCTTCCCGCTGGCAATTGCAATCAACATAGTTACACTTTCATGAATAGTGTACATCGGAAGATTCGAGGTACAGTACAGCGAATGAATGCTGTCAGCAGTATATAAAGGAAAGTGAGACTCTGCCCACTCCGAGACAACGTTATTCACAACTCAAGCCCCCATCATCATAAAAGTGAGAAACGTCTTCGTTCCTCTGTGTCTTATTAAGCAAAAAAACTAATGATTTAGCATAAAAATGATATCTATACTATAAATGATCAAACCTAAGCTGGGTATTTTTTTCTATCTCTTCATTTACTCAACAACATGAAGACATAACAAAAAAACGGCATCTCTGCCGTTTTTTCTAAAAGGATGGACCAACTGGACTAAAAGTCCATAATCAAAATTTTGGTGAAGCCTAGGGGATACCGACATAGCCACTGACTGCAGACATATTAATGTAACTGTTTTCACCTTAATATAACCCATTAATATAAGCAATGCTCTTGTCGATATCCTGTTCCTTTGTTTCTTCTAATAGAATATTGAGATAAGGTTTCTTATCTTTTAATAATTTCAGTAGAAAATTATAGTTTAATATCCCTTTTCCAACAGGCACGAACTTTATTGCATGATCCTCAATAATTAAATCTTTTGCATGCATAATCACGATTCTGTCGCCAAAAAGATCAAATGCTTCTTGGAAAACAGCTTCCTGGTTTTGATAATTATTCAGGGAAATAAAGTTAGCAGGGTCAAAGATGACTTGAAGATTATTAGACGGAACACGATCCAGCAATCTTCTCATTCGCTCCGGTGTATGAATAGGATGATTAATTCCTCCCTCAATTCCCACGATTACACCGAACTTTTCTGCTTCCGCTACAAGCTCTCTGACATTTTCCACTACATCCAAAAAAGGCTTTTCAGTAAAATTTTCTTCGGTATAGACAATCTCCGGGTTTACATTTCCCGTCTCGGTTCCAACAATGCTACAGCCAAAATCACGGGCAAACCGGATATGCTCCTTGAATCGATTCAATTCTTTTCTTCTTTGACTTGGGTCAGGGTGGATCATGTTGATGTAGCAACCTAAAACCGCTATTTGCACATCTTTTTTCCGAAAAATACTACTTATATAGTGAGCAATGCCAGGACTAAGACTTCCTAATTTGGTATTTACATCATGTAGCGATTTACTTACGGCCAACTGAACGGATGTAAGTCCTTTGCTTGATATGATATTCACTGCTTCTTGTAAAGAAACGTTTTCAATATCATGTGCCCGAATTCCTAAATTTGCATTCATACCCGTCCTCCATTCACCCATGTTCACACCTATACTAATGCTTCATGTTTGGTTTCATGATTATCTTTATATTTTACAAGATTTTCATACCCCACAGTGTTATTGCCCCATGTTTTTTCATATTCCCAACCTGTTAATTGTTCAAAAACTTGTCGGGCTTCCGGTGTAACCTCTTGTTTAGAGCCGCCATTTTTCAAGCGTTTAATTTCATCCAACAAAACGACATGATTTTCTTTAGTTAATTTGTAACGATAAGAGATAATCAAACCTCCCACCAAAAAGAAGAGCGTACCAAACAGCAAGATCGAAATAATAGCTGTTACAGCTGAAGCCGGTTGTGATGCTTGCCCGGATACAAAGCCTGCTTCTTGCAATGCAACACCTACTAAAAAGACTGCTAACGCCTGTGTCCCTTTTCTGATCAAACTCATTACACCGGCGAACACACCTTCACGTCTTTGACCCGTTAAAGCTTCATCTACGTCTGGAATAAATGCGTAGTTGTTCCATGGGATATAGTTCAATCCACCGCGTCCCAGCCCGCAAATTCCTATCATAGCAAACAATAAAATGGTATTATTTAGCGTTCCAGTGACCTTTAATATGATAAATCCAATAACTCCTGCGATAAAGAGAGAAATAGCAGTTCTAAATGCGGGGGCAGGATTCAATTTTATCGTTAAGGTAAGGGCAATCCATACGCCAAAAAGCTGCATGATATACATAAAGGTTAATAAGTTGGATGCGGCAACGGCATTTTGCAGGAGAGCAAAAACAACAAAATAAGTAAATACGGCGTTGAATACATCCTGACTTAAATATCCACCCAAATACATCCCCAGATGGTGGCGGAATGTTTTTACTCGTAAAGTCGAGAATAAATCCGCATAGATCTTATGCACATTTTGTAAAAAAGTTCTATTTTCAATCACTTTCTCTTCAGGTATTTCTTCGAGAGGACGTTCCCATGTATTTTTGTAAAGCAGTGACAATACCACTATGAATATGACCGTGAAAATAATACCTGAGTACAGGAATGTAAGAGGATCATCCTTACCCAATGCTTCCACAAGACGGCCAGGAATAAATGCAGCGAATACAGCTGAAGCCTGAGCAACAAACATTCTTGCACCTGTAAATTTTGAACGTATTTTATAATCGTTGCTCATTTCAGCGGCAAGTGTATCATAAGGAATTAAAATCATGGAGTACACAATTTCAAACAAGATATAGGTTATTAAGTAATACCAGTAAGAAAAACCGGAAACCCAAATTGCTGCATAGACAAGTACAAGTGGAATGGCGGCTAATATAAAGAATTTTCGTCTTCCAAAGCGTCGGCCAAGTTTTGTTTTATGAAAATTATCTGTAATATATCCCATCGTTGGTGCTGCAATCGCATCAACAATCCGAGCAATAGCGAAAATAGAACCTGCTTGAATGGCAGTTAAGCCACAAAAAGTTGTTAAAAAGAAAAGCAGCCATGCTGCTGTCAATGCAAACGCGCCTGCCCCTAAGAAATCACCTAACCCATAGGACAAATAATTAATAAATTTGGGTTGTTTAACCACTTTACTCTCCTCCATTTTGGGAATTTAGCAACCGGAGATTTAAATCAGGATTTTGCAAAATCCTCAGATATAAGTATGAAGATATTCGGATAGGCAAAGCACAGCTAACGATTGTCCATAAGGCATGGTCGTCTGTCTGATTTCCTTGTAAAATTCCAAAGTATCTCCCATACCTGTTCCTACAGATACCTTTTGCAATGCTCCTTCTTTATTAATCTCACTGATAATTCCGCGAATAGCCTTGTGGGCGACTTCTTTATAGTCCTGGCTGATATACCGCTTATGCACGGATTTTAAAATTCCATATGCAAATCCTGCTGAAGCCGAGGCTTCCAAATAAGAGGCTTGATCATTAATGAGTGTATGCCATAATCCGCTTACATCCTGAACGTTGGCAAGAGCTTCAATTTGTCTGTTCAATGTATCAATCAGGAATTCACGGAGAAAATCTCCCTTTTCCAATTCCAATATTTCAATAATCTCGGGAATCGCAATCGTAATCCAGCAATTTCCTCTTGCCCAAAGCGCTTCGGCATAATTATGGTTTTCTTCGAATGTCCAGCCGTGGAACCATAAGCCTGTCTTTTTGTCCGTTAAATATTTGATATGGATTAGAAACTGCTTTTTGGCTTCTTCCAGGTATTCAGGTTTGTTGAGCAGCTTACCGATTTTCGCCAAAGGCAGCACGGTCATCATCAAGGTATCGTCCCAAAGCTGATTTTTATTCTCTGGTCCATAGGTCATATGCTGTAACCCGTCTTCTTTGGTACGAGGCATATCATGCATTACCCATTCAGCCCAATCCTCCAAATAGGGCAGATATGTCTGGTTTCCGGTATCCTCATATAAAAATGCCAATGTTAATAGCGGCGCCATCGTATTGACGTTTTTCGGCGGTGCGCCCTCTTGGATTCTTGCATTGAACCATTCATGGACAATGTCCAAAGCTTTTTGGTCATTAGTCAATTTCCAATATTTATATATCCCATATAACCCCACACCCTGAGGCCAGTTCCAAACATTCCAGCTTTTATCATCCACAATTAACCCATCAAAATTAAGTAAAAATTCACCGCTTTGGTCTTTGATTTCTGTGAGATTATTCATTAATAAATGAATACGATCAATGACCTCTTTCTTTTCGAAAGCTTTTACCTCCAACACAGCAATCCCTCCAAATAATGATCTCTTTCTCTTGATTTGTCACCGCTTACACTTATACTGTTATTGTATTGAAAGTGCTTTCTTGAAACCATAAAAAAAACAGTGGATTACGTTTAAAAAACATACTTGTTTCAATGGGACTGATTGGCAACGCAAAAACACCTTCAAGGTTATCTCCATAGCTGACGATACAGAGGAATTCTCTTGAAGGTGTTCGGATTACTTATTTTTGCCTAAAATCCTTTCAGCTTGTTTCCTAAAGGACCTCGCCCCATCTTCCGGCGACATTTTCTTAAATAAAATCTGTTCGGATAAATTATCAAGCGCTTTCATTATTTCCGCGTTGCCTAGTGGTTCAATCGGATCCGTGGTGCGTACATTTTGAGACGCTTTTTCAACATAATCAAAGATTTTGGTTTCAACTTCGGTTAATTCTGGCTTGATTCCTTTGATCACCTTTGAAGATACCGGGACACCTCGATCACCTTTGATCAACTTATTGGCTTCCATATTATTTACAAAGAAATTAATGAACTTGGCCGCTTGTTCTTTTTGTTTTGAACTCTTAGGGATTGAAAAGAACATACTTGGTCTTAAAAATAAAGCCGTTTCGTTCGCATACTCAGGAGGCAGCTTGATGGATAAGGGTGCTTTAGCCGATTCAGCAAATCCTGAATATTGATTGGACCAGTTCCAACTCATTGCTGCCTTTCCTGTTACGATTAATTCATCATTAATTCCTGCTATATGTGCTCGAACGTCTGGAGTCGGGAATGCTTTTGCATCAACTAACCTAAGCTGCCTTTTAAAGTAATCAACAAATAATTGATCGTCTGTATAGCCAAGGCCTGTACCGTTTTCATTATAAAGACGCGAGCCTTGTGTTCTTAAATAGTAAGGGAAAAATACATCGGCAGGGTACATTCCATTTGTACCATACACGTCTGTAGCATTTTTGACTTTGATAGCTGCTTTTTCGAAGTCATCCCAAGTCCAGCTTTCATCTTCAATTTTAATATCGGCTTCTTTTAACAGATTATCATTTGTAATCACAGAAAGAACGTTCGATCCAAGTGTGAAGCCATATAATTTACCTGCAATCCTTCCACCGGAAATGGCGTTTTCATCAATGGAGCGAATATCAATCGTCCCATTTTTTATATACGGAGTTAAATCATCCAGTCGGCCTTTTTCACCATATTGAAACAGGTAGGCTCTATCCATTTGAATCACATCTGGCAATTGGCTAGCGGCAGCCATTGGAGCAAGCCTCTTCCAATAATCATCCCAGTTGGCATACTCCTCTACAATTTTTACATTTGGATTTTCTTTCTCATACATTTGAATCACTTTCAAGGTAGATTCATGTCTGGATTGGTCACCCCACCAGGCCACGCGCAGGGTCACTTTTTCACTTTCTTCTTCATGATTTCCTTTATTGTTTAAATCGCACGCAGCGACTGAAAAGAGCATTATAAAAGCCAATAATACCAAGCCAAACTTTTTCAAGCTTTAACCTCCCTTTTGCGAGTAAGCTTATGGATTCATGTACCTTTCCGGTATTCAGATGGTGTATAACCAGTATATTTTTTAAAAACCTGACTAAAGTATTGGGGGTTGTCACCAAAACCGATTATTTGGGCCAACGTTCCAACCTTCACATCGTCCATTGTTGAAATGTACTCCACTGCCTTTTCAATTCTTAATTTAGTAAGACAGGTTGAGAACCTCTGGCCAGTTTCCTGTTTGAACAGTTTTCCCAGATAATCCGCATTCATATATAGAATGTCATTAGCCACCATTTTTAGTGATAAATCAGGATTACCTAGATTCTCGACTAAAATTTCCATTACTCTGCTAATTACGGAAGACTGTTTTGACTTGAAACGATTATAGTACTCATTGGTCATTTTTCTGGCTGTTGCTTCGATATAATCTTTCATCTGCTGGACCGTTTCCATCTCTAACAGTGCAGATGTTCCCATGAGGTAATCTTGCATGCGATCTGTATCTACCGTCTGTACAATTGCCATATAGAGCTGTATACAATAGGATTTTGTCAAGTCAATCCCCAACCGTAAATCCGTCATTTTTTTAAAAATACTGGTAATTCCGTTGCATACATCCTGGACATGCCCGGATTTGATTTTTAGAACAAGTTGCTGCTCATCGATCATAAAATCATGGGGGACGGCTGTATTTGCCGGTAAAATATCTTTTCTCGTTATGATGCTTCCTTCCCCCAAATAAAAACGATGTTCCAAACACTCCATGGCCTCACGGTACAAATTCCTGGCGTTTCGGAAATAGTTTCCTTCACTTATGGCAACCGTGGTATCTCTTTTGAAATATTGATAAATGGTCTCTCTTATTTGTTTTATTTTTTGATGTAATTTTTCCAAGTCATGATCATCCTTGATCAGGAACAGTGCATATTCACCAATATTGGTAGTTACCAAGACAGAGTCAAGGATCTCAGCTCCAATATTTTTGATGGCAAACAAATGCTCATAAGAAGAATAACCTTCCATCATAAAAAGAACGATTCTTACCTGCTGATTATTTATATCAAAATCAAAAAGCTGCTCATAGAATGATAAATCATTGTCCAAGTAGCTTTTACTAGTTAAGAATTCGGTTAACAGATGTGATTTGATATAGGGCTGAGCATTTTGATATTTTTCCTGAAGCTCGCTAATAAAGGTTTCCTGAACCTTTTTTTCGTTTAGTTCATTAACGGTATCGTTAAGTGCAGCTGTGATTTTATCCTCATTGCATGGCTTTAACAAATAATTTTTAACATCATAGTGCATGGCGGTTCTCGCGTATTCAAACTCACCGTATCCGGACAGTAGGATAAATTTTATAGAAGGATATTTCTTATGTGCCTTTGAAACCAGACTAAGTCCGTCCATACCAGGCATTTTGATATCACTGATCACAATATCAGGTTGTAGTTCAACAATTTTCTCATACGCATCGATCCCGTTTCTCGCCGTTGCTACAAGTTCCGTATCCAATGCTGCCCAATCGACCACACTGGAAATACCTTCGACAATAATCCTTTCGTCATCTACCAATAACACTTTATATGACATTCTATCACCCCGTTTGAACAGGTAAAACTACCGTAATTGCGGTCCCTTTTCCCGAAAGATTTTCAATTCTTAAACCATACTGTTCGCCAGCATAAAGCTTGATCCGATCATCGATATTATTCAATCCTATTCCAGTACCTTTAGGATTTACTTTGCCTTCTTTTACTTTTTGAAGGATTAAGGGATCTATGCCAGGCCCATTATCTTCGATCCGAATAAAGAGCTTGTCCTCTTCCTGATAAACATGCAATTTAATAACTGACAAATAGACGGAAGGCTCAACTGCATGCTTGAACGAATTCTCCAGAAGCGGCTGCAATATTAATTTTGGAATCTTATATTCTGCAACATGGTAGGGGAAGTCCATTTGAAAATCAATCCGGTCGTCAAACCGGAATTTTTGGATGGTTAAATAGCTATTTAAAATGTCAAGTTCTTCTTCAAGTGTAATAATATCCCGGTTGAAATTTGTGGAGTATCTCATGAGATGACCAAGGGCTTCCACCATGCTTGAAATTTGCTTCTGTTTATTGGTTTTAGCCAACCAATTAACGGACTCCAGTGTATTGTATAAAAAGTGCGGGTTTATCTGAGCCTGCAGTGCTTTAAATTCAGTTTCCTTGATCAGCAGCTGCTTCGAAAAGTTTTCCTGGATCAACTCATCAATTCTTTGGATCATGGTTATAAAATTCCGATAAAGAATCCCTACCTCGTCCTCATGAATCATAGAGGGATTTAATAAATTTACGGCGTGAAAGTTCCCCTTTTGGACTTCCTGCATGGTAGATGCTAATTCCTGAATGGGATTCGTAAATTTTCTTAAAAATTTAAAACCAAGGGAAATAAGAAAAACAAACATTAACATAAAAACCAGCACCAAGGTATATTTCGCAGCAGTAATCTTGGAAAACATCATGTTAAATGGAATGATGCTCCAGTATGTCCAGTCTTTAAAACCGGTTGTAATATGGCTGACAAAGCTTCTTTCCCCATTAATATATTCAATACTGTAACCCTGATCATTTTTTGCATTGAAATGATATTCTTTTAAATCATCTATTCCTTTTTCCGAATAAAAAACCTCATCCTCTTTTGTAATCACAATATTTCCTGCTATTTCTCCATGAGGTTTTGGTAAACCGCTTACAATCTTGTCTAAATTAACACGAATAAGCAGCTTGCCGATGGTTTCAAAGTTCAAGTTCTCATAAGACTGGATAAGGCGAACAGAAATTAAATCCCCATTACTCCCTTCCAGCTCCATCCAATGGTTTTTACCCTCATCCTTATCCGCCTGACCAAGAGCAAGATCCTTATCTTTTTTCTTTATTGGTTTGCTGCTATCCCCGGCTAAAAACTCCCTTCCTGCTGAATCGTACAGATAAATGGAATGAACGTAATTTGCCGGATCCACATATTTCTCCAATTCATCTCCAATTTTCTGTTCAAGACGATAGAAATCATAGCCTTTTACATTTCCTTGAAGATCTAATAAAATTTTTTGAATATACGGGTCTACTGCTATGTTATAACTGACTTCTTCTATTCTTTCAAGCTTCTCTTCTACGTTGCTGGATGACATCATCAGCACTTGTGAGGATTTTGCATAGATTTGCTCATCATAGAGGGAAAAAGCATATTGAAGACCTCCTAATACAAATACTAGCGTTGTCATCATAATCAATGTAATCGTTAAGAAAAGCTTTACGTTTAGCTTTGAATTGATATAAATATTCGCAAAGTAAAACCATATCTTCTTCATATTTATTATTCCAAATAAAATACTTCCTTTAAATTTCTTGACACAGGACTGTTATCAGGATTTGTCTCCATTAAAGGCTCCATATAAGCCCACCATTTTTGGCAAATATCAGTTTGAGCAATTTGTTCCCATTTTTCTTCATCTTCAATTTCCAAGAAAGCAAATAAGCTCCCTGTTTCTTCATCAAGAAATATGGAATAGTTGTGTGCACCGTGCCTTTTTAGTACTTCAGCCATTTCCGGCCAAAGTTTGTCATGGCGGCGCTTGTACTCTTCATAATAATCAGGAAAAACATGCATAATACTTGCTTTTCTAATCACTTTTCAACACTCCAGACTTTTAAAACAATTTTGTTTTTTGCAGTATTTTAGGATGAATTGGTTCATCTTATTTATCTTAAATTACACTAAATTACGATAGATGCCCTATGACGCAATTCACATCGTTCTGCAATGCAGGCTTTGCCGCCATATACAATGTGAAATAAATCCCATACTTAATCAACGACAAAAAAGCCCGGCTGAAATAAACTCAACCGGGCTTGAATAATATCAAATTATCTCGAATGAAAATTAAAGTAAGTATTTACTTATTTACATGCGTACCCTTATACAAAACAGGTATTGCCGCTGCTATAAGGATCATACCCATAGAAGCGGGTGCGGCATGACCAAGTGATACATAGATTTGACCTCCAATGATAGGCCCAATTATTCTTGCTAAAGCCTGAATAGATTGGCTACCTCCTTGAATCCTTCCTTGTTCACTAGAATCGACAGACTTGGAGAGCATCCCATTGAATGAAGGCCCAAAGATCGAATCACCAAAACCAAATATAAACATTCCAGCGATAATAAGAGGATAGAATGAGAACAAAGCAGATAGCGCAATAAGACTGTAACCTATAATCTCCGAAACCATTCCAAGAATTGCTATCTGTGCATCACTGAGTTTCATCAAAAGCTTTGGCATTATGAAACCTTGTGAAATGATGTCTTGGACGCCCATAATTGAAAACATAAGTCCGATTAGTGCGGGCGCCCAATTGAAAGTATCTATTGTAAATTGTGAAAAAACTGCCTGTAGAGATCCGCCCGGTATCCAAAGTAAGAACGCTGAGACAAGTAGCCTTTTTAAGTTTTTCATGGAAAGTACGCTTACAAGCTGTATGAATGGATTCAGTCTTACAAAGGTAATCTTTTTCAGTCTATTATTCTTGTCAAGACTCTCAGGCATAAAAAAGAATCCATAAACAACATTTAATAAAGTTATTATTGCACCAAAATACATAGGTGCAGAATAACCAAACTTGGCAATCAACCCGCCTAGAGCTGGGCCAATGGCGGAGCCTACACCTGCAACCGCACTCACCCACCCAAAGTATTTGGTACGCTGTTCTCTAGGAGTGATGTCTGCAAAATATGCGAAGAGAGTGCTTATGCTCCCGCCTGCTATACCTTCTATTATGCGCCCAGCAAATAGTACCCATAGAGCTCCTCCCATGCCAAAAACGAAGTACCCGATTGCGGCACCCAAAAGGCATACTAAGAGTAATGGACGACGGCCATATCTGTCGCTCAAAGCTCCAAGTCCGGGGGCCGCAAAAAACACGCAGACTGCATAAACAGAGGTCAGCAGCGTAACAACTATAGCTTGATCTCCCGGATTGCTTATATAAGGCTGCACCAAGAATGGGACGACAGGTGTTATGATACTGAAGCCTATTCCGCAAAGAAACACAGACATAAGACCGAATATTAAAGCCTTTTTATCTACGGCTTGTTCTGTGTTCTGTTCATTGTGTGATCTAAATTTGAGCACTTAAATTCTCCCCTCAAAAGTTATGATTTCGTTTCCTCGGAAGCAAAATTATCGTATCATGATTTTGCTTCCTTGGCAACAAAATAATAGCAATAAAAATGCAGCCTGTTCTCAATAGAGCCCGGCTGCCTGTGGTTTGATTTTCATTATTCAAATTTATTCCGACTTCATATCTATACCCTGTTTCTTTATTTCTGCATCCAAATGCCTACTATACTTTTCTATGAAGCTAAGCATACTGTTAAATTGTTCCTCGGTTACCTGCTCAAATACGGCTTTATCACGCTCTTGAAACTCTTTGTGCAGTTCCTCATGGATTTTATAAATTACTTTCCCTTGCTCAGTAAGCCTAAAATAGATTTCTTTCTTGTTATCCGGCTTCTGGTAGCTTTCGATAATGCCTTTTTTTATGAGCTTTTTAGTTATTTTACTTATGGCACCGCTAGTCATATAAAGGGACTCCGCAAGTTTTGTCACGTTGGAATCTACATTTCTTTCAATGTATTCGATGCAATGTACTTCAGAAGGCTTATAACCCTTAAGACTGTCTTCCATCTTAGACTTATTAAGCCAAACCATCTTGTTGAATAAGTCCCTGAAACCCATTATGACCTGTTCTTTTTTGTTCATGGCCTGTCCTCCCACCTGATACCTCTACCTTACCAAAAACAAAAACAGAGTGGTAGTCCTGCTCCCACCCCGAAAATTTATAAATTCTATAATGTCAAAAAAAACGGCATTTCTGCCGTTTTTCTCAAGGATGGACTCTCAGGGACTCGAACCCTGGACCAATTGATTAAGAGTCAACTGCTCTACCAACTGAGCTAAGAGTCCATAATCAAAATTTGGTGGAGCCTAGGGGGATCGAACCCCTGACCTCATCGCTGCCAGCGATGCGCTCTCCCAGCTGAGCTAAGGCCCCATTATTTGTATTTAAAAAACGTTTCAAGCGACTTCTATATCATATAAAATATTGTACCCTTTGTCAATACTTTTATAAAAAAATTATAATCATCTCCCCACCATTATCCAAGATACAGTCAGCGATCAGTCGCTGGCTGTATCTTTGGATAACAGTGTTTTCAGTTCCTTCATAAACATGTTGATGTCTTTGAACTGCCGATAGACGGATGCAAAGCGTACGTAAGCGACTTCATCTACCGGGTAAAGCTGCTCCATGACCAGCTCACCGATCTGCTGGCTATCCACCTCGGTGGCGGCTGTATTGCGGATGGCATTTTCCACCTGAGATACAATCATATCCAGTTGCTCGACGGATACAGGACGCTTCTCACAGGCACGGATAAGACCACGCAGCATTTTATCGCGACTGAACTCTTCGCGGCTTCCATCCTTTTTGATAACCATAAGAGGGGTCTCCTCCACCATTTCAAAGGTGGTAAAACGCCTGGCACACTGCTCACATTCACGACGGCGGCGAATGGACTTGTTATCATTCGCAGGCCGCGAATCCAACACTTTCGTCCCATTGTAAGCACAATACGGACATTTCATAATATCATCACTTCCTTTTTCCAGTAAATTCCCGTTACTTTACAGTAATAATTTTGTCGAAACAGATCATAATATGTTTACCACATCGCGAGGAGGTGAACAACAAATGGCACAAGGAAACAATGGCAACTCCAACAACCTGGTAGTCAATAAAGCCTCCGGCGCTCTGGAGCAAATGAAATATGAAATCGCTCAAGAGCTGGGTATCAGCATTCCTCAAGATGGATACCAAGGTAACATGACTTCCTATGAGAACGGTTCGATCGGGGGCTACATCACAAAACGCCTCGTAACGATCGCCGAACAACAATTGGCAGGTCAATACCAATAATCTCGGTATCAACTTAGATGTTACAAAAAAAGTGTACGGATAGGCTGCTCAAATGCAGCCTGTCCTGCGCTTTTTTCATTTTAAAGGCAAAAGGCCCATATTGTCATTCACTTGTCACTCAAAACTCATTATATATTTTGGTATATTGCCTGTAATAGTAAATGACTCGCTGCACATAATGCCGTGTCTCGCCAAAAGGAATTTGTTTAATGGACTCTTCCTTTCCGTCCCACACTCCCTTGTTCAGCCACTCCTGAACTTTACCTGGTCCTGCATTGTAAGCAGCTACGACCGCTACCGGATTATCTTGAAATTTAGTAGACAGGTTATGCAAATACCAGGTTCCCAACTCAATGTTGGTCCCCGGCTCGTGCTTCACGTTGTCGAGCGGCACCTTCTGAACCTGAGCACTGTCCATAATCCAATTGGCGGTATCAGGCATAATCTGCATGAGCCCCAATGCGCCTTTGTTTGACTGTTTACTGGTTTTGAAGTTCGTTTCCACACGGATAATAGATGCCACCAAGAAAGGGTCTACTTTGTACGTCTGCGAATATTGCCGAATTTCATCCTTGTACTGAATCGGATAAAACCACGACATCCAATTGGAGCTAAAAAACAGAATCAAAACAAAACCGACAAATAAAGTGAGCAGGACTCTTTTTTTACGCAGTATGTTCATGCAAGTCCCTTTCGCTGCCAAAATTGATCAATTTGTCGTTCTGTTTCAGCCTGTGTTCCACTGTTGTCAATGACGATATCAGCCATACTTCTTTTTTGTTCGATATCCATTTGCGCAGACAATCGAAGTCCGGCTTGTTCCTCTGTCAGTCCATCTCTAAGCATCAGACGCTGGAGCTGAACTTCACGCGGTACATACACAACCATAATTTCCTCGTACAAGCTCTCCAGCCCGGACTCGTACAATAACGGGATATCCGCCAAAACAAGCTTGTCCGGCTGCTCACGTTCGTAAGCTTCCATGCGTAGACGCATCTCCTCACGTATGGCGGGATGAGTAATATTATTAAGCGCCTGTCGCTGGACAGGGTCTGCAAATACAATCTCGCCCAGCTTTTTGCGATGCAGAGTTCCGTCGCTGTTCATAACAGCTTGTCCAAAATGATGTATGACCGCCGCCAGCACCGGATGCCCCGGAAGCATGACTTCCCGGGCAATGGCATCTGCGTCGATCAGCAGCGCACCCTTGGCGACCAAAAGAGCCGACACGGTGCTTTTTCCGGTAGCAATCCCCCCGGTTAATCCGATATTCATGCTCTTTCACCTCATAACAGCTTCAATATGCCCATCATAATCAGTAATAATGCGGGTAACACACCCAGCGCCTTCATAAATCGGAATGCCGACAGGAAGAAGCCTGCCTTCATCCCTACGATCAAAAACGTCCCGCTGAATAACGTAATTGCCAGTGCGGTAGATAAGGGGTGGAAACCAAGCATGGCTGCGCCTAAACCTGCTCCAAACGCATCGACCGATAGGGCGATACCCAGCCAAACCGCTTCCATTGCAGATATACTGCCGGAACGGTCCGTATCTGCAGCAGACGGACTTCGAAGAATACGAATAACAAGGCCCCATTTGCGGAACTCCAGAGAAAATACGGTTTGTTCCTGCTGTATCTCTAAAGCTTCCAAAGGAGCTTCGGCTGTTTCTGTACCCTCTGCATTCTTTTTCTGGTTCAGAACAGATCCGCTCACAGGATCGTCCGTCAAATCTCCTTTGCGATGCAGGGCTTGAAGCAAAGAATAGCAGCCGATACAGATTAAAATAACAGCACCGAGAACAGTCGTATATACAGGAGACAGGACACGGGATAGTAATGCGCCGAGCTGCATCGACAAACCGATCACCAGACCTGAACATACAGAAATGATGGCAATCGACAACAGTGGAATTTTCATCTTGCGCAGACCATATGTAACACCGACTCCGAAACTGTCCAAACTTAGTGCAAATGCCAGTAACAGCAGGGCTCCCCAATGATTAGGCACTCCAATTCCCTCCCATTGCGAAGGAAGGGCCTTACAACAGCCGAAGCCCTTCGCAGTATTGGTACTTGGTACAATATATGAGAGGGATGGGCTTGGGGTGACTATGCCTGCTTAACGCAGAGGCTGGCAGACCGGACAATGATGCGTGCCACGTCCGGCCACGACAGATTTTTCGATCAATGTACCACAGTTTACACAAGGCTTTGCATTACGTCCGTAAATTTGCAGCTGATGCTGAAAGTCGCCCGTTTTACCCTGTCCATTAACGAACGATTTGATGGATGAGCCTCCAACCTGAATCGACGCGCCCAGCGTGGAGACAATAGCTTCATGCAGAACATGAAATTGACTATCCGTCAGGCTTTTTGCCGGCTGTGCCGGATGAATGCCCGCCTTAAACAACGATTCATCTACATAAATATTCCCGATACCTACAACATATGACTGATTTAACAGCGCGGCCTTGATCGAAGTCGAACGAGTTCCGACAGCGGCACGTAGCATTTCCGGTGTAAAGGACTCGTCCATCGGCTCCAAGCCGAGCTTGTTCAGCGGCTTTTCCAGCAAATCCTGTCCTGCCGGAAATAAGTGCATCGTACCAAACTGGCGCACATCCTGATAGCGCAGCTCCGTACCATCTTTAAAATGAAAGATGACATGGGTATGCTTTTCCACAGGATCATGCTGCGAATACAATCCATATCGTCCTTCCATTCTAAGATGGGAGACAAGCACCAGCCCGTCCAGCAAAATCCGCAGAAACTTCCCGCGTCTCTCCACGCCCGTAATCCGGTGACCGGCCAATTCCATCGCAAAAGCATGGATATCATCGGGACGTTGAATGATGCGCGGCAAATTTACGGTCACATGATCTATATGTTTATCAACGATAAGCTCGTTAAGTGTTCGTTTAATGGTTTCTACTTCCGGTAATTCCGGCATGATATCTTCACCTCACCCTATATTATAGCGGAAGTAGCGTCAAAATGGGACTATCTACTCATTGAAAAATCTTACTTCGCTTCATACCAATTGGAACCGTAGCTTACTTCTGCTTTAAGTGGCACAGACAGCTTCAATGCAGCCTCCATTGTAGCCGGGACAAGCTCTTTCATCGTCTCTATTTCTTCAGGCGGGACCTCGAACACAAGCTCATCATGCACTTGAAGCAGCATACGGCTGCGAAGACCGCGTTCTCGAAGCGCTGCGTCCATCTGCACCATCGCGAGTTTGATAATATCGGCGGCTGTACCCTGAATCGGCGTATTCATCGCTGTACGCTCCGCGAACGAACGCAGGTTGAAATTGCTAGCGTTAATTTCCGGCAAATAGCGTCTGCGCTCCAGCAGCGTTTTTACGTAACCGTCCCGCTTCGCATCCTTTACAATATCATCCATATAACGGCGAACGCCCTGGAACACATCAAAATACTGGTCAATAAAGCGAGCCGCTTCCTTGCGTGTAATATTCAGATTTTGCGACAGGCCGTAGTCGCTGATCCCGTAAACTATCCCAAAGTTGACCGCCTTGGCAGAACGCCGCATATTCGAGTCCACATCTTCCGCCGGAACACCGAACACATCGGATGCAGTTTTGGTATGGATGTCCATATCGTGGACAAAGGCTTCCTTCAAACGCTCATCATCCGAAATATCAGCCAGCACCCGCAGCTCAATCTGTGAGTAGTCTGCCGCCAAAATAGACCAGCCCGGCTCTGACGGCACAAATACTTTGCGAAGTTTGCGCCCTTCTTCGAGACGAATCGGAATGTTTTGCAAATTCGGAAATTGACTGCTCAAGCGTCCGGTTGCTGCAACCGTCTGCCGGAAATACGTATGCACTTTACCGGTTTTCTCCGAAATTTCCTTAAGCAATCCTTCGACATACGTCGATTGGAGTTTCGCAATTGTGCGGTACTGCAAAATGTTTTGCACAATATCATGGTAAGGGGCCAGCTTTTCCAGCACCTCCGCATCAGTCGAGTAACCGGTTTTCGTCTTTTTAATAACAGGCAAGCCCAGTTTATCAAACAAAATCTCACCCAACTGCTTGGGCGAATTCAGATTGAACTCTACACCGGCAATGCTATAAATCTCACTCACCAGCGTTGCAATCTGGGCTTCAAATTCTTTACCCAAAGCGCGCAGTTCCTCTACGTTCACCATAACCCCCTGCTTTTCCATATCTGCCAAAATGCGAGACAGCGGCATCTCCAGCTCATGGAACAGCTTGTGCATTTCTGTTTTTTCCAGCTCTGTCTGCTGCACGGGCACCAACGCTTCGATCACTGCCGCCTTACGGGCTACATGGTCGGACAGTACATCCACGTCAGGAACTTTGTATTTAGCGCCTTTACCGAACACTTCGTCGTCTGGACGAATGGAGGACAGACCGTATTTGGCTGCCAATCCGCTGAGCGTCTGGTTCGCATCGGTCGGGTCCAGCAAGTATCCGGCCAGCTGCACATCAAATTCGGCTCCGGCAAACTCAATTCCGTGCCAGTGCAGAGCCAAATCCGTACGATGCAGATCATGACCGCGTTTTTTGCGTTCAGCGTCAGCAAGCCATTCGCGAATAGGCGCTGCTGCATCACTTTGCAGTACGTCCAGTGTCATAAAAAACTGCCGTCCCGCTGCGGCAAATATCAGACCTACGATTTCAGCATGATGCGGATTGTCACCATGCGTCTCAACATGCAGCAGATCCACATGATCCAGTACTTCTATCAATTCGTTCATCCGCCGCTCATCCAGCACGGTCACGTCAGCTACGGCTTCCTCTACATCTACCCCCGCACTGCCAACCTCGCCCGAAAGGGATAAGCGTTCCAGCAAGGACTTGAATTCCAGCTTCGCCAGCGCAGGTCCGGCCGTTTCTGCCTTCAGTCCGCTGAAGACGACATCTTCCAGCTGCTTGTCCAGCGTTACATCTCGATAAATGGTCGCTAATTCCTTGCTCATTCGCGCATCGTCTGCATGCGTTTCAACGCGCTCTTTCATTTTGCCTTTCAGCTCATCCGTATGCGCCAGTACCTCTTCGACTGATCCATATTGGTGCAGCAACTTGAGCGCTGTTTTTTCCCCTACACCCGGAATTCCAGGGATATTGTCTGACGTATCGCCCATCAGACCCTTGAGGTCGATAATTTGCAGCGGCTTCAAGCCGTAGCGTTCCTGAATCTGTTCAGGTCCATACGTCTCCACCTCAGTAACCCCTTTGCGGGTCAAACCGACAGTAACATGCTCCGAAGCCAACTGGAGCATATCCTTATCCCCGGTCACGACGAGCACATGAACACCCGCTTCGTCCGCTGTTTTGGACAGTGTGCCTATAATATCGTCTGCTTCAAAGCCATCCAGTTCGAACTGGGCAATGCCGAAGGCGGTCAACAGCTCTTTGAGCAGAGGAAATTGCTGGGACAGCTCCGGCGGTGTTTTTTCCCGTCCACCCTTGTAATTCTCGTATCCTTTATGGCGAAAAGTTATTTTCCCGGCATCAAAGGCAACCAGGATATGTGTCGGTTTGTGCTCCTCCAGAAGCCGCAATAACATCGTTGTAAATCCGTACACCGCGTTCGTCTGCTGTCCGCTCGAATTCGTTAATGGCGGCATTGCAAAAAACGCCCGGTAAATAATACTGTTACCATCTATAAGCATGAGTTTATCCATTTTGCACCTCGCAAGTTCATCAATACATTTGAAACGTTCATACGTTTTACGCATTCCTCTTCTATCTTAACATACAAGCCCCCTTTTTCAGAAAAAAACGGCTGTTTCCTAACCAAATTCGCCTTTGCTCAAAGACAAGTCTGGGTCAGAAACAACCGCTATATACCCGATAGCTTTACTGGTTCAAATCTGGTCGCTCCCCTGTCACGAGATATACAGTGCTTTCACCGATATTCGTAGCATGGTCACCAATCCGCTCAATATATCGCCCTACGAGCAGTTGCAGCATGGCTTGTGAAGCCTCTGCCGGTTTTTCTACCATAAAGGCATACAAATCGCTGATCATGTTGCTGTACATGGAATCCACACGGTCATCCTCTTTGGCCATTTTATAGGCCAGATCCGTATTTTCATCCAAATACGATTGTATAGCATCGTCAATCATTTCTTTAACAATGGAAGCCATATGTGGAATATCTACCAACGGCTTTATCATCTGCTGCCCTTCCAGGCGCAGAGTGACCTTGGCAATATCAAGTGCCAAATCGCCCATCCGTTCCAAATCACTGGAAATTTTAAAAGCAACAATAATCCGGCGTAAATCCTTGGCTACCGGCTGCTGGGTAATGATGAGCTTGGAACCCATATCGAGAATGTTCTCTTCCAGCGCGTTCAGGGATGCATCATTTTTGACCACCTGCTGAGCCAATTCTGTATTTTTGGTCTGCAAGCATTCAACAGCCTGATCAAGCGCCTTCGAAACATGTGCACCCATTTCGCGCAGTACGGCTCTCAGCTCATCTAATCCCTCATCAAAACCTTTTCTACGTATCATTTCGAAGTCACCCCTTCTGGCATAATCATCTGGTTGGCTTTAGCCAAATCGCCCGGAAATATAATCTTCTGTGCGGGAATCCTGTGGCGTGGAAAACATCGCCTCTGTATCCGCCGCCTCCACCACGATACCATTCAAAAAGAACGCAGTTCGACCGGACACACGCGCCGCCTGATGCATGTTATGCGTCACCATGACGATGGTATACCTGTCCCGCAGTTCTTGAACCAGCTCTTCAATCTTGATCGTGGAGATCGGGTCCAGCGCAGATGTCGCCTCATCCATAAGCAAAATATCCGGCTGTACAGCAAGCGCTCTGGCAATACACAGTCGCTGCTGTTGTCCACCGGACAAGCTCAGGGCTGAACGCTTCAGAAAATCCTTGACTTCTTCCCAGAGTGCAGCCTGCCGCAAGCTTTGCTCGACCAGTTCGTCCAGCTTTTCCTTTTGCCGGATTCCATGCAGACGCGGTCCATAGGCCACGTTATCATAAATGGATTTGGGAAACGGGTTGGGCTGTTGAAAAACCATCCCTACCTGCTTGCGCAGGTTCTCTACCTCCATCGTATCGCCATATATATCCTGACCTGCGATACTCACGGTGCCTTCAATACGCGTTCCCGGTATCATATCATTCATCCGGTTTAGCGTACGAAGTAAAGTTGATTTGCCACAGCCGGATGGACCGATGAAGGCTGTTACCGTTTTTTCAGGAATATCCAGGTTTATATTTTTGAGCGCATGAAATTTCTCATAATACAAATTCAGCTTATCAATCCGGATTACGGAATCATTCATTGATTTATGATCTCCTTCGTGTTGCAGTTATGGTCCTCAAGCATTGCACCTGATTTGCACAATATGAAGATTATATAAGCTGTGTGTAAAATCAGTGTGATTGATTTGTTAACGGTATGTAAAATGATCAGGGATTCAGCATCAACTCAAGCTCCTGCGCAATTCCGGCTGCGTTCAAGGCCGCTTCCTCTGCGGAACGGGACATTTGGTTGTTTTTAGCCTCAATTTCCGTAACTGCCTGCACTAGTTTGGCAAAGGTTTGTGTTCCCGCTGATATATATTGAGAGCCCGTATGAATCTGCTGCAGGCTTGTATCCGTCAGTTCCACGGTATCACGCAGCATTTGTTCAATGTCCTCTAGCAAGCTGGTGATCTGTTCGGAAAAGGCTTTCGTCTGGAGTGACATATTCCGTACCTCCTGCGACACAATCTGAAAACCACGTCCATGTTCGCCAGCATGTGCGGCCTCAATGGATGCATTGATCGCCAGCAGTCCGCTGTGATCTGCCAGTGCGCGAATCGACGAGGTCATGCCTGCAATATCATTCAGCGATTGAGTTAGCGCCGTCATCTGCTCATGCTGGCGCTGCATTTGCTCAGTCACTGCACGATAGGAGAGCAGAACATCCTCCAGCTCTACTTTGCCACGGCGGGATAATTCACTCATCGAACGAGTGAGCCGCATACTGTCATCGGCTTCTTTGGCGGCATCCAGCACCGTCGTCTGAATACGGTGAACACCGTCATAGCTGTGCCGAACCACATTACCGCGGTGTTCGTCCGCTTCTTTTTGCATGCGCTGAACGACAGACAGGATATCACGAATCGTGAGCACACCGAGTAACCGTGTACCTTCTTTAAGAAGCAAGCAATCGTAAAAACGTTGATCATCGCGCAGCATCGCCAGTTCTACAATGTCCGATGCCGGGCTTTTCAGATCTACAATAAGTGTGTTGGGGTCCGCAAATATCGCCGCAGGCTTGTCATAAAAGAGGGCCGCAGCAAACCTGCCTGTAAAATGGCGATTATACGCATCCCTCATAATAATGCCCAAAGGAAGGCTATTTTTATCAACAACGATGACACAAGGGATGTCTTCCTGTGTTTTCATAAGGGCTAATAGTTCTTTACAGGACATGTCCGTACCAATAATGGGAACCTCCCGGCATGGCACGTAAGTTGTAATTGGCTTGTATATATCACGTTCAATCACGGCAGTGGAACTCGGCTGGGTCTTTGGTTCCGTTATCATCGTTCTGAAGTCCCCTTTTTTTAACTACTTGGAGTGACGGGAACATCATATCGGTCATTTATTGATTGTAACGTCTATGTTTGTTAACGGAGTGTAAAATCACAAATTGGACACAAAAAAAACGCTCCTCATTTATAGCAAATGAGAAGCGCTTCTTTTTTTATTTACAACCAGTTTGTACCCTACTCCGCGGATCGAATCAATATGAACGGAGTCGGGATCGAGCTCCAGCTTTTTGCGTAATGAGCTGACATGTACATCCACCGTCCGTTGACCGCCAATGTAGTCAAAGCCCCACACCGCGTTCATCAGATCATCCCGAGTGAGTACCACACCCGGCTTACGGGACAAATAGAGAAGCACCTCGAATTCCTTGGGCCTTAAGCTGATGGACTGACCTCCAAGAATGACTTC
Organism: Paenibacillus kribbensis; assembly: GCF_001705305.1. Taxonomy (GTDB): domain Bacteria; phylum Bacillota; class Bacilli; order Paenibacillales; family Paenibacillaceae; genus Paenibacillus; species Paenibacillus kribbensis_B. The sequence goes on from NZ_MCBP01000001.1 coordinate 678,400, forward strand.
ATATTTTTCAGGGTAAATCTCCAGCTCGCCCAACTGAATTTTGGAGCCGTCCTTCTGATCGGACAGCACACCTTCATCCCCACCGGATGTTCTTCGCAGCACAGCGGTTACACGGGCCAGCAGCTCAGAAACGCCGAAAGGCTTGGTGATGTAATCATCCGCACCCGACTTCAGACCCTGAACAACCTCGGCTTCACCATTTTTGGCTGTTAAAATAATGATTGGCGTCGTCAGTCCCTGATGGCGTAGTCTGCTCAGGATATCCAGTCCATTCATACCGGGCAGCATCAAATCCAGCAGAATCAAATCATAGGACTCTCTGGAGGCTTTTTCAAACCCTGCACTGCCATGATCCTCCGTATCCACTTCGAAACCTTCCTGTATCAAATTGTAGGATAGCAGTCTGGCAAGCGTTGGTTCATCCTCAATAACCAGCAAGCGTTGTCCCATAAAATAACTTCATCTCCTGTTTACCTGTTAAAGGCGCATTGGTCAAAATTCCGAAATCTTTTCCATACTCATGCGACACTCGTTTATTTTATCACGACATTGTTAACAGAATGTAAAAACAATTATAGTTCATTCTTCCTGTTGCAATAATGGCAATTCAATCGTAAATGTGGTACCCATGCCTAGCTCACTTTCCACCGAAAGCGTTCCATGATGCAGGTCAACCAGATGCTTGACAATGGACAATCCCAGCCCCGTTCCGCCCGAGTTGCGCGAGCGTCCTTTATCTACCCGGTAAAAGCGCTCAAAGATACGTGGCAAATCCTTTTTCGGAATCCCGATGCCTGTATCGCTGACCGTAAATACTACTTTTTCCGTGTTGTTCTCGCGCTGCACTGTCACAACCTTGACCTTCACCTTGCCGCCGTCCAGTGTATAATTGATGCCATTAGACAAAAGGTTCAGAAAAATCTGCTGGAGCTTATCTTCATCCGCCTCCATAAACAGTTCATCCGGAACATCCATATGCAGTGTAATTCGTTTTTTAGCAGCTACATTGTTCAGTTTCTCCAGCAATGATTCAACGAACGACGATACGTGCACTGGAGAGCAATCCAGCGGAGAACGCTTGGACTCGATTTTGGACAGGACCAGAATGTCGCCGATCAGCCGATTCAGCCGTTCACTTTCATCATAAATAATTTGTAAAAATGAACGGGCTGTCTCCTCATCCTTAACCCCGCCGCCAAGCAGCGTTTCGGCAAAGCCCTTGACCGCGGCAATCGGTGTTTTTAGCTCATGAGAAACATTCGCCACAAATTCGCTCCGCATATTTTCCAGTCGGCGAATCGCCGTAATATCCTGCAACAGAAACAGCATCCCGCGGTATCCGCCATCATCCTCGTACATAGGTACACCATCCAGCAAAATCAGTCGTTCCTCGGGATTGTACAAATGCACCTCACCATGCAGCCTCTCACGGCTTTGTATACTGCCCTCAATCAGCTTGGTGAGCTCGTAATGCTTCTTTAGCTCATGGTACGGTTTATCTGTCACCCGTTTACCCACGACACCAAGCATCCGCTCAGACTCACGGTTTACAAGCGCAATGTGCTCACTGGCATCAATCATCAGAATTCCACCGGTCATATTGCTCATGACGCTCTGGAGTAAATCCTCGTTATCACGGATTGTTTTCATTTGGTTTTGGAGACTGTCTGCCATGCGATTAATGGCTTCCCCCAGTTGTCCCACCTCATCCCTACGCTGTACGCCCACCCTGGCGTCATAATCCAGTCCGGAAATACGATTGGCAACACCCGTAATATGTTCAATGGGTGAGGTCAGGCTGCGGGCGATACGATAGCTGACCAGCCCGGCAGCGAGGAACAGCAGTACGAGCCCAATTCCAATGGCCGTCCAGCCGCGTTGTACCCCCTCCTCTACCGCTTGCAGGTTCATCGACAAACGGATATATCCGTCAAAGCCCTTATCCGACACCACAGGCTCTGCAACGTACAGCATGTTTCGCTGCAAGGTTTCGCTGTAGCGTATCGTGCGTCCAATTCCCTCTGTCGAGGCTTGCTGAATTTCTTCGCGGGATGCGTGGTTTTCCATCTTGCGCGGATCACTTAACGAATCGCCGACCACCGTCCCGTCCTTGCGAATGAAGGTCACCCGCGATTCCGTCAGACGGGCAATTTCCTTCGCCTTTTCGGAATAATAAGACACATAATCTGTGCTGGAAAGAGCGTCTGCATTGACAAAAGGAAATGTAGCGCGAAGCAGGTCGATCTCCCGCCCCATGTTCTCCTCAAGCACCTTCATGTTTGAATTTTTAAAAATTTGTCCCATCGTAATTCCCGCAGCAAGGACAGATACACCAATCAAAATCAGCATGATCAGGGTAAGCCTGAAACGAAACGATTTCATAACATATGCCCATCCTTTATGTAAGTTAAGTCCCATTCTACAGGCTACCTGCTTTTTGTTCCACTGCTAAAAAGAAAAAGGTCAGGGCATACACTGCCCCAACCGTTTGCTTATCCGTTAATGATTTCACCGCCGTTGATATGAATAACCTGTCCGCTTACATAAGAAGAGTCATCTGAAGCAAGGTACACATAGGCTGGCGCCAGTTCTTCCGGCTGACCCGGACGCTTCATCGGCTGCGCTCCACCAAACTCGCTGACGGTTTTGGCATCGAACGTGGACGGGATCAGTGGTGTCCAGATCGGACCGGGTGCTACAGCATTCACCCGAATGCCCTGTTCCACCAGATTGAGTGAAAGCGAGCGAGTGAATGTCGTAATCGCCCCTTTGGTGGATGAATAATCGATGAGCGTTTTGTTTCCGGCATACGCAGTAATCGACGTTGTGTTGACGATGGCGCTTCCTTTCTTCAAATGCGGCAATGCCGCTTGCGTGAGAAAGAACATGCCGAAAATATTCGTGCGGAAGGTGCGCTCCAGCTGTTCTTTGGTGATATCCTCCAGCTTCTGCTGCGGATGCTGCTCTGCCGCATTGTTCACGACGATGTCAAGCTTGCCCAGCTCGTTAACCGTCTGTTGAACCGCCTTTTTGGCAAATTGATCATCTCCGATATCACCGGGGATCAGCACGCATTTGCGTCCCTCCTGTTCTACCTGACGCTTCGTTTCTTCCGCATCCTTATGCTCATTCAGGTAGACGATGGCTACGTCAGCACCCTCTTTGGCATACGTCACGGCTACAGCCCGCCCAATTCCACTGTCTCCGCCAGTAATAATCGCAACTTGGCCTGTCAGTTTGCCAGCCGCTTTGTAAGTCGGCTTTTCAAATTGAGGTGCAGGCGACATTTTCGACTCGATTCCCGGTTGCTGTTCTTGATGCTGTGGAGGCAGGGTTTGCTGGGTTTGGTTGCTTTTTGTCATTATGAATTCTCCTTTCAAGATTGGATATCATTTAGAATGCAACATTTGCATCCACTCTACTCCTGATTTACCCATCAGCTTTCGGAATAAACGAAATAGATGGTTATGATTCGGAGAATATTTAAAAAATAAGGGGTATCCCATCAACTTCTGGTCTGCTAGACTATGGGTGGCACCGTGTATACGGATAGCAAAAAAGAGATTCAGAGAAAATAGCATAGGGGGTTTATTAAACAAAATGCTGGAAAAAAAAGTGACTTGGCTAGAGCTTTTTTATGACTTGCTCTTTGTGGCCGCTGTTTCCAAAGCCACTCATGTTTTACTGCATGTGGAGCACGGTAGTATTGCGATCGAGCATTTGGCCAAGTTCGTTCTAATTTTCATTCCCATTTGGTGGGCTTGGGTGGGACAGAGCGTTTATAACAACCGTTATGGTCAAGACACGACAACACATCGGATCTTCATGATCCTGGAACTATTTTTTGTTCTGATTATGACAGCCAGTCTGGATGCAGATTTTGACGCTAATTACGCACCATTTCTGATTGGATATATCGGGCTAAGGGGCTTAACTGCGATTCAATATTTGGTATCAGCTCAAAGAGAAAAGCATCACAGGCAGGAGACTGCACGCTTCTTTGGAACCTACTTCTGGCTTGGAATCATCATCTCATGCTGCTCCATCTTTTTTGATTCACCGCTTCGATATGTCATTTTATATGCAGGTATTGCGATTGACATCCTTGTTCCATTAATAGGCCGTAAAAACCTGGTGAAAACGCCAATCCATACAGCACATTTATTAGAGCGCTTTGCGTTATTCACTTTGATTTTACTGGGTGAATCTGTTGTCAGTATGTTATCTGTGTTAAAATCCGATAAATTCACCCCTGCATCCATTGGTTTCGCGGCTTTGGCCTTTGTATTGGTCATTGCGATTTGGTGGCAATACTTCGAAAATGTAGAAAAACGTATCGATAAGACAAAACAAACGGCAGGACAAACGATCATCTACGGCCATTTATTCATTTATTTCTCACTCAGCATGATTGCAGCTTCCATACAGCTCTTATTTCTGGAGCAATTGGCGTACCTGTTTATCCTTTGTTTTACTTTTGCCTCTGTTTTGATTTACTTCTTATCCGTCATGCTTGTATTCCATCAGTATCGGTTTCATCATCTCAAGCCAAGCTTCAAGAAAATGCTTTTATTATTGGGTCTGTTATGTATCTTGTTCATCTTCAATCTCGTTATTGTGGTCTCTCCTCACCTCATCGTAGCTGAACTCATGTTGTTTTTTATCATTTTTGCCAAAGCAACTGCATGATGTGACCGGGATTAGTGAAACTCGGCGATGCAGCTTGATATATCAAAATGGCCTGCGCTCAAGAGCACAGGCCATTTTATTGCAATTCAGGACTTCGTAAAATCCGTTCACTTATACTTTTAAATAATGTGACTGTACACCATTAAAAATGTGATCAGGATCAGGAATACTGCGAGCAATGTACTGAATGTACGCATTTTGCCAATATAGCCGTTAATCGGCTGATTATTGCGGAGTGCTTCCAGCGCCAAACGTAATGGCTTGCCCATAATACCACCAATGGCGGAAATAGCCAAAAACAGTACAAGCACGATGATGATCCATGCCACAGAATATGGACCGCCAATGGTCAAAAATATACCGCTAACCAGCAGTAGTATGAGCGCAAATTGGGCGATACGGTTCAAGAGCTGAACAGCCGACACCATACCTTCCTGCGCTGCGGGTGACAGGCTTCCGATCTTGCCCACTAAAAAGGGCAGCACCAGATAAAAGCCCAGTGCCAATGTTCCGATCATGTGTAGAAAAAACATTCCTCATTACCTCCGGTTTCTTGTTCAATTGTTCATTTAGTCTTTAAGTGAGGATTTTGCAAATCCTCAAGTGTTAATCGATATGCACAAAGCTATATGAAACTCAAATCTATTATATCGGGCAAAAGGGACAAAGAGAAGCGGGAAAGTTTCAGATTGGGGGGCTTGAGAGGCTCCGCGAACGAAACGTTGCTACCATCGCTGTTGTCTCCGGATTTTTTGAATATAGCTTTATGGTAAAAATCCGGAGACAAAGGCGAGCGCTTACGCTTGTCCGCAATCGTTCCGTCCGCTCCGCTGATGCCAGCAAACCCAATCTGAAATTTCAGTAAGCTGAAAAACTACTATATAAGCCGATCTTGAAAAATGAACATAAAAACGGAGTAGGCGGAATGGTGCTGTACAAGCGAAGCGGTGGCGATGGGAAGCACCATCCGCCTGCGGAGTGGCACGACAGGTAACTTTTAAAATCAAAAAAGGTGCCCCGTAGCCATGATTATGACTTGGAGCACCTTTTTCACAAATGTATACGATTTTAGTAGATAACCGTATTTAGACGTTGACTACTTTAACTACACTGCGTACCGCTTCAGCAGATTGATCCAGTGCAGCTTTCTCTTCGGCTGTCAATTCCAGCTCGAACACCTTTTCGATCCCATTGCCGCCGAGAAGGGTCGGTACACCGAGGAACAAGTCCTGATAGCCATACTCTCCCTGTAGATAGGCAATGACCGGAATGATCCGTTTTTTGTCTTTGACAATCGCTTCAGTCATCTGCGTTAAAGAAGCTGCCGGGGCATAATACGCGCTACCATTACCCAACAGGTTCACAATCTCACCACCGCCAACACGTGTCCGTTGTACGATCGCTTCGATACGTTCCTGCGGAATCAAAGTTTCGATAGGGATACCACCGACGCTGGAATAGCGTACCATCGGCACCATATCATCACCGTGTCCCCCCAAAACGAAGCCGCGCACGTCTTCAACGGATACGTTCAACTCCTGTGCGATAAAGGTACAGTACCGCGCTGTATCCAGCACACCCGATTGACCGATAACCCGATTTTTCGGGAAACCAAGCGTTTGGTATGCCGTATAGGTCATCGCATCGACCGGATTACTCAAAATGATGACGATGGAATCCGGTGCATACTTCTTAATGTTCTCGCACACGGATTTAACGATTCCTGCGTTGGTATTGACCAAATCGTCACGACTCATACCCGGCTTGCGTGCAATTCCGGCTGTAATGATAACAATGTCTGAATTGGCTGCATCCTCATAGTTGGAAGTACCTGTGACCAGGCTGTCAAAACCCTGTACCGGACCGGCCTCCAAAATATCGAGCGCCTTGCCCTTGGTCGGATTCTCAAGTTGCGGAATATCAATCAGCACGACATCGCCCAGCTCCTTTTGAGCCAGCATCAATGCAGTAGTGGCACCGGTAAAACCGGCGCCAACAATAGATATTTTTTTTCGTTGAATGGTCACGTGGCATTCCCCTTCCTACAGGTTACTAATAATAGTATCTGCAAATTCGGAGCATTTTACTTGTGTAGCGCCATCCATCAGACGGGCAAAGTCATACGTTACGATTTTCTGATTAATGGACGTTTCCAGCCCTTTATAGATCAGGTCAGCTGCTTCCTTCCAGCCCAAGTGCTCAAGCAGCATGACGCCGGACAAAATCACAGAACCAGGGTTCACAACATCTTTGTCTGCATATTTTGGCGCTGTGCCATGTGTAGCTTCAAAGATAGCATGCCCAGTTACATAGTTAATGTTCGCGCCTGGGGCAATACCGATTCCACCGACTTGAGCAGCCAAGGCATCGGACAAATAGTCCCCGTTCAGATTCAGCGTAGCGATCACATCAAATTCGGACGGACGTGTCAGCACTTGTTGCAGTGCAATGTCAGCAATCGCATCCTTGATGATGATTTTGCCTGCATCTTCAGCGGCTTTTTGAGCTGCATTAGCCGCATCTTCACCGTCTTTTTCCTTGATGGCATCATATTGAGCCCAAGTAAATACTTTGTCTGCAAATTCTTCCTCGGCTACTTCATAACCCCAGTTTTTGAAAGCACCTTCGGTAAATTTCATAATGTTGCCTTTGTGTACAAGCGTTACACTCTTGCGTCCGTGATCAACAGCGTACTGAATAGCTGCACGCACCAAACGCTTGGAACCTTCGGAGGAAACCGGCTTGATCCCGATACCGGAGGTTTCAGGGAAACGGATTTTGTTCACACCCAGCTCTTGCTGGAGGAACTGAATGACCTTTTTCACATCTTCGGAGCCTTCGGCATACTCGATACCTGCGTAGATATCTTCTGTGTTCTCACGGAAAATAACCATGTCTACCAGTTCAGGCCGTTTTACCGGAGAAGGCACACCGTCGAAGTAACGAACAGGACGCAGACATACGTACAGATCCAGCTCCTGGCGCAATGCCACGTTCAAGGAACGAATGCCACCGCCAATAGGTGTCGTCAGCGGGCCTTTAATAGCTACAATATACTCACGAATGGCTTCCAGGGTATCGTTAGGCAGCCACTCCCCGTAGGTATTGAAGGCTTTTTCGCCAGCAAATACTTCATACCAGGCAATCTTTTTGGTGCCGTTATATGCTTTATCTACAGCCGCATCCAGTACGCGCTTGGATGCTTTCCAAATGTCGCGTCCTGTGCCGTCACCTTCGATGAACGGGATAATCGGATGGTTCGGAACCTGTAGTTGACCGTTATCAATTGTAATCTTTTCACCTTCAGTTGGGAGCTCAAACTTTTCAAATTTCACCATAAGTTCCTTTTCCTCCTCAGATATAAATGGGTACAGGGCGAAAGACGTGATCGTTATCACAGACAAAAACGTTCATTTTTCGCCGTCCCCTTTATTGTACCTTATTTTTTAAATTCAGGATATACAGCCTCAATATTCCTTGGACATACGATTAGCGCAACTCTGGAGAAACATATTTTTGATCCATTGGTCCTGTATACTCGGCACGCGGACGGATCAGACGGTTATTTTCGTACTGCTCCAAAATGTGCGCGGTCCACCCGGATACACGGCTCACCGCAAAAATCGGCGTAAACAAGTCTCTCTTGATACCCAGCTGGGTATAAACAGACGCAGAATAAAAATCCACATTCGGTTTCAAGCCCTTTTGCCCTGTCACAATTTCCTCAATGCGAACCGACATATCGAACAGCGTGGTGTCACCGTTCATTTGGCCCAGTTCACGGGACATTTTGTGCAGGTGCTTGGCACGCGGATCACCGTTTTTATAGACACGGTGCCCAAAGCCCATGATTTTTTCGCGGTTATCCAGTTTGGCCTGGATATACGAGTCCACCTGATCCAAACCGCCAATTTCCTCCAGCGTTTTGGCAACAGCCTCATTGGCTCCGCCATGCAGCGGCCCTTTTAAAGCGCCAATGGCAGACGTAATCCCTGAATAAATATCCGACAATGTAGCTACCGTTACGCGCGCAGCAAAGGTCGAAGCATTTAATTCATGATCGGCATGCAGCACAAGGGCCTGATCGAACGCTTTGATAGCCGTCTCTTCCGGATCCTTGCCAGTGAGTTGATACAAAAAGTTTTCAGCGATGGAAACACCTTTTTTAGGCGCAATCGGCTCCAAGCCCTCGCGTATACGCGCTATGGCTGCCACAATGGTGGGTAATTGCGCCTGAAGCTTGACGGCTTTGGTCACATTGGACTCTCTCGACATATCATCCGCCTCTGGATCATACAAAGCGAGAGACGATACGGCTGACCTCAAGGCGGCCATCGTGCTCAAATCCTTCGGGTACAACTTTAATTGAGTAACAATTTCCTCCGGAATAGCTGCATATTCGCTTAATTGGTTGCGAAGCTCCTGCAATTGCGCTTGATCGGGAAGTTTTCCAAACCACAGCAAATAAGCTACCTCTTCAAAATTGGCGTTAACAGCCAAATCATCAATGTTATAACCCCGGTACGTGAGAACGCCATCTACGATAGAGCTTATGGAGGAAGTAGTTGCTACAATTCCTTCCAGACCTTTAGTCGCTGTCATCGTTACATCTCTCCTTTGTAAAAACATTGTGAGCGGACTTGCAATGTAAACATTTTCAAAAGTAAGATACGCCTCTTAAATAGCTAAGTAATGTTAACGCCATATGTCAATATTTAAATCTTCTTTTACTATACTGGATTTTGTCGTTTATGTGAACATTCAGGGCTATTCTGACACATTTAAATGTTTTATCGCTTCTATAAAGAATTTTTTGAAACCCCTTACATTTTTTAAAAGTTCATTTGCACTTTTTTACACAGGTCTTGTCTCCCCCCCTTTCGGCATATGTATAACAGAGTACTTATTTTGTGGAATACCATTGTAAAAGAAAGGAGCCGTGAGAGCTTGAGCCGATTGATCCTGAACCGCGTATTTCGTGCTCTGTGGGTCGCAATCGTAATAGTAGCTCTGGTGTTAGGCATATACGTGCTGTTCCCGCTCGTGTATCCTTTTCTGCTAGCCTGGCTTGTAGCCTATGCCATGAACCCGCTGGTTGGCTTTCTGCGTACAAAGATCCGCATGCCGCGTTGGATGGCTGTCACGGTCTCATTGTTTGTATATTTAGGCGGAATCGCAATTGTTATGTCTGCAGCGATAACCCGAATGGTTCGAGAGGTCATTAAGCTGACCATGACGTTTGATGGGCATATTGAGCATTTTAAAAGCCTGTTCATCGACTGGACTCAGAGTGATTTGATTCAAAATGTAATTAACGAAATCAACCACTTCATTCGCGATAATCCGGATTACCAGCATACTATTAATAGCAATATTGACAAAACGACTCAAACGGTCAGTTCGGCCGTCACTACGCTGGTCGCCCAATTTTTTAATGGCATTTTGAACTTGCTGACCTCTCTGCCTAATATGGGGGCGGTGCTCATGGTGATTGTATTAGCCGCCTTTTTTATCAGCAAGGACTGGAACCAACATAGCCGGATACTCTCCAATGCGATTCCAGATACGATTCGCAAGCCATTATCGGGTATATGGCACGATCTGCGCAAGGCACTGTTCGGCTATTTGCGAGCACAGTTTATTATGATCTCTATTACAGCATTAACAGTCATTGTTGGACTATTCATATTACGTGTGGAATCCGCCTTTACCATCGGTTTGATGATCGGACTGGTGGATTTGCTACCTTATTTGGGGGTAGGCATAGTAATGATTCCGTGGATACTGTATGCCTATATGTCAGGTAATTTGGCATTAGGGGTAGGATTATCGATCCTCTATATCATTCTGTTGGTTGGACGGCAGATTGTGGAGCCCAAGGTGCTAGCCAGCAGCGTGGGTTTGAACCCGCTTCCCACCCTCATCGGCATGTTCATCGGGCTCAAGCTGTTTGGCGTTTTGGGGCTGATTATCGGTCCTGTATCACTCATAATCGTCGATGCCCTGAATCGCGCGAACGTCATTCAGGACTTGCGCAACTATATTCTTGCCGGAAGAGTGCGCTAAACAGGTAGGAACAACAGTCGCTTACGTCAAAACCGCCGAAACGTTATACTGCCGTTTTTCATTTTTTTCTCCAGCCACTTCAATAAAAAGCGCCGGTACAGCGCACGTGTTAAAGGAAATACCAGCGTAAAACCAATAATATCGGTTAAGAATCCGGGGATAAGCAGTAAACTTCCGCCGAAAAAAACACATAACCCATCCAGCATTTTACGGCCGGGTACTTGCCCCCGGTTCATTTCATGTTTCGCATCGGCAATCACCTTGCGACCTTCAAATTGCATCATGGCTGCACCAATCAGGGTCGTCAGAATGATGAGCAGAATCGTTTTACCCGCTCCAATCCAGTGACTTACCCATATGAACCCGTACAACTCTGCCAAAGGAATGAGCAGCAGCAACAGCCACAGGCGCTTACGCATCATCATGATTTCTTTCCCTCCCCGCCTGTAAAAGCAAAGCTTAACGCGGTATACAGCTCAGGAAGCGCCTGATCCAGCCGTACGGGCTTCCATTCAGTATTTACCCATGCATGGCGTGTCGTCCCCGTGACGAGCAGCTCTCCCGGCAGCGTGTCTGCCTGTGTCCACACCTTTCCAACATTGTTTTGAAGCTCATCAGCCGCTACACGCCGAACCTCATAGGTATAATTTAGCCGCAGTCTGGAGAAGTCCGTAATGGCTGTATAAACAGTAATCATGTCATCATACCTGGCAGGGCTTCCATATTTCGCATTGATTTCAAGAACTGGCAGCAAAACTCCCCGTTCCTCCATGCTCCGATAGTTAAAGCCTGCCTGACGGATCATATCGGTACGCCCAATCTCAAACCAGTTCAAATAATTCGCATGATACACGACCCCCATCTGGTCTGTTTCCTGATAACGGACACGTAGCGGTGTACCATACCAGTGTAATTCCGTTTGCTTCTCCTGTTGAGTCATACTAGCTCTCCTAACTTGTGAATCTTTATCTCTATTTTGCCCTCTCTCCATTAAACCATATTTACAGCCCGGGAACAAAAAGAGGGCCGACCGAATGGTCTGCCCTCTCAACTATGGTTAAATGATCTCTTATTATTTAGGCAACGGCTTGGACAATTTGTAATATCCGCTTTCCGAAGCCGCAGCCAACAGACTTTTTGCCTGGCTTCCTGCCCAAGCATAACCGAGCCGTCTCTCCTCACTGATTTTCATGATATCTGTATACTTTTTGCCATCTCGGTCAGAGAAGAAGTACTTATTATCTTCCACATTGTAGAATCGATACCATATGACGCTTGATGCATCCTTTTTGAAAAAATCCGGACCTTTACGATTGTAGCTGATACCGTCGATCCGATTCGTGTCAAGCCATTTCAAGGCACTCTGTGCCGCCTTTTTCACCTCAGCCGTTTGCGGCTGGGACATCAAGAAGGCCGTAATGCCTACCGATTCCGTCGTTGTTTTGGATGGAAGCTCATATGCTCGGGCCCCAACAGATTCATAAGTAAACGGATCATGCTGTGCTCCCCAGATCGTTGGTGTGCCATTGTTTACAATTTGGGCTTTAACCGTATACTGTACGCCTTTATTAAGAGCCTGCTGGAGTCTGGAGCGATACGTATTATCAAGAATATCGCTATCAAACGGCTGCTTCTTGTTCACAATGTCATCAGCCAGTACCATAACTCTAACCATTGCATCATCGTTGAAGGTTGCGGCATCAGAATAATTACCACGTTTAGGGTATACTTGCGGCCAGGCGCCGGAGGAATATTGAGAGGTTAGAACGAAGTCAACTGCTTTTTGTACGCTGTTCTTAATGTCTTTATTTTTTGTTTTTTTGTATACATCCGCCAAGAAGCGAATTTCGGTTGTCGTGGCTTCATTATCAAATGTCCCGAGCTCGACACCATCCTTGCTCTTCCAGGTAGAGCGTGCAGTCTTGCCATTCCATTTGGATTTATAATTCTTTTCCATCGCTTTGAAGAATCCGCCGTGCGGCATTTGCCACGATACAATATTCAAGGCAAGTGTAGTATCCTTGGCTGTATTCCCCGTAGAAAATTTACTAAAATCACGATACTTGTCCAGCAAACTGCTTGCACTTACGCTAGCGAGTGGAGCAACAGCGCTTTTGTAAACGGCGGCTGTATCACCGTACACTTCTTGGGTAACATTCACTCCCGTATCAGCTGCATCCTGCTCCGCTGCCGCCCATGTAGGGTTAATAAGTCCCGTTGTTACTGTAATCGCTATTCCTGAAAGGGCGATCCATTTGACAGATTCTTTGACATTAAACCTCATTTCAAACCTCTCCTTTAATGTGATTGTAGTGCTTCAAAAACTATTAAACACATGTATTATATGAAAATATACCCAAATAATCAATATATTTTATTATATACAAATGTAAGAGTTTACTAAACTAATAAAAAAACATCTTACTAATACTAGATTAGTAAGATGTTTCTTCCTGTTTCATATATATAGCAAGTCGTCGAACTGCACGGCTTATTATCCAAAGCGGCCCATAATGTATTCCTGGGTCAGTTCATTTTCAGGGTTAGTGAAAATATCATTCGTTTTTCCATGCTCAACCAGGTTTCCGATATAAAAATAAGCAGTATAATCGGAAATTCGTGCGGCCTGCTGCATATTATGCGTCACAATAACGATGCGCAGCTCTTTTTTCAATTCAGTAATGAGCTCTTCGATCTTGCCTGTAGACACGGGGTCCAGTGCGGAGGCCGGTTCGTCAAGCAACAAAATTTTCGGCTGAACGGATAACGCACGTGCAATACAAAGCCGCTGCTGCTGCCCGCCAGACAGAGCCAGTGCGGAATCATGCAGGCGATCCTTAACCTCATCCCACAGCGCTGCCTTGCGCAGGCTGCTTTCCACGATTTCATCAAGCTGCTTCTTTTTGCGCACACCCCGGTATTTGGGACCGAAGGCAATATTATTGTAGATAGATTTATAAAAAGGATTGGGACGCTGCCACACCATGCCAATTTGCTGACGCAGCTTGATCACGTCTGTTCCCGGTGCGGTCAAATCTTGCCCATCCATCCAGATGTGTCCTGTTGTAGAGGAAGATGCAATCTCGTCATTCATGCGATTAAGTGAGCGCAAAAAGGTCGACTTGCCACAACCGGAAGGTCCGATCAGGGCGGTGACTGTTTGCTCGGGAAAAGCCAGATTCACTTTTTTTACAGCCTCAAAGCTGCCATAATAAATACTCAAATCCTCAGTACTGAACGGATGCGGCGGTTGCCCCGCAAGCTGTTCGGAACGCGTAGACTGAACGGATGTTGCTGTTGCGTCGGTTTTTGCCGTTCGCGAAATCACTTGTTCCATTTCTCCATCCCCTTTCTAATCCATACGTTTGGCAGCTGTCAGACGGCGATAGACGACTCTTCCGAACCATCTTGCACTCAGATTGAAGACAAGTACGAGCAGTACCAGTACTGCGGAAGCGCCTGCGGCGATATCCTTGGAGTCTGGGGCAATGCCCTCGCTATTTACCTTCCAAATATGCACAGCGAGCGTTTCGGCAGGTCGCATTGGATTAATAGGCGATCTGGCATGCAATGGATTCCAATCGGTAAAATCAAGCGGCGGTGTACTCATCCCTGCTGTAAACAGCAACGCGGCGGCTTCCCCGAAAATCCGGCCTGCGGCCAAAATCGTACCCGTAATCAAGCTTGGCAACGCAGCTGGCAGCAAAATAGAAGTAATGATTTTCCATTTGGATAATCCAAGCGCAAGCCCCGCTTCCTTTTGCTCCTTGGGTACTGCCCGGAAAGCCTGCTCTGTTGTACGAACCATCAGCGGCAGGTTGAATACTGCCAGGGCCAGGGCTCCTGATAACAGAGAAAAACCAAAATTAAACGTATTTACGATAAGTAAAAGTCCGAACAAACCGATGACGATGGACGGAAAGGAAGACAGTACTTCGACGACAAGTCGTATGAAGTCCGTAATTTTTCCCGGCTTTGCATAATGCGCCATGTAAATACCGGCACCCCAGCCAATCGGAATGGTAATAATCAAAGTTAGGATCAACAAAAATACAGAGTTAAACAACTGCGGGCCAATGCCTCCACCTGCGCGTAACGTTTGAGGTGCACTCGTTAAAAAGTCAAAGGAAATGTGACTTACTCCACGTGCCAAGATGAATCCCAATAATCCCACTAGTAGTGCGACAATGAACAAGGCGAAGAAACAGATTACAAATGTAGCGATCTTATCGGTTGTTTTAGCTCTCATCAAATCCGGTTTCTCCTTTCAAGCAGCCTTACCAGCAGCACAAAGATAAATGTCATGAGCAGAAGCACAAGCGCCATGCTCCAAAGAGCATTGTTATGAACCGAGCCCATGGCTGTATTGCCCATGCTAAGTGTAATAACGCTGGTCAAGGTCGAAGCGGATTCCAGCAAGGAGCTTGGTATGTGCGGTGCATTCCCGATCACCATCTGCACAGCCAACGCTTCCCCAAAGGCACGAGCCATGCCAAGAATAACTCCTGTCAAAAGTGCTGGCAGCAGCGTCGGAATAATGACGCGTGCAATCGTCTGCCAGCGGGTAGCCCCCAAAGCATAAGAGGATTCTCGCAGACCTCCTGGCAAGGAGGACAACGCATCCGCCATAATACTCGTAATGGTCGGCAAAATCATGACAGACAGCACAAGGCAGCCTGCCAGAATGCCAATGCCTTGTCCCCCGAACACATCCCGCAGCAACGGAACGATCACAGTCAAGCCGACAAAGCCATATACTACAGACGGAATACCGGACAATAGTTCAATCGCAGGCTGAAGAATACGTTTACCGGATTTCGGTACGATTTCCGTCATAAACAAAGCTGCGCACAAGCTAAGCGGACTGGCAATTAAGGCCGCCAATATAGTCACGGCAAAAGACCCCGTAATGAACGGAAGCGCGCCGAAAGACTTGGGTTCACCGTCCGGGCTCCATTTGGTGCCGAAGAAAAACTCACTTAGACTGACTCCATTCATCGCAAATGTAGCTACACCTTTGGAGGCAACAAAATATACGATGGAGACAATGACTGCAACTAAAAAAACGACACAAACCGACGTATAAATGCGGCCGGTCCATTCTTCCCAGTAATGTCTTTCTTTCATAACTCGGGAACGTTTATTCTGTTTCATGAATGCCTTCCCTTCAACTGGTTCCATACTGTAACTCCTTTAACCGAAGAATAGAGGCCGGACGTTAGTCCGCCTCTTCTTCATGAATATACTTCGCATTTGCTGCGTTCATCCGAACAGGAGGTGTATATCTCCTTATTTCGTAATGTTACCGTCAGCATCGCGTTTGATTTGCATACCTGATACTGGAATGTATCCCAGGTCTACAACATCGGATTTCTGGATTTCATCAGACAGGATGTAGTCCAGGAATGCTTTTACATGTTCTTTTGGCTCGCCTTTAGTGTACATGTGCTCGTAAGCCCATACCGGATACTTACCTTGCTCTACATTTTCCACATTGGCTTCAACACCGTCATATTTCAGAGCTGTTACTGTGTTGTCGATGTAGGACAGAGCCAGATAACCAATAGCACCCGGTGTTTCAGCAATCAGCTTTTTTACTGTACCAGAGGAATCTTCTTGAATGGAGCCAGGCAGATCTTCCGTTTTTTGTCCCAAAGCGTATTTTTCAAATGTTGCACGAGTACCGGAGCTGCTTGGACGGTTTACAATAACGATTTTTTGATCTGCACCACCAACTTGTTTCCAGTTCGTGATTTTACCTGTGAAAATTTGTACCAATTGATCTTTCTTCAGGTCAGTCACGCCAACCTTAGGGTTCGCTACTGCTGACATCGCTACAACAGCTACCTGGTGATCGACCAGCTCATCTGCGCCGCTCTCCAGTTTTTCTTTTGCAAACACGTCAGAGTTACCGATATCCGCTTGCCCGCCGGAAACCTGAGTCAAGCCAGTACCACTGCCGCCGCCCTGTACCTGAACTGCAATACCTTTATATTTATCGACAGCCATAAATTTTTGTCCTGCTTGCTCTACCAATGGTTGAAGTGCCGTGGAGCCAACAGCCAGAATATTACCTGTCAGTTCAGCAGCTGCTTTATCTTCTGTTCCTTTAGCAGCGTCTCCTTGTGGTGCAGCATTGTTGCCTGCTCCGCAAGCTGCAAGTGCAAATACCATGGTGAGAGTCATCAGAATGAACGGCCATTTTTTCAACATTTTTTATTGTCCTCCCCTTAGTTAAGTGACGGTTTTTTATTTATGACCATCAACACTTTTACATTGTAGGCCTGGAATGTTAGATGAACGGCGTGGTTTTGTAAAACAAATATAAAATATTGATAGATATATTATTTTAGGGTATATAATTAATCTATAGTGTAAACTTTACACATTAAGACACTTAAGGAGATCTGTTCGATTCCATGAATATTTTAAAATTACGTATTTTGATGCTGATCGATAAATTCCACAAGGCGACGGATGTAGCTGAAGCTTTGCAAGTCAAGCAGCCTACCGTTAGCTTTCATATGAAGAGCCTGGAGAAAGAAATGGGTGTTTCCCTATTCTCTCTTCAACAAGGTAGAATTATGCTAACTGAAGCCGGAAAAAGAATGCTGCCTTACGCAAAGCAGATCATCTCCCTTGAGCAAGAAGCAAGACAAGCTGTAGATGAACTCACAGAGGAATCGCAGTCTCAATTACGTCTGGGCGCAGAGTCGATATCAGGCACATACCTCCTGCCCTCTGTCCTTGCCAAGTTTGCTCAACAATACCCAGAGTGCCGAATTCGACTGGAGATTCAGCCCCCGGATATAATCAGACTGCTGCTAGAGCAGGGAGAACTTGATTTTGTTTTTCTAGACGATAAAGGTCCTCTACCGGAGCATACGGTGGCAGAAGTGGTGGCTTCGGATCGAATTGGAATTATTAGAAACAAAAATGTGCATACTTCCAAATCAGCAGATGTTGACAGATCTGATATATTGGACAAACATGCATGGGTGAGATATAGCGGGGCATCTGCTATCGATTTGTATTCCTCTCTGCTTAAGCCCTCTATGGAGACCAACTCATGGGAGGCGGTAAAGCAAATAGTAGGCGGCGGAGAAGCGCTAGCCTTTTTCCCTGCCTGCGGAGTTCATAGCGACATTAGCAGCGTTCCTACGGTGGAATGGCTTCCTTATACTGAGGTTACTGAGACTGATGAAGAAAGTGATTGCTACCATATAAATATCGTGTATCAACGTGATACACACCAGAGCATGATCCAACAGGCGTTTCTCGAATTCATGCGGCAAGAAGCACAGAAAATTAGAAACTAGAGAACATCAAAAAGAGCATCCAAGTCGCAATGACCTGAATGCTCTGCTTGCTGTATCCAAACGATACAGCCTGTTTGATATTCCGAAAAGGATAAAATTATGCTTGTGCAGGAACACAGCTAATTTTGATCAGGTTGGTAGAACCGGAATCGCCAAGCGGTACGCCAGCGGTGATCACAACCAAATCGCCCTCTTTAACGAGACCGGAATTGCGACCGCCTTCCAGCGCATTGTCAAACAGACTGTCTGTTGTGTCAACAATCGGTCTTCCTTGTACTGCATGTACACCCCAGATCAGAGCCAGACGGCGAACCGTTCTTTCCTGTGTTGTCACAGCGACAATCGGAGCTTCTGGGCGATATTTAGAAATCATGCGAGCCGTTGTTCCGCTTTGTGTGGACGTCAGGATTGCTTTGGCATGCAGGTCAAGCGCAGAAATGGAAACGGATTGGCTGATTGCCTCCGTAATACTGATTTCTTGTGCCGTTCTTTGTTTCTTGAACAAATCACGGTAGTTCAGAGAGGACTCTGCTTTTTCTGCAATACGTGACATCGTCAGTACGGATTCTACCGGATATTTACCCGCAGCTGTTTCGCCGGACAGCATAATTGCGTCTGTTCCGTCAAAAATAGCATTGGCTACGTCACTTGCTTCCGCACGAGTCGGACGCGGGTTACGTTGCATGGAATCCAGCATTTGTGTTGCCGTAATAACAGGCTTGCCGGCTACATTACATTTGTTAATCATCAGTTTTTGCGCCAAAGGTACTTCTTCAGCAGGGATTTCCACACCTAGGTCACCACGGGCAACCATCAGGCCGTCAGAGGCTTCCAAAATTTCGTCCAGGTTGTCCACACCTTGCTGATTTTCTATTTTGGAAATGATTTGAATGTGACCCGCGTTGTGCTTCGCCAGCAATTCACGGATTTCCAGTACATCACTTGCTTTACGAACAAAAGAAGCCGCGATGAAATCAATGTCCTGCTCAACACCGAAAATAATGTCGTTAGCATCCTTCTCCGTAATACCAGGCAGGGAAATGGCTACGCCTGGAACGTTAACGCCCTTCTTGCTTTTGATCGTTCCGCCATTGACAATGCGGCATTTGATTTCAGTGCCTGATACTTCAATAACGGTGAGTCCGATCAGACCGTCGTCGATCAGAATGGTGGAGCCGGGCTCCACGTCCGAGGGAAGGTCCTTGTACGTAATGGAGATACGGTCTTTCGTACCAAGAACTTCTTCCGTTGTCAGCGTAATGAACTCGTCCTGAACAAGCTCAATAGGTTCAACCTCGAGCTTTCCTGTCCGGATTTCCGGCCCCTTCGTATCGAGCAAAATAGCAACGTTTTTGTTAAGCTCCTTGCAAGCTTGACGGATATTTTTGATCCGGTTGCCATGCTCCTCGAAATCACCGTGAGAGAAATTCAGGCGGGCTACGTTCATACCAGCCAAAATCAATTTCTTCACATTTTCCAACGACTCACTGGAAGGACCGATAGTACATACAATCTTAGTTTTGCGCATTTGGGTTTTTCCTCCGTTTTCAAAGGTGTTACTTTATATCTTTTTCCAACAATTAAATCTACTACACTTTTTCCTATTTGTATAGGAAGTTCGTCATATTTATTGTTACCCGTTACCAGTGTATTACAACATATGCTCCGTTTCCGAAGGCTTCAAAAAGGTATATTGACCTATTTTCCGGAATTTTTGATAACGATCTTCCCTCAATTCATCGCAGCTCATATCCATCAGTTCGGCCAAATGGCGTTTCAGCAGCTCCTTGATTGCAGCAGCAGTCATTTCATAGTCGTGATGCGCGCCCCCTCTCGGCTCTGGCACAATGTCCTCGATAACCTCCAGGCGCAGAAGATCATTTGCCGTAATCTTCATAGCTTCAGCCGCCTGATCCGCCTTGGAAGCATCCTTCCATAAAATCGAGGCTGCCCCGTTTGGAGAAATAGCCGAATAGATGGCATGCTCCAGCATCAACACCCGGTTGCCGACGGCAAACGCAAGCGCACCGCCGCTTCCACCCTCGCCGATGACCACACAAATAACAGGCACCGAAAGCTTTGCCATCTCTCGCAAATTGCGGGCGATTGCTTCCGATTGACCTCTCTCCTCTGCCGTATTACCCGGATAAGCGCCCTTCGTATCAATAAATGTAATGATAGGGCGTTTGAATTTTTCAGCCTGCTGCATCAAACGCAGGCCTTTCCGGAATCCTTCCGGGTGCGCACTACCAAAAAAACGCGCAATGTTATCTTTCGTATCCTTACCGCGCTGCTGACCAATAACGGTCACCGGAATACCGTTCAGCTTGGCAATTCCACCCACGACCGCCAGATCGTCTCCAAACAAGCGGTCGCCATGCAATTCAATAAAATCCGTAAACACTTGTTCGATCAAATCAAGAGACGTTGGCCTTTGATGATGACGGGCCAAATGCATCTTTTGCGGTGCTGTAATGTTCGTATATATTTCTTCTTCCATCTGGAGATAACGTTCTTCCAGGCGGTTAATTTCGTCGGTAAAATCAATTTGCTTATCCTGTCCGAATTGCTTGAGTTCTTCGATCTTCTGTCGCATCTCGACCAGGGGCTTTTCATAAGGCAATTCGCCAGCCATCTATTCCCCCCCTTTCACACTGTGTAAATCAAGCAGTTGCCCAAGGGTATCACGCAATTCCTTGCGGTGTACTACCATATCCAATTGTCCGTGCTGCAAATTAAACTCGGAAGTTTGAAAATCATCCGGCAGCTTCTGTCTGATGGTCTGCTCGATTACGATACGGCCTGCAAAACCAAATACAGCACCCGGCTCTGCAATATTAATATCTCCAAGCGTAGCAAAGCTGGCGGAAACTCCACCTGTAGTCGGATCAGTGATAACGGAAATATAAAGCAAACCCTGCTCGTCCAGACGAGCGAGAGCAGCACTTGTTTTGGCCATCTGCATCAGACTCAGAATACTTTCCTGCATGCGTGCTCCACCGGATGTGGAGAAGATAATAAGCGGCAAACGCTTGTCAATCGCCTGCTCAATGGCGCGGGTAATTTTCTCTCCCACGACCGAGCCCATGCTGCCTGTAAAAAAGTCAAAGCTCATCACCGCTACGACAACAGGAAGCCCATGAATAAGGCCGTCGCCCGTAACGACAGCCTCTCGCAAGCCGGATTTCAGCGTCTGTTGCTCCAGCTTACTCGCATATCCCGGAAAGTCCAGCGGATCAACTGAAATCATATCAGCATCATATTCCGTAAACGTGTCTTCGTCGAGCACCATGCGAATACGCTCCATCGCATTGAGGCGCATATGGTATCCGCACACCGGACACACTTTTAAATTCTTTTCCAGCTCTTTGCTGTATTGAATGCTTCCGCACTTGCCGCATTTGGTCATAAGACCTTCGGGAATTTCCCGTTTGGGACGATCCGGCATGTCCGCTTGATCGCCGCTCAGCGCCCGTTCCGAAGGGATCGTCGCGTATTTACGCTTCTTTTGGAATAAATCTTTAAACACAACTACACCTCTCCAGCCGTTTATTTGTCAGCCGTAACCGATACAAGGTCCTCTGCCGTCTGTAGCGGCACCTCTAAGCATTATGTTCATACACACGTCAACGCTTGTCTGCAAAACATTACCGCCGATCGTGCATCCTTTGTTCCATTCATGCTGCTGTATCAACACTTCCGCCGTTCCGGACTCAAGGGCGCAAAATCGAATTAAGCACTTCCTGTATTTCTTCGACTTCACCCGAAGGCACAAGTATCTCAAACTGTTGCTTGGACGCGCTAATGGCCCGGGTCTGCACCATAAAACCTTCTTCAGACAGTTTGAGCTTAATCATGTCAGCCAGTCTGGCCGTCGGTGCAATATAAATCACCGTCCACATGCCTTGTTTCTACCCCCTAAGCCTCAAGTTTTGAGCCCATATAATAGACTCATGATAACATACCTTACTTTTTTCCCGCAACAAAAGCCCTCCTGCTGGTTCAGAATCCTTCGGAGGGCCTAGAAGTTTATCCATTCTGCTCACACAGGCGAATCAAGCGTCCAACGACGCAGGATAATGCTTGGCTAGAAGGCTCCGATGGGCGATACGCGAAGAAGCAGCAGCGGCTAAACCAGCGACGAGATCGTCCAAGAATACGTGAATACCGCTACCTTTTTGGTTCAACTGTTCAATAATTCCGGTCTTTTCCTTATCCAGATATCCAAAGCTGGTTAAGCCGATCATGCCATACACGCTCGTAATTCCAAGAGCCAGTGTCTCGTCCACCCCATACAACGGTTCGTCTGCCTCCATAATGGCTTGCAGCGGCTCAGGGAGAAGTCTTTTTTCGGCCAGCTCATCAATCGCAATGCCTGTGAACAACGTATATTGCACCTCGCGCTTTTGCAATACCGCTTTGACACTGTCTACACATTCTTCCATCGTCAAATGAGGATAATATTTTTGCTGCAGCTGAAAAACAATGTCCGCAATGGACTCGATACGAATGCCTCTGCGATTTAACAGAGTTTCAGCATATTCATAGGACATAATTTCCCTCCCGCCTTCACCGTACAGTTCTGTTCTTCCACCGTGCGGGACCTCATGTGTGCAGGACTCATGTGTGCAGGATAAGTATTGAAGCTGCTGTCCCGCCAGTTTTCCAAGTGTATGCGAGAGGGATGGAAATTGTTCATTAAAGCATGTCCATCATTTGACTTTCACCGTGCCTTCACCCAGCATAGACTCCATTCGATCAAAAAGCTGGGGCGAAGGCTTGATGCTGTAAGCATCGCTCAAGGCCAGCAAACGCTGGCTGCTCTCATAAAACAGTACGGTAGGCAACGCACCGGGATGCTCCTGCAGCAGCGCCTTGAGGCTGACCAGCAAGCTGGCGTCCTCCTCGGCCTGGCGGGTGATTTTGACAAACACCCGCTGACGAGTCGCTCGCTCCGGGCTGCGCGAAACCGGGGCTTCCCCGCCTTGAGCCGCTTCGGCGGCTGAGCGCGATGAAGCACCCGTGGCGGGGGGAATCGGCTTGGGCTGCGACGGAGCAGGCGTTGCGGCTGTCGACGGCACGCGCTGCGCTCCCCCGCCGGGGAAGCCAGCAGAAGAGCCAGCCGCTGGCACGGATGCTCCGGCTACGGCGGATGGACGCGTCCCGACACGTCGACGCTGAAGAAGCCGTGCCAGCGAATCCTCCGCTAGCGGTGCGGTCTCATCTGCGAGGAGCTTAAAGTGCTCGTCCTGCTGCTGCATTTTGGCACGCAGCGCCAGCAGCGCTCCCTTTTCAATCCACTGCTGGCTTCGCTTCCACACCTCAGGGAACAACACAACCTCGCAGCGCTCAATCTGATCCTCCAATTCAATGAAGGCCATGGCCTTGCCCTGCTTGGTCGTAATCGTCTTGAGCGACACAACCATGCCCGCGGTCACAACAACCGTTTCATCTGGTACATCGCCCAGCTCCATCAGACGATCCGCATGGCTGCTTTCCAGCAATGGCTCAAAATCATCCAGTGGATGCCCCGACAAATACAGGCCCAGCAGTTCACGTTCCAGCTCCAGCTGCTGGCCGGCGCTGAACCTCGGTACATCAGGATATTCAATATCCCAATTGGGCATTTCCACAAAACCAAACATATCAATTTGCAGGTCGTCGCGTTCCTTGCGCCATTTGACGGCTGCATCTACCGTTTCATCCAGCATGGCAAGCAGCTGCGCCCGGTGACCTGTCAGCGAGTCAAACGTCCCTGCCTGAATGAGCGATTCAATGACCCTCTTATTGCACACCCGCAGATCCACACGTCGGCAAAAATCGAGCAGGCTGTCAAATGGCCGTTCCTTGCGAACAGCGAGAATGCTTTCCATCGCCTGTGTGCCGACATTTTTAATGGCGGCCAGTCCGAAACGGATGTCGCCCTGCGGCAAGGGGGTGAACAGCACCCCGCTTTCGTTCACATCAGGCGGCAGCACCGCTATATTCATACGGCGGCATTCAACGACATATTCCGCCACTTTCCGGTGGCTACCTACCACGGCTGTCAGCATGGAAGCCATGAATTGCACCGGATAATGGGCCTTGAGATAAGCCGTCTGGAATGCCAGCACCCCATAAGCAGCCGCATGGGCACGCGGGAAGCCGTAGTCAGCAAAACGGACAATCATATCATATACCCTTCCGGCTTCCTCATCTGTGTAACCCTGCCTGATACTGCCTTTCACAAAATGACCGCGCTCCAAATCCAGCACTTCGCGCTTTTTCTTGGACACGGCGCGGCGCAGCAGATCGGCTTCTCCCAGGGAAAAGCCCGCCATGCGCGAAGCAATCTGCATGATTTGCTCCTGATACACAATAATGCCGTACGTATCCTTCAAGATCGGTTCAAGGTCAGGATGCGGATAAGTAATCTCAATCTGTCCATGCTTGGCCTGAATAAAGTTAGGAATAAAGCCCATTGGGCCCGGTCGATACAAAGCCAGTACAGAAATAATATCCTCGAAGACACTCGGCTTCAAATCCTTGAGTACCCGGCGTATCCCCGCCGACTCCAGTTGGAATACACCACCTGTGTCCCCTCTGCCCAGCAAATCATAGGTATGAGGATCATGATCAGGGATTTGGCTAAAATCAAGCGTTCCTCCATGCTCTTCCGCAATCCAGCGCATACATCTTTCAATAATCGAGAGCGTACGCAATCCGAGGAAATCCATTTTGAGCAAACCGATTCGCTCCAGATTTTCCATCGAGTATTGCGTCAAAGGAACCCCTTCGCTCCCCTCCTGAAGCGGAACCGCATCGGTCAATGGAGTCCGCGAAATGACGACACCTGCCGCATGGGTCGAAGCATGACGAGGCATTCCTTCTACTTTGATCGCCATATCCAGCAGCTCACGAGTCTTGGGCTTCGTTTCATATAGCGCCTTCAGCTCCGGGGTAATTTCCAGCGCATGACGGATATTAATTCCGAGCTGTGCCGGAATCAGCTTGGCTGCCTTGTCCACCTCTCCATACGGTACGTTCAGCACACGCCCGACGTCACGGACCGCGGCCCTTGCAGCCAGCGTTCCAAAGGTAATAATTTGCGCTACATGCTCATTTCCGTACTTTTGTACTACATAGTCGATAACCTCGTCACGCCGTTCATCACTAAAATCAATATCTATATCCGGCATGCTGATCCGCTCGGGGTTCAGAAACCGTTCAAAGAGCAGGTTATATTTCATCGGATCAACATTCGTGATATTAAGCACATAAGCAACCAAGCTGCCGGCTGAGGAGCCCCGCCCAGGTCCCGTTGCAATCTTCTGCTGATGAGCAAAAGCAATAAAATCCCATACGATCAGGAAATAATCGCTGAAGCCCATGCTGTCAATCGTATTTAATTCATAGTTTAGCCGTTGATCCAGCCTTTCCCGTTCCTCCGGCTGCTCCCATGCGGGATCGCCTCCGTAGCGACGCTCCAGTCCTTGCTCACACAGACTGCGCAAATAGGAAGAGGAATTCATGCCTTCCGGCAGCGGGCGATATTCAGGCAAAATGGATTGACCGAATTCCAGCTCCAGCTCGCATTGTTCAGCAATACGTACCGTATTGGCGATGGCTTCGGCCACATGCGGAAACAAACGGGCCATATCCTCCTGGCTTTTCAGATACAGCTGACGTGTGGGTATACGCAAGCGTTCCTCGTCGTCAACCGTCTTGCCTGTCCCGATACAGATCAGAACGTCTTGAACATCCGCATCCGGCTCGGTCAGATAATGCACATCATTCGTCGCCACCAGTGGAATACCCAATTCCTTTGCCAGCGCAATCAAAAGAGGATTTACACGCTTTTGCTCCGACAGACCGTGATCCTGAAGCTCCAGATAAAAATCATCACCGAAGATGCTCCGGTAACGTTCCGCCGCCCGCCTGGCCTCGGCTTCCCGGCCATGCAGCAAATGCTGCGGTACTTCACCGCCCAAGCACGCGCTCAGGCATATGATGCCTTCATGATGTGCAGCCAATGCTTCCATGTCGATGCGCGGCTTGTAGTGAAAGCCTTCCAAATGGCCGATGGAGCACAGCTTCATCAGATTTTGATAGCCTGTTTTATTTTTGGCGAGCAAAATTAAATGATATATGGGCTGGTCCTTTCGGCTGCCGCGTTCCTTGCGCGACCCTGCCGTTATGTAGGCCTCACACCCGATAATCGGCTTAATGCCGTTTTCCACACACGCTCTATAAAAGGGAATAGCGCCGTACATGACCCCATGATCTGTAAGGGCAAGCGCCTTCATCCCATAAGCTGAAGCCTGTTTGACCAACTCCGCGGTACGAGCCGCGCCGTCCAGTAGACTGTACTCACTGTGAACATGCAAATGCACAAATGAACTCATGCGCTTCTCTTCCTTTCACCGCTTGTTTTTCTTCAAACTATTTTATCATATCCGCGTTAGTAGCGCCCATACAATAAAAGTACAGACCCCGGGCGGACAAGCGCGGGTCTGATGTATACACTCAAGGAGGAAAAGAGCATGAGCACTTTTATATCCAAAGCGATACTCGATTTCTTCATCGCCTTCGGCATCGTGCTCGGGGGAGCCATGCTCGGCGGGATGGGAGCGGTGATAGCTCTTCAGCCGCCTACCCAGACGATGCTGGAGGTTGCCGGAAGAATAAAAATATGGGCGCTTGCCGCTGCTGTAGGAGGGACGATGGACCCAATCCGGGTCATTGAGAGCAATATGATAGATGGCAATCTATCACCAGCCATTAAGCAAATTCTGTATTTGATTTTCGCCTTTTTGGGCGCTCATATGGGTACAGAGCTGGTCAAATGGGTGTGCGGAAACGGACGTCCGTGAGGTGGAAAGATCATGAGAGTACCTCCCTTCGAGCGTCTGCGTCCTTTTATGCAACTATCCTCGGTTTTTGTAATCGGTATGATTGCCGGGGGGATAGTCTACAATGCCATCTGGCACGCCAGCTTCAATGAGCTGTGGAAAAACAATCAGGATCTCCAATTCCAGCTCCAGCAAGCTGAGGAGGACAACAAAACACTGCACAAATACAGCAAGCGCCAATCCGTGATCAAAGAGATCAAGCTAATAGCAGAGGAAACCTCGGCTGAAAAAATTGACTCTATTAACCTGAAAGAGCTTCTTCGCCGCGTCATTCGAGATTTGGAGGTGCTGCGCGGCAGAGATATGTTCGAGATCGACTCCGACAGCAAGCTGGTACGCATGCTCCTGCATCAAAAAAAATACACCGTTCGTGACAAGGAATATACGATCCAGGTCAAAACGATGCTTGTAATGGAAGGTGTGCTGCAAATTTGGCTGGAGGCGAAGGAAAGACTCCCTGAAAGTCACTAAGCCGTTCTTTTCCGCCTTGCCCCCGCTCCAATCCATTGGCGTTTATCCGTGTTCAATGGATTGAAGCGTCATTACCGCTTTGCATACCAAATGATTTTCCCGTGATATTGCAATTTCCAGCTTGCAGATACGGCGGCTCATCTCAAGCAGCAACGGACGCAGGACGACTGCATCCTCAATCTGTACGGGTCGGATAAAATAAGTCATCAAATTGTCAAGCACATAATCCTTGCCGCTCATGTCTCTGGCCACTCGATAACCCGCTTGTGTCATGACGTTAACCAGCACGCCTTCCGAGATCGTACCCAAATTGGTCGCCATCTGCGGAATGATAAAACCGCGAAAAAATAACGATCCATCCTCATTGCGCTCCTCGGCAAACCCGTTCCAAATCAATTGATCGAACGTCTCGCCAAGCTGTGGCTGCTTTTGGGCATTGCGCAGTGCCTCCAGCACCTCACGTCGTGTAACAGACCCTAACAGCTTGCGGTTGCGGTCCACAACGGGTAAGTAATCCACACCTTCCCACGCCATCATCTGCGCGGCTGAGGCCAGCGAAGTCTGATAGGTGACCGTTACCGGATTACGGATCAGACATTTGTCCATCGTATGCTCGGGCTGGAGCCCCTCCACATCTTTGCGGCTGACGATGCCTATTAAACGATTCCATTCATCCACGATGGCAAAATGATGATGCCCGGTTGCCTTCGAAAGCTCATCAAATTCAGTGAGCGTACTGTTGATTTTTAACGTCAGCGCCTTCGGTTTGCCTGCCGCTATGTCTTCAATCAGCATAATTTTCTTTTTGATCAAGCGGTCGAATATGGCTCTATTAATCATGGAAGCCACGGTAAAGGTATCGTGGCGCGAGGAAATAATCGGCAGACTGATCTGGTCGGCGAGCTGCTTGACCTCCCGGCTCGTACCAAAGCCCCCTGTAATCAGCACGCCTGCTCCCTGCTCCAGTGCAAGAGAATGCGCGTCCTCCCGGTTACCTACGATCAGCAAGCTGCCTGCATCAATATAACGGGCCATGGCCTCTTCGCGCATCGCCCCGATGACATATTTGTGCAAAGGCTTCTCCAGCCCCTCGCTTCCGCCCAGCACATGTCCTTCCACGATATTCACGACATCTGCAAAGGTCAGCTGCTCGGACAAACCGCGTGGACGCTTTTCCACCCGTACCGTTCCGATTCGTTCCTTGGTAATGACAATTCCCAGGTTTTCTGCTTCCTTTACAGCCCGATAAGCAGTCCCTTCACTGACGCTCATCTCTTTGGCCAGCCTGCGTACAGAAATTTTGGAGCCTATTTTCAACTGCTCGATATGCCGCAATAACTGCTCATGCTTCGTAACTGCTTCGTCTAGACCGTCCAACTCTGTTACACCCCCAACGTTCAATCTGTATCATTCTGTATCTATTATAGCACAAAATCCTTGTATATTAGACCTTTGTTCATTTCGATATCGCTACCTGTAAAATAGCAAAAAGCGATTCCCCTTTTTACAAGGGAACCGCTTCTTAACCGTGCTTGGAAAATTCACAGCATGCTGCCTTTGTCCGCTTTATCATCCCACTTCATCTTCCACTGCTGCATTTTGGCCCGTCGTACACGCTCCAGCGTTTTGCGCTTTTCCTCATCTACACCCAGCAAAAAATGCAGGTTCGCGCCGATGACAAGCAACGCAAAAAGTACCCATACGATACCAAAGCCGTTGACCCAGTTCAAACCGCCTGCAAGCGAGATGCGCGGCAACGCCACAAACACCATAGCCAGCGCAATCAGTGTGTACAAACCGTGTTTCCATTTTTTTAGAGAACCCAATCGTATCCCTTCCTCTCCCTGTGACTCTATGTATCTAGTCTATGAGAGGACAGGAAGGAATATGAGACAAACTTACATAGACGATCCGTACAAATGCTGAAGGCTGTCTGAAATAATTTTGTTGACATCCTCAATGATCACGCTCAAGCGGCGTTCGGCGTCGAACAGACGACGGATGTTGAGGTTCAGACTAAGGACCTCGAACAGCTTTTCCATCTTTTCCATCTCTTCCTGTGCCGGCATATCGCCGCTCATCATCCGCTGCTGAACTTCCATTTGGCGCTGACGGAAATCGTTGAGCATTTGCTTGGCTTCCGGGTCGGTTTCAATCAGCTTCATCGCTGCCGTAATTTCCTCTACCTCTTTGCTTTCCTTCAATGCTTTTGCTAAATCATGGGCTTTGTCATAGATATTCATGATTGTTCATTCCTCCAATACAAGTATAGTGTTAACATTTCACATTGTCCGTCAATCACCAAGGAATATATGTCCTCATATGATGAATCAGTGCTATTACAGCCCATTTACGTTTCCCGTTACTTTCAAGACATCAAGTTGCTGCCCGGAAGGAGATCCACGATGTCCATCAAAAAAACAACGATTCAAATCATCGGATCGGGCATCTTGCAGGATGACGTACTCATGGTCGGCGAGTCCTTGCTTCGCAAATGGAAAATATCCGCAGGCCACCCCGTTCAGCTCGCCTTCGGTTCGTTCCGCCAAGAGGTTACCGTCATTTCGGTACCCCGCTACAGCGGCCTACGTGTAGGAAGCGTGTTGGCCCGTAAAATGGGGATTCATGCCAATTGCAAGCTGCGAGTAACCTACAGCCGAGGCCGCCGGACACTTCGAGTGGGCCCGCTTATTAGCGTGCTGGTCAGCCGGGACTATCCCGAACAGCCTGATAAGCCTTTCGGGTCGATCACCCTGTTCTGCCATGAACTGGTCGGGGAATGTCGTAGACAAGGAGCATATGTGTATTTTTTTACCCCGGAGCATATCGGAAGCCAGCCCGGTCGGGTTCAGGGATGGGTGTACGACGGAAGCTGGAAAAAGGCTGTCATGCCCGCTGGCGATGTCGTCAATAACCGGCTTACCTCCCGTAAACTCGAGAACAGAACTAGCGTACAGCATTTCATGAAAGAAGTAAAATCGCAGTACGGTACGGCCATTTTCAATGAAAAGTTCTTGGATAAGAATGAAGTGTTTGATGCGCTTAAATCTAATTCTTCCCTGCGCAAGTATTTACCCGAATCCCACTTGCTGCAAACCTTTGACGTATTCAAAAAAATGTGCAACCAGTATCCCGCTGTTTTTCTTAAGCCGGTTCGCGGGAGCCTGGGCAAAGGCATCATGCGCATTAACAAGCAAACGGACAGTACCTTTTCCGTGCTGTCCACGACAGCGGGGGCACCCCAAAAGAAAACGTATGCCAATGTCGACAAGCTGTACAAAAGCTTGGCGGGGAAAATGAAAACAACACGCTTTCAGCTCCAGCAGGGACTCACCCTGATTGATCACGGTAAGCGCCCGGTCGACTTTCGTGCGCTTGTGCAGAAGAATGCAACCGGGGCCTGGACGGTGACATCCATTGTCGCCCGGATTGCCGGAGGGAGCCACTTTGTGTCCAATCTGGCGCGAGGCGGTACGCTGAGCACGGTCAAAGAAGCGCTGGCTAAAACGACACTGCCCGCGACCATCAAATCAAACGGCCTCCTCTCTCTCAAGACAGCAGCACTGAATATCGCAAGCGGAGTTGAGAAGGCCATTCCCGCCCATTTCGCGGAACTTGGCATTGATCTGGCCATTGACAGCACGGGGCGCATCTGGCTGCTGGAAGTCAACTCTAAGCCGTCGAAAAATGACAATACACCATTAAATGATCAGAAAACCCGTCCATCCGTGAAAAAAATGATTGATTACTGCTGTTATTCAGCCGGTTTCAAATGAATCCCTCTCTTTCAGGGTCCGGCTGCCAAAGGAGCTGTTATCGGTGTCTCTTGTCGTGCCAGGCACGCTGGGCGTGCTCGTTAGCCGGAATCAGGCCGCCATCCCACCCATTACCGAGGCCGATTTTTGCCGTAGGCTAAGTTTGTTGGGCAGGCGTTCTGGTCTCAGCGTAATGGCGTTTACCGCCGAAGGAGTTTCACCTGAAAAGCATTCCATACGAGGTTATGCTTATCATGACGGAGTGTGGACATCCGGTCGCTTTCCCCTGCCGGATATTGTGTATAACCGCTGTCTCCATGTCCATGAGAGCCAGAATGTCGGACACATACTGGAAGAAATAGCGGTGCAGAAATCGCGCAAGCTTCTCTACTGGTCGCGCAACTTGCCTGGCAAATGGCAGGTGTACCGCACTCTGCACAAGGTAGATGAAGTGCGTCCCTTTGTGCCGCCTACGACTCCTTACCGGGACACGGCCCAGCTTATGGAGTGGCTGCGACGCCATTCGGGGCTGTTTATGAAGCCGCAGGCCGGAACGCACGGCAAGGGTACACTGTATCTCCGCCTAGCGGAAGGAGACCGGGGACTGCTCATACAAGGCAGAGACTCCCAAAATCGCACGTTCCGGCGTTTGTTTTCCAATCTGGATGCAGGCTTGTCATGGATCAACGGAATTACAGACAAACGTGCCTACATCGTGCAGC
Source organism: Paenibacillus kribbensis (assembly GCF_001705305.1). Lineage (GTDB taxonomy): Bacteria > Bacillota > Bacilli > Paenibacillales > Paenibacillaceae > Paenibacillus > Paenibacillus kribbensis_B. The sequence goes on from NZ_MCBP01000001.1 coordinate 710,313, forward strand.
CTTATTTGAAATTAACGAGTCAAAGCGGGCGTCCCTTTGATGTCCGCGCACTTATGCAAAAGGATGGCCACGGCTGTTGGTGCCTGACGGGCTTTGCCGTGAGAGAAGGCAGGAAAGGAACGCTGACCTCCAATCTGCACGGCGGAGGCGAAGCGCATCCGACAGAGCCTTACCTTCGTGAACAATTTGGCGCGGACAGCACGCCTCTCATCATCGGACAGATGATGAAGCTGTCCCTGACCATTACCGGGGCGCTGGAGGAACGATATGGTCGCCTTGGTGAGCTGGGAATTGATTATGGTATTGATCGGGACGGGAACATCTGGCTATTGGAGGTGAATTCCCGGCCTGGTCGGGCTTCCTTTTTTCAGATCCGCCAGCCAAAGTGCGCTTTCCGGGCGATCAACCGCCCGCTCGAGTATGCCCGATATTTAATAACCCAATCCAAAACGACGGGGCTACAGGGCATGGGCGCCTCCCTTGAACATACGGTATAGGAGGATAAACAGATGAGTTTAACGCATTGCAATGTGCATTTCTCACAGCAGCCCGACAAGGTGGCTTATATATCCACTGCCTTGTTGAAAAGCCTTAAATTATCCGGAGCCAAGTCCATTCGTCTGCGGCTTGGTAAGGATCAGATTCCCGCCACTGTGAAACCGATTCAGAAGGCGGGGCGTCATCTATACTTGACCTCCGGCTTGCGTAATGCAATCCGTGTTCCCAAAAGCGGGTCCATCTATTTGCGAAATCTGGACGGTGATGTACAGCTAGGACCGCTGATTGGAGTATTGTCTGACGGCACCCCCTCCACCACCCGGCCTTTTGGATCACGCACAGGCTTTATTAAGCAGCTGCTGAAGGAAGGCAGCAATAAATCTTATATTTTTGCCTTCACTCCTCGGGATATCAACTGGCAAAATGATACGATTAATGGCTATTTTCTATCATCCAGCGGGGATTTCACACGTAAAATCATACCTCTGCCGGATGTGATTTATAATCGTTTACCGAGCCGTCGCGCTGATTTCTCCCCGGCGATCAATCAGCTACGCGAGCGGTTTTCCCGCAAACGAATTCCCTTCTTTAACTGGAGCTTTTTCAATAAATCAGATATCTATCATCTGCTGGAAAGTAATCCGGAAGTCAACCGCTATGTCCCTGAATCGTATATGAATCCCAGCTCTGAACGAATCCGAGGCATGCTGGAGCGTCATCAATTTGCTTATTACAAGCCAAGTGGAGGCAGTCTCGGCAAAGGGATTTACCGTCTTTCCCATGTTCCCAAACAAGGCTATTTTGTGAGGTATCGCAAAAAAAATAGCAATGTATTATTGCGCTTCACATCTTTCAACTCGATGCTCCGTATGCTTCATTCCAATCAAGGCCAGACGTTAAAAGGCTACCTCATTCAGCAAGGAATTCAGCTGATCGAGATTGACAATTGCCCGATTGATTTCCGGTTTCATATGCACAAGAACGGCAATAACCAATGGGTCGTCGTCGGAATTGGAGCCAAAAAATCCGGACGTGGCAGTGTCACGACTCATATTAAAAACGGTGGCTCCCTGATGACACCGGAGCAAGCGCTGGACCGGGTATTCGGCGACCGGGCGGGCGAGGTGCTACAACGTGCCAAGAATGTAGCGGTTACGCTCGCAGAAGCCATTGAGAACCATCATCAACATCTGCTGGGTGAAATCGGCTTCGATCTGGGCATTGATCAGGATGAAAAGGTATGGATGTTTGAAGCCAACTCCAAGCCCGGTCGATCCATTTTCCAACATCCATCGTTGCGTGCGGAGGGTAAAGCATCCGTGGAGCATATTTTGGACCACTGTCTTTACCTTAGTAAATTCCGCAGAAAAGAGGAACTATGAATATCCGGGCGGAGCAAAAACCAGTCGTTGCTGTATTGACCGTGCACGACGACGGACAATTTTTCAAGGGGAATCAGCGTAATTTCAGGGATATCCTTGAAACGGGAACACGGATGGGCTATCAGGTGTACATCGTTACCGTCAGGGACCTGAAGCTGGCAGCTGAAACGGTCAAGGGCTATATCTTCAACAAAAGCTTACAGGCTTGGGAGGAACAAGATTTCCCGCTTCCGCAGGTCATTTATAATCGTATCCCAAACCGCAATTATGAACTTAAAGCCTCTGTGCGCACAAAGCTGGATGAAATTTCACACACTTCTGGCATTGAGCTATACAATCCAGGTTTTTTTAACAAGTGGGAACTGTTCAAATGGCTCCGCACCTCAGAATCCACACGGCAACTCGTTCCCGCAACCAAACGGTTAAGCGACCTGTCTGCCTTGGGGAAGATGCTATCTGCGTTTCCGTACCTGTACCTCAAGCCGGAAAATGGCAAGGCCGGAAAGGGAATTATGATTCTTAAATTCCGGCCAGAGCATCTAATGGCCTACAGGCTGACGATTCAGCATGACAAAAAAAGCGTGACCTACAGATCCGTGTCGCTGTCCCGGCTGTGGGGACGTATCCGCCGGGAAGCAGGTAATTCGCCTTATATCATTCAGCAGGGGATTGATCTGGCAACTTATCAGAAAAAGCCTTTCGACCTGCGTATCCTGGTACAAAAAAATGCCCGCGGTTCGTGGAGCATTACCGGAGTCGGCGCCAGACTGGCGGGGAAAGGAAGCATTACGACACATGTTCCGCGCGGTGGAAGTGTGGAGGACCCGTTCCAGCTTCTCTCCTCCCTGTTCGGACCTGAGGACAGCACGGAATTGCTGAACAAAATTAAAAGCACGGCCCTTCAGATTGCACGTCAAATTGAGCGCGCATCCGGCCTTTCCCACGGCGAAATGTCCATGGATTTGGGTGTGGATACAAATGGAACTCTCTGGTTTTTTGAAGCCAATGCCAAACCAATGAAATTCGACGAGCCGGAAATCCGTCAAAAATCGCTGAGACGCATATTCCAGTACAGCTCCTTTTTGGCCGGGCGAATGAAATCATGATCAAGGAAGTGGAATCATGCCGCAAATTAGTGATGTTCATCATATGCCCACCCGAAGCTGGCTGCTGAGACGACGACAGTTACTGTTTCTCGCCCGTAGTTCAGGCGGCATGCGCATTACTCGCAATGCTCTGCGGCAATTGGCCGTTTTAACACCGGAGCAATTGAACAATCCCGGCTCCTCTCTCCTGTGCGCTTATGTGCGCACAGAGAAGGGCTTGCGGATTGCGGGATTTTCCCTCGCTTTGAATTACGGGAAGGATGCATGCATCGTGATCGTTCGTCCGCTTTACCGGGGCCGCAGACTGGGCGCTAGACTGCTGTCCGCCCAGCTCAAACAGTTGCACCGCCTGACGTGCAGCGTAGCCGCCGACAATATAGCCAGTCTCAAAACCTGTTTTCGAGCCGGACTTGTTGCGAATGAAATGACGACTGGACCGACCGGAAAACCCACGCTGATATTTCGCGGGGAGCTATCTGAAGATAAGCAGACGGCAGAGGAAGGTGGAATGCTGTGCCAAAACCTGTCCTAGGCATCATGACCTTGTATTTGAACAACAAGAAGCATTTGGAGGAGCGCGACATATATGAGCGCATGATTGCAGAAGGCAAAAGACTGGGACTGGATACGTATGTATTCACTCCTGCGGATGTCCATAAGGATCGCAAGCTGCTCCTTGCCCAAATCTATGATCCACACAGCGGGAAATGGACCCTAAAATGGCGGGAATTCCCTGATATGATTTTCGACCGCTGCCGGGTACAGCGTAGTGAGCGGTATCTTCAATTGAAGCAGTTTCGATTGAAATATACAGACCTTGTCTATTTAAACCGACCGCTGAGTAACAAATGGGCCATTCATCAGCAGCTTGCGAGAAGGGCTGCCTTTCGTCCCCATCTGCCTGCAACAGAGCTATTCGATGGATTTCATAGTGTAAAGCGAATGCTCAAACAGAATTCACTGGTGTACCTCAAACCGATTAACGGTACGGGGGGACGTGGTATTTTACGCATTGAGCCTGTTAACAGGCAAGGGAACCTGTATCTGGTTGAGGGCCGCAATCTCAAGCGTCGCATTATTCCCCAGCAACGGGTACGCCTGGACCGTCTGGAGCCACGTTTAAGCAGATGGAACATGGATAACTACATCGTTCAGGAAGGCATTCCTGTACAGCTGCCGAATGGCAGGGTCCATGATTACCGCATGCTGGTACAGAAAAATAGCCAAGGAGTATGGGAATTAACCGGATGCGCCGGACGGATCGGGGCACATCGAAGCGTCACTTCCAACCTCCATGGCGGAGGCAAGGCGGTACCGATGAACCAACTGCTGACTCAATGGATTCGTGATGAAGACCATAGAGAGAAAATTATCAAGCAAGGGGAAAAGCTCGGGCTGGATATTGCTGCTTACCTGGAGAAGAGCTACGGAGCATTGTGTGAGCTTGCGCTTGATCTGGCAATCAACAAGGACGGTCAAATTTACGTGCTGGAGGTCAATCCAAAGCCAGCCCGCGAGGTATTTTCACGTATTGGTGAAAAAGAGACCTATCGCCGTGCCATCGCCAGGCCCATGGAATACGCCTTGTGGGTCTACCACACACAGATTAATCCAAAGCCGCAGACGGATCACAAAACAGAAGATAAAGCAGAGAATAAAGCAGAGAATAAAACAGAAAATAAAACAGAGAATAAAACAGAGAATAAGGCAAAGGAAGGCTCCGCGTAAAGTGGCTGCCTTCCTTTTTTTGTTGTCTGCCCGACATTGCTTGCATTGTGTGTATCTTATATATATGACGCGTCAAGCGTATCTAGAAGCAGTAATTTGTGGTACGTAATTACTTAGCGTTTTTATAAAGCGTAAGCAACTGCGTGAAATCCGTAATAATCGCATCGGAGCCCTGCAACTCGTCGTTTACGCCAAATCCGGCATAAGCGCAGCCGATGACCGTCTGTCCGTTCTTTTTACCCGCTTCCACATCAGAGGAGCGGTCTCCAACCATCCATATGTTCGAAATATCATGCTTGCTCAACAAAATTTTCAGCAAATCCACTTTGGAAAGCGTGCTGTACTCCCCGGCACTGTACAAACCTTCAAAAATGGGAGCCATTTCATAGGCAGCAGCGATTCCCTTTACATAATCCTCCAGCCCGTTACTTGCTACAAATAGTCGGACACCCTGCTCATGGAGGGCCTGAAGTGTTTCTTTTACATGTGGATACAGCGCATGACTTCCGTTCTTCAATCCTTCCAGCTCTAGCTGAAGCAGCAGCTCGTCCGCTCTTCTGTGGGCTGCTTCACTGGCTTCTGGCATCACTCTTCTCCAGATTTCGTCCAGCAGCATGCCCAAGCTATTCAGAATAAGCTCCTCGGGAGGAGTCGCTCCTTCATAAAGCCCCTCGGCGCGCAGCGTATCAAACAGTTTGTGGTACGCAGGTAGCAGCAGCGTTTCCGTCTGAAAAAGTGTACCGTCCATATCAAATACCATAGCCTCAGGTTTCTTCAACACAGTTGCATTGTTCATGTAGTTATCAGTCATTCCTTTCCTATGTAGGTTTACAACTTCAACCCCTCTCATGATAAGCAATAAGAGAGGTCTGTGTAAACCTCATAGCGCATACTGATAACCCTAATATTTTTTTAAAACAGCCCTAAAACAATGCAAACCGCCCCACATGATGCTCCAGCACCGAAATACATACAATTTTATTAAAGCTGGCATCCTCATAAGGCAGAGCGGTCAAATTTGAATGGATGCAGCCTCCTGTTCAAATGATCAAATTGCCCTTGCGACACAGCAGAGTTCATGCCCCCGTCTCTCACCTTGAAGTTTGGCCAGCAGCCCCATTCGTTCCGTAAAATCAAGCTCACCGTACAACGGATGGGCTTCCAGCAAGGCATCCAAACCGGAGGAAAGCTGACGGGTGAACAAAGCTACCGGGCGTAAGCCGGACTTGGCCAGTAGCAGCGCCAACGTATGCTCCGAATAATGATACAAATGATCTTCCTCCGTGAATAAAGGTGAATAAGCGCCGTAAGCTTCATTGGTAAACGAGTTTTTATTGGGAACTGTAATATATAACGTCCCGTCAGGCTGAAGCTGTTCGCGTAAATCCGTCAAAAAGGCAATCGGGTCCGCAATATGCTCCAGCACATGCCAGCATGCAACGGCCTCGTATTGGTTATCCAAGGATAAGTCAGTATCCTCCTCCGTTTTTGGTGTTTCATTCACTTCCTGTGTTTCATTGATGTTTTCCGTTTTTTCCGGTTCTTGTACAAGATCGGCTATTTCAATTTTTCCGTTCCAGTAGCCTGGCAACAAATCTACATCATATTTGTCTTTGGCATAGGCACGCGAGTCAATAGAAGGCTCAATCCCCACTGCATTCCATCCGCTTTGAAGCGCGGCATGGATAAATTCTCCGGTCCCCGATCCGATCTCGAGCAAATTTCCTTTGCCCGGGCTGAACATATCCAGTAGCATAAGTCCAAAAAGGGCATGCTCTCCGTAGGTTGAAGCCGCAGCGCTATCCCGCATGGCAACCCATTTGGCATTATAAATCTCTGCAATCATATCCTCAGGCTGTATACGATCCACATCATTACGGAAAACCAATCCACAGGAGCCGCACCCCAGCAATGTAAAATGCTCATATCGATGAAATACGCCTGTTTCAGATGAGCCGCATAATTTGCATTTCACGCCCTGCTCTGCTCCTTTTTCTTGCGCTTCTCCCTGTTCAAAAAATGTGTCCTTAGCTTCCTCGTTGATTTCCGGCTCCGGATTATCAACAACCTGAACACTGGCAATCTTGGCGACATCCGAAGTGGTATTGTAATGGATATCTTCATGTTCAGAGGCCGGTTCGTCCCTTACATTTTTGCTATCTTGATCTACCCAAAGCGTGAGCCGGGGATTCGGATCCAAAATCGATTCATATTGCTCTTTCCAGCCATAACGAGCATTCGGGTCCAACAGCTGGTACCATTCAAATTTGGCTGCCCGAATAGCAGGTGTATACCATCCCCAATGCTGGATACGGTAGTTGCTGATCTCACTGGGAAGGTCAAGCACATTATCGGGAAATCTCCCGCAGTGCAAGGATTGCTCCTTCCATTTATAGGAAAACCCTTCCTTGTATCGAATTAAAAATGGGCGATAATACCGATGGGCCTGCCAATAGTCATCATCGCGATAATGCGTGGAAGACCACATATCATACAGCCTGAAGCAAATCGTATCGGCTTTCGTTCCCGCTAACAAAGAATGTACCCCTTGAGCAAATCGGGATTCGAACATTTCGTCAGCATCCATATTCAAAATCCATTCCGGGGAGGAGGCCACAGTCTCTCTCCACTGCTGCTTCCGCAGTTCAACTTCATTGGTAAAGGAGGCTGTTTCATTCCGAATCAAATGCAGTGGAATTCCCTTCAGCAGCTCCCGGCACAATTCACCGCTACCGTCATGACTGCCATCATCAATAATGACCGCTTCATCAATGTATTCCAGATGACTTCGGAGCACATCTCTGAGCTTGCGATCCACCTCATTGGATACCGTCATACTCAGCGTCAGTTTGGGCTTGGAGGCAACTGGTGTATGAAGCTCACTTTGACGTGGTCCGGAGAAGGCTTGCGGCACTACAAAAGAATCCGTAGTGTACTTGGCAAAAACAGCAGACTCACGGAGATGGTCAGGTATACCGGGCTCAGAGAACTTAGGGGTTCTTGATGGAGTAGAACGATTGTAGGACGGAGAATGATTAGAAGCATCTAGGTGTTCTGCATGAGCTAAATGTTCTGGATGGTCCGTATTAGCAGCACTCGAAGTAAAATAGTTTAGGGTAGATAGTAACTGCTCTGCCTTGATCCGATCCGCTTCCCGGTACAGATGCATCGCCGGATAGTGCGTATCTACAAAAAGCGGAAATCCATACGCTGCCGCCCGGATACAAAAATGCCGATCTTCCCCCCAATAGGAAACGTTTTTAATCTTACCAAAGTGAACCCCTGCTTCCAGCGCCCGTCTGCGGATTAAGGTACAAGCTCCCAGACCGCCCACCTCATACAAGCCCGGAATATGCAGCTGGTGTATAAAATGCAGCTCGCGATGTGCTCGCTCCTCTGCTGACAATACCTCGCCTTCATCACGATGAAACAAATTATATTCGTCACTGACCCACACCTGAGGCAACAGTGCCCCATCCGGCTGCCATCGTGTCCAGAAAATCTCGGATACGATATCCTTCTCCGTCTCTATCAGCCTGCGCAGGGTACGGGAATGGAGAACCAGGTCTGAATCAACCAAAAATAGCGCGTCATAATGATGCTGAAGCGCATACTCAATGAGACGATTTTTAAAGCCGGCCACTTTCCAGACGAGAGCAGGCGGCCAATAGTGGGTGTTCTCATCACTGCGGTTCTCCGCTTGCTGCAAGTCTGTCAACAAGGGCAAAACCCGCCCTGGCAGCCGATTGGCAAAATCAACAAGCCACCTGCTTGAGATCGGATTGTCATTATCATCGACAAACAAATAATCCGGCAGCACGTCAGGTGAGTCCAATCGCTCCAATGCTTGAAGAAACAAACTCAAAATTTCGGGCTTCTGATGTACCGGACTGCCGATTAGTATACGCATGAGCAACGCCTCCATCAGGCGAAAGCCTCATAACCGTCCCCCTCCATGCCCTAGCGCATACCATAATTGCGCTCAAGTAATAAGAGAGCGAGCGTGATATGAATGGACTTTCACCTGGAAATATCAATGAAAACACATCAATCCAAAAATACAATCTTCCCATTCAGCTATAGAATTCATTCCTGGCCGCACACGCTAATCCCGAATTTCATGCATCTGCAAAGTTGCAATCATACAGAGTGAAATGAACGGTCTATCCATGCCCTCCCCTCTTGCATCAGACTTTGATCTTCTAATTTATTAGTGCAGGATTGAATTTATGATCATGATACAGGCTTCACTCGTCCAATTGGGATGACTACATAATGAGCAAGCTTTCTCAATAAAATGGAGAGTATACCAAGTTTGTTGGGAGGGACAAAGGGCATGGTAACCGTCAGCTTATGTATGATTGTCAAAAATGAAGAAGAAGCACTTCATACCTGTCTTAAATCAGTCCATGACCTGGTGGATGAAATCATTATCGTCGATACAGGCTCTACCGACCGCACTCAAGAGGTGGCTGCGTTGTTCAACGCCAAGATATATCGTTTTGAATGGTGTGATGACTTTTCTGCAGCCCGCAACTATGCATTTGATCAGGCAACCCAGGACTATCAATTTTGGCTGGATGCGGACGACATACTGGAAGAAAAAGACCGTATCTCCTTTCTCAACTGGAAAACACAAGCCACCCTCTCCTATGACAGCATTACGATGGATTATGTATTATCCGTAGATGAACGGGGACAACCGCTGCATAAGCTGAAAAGAAATCGGATTGTGCGCCGGGAGTGTAAATTCAGATGGATCGGATTTGTACATGAATTCCTGAATGTGACGGGCAGCACCCTCCACAGCAATATGGCGGTGACTCACAAAAAGACACGCGCATATAGCGACCGCAATTTGCACATCTATCTTAAGCATCTGGAGCAGGGAACCGTATTTTCTGAACGAGATCACTACTACTTTGCCAATGAACTGTATGACAACGGACGGACGCAAGAAGCCATTCAGCAGTATAAATACTATTTGGGGCTAAATCAGGGATGGATTGAGGACCGGATTGCTGCTTGCTTCAAGCTTGCAGATTGCTACGGTAGCCAAGGTCAAAAACAGGAGCAGCGTATGGCCCTGCTTCGCACACTGAACCTCGATGCACCGCGCGCCCAGTTCTGCTGTGTCTTTGGCAATTTACTGATTGAAGACGAGCAATATACTCAAGCCATTTATTGGTTCAGGCAGGCGACGCTGATTGAGCCACCACAAGATGCAATGGCCTTAACTAATTCGTCGTACTATACCTGGCTTCCACACTTGCAATTATGCCTGTGCTATGACCGAATCGGTGACATCGACAAGGCAAAATTGCATCATCGCATGGCCCAGCGACACCATCCTACTCATCCGAGTGTCGTATATAACGAGCAGTATTTTTCACAACTAGAATATGGAGAATAAATTCATTATTCCAAACAATTAATTTTACTCTAACAAAAGTAAGGCCACCTGCACTTGATGCTTGCAGATGGCCATCTCTATTAGCTGTTACAAAAACTCCCTCAAAACACTTTCTTCCGGTCCCGTTCTCCCTTCAAAATTTCCACAGACTCGCGGAAGCGGAGCGAATGGATTATTTCGCGTTCACGCAAAAACTTCAAACTATCCTGCAAATCCACATCATCTGTCAAATCAATCAGCCACTGGTATGTAGCTCTCGCCTTTTCCTCTGCCGCAATATCCTCATACAAGTCTGCGATGGGATCGCCCTTGGCTTGAATATAAGTCGCTGTAAAAGGAACTCCGCCTGCGCTTTGGTAAAATAAAGCACGGTCATGCGCCGCATAATGTTCGCCCAGACCGGCCGCTTTCAATTGCTCCACAGTCGCATCCTTCGTCAGCTTGTAAATCATCGTGGCAATCATCTCAAGGTGAGCAAATTCCTCCGTGCCTATATCATTTAATACACCGATGACCTTATCGGGAATTGTATAACGCTGATTCAGGTAACGCAAAGCTGCGGCGAGCTCACCATCCGCTCCACCATACTGCTCCATGAGCAGCTTGGCCATGTGAGGGTCACATTTACTAACACGTACAGGATATTGCAGCTTTTTCTCATATACCCACATTCATGTTCCTCCTTTATAAAAAGTTGTACCTGCCTATACCTGCCACGGCCAAGGGGACTGGCTCCACTCCCAAGGATATTTGGAATAGGCACGGCCAAAGTTTTGCAAAGGCCCATAGAGAAGCTGGTACTCGTTAGCAATCGCTGTTCTTTCCTGTGTGAGCTTGTTGAACTGTTCGATGGCCTGCAAATCATCCGGGTGCGTATTGAGATACAAATTCAGCTCCACCAGCACAAAATCCACCGCTTGGAGCTTCTCCAACAACGCATAAAACTGTTTATCCCCCGGTTTGGTTTGGGGCGTATAGCCCGGCGCCGAGTTTCTGGCTTGATTGTATTCCTGAGCTTGGCTCTGGTACTGGTTCGGGTTTTGGTATTGATTTTGATACTGGTACTGATACGGATTTGAATAGGGGGTATGGTATTGATTCTGCTGTTGATGCTGACTTTCTTGCTCGTTTGGCTGTTGAGACTGGTTGTGGGGCTGACCCTGATTTGGATTTGGATGCTCCATGTTACTCGTCTCCCCCCTGGTTTCTCATAGGCTGGTAAGGGCTGAAAAGCAATGGCCATAGCGTTCCTCTCGTCAGCGCCTCTTCCGGGCTGAATTGTGGCAGACCGGGGGGCTGAAATTGTACAAACAAATTTGGCGGTAGCACATAAGTCTTGCACAGTACGGGCGGGCACGGATCGAACGGACCGACAAACGGTGCATACTCACCTTGCTGGGGAAATTTCACGGGCCGGGACCTCCTTTAATTGATCCATCTGCTTTACTATTCAACATATGCCGCATCGCCCAAGTCTCGAACAAAAAATTGCAGATAAAAAAAGAACCTTCAAAACCACGATAACGTGGATTCAAAGGCTCCTTCTCTATTCCTCTATAATAACTTCATACCTGAACTGACCGCACCTATCTATTGGGATCAGGATTCATCGGTAGAAAGCTCATCTTCAATCACAGGTTCAGGCTTGCGATGAATCTTAACCCTCATAATGCGAAGCCTGGTTGCTTCCTCCACCTCAAAGGTCAGGTTATAAAACTCAATTTTCTTCCCCTTCACCGGGCTGCCTTCCAATTCCTTGAACAACCAGCCTCCGATGGAATCCACCTCGTCGTCTTCAATGCTCACACCAGTCAAATCATTGACATCCTCAATGAGCATACGGCCATCTACAGAGATAAAGTTTTCCTTTATTTCCACGCTCGGACGCTCATCCTCAAACTCATCATAGAGGTCCCCGACGATTTCCTCCAATATTTCCTCAGCTGTTAGCAATCCGGCCGTTCCGCCGTATTCATCCACCACGAGGGTCATTTGGGAATGCTTTTTCTGCATAAGACGGAGCACATGACTCACTTCCATAGACTCCGGTACATTCAAAATAGGACGTACTACCGAGGCCAGATCCAGCTGCTCCCCTTGCTCAGCTAACAGAAGATCCGTAATATGAACAAAACCGATAATCTGATCTTTGTCCTCGACCGCTACCGGGTAGCGAGAATGCTTGGTATCACTGATGATTTTCAGATTTTCCTTGAACGATAAGTTTGTGTACAAACAGTCCATATCCGTACGGGGTAGCATAATTTCACGGGCAAGCAAGTCGGAAAAATCAAAAATATTATCCATCAGCTTGATTTCGTCCTTATCAATCACACCGCTTTTGGCGCTCTGATTCATTAATATCCGAATTTCTTCCTCCGAGTGCGCCGCTTCAGCTTCACTTGCCGGCTGAATGCCAAATGTTCGCAGCAGTAAATTCGCAGCCGCATTCAACACCCAGATCACGGGCAGAAAAATCTTGTAGAAGAGCAGCAAAGGAGCCGATAAAAATAACGCCACCCCTTCGGTTTTCTGAATCGCCAGAGACTTCGGAGCCAGCTCGCCCAATACAATATGCAAAAAGGTAATTACGCAAAATCCGACAACTACGGATACTGTTGTAATCAGTGTAGCGTCAGTTACACCGAGTTTGTGCATGAGTGGCTCTATCAGGTAGCCGGATATTGCTGGCTCACCGATCCAGCCCAAGCCGAGTGAAGCCAGCGTAATGCCCAGTTGGGTGGCGGACAGATAAGCATCCAGCTTTTGGTTCACCTTCAGCGCATAGCCTGCCAGGCGATGACCCTCGCTTTGGAGCTGCGTCAATCGGGATTGGCGCATTTTGACCAGCGAAAACTCTGCGGCCACAAATACACCGTTAAGAAAGACAAGCAGCAGTACCAAGAGGAGATTCACAACTAGCAATCCCCAATGAAACTCGGTATGACCTTCCAATACGAACTCCCCATTTCTTATAGATAGCATTTTGCATCATTTGACTTGCAGCACTCATCGTGAACTATCTAGACGAATTGAAAATTGCGAATGACATCATGCAACATGCTTATAGTTGTAATGCTTTTCTTGATTTAAAATCTACTCCCTTGTAATACATGTCCGCGACAAGCAGATTCGGTCCGCAGCAGGCAGCGGCATCACAATGGCAGTTGACGGTCTGGTTTAGCGGATGCTCATTCAGCCATTCACCAAAAATTTCGTCCAAACCCTGCTCCTGAATGTTTCCAAAAGCAGGAATGTCTGCGAAATCCGTCACGTACACGCTACCCGTGAACATATTCACATTAACGCGGTTTCTACCATCCGGATCATTACGAACTGTAATATTCGGTTCCTGAAGCAGTCGGCGAAGCAGCTTGCGATCCTCCTCCCGATCGGAGCATGCAAAGAACGGCAGGGTGCCAAATAACATCCACATATCCTGATTACGTACATCCAGCAGCTTATGGATTGCACTGCGCATGTCGCCCAGTGAGAGCACAGGCAGGGCAGAGGCAAAATTGGATGCGTACATCGGATGAACCTCATGCCGTCGGCATCCCATTTCATTGATTAACTGATGAATGCCGTCCAGCTTCGTGTGAGTCCGATAATTAATCATGGATTCAGCTGAAATGAACATGCCCATCTCGCTTAGCTTGTGAGCATTCTCTACCATTTTCTCATAAAGGCGAACAGCACCCGCGCGTGGAGTCGGACGTCCGGTATTCGCAAAACCCACTTCATAAAAATCGTCAGCATTCAAATAATTAAACGATATATGCATAACATCCAGATAAGGAAGCATCTTCTCATATCTGCGGATATCCAATGTCAGGTTGGAGTTAATTTGCGAGCGAATGCCGCGCTCCTTGGCATATTTCAGCAGCGGTACGATCACTTCGTCAACCGTTTTATCGAGCAAAGCAGGTTCTCCGCCAGTAATACTGATCGTCTCCAGATGCTCAACCTCATCCAACCGCTTCAACATCAGATCTAGCGGTAGGAAAGGAGCCTCCTTCATGACCAGCATATCGCCAACAGCGCAATGCTCACAACGCATATTGCACAGATGCGTTACGGTCATTTCCACACTTGTCAGTAAATGGCGACCATGTGTACGCAGCGAGACAATCGGGTCCCACGGATCATACGCTGGCGATATGGGGAGAAGTGAGTTGTTTTGTAGAACTGTCATTATGTTTTCACCTTATTTCTGTTATTAACCTCAAAAGACGTATAATTATCATATCATGATGTGTAAAGCGTCTGCATGCTTTCTTCCACATCTTCTGCTAATCTACATGTACTTCGCCGAAAGGGACTACGGTCGCACCCAGTGTGTTCGTAATCATAACCGAAAGGGATACGGACAGATCCACATCGTAAGGTGCTTTCAGTTCCTGCCCATCCCGGTCTCTCACAATGCGAATGACAGGCCGTTGCGGAATTTTGGGGTGTATACGCACTACAACCCCTTCTTCCCCTGTATTGAGCACTACAGAGAGCCCCAGGGGGTAAATTGCTACACAGTCACGGAAGGCTTCCAGCATCCGCTGCTCATACAGCGTGCCTGCACCGGCGTACAGCACCTCCATCGCTTCATAAGGCAACAACGCCTGCTTATATATCCGGCTTGCTGTCATGGCGTCGTATGAATCCACCAAACCGATCCATTTCGCATATTCGTGGATTTGGTCCTTCTTCCAAGCGTTTGGATATCCGCTGCCGTCGATACGCTCATGATGCTGCAATGCACAGTGAGCTGACAACAAGGGAATCCCCGGTTCATCTTTAAGCAGCTTGTAGCCAATTACCGCGTGTGTTTTCATATGCTCGTATTCTTCGTCTGTCAATTTGCCCGGCTTATAGAGCACTTGAGGTGAAATTTTCATTTTTCCAATATCGTGCAATAATGAACCTATTCCCAGTTCCATAAGCTGGTTGTGATCGTAGCCATTGGCTATTCCCAGTACAAGCGTATACAGACATACGTTTAATGAATGATGATACAAATCCTGGTCCGCAGCCCCAATATCCATCAGCATAATGATGGCATCCTGGCGGCTTCCGATATCGTCCAGAATGGACTCCATCACCTTATAAAAGGACTTTCCAAAATATTTGTTCCTATGATCTACGGAATAGGATGACAGATCCTGAAACTGCTTTTTGATCTCCTGTAGCGCCGCCGCCCTTGTCTGTTCATGGATCATTTCAGGAATCACGATATCTTCGGTCACCGCATCCTCAATGTATACATATCCAATACCGACTTGGCCTAGACGTTCAATCAATCGCGGAGTAAGCTCAACACCCTCAGAGAGCAGCACCATTCCGTTTTCATTGAATATTTTTTTGCCCAGCTTCATGCCGGCTCTCAATAATGTAACAGGTACCAGTCGCAGCTTAATCCTCTCCCGATTGTTTTGATACCTGAAGCCACCTAGCTGCAAAACACTCTTCCATCGCGCCCGGACGCTTCAACTCCATTTCAATCAAATCCCGTAAAAATTCTGGAAGCATAAATCGGAGATCCGTTCCGTTCGCAAGCACCTCATAACCTGCTCTGAAAGTGAACATATCCAGCGTACCCACCGTATATTCCTCTTGCTCTTCCAAGATACCACCCGCTACACGAATGTGCGTGACTTTATCATAAGGAGCGCGATCCGGGTCATACTCTATCTCCAAACCTTCCACACACATCGTGCCAAGCACTTTACCTCTGAAGCCAAATCCCATCATTGGCTTGTCCGCAAATTCAGGCAATAAGGACTGCTCCAGTGCCAGTCGAATGTCCCTTCCCTGCAACTTCATAACACAGGCATTTATCGGCGAAGGACATAAGGAATGCAGCATTCCTTTGCTGATATCCCCTTGAGGCAACGAACCAAGCAGTTGTCCCGCATTAACCAGAGCAATTGCTGTTCCTGTAAAATGTGACACCGATTGTGCCAGCAAATTCCCGAAAGGGGACTCCTGATCGTATGCAATCCCCAGTTCCCGATCCGTCACAGCTACGGTGCTCTCCAAAGCACGCTCTGCTTGTCTGCGATGCAGAGCGATGACCGATGTCACATTTTCGTCCAAAAGCGTCTGATCCACAGGAATTACGCCGCCTGACGTCACCCGAAATGGTTCATGACTGCTGCTACGTGTTAGTGTCACTTCACCCAGCAGTGTTCCGAACTTACCCGCCCCACATAAAGCAGTGTTCCCGATCCGAAGCGGTTTTTCCAGCACATGATGGGTGTGGCCTCCGAGAATAACATCAATTTCAGGAAACTGTGACGCTAATTTCTCATCGGAAGGCAAACCCAGATGAGACATCACGACCAAAACATCAACCTGCTTCCTCAGTGCTGCGATCTGCTCACCCAGTACCTCGAACGGATCGAGAGCATTCCAGCCCAGCAGTTGATAAAACTCTGTAAAAGGAGCCGTCACGCCGAGCAAACCGACCTTGATCCCTGCCTTGTCCAAAATCAGAGATTCCTTCATCCACGAAGGTCTTACCCCCGTAGCACTTTCTATCATATTGCCACATACGACCGGACAGTGAATTCCCGCATAGGCCTGTTCAATAATATCCGGGGTAAACGTCAGTCCTTCGTTGTTACCGATCGTAATCGCATCGTATCCTGTTAGATTGATCACATCCACATTTGCCCTACCCAGCGTCCCTTCTGTTTCGGGGGCCATCCGGTCCATGTGGTCTCCTATATCCAGTACGAGCAGCGCATCTCCTAATGCGGCTCTTTGTTCATCAATCATTGCGGCTATCGAAGGCATACTGCCAAAATGACTATGTATATCATTCGTATGCAAAATGGTCAACATTTGCCGAGTCGTCATATCCATAACCGCCTCCTCTTTTTATATCGACTTTGAAGCTTCTAATGTTTAAGGATACCATTTTCTTTATCATTATGGTACATATGAGTGGGGAGAGCCTCAAGTCATCGATACAGTGAATAACATTAACACTTACCTTCGTATGCATCTGAGACGAGAGGGTTCCTCGTACCTATTTTACAACTCGGAATAATAGTAAATTAGTCGTTGTCATCCCATATAATTCTTGATATATTAGGGTTGTTTCGTATTTTCGACACATTTACGACAATAAGGAGGTTAGCACATGAGAGTTCACGTTACCGATGCCAAGCCCGGAGATCGCCTCAAATCCGATACATACAACGGGCACGGTGTACCTGTCTTGGTTCAGGGCACCGAGCTTCAGCATGAAGATATCTCCAAGCTTATCATGCACGGTGTCGATTATATCGACATTGATGCTGGTTCAGCGAGCATTCCGGTTGACTTTGCCCCCGATGTTCCAGCTTCCCCCGAATCCCTCAAACGCGCCGTCCCCCTCATGGAGCAGACTATACATGGCTTTGAGAGCATGTTTCTCGAAGCTTCCGCAACTGGCAAATTTGATGAATCTCGAGTTGATGAGCTATTCGCCCCCCTTGTTTCAGAACTGGCTCATCAAAAAGATGTCGTATCAATGCTGTTAATTATGGAACGGGGAGATCAGTATACGTATAATCATTCTCTCCAGGTAGGTGTACTCTCATATTACATTGCCACATGGCTGGGATATACAGAGGAAGAGGCTTATGCCGCGGGTAAAGCCGGATACTTGCACGATATAGGCAAGTCCATGATACCAGATGAAATATTGAATAAGCCAGATAAACTAACGCCTGAGGAATTTCAGGAAATGAAGAAGCACCCCCTCTATGGCTTTGATATTATTCGCAATTCGACCAGTGATGAGATTTCAGCAATCGTCGCCTTGCAACATCACGAGCGCGAAGATGGAAGCGGTTATCCGCATGGACTCTTCAAGGAAGAGATCCACCCTTTCGCCAGCATAACGGCTATTGCCGACGTGTATAGCGCTATGATTTCCAATCGTGTGTATCAGACAAAGCAAGAATTGCTCGCCGTGTTGCGCCAGCTGCATAGCATGAGCTTTGGGCATCTGAACCCTGAAGCTACCCAGGTTTTCATCCGCCATATGCTTCCGAATTTTATTAATAAGCAGGTCCTTCTGACTACAGGTCAGACAGGAACGATTATTCTGAATAATCCAATTGACTACTTCAGACCCTTGGTGAAGATTAGCGATAATGAGTATGTAGATTTGTCCAAAGAACGCCATGTATCCATTGATGAAGTTTATCTGGAATCCTGATCTGCAACTGCTGCCCGGCGTTACTTTGGTAGAACGAAATACTTTACCGAAAGCACAGGCTGCACGAATAAAAAGAGGCTGTCCTTGATCCGTAGGTTTCTCCTACAAGGGACTGCCTCTTTTTATGTTATAGATAAATGCAACTCAATATCCTTTACAAGCCATTTCTAAAACGTATTAAACAAGAGGTTGCTGAATCAAGGTTGCGAAATTAAATTGGTGTACATGACCATCATTTAATGTAGTTTGGCCTGTAACAAAATGTACATGCTTGCCATTTCCAACCGGAATAGCGGGTCCTGTTCTAATCCTTCTCAGGTTATGAAAATGGTTTAAGAAATCAGTATTCGTAAGTTCAATTTCATGGATATGGCTTCTTCCTTGTCGAATCGCTTGCCCCGTCACACCTGCAAAGCGATGGTTATGTCGGTCTGCGCCTTCTTCAGCCAGTTTGGTACTACCTTCAAATTCATGTACATGTCTCTGTGTCTGTGTAGAAGTGAGAGTTTTCTTCTTCACTGTAGTTTTCTTCTTCTGCATCCGTTGGTATGCCTCCTTATGTTTATGTCACTCACAACATCCTATTAAGCAAACATAAATAAGTGATGGGCAACTATCTGCAGTTCTAACAATAATTTTACCTCACCATCTTCTCCCCTCTCCGGTGCCCATCTTCACTTAACTATATTATTTTGGAATACGCTCTTACGGTCTCAGATCACGTTTTTTTAGGTAAAACATAAGGTAATCTATATTATGTTAAGGAGTGGGAATATGGACAGATTATTACCCGGACAGATGCTTCTAAAAGGACAGAGTCTGCAATCGGCAAATGGGGCATACACACTTATTCTTCAAGAGGATGGCAATCTTGTATTATACAGTCGAGGAATAGCTCTATGGAGTAGTAAAACTAACGGCAGAGCAGTTAACTATGCAGTCATGCAAACAGACGGTAATTTTGTAATTTACGGATATCCAAATCCTATATGGGCTACAGACACGAACGGCTGGGGCAATGCATTTCTTGTTGTACAGGACGATGGTAATGTAGTTATTTATGGTACAAAAGCAGCATGGGCAACCGGTACCAATAGGCTTCACAGCACCTATCCATCCTCTCGATAGCCAAGCGTTTTGTATCATAGTTCTAGGGCTCAGTATGTAAAGTGCTGGCGAAACGTTCGACTTGACATCCTGCCATGTCTGTGCAAATTGAAAACGTTCCTTACTCCTTATGAACGCTATATCCAATAATAAGAAAAAGGAGGAAAGGCACTAACCGATACTGCCTCCATCTCGAACCTGATTAAAAGTGCTTAAAACGGCATGAAATGCTTTATTCCAAGGGTGAAAACTGAGAAACTCACAGGCTACAATTTGTGAGTTCTTTTCATGTATTCAAGAAATCAAACTAAAAATGGCTGAATTTTACTTGGTTCAAACTCAGCAACGCAAGAAGAAACAATTGACCAATCTCGGATAACACTTTTACTGTTGTTTATCAAAAATCAGAACTCTTCCAAGCGTCTAAGTATAAGTTAGGTATAATACGAAGTTAAGGAGAGATTAATGTGAACAATCATAATAATTCGTTTATTAATGAAACTCGGGATAATATTCAACTGCCTATTCCAAGTATTTGGAGATCAGAGTTCATTGTTGGTAACATTGTTTTACCAGGTGTGCTGAGGTTGAATGAAATGACAGAAGGCGGAGTTGAGGACAATTCTATAGGTCTGCTTACTGGTTCGCTGAATGAGATTCCGTTAGGACCAGTTAGTAACTTTAGGCAAGGTGTACCAGGTGAGGGTGGCGGTCTTTTTCCTGTTATAAGACTTCTTTGGGAAAATCATCAACTTATTGGTTATCTAACGCGTGAAGTAGTTAATATCCCTGTACCCGGACGGCCCGGTCTAATTGTATATCGATTTGATGGGTCTTTATATTCGAATGGAACAGCGGCAGTCATTCCTTGGCGAGCAAGTATGACTAAAATCTTTTAACCCAATTCCTATTTATTTAAGTTTGCTCTTTTTGAATAAAACCCCATATTTATCCAGGTATTAGGATTTTCGCAGAATGAAGGTGAAGAAGACGAACTTCAAAAGTTCGCCTCCTACACTAAAAGATAAAATCAAATCGGCAAGCCGACAATTTTGCAATTTATAACAATCCCTCAAACCCTTGATATACAAAGGTTTTTTCTTTGTTATCCAATAGACCCTTCCATTTCGAACTTGATTCTTTTACGATATCATAACCTATTATAATAGGAAGAAACCCGGTTTTTTTTGAAGGACACTCTCTTGGTTTGTCACTGCATTTCATTATGCAGG